>NZ_JBITLN010000013.1:0-276119 GCF_044465285.1 Streptomyces sp. NPDC049687
CTGGACGAGCCGCTCCCGGAAGGGCTGACCACCAACGGCGAACGCGGATCCCTCGAACACTTCATGCGCGGCGACGGCACCCCCGGCCCCAAGACCCTGCGTCAGATGGTCATGGCTCGCAACAAGCGGGGCCTGGAGCTGGTGGGCACTCCGCAGCAGGTCGCCCAGAAGATGGGTGAGGCCATGGAGGAGATCGGCGGCGACGGCTTCCTGATCAACAAGGGCGGTCGCGACCTGTCCCGGCAGTACATCACCGACATCTGCGACGGCCTGGTCCCCGAACTCCAGCGCCTGGGCCTCACCCGCACCGAGTACACCACATCCACCCTGCGCGAGACGCTCCGCGAGTTCTGAGGACGGGCACGATGACGAAGAAATTCCACCTTGGTTGGTTCATGAACTTCATCCCGCCGGAGTGGGACAGCGAGTGGGCCTCCCCGGACGTGAAGAACTGGGCGAACGGCGACTTCTACGTCGACATGGCCCAGTCGATGGAGCGGGCCTGCTTCGACTTCATGATGATCGAGGACACCGTCATGGTCGCCGACGCGTACGGCGGCACCATGGAAGGCGCGTTGAAGAACTCGATCTTCGCGCCCAAGCACGACCCCGTGCCGCTGGCGGTCAAGGTGGCCGCGAACACCACCCACCTGGGTGTGGTGGCGACGATGTCGACGTCGTTCTACCCGCCGTATCTGCTGGCCCGGGCCTGCTCCACGGTCGACTCGATCGCAGAGGGCCGTTTCGGCTGGAACATCGTCTCCTCCGCCGAGGACCGCGCCGCCCAGAACTTCGGTCTCGAAGGGCTGCCCGAACACGACGAGCGGTACAACGTCGCGGAAGAATACTTCGACGTCGTCAACCAACTCTGGGATTCGTGGGAGCCCGACGCGGTCGTCATGGACCGCGAGACGAACACCTTCGCGGACTACCGCAAGGTCCGCACCATCGACTTCGACGGTAAGTACTTCAAGTCCCGCGGTCCTCTCAACACCGTCCCCTCGCCCCAGCACCGCCCCGCGTTCCTCCAGGCGGGAGCCTCTCCCCGGGGCCGTGCGTTCGCCGCGGGCGCCGCCGACGCCATCGTCGCGGTCGGCACCGGCATCGCGGGCATGAAGGAGTACCGCGACGACATCCGCGCCCGCGCCGAAGCAGCCGGCCGCAACCCCGACCACATCAAACTCCTCTTCTGCGTCTCGCCCACCATCGCCGCCACCGAAGCCGAAGCCCGCGCCGAGGTGGAACGGCTGACCTCGTCCGCCATCTACATCGAGAAGACCCTGGTGAGCATCTCGGCCAACACCGAGATCGACTTCAAGCAGTTCGACCTGGACGAGCCGCTCCCGGAAGGGCTGACCACCAACGGCGAACGCGGATCCCTCGAACACTTCATGCGCGGCGACGGCACCCCCGGCCCCAAGACACTGCGTCAGCTCGCGATCGACTGGGCGAAGACAGGCGTCGAGTTCGTCGGGACCGCGCAGCAGGTCGCCCAGCAGATGGGGGAGGCGATGGAGGAGATCGGCGGCGACGGCTTCCTCATCATGAAGCCCGGCTGGGATCTGAACCGGAAGTACATCCACTCGATCACGGACGGCCTGGTCCCCGCGCTGCAGCGCCTGGGCCTCACCCGCACCGAGTACACCAAGTCCACCCTGCGCGAGACGCTCCGCGAGTTCTGAGCCCACCGCAGACATTCACGGACTTCCACGAGAACCGCGCCAGGACCGAGTAGGAGACATCATGCCGAAGAAGTTCCACATGGGTTGGTTCATGAACTTCATCCCGCCGGAGTGGGACAGCGAGTGGGCCTCCCCGGACGTGAAGAACTGGGCCAACGGCAGGTTCTACGTCGACATGGCCCAGTCGATGGAGCGGGCCTGCTTCGACCTGATCATGATCGAGGACACCGTCATGGTGGCCGACGCCTACGGCGGCACCATGGAAGGGGCGCTGAAGCACTCGGCGTTCGCGCCCAAGCAGGACCCGATCCCGCTGGCCGTTCTGCTCGCCGCCAACACCTCCAAGATGGGTGTGGTGGCGACGATGTCGACGTCGTTCTACCCGCCGTATCTGCTGGCCCGGGCCTGCTCCACGGTCGACTCGATCGCAGAGGGCCGTTTCGGCTGGAACATCGTCTCCTCCGCCGAGGACCGCGCCGCCCAGAACTTCGGTCTCGAAGGGCTGCCCGAACACGACGAGCGGTACAACGTCGCGGAAGAATACTTCGATGTCGTCAACCAACTCTGGGATTCGTGGGAGCCCGACGCGGTCGTCATGGACCGCGAGACGAACACCTTCGCGGACTACCGCAAGGTCCGCACCATCGACTTCGACGGTAAGTACTTCAAGTCCCGCGGTCCTCTCAACACCGTCCCCTCGCCCCAGCACCGCCCCGCGTTCCTCCAGGCGGGAGCCTCTCCCCGGGGCCGTGCGTTCGCCGCGGGCGCCGCCGACGCGATCATCGCGGTCGGCACCGGCATCGCGGGCATGAAGGAGTACCGCGACGACATCCGCGCCCGCGCCGAAGCAGCCGGCCGCAACCCCGACGACATCAAACTCCTCTTCGTCGTCTCGCCCACCATCGCCGCCACCGAAGCCGAAGCCCGCGCCGAGGTCGAGCGGCTTCACCATCACCCGTCGTACATCGAGAAGTCGCTGGTGAACATCTCCTCCAACACCGAGATCGACTTCAAGCAGTTCGACCTGGACGAGCCGCTCCCCGAGGGCCTGACCACCAACGGCGAACGCGGATCCCTCGAGTACTTCATGCGCGGCGACGGCACTCCCGGCCCCAAGACACTGCGCGAGCTGGTGCTGCACCGCGCCAAGCGAGGGCTGGAGCTGGTGGGCACTGCGGAGCAGGTCGCCAAGAAGATGGGCGAGGCGATGGAGGAGGTCGGTGGCGACGGCTTCCTCATCAGCAAGCCCGGCTGGGACCTGTCCCGCAACTACATCAGCGCCATCTGTGACGGCCTGATGCCCGCGCTGCAGCGCCAGGGCCTCACCCGCACCGAGTACACCAAGTCCACCCTGCGCGAGACACTCCGTGAGTTCTGATCGCGTGCGGGTGTGACCACACAGCACACGTCCCACGGCAGCGCGCTTGCCCGGTTCCGGAAATCGGCCGGGCCTGAGCTGACCATGGTCCTGGTCGGGTTCGTGATGGCCATGACCGCGCCGATCGAGCTGCTCTACGCGATCAAGCTGGGACTGAGCCCGTTCCTCGTCACCGTCTTCATCGTGAGCTCCGCGGCGGGACTGATGCTGGTCGACGTCCTGGGAACGCGGGTCGTCACCCGGATCGACGCTCGCTCGACCGCCGTCGTCGGGATGGTGCTCTTCGCGGTCAGCGAGGCCTGTTACGGGCTGGCTGACCGCGCGCCGGCGCTGATCGCCGCCCGGGTCGTGCAGGGCCTGGCCAGCGCTGTGGTCGCCGGAGCGGCACTGCAGGTGACGATTCGGATGCGCGCCCGCCCGCACCGCGCTCTCGGTTCGAACGCGAGCCTGCAGATGCTCGGCGGCTCCGTCGGTACACCGGTCGGCGGCATCCTGGCCACACAGCACGCGGGGGTCGACGGATACCGGATCGCCTTCGCGGTCTGCTGCGGAGCGGGCCTGGCGGCGGGCGCGCTGGTGGTCGTGCTGCTACCGCGTCTGCCGGCCTCGGACGAGGTCGGCAGACCCCGTATCGGTCTGCCCCGCCTCACGGTCGGCCGAGCAGCCCGCGTCGCGCTCGCGCTCGGGCTCATCGGCAACTACCTGCGCAGCGGGATCGAGAACACCGCTTTCCCGCTGATCGGAGACGCGGCGGGTCTCACCGCCGCCGGCATCGGAATCTCCCTGGGCGTGCTCTCCATGGTGGAGATCGCGGTCCTGGGCACCTCGGGTTCGCTGTTCGAGAAGGTCCCTCCTGCTCGGGCGCTCGTGTGGGCGCTCGGACTGGGTGTGGTCGCCTTGGGCACGCTGGCGGTCGCCCGTTCGCTCAGTGGCTTCCTCGCCGCGGCTGTGCTGTTCGGGCTCGTCGACGGAGTCGCTCTGGCAGCACCACCGGTGCTGGTCGTCGCCACCAGCCCGGACCCGTCGATCGCCGTGGCCAACTACCGGATCGCCTGCGGGGTGGGCTCGTTCAGCGGCTCGGGCAGCGTCAACCTGCTCTTCGGGGCGCTGGGGACGACGGGATGCGTGGTCGGCGGAGGGCTGGTCCTGCTGTGCACAGCTGCGTTGGCCGGGTCGAGATTCCTGGGTGAAATGCGCCCGTCCCGCGCGCAATGAACCAGCAACGCAAGTGAACTTGCGGCGATACCACCGAGATGTGCACTGGTGCCCGGTGAATCTCATCAGGAGCCCGTGACCGCAAGGTCGAGGACGAGCGGGCCGTCGAGTTACGGAGGAGCCATGGCTCTTGCTGAGCCCTACGTCGCCAAGGATCTGGTCCCGGTCGGGACCAGGTTCGGTCAAGGCCTCAGACAGTACTTCCAGGGCACGCCGGTGGCCGGTTGGGCCGCCTTCGCCGCACTGGCGATGATGTTCTTCGTCGCGGTCTTCGCCAAGGCCATCGCGCCCTATGACCCGCTGGTGCCTGCCGGGCCGGCGATGTCCGCGCCCGGATCCGGCTATCTCCTAGGCACCGACACGGTGGGACGTGACGTGCTCAGTCGCGTTCTCGTCGGCATGTCCACGAGCTGGTGGGGCGCGCTGGCGGTCGTCGCCTCCGGTGTCCTCTTCGGTGGGCTGATCGGTCTCGTCGCCGGGGCCGTCGGCGGCGTCGTCGACAGCATCCTGATGCGGATCACCGACGTGTTCCTGGCGCTGCCCGGGCCGATCCTGGCGGTCGCGGTGGTCGCGGCCCTCGGCCCGTCCTACTTCCACACCCTCGTCGGCGTCTCGATCGTGTGGTGGCCGTTGTACACGCGCATCATCCGCGCGGAGGTACGCAAGCTGCGGGCCTCTCCCCACATGGAGGCGGCCAAGATCTCGGGGGCCGGACGGAGGCGCCGGCTCACCAGGCACCTGCTGCCCGGAGCCGTCCCGGTCACCATCATCACTGCGAGCCTCGACGTGTCGGCGCTGGTGTTGATGCTCTCGAGCCTGTCGTTCCTCGGTCTGGGCGCGCCGCAGCCGGCGCCGGAACTGGGGGCGATGAGTGCCCAAGGCATGACCAACATCTTCAGCGCGTGGTGGATCCCCGTGTTTCCCGCTGCAGCCGTCGCCCTGATCGCCATCGTCAGCAACTTCGCCGGCGACGCACTCAGGGACCGCATCCGTGACCGCTGACCGGTTCGGACCAACGTGAAGGTGACATCATGCTGCTGATCCTGGGTCGTCGGCTCCTCGGAGCGCTTCCCGTCCTGACCGCACTGGTCCTGGTGGTCTTCATCCTGCAGAAGGTGGCGCCGGTCGATCCGGTCGTGGCACTGGTCGGGGAGAAAGCGCCACCGGAGGTGTACGAGGCCGCACGCCATCAACTGGGACTCGACAAGCCGGTGCCGGCGCAGTTCTTCCTCTACCTGGCGCACGCCGTGCAGGGTGACCTCGGGACTTCGTCGGTGACGCGCACGCTGGTCGCGTCGGACATCATGAAATTCCTGCCGGTCACACTGGAGCTCGTGTTCACGGCTCTCGTGCTGATCACCGTGATCGGGTTCTTCCTGGGGCTGGCCACGGCGCAAGGGTGGCGCGGATCGGGGGTGCTGCGGGTGGTGATGATCTCCGGCGCGTCGGTGCCCGTGTTCCTGGCCTCCCTGCTCGCGATGCTGGTCTTCTACCGCTGGCTCGACCTGCTGCCGGTCACCGGCCAGACATCAGCGTACGACGCACCGTCGGGCCCGACCGGCTTCCTCCTGGCGGACAGCCTGGTGGCGGGTCGGCCCAGCCTGTTCTTCGACGACCTGAAACATCTCATCCTCCCGGCGTTGTGCATCGCGATCGCACCAGCGGTGGCCGTCGGCCGCGTCTTGAGAAGCAGCCTGGAGGGCACCCTCAGAGCGGAGTACACCCGTACGGCCAAGGCCAAGGGCCTGGGCGGGACACAGATCCTCGTCAGGCACGCACTGCGCAACGCCCTCGGCCCGGTGCTCGCGCTGATGGGACTGCAGCTCGCCGGGATGATCGGGAACAGCATCCTGGTCGAGGCGATCTTCGCCAGACCCGGGATCGGCCTGTACATCTCGCAGTCGATCTCCAAGGGAGACTTCAACACCATCGCCGGAATCACGCTGGTCGTCGGCCTCCTCTACGTGGTGGCCAACATCGTCGTCGACGTCCTCCAAGCCGCAGCCGACCCACGGATCGCTGTCTAGGGGTCGGGAACTCCTCGCAGGAGAGTGCGCACGACGTCGAGTTGGCTCGATCGTGTGATGGTCGGCTCGCGAGCTTGCGGCGCTCTGGCCGACCGGGTCGACGTGGTCGTGCGGGGCCCCCGGTTTGCGCCCGAGTCCGTTCGCGCGTGCGGCTGAGCGGGCCTCTGCTCAGTCTTCAGGAACGGTGTGGGAAAGTCCGGTCGTTCGCCGGAGAGCAGGCGGGAGTTCGACGCAGCGCCCCGAGGCGTCGAGGGGCGCAATTGTTCGGCAATGCGGGAGAAGGGGCGCGGAAATCCGCGCCCCTTCTCCTGTGCCCATGACCACTCCACTCGACACGCGCGAAGCAGACTCCCTCGAGCCCGACGTGGAGGTGGACAACCAGTATCGTCCGGTGTACGCGCGTGGGACCCTCCAGTTGCTGGCTCCCCTGCTCGACAGGCGGGCGCGCTTGCGCATCTGGCTCGGCGTCGGGTTCGCCGTCGCCGCGATGGGTCTGATGGGCCTCGTTCCGCTGATCCAGCAGGTCGTTCTCGATGACACGATCCTCTCCGAGAGACGTTCCCGATCCGTCTGGATCACGCTCCTGCTCGTCACCGGACTCGTCAGCTTCCTGGCAAACTACCTGCGCCGTACGATCGGCGGGAGAGTCGCCGTGCACGTCCAGCGCGACCTGCAGATCAAGCTGCACCGGCACATGCAGTACCTGGACGCATCCCGGCGCGACGAGTTGCGTGCCGGGGACGTGATGTCCCGAGCGACATCGGACCTGACCCTGATCCAGATGTTCCTCCAGCAGCTGGGACTGGCCTACGGCAACGTCACCTTGCTCGTTGTGTCGCTGGCCGTGATGGTCGCCCTCTCCCCCCTCCTGGCAGCAGTGATGGTGGTGGCCGTACCCGCGTTCCTCGTCGTGGCCATGAGGTTCCGCAGCCGGTCGTTCCCCGCGAGCTGGATGGACCAGCGGTTCCAGGGCAGCGTGGCCGGGGTCGTGGAGGAGGCGGTCACGGGAGTCCGGGTCGTCAAGGCCTTCGGACAGGAGGAGCAGGAGCAGGCTTCGCTCAACGAGGAGGCACGCAAACTCTTCCAGTCCCGGCTCCGTACCGCGAGGATCACCGCGGTGTTCGGCGCCGGCCTGGATGCCATTCCCGGTCTCACCCAGCTGGCCATCCTCGGCTTCGGGGGCTGGCTCGTCATGGAGGACCAGGTCTCCCTCGGCGTGTTCCTCGCCTTCTCCAGCTACGTCCTGCAGCTGGTCGCCCCGGTCCGCTTCCTGTCCGGGCTGATGGCCACCAGCCAGCAGGCGCGAGCCGGCGCCCAGCGGGTCGTCGAGCTGTTGTCGGTGCAGGCACGCGTGCAGGAGCGTCCCCACGCCGTCCGGCTGGAGAACCCCGCAGGCCTGCTCGAGCTCGACCACGTCGACTTCCGTTACCCCGGCGGCGACCTCGTGTTGCGCGACATCTCGCTGCTGGTGAACCCAGGAGAACGGATCGCCATCGTGGGGGCCTCGGGTTCGGGGAAGTCCACCCTGGCCCACCTCATCGCCCGGTTCCACGACCCCACGTCGGGGGTGGTGCGCATCGACGGCCGCGACGTCCGCGACTACACCCTGGCCTCGCTGCGTGCCGCCGTCGGGATCGTGTTCGAGGAGGGTTTCCTCTTCGGGACGACGATCCGCGACAACATCGCGTTCGGCAGGCCGGCGGCCACCATCGACGAGGTGGAGCACGCGGCGGTCGCAGCCCATGCGCACGGCTTCATCGCCGGACTCCCCGACGGCTACGAAACCGTGGTGGGCGAACGCGGCTTCACCCTGTCCGGCGGGCAACGGCAACGACTCGCACTCGCCCGTGCCGCACTGACCAGCCCTCAGGTGCTGGTCCTCGACGATGCCACGTCGGCCATCGACGCACGCACGGAGCACGCCATCCACCGCTCGCTCGGGGAGGTCCTGGCCGAGCGGACGACCGTACTGATCGCCCACCGGCATTCGACCCTGCTCCTGGCGGACCGGGTCATCGTGCTCGACCACGGTCGGATCGTCGACGTCGGGACCGCGGATGAGCTGCTCGAAAGCTCCCAGCTCTTCAGAGAGCTCCTGACCGGACCCGACGCGGACTTCGTGGCAGAGCCCGAGGAACCGGTCGCCGAGCTGGACCCCGCCGCCTGGCCGCAGGGCGTGTCAAGGCTGGGCGCGCCGAAGATCAGCAGCCACACCAGCGAAGCCGCCACGCGGGCGGCGTCCGGCTCGCAGGGCCCCGGTATGAGTGGCGACACCTCGACCCTCGCCGGCCTGGCCACGGTGTCGCCCACGCTGATCGAGGCCGTGGAGCGTCTTCCCGAGCTGCGCGGCGAGCCCGACATCGACCTCGCGCAGGCAGCCGCGCCAGACGACCGGTTCACCATGGGGAGCGCCTTCCGGTCCTTCACAAAGCCGCTGATGCTGGCCTCGCTCATGGTGGTCGTCGACGCCGTGTCGTGGATCGCGACGCCGGTACTGATCAGGTTCGGCATCGACAACGGCGTCCTCCGGGACTCCTTCCGGATGCTGGCCTGGGTCTGTGCGGCCCTCCTGGCCGTGCAAGGCGTCATCTGGGTCAACAGCAGGGTGATGATCTACTTCGCCCAGCGCACCGCCGAACGCATGCTGCTCGGGCTGCGGATGCGTACGTTCGCACACCTGCAACGACTCTCGCTCGACTACTACGAGCAGCACATGGCCGGCAACATCATGACCCGGATGACCTCCGACGTCGAGGCGTTCGCCCAGCTGTTGCAGCAGGGACTGCTGACCGCGATGGTGAGTCTGCTGTCCTGTGCCGGCATCGCCGTCGGCCTCGCCGTGTTCGACGCCCGGCTCGCTCTCGCGGTCTCGGCGGTGCTGCCGCTCCTGCTGGTCTCGACTCTGTGGTTCCGCTCCGCTTCCGGCAAGACCTACCTGATCGCGCGCGATCGGGTGTCGGCTCTCTACGCCAACATGCAGGAGAGCCTCGCCGGCGCCGCGGTCAGCCAGGCCTACGGTCAGCAGGAGGCCAACGAACAGCGGTTCGCGAGGCTGGCCGACTCCTACTGCGAGGCCCGGGTCCGTTCGGCCGAGCTGATCGCCCGGTTCTTCCCGGTACTCCAGTTGCTGAGCACCGTCGCCAAGGCCATCGCGCTCGCGGTCGCCGCTCCGCGTGTCATCGAGGGCGACCTGTCCTACGGGCTGCTGATCGCGTTTCTGCTCTACCTCGACCAGTTCTTCACGCCGATCCAGCAGTTGTCCTTCGTCTTCGACCAATGGCTGCAGGCAAAGGTCGCGGTGGTCCAGCTGCGAGAGCTCCTGCAGACGCCCACGGGTACCCCGCTCGCCGAGGACGCCGTCACTCCGAAGCGCCTGTCCGGCAGGATCTCCCTGGACCAGGTGACGTTCGCCTACCAGAGCACGGGCCTGGTCGCGATGGACGACGTGAGCCTCGAGATCCCGCCCGGGCAGGTCGTCGCCTTGGTCGGCACCACCGGTGCGGGCAAGTCGACTCTGGTCAAGCTGGTCGCCCGGTTCTACGACACGTCCGCGGGCACGGTGAGCGTCGACGGCATCCCGATCCGGCAACTCGACCTGGCGGCCTACCGCCACCAGCTCGGGTTCGTCCCCCAGGAACCCTTCCTCTTCTCGGGCGCGATCCGTTCCAACATCGCCTACGGGAACCCCGAGGCACCCGATCTCCTCGTGGAGCGGGCTGCCCGCGCCGTGGGGGCACACGCCTTCATCGCGGAGCTGCCGCTCGGCTACCACACCCCGGTGAGCGAGCAGGGCCGGTCCCTGTCGGCCGGCCAACGCCAGCTGCTGAGCCTGGCACGGGCACTTGTCGTCGACCCCGCGATCCTGCTGCTCGACGAGGCGACGGCCAACCTGGACCTCGCCACGGAGGCACGCGTCCAGCGAGCGATGGGACTGGTCGCGAGGGGGCGTACGACGCTGCTGATCGCGCATCGGCTGCAGACGGCACGAGCCTGTCAGCGCATCCTGGTCGTGGACAACGGGCTGATCGTGGAGGACGGTTCCCACGACGAGCTCATCGAGCAGGACGGCGCCTATGCGGCGCTGTGGGCGGCGATGGTGGCAAGTGCCGCCCACAGCCACGAGTGAGAGCCGGACACACGCCCGCCCGGCAGGCCGCGGTGGTCGCGGCCTGCCGGGCGGGGTTGTGAGCTGTCCTCCGGCAGGATGATCGGCCTGTGTCAGGCCGATCGGACGGCATTCGCCTGGAAGGCGACGAGGTCGCTCCGCAGCCGGAACTGCGACAGCGCCCTGGCCTGGCCCTGCTCGTCCTCAAGGATGTCCTCCAGGAAGAGCATGGGCGCTCCGACCCCCACGCCCACCAACCGCGCCGACTGCGCGTCGGCCGCGGTCGCACCGATCGTCGTCGACTTGGTTCCGCGGATCCTGATGTCGAAGTGCTTCTCCAGGAACAAGATCGCGTCCGGTTCGTCGACGACGACATCTCGGGACTCCTCGGGGCTCAGCGCGACATAGTTCACCGAGATGCCCAGCACCATGTCGTGCTGCACGAGGAGCGACTCCATCATGACCACGATCCATTCCCCGACGAGCTGCAGCCGCTCACGCACCAAGCCCGGGCAACCCAGGATCTGGTAGTCCAGGGCACGGAGCTGGGCGTGGACGGCGCGCTCGCCGCCGAACGCCTCGACGGGGGCGATCTCGTTGACCCGCAAGGTCGTCACGTTGGCAGAGCGCGTGCCGCGCTTCGGGCTGCGCGTGACCAGTCCGTCCTTGGCCAGCAGCTGCAGGACCGCACGCACGGTGTTGCGGCTCGCCGACAAGGCCTCCGTCAGCTCACCCTCGACCAGGTACAGGCTCTCGGGGCTGCTTTGCAGGGAGGAACGCAGGAGGTCGTAGGCCCTGCGCATCGAGTTGTTCAACCGGTCCGGAGTCTGGCGATGCCGCTGGTACTGCGTCTCCGGGCGCAGCGGCCCGATGGGGTGGGGCGTCACCGCCGACCGCCATGGTTCTGAAGAGTGACGAGGCAGGAAGTCATTCGCACGAGAAAACCCCCTTCAAAAAGGCGTTCAATCCAGCGTGGCCAGGGAAGCACCGGAGTGTTGCCTGAATCGTCCTCAAATGCGACGTGCATATTGCGCTCTTGTGACACTCGGACAGCAGGTCGCTTCTCAGGTGCGGTCGGCGTTGGCGTCGGAGACCAGCTGACGGGCGTTCGAGGACAGCCAGAGCCGGACGTCGGCGATGTCCTGGTGCATCTGCTTGACCAGTGCCTCGCCGTCGGAGAAGCGGCGCTGCGGTCGAATCCTGTGGCATAGGCCGACCCGCAGCCACTGGCCATAGAGGTCGCCGGAGAAGTCCAACAGGTGCGCTTCGAGGAGGCGGACCCCGTCGCGACCGTAGAAGGTGGCCCTCCGCCCGACCGACACGGCTGCGCCGTAGGTGTCGCCTTCGGGCAGCTGCACGAGCCCGGCCCATACACCGTCGCTCGCGCTCCCGTCGCCCAGCACGAGGTTGGCGGTGGGGAAGCCGAGCTCGCGGCCTCGCCGGTCGCCATGCTCGACCGGTCCTTGGATGAGCCCCGCCTGCGTGGGAGCTGCTCTGTCCGGGGAGCGGCGATGCCTCGGTCGCGCACCGAACGGCATGCGGAGGACGGCGCCGGCCAAGATCGAGTCCATGATGTCTGCCTCCTGCGGCACGGGGACGGGTTGGTCAAGGACCAGTGCGCCGGATCCCCGTTGCGGGCGACCGAACCGGCGGTGACGTCTGGATTACGCCGTTCGGGTCCGCGATGCGCATGTCCGCCGAGCGCTTCGGGCGTCGGCGAGGACACCGCACGCCTTCCTCCCCGAGGCGCCACGGCCAGCGCAAAGGACCCGCAACCAGTGAGTGACCCCCGAGCAACAGCGGCGCGCTTGACTCCTCGGCATGAAGTCCGGAGACACCAGGTACGGGCGCTGGAACGGCGCTCGGCGCAAGACGCCTCGCGACCATCGCGCCATCGCATCGGACCGGGCCACTCGCCGCATCCGGCTGCTGGTCGACGCCGCCCGGCAGGCCGACCCCACGGAACTCAACCACGAGTGGCTGGCCGACCGGACGGGGGTCCCGCTCGGTTATCTCGTCTGGCGATACCCGACCGCCGCGGACCTGCGTGTCCTCGCCTCGCTGTCCATGTAAGCCGCGCTCCGGTCCATGGCCCGGCGAGTCGACGGGCGCGATCAGCGGCCGGACGTAGAGGACCGGGGCGAAGGCCTCCTGTCGTGGCGACGGGAGTCCGGGACGCCATTCACACGAGGGCGGCTCGACGCGGTACGCGTGCGGTGCGTCGGAGGCCTGGCGGCGGGCGCCGCCGGTGACGAGGCGTCCGCCTACGGCCTTGACGCGGTCCAGGGCGGGCATGCTGCCAGGACCCTGGAAGAGGGCCCCATGAGAAGGACGACTGCCTGCGGCGGCCTGCCGGGGCGGCCTGAGCGTCCGACGGCGGGCAAGGCGTGGACCGACTCCGGTGGGCCGTGTGATCGGCGCCGTCTGGAGCAGCGGGCGGACGCCGAGGTGCGGATCGTACCTATTTCGCCGCGGTACGCGGGGTTCCGCCGGCGCCCGGCCTCTGAGCCCGGTGGCGGCGGTCGGACGGCGGCGCTCCAGTCCCGGGTGCTGGGCCGGTTGTGGCCGCTGGTGCGCCCGGAGACGGCACCGCGCCGGCACCGCGACCTGCTCGCAAGCCGCCACGCGGGGAGATCCCGGACAAGCGCCCGGACCGGCCGCGCACCGTTCGTTCGATCCGCGCGCCTTGGGTCGCGCCGGTCACCCCAGACCTGCTCACCGTTCGTCCGCCGCGTGTGTTACCGCTCCGGCAGCGGCGGCCTCGACGACCCGGCGGCAGCGCAATGGCGGGGGTACCAAGCAGACATTGCGGGGTAATGGCCCGCTGGTCCTCTCGATACGAGCACATCGAGAGGACGGTAGGGCATGGCAGGAAAGTTTCATCTGGGATGGTTCCTGAACTTCGTCGCGGACGAATGGAACGGGAATTGGGGGGACGGCGGACGCGACTTCACCGGTGACTTCTACGTCGAGATGGCCAAGGATCTGGAGCGGGCCAAGTTCGACTATGTGCTGATCGAGGACAAGCTCATGGTGTCGACCGCTTTCGGCGGCACGATGGAGCACGACCTCAAACACGGGGTGAACCCCAAGCACGACCCCGTTCCGCTCGCCCTGCTGATGGGCAATGCCACGAGCCGGCTGGGCGTCATCCCGACGATGTCGACCAGCTTCTATCCCCCGTTCCTGCTGGCCCGGCTGTCCAGCACCATCGACCACATCACCAAGGGACGGTTCGGCTGGAACGTCGTGACGTCGGGCGAGGACCGGGCCGCGCAGAACTTCGGCCTCGACAAGCTCTACGAGCACGACGAGCGCTACGTCCGTGCCAGTGAGTACCTCGAGCTGGTCAGCAGGCTCTGGGAGTCGTGGGAGCCGGACGCGATCGTGCGCGACTACGCCACCGGTACGTACGCCGACCACACCAAGGTCCACACGATCGACTTCGAAGGCAAGTACTTCAAGTCCCGAGGCCCGCTGAACACCGCACCGTCCCCGCAGCACCGCCCTTCGATCGCCCAGGCCGGCGCGTCACCGCCGGGACGCGAGCTCGCGGCCCAGCATGCCGACACGATCGTCGCCCCGTCGGACGGAGTCGAGGCGATGAAGGCCTACCGCGACGACATCCACGCCCGGATGCGCGCCCATGGCCGCGACCCCGCGCACTGCAAGGTCCTCTACATCGTCGCCCCGATCGTCGCCGACACGACGGAGGAGGCGCTGGCCAAGCGGGAGCGGTGGTTCAACGACCCCCGCTACATCGAGTACATGCTGGCCGAGATCTCGTCCATCACCGAGATCGACTTCGCCCAGTTCGACCTCGACAAGCCGCTGCCGGAAGTGTGGACGAACGGCGAACGCGGCGCGCTGAACAGCTTCATCTCCCGCGGCAAGGACAAGACGCTGCGCGAGCTGGTCACCGGCAGCGGCCTGAGCGGCAACGTCCAGTTCACCGGCACGCCCGAGGAGGTCGCCGCGGAGATGGCCGCGGTGATGGACGAGGTCGGCGGCGACGGGTTCCTCATCACCAGTCCGGTGATGCGGCTCAACCGCCGCTACGTCACCGAGATCACCGACGGACTGATACCCGCGTTGCAGAAAATGGGCCGCACCCGTCAGGAGTACACCACCACCATGCTGCGCGATCACCTGCGGGAGTTCTGACATGGCCGCCAAGAAGTTCCACATGGGCTGGTTCATGAACTTCACGACGAACGAGTGGAACACACCGTTCGGCAACGACGGCATGCCCTGGAACGGGAAGTTCTACATCGAGATGGCCCAGGCGATGGAGCGGGCCTGCTTCGACTACATCATGATCGAGGACACGCTCATGGTGTCCGAGGCCTACGGTGGAACCTCCGAGGCGTATCTGAAGTACGCCAGCATGGCGCCCAAGGGCGACCCGTCGCCGCTGGCCGCGATCATGGCGGCGGCCACCTCCAGGATGGGCGTGGTCGCGACGATGTCGACGACCTTCTACCCGCCCTTCATGCTGGCCCGGCTCTGCTCCACGCTGGACAGCATCGCCGAGGGGCGCTTCGGCTGGAACATCGTCACCTCGGGCGAGGACGGCTCGGCGCAGAACTTCGGCATGGACAAGCTCACCGAGCACGACCTGCGCTACGACAAGGCGGACGAGTACGTCGACCTGGTGTGCAGGCTCTGGGACTCGTGGGAGCCGGACGCGGTGGTCCGTGACCGGGAGACCAACACGTACGCGGACTTCAAGAAGGTCCGCCCCATCAACTTCTCGGGCAAGTACTACAAGTCCCGCGGCCCGCTGAACACAGTGCGCTCCCCGCAGGGCCGTCCGGTCTTCGTCCAGGCGGGCGGGTCGCCGCGCGGCAGGCAGTTCGCCGCCAAGTCCGCCGACTCGATCATCGCCGTGGCCAACGGGGTGGAGGGAATGAAGTCCTACCGGGATGACGTAAGGGCCCGGGCCGCGGCGCAGGGCCGCAACCCCGACGACATCAAGGTGCTGTTCGTCATAGGCCCCGTCCTCGGTGCCACCGAGGAGGAGGCGCGTGCGAAGAAGCAGCGCATGGACTCCGATCCTGACGCGATCATGCAGTCGCTGGCCGGGCTGTCGTCCGTCACCGACATCGACTTCTCCCAGTTCGACCTCGACAAGCCGCTTCCCCGTCTGGAGACCAACGGTGAGCGGGGATCGCTGGACAAGTTCGCCCAGTGGGGCAGCAACAAGACGCTGCGCCAGCTCGTCCTCGACAACGGCGGGACGTCGGACTCCATCGAACTGGTCGGCACGCCCGATCAGGTCGCCGAGAAGATGGAAGAGGCCAACGAGGCGATGGGCGGTGGAGACGGCTTCCTGATCAGCGCCCCGTACATGCGGGTCAGCAAGCAGTACATCACCGAGATCTGTGAAGGGCTCATCCCCGCGCTGCAGCGTCGCGGGCTGACCCGCACGCAGTACACGACGTCGCAGCTGCGCGACACGTTGCGCGAGTTCTGATTGCGTTACTCGATCCTGGACATGTCGCCCGTCCCGCCCGGCGGGACGGGCACGGATGCCTTCAAGCAGAGCGCGTCGCTGATCTCGGTCGCGGAGCGAGCGGGTTACGAACGGTACTGGGTCGCCGAGCACCACGGCATCGGTCACCGCAACGCTGGGTCGGCACCCGAGGTGCTGATCGCGCACCTGGCCACGCTGACCTCGCGCATCCGCGTCGGCTCGGGGGCGGTGCTGGTCGACAAGTACCGTCCGTACAAGGTGGCCGACACCTTCCGCGTGCTGCACGCCTTGTTCCCCGGCCGCATCGACCTGGGCGTCGGGCGGGGCAGCAGCCCACCGCCGGTGGAGGCGGCCCTGGGTGGCGCGGACGACTACGACGACGACCCCAAGTTCGCCGCGCTGGCCGCGGCGACCGCGCTGATGGGGTATCGGGAGCAGTTGGCCGAGCTGCTGGCGTGGCTCTCGCACGACTTCCCGCCGGAGCACCCTTTTACCGCGTATCCGCTCTCCCCGGGCGTGGCGGGCGGGCCACAGCCGTGGCTGCTCGGGTCCAGTGCCGAGAGCGCCGTCCTGGCCGGCCAACTCGGCATGCGGTACTGCTTCGCCGCGTTCCTCAATCCGCGGGACGCGCCGTCGGTGCTGTCGATCTATCGCTCGGCGTTCCGCCCGTCTTCCGGCGGGGCGGTGCCCCACGCGATGCTCGCCGTCAGCGCGGTCTGCGCCCCGACCGACGAAGAGGCCGACATGCTGCGCGCGGGCGCCGAACTGCACGCCCGCCGTGTCGCGGACCGGGACCCCGCCGTCGATCTGCCACTGCCGACCCCGGCGCGCGCGCTCGCCGAACTCGGCCACGTTCCGGCACCGGTCGCCGTCAAACCGGGTCACTGGCCACGCCACCTGTCCGGGTCACCGGAGCGGATGCGCGAGCAGCTCGCGCTGATCGGCGCCGAGAGCGGAGCTCAGGAGCTGATGATCTGCGACCTCGTGGGCGATCACACCGCCCGCCTGCGGTCCTACGAACTGCTCGCCCGGCGGCCTGTCTAGAAGGCGCGCAGGTTGCCGCGCAGATGCGGGTGGTCGTAGCGGGTGCGGGACAGGCCGCGGGCCTGGAGTTCGGGGACCAGCCCGTCGGTGATCTCGGCGATGGTGCGGCGGTTGAGCGGACTGACGTTGAACAGCAGCCCGTCGCCACCGACCTCCGACATGATGGTGTCCACCTGGTCCGCGACCTCGGCGGGGGTGCCGACCGGCTCGAACGCGTAACCCCCGGCCGCGACTTCACGCAGCGTCGCCTGCTCGCCCTTGCCGAGCCGCAGCGCCAGCGAGCTCTGGTGGCCGTTGGTGCTGAACGTGGTCTGGAGCTGCCCGAGCGGCGTGTCGACGTCGTAGCCGGAGAAGTCGATGTCGGTGATGAACCCCATGCCGGCCAGCCCACGCTCCGGGTGCTGCCACGCCTCGTCGTCGTGGCGGGCCTTGCGGTCGCGTGCCTCGGCCGTGGTCTCGCCGAGGTACGGGGTGATGAGGAACAGGATCTTGATCTCGTCCGGGTCGCGTCCGGCGGCCGCCGCGCGGGCCCGCACGTCGTCGCGGTACTCCTTCATCATTTCCGGCGTGTTGGCCGAGGCGATGACGCTGTCGGCGTTACGCGCCGCGAACTCGCGTCCGCGCGCCGATCCGCCCGCCTGGACCAGGGCCGGACGGCCCTGCGGGGAAGGGGCGGTGTTCAGCGGACCACGGGACGTGAAGTACGTGCCGCTGAAGTCGACCGGGTTGACCTTGGTGTGCTCGGCGAAGACCCCGGCGGCGATGTCGGCCCGGATAGAGTCCGGCTCCCACGACCCCCACAGCTGCTTCACCAGGTCCGTCATCTCCTGCGCCATGTCGTAGCGCAGGTCGTGCGGCGGCTGGGCATCCTTGCCGTAGTTCTGGGCCGCCCGGTCGGAGCTGCCGGTGACGATGTTCCACCCGGCGCGGCCGGCGGAGAGACCGTCGAGTGTGGCGACGAGCCGGGCCAGCAGGAACGGCGGGTATTCCGTCACGGTCAGCGTCGGGACGACGCCCAGGCGCCGCGTCGCCAGCAGCATGACCGAGGCGAGTACCGCCGGATCGTGTTTGGGCACCGTCATCGCGTTGCTCAGGTAGATCTCCGACGACTGGCCGTAGGCGTCACAGACGAAGCTGCTGTCCTCGATGATCAGGTAGTCGAAGCAGGCACGCTCCAGGGAACGCGCGAAGTCCTGGTGGAAGTCGGGGCGCATCCAGTCGTGCCCGCCCGTGCCGTGCCACGGACTGCGCCAGTCGCTGACCCCGAAGCCGTGGCCGAGGAACCATGCGAGGTGGATGCGCTTGTCGCGGGTCATGACCGTCTCCTTGGTTTTACGCCATCGAACCGGGAGATCGTTTTGGCCGCGTGACGGGAGTCGGCGCTGGTGATTACGCCGGTGTCCGGCTGTCTCGCGGGCGACGCGCCCGCGCAATACGTCCAGAACCACAACGAATCACCGGGTTCATGTCGGCGCGGTCTCTTGAGGCAGGCGGATCTCTGGGGCGTCGAACCGTCGGTGCGCCCACTGCCCAAGGTCGGGAGGTGGCCGGTGGGACTGTCGGTCGAGTACGCCGAACGTGGTGCCGTATGGACGCGTCGGGCGCGATGGTTCCTCCCCTTGATGGCGGCCGGTGGAGTCACGATGAGCTTCACGGCCCCGCTGGAGGTGCTCTACGGCCGCGAGCTTTCGCGAAGCAGCGTGTACATCGGCATCTTCATGCTGGCCTCGGCAGTGGGCGTCATTCTGATCGACGTGTTCGGTACCCGGCTGGTGCCCGGCCTCGACGCCAGGGTCGCCCTCACCGCCGGACTGTCCCTGTTCGGCGTGTCGTCCATCGGGATGGGACTGGCGCCCGACACCGTGCTGCTGATGGCGTCCCGTGTCGTGCAGGGGTTCGGCGGCGGGATGATGCTCGGTGCCGGCCTGCAGGCGGCTGTGCGGGTGCACCCGGTGCCCGGGGAGACGCCCCGTGCCCTGGGGCGGTTCAACGCCGCCTTCCTCTTCGGCGGTGCGGTCGGGTCGCCCGGCGGGCTGCTGCTCGCCGGGCTGATCAGCGGCAAGGCGGGCTATCAGATCGCGTTCGTCGTCACTGGAGTCTGCGCGCTGGCAGCCGCCGTCGTGCTCGCTTTCGCGCTGCCCAGCCTGACGCCGCCCCCCGGCATGCCGCGACCGCGGCTCGGCCTGCCTCGATTCGGCAGGTCGACCGGCGGTGGCGCCGCTCTCGTGCTGGCGATGAGCGGCGAATTCCTCCGCGGCGGCGTGCTGTTCACCGCTCTGCCGCTCGCGGGCGCGGCACGCCAGTACCCCACCGTCGCGATCGCCGTCGGGATCGCGCTCATGTCCGGTTCCGAGATCGCCGTTCTCACCGTGGCGTACCGCATCATCCGGCGCGTCGGAGTCGTCGCCGTGCTCCTCACCGCGTTCGCCCTGGGCGCGGTATGCGCGACGGTGCTCGCCCTCACCTCCGATCTGACGGTCTACCTGGCGATGTCGGTGCTGCTCGGGGTCAGCCTCGCCGGGGCGACCGCGAGCCTTCCCGTGCTGGTGGTCGCCCAGGTCGGCGACTCCTCGGCCGGCTTGGCGAAATTCCGCATCTCGGCCGGCATCGGTGTCCTCGCCGGGACTGTCGGCTGCGCCGTGCTCGGCACGCAGGCCGGGATGGCCGCGCTCTTCTGGCTCATCGCCGTCGTCCTGCTGGGCAGCGTGCAGCTCACCCACTTCGTCGGGCGTCGTGTGGCCATCGCGTAGCCGCCGGCCCGACGAGGGACTGGTCACCCGCGGACCCGAGACCGGACACCGCGTCCACGGCCGCTGTGCCGCTGCCCGTCGACGCGCTCGGCTTGGTGTCCCTTTCGACGACGAGGCGTCCCGTCGGATCGTGGCGCTGCCCTTGAGACGTAGTCCCTGAGTCGGCCGCCGATGGTCCGTGACCGGCTGCGGCTGCGGCTGCCGCCCGTGCGCGCGCTGTCTTCCAGAGCTCGGCGTCACCTGTGCGGCCTCGGGGAGGAGCGGTCCGCCGGCTTCGCCGTGGATGAGCGGACGTCGCCTTGTCCTTGGCTTGAGCTGCGCCCCGTGTGAGTCAGCGGCAGCCGCGCCGCTCGTTCGCCTTCGGGGCACGCCTCCATCGGCGACGCCGCGCCCGGCAGGAAGTAGCTCCGGCCGCGCGGCGACCGGGTTGCCTTCTCCGCGACACCGGTCCGCGTTACAGCCCGTCAGGTTTCCGTGGTCGCGGTCTCCGTGCTCACCGTCATGGGCCTTGCCGTCGTGGGTGACCGCATCAGCTGCGGGTTGCCCAGCAGCGTCGTCGTGAGCGCGGCAAGCCCCACCACGGCCGACACGAGCATGGCCAGGTGGGTACCGAGCAGACTGGACGTAACGCCGAGGATCACCATGCCGGACGGCAGCGCGAGGCCGATCGTGGTGCTCAGCAGGCCGAGCGCGGCGGTGCGTTCGTGGGGGTCGACGGCGTCCACCGACAGGGTCGCCTGCATCGTGCCGAAGTAGGCCTGACCGATCCCTGCCACGCCGAGTGCGAGGAGAGCCACCGCGACTACGGGGGCGTAGGCCAGCACGCCCAGGCAGCACAGGCAGAGAGCCACCGCGAAGGCGTAGGACGCGCCCGGCCGCCGGGCCGGCCAGATGACCAGCGCCGCCGCCGTCACCAGTTGCACCGTGCCGGCGGCGGCGCCGATCACCCCGGCCATCGCCGCCCCGGCGCCCAGGCCCTTCGCGATGACCGGGACGAGCGGCATGAACGCGAAGTAGGAGAGGTTGCAGATCACCGTCACCAGGAGGACCACCCTGAGCCCTCGAGAGCGCCGCAGCAACTGCCAGCCCGTCGGGCCCGGCGCGGCCGTGGACGCGGAGTCCGGCCCGACGGTCGCCGGCGCGTCGGCCGGCATCCCGCGGGTCGCGCGCCACAGCAGGACGGTGGAGCAGCCGAGCAGCACCCCGGGAACGGCGAACGCGGTGCCGAGGCCGAACACTCCGATGGTGACGCCGCCGATCAGCGGGCCGAGCATCGTCGCGCTCGCCAGGCCCGCCATCTCGGCGCTGAGCGCGCGATGCGAGTGCTCAGGCCCAGCGATGCGGAACAGCAGTTCGCGCTGCGCGGTCATGTTCACCAGGCCGCCGAACCCGTATGCGAGCATGAACAGGTACACCATCCAGGTCTGGACGGCACCGGTGCTCACGACCGCGATCATCACCGCCGAGATCGGCAGCAGCGTGAGTTCTGTCCAGAGCACGAGCCGGCGCGGCTCCACGTCGCGTCGCGTCCTGGACGCGACATACGCCCCCAGCAGCATCGGCGAGAACATCGCGAACCCGGCGAGCTGGTTGGCGATAGGACGCCCGCCCAGGTGAGTCACCAGGTAGGTCCCGAGGAAAAGTCCGTCCCACCGCGTCAGATGCCACATCCACGAGCTGATCAACAGCTTCGTGAGGGATCCACGCCGATCTTCATGCCCAGCTACGTACACACTGCCTGCCTCAGGACACTGCCGCTCTCGTATGACGCCAGAACTTTCTGGTCAGGCCCTCAAGAAGGCCTGACCAGGTCTTGATCAGACCCTCTTCAGGGACTGCGGCCAGAAAATCGCCGGGTAGTAGGAGTTGTCCTCGATCCCGGTCACGTAGCTGTGCGCGATCGTGGAGTTCGGCGTGATGCACAGCGGGATCCAGATGGCCTCATCAACGATGATCTTGCTGCAGGTCGCGTAGACAGCGTCCGTCTTCGCGGGCGTCGGCTGCTTGACCGCCAGGTCCATCAGCTTGTCGAGTTCCGGGTTCGAGTACTGGAAGAAGTTCAGCGGCTTGGCACCGGTGCGCAGCAGGATCCGCAGCGTGGTGTCGAGGTGCAGCGCGTCCCCGCCGAGGAAGGAGACCAGGATGTCCGGGCGCTTGGAGGCCGGCTGGTTGGGCAGGTCGAACTCCTCGGACGTCGGCAGCTCGCGGACGGTGACGGTGAGGCCCAGCGCCGCCAGCTGGGTCTGGATGAGCTCGGCCATCTGCTGCCGCGGCGCGCCGCCGTCGGAGCCCCAGGCCAGGTCGATCGTCTTCCCCTTCAGGCTTGCCGCCAGCGCCTTGAGCGGGGCGGTGTCCACCTGAGCCGGGAACGGTGCCAGCTTCGAGGAGAGCGTGTTCTCGGGAAAGAGACCCTTCTGGACCGTGGCGAGGCCGCTCCACGCCGTGTCGACGATCGACTTGCGGTCCAGGGCGGTGAGCATGGCCTTGCGCAGCGCCCGGTTGGCGAAGACGCCGGCGTTCGGGTTCAGCCAGATCGCCTCGCCCACGCCGCCGTAGGAATTGATGACCCGGAACTGCGGGTTCTTCTGGTACTGCAGCACGTCCCGGACCGCGAAGCCCTTGGTCACCATGTCGAACGCGCCCGCGTCGAGCTGCAGCTTCTGCGTCGCGATGCTCGGCGTGATCGCGATACGGACGGTTTTGAACGCGGGCTTCTGGCCCCAGTAGCCGGGAAATGCCTCAAGCGTGTAATGGCTGCCCGGCACGAACTCCTTGATGATGTACGGCCCGGTGCCCGCGTCATGCGTCTTCAGCCACTTCTGCGCGAGGTCGCCGCCGGCGGCGTACTTCTTCACCGCGGTGGGACTCGTCGCCAGCGGTTGCCATGGGCAGGCCATGTAGTGGAGGAACGCGTTGTTCGGCGACTTGAGCGTCACGACGAACGTGGTGGGATCGGGCGCCTCGGTCTTGGCCACTCCCGCGACCATGTAGGCGGGGCCCTGGGCGATCTTGGCGCGCCGCTCGAAGGTCTTCCGCCACGACTCCGCGTCCGCGATGGTCCCGTCGTGGAACTTCACGTTCGGCTGCAGCGTGAACGTGTACGTCAGCTGGTCCGGCGATAGCGTCCATGACTTCGCCAGCCCCGGAAGGAACTCCGAGGTACCTGGCTTGTAGCGGACAAGTCCTTCATAGGCGGATTCCATGACCTGGACGCCTTCGCCCTCGTACATGATGTCCGGGTCGGGAACCTGCATATCGGCCAGGAACGGAATCCGCAGGGTGAGCTCCGAACCGCCCGACCCCCCGCCACCGCTGCCCTCGGGACCGCACGCGGCGATCAGTGACGCGAGGCTGACACCGCCGATGGCGAGACCGCCGGCCTTCAAGAATCCGCGGCGGTCCAATCCAGCCGGAAAGTCCGCCGATCTCTGCTGTCGGGGTTCCGTAGTAGCCACCAATGCCTCCTGCTCTGGGCCCACTGTCGACCTGAAAGCACGGCAGTCGCTGGCGTGCCTCCATCTTGCGAGCAGTAAAAGTGCGCCAGGTGACACACTCGCGTCGCATCAGTACCTCTCGGATTGCGCCGTCAGAATTCGAGGAGGTTCTCGCGGAACGTGCTGTGGTTGTAGCCGTCCCTGATGAGGCCGCGCTTCCGCAGGGCGGGCGCCAGGCCGTCCGCGATCTCGGCGATGTTGCGCCGCGTGACGGTCGGCGACATGAGGAAGCCGTCGCCGCCGATCTCCTCCATCGCCTCACCCATCTTCGACGCCACCGTGTCGGGCGAGCCGACGAACGCGAGGCCGGCGTGGGTGTCGACGGTGGCGATGGCCTCGCGCAGCGTCTTGCCGCGGGCGCCTTCGACGAACGTACGCAGGGTGCTCGTCTCACCGTTGCCCCAGACGTCGGGGACTTCCTTGTCGAGATCGAACGTGGAGAAGTCGAATTCTCCGCCGGAGGTGTAGCTCAGCCCCCACAGCCCCCGCTCGATCGCGTGGTCGCTCCAGCGGGCGGCCTGCATGTCCTCCACGCGCGCCTGCGCGACGCGATCGGTGTCACCGAGTACCGGGTCGATGAGGAAGAGGATCTTCAGCGTGGCCGGGTCGCGACCGTACTCCTTCATGCGGCGGTGCATGTCCTGCCGGAACGCCTTCATCTGCTCGATGCCGGTGCCGTGCGCGAGCATCGACTCGGCGTACTTGGCGGCCAGGTCACGGCCCGCCGGCGAGGCCCCGGCCTGCACGATGACCGGACGACGCTGCGGCCCTGGGATGGTGTTGAGCGGTCCGCGGGTCCTGAAGTACTTCCCCTCGAAATCGACCGGATGCACCTTCGTGTGGTCGGCGTAGCGCGGCGTCTCCTGGTCGACGAGGACGGCACCCTCCTCCCAGGAGTCCCACAACGCCCCGACGGCCTCCATCCACTCCTTGGCCATCTCGTACCGCTCGCTGTGCTTCATCAGCGTGTCGTATCCGTACTGCTGCGCCGCCCGCGACGAGCTTCCGGTGACCACGTTCAGTCCGACGCGCCCTTCGGTCAGGTGGTCGAGGGTGGTCATCGTCCGGGCCGCCATGAAGGGGTGGTAGAAGCTCGTCGACAAGGTCACCGCGATGCCGATGTGCTTCGTGCGTTGCGTCAGCAGCGGAATCAGCGGGACGGGGTCGTTCTTCGGGGCCAGCAGACCGTACTTGAGTGTCGTTTCCATCGAGCGGCCGTAGGCGTCCTCGACCATGCTCGTGTCCTCGACCAGCAAGTAGTCGAAGCAAGCCCGCTCTAGCGCCGCTGCCAGGTCGACGAACAGGTCGCCCTTCATCCAGTCGCGGCCGGTGTTACCCGCCCACGGATCCTGCGCCCAGGTCTGAACGCTGAAGCCACTGCCCATGAACCAGCCCAAATGAAACATAACCCCAAGCTGGCTCGCCGATGTTTCCGCGCGCCGAGCCACGCGGTTGCGCTCGCATTGCGCTGCCGGCACATCCCGCCAGCAGGCCTACCGGCGCCCTCAGCCCCCTCCCCGGCAGAAGGATCCCGGCATGTCCTGGCCCCTCCTTCCTGGCCGGACGATCCAACGCGGGCGGCTCCACGCCTGTTACGGCGGCCGCGTCCACCCGCCCATCGCGGACCTCGCCCAAAGTGCATCAGCCCCGACACCACGGCAGACGCTCATTCGTCATGCCGGTCTCCGTACACGGCGTCATGCCTCCCTATACGCCTGCCCCGCTCCCGCTACAGCAAGACGCCCCTGCCATGGCCTGGAGATCGCACCGGAGGACTGCTCTTCGCCGCCCCGGGGACGGCGAAGAACACCCAAGGGCTGTAGAACCCTTGTTTCTGCCGGACGACCCTCGCGTCCACGCTCACATCATCGGCGCGGTCACCGACGGACTGAAGCGGGCGCTGCGCGAGGCTCGGCCCGTGACGAGGGGCCGCGCGGAACTGTCGCGGTTGGGGTGATTCGCCACCATGGGTGGCCCGTACGCCCGGCAGGCCGGGCCGGTCGTCGCCCACGTTCGCGCATCGGCCCCGTCCGGTCGGGCGGTCCGGTTCGGTTCGGTTCGGTTCGGTCGGTCCGCTCCGCCTCGGACCGTGTGCTTCCGGTGGGTGCACGCATCGTGCCGTGCTCGCAGGCGGGGCGGTGGCACCCGATTTGACCGGAGGGGGCCTCCGCTTTATCGTGGAGGCGATTCGGAGACCGCCTCCGTTTTCGTGGGTCGCCGGACCGGAAGAGCGCAGGAGGACGCATGAACACCAGGGAGCAGCAGGGGCGCAAGCCCCGCGCCGACGTCCAGCGCAATCGCGCGGCCCTCCTGGAGGCCGCCCAGCGCCACTTCCTGCGCGACGGGGTCGGTACGTCACTGGAAGCGGTCGCCAAGGAGGCGGGCGTCGGGCCGGGAACGCTGTACCGGCACTTCCCCACCCGTGAGGCCCTGCTGGCGGCCGTGCTCCAGTCCCGCACCGCGGAACTGGTGACCCGCCGCGAGGACATCGCCGGCATCGACGACGCCAGCACGGCGCTGACGCAGTGGCTGCGGGCGATGGAGGACTACCTCAGCGCCTACAGCGGACTGCCCGAACCGCTCATGGCGGCGACCCGGGCGCAGGACCCGGACAATCCGCTCACCGTCCCCTGTGACGAGCTCATCGCCACCACCGACGCGTACGTGCGAGCCGCGCAGCGCACCGGGTACGTGCGCCGGTCGGTGACGGGCTACGACCTGTTCCTCGCGTCCTGTTCGGTCGCCTGGATCAAGGGCACCGGCGCCACTGGGGAGTCGGTCGAGCGGCTGCGGGCGCTCGTCGCCCACGGGTACCGCGAGCCGGGTGACCGCGCCTAGCGGTCGGCGCCTCATCCACGGCCGGGCAGCCGCAACACCCTCGACACCCCGCGGGATCGGGCAAGGCCCGGCGATCACGCCTCGACGACATCAGCATCACCCCGCCCGCAGGGGCGGTCCGACCTTCCAAGGGACAAATCATGAAAATAACTGTTATCGGCGCTGGAGCCATCGGCGGAAACCTGGCCCGCAAGCTGAGCCTGGCCGGTCACGACGTCCAGGTCGCGCACGCCCGCGGCCCCGAGGCCGTCACGGCCGAGGTGCTGGAGGCCGGGGCCCGTGCTGTGGCCTTGGACGAGTCGGTCCAGGGCCGGGACGCGATCATCCTGGCGATCCCGTTCGGGGTGGCGGGGCAGCTGGCGGACCTGTTCGCGTCGGTGCCCGCCGAGACGGTGGTCATCGACACCTCGAACTACTACCCGGGCGTCCTCAGCGGGCAGATCGAGGCGGTGGACAACGGCCAGGTGGAGAGCGTGTACACCTCCGAGCTCCTTGGCCGGCCCGTCATCAAGGCGTGGAACGCCGCGCTGGCCGAGACCCAGCGCACCCGGGGCGTTCCGGCGGGCACTCCGGGCCGCATCGCGATCCCGGTGGCCGGCGACTCAGAGGATGCGAAGAAGGTGGCCATGAGCCTGGTCGACGACACCGGCTTCGACCCCTACGACGCCGGCCCCCTGGCCGACTCCTGGCGTCAGCAGCCGATGGGCCCCGCCTACTGCACCGAGCTGACCCTCGACGAGCTCCCCGCCGCCCTGGCCGCCGCTGACCCCGTGAAGGACGGGGCCGTGCGCGACAGCATGCTCGAGCGCAGGGCAGCCCTCCCCGACAACCCCACCCTCGACGACATCGTCGAGATGAACCGCGCCGCCCACCGCTGACCGCCCCGCCCATCCGCAGGGCGACGCTCGACAGGGCCCGCAGCACCGGAGACACGACGGGACGTAAGCGACGCCCCCGCGTGCCCCGCGCCGCGGCCCCGCGAGACTGCGGCGCATGGCTGCCCGCCGGTCGCACGATGGGTGAGGTCGGGTTCGGCTGACGTGCGACAGCCCGGTCGTCCTGCCTTGTCAGCGGCGAGTCGGTTGCAGGCGCTCGATTCGGTCAAGGTCGCCAGCGAGAAGGCTCCGGTGGCTGATGGTGAAGTCTCCGTTGAGGAGGGTCTGCCCTTCGCCGTAGTACCGGCCCACAACGGCGGTGGGAAGGAAGGCGCGCAGGCTGTGGCGCATGTTCCTGGGGTAGTCGACGGGTTCGCCCCAGCCGGCAGGGGCTTGGTCGGTGGAGAGCAGGACCCAGTGGTCCACGGTCACGGCGGCGTCGAGGTCCGGTGCCGCTCCGGTGTGGCTGTCCAGGGCCGGCACGGTCAACTGGTCGGGGTCGAGGGGCGGGTACCACAGCAGCAGGGGCTTGGCGCGTTGCGCGTCGGCGTTGTCGAAGCAGCACACGGCGATGGTGTGGTCAGGAAAGTGGTCGGCGTAGAAGCGCAGGAGGTCCGGGTCGAGGTCAGGGCGGCGGTGCAGCGGCACTTGTCGCAGCGCGGTGGGGACCGCGGTGGGGTCGGTGGCCAGGAGCACCGTGTAGACGTCGTGGTCGAAGACCTGGACGGGCTGCGGTTCCGCGCTCATCCACGCGATGTCGTCGGCTCCGGCGGCGACGGGTTCGACAGCGGCGACCATACGGCGCAGGACGTCGCCGGTGCGCCCAGCGGAGAGGAAGTGCCTGGGGGTGAGCTGCGTGGTGGGCAGGTGCAGCAGCATGGCGTTCGGGCCGTCCGCCAGATTGACGGCGGTGTTCTGGTAGCCCAGGACGTGGATCAGGCCATGCACGGGGTGGTGCTGCCTTCCGCAGTACACGATCGTGCCGGAGAACGCGGCTTCACCCGTCGAGATGCACATGGCGGAAAGGTACCGCTCAACCGTGTGAGCGCGCCGTCCTGGATGACACTGCCTCTCTCGCCCAGAGAGCATCCATACCCGTCGGCCGGCAGAACCCCGCTCATCCGGACCGCCGTCGCGGCAGTGGCGGCGATCGCCGACGACAGCGCCACCGTGATCGTGGCGAAGTGAGACTCCGCCACGGCCGTCTGGAGTACGCGGGGGTTGCTCAGGAGCGGTCGTGATTCGAACTTCACCCCGACCGAGGCGGAAGCCGTCGAATGGCCCACCGGAGAGATCTGACCACGCGTCGCACATACCCACCGGAGGTGCTGGACGTATCTCCTACTCCTGCGGTCGTCGGTGTCCGCTCAGGAGTTCGACGCCACGCAGCAGGGCGGAGTGATCGAGCTCTCCGTCTCCGCGGGCCACGGCGGACGCCATGAGCTGCGCGGCGATGCTGCCGAGGGGGATGGCGGCACCCATGGCACGTGCGGTGTCGGTGACGATGCCCATGTCCTTGTGGTGGAGGCCCATCTTGAAGCTGGGCGTGTAGTCGCGGTTCAGGAAGGTGGTCTTCTTGCGGGTGAGCACGTTTGAGCCGGCGAGGCCGCCGCTCAGTACCTCGAGGGCGGCTTCGAGATCCACGCCCGACTTCTCGAGGAAGACCACGGCTTCCGCGCACGCCTGAATGTTGATCGCAAGAATCAGCTGGTTGGCGGCTTTCACCGTCTGACCGAGACCATGCAGGCCGCAGTGTGTGATGGTCCTGCCGAGAGCCTCGAGGACGGGCCTTGCCTCCTCGACGTCGTCGGCCTCACCGCCGACCATGATCGACAGGGTGCCTTCGATCGCACCGGTCTCACCGCCGGCGACCGGGGCGTCGAGGACACGGATTCCGTGTGCGGCGCCGTTGCGGGCAAGCTTGATCGAACTCTGCGGAGCGACGGTGGACATGTCGACCAGCAGAGACCCCGGCCGGGCGTTGGCCAGGATTCCCTCGGGGCCGTAAGCGACCTCCTCGACCTGGGGCGCGTCCGGAAGCACGGTGATCACCACATCGGCGTCGCGGACCGCCTCGCGTATCGACGCGGCGGTTCGTCCGCCTGCCGCACACAGAGGCCCGGCCTTGTCGTCGCTGCGGTTCCAGCCGTACACGGTGTATCCGGCTTTGCACAGGTTGACAGCCATCGGGCTGCCCATCGTGCCGAGGCCGAGAAAACCGATCGTCTTCAACGCGAAGCTCCTTTGTGAGGGCGAGTGAGGGAGGAATCAGGGCAGGAGCAGTTGCTCCAGGTCCGTGGGTGGCCGGCGGCCGACCAGGGACCGGACCGTCGCCCACGAGCCGGTGTCGCCTGCGAGGATTCCCCCCAGCAGGTCACCGCTGTGCCGGCTCAGAAGGATCTTGGCGTAGCGGTCGGATCCTTCGGCGAAGACGGCTTCGACCGCGCGGCCGTCGTCGGGACGGGTGGAGCCGAAGGTGGCGACCTTCACGCCGAGAAGCTTCAGGGTGGTTGAGGTGTCGGTGTCGTTGAAGGGCTCGGCGGTACGGCCAGCCAGCTGGCGCGCCACACTGTCGGCCATGCGGTATCCGGGAGCGACCAGGCCGTAACAGCGCCCGTTCACGGCAGCGCACTCACCGATGGCCCATACCCGCTCGTCAGCGGTGCGGCAGAGATCGTCGACGACGATGCCACCGCGCTCGCCGCACTCGAGGTCCATCGTGTCGGCCAGCTCGTCCCGCGGTCGTACGCCTGCGGCGAAGACCACCACGTCGGCCTCCAGAACCGTCCCGTCCGAGAGCGTGACGGCGCGCACCGTGCCGTCGCTCCCGGGATCGATCGAAGCCGTGGCCGTGCCGCAGTGCACCCGCAGGCCGAGCCCGGTGACACGGCGGAGAAGCACGCGAGCGGCGCCCGCGTCGAGCTGCGCCGGCATCAAGTGAGGGGCGGTTTCCACGACGTGGGGGCGCATGCCCAGCAGACGCAGGGCGTTCGCTGCCTCCAGGCCGAGGAGTCCGCCTCCGATGACGACGCCCGTGCGCCCGGGACGCGCGGCGGCGCGTAGGGCGTCGAGGTCGCCGAAGGTGCGGTACACGAAGCAGCCGGTCAGGTCGTGGCCGGGAACCGGGGGAACGAACGGACGCGAGCCGGTGGCCAGGACCAGGGCGTCGTAGGGGATCGGGTCGCCGTGGGCTGTCCGGGCCGTGCGGGCGGTCCGGTCCACCGAAACGACAGGGCAGCCCAGTAAGAGATCCACCCGTGGGTCGTTGAGGAGGTCCGCTCCGGCAAGGGTGAGGTCACTCTTGCTCTTGCCGTCCAGGTACGAGGAGAGGCCGACTCGGTCGTAGGCGGGGTAGTGCTCCTCGCCCGCGATGACGATGCGCCAGAGGTGGTCGGTGTCCAGGGACCTGAGCCGGTCGACGAGCCGGTGGCCGACCATGCCGTGTCCGACGACGACGAGCGTGCGCGTCACGATGCCTTCTCCAGTTCGCTTTCGTCGCTGGGCTCTTGAGCCCAGGTGTCGCACAGTTCCTCCACCAGCTGGACGCAGCCGCCGCATCCGGTCGTGGCCCGGGTGGTGGCGGCGAGCGCCGTGACCGTGCGCCTGCCCGCCTGCCACGCCCGCAGCAGTGCCTGCCGCGAGACGTTGTTGCACAGGCAGATCGGAGCGTCGTCATCGACCCTGGTGCTGCCCGATGTCTGCCGGGGCGGCAGCTCCAGCAGCAGGCCCAGCCGGTCGGACGGAAGGCGCTGACCGTGCCGGTGGAGGTGCCCGATCGTGGCGATGGCCCGCGGCAGCCCGAACAGTACGGCGGCGACCACGTACTCGTCCCGCAGTGCGAGACGCGCGTAGCGCTGGTTGACCCTGTCAGTGAGGCAGACCAGCCGAGTACCGGGCTGTTCCCAGTCGGCGGGTGAGCCGATGCTGGACACCTCCACGGCATCGGAGCGCAGACGCAGCCCTGCCGACCGCGGACGGTAGACAGCGGGGCGGCCGGTGAGAATCCCGGCAAGGGCTTCGGCCTGTTCCAGGGCGGTGTGGAGGCCGGCCGTGATCCGGCCATCGTGTTCGGCGCAGCCGCCGACGGCGTGGATGGCCGGGTCACTGGTGCGCAACCGGTCGTCGACCACGATGCCGTCATGAACGTCCAGACCCGTGTCCCGGGCCAGCCGGGTGTCCGGAACGGTGCCTGTACACAGGACGAGAGTGTCAGCGCGGAGCGTGATGTCGTCCTCCAGGAGGAGGTGGCCCGGTACGCGGCGCAGCGCGCTCTTTCCGCCGACCACGCTGATACCGGCCTGCTCCAGCTTCTCGGAGAGCATGCTGCTGCAGGTTTCGCCCAGTTGTTCATAGAGGGGATGGGGGGCTGCGCAGACCAAGGTGGTCCTGAGACCGCGGGCGGCCAGCGTGCCCGCTGTTTCCACCGCGAAGGGCCCCTCACCGAGGACGACGACGGTGTCGCCGGTGATCCGAACCGTGTGGGCGGCCGTGGCCGGCGCGACGACGCCCTCTGCGAGGTGCCCTTCGCCGCTGGTCAGGCCGGGGATGTCAGGGATCACTGGCCGGGCCTCCTGGGCAAGGACCAGGATGTCGTAGGAGTACGCGACCTCCGCCCCGCTCACCTGCGTCAGTACCCGGTGCTGTTCCGGCTCGACAACGCAGGTCTCGGGTTCGGCCGTCAGGACGGTGACCGTTTGCTCATCACCGTGGTGGCGCATGCGTTCGACGAACCGTCGGACCACCGGTCCGCTGCCGAGGACAAGGACCATGCTCATGGCGTCACTCCTGGTGGGGGGCAACCCGCACGGCGCACACCTTGAACTCGGGCATGCCGCTGTGCGGGTCCAGAGCCGGGTGGGTGAACAGGTTGGCCCGGCCTTCGCCGGGAAAGTGGAAGGGCACGAACACGGTGTCCAGACGCATCGTCGGATCCAGCCTGACCCGGGCGGTCATGCTGCCGCGCGTGGAGGTGACCGTGGCGAGGCCCCGTTCGGACAGGCCGCACCGGGCCGCGGTGTCGGGGTGGACCTCGACGAAGGGCTCGGGGACGGCTTCCGTAAGCTCCGCGACCCGGCGGGTCTGGGCGCCCGACTGATAGTGCGCCAGGACTCTGCCGGTCGTGGCGTACAGGGGATGGGCGGAACTGGTCTCCTCCGCCGGCCCCCAGTAGTCCACGTCCGCGAAACGGGCTCTGCCGTCGGGGTGCGCGAACCGGTCCAGGAACAGCCTGGGCGTGCCGGGGTGCGGGCCGGGAGTGTCCGGGCAGGGCCAGTGCAGGACCTCCCCGGCGTCCAGACGTTCGTACGAGATGCCCGAATAGTCGGCCCTTCCTCCACGGGACGCGGCACGCAGCTCCTCGAAGACCTGGCGCGGATCTGTCGGGTAGCGGCTCGCCGGTTCGCCCAGTCGCACGGCGAGGCCGTGCAGCACCTCCAGGTCGCTGCGAACACCCGGCGCGGGCGGCAGCAGCGCCCGTCGCCGCAGGATGCGGCCTTCGAGGTTGGTCAGGGTTCCCTCCTCCTCGGCCCACTGCGTGACAGGCAGCACCACGTCGGCCATGCGAGCCGTTTCGGAGGGGACGAAGTCGGCCACGACCAGCAGATCCAGGGACGCCAGCCGCTCGGTCACGTGCGCGGAGTGCGGGGCCGACACAGCGGGGTTGGAGCCGAGGACCAGCAGTCCGCGTGGCCCCCGCTCGCCGCCCAGGGCGTCCAGGAGCTCGTACGCGGTGCGTCCGGGGCCCGGCAGATCGTCCGGTGCCACACCCCACACACGGGCCACGTGGGCGCGCGCCCCGGGATCGGTGAGGGAGCGGTAGCCGGGCAACTGGTCCGCCTTCTGCCCGTGTTCCCGGCCGCCCTGACCGTTGCCCTGGCCGGTCAGGCAGCCGTACCCGCTGCCGCGCCGCCCCGGCAGGCCGAGGGCGAGCGTGAGGTTGATGAACGCCGCGACGGTGTCGGTGCCGTCGCTGTGCTGCTCCACGCCCCGGCCGGTCAGGACGTACGCGTTCGGCGCTTCGGCGAGCATCCGCACCGCTCGGCGCTGTGCCCCGGCCGGGACACCGGTGAGCTCCTCGACCCGCTCCGGCCACCACGCCATGGCGCGCTGTGCTGCGGCAGTGAAGCCGTGAGTGCGCTCATGGACGTAGTCCTGGTCGGTCAGCCCGTCCGCGACGGCTACGTGCAGCAGGCCGAGGGCGAGCGCGAGGTCGGTGCCGGGCGCAGGCTGCAGGTGCAGCGCCGCGCGCTGGGCCGTGGCGGTGTGCCGAGGATCGATGACGATGAGCTGAGCCTGCTCCAGGTGCTGCATCAGCGGCGGCATGGTCTCGGCGACGTTCGCCCCCGCCAGCAGTACGGTCTGTGCGCTCCTGAGATCGGTGACCGGGAAGGGCAGGCCCCGGTCGACGCCGAACGCCGCGTTGCCGGCCGCCGCGGCGGACGACATGCAGAACCGGCCGTTGTAGTCGATCTGGCTGGTGCCCAGGGCCAGGCGGGCGAACTTGCCGAGCAGGTACGCCTTCTCGTTGGTCAGGCCACCGCCGCCGAAGACCGCCGTGCCGTCCGGGCCGTGCTCGGCGCGGATCCTGTGCAGCCCCTCCGCCACGGTGTCCAGCGCCATGTCCCAGGAGGCCTGCCTGAGGCGGCCGTCGGAACCGCGGACCAGCGGCCGGGTCAGCCGGTCCGCCGCGGTGAGGACCTCGGTGGCGGTCCAGCCCTTCTGGCACAACCGGCCCCGGTTGACGGGGAAGTCCGCCGGCCGCACCTTGACTCCGACATCCAGGTCACCGTGCAGGTGGGTGCCGCACTGCAGGGCGCAGTACGGGCAGTGGGTGTTCGTCTCGGGTATGGGCGCGGGCAGTTCAGACACGGCTGGTTTCCTTCACTGCGTCAGCGGCCTTCCGGACCGGGACCGGAATACGGCGCAGGTACACGGCGCGGATCACGGCGAGACACAGTGCGTAGTAGGCGAGGAACGCGACGAACGCGGGTGTGCCGGAGCCGGCTGCGCCGGTGTAGGAGAGCTTGAAGACGAGGTTGATGGCGGCACCGCCGAGCGCGCCGATCGCACCCGCGATGGCGATGACCGCGCCGGACAGGCGGCGTGCCCGGGCGAAGGCGGCGCTCGCGTCGCGGCCGGAGGTGATCTCGGCCTCGGCCTTCTGCGCGAAGACGGCGGGGATCATCTTGTACGTCGAGCCGTTGCCGAGGCCGCTGAGCACGAAAAGGGCGGTGAAGCCGCCGACGAACAGGCCGAAGGAGCCCCGCCCGGCCGCCGCGATGAGGACGACGGTGCCGGCGGCCATGCCGAGGAAGTTCCAGAGCGTCACCCGCGCGCCGCCCATCCGGTCGGCCAGCCAGCCGCCGAGGGGCCGGAAGAACGATCCCAACAGGGGGCCGAGGAAGGTGTAACCGACGGCCTCCCTGGGTGAGGCTCCGAACTCGTTCTGCAGGACGAGGCCGAAGGCGAAGCCGTAGCCGATGAACGAGCCGAACGTGCCGATGTAGAGCAGCGAGATCCACCAGGTGTCGCGGTCCCGGGCGGCCTCGCGCTGGGCGCCGGGCGCGGCCCGTACGGCGTCGACGTTGTCCATCTTCCACGCTGCCAGCAGCGAGACCAGCACGATCAGGGGCAGGTACGCGGCGGCGAGGTACGAGGGATGGGTGTCGCCCGCGACGGCGATGACCAGGAGCCCGATCAGCTGGACCGCCGCGACACCGAGGTTTCCGCCGCCCGCGTTGAGACCGAGCGCCCAGCCCTGGTGGCGCTGCGGGAAGAAGGCGGTGATGTTGGTCATGGAGGAGGCGAAGTTCCCTCCCCCGACACCCGCGAGAGCGCCGATGACCAGGAACACCCACAGCGGGGTGCCGGGCCGCTGCACGAAGTACACGGCCAGCAGCGTGGGCACGAGCAGGATTCCGGTGGCGAACACGGTCCAGGTCCGTCTGCCGAACCGGGTCACCGCGTAGCTGTAGGGGAGCCGCAGCAGGGCGCCCACGACGGTGGGCGTGGCCACCAGGAGGAACTTCTCACCGGGGTTGAAACCGAGACCGATCTTTGGCGACATGAACAGGACGAGGACGGACCACAGGGTCCATACCGAGAATCCCACGTGCTCGGAGAGGACGGAGAGGATCAGGTTGCGGCGGGCGACCCGGTGGCCTCCCCGGTGCCAGGCGTCCTCGTCCTCGGGATCCCAGCCGGTGAGCCAGCCGCCCTGGCGGGTAGATGCGTGAGCCATGTGCACTTCCGTGTGTATCGGGCCTCGTGGGCACGGAAAGGCCCCGGCGAGGGTTGCTCGCCGGGGCCCGGCGTCAGTGGTGCGCAGCGCCGTCCTCGTGGAGCGGCGGATCACTTCACGGATGCTCAGAAGCTGAGGTCCAGCGCCTTCACCTTGTCCCGCTCGCGGCCCGGGTGGCTGTCGGGGAAGACGAAGCAGCGGGTGTTCTTCAGCTTGTCGTTCTCGACCTTGGCGGTGGAGAAGATCACGACCGGTACCCGCTGACCCTTGTTGAGGAAGTCCGCGCGGAAGTCGATGATCGGCGCGTCCTCGCCCCAGCGGCCCAGGAAGTCCTCCACGACGTCCTGGTCGGCGTAGATCCGCCTGATGTGGTGCCCGACGTAGGTGTCCGGCTGTCCGCTCGCCCCGACGATGGCGATGTCCTTCCAGTTGGCGTGGGCGACCGTGCCGTCCTCCTCGATCAGGTGGATGGCGACGGGGCAGGTGTCGTAGTACGCCTGGATGAACGGGACCGCTTCCGCGCCGACGGGCGTGTACGAGTCGCTGGGCCGGTCCACCCGGTCGATCCACGCCTGGGCGGTGGAGGAGCCCTCACCCGGTGCGGGGGAGGGGGTCGGGTGGGTGGTGACCGGGCGCAGGGCCCAGAAGCCGTACGTCTTGCCGTCGACCTCGCCGAAGCCGATGTTGGCGTACCCGGACGGGAAGTCGGGGTCCGAGAAGGTCGCCTCCCGGTTCTCCACCGGAGCGCCGGCCTTTGCAAGGGCGTCGTAGTCATCGATGCCCAGCGCGCCGGCGACCTTGCTGCCGACCGCGGCGTTGTCCGCGAGGAGGTCCGTGGCGGCCTTGTTCGCCATCACCACGGCACCGGCGGCGTCGGTGATCACCATGCCGGGGGAGGCCCAGTTGAACAGGTCGAGAAGCTGCTCGGAGGAGGGGTAGCGGGACATGGGTGTGTGCCTTTCTGTGGTTACAGAACCTTGCGGCTGTAGTTGAAGACCTGACCGGTGGGTCCGTTCGACGGGAACTCGGCGATGGCGACGATCCACTCCGCCACGGTGCGCGGCGCCTTGAGCCAGTCCGTTCCGAATCCCGCGTTGATGGCGCGGATGATCTGGTCGTTCACCTCGCCATCCAGCCCGGCCATCGTCATGGCGGTCGCCACGGGGCCGGGACGTACCTCGTTCGCCACGACGCCGTCGTCGGCGAACTCGACCGAGCACGCTCGCATCAGCGTGGTCATGGCGGCTTTGCTGGCCGCGTAGGCCCAGCGTTCGGGGGCGTAGCCGTTGGCCAGGCTCGCTCCGACGAACGTCAGTGAGCCGCCGCGCCGGGCCAGCAGCGGAGCCGTCACCTGGATGAGGTTCAGCGCCGTGCGGACGTTGGTCTCGTAGGTGTCCGCCGCCACCTGCCACTCGACCTTCACCAGGTCCGCCGGATCCGGTGAGGCGCCGGCGTTGAGCACCACGGCGTCGACCCCGTCCGCGGTGACATCGGCCGCCGAGGCGAAGGCGGTCCGTACGGCGTCGCCGTCGCGCAGGTCGGCGACGAGGTCGACGTAGCCCCCTTCCTCGGCGAGGCCCGGGTTGCCGCGCCGGGACAGGCCGATGACGGTGTATCCGCGCCGCAGGAACTCAGTGGCCACGGCCGCGCCGATCCCCGACGAGGTTCCGGAGACCACCGCCGCCCTGGAGGTGTCCGCCCCCATCAGGCAGCCTGGAAGACGGCCGCGTCGATGGCCTTGAGCGTGCGCATCGACTCGATGCTGATCACGCCCGGGTCGAGCTTCTGCCCGTGCAGGCGCTCGATCTCGATCACCATCTGGACGAACTGGAGGCTCGTCACCACACCGGACTGGATCAGGTCCGTGTCGTCCCGGATGTCGAGCGGCTTCTCGTGAAGGCCGTCGAGCCACTTGCGCAGCGAGGCTATCTTGCTTTCCACCGTGCCCTCTTTCTCTTGTGCTGCAACTGGTTCTGGACTGGACGCCGAACGCATTACTTCGCCCTGAACTCGACGGAGAAGTCGGCGGGATGGGAGAACGACTGGCTCTCCATGCCGAGGCGGTCGCGGGTGATCACCACATCCGAGCAGCGCTGGGCGATCTCCTCGATGAGCAGTGAGAACTCCGTCTTGGCGAGCATGGCTCCCGGGCAGGCGTGCGCTCCGACCGCGAAGGGGATCGAGCCCTTCGGGCTTCTGCCGGTGCGGAACCGGTCGGGATGGTCGAAGACCCGGGGGTCCCGGTTGGCTCCGGCGATCGAGGCCAGTACCGCCGAGTGCCGGGGCACGTCCACGCCGTGCAGGGTCAGGTCCTCACACGCGAACCGGACGATCGTCTGCACGGGCGGGTAGAGCCGCAGGACCTCTTCGATGAAGTCGTCCCGGGCCGCCTCGTCGCGAAGCTCTTCCAGGCCGAAGATGCCGCGCCCCATGCAGTACACGAGCGAGGTGATGAACGCGCTGCTGGTCTCGGTGCCGGCCAGGAAGAACAGCAGTGCCGTCGAGCGCACTTCGCTGTCCGTCAGTGAGATGCCCTTGCGGTCCCGGGTCCGCTCGATCGTCTCCAGCAGGGAACGCCCGCCGCCTCTCCCGGCCGCCCGCTGTTCCTCGATCAGCCGCAGCAGCTCGGCGACGTTGGCGTGCGTCTGGTCCGTCTCCCGGGTGGGATAGTCCAGCAGCTGCGCCAGTGGGCGGGTCAGCTCGTGGAACCGGTCCTCCAGCGAGGCGTCGATACCGAGGATCGTGCACACGATTCCGTACGGCACCTTGTGCGCGAAGGAGTTGTAGAAGTCGTCGGTCCCGACGCCCGCGATGCCGTCGACCAGGTCGCGGACGAGCCCCGGCATCAGCGACTGCCGGTACTCGGCGACGCGTCCGGCGGACAGGATCGGGGCGAGGAGGGCCCTGAAGGCCCGGTGGCTCGGCCCGTCGGCGTCGAGCACGTTGGGGCCGAAGGCACGTGCACTGGCTTTCAGCGGGTGTTCGGCCACGATCGAGGGGTGGGAGAGTGCCTCCTGCACGGCCGCGTTGCCCGTCACCGCGAACAGGCCGTCGTCCAGTTGGTGCACGTCGGACTCGGCCGGCAGGTGCCGGTACCAGTACGGCTGTGACAGCAGGTGCGCCGGGGACTCCACGGTTGCTACGCCGGGCATGTCACATGCCCCCCGACGCCCAGTCCGGCGATGCCGGCCAGCAGTCGCATCGCCGCGAGCCACTCGTCGTCGGTCAGTCCCATGGAGCCGGGTGCCGTGTAGAACGCGGTGAGCGATCCGCTCCTGCCGCCCGGAACCAGTATTTTGCAATGGAAAACTGTATTTCCTCGATTTCCTCCGGGAGGTACAGGAGGAACGGCCTCGGTTCCGGCAAGACCGACCAGTCCGTCGCTGCCCAGGGCCAGGCTTCCGAAGACGATGGCTGTTTCCGGGGTGAAGTTCCGCCGGATGAGTTCGAAGGCCAGTTTGAGACGCTCGTCGGGGTCCTGTTGGGTCGTGTACCGGTCGAGGAGGGCGTTCGCCGCTTCTATGACTCGCTCCATCCGGCGTTTGCTCTGAATGGATTCGAGCGCGACGGAGAATCTCTCTTCGGTGAGGTTCTGGGTACTCAAGATTCGATTCCTTGCCTGTGCACGGGTTTGGCACGTGTGCTTCGGGAATCCGAAGGTGCGCTCAGGATGTGTAGCCGAAGCGCGCGGAGAGCTCTCGCTTGTTGATTTTCGTGTTCTCCAGGAGCGGCATGGAGGAGACGAAGTGCACTTTGGCGGGCACCATGTAGGCGGGCAGGGTTTCCCTGAGCCGGCCCTGCATTTCCAGCTCGGTCATGGCCTGGTGCGGCCGCTCGGCGAACAGGATGATGCGGGGCGTTCCATTGCGGTCGGGGATCGGCATGATGACCGACCGGGTGCTGCCCAGAGTGCGGACGGCCGACTCGATCTCGGCCGGCTCGATTCGATGGCCGGCGATTTTGATCTGGGCGTCCTTGCGGCCCACGAAGTGGAGGACGCCGGAGTCGTCCATCCAGCCGTGATCACCGGTCAGATAGACGGGGACCTCCGCCCCGTCGACCATGACCTGCCGGAACACGCGGGCCGTCTGGCCGGGCGCGTTCAGGTAGCCGAGGGCGAGCCCTGCGCCGCCGATGGCGACCTCGCCCGTCTCACCCCGGGCAACCGGAGTGCCGTCGCGTGTGATGTACAGCTCCGTACCGGGCACGGGAAGACCGGCCGGGATGGCGTTCGCCGCGTCCGTGTCGGTGCCGGTGATGCGGTGGACCGTGGCGAACACGCAGGATTCGACGGGGCCGTAGCCGTTGTACAGCTCGATGTCCGGGTAGACGTCGAGCAGCTTCCGGCAGTTGGCCGGAGAGGGTTTGTCCCCGCCGAGGAGCACGGCCCGCAGACCGCCGAGGCAGCCGATGTCGCCGTGCGCGATCACGTCGAAGAGCGAGGGTGTGAGGAAGAGGTGGGTGGCGCCCAGGTCGCCGACGTAGGCGCGGATCGCGGGCGGCAGCAGGAGGTCCTCCTCGTGCACGAGGACGGTTCCGCCGGTGAGCAGCATGCCCCACAGCTCCAGCGTGAAGGCGTCCCAGGCGACTGCCGCCCCGTGGATCATCACCGGATCTCCGCCGAAGTCCATGAAGGCGTCCGGGGTGAACAGTCGCGTGGTGGCCCGGTGCGGGGACAGGACCGCCTTGGGGCTGCCGGTGCTTCCCGAGGTCCAGAACAGGGTTGCGCAGGCCTCCGGCGGGACACGGGGCAGGTCGGCGGGTGCTTCCGGGACCGCGGCCGGTTGCCGCAGGTCGTCGAAGGTGGTGTGGCCGATGTCGGCCCGGTCGAGGTGGGCGGAACCGGCGGCGTCCGCCAGCACGACTGGGGGGCGCATGCTGCGCAGTAACGGGGTGATGCGGGTAATCGGCCACCTGACGTCCAGGACGGCGTAGGCTCCGCCGGCCATGAGCACGCCCAGCAGGGCGGCGGCCAGGTCCGGTGACCTGCGGGCCACGACAGGGACGATGCTGCCGGGCCGCACGCCGCGGCCGATCAGGCGGTGGGCGATCCGCCGGGATGCGGTCGCGAGTTCTGCGTAGGTCACCGCCCGATCTGCGGTGATGACGGCATTCCGTTCCGGGAATTCCCGTGCGACCTGCTCGAATGCCTCGTGGATGGTTGTCTGTGAATTGGCCCTTCCGTACATGCTGCTACGCACGTTTGATCCCCCATCGGCGTAGTCGGTGAGGAGCGGCGGATTTACATGCGGGCCTTAGTCGAATTTCATCGAGGACGGGATGATCGAACCGGGTGCGAGGTCGAGCCGCGGGGGAGCGGAGAACTCCATGAGGACGGCTCCTTCCTCTCCGACGAAGGTGGCCGTGTGCCGCTGACGTGACGGGATGTAGGCCACGTCGCCGGCGTTTAGTTCGTACTCGGTCCCCTCGCAGACGAAGCGAATGGAGCCCTCGGTGACCACGACCCATTGCTCGTTCTCGTGCCAGTGCGGCGGGAGGTTCAGGTCTCCGGACTGGTCGGCGACCACCTTGAGGCAGGACATCTCCTGCCCGAACGCGAAGCGTCGTGACAGCGCAATCCCCTCGGCCTTGAGTTCCTCGTGCTCGTCCCAGTTGATCTTCATCAGGTTTCTCCTTGCTGATTCACAGGTTGGCCGGTCCGGGACCTTTTGGGTCGGGTGGACATAGCCTTTAGGACGTTTCTCGAGCCGCATCTGACAGTACGTAGCTACGTAGTTACTTTCAACGGCCATCTCATATTTCGGGCACCGGAGTAACGGTCAGGCAGGCGTTCGTGCTTGCAAAGTGGCCGAGATTTCTATTGTGCGCCGGTGGTATTCGTCGCCTCGACCCGCTCCGATGAAGATGCGTCCGGCGTGTCCAGAACGCGGTCGGGAAGGCGCAGGGCCAGGGCGACGGGGACGACGAAGACGAGGAGCAGGGCGTAGAAGGCCGCCCGCAGGCCACTGGAATCGGCCAACCATCCGAACGCGGGGGAGCACAGGCCGCCCGCCGCCATGGCCAGACCCAGCGTCAGCCCGCTGGCCGTGCCCGGGCGGTGGGGCAGATAGTCCTGCGCGAGCGTGACCTGTGCGGCGAACGGTACGAACATGGCGGCGCCGAACGCCACGGCGCTCACCAAGAGGACCGGGAAGGTCGGCGCCCAGGCGACGCCCAGCAGGGCCGGCAGTGCCACCAGGTAGCCCACGCGCACCGAGGTCATCCGGCCGTACCGGTCGCCGACCCAGCCGCCCAGCAGTGTGCCCACGGCACCGGCGGCCGTGTACGAGGTGAGCGCGGCGGCACCGGCCGCCGACGACTGCCCCAGGTCGCGCTGCGCGTGCAGGGACACCATCGACGTGACGGTGACGAAGGGGATGGACCACCCGATGATGACGGCCACCAGCCGGCCGAAGGCACGCCAGTCGTCGGCCTGCCGCGCGCCGTGCGCCGACGACTTCGCGGCGGCTCCGGTCACCAGCGGGGCCGCCTCGACATGGCCCCGAGATCGCATCCACGGTCCCTTGAGGCCCCACAGAACTGCCATGACCAGGGCCGGGACGGCCAACAGGTAACTCCTGTCGAATCCCGCCGACCCGATCACGAGGGTGACCAGCGAGGGCGCGATCGCGCCGCCGACCGTGCCGCCGACGGAGAAGATGCTCATGGCCTTCTGCGAGGAACCTCCCGCGGCTCGTGCCTGGCTGGTCGCGGGCGGATGGTAGGCCGCGATGCCGATCCCGGCCAGCGCGACACAGAGCCAGGTGACCGGATAGTTCCCGGACAGTCCGGCCGCGACGACGCCCAGTGCGGCAGTGATGAAGCCCGCCGGGACCAGCCAGGTCCGCGGCCTGCGGTCGGAGAGGACGCCGAACAGCGGCTGGAACAGGCTGGAAACGCCGCTCGCCGCGAACGCGAGGCCGGAGACCGCGGCGTAGCTGTAGTCGCGCTCGGACATCAGGAAGGGCAGCATCGCGGGGATCGCGCCCTGATACAGGTCGTTGACCGCGTGCGTGCCGGTCAGGAAGCCGAGTTGCCCTTTTTTCATGAAACGTCTGCCTCGATCGCTGGGTGACGTGAAACCCTCAGGTCCTCAGGTCCTCTGAGGTGTTGCTGGTGTTACCTTAGCGAGAGCTGCCGGGCGCGGAAAGTCCATGCCCGTCAAGCGCGTTGGGCCTACTTCGCCCGCTGTACCCCCCTGCGCTCCCCGCCGCCCGAACGAGAGGCCGCAGGCCTGTCCGGGCGGCCGACATGTCGCTTCGACGCTGCCGACGGGGGGTTTCTCGCCAGATCAGGCATTCACACCAAGGAGCTTGTGATGAGCGTCATGACCGGTGTTCAGGTGTGGGAAGGACTCGTCGCTCTGGAGCAGGAGCCGACGCGGCTCGCTGAGACGCTGGACGGCCTCTGCACACGGTGGGCAAAGGGGGTGGGCGCTGTCGCACTGACCGTGCCACCGCTGCTGCCGGTCGCCGATCTCGCCGTGCTCGACGTCTACCGGAACTTCCCCCAGCTCGCCCTGGTCTCCTCGGCCCTCGACGTCGACACCGTCGGGGCCGGGCAGCTCGAACAGGAGGCTGTCGCCGGCCGGTTCGCCCCCGGCTCCCTGCGCCCGGCAGGCCTCGCCCTGCCCTCCAGCGCCTGCTACGGGGTTTATCTCCACTACCGCCACCGGCAGGTGCCTCAGGACGGTGAGCTGGTGACCCTGCTGGGACAGTGCTTCCGCAACGAGGACCACTTCGACGGACTCCGCCGCCTCAAGGCCTTCCGGATGCGCGAGGTCGTGGCGCTGGGCACGCCGGAACAGGCCACGGCCCACCTCGACCGCTCGGCGCGGTTCCTGGACGCGCTGGCCGGTGCGATCGGTCTGCCGCTGGAACGGCGGGCGGCGTCCGACCCGTTCTACGACCGGTCCGGAGCGCGCGCCGCCTTCCAGCAGATGGTCCCGGTCAAGCACGAGTACGTCTACAAGGGCATGGCGATCGCCTCCGTCAACACCCATCACGCCTTCTTCGGAGAGCGGTGCTCGATAGCACTGTCCGGCGGCGGCCCCGTCTCCACCAGCTGCGTCGGCTTCGGCATCGAGCGATGGCTGCACGCCTTGGCCGACCACTTCGACGGCGACTGGAGCCAGGCACAGGACGCCGTCGAGAAGGCCGGGACATCGCTGGCCTGACAGAGCCGGTCGCGGTGGCGCGTGCCCGTCGGCATGTGCCACCGCGACCACCACGTCAGCCGCTTCCGCTGCCGGCCGGGCGGCCCGCGCGCACGCTCCACCGTCCGTCCACGCGCGTGAGCCGGATCGGATGGTCGAAGCACTTGCTGACCTGGTCGCTGGTGAGGACCTCGTCGGCGGGGCCGGCGGCCAGACAGCGCCCGTCGCGCAGCAGCATCACATGGGTCGTCCCGGGAGGCAGTTCCTCCAGGTGGTGGGTGACCAGGACCGACGCGAGGTCCGAGTACGTGTGCTGCAGTGTGTCGATGCGTTCGATGAGCTGTTCGCGGCCGGCGACGTCCAGGCCGGTCGCCGGCTCGTCCAGCAGCAGGAGCTGCGGACTGGGCATGAGTGCACGGGCGATCAGCGCCCGGCCCCGCTCACCCTGCGACAGGGTCGGCCAGCGCGCCTCCACGCGCTCGCCGAGACCGAGCAGGGCGATGAGACGCTCCGCCGTCGCGACCTGTTCGGGTGTCGGCCGCCAACGGGGAACCTTCTCCAGGGTGTTGGTCAGCCCGGTCAGCACGACGTCCCGCACCTTGAGGGGGGAGCGCAGGTCGTGCCGGGGGTTGACGTGGCCGACGTAGGAGCGCAGTTGGCGCATGTCGACCCGCCCCAGTCGGTGGCCCAGCACCTCGACCGTGCCACGGGTGGGGTGGGCCAGCGCCCCCAGGAGACCGAGCAGGGTGCTCTTGCCCGCCCCGTTGGCACCGAGCAGCGCCCAGTGCTCGCCGGCTCGTACTGTCAGTGAGACCTCGCTCAGGATCGGATTGCCGTCGCGGACGACGTCCACATCCGCCACACGCAGGACCGGGGCTGCCGTCACGAGGAGGCCCGCCCGGAACGGTTGACGGCGGCCATGACGGCGTGGACCGACGCGGTCAGCACGGAGGTGTCCCAGCCCGCGCCCCAGCAGGGGATGTCGTCCACACGGCATTCGACGTAGGCGGCGGCCGGGCTGCCCGGGCCGGTGGCAGTGGAGTGCTCGGTGTAGCTGAGGATGTCGACGCCGATCCCGACGGTACGCAGAGCGTCGGCGAGGGCGGACAGCGGGCCGTTGCCGGTGCCCTGGCAGGGACGTTCGCGTCCGCCGACGACCAGCGTGCCGGTGAACCGGTGCTCGCCGGGCGTGGGTTCCGTGGCGGCCCAGGAGGCCAGTGTGACCGGGCCCTCCAGAGCCGGGGCGATGTACGTGGTGCGGAACAGCTCCCACAGCTCCTTGGCGGACAGCTCCTGACCGGTGGCGTCGGTGACCTTCTGCACCGCGCGCGAGAAGTCCGGGCGCATCGCCCGGGGCAGGTCCAGACCGTGGTGGGTCTGGAGCAGATGGGCGATGCCTCCCTTGCCGGACTGGGAGTTGATCCGGATGACCTCCTCGTACGTACGGCCGATGTCATCCGGGTCGATGGGCAGATACGGCACCGCCCAGGCGGCCTCCCCGGCGGGGACGCCCTGCTCGGCGGCCTGCTTGGCGTGGTGGGCCATGCCCTTGGCGATGGCGTCCTGGTGGGTGCCGGAGAACGCTGTGTGCACGAGGTCGCCGCCGTAGGGGTGGCGGGGGTGGACCGGCAGGCGGTTGCAGTGCTCCACCGTTTCGCGCACCGCGTCGATGTCGGAGAAGTCGATCATCGGGTTCACGCCCTGTGCGTACAGGTTCAGGGCAAGGGTCACCAGGTCGACGTTGCCGGTGCGCTCGCCGTTGCCGAACAGGCAGCCCTCCACCCGCTGCGCGCCCGCCAGGACGGCGAGTTCGGCGCAGGCGACGCCGGTGCCGCGGTCGTTGTGCGGGTGGACCGACAGGATCACGGACTCGCGGCGCGCCAGGTGGCGGTGCATGTACTCGATCTGGTCCGCGTAGACGTTGGGCGTGGCGATCTCCACCGTGGCCGGCAGGTTGTGCACCACTGGCCGGTCCGGACTCGCGTCCCACAGCTCCGTCAGGCTGTTGCACACCTCCAGGACGAAGTCCGGCTCCGTGAGGTTGAAGACCTCCGGGGAGAACTCGAACCGGATGTCGGCCTGCGGGCGTTGCTCGGCCCGGCGCATCAGATAGGTGGCGGATTCCCGGATCAGCGCGTGGACCTCGGCCCGGGAGCGGCCGAGGACCACGTCCCGCCAGGTGGGCGCGGTCGCGGTGTAGAGGTGTACGAGGGTGCGGGGCAGCCCCTCGATCGAGGCGATGGTTCGGTCGATCAGGTCCCGGCGGGCCGCGGTGAAGACGGAAACGGTCACGTCGTCGGGGACGGCGCCGCTGTCTGCCAGGTGGCGGACGAAGTCGAAGTCGGTCTGGCTGGCGGAGGGGTAACCCACCTCGATCTCCTTGAAGCCCATGGTGACCAGGAGATCGAACATCCGGCGCTTGCGTTCGGTGTCCATCGGCTCGGCCAGCGCCTGGTTGCCGTCCCGCAGGTCGACCGGCACCCACAGCGGGGCCCGCTCGATCCGGCGCGACGGCCAGGTCCGGTCCGTCAGCGGCAGGGCCACCCGCTCGTGCGCGGGCCGGTAGCGGTGATGCGGCATCGCGCTGGGACGCTGGGGATTCCAGCGCGGCGCGTCGGCCGGCACCTCGCCGGCAGGAGTGCGCAGGGTGGGGAACATGCTCGGGGAGGAGTGAGTCATGGTGCTGAGGTTCCTTCAGTCGGCCATCCGCGACCGGCGCAGCCCGGCACCCGCTGCGGGGTGCCGGTCGTGTCAGGCCCCGCAGCGGCAGCCGAGAAGAAGGAGCTCGTGCAGCAGCATGGGGGTACAGTAACGACAACTCAGCTCCTCAGACAACCCGAGAGGTGTGGGAAGGTGAACCTCACATGTCACTAAGTGCCTTGCGGCCGTCCCCCTTGGTCGAGCAGGCCACCGTGCGCCTGCGGGAACAGATCACCGGCGGTGAGTGGGCCGTGGGAACCAAGCTCCCCGGCGAGACCGCCCTGGCGAAGTCCCTCGGTGTGGGGCGCTCGACCGTCCGTGAGGCCCTCCGTGCACTGTCCGGAGCCGGGCTGGTGCAGGCGCGCCAGGGATCCGGTGTCTTCGTCATCGCGACCAAGCCCAAGGAGGACTGGTCCACCCAACTCCGCCAGGCGGCCATCACCGATGTCTACGAGGTCCGGATGCTCGTCGAAGTCGAGGCCGTACAGCTGGCCGCGCAGCGCCGGACCGACGACGACGTCGCCGCTCTCCACGGGGCCCTGGCCAGGCGTCGCGAGGCCGCGCACGCCGGGAACGCCGAGTTCGTCGAGGCCGACATCGCACTGCACGAGGTCATGGTCGCCGCGGCGCACAACCCGGTACTCACCGGCTTGTTCAGCGAGTTCGTACCTGTGTTGCAGCAGCGGCTGCTCGATCTGCTCGAGCTGCTCAACCTGCGCTCCGACAACCCGAACCACGGCGACGAGGGGCACGCCGAACTCGTGAACGCCATCGTCCGGGGAGACGCCGAGGCGGCCGGACGCGCGCTGCGGGACGAGCTCGAGCAGACGCTCGCTCTGCTCTCCTCCCTGTGACCTGCGCCGTCGTCTCGAAAGAGCGGTGACCATGCTCCATGCCGAACCGTGGATACGGCGCTTGACCACCGCCGCATCGCCCGCCACGCCCTGGACAGTCCTCTTCTTCCCGCATTCCGGAGGCTCCGCAGGCTCCTACCAGCACCTCGCCGAGCGGGTGGCCGACAGGGCATGGGCGGCGTGTGTCCAGTACCCGGGGCGTGCGGAACGCGATCGAGAGCCCCTCTTCACCGATGTCCACGTCCTCGCGGACCAGGTGGCCGCAGCGCTCGCCGACGTACGCGAGGAAGGGCCGATGATCTTCTTCGGCCACAGCCTGGGCGCGGTAGTGGCCTACGAAGTCGTCCGGCGCACGCCCGACCAGCGGCAGATCGTTCTCGTGGCCTCCGGGCATCCCGCCCCCTCACGCATCACACTGCCTGCCCTGGACCCTGTCGGCGACGATGCGGAGGACCGCGACGGCCCGCTGATCGAACTCATCACATCACTGGGAGGTGCCGACGCCGACCTCCTGGACCATCCGGTGCTGCGCCGCATGTTCCTGCCTGTCATACGCAGCGACCTCATGGCGCACAGCCGTTACCGCCCGGAAGCCGACTCGGCGGTCGACTGCCCCGTCGTCGCCCTCATGGGCGCTGCGGATCCCCTCACCAGCGCTCTCGGCGTACGGGCATGGGAGCAGCACACGACTTCCGGTCTGCGTGTTCATGTACTGCCCGGGGGCCACTTCTTCACGCAACAGCACGCCGACGAAGTGGCGGACATCCTGCGCCGCGTGATGACAACCGATCGGGACCCGCAGGCAGTTCAGGCATCGCTGGACTGACCGTCACCCATCGGCGGCCCGGACCTCGAGGACCAGCCGCTTGCCGTGCAACTCGCCCCGTTCCATCCGTCGGTGGGCCTCGGCGGCGGCGGACAGCGGCCAAATGTCGACGGTCCGGGGCCGCAGACGGCCGGTCGCGAGCAGCCGGTTGATGGCGCGGGCTGCCTCGGACAGCTCCGCCGCGGTGGCGTGGGAGATGGCGAAGCCGACGATCGAGCCGTCCTTCATGTAGAGCGGGCCGACCGGCAGGCGCGGGGTGGAGCGGGCCCCCGCCAGCAGCACGATCCGGCCGCGGTGGGCGAGCAGTTCGACGGCGGAGGTCAGGTCGTTGCCGCCCGAGGTGTCGAGATGGAGGTCGATGCCCTCGGGGCTCAACTCGCGTATGTCCTCGGCGAGTTTCGGGTCCCGGTAGTCGAGTACGGCTTCGGCGCCAAGGGTGCGGCAGTACGTGGCGTCGTCGGCCGAGCTCGTGGCGATCACCCTGGCACCGGCGTCGGCGGCGAAGCGGACGAGAGCGCTGCCGACGTTGCCGGCCGCGCCGGCCACCAGCACGGTTTCCCCGGCTCGCAGCCGCCCGTGAGTGAACAGGGCGAGGTACGCGGTGGCAGCCGGATGCACGGTGGCCACCGCCGCCACCGGGTCCACCCCCTCGGGCAGGTGGTAGAGACGGTCGGCCGCCACGACCACCTGTTCGGCGGCTGCCCCCGGGCGTCCGCCGTGACCCGCGCTGTTGCTCCACACCAGGTCGCCCACGGCGAAGCCGGCGGGGACCGGGCCGGCGGCGCTCACCGTGCCCACCAGGTCCCGGCTGATCACGGCCGGATACTGGAGCGCCGTCCGGAACACCCCGGAGCGGACGAAGGTGTCCACCGGGTTGACCGTGGTGGCCAGGACATCGACCAGGACATCGGCCGGGCCGGTCACGGGAGGGGGCAGCTCTGCGCAGCGGATGTTCTCCGGCGGTCCCAGTTGCTCGATGAATGCTGCTCGCATGGTTCGGATCCTGGCAGAGGCCGAGCGGCCCGCGGCCGAACCAGTTGATCGTTTGTCAACTCCGGTGGCTGATCGGGGCCGACGCAGCCGCCGACCGGCCCGTAGGCCCAGGCCGTGGCAGGCGCTGGAGGGACCGGGAAGGTCTTTCCGTGGTCCCCAGGAGTAGGTAAAGTAACAACAACACCTCAGAGGACCTGAGTACCTGAGGTGTTCTCAATCCACCTACGGCACAGCGAAACCAGGCCAGTCGTTCGATCACCCGGTCGTCCCATGAAGCGCGCCGGCTCATCTCCGCCCGGCTGCGCCGCCCAGCCTGGCAAGGGAGCCCGGACGGAAACCGCAGGGCATGCAGGGGGGAGCCATGAGCAGTTCCGTTGTGCACGAGCTCGTCGGCAGGGGGCGCGCCGAGGCCCAGGAGCACATCCTCGGCGAGGTCTGCTCGAAGCTGTTCGCTTCGCTGCCGCGGAGTGACCAGCGCCGGAGGGGGGTCCAGTACGTGCGGGGCCTGCTGGCGGTGGAGGGCCGGAAGTCGATTCGCAAGATCGCCGCTCTGGTGGGCGGCCCGGCGACGGAGCAGAGCCTGCACCACTTCATCTCCAGCTCCACCTGGGACTGGGTACCGGTCCGGCGGGCGTTGGCCCGGTACCTGGCCCGTACCGCCACAGCGCAGGCCTGGGTGGTCCGGCCGATCGTCATACCCAAGGCCGGGGATCACTCGGTCGGCGTCGATCGCAGATTCGTCCCCGACCTCGGACAGGTGCTCAATGCGCAGCGCGCGGTGGGCGTCTGGGCCGCCGCCGAGGAACTGAGCTTCCCGGTCGGCTGGCGGCTGCACCTGGGCCGGTCCTGGCTGGACGACGCGCCACGCCGCAGACAGGCGGCGATCCCGGACAGCGCGGGCGCCGAGACGCTGGGCGACTGCGCGGTGGAGGCCCTCCTGGAGCTCGCCGTGGACCGGGAGCTGCCCCGCAGGCCGGTGATCATCGACGCCCGGGAGCTGGACGCCGCCGCGCTGCTGTGGCGGCTGCGCGCGACCGGGAACCCGTTCCTGGTCCGGGTCGACGGCGTACTGCCGCTCACGCCGGCCGAGGCGCCGCCTGCCGGGCACGGGAACGACCTGCTGCCGGCGCATCAGCTCGCCGGTGCCGTCCGTGAGTTGCGCCGCCCGGTGGTGTGGTCCGATCACGCCGGGCGGCTGCGCACCCATCTGGTGGCGGCGACTCCGGTCCGGCCGGCCTCCCGCAGCCGGGCGGTCACCCCGGCCACGGGGCCCGACCTGCTGCTGCTCGGTGCCGGGCCGTGCGGTCCGCAGTGGCCCACGGAGTTCTGGCTCACCGATCTGGCGCCGCGACAGGCGACGTTCGCCCCGTCGCGAGGCCCGGCACGGTCCTCCGAGCTCGCGCTGCCCCAAGCCCTCGACTTCGCTCGAGCAGGAGGGACACCCAGGACGCGGCTCCTTGACAGGCAGACGTCGCCTGCCAGGGCACTGGCGGCCGTGCCCCTGCCTTCGCTGTTCCGCCTGAGCCGCCTGATCGGTCAGGTCGACCGGGACTTCGGCAGGATCACCGAGCAGGTGGGCATCCGGGACTTCGCCGGGCGTTCCTACAACGGCTGGCACCGGCACGTCACCCTGGCGTCTGCGGCGCACGCGGTGGCAGCCCTGAGCGGCCAGACCGATGTCAGGGCGCGCTCCGCCTGCTGACCGTCGGGCCCGGCGGGGGCGCAGGAAGCAGCCCCCGTCCTCCGATCCGGGCGCGGGCGTCCCCGGTCATGCCCACGGTCATGCGCCGTCGTCCGGCTTCCCCGCCCCGAGTGCGCGGGTGACCGGCGCCGTCATCGCCCGGTCGGGGCCGGAGGCCGAGGGCGAGCAGGGCGCGTCAAGGCCGACCCGCGGGCGTCCTGGCCGGAGCACGGTTGCCACCGTGGGAGGAGGTCGCGGCCAAGGCACCATGAGCGGCCAGCACATCGGCGATCAGGCCCGCGGTCAGCCGTAGCCCGTCCCGAGTGAGTACCGACTCGGCGTGGAACTGCATCGACGCGAAGTGCGGACCGAGCAGCCCGTGCACCTCACCGGTTCCCGGGTCCCCGCTCACGCGGACGGCGCCGACACCGGGGCACTCCAGGGTCTCCCCTTCGCTGCGGGCAGCGAAGGTGTTGTAGAAGCCCACCCGCTCGGTGCGGCCGAAGAACTCGATCTTCCGCTGTACTCCCTGGTTCGGCACGTCACGCCGCACCAGGGGCAGGCCGAGCCGCATGGAGAGCACCTGGTGGCTCAGGCAGACGGCGAGGAAGGGATGCCGCTCGGCCAGCAGGGCGTCCACGGTCTCTCGTAGGCGCGCGATCTTGGGGTGTCCGGTCTCGCGCGGGTCGCCCGGGCCGGGGCCCATGACGACCAGGTCGTGCGCTTCGAAGGAACAGTCCTCGTCGTACCGGCGGACCGTCACCTCCAGGCCGAGGGAGCGCAGTTGGTGCCCGATCATGAAGGTGAAGGTGTCCTCGGCGTCCACCACCAGGACGCGGCGCCCGGCCAGCGCAGGCTCGGGGCGACGCCGCTCTTCCTCAGCGATCAGCCAGAACTCGGCCAGATCGGCGTTGCGGCCCCGCAGAGCGGCCCTGACCTCGGGGTGCCCGCCCAGGCTGCCCCGGTCCGCCGCCTCCAGGGCGGCGATCAGGCCTGCCGCCTTGGCCGCCGTCTCCGCCACCTCGGCGCGCGGGTCGGAGTGCCGTACCAGGGTGGCGCCCACGCCGATCCGGACCCGGCCGGTCCGGTCGATGTCGGCGGTGCGGATCAGGATGGACGAGTCCAGTGCCGGCCCGCCCGCCGCATCGCGGTCGATCAGCGCGATGACGCCGCTGTAGTAGCCGCGTCCCCGGGGTTCGTACCTGGCGATCACGCGGGCCGCGCTCTCCAGCGGGCTGCCCGTCACCGTCGGGGCGAACATGGTCTCGCGCAGGATCTCCCGCGGGTCGAGCTCGGTGCGGCCCTCGATGAAGTACTCCGTGTGCGCGAGCCGGGCCATCTCCCTCAGGTGCGGTCCGACCACCCGGCCGCCGGCCTCGCAGACCCGGGCCATCATCTTGAGCTCCTCGTCGACCACCATGTAGAGCTCTTCGGTCTCCTTGCGGTCGGCCAGGAAGTCCATCAGCCCCGTCAGTGTCGGCCCCGAGGACGGGTAACGGTACGTCCCGCTGATCGGGTTCATCACCGCCGTACCCTCGCGCACACTGATGTGCCGCTCGGGCGTCGCCCCGACGAACGTGCGGTCTCCGGCGTGCACGATGAACGTCCAGTACGCGCCCGACTCGCGCACCATCAGCCGCTTGAAGAAGGCCAGTGCGCTGTGCACCGTGTAGTCGGTGATGTCGGCGACGAAGGACCGCCGGATGACGAAGTTGGCGCCCGCGCCGGTTCCTATCTCCTCCGTGATCACCCGCTGCACGATCTCGGCGTAGTCGTCGTCCGCCACGTCGAAGTGCTTGCCGGTCAGCCTGACGGGGCGGTCGGGTATCCGGCCGAGCAGCTCGGGCACCGGGGCCAGGCCGTGCTCGGTGACGGTGAGCGCGATCAGCGGCTCCCCGTCGTCGGGGCTGTCGAAGCCGCGCTCTGCGATGTGCCGGTACGGGACGAGCGCCAGCACCTTGCCGGCCGGCGGGATCAGGTCGGTCGTGTCCGCCGTCGAGGTCTCGCCGAGGAGGACGTCGAGGGTGCCGGGACCGGTGGTCTCCGGTCGGTGCAGCAGGGCGAAGGCCGGGGGGCTCGGCGCCAGGATCCGCGCCAGCGCCTCCTCGTACCGGTGACTCGGCGTCATCACGCCACGATCTCCTTCGTGGTGACGACCATGCCGCAGCGCTCCGCCGCGTACCGCAGTGCCTGCCGGTGGTGCCGCTCGGAGAAGTCCGCCACGGCGTCGGCGACGAGGAAGACCTGGATGTCCCGGGTGAAAGCGTCCACGGCGGTCATCAGGACGCCGACGTGCGCGTACACGCCGCAGACGATCAGCTGGTCGCGGCCGCGCGCGTGCATGCGCTCCAGCAAGTCGGAACGGTAGAAGGCGCTGTACCGCCACTTGGTGAACATCCAGTCCCCGGGGGCCGGGGCGAGCGGCTCGACCACGTCTCGGTCCACGGGGTCGACCCGCATGCCGGGACCCCAGAAGTCGCGCAGCAGACCGCGATCCTCCTCGGTCATGCCGCCCGGTTGCGCGGTGTAGCCCACGGGCATGCCGAGCGCGGCGCAGTGGCTGCGCAGTGCAGCGATGTTCCGCACCAGCTCCGCCCGCGGAGCGTCCTGCGGGAGCGGGGCCACGAAGTAGCGCTGCATGTCGTGGATGAGCAGGACGGCGCGCGCCGGATCCACCGCCCAGTCGGCGGTGTTGGCGGGCAGGTCGCCCGCGGTCGGCATGCGGTACGGCTCGATGGTGGGTATGCCGGCCATCGCTTCCCTTCGGTCGGGCCGGACGGCGGTCAGGCGCCGAGCGCCGCGCCGCCGTCGACGGTCAGGTGGCTGAGGGTGATGTGGGAGGCCTCCGCGGAGAGCAGGAAGACGACGGCGTCCGCGATGGCGGAGGGCTGGGCGATCCTGCCGAGAGGGATGCCCACCCGGAAGGAGTCCAGATCGCCGTGCACGGTGGCCGCAGGGCCGCTTTCGTCCTGCCACATCGAGGTGAGCATCGGAGTGTCGGTGGAACCGGGTGCCACCACGTTGCAGCGGATCCCGTACGGGGCCGCCTCCAGGCCCAAGCTCTTGGTGAACATGGCCGCGGCGGCCTTGGACGCCGCGTAGGCGGCCATCGCACTGCGCGGCACGTACGCAGCGTTGGACGCGACCGTGACGACGGCCCCGTGCCGGCGCCGCGCCATGCGGTCGACCACAGCCCTGGAGGTGTGGAAGACCCCGTTCACGTTGACCGCGAACGTCGTACGCCAGTCTTCGTGGGAGTAGCCGAGAACCGGGCCGAGGCGCAGCACGCCGGCGGCGTTGACCAGGTACTCGACGGGGCCCAGCCGCTGCTCGACCTCCTCGACGGCGGCCTCGACCGCGTCGGCGTCGCTGACGTCCACCGGGACGCCGTGCACGGTCAGGCCCTCCGTGGCCAGCTTGTCGGTCAGGTCGGCCAGGCGCTGTTGGTCCCGGTCCATCGCGGCCACGACGGCCCCGCGCTTGGCCAGGGCCCGTACCACCGCTGCGCCGATGCCTCCGGCCGCTCCGGTGACGATGGCAACCGTGTGTTCCACGTTCTCCGCGCCTCCCTGTCTCCGTGTCTGCGGGGTGTTCTGTGGGGGTGTTCTGCGGGGACTGCGCTGGTGCCGCCGGGCTGCGAACCGCCGGACTCAGCCCTGCCAGGCGGCGACGACCGCCACCGCCTGCTCGGGGTTGAGCCTCGGATCGCACAGGGACGTGTACTTGTCGCCGACCCGGGCGAGGTGCCCGCCGTCCTGGGCGCACTCGGTAACGTCGTCCGGCGTGGTCTCCAGGTGCAGTCCTCCGGCCACGCCGCCCGCGGCGCGCACCGCGCCCCGGAAGCCCTCCACTTCTTGCAGGACGGTCTCCACCAGACGCGTCTTGAGGCCGTCCGGCGTGGTGACGGTGTTGCCGTGCATGGGGTCGGTGAGCCAGATGACGGGATGTCCGGCGCCCTTGACGGCGCTCACCAACCGCGGCAGCCGCTCGCGGACGTGGTCCGCTCCCATCCGGGAGATCAAGGTGAGCCTGCCGGGCTCCCGGATCGGATCGAGCCGCTCGCACAGCGCCAGCAGTTCGTCCGGGGTCATGCTCGGGCCCACTTTGCAGGCGACGGGGTTGTCCACCGTCGCGAGCAGGTCGACGTGGGCCCCTTCGACCTGCCGGGTCCGCTCTCCGATCCATGGCCAGTGGGTGGAGGCGAGGAGCAGGCCTCCGTCCGCGGTGGGGCGGGTCATGGGGATCTCGTAGTCGAGCAGCAGCGCTTCATGGCTGGTCCACACCTCGGGGCTGAGGCCGGGCCGACGGGGCTCGCCCAGCCAGCCGAGGTGGGTCATCGCCTCGCCGGCGGCGGCGTAGCCGAGCAGCAGCCGTTGCGGATCAGGGCGCCTGCGGGCGGGATCCGGTTCCGGGCCGTTCACCATGTGCCCGCGGAAGACGGGCAGTTCGATGCCGCCGGCCATCTCGGTCGGATTGCTGCGCGGCTTGGCGAACTGCCCCGCGATACGGCCGACCCGGAGCACCGGCCGGTGGGTCGCCATCATCAGCACGCCCGCGAGGACGTCCAGCAGACCTGCCTTGCGGGCGACGGAGCCCGGCTCGCATTCGGCCGGGTCCTCGGCACAGTCGCCTGCCTGCACCACCATCGCCTCGCCGGCGGCGACCCGGGCCAGCAGGGCGCGCAGCCGGGCCACGTCGGCCGCGCTGACCAGCTGCGGGCGCTGGGCCAGTTCGGCCGTGACGCTCCTGAGTTCCGACCGGTCTTCCCATAGCGGCTGGTGCAGGACCGGCCGGTCGACACAGCCGTCCAGCAGAGATGTCAACAACGGTCCCCCAAGGGTGGGTTGGTGAGAGGCCCCCGGCTTCTCGCGGGGGCACTGGAAAGGCTCGGTCCGGGCTGCCGCTTGCGACAACGCCCGTCCGCGCACTCCGTCAGGTGCCGAGGACTTCATCAAGTCGGCCGCGCTGTGTGTGATGAGACGGGCGACTGGTCTTGCGGTATGGGCAGTTCAGGTCGGCGGAAGTCGTAGCTGTCGGCAGTGCGGGCAGTTCAGGTCCCGGGCGAAGCCGTAGCTGTCGCCCCAGTGCGGGCAGTTCGCGTCGCGGGCGAAAGTCGCGGCTGCGGGGGCTCGGGCATCCAGGGCCGTAGCAGGCACCGTGCGCCCCCGTCGCGACGCCCGGCCCGCTCCCCCCAGCTCTTCGGGCAGGGGCCCCATGACGTCACTCCTTGACGTGCGAACGTTGCCTGCCGCAACCCGTCCTAGCGGCCCCGCTTCCCTTCGGTGGCCGGGCCGGCCGCGAGCAGCCGGGCGAGTTCCAGTCGCTTGATCTTGGTGGTGGCGGTCTGCGGCAGTTTGCCGTGCTGCCACTGCACCGGATCGCGCATGGGTGGCAGTCCGGCGGCGGCGGCGCGCCAGGCGGCCGGGTCGAGCGGCGTGTCGCCCCGGGTGCACACGACGGGCACCGGGCGGCCGTCCTGGTCCGGGACGATGATCACCTCGACCAGCTGCGGCAGCCGGCTGAGCAGCGCGTCCTCGGCGGCCAGGGTGCTGCCGAAGCCCTCGATCAGGTCGACCTCCCGGTCGAGCATATGGATGCAGCCCCACTTGCTGCGGTACCCCACATCGCCCATCCGCCACCAGCCGCCGGGCGAGAGCTGCCGGTCGTAACGTTCCTGCTCGCCCAGGTAGGTGACCACCCGTCCGTCGCTGCGCACCTCGATGTAGCCCGGGTTGTCGGCTGACGGAGGGCGGCCGTCCCGGCTCACCACTCGCACATCGGTGAAGCCGGGGAAGGGGAATCCGACGCAGCGGCCGTCGTCGTCCAGGGTGCGCCGCCGGGTGAAGCCGCGGACCACCGCGGGGCCCACTTCGCTCTGCCCGTAGAGCTGGCCGAAGACCGGCGAGCGGCGGCTGGTCGCGTGCAGCAGGCGGTGCACGGTGCGCGGATGGATGGCGTCGAAGGTGCTGCTGAACAGCTTGACGTTGGACAGCGGGCCGCGCGGGTCGTCCGCCAGCTCCTCCCACTCCATGAAGGAGTTGGGGTGCGCCTCCAGGATGCCGGGCTTGAGCCGGGCGAAGATCTCGGCGACGTGTGCGGCGTCCGCGTCGCGCAGCATCAGGATCGGGAAGCCCCGCAGGAGCGAGATGGCCAGCGCGGTGATCAGCCGGGAGTGCACGAACGAGACGTGCATGGCGATGGTCTCCCGCCCGCTGATCAGCGGGGCGAGGACGGATGCCTGGGGCCGGTAGCGCGATTGCAGACTGTAGCCGGTGTGCACGGCCAGTTTGGGAATGCCGGTGGTGCCGGAGGTGTGGGTGATCAGCGTCGGGTGGTCGGCGGGCATGGTGACGGGGTCGACGCGGGCGGCACCCGCCAGTGAGCCCAGCCCGATGCCTGCCGGGTGGCTGCCGGATGTGAGCAGCACCTGCTCGGCCGCGTCGGCCGCGTCGCCCGGCAGTTCGCGCTCGAGCGTCGCCTGGTCGGTGATCAGGTGGGGCCGGCCGGTCCGGCGGACGAGCTCCGCGGCCGTCGCGCCGTCCAACATGGGCGAGAGCAGCACCGGCACGGCGCCGATGCGGGCGACAGCGCAGGCGAGCAGCGTGATGTCGAAGCCGTCGGACTTGTAGACCACCACCCGGTGACCCGGCCGGACAGCCGCCGCCCACAGCCGCGAGGCGAGGTCGTCGATCAGGTCGGCGACCTCGGCGATGGTGGCACGGCGGCCCAGCTCCGGGGCGATGTCGAGGTCATGGTCCAGGATGAGGACGTTCGACGCATGCCGGGCGGCAGCTCGCTCGAAGAGCCTGCCCAGGTGGATACCTCTGTTCCCCACGCGTTGCAGAAGCACCTGACTGCCCTTCGGTTCAGTGCTGCTCGATGACGGCCTTGATCCGCTGGAGGGTGCTCTCCAGGTCGTGCTGGACTTTGTCGGACCACTCCGTGAAGAAGCGCCGTCTGGCCTGGCCGTCCATCCCGGCGGTGATCCCTCGTATGCCCTCGGTGGCCCGGCCCATCCGGAAGTGGTGCACGAGCAGGCTGCCCTCCGGCGCCGGAACGATGTCGAAGCCCCAGACACTCTCCTGACGGCGGCCCGCACTGTCGCGCATGGCCCACCGGAAGGTGCGGCCCGGTTCGGCGGCCACCACCTCGGCGTACGTGGTCCACCTGCCGCGTACGACCGGTGCCCAGGCAACGATGTCCGCGCTGCGGACGTTCTCGCCCCGGAAGACGGCACCGACCGTGGCCGGTTCGCCTTCCACCCAGGTGCCGCCCTGGCATTCCGGACTCCACTCGGCGCTCCGTGGCAGGTCGCTGATCAGCGCGTACACCTCGGCGGGCGCGGCATGCACCGGCGTCTCGGCACTGACCCGGAAGAGGGCGGCGGTTTCGGAAGTCGTCGTCTCAGCCATGGCAGGAATCCTCGCCATGGGCCGGGAGGGGGGTCAAAAGTGTGCGGCCGGGTCTGTCAAGTCGCTGACTGTCACGGTGCCTTGACCGCGACCATCTACGTCACGTCACCAGACGGGTCGCGTCCGGATGGAGTGGCGCGCCAGATTCTGGATAGTTAGTATCCAGGTATGCGCATGGGTGAAGGCGTGGAGTGGGGGCTGCACTGCTGCCTGACGCTGGCCTGGCTCGACAACAGGCCGGTGCCGTCGGCGAAGCTCGCCGCCCTCTTCGACATCTCGCCCACGTATCTCAACAAGTGCCTCCAGCGCTTGGTCAGAGCGGGGGTCCTCACCTCGATCCCCGGCCCGCGGGGTGGCGTGCAGCTCGCGCGAGCCCCGGAAGACATCACACTCATGGATGTCGTCGCCGCCCTGGAGGGACGGGAAACGCTCTTCTGCTGCACGGAGATCCGGCAGCAAGGGGCAGCGGGCGCGGAGACCTCCGCGCGTGAGTTCGCGCAACCGTGCGGCATCGCCACCGCGATGCGCCGAGCGGAACTGGCCTGGCGGCGCGAGCTCGCCGGGCAGACCATTGCCGATCTGATGGCCTCGGCGCCGACCAGCTCCGCGCGCCGGATCCGCCACACCTACGACCGCATCAGCGCCCGCCCCGGAGTGTGACGCAGGGGCCGGCGGCCGTCGTGTCCGCGGATCCCACCGCTTCCTGGAAGGGCCGCAACAGATGGAGATTCTGGATGTTCAATGTCCTGAATAGGGATTCGGGGGCCAAGCCCGCAACACAGCAGACGCCTGCCGGGGACGGCGGGCTCGCGCCCACCTTCGTGCTCGCTCTGGGCACCTTCGCAGTGGGCACGGACGCCTTCATCACTGCGGGCTTCCTTCCCTCCATGGCCCACTCGCTGCACGTGTCCTCCTCCGCCGCCGGGCAGTCCGTCACGCTGTTCGCCGCGGCCTACGCCGTCCTGTCACCCGTGCTCGCCACGCTGACCGCGCGGCTGCCCCGGCGGGCACTGCTCGTCGGCGCGTTGACCGTCCTTGGCCTGGCGAACCTGCTCTCCGCGCTCGCACCGAACTACCCAGTTCTGATGGCCAGCCGGGTCATCGCCGCCGCCGGAGCCGCCGCCTACACGCCCAACGCGGGGGCGGTCAGCGCCGCACTGGTCCGTACCGAACTGCGCGCGCGGGCCCTGGCCGTGGTGATCGGCGGACTGACCATCGCCACCGCCCTCGGAGTGCCGCTCGGCAACGTCGCGGCGCGCTGGACGAGTTGGCGCGTCGCGTTCGGGGGAGTGGCGACGCTCTGCGTGCTGTGCGCGATCGGCGTCTTCCTGGTCATGCCCCGGCTTCCCGGAGCCGGTCGGGTGCCGCTGCGCACCCGGCTGGCCATGCTGCGCAGGCCCGGCGTGCTGGCCGTGCTGCCGCTGACCACCCTCGGCATGGCCGCGTGCTACACCGCCTACGCGTACAGTGTCCCGGCCCTCGGGGCGGTGGGCGTGCCCGGTTCCGCCATGGTCGTGATGCTGTTCCTGTACGGACTCGGCGCCGTGGTCGGCAATCTCCTCGCCGGCCAGGCCACCGACAGGGTCGGAGCAGTGCGGGTGCTGACCGTCGGTTACGCCGTCATGGCGCTCACCTTCGCCGTGCTGGCCTGGATGGCAGCCACCTCCACCAAGGACCTCACGGCCCTCGTCGGTGTGCTCGCCTTCACCTGGGGAGCCAGCAGCTGGTGCCAGACACCCCCGCAGCAGCACCGGCTGATCGCCGCCGCCCCCCAGGAGGCCCCGCTCGTGGTGTCGCTGAACTCCTCCGGCATCTACCTCGGCATCGGCCTGGGCACGGTCATCGGCGGACTGAGCCTCTCCTCGGGACTGGGACTCACCTATGCGCTGGGAGCCGTGCTCGCAGCGGTCGCCCTGGTCTGGCTGGTGGTCACTGCCCGTGCGACCGACGTCCGGATTAGCGAGGAGGAGGGACGATGACCGTCCTGGACACGCCCACCACCGCGGCCCCCGGCACCGTCCCGGACCCCGTCGGCCCACCCGTCACCGGCGCGGACTGCCTGATGCGCGCGCTCCAGGCGGCGGGCACCGACATCGTCTTCGGCATGCCGGGCGGCGCGATCCTGCCCGCGTACGACGCGCTGCTCGACGCCTCGGCCATCCGGCACGTGCTGGTCCGCCACGAGCAGGGCGCCGGCCACGCGGCTGCCGGATACGCCCTGGCCACCGGCCGGGTCGGGGTGTGCATGGCCACCTCCGGCCCGGGAGCCACCAACCTGGTCACGGCGATCGCCGACGCCCACGCCAGGAGCGTGCCGCTGGTGGCGATCACAGGTCAGGTCCCGCGCTCCCTCCTCGGCAGGGACTCCTTCCAGGAAGTCGACATCTGCGGCATCACACGGTCGATCACCCGGCACAACGTCCTGGTCACCGACGCACATGAGATCGCTGACCGGGTGCTGGAAGCCTTTCGGCTGGCCGCCGACGAGGAGTCCGGGCCGGTGCTGGTGGACATCACCAAGGACGCGCTGCAGCAGCAGGTGCCCGCACCCGGGATCCAGTACACCCCGCCGGCGCAGCGCCCTGGCCTCGCCCCCGCCGTGCCCGCGATCCCGGCGGGCAACCACGCGGATGCCCCGCTGACCCCCGAGTCGGTGACGGCCGCCCTGGCCCATGGGGCGGAGCCGCCCACGGCGTACGTGGTCGGGCCCGGCGGCCACGCCCCATGGGCCGAGGAGTGCCCCAGCACACTCGTGGGGCCGACCGGGTACGCCGTCCCAGCCGCCCTGGGCGCCGCCTTCGGCCGCCCCGACCTGACAGTCTGGGCGGTCACCGGCGAGGACTGCTTCCTGGCCACGGGCCGGGAGCTGGCCACCGGGGCACTGAACGGCATCCCCGTCAGGGTCGCCGTGCTCCGCCGCGACGGCGACCGTCCGCAGGCGGACCTGGTGGGTCTGGCCGAGTCGATGGGCTGCGTCGGCATGCGCTGCACCACCCCGGGCGAGCTGGACGCCGCGATCCGGCGCTCCGGCACCATTCAGGACCGGCCGGTGCTGCTGGACGTCGTCCTCTCGTGACGGGCCACGGCCTCTCAGGCCGGGCGGGACCCTGCCCAGGGCCCCGCCCGGTCCTCCTGCGGAAAAGCCGGCCCGGCTGTCAGCGACCGTCCTGAGGCCGCGTCAGCAGCCGTGCCAGCTCCAGGCGTTTGATCTTGGTGGTGGCGGTCTGCGGCAGCTCGTCCAACCGCCGCTGCGCCGGCTCGGCGAGCGCGGGCAGGTCGGCCACCGCCCGGCTCCACCGCGCCCGGTCGAGCGGCTGATCGTCGCGCGTGCACACCACCGGCACGGGCGTGCCGCTCTCGTCCGGGACGATGATGACCTCCAGTAGTTCCGGCAGGCGGGTGAAGAGCTTGTCCTCGATCTCCAGCGTGCTGCTGATACCCGGGATCTCGTCCACCTCGCGGTCCAGCAGGTGCAGGCATCCCCACCTGGTGCGGTAGCCGAGATCTCCCATCCGCCACCAGCCGTCCGGCGAGATCTGCTGGTCGAAACGTTCCTGCTCGCCCAGGTAGGTGACGATACGTCCACCGCTGCGTACCTCGATGAAGCCGGGCGAGTACTTGGTGGGCGGACGGCCGTTGCGGCTCACCACCCGGACGTCGGTCATCCCCGGGAAGGTCCGCCCGACACACCTGCCGTCCGCACCGAAGCGGTGGTGCCGGGTGTACGTACGGGCCGCGATGGCGCCGGTCTCGCTCTGACCGTAGGTCTGTGCGAAGAACGGCACGGCCCGCTTCGAGGCGGCCAGCAGGGTGGCCACGGTGCGGGGATGGATGGCGTCGAAGGTGTTGCTGAAACAGGCCACCCTCGCCAGCGGCTTCGCCGGGTGGTCCGCGAGTACCTCCCAGTGCAGCAGCGTGTTGGGATGCGCCTCGATGACGCCCGGCGGTATCCGTGCGAACATCTCGGCCGCGTTCTCCGGGGCGTCGTCGCGCAGCAGGATCAGCGGATGGCCGCGCAGCGCGAACAGCGCCGCTCCGCTGATCATGCGCGAGTGCGCGAACGAGACGTGGACGGCGATCGGCTCCCGCCGCCCCACCGGGGCCAGCAGCACCGATTGCGGACGGCAGCGAGCCAGAATCGTGTGGCCCGTCTGGACGGCAAGCTTTGGCAGGCCGGTCGTGCCCGAGGTGTGCGTGATCAGTGCCGGCAGGTCCTGCGGCATGGTCACAGCAGGCACGCGCTCGCACCCGGCCGACGAGGCGAGCGACACCGCCCCCGGGAAGCTGCCGGCGGCCACCAGCACCCGTTCCGACAGCTCGAGGACCTCGGCCGGCAGGTCCCGCGTCAGCTTGGCCTCGTCCGTGACCAGGGTGGGCCGGCCGATCCGCCGCAGAAGTTCGGCGACCGTGGCGCCGTCCAGCTTCGGGGAGAGCAGCACGGGCACACCGCCGACCCGCGCGACGCAGTAGGCGAGCAATGAGATGTCGAACCCGTCCGACTTGTGGATGACGACCCGTTCCCCGGGGCGCACCCGCGCGGCCCACAACCGGGAGGCGAAGTCGTCGATCAGATCCGCCAACTCCGTGAGCGTCAGGCGGCGCCCGAGTTCGGGCGCGATGTCGAGATCGTGGTCCAGATAGACGGGACTCGCCGGATGGCGGGCCGCCGCTCGGTCGAAGACCGTCCCCAGCTGGATCCCCTTGTTGGCGACACGCTGCAGAAACATGCCCAACATCCTGGGACGCCGGCAGCCCGCTGCCAACGCGGGCCTGCGCACTGTGTCAACTCCTCGTCCGCGCAGGGCGCCGGCCTCAGCCGATCTACAGGGCGAATGACGCTTGGAGGGAGGCTTACTGGTGTACGGAGCGGCGGCTGGCCTGGTGTGTTGCTGGTTCGCTGAGAGGCGGGGTGGGCGGCTTTGGTGGGGAGGCCGGGGTGTGTGAGCTGGAGTTGTGTGTTGTGTGCTGAGCGGGGCTGGGTTCGTTGAAGGTAGCTCTGGCGTGAAAGGGTTCGGCTTGTGTTTGTGCTGCTCAGGGCTTTTTCTGCCTGCTCGGCGGGTGGGGTTGGCGGGTGTGTGTGGGGCGTTGGTGGGTTTCGGCGAGATGGTCGAGGCGGATGGTGTCGAGTGAGTTTTTGATGATGCGTTCGGTGCCGTCGCAGCTGGCGGTGATCGCGGCTTGGCGGATGAGCCTTGTGAGGGATCTGATGCGAGCCGGCGGTGCGCTGGTGGAGGTAGGTGTTAGGTGGCAAATGGCCTCTGCGTCCTCAGCGCCCAGAAGGAGCCCAGCGTCCGCTGGCGTCCCGTGATGGCGAGGCTGATCTCCTTGAACTTCGTGAGCAGGCCACTGATGAGCCCGACGGCGGCGCCCGAGGCGGCGGCGCCCAGGTGGAACTTGCCAAGAAAGTCCCCGGCCTTGGCGACCTCGAGGAATTCCTTGCCGGGGGACATTTACTTGACCATGTCCCAACCGCTTTTGTTCTCCTCTTCCTCCGTGTTCTGTCCGCCCTTCTCGATCGCCTCCTTGAGTTCCTTGATCTTCGCGTCGAAATGCGTGGTCGTCACGGCCGACTTGGCGTGGGTGTCGAGTTTCTACTCGACGCCCGTGACCTTGTCGTAGATCTCGTCCGGGGTGTGCTGTCCCATGACTACTTCTCGATGGCCGAGCACCTGTGAGGCACGCACCCGTGAGGCACTCCTATATAGCGCCAAAGCGGACCTAATCGGGTGGTGCGACGGCATGGCTCGCCCTTGTTCGAATTGCGCGCCCCCGGTACGGTTTTGCGGGGCACGCTCGACTGAACGGGGGATGCGTGAGACTCTGGTACTTCTTTTTGGGAACAGGGGCCATGGCGATTTCTGGGGTGTTTTTCGTCGCCGCCTTCATGCTCTGGCATTCCGGTCGGTACGACACGAGTTCTTCTTCGCCGAGACCCAGGCTCGTCGCGCTGAACGCGGGCGCCGGTGTGGCGTTCCTGGGGCTCTGTCTGTGGCTCTATTCGCTGTGAGCCCGAGGCCCTGTCCGTTGTGAGTGCGAGTGTGGCGCCCGCCGGTCAGGGCCGGCCCCTGGCTGTCCCCGCCGGGCCTCCGTCAGGGCGTCCATCCAGCCGGCCGCGTAGGCGCGGGACTCCCGGGCGAGCAGTTCTTCGTACACCGGGTCGAGCAGTGCCTCGCGGTCAAGCTGCCGAAGGCCGGCGGCCCCCGGCATCGGCCGACGTCGTCCTGCGCGAGGCGGAAGGGCGCGGGTCGAGGCGGCCTCTGTGGCTGGGGGGTCTCAGCGAGGTCCACGGAGCCGAGAACGTACGCCTTGTCGCCCGGTTCTCCTGACTCGCGGCTCAGCACGTGGTGGCACTGCCCTGCTGGTCGAACGCTCAGCTCGATGCACCCTCTGGAGAGAGGTGGTCTCGGTGGTACTGCGAATGCGTTCATGCCTTCGCAGTATCCGATCAATGGGGGGCGATGCGCCGAAAGGGTTTGTCACGAGCTCGTATGTCGACGATGATCACCTCATGACGATCAGAAAGGGCCATGCCGTCTAGGCGCTCCGCTCCGCTCTCCGCCGCTCGCGCGCCGCCGACCGCCGCTCACGACAGCGCCCGAACGCCGTGACCGCCCACCAGGAGAGCCGCCCGTGCAGAAGACTGCCCTCGTTCCCTACGCCCACCTCCCCCGAGCACACCACCACCGCCACGTCCTGACCAGCACCGTCGACGTCTTCGGCACCGCCCACTGGCTGCTTGCCGAACGCGCTCCGCAGCCCGGCGTCGACCTCCTGCCTTTCGACGCGCTGGTCGTTTCCCTGGATCCGGACGGCAACATCGAACTCACCGAGCTGAGCGCCGTGCGAGCCCGCTGGCCGCACCTTGACCGTCTGCCGGACGGCGGATTCGTTGTCGCCGCGGCTCGCACCCGCAGGCACGAGGACGCGAACCAGGTCCAGATCTTCGACGCGCTCGGCCGCGAGACCTCGTCCTTCTCCGTCGGGGACGCCATCGAGCACCTGCTCGTGGACGAGTCCGGCCATATCTGGGTCGGGCACTTCGACGAGAACCCGGTGGGAATCCGCCGCTGGAGCGCCACGGGCCAGCTCGTCTGGACGTCAGACGGCGCCCCCATCCCGGGTCTCTTCGACTGCTACGCCCTGAACGTGTCGGGCACCGCGGCCTGGGCGTGCCCGTACACGGACTTCCCGCTCGTCGAGATACGCCCCAACCGCTCCGACCGGCCAGTGAGAGTGTGGGCGAACCGGGTACGGGGCGCCCATGCGGTGGCCGTCCACGGCGAGCGGGTGGCCTTCTACGGCGGCTACGGCGAGGAGCGGGACCGACTCGCCCACGGAGAGATCACCGAAACATCCGTCGAGCCCACGGACGTCGGCCTGCTCACCCTGCCCGACGGCCCTGCCCCCGGCCGCCGGCGGGTCGTCAGCCGAGGAAGCAGGATCTACGTCCAGGCCGGGCCGTTCACTACGTGGGGCGTGTTCGACCTCAGCAGCTGACATCCAGCCCTGGAAAGAGCGAAGGGCGCAAGGCGCGGCACCGTGCTTCGGATTGGTAGCGGACTTCGGCGACGATGCGAGGGCCGCTCGGGCAGCCTCATGCGTTGAGCTGTGGCCGTACACGCTCCCCTCCGGTGCCTTTCGGACCCCTCTGCATCGGTATGTCTTGAGGCCACCGCGTGCACGTCCACTCCCGCGTGGACGTGTGGTGTGATGTCCGCGGCTCAGGTGACGGCACACGCGACGAACGGGGGATGCAGTGTCTGGCAGGCAAGAGACTCCAGTGACGATCTCCAGTCCCCCACGGTTGCTGACAGGTGCGTTGAGACGCGAGTCGGGCCGCGCCGGGCAGCTGCTGGCTGCCGGGGAATGGCTCCCCGCCGCCGCGGACACGGCCGCGGCGGCCAGGGTCCTTGCCCGCCTCTCCGCCCCGCTCCCCGCCCGCAGGGCCGGCAGTGCACGGGCGCGGGCCGTGGACCGAGACCGGCGGCTCCAGCGGATCTGGCGCACCGCGGTTCACCACCTGGATGCAGGTGAGGTCAGTCCACCAGCTGCCGCCCTCCTGGCCGCTGTCGCTCGCGCCTTCCTGCCGTGGTTCGCCACCCCGAATCCGCCGGCCGCTGCGGCGGCTCCGCGCTACCCGACTGGCCAGGGCACGGCAGACGGCTTGCCGCTCCCGCTGGCCGATGCGGGCGAAGCCCTCCTGCCCGACTTGATCGCGCTGTTCGCCGCACTGGCGGCCCCGATTCCGTCCGGGACCAGTTCGCGGACGCCCGCAGCCGTTTCCTGGCAGGTCCGGTACGAGGGTCGGTTCCGGCACTACGAGAGACCTGCCCACGACGTGTGGACGGCCAAGACCGTCCGCTGCTCCAGCTGCGCGAATGCGGACGGCCCATGGACCGTGACCTGCGACTGGCTTGTGGTGACCCTGGGCTGCCCGTGTGGGCTGGTGACCGACCGGCACGGCCTCAAGTTCTCCGAAGTCTTCCTTGTTCTGCCGGACATGTGAGCAGGCAGCGCGTGCCGCTCGCAGGCCGATCGAAGCCAGCCACCTCGCGAGTGGACCCCTGCTCGGCACCACCGTGTGGACCCGTCGCAGCCCGATCCGATGTCGGGCCCTTGGCATGTGAACGCTGAAGAACTGAGCATCGAAGTCGTCCGCCCGGGCCAGGTGGCGTGACCGCGCGCCTCGATCGACCAGGAGCACGGGGTTGCGCTGAAGGCGGCCCCGGCGCCAGGGGCCTGGGCATGGCGCTTCGTGCGCTCACGGATTATGTGTCAGCAAACTGGCCGGTTCCCTTGACGTGCTCTTGGCCGAAACTTATCTTCCTGTCGAAGTTACGTACGGTGTTCGAAATCTCGAACGCATGGCCGTCAAAGGAGACAGCCCGTGTACCGCACGCATCGGCCGGCCCTGCTGACTCCACTCGTCCCTCGGCCCGCCGCTGCGGCGTCTCCGGTCGCTGCGCTCAGGCGATGAATCCGGCTCCCGGCCGTTGATGGGCCCAACGCGGCCTTCCCCGCCACGCGACTGCAGGTCCTGTCCCGCAGGCTCCTGCAGGCACAGTGGCCGCGAGCTTCGCCCTCGACCCCACTTTCAGTCGATCATGGCACCCGTAGTACGACAGGAGACGCACATGGCCAGGCTCCTCGGCCGGCTGGCGGCGATATTGGTCGCCGCCTGCCTACTGTTCACGTCCCAAGCCCTGACCACACCCGAGCGGGCCGCTGCCGCCGACCCGGGCTACCTGATGGTGCACTTCACCGGGGAGGGGTCGACCAATCAGCAGATGTACCTCTCGCACAGCACGGACGGTCTGCACTGGAACGACCTCAACGGCGGCGGCATGGTCCTGCGCTCCACGGTCGGTACGAAGGGGGTGCGCGACCCCGCATTCGTGAGATCCCCTGATGGCAGCAAGTACTGGATCATCGCGACCGATCTGTGCATCGGCTGCGGACAGTCATGGGGTGACGCGCAGACCAACGCCAGCCGCAACCTGGTGGTGTGGGAGTCGACGGACCTGGTCACCTGGTCGCAGCCGTGGCTGCTCAATGTCGCCGGCGCGATCCCCGACGGGCGCAACGCGTGGGCGCCGGAGGCGATCTGGGACCCGGCGACCAACGACTACGTTCTGTACTGGGCGACGAACGCGACCCTCAACGGCGTGCTGAAGCACCGCATCTACTACGCCCGCACCTCGGACTTCCGCACCATCACCACTCCGCAGCTCTACATCGACCGCCCCGGCACCCAGGGCATCATCGACACCCAGATCATCGAGGTGCCGACCGGGGTCGGCAACTACCGCTATGTACGGGCCTCAGGCGACGGTCAGATCACGCTCGAAGGCAGCAACTCGATCCTGGGGACGTGGACCGACCTCGGCAACCTCTCCGGCATCGGCCTCACCGGCTCACAGGTCGAGGGCCCGATGTGGATGAAGTTCAACGGCAGCAACAAGTGGGCCCTCTACCTCGACCAGTACGCCTCGAACGGCGGTTACATGCCGGTCACGACGACCGACCCGTCCAATCCCAGCGCCTACCAGGTCCCGGCATCGGGAAGCTACGACATGGGCGGCACCAAGAAGCGCCACGGCTGGATCATGAACCTGACGGCCGCCGAGGAGAGCCGCGTCCTCGCCCGCTGGCCCAACACGACGGCCAACCGGCTCCAGTCGTTCAACTTCCAGGACCGGTACGTGCGGCACACCAACTTCGACGTGCGCATCGACCAGAACGTCAGTACCAGCCAGGACTCCCAGTTCCGGATGAGAACCGGCCTGGCGGGCACCGGCACCGTCTCCTTCGAGTCGGTGAACTTCCCCGGGTACTTCCTGCGGCATTCCGCATTCGACTTCCAGCTCGTCTACAACGACGGCACCACCCAGTTCGCCCAGGACGCCACCTTCCGCCGGGTCGCAGGCCTCGCCGACGCGACATGGTCGTCGTTCCAGTCGTACAACTACCCCGACCGGTACATCCGCCACTACGCGTACGAACTCAAGCTCGACCCGATCACCACGGCGACGGGGCGCAGCGACGCCACCTTCCGCGTGACGAGCTGACCCGACAGGTATGCCGGCGCCCTCACGGGGTGTCCTCCCACCCGCCGCCCGCCTCAAGCGGGGAGGGCGCCGGCATCCCAACCCGCGAGCCATCCCGGAGCGGGTTCCCGAACCGGGGTGCGGCGGGCTGTACCCCGGTCGGTCAGTGCTCGGCTGCCGCCTCACGCGCCCGTGCCCCGCCTCCATGGGCGGCGGCAGCCAGTCCCGCGACCGTCGCCGCCACCCACAGCGGGTGTCGCCCCCTGTCCCTGCGCATGCGGCCACCGTAGGAAGCGCAAGGCGTCGCCGACAATCGACAACGGGCGTCCCCGGGGATCGCCGAATCCGCGCGACCGTGGCCTTTGGACGGTCAGGCACGGTGGCGGCGAAGGGAACGCGGAGGCCACCGGGGGCCGGCCGGTTCTGCCAGCGGCATGGTCGTCATCCCGAGGACCCGTCGCTTGCAGTCGCCGATGCCCAGGCGCTGCCCGCCGGGACTTCGGCGGCACCAGACGGTGGGCGGGGACGATGCACAAGCGGATCGGGTGGTCCGACACCCTACAGTGCACGTCGCTTCGCTCGGGCGGGGCGAGCGAAGGCCGCCGAGTTGATCGAGCAGCTGCTCGACGGTGGGCCGGAGGCGCGGGCTTCAGGTCGAGAGGAGGCCGCGGCCGAGCCAGTCCTTGGTGTCGCGTACCCCGGGCAGGGCGAAGAAGTAGCCGCCGCCGGTGGGGGAGATGTAGTCGACGAGGGGTTCGTCGATGAGACGGGTCTGGGTGGCCTCGAACTGTCGCTTGACGTCCTGCTGGTAGCAGCAGAACACCAGGCCCATGTCGAGGTTGCCGACGTCGTCGATGCCGCGGTCGTAGTTGTAGCCGCGGCGCATGATGCGGGAGTTGTCGGTCTTGGCGGTGCGCGGGTTGGCCAGGCGGATGTGGGCGTCGAGGGGGATCGCGGTGCCGTGCGGGTCCTTGGCGTAGTTCGGTGTGTCGGTTTCCCGGGCGCCGTCGAGCGGGGCGCCGGTGTCCTTGCGGCGGCCGAACATCAGCTCCTGTTCGTTGAGGGAGACCCGGTCCCAGAACTCCACCAGCATGCGGATGATGCGGATCACCTGGTAGCTGCCGCCCTTCGTCCAGGCGGGTTCGCCGTCGCCGTCCCCGACCCAGATCAGGCGGTTGGTCTCGCGGGCCGAGGTGACGTCGGGGTTGGCGATGCCATCCTTGAAACCGAGCAGGTTGCGCTGGGTGCCGGTGGGGCGTGGCGCGTTCTGGAAGCCGTCGATGCGCCATTTGATCTGCATGGCGCCGCGGGTGTGCTTGGCGATGTCGCGCAGCGCGTGCAGGACCGTGTCCTGGCGGTGGGCGCAGATCTGGAGAGACAGGTCGCCGTGGCACTCGGCCGGCCTGAGGTTGTCGTTGGGGAAGGTCCGCATCGGCGTCAGACGGCGGGGCTTGGCCCTCGCGAGGCCGTAGCGGTCGTCGAAGAGGGACGCGCCCACGCCGACGGTGACGGTGAGGCCGTCGGCGGGGACGGTCGGGCCGAGGATGCCGTTGTCGGAGGGCGGTGCGCCCACCCCGAGGTCGGCCGGGGTGCCGCCGGAGGTGAGGAAGCGGGCGCGGGCGGTGATCGTCCTGAGCAGCTCGGCCAGTTCCTTGCGGTCCTCGGCGATGACGCCGAAGGAGATGAAGGTTGCGGCCGCGGGGGCGGGCGTGACGATGCCCGCCTGGTGGGCGCCGTGGAAGGGAACCTCGGCGGCGTTCTCGGTCTGCGTCGCGGCCGTGCCGCCGCCGCTCTCCGCGAACGCGAGCCCACCGCCGGCCAGGACCGCTCCGGCGGTGCCTGCGCCGAGGGCCGTCTTCACGAAGGAGCGGCGCCCGGCACCGGTGGGACAACCGCCGTGCGGGGTGGAGGGTTCGGCGGACGGCATGGGGGCGTTCCCTTCGGCGCGTGCGGGGGCGTCGCTTCGGTGGTGTCGGCTGGTCATCAGGCGGACTTCCGGATCTCAAGCAGGTCGGGGACCGGGGCGAGGTCCTCCAGGAGCTGGCCGGTGGTCCCGTTCAGGCGCGCGCGGGTTGTCCCGTCGAGTTGTTCGACGGGGGTCCAGGCGGTGGCGTGGTGGGCGGCGTCGAGGAGCCTCTGCAGGCGGGCGATGTCGGCGTCGACCGTCGGCAGCAGGTGCCGGGAGCGGGTGGTCAGCAGCGGCTTCAGTACGGTGAGCAGCTCGCGGGTGCCCGTGAGGTCGGCGTCGGCGGTGGCGAGGGTGGTGCCGCTGCCCTCGTCGGTGTCGCCGGTCAGCTCGAACTGCAGGGTGTTCTCGAGGATCTCGTGGGCGCGCAGGGGCAGGTCCCCGGGGTCGAAGTCCTGGTGGGGGAACGCCTTTTGAAGACCCGCGGCATCGGTGACCAGCTGCTGGGCCGGGCCGGTGAGCGAAGTCGCCGACTCGTCGTGCCACAGGCCGTACTCGATGCGGTGGAAGCCGGTGAAGTCCTTGTCGTGGACACCGGCCGGCAGGCCGTCGGCCCTGCCGTTGATCTTCTGGTCGAAGTCCTCGAAGGTGCCGTAGGCGGCGCCGAGGGAGGCGTAGGTGCGGTGGGCGGCGAGCCAGTCGGTGCGGGCCTCGCCGAGGTGGCCGCCCTTGATGTCGGCGGCGAGAGTGCGGGTTTGGGCGACGAGGGTGCCGAGGCCCTGGTTGACGTACGCCTTGTACTGCTCGAGCGGGCCGGCGAGGTCCTGTGCGGAGACCGGCACGACCGCCTTCGCCGTTCCTGAGCCGGTGACCCGGACGGCCCGGGAGGTGACCGCGCCGCCGCCGGTGGGGACGCACCGCCACGCGTAGGTGCCGCCGGCGACGGTGGCGACCAGGGCCCGGGTGGTGCCGGGGGCCAGGCCCTCGATCTCGCCGTAGACCGCGTTGGTGGCCGGGTCGACGAGGTACACCTCGGCGGTCTTGTCGCCGGTGTTGTGCATCTGGAAGGTCTGCCGGCCCGGCTTCGGTGCGGAGAATCCCCTGCCGCAGTCCGTCTCCGAGACGGCGACGGTCTGCGCCGCTGTGGGCTTGGGGCGGCCGAGGGCGACGGCGAGGCCCGCGATCACGGCCGGGACGGTGACGACGGCGACCGGCACCACCCAGGCGGGGCGGCGCCGCGCGGACGGCGTGGCGTCCTGCGCGGGGGCCGTCTTCTCACGGGGCGGCCCTGGTGCCGTGGCACGCACCCCGCGGACGAACAGCGTCATGACCATGACGAGATAGCCGCCGTAGCCGACGAGCTGGAGCCAGGTCATGGTCGGCGTCAGGTTGAACACGCCCTGCACGAGCGTGCTGTACCAGGAACCGGCGTCGACGCTGCCGCTCAGGTCGACGGCGTAGGCCGACTTGCCGGGCAGCACACCGCCCTCCTGCAGGTCGCGCAGGCCGTAGCCGAGGACGCCGGCCGCGATGACGATCAGGATGGCGCCGGTGGCCGTGAAGAACCTCGTCAGGTTGATCTTCAGCACCCGCCGGTACAGACCCCAGCACAGGGCGGACGCCAGGACGAGGCCGATCGCGGCGCCCGTCAGGGGGCCCGCGGACTCCCCGGACGCCTGGGCGGTGGTCCACAGGAAAAGGGCGGTCTCCAGGCCCTCCCGGCCCACGGCGAGGAAGGAGGTGACGATCAGTACGCCCGCACCCGTGGTGAGCGCACCGGCCACCTTCTCCTTGATCTCGCCGGACAGGCTGTGGGCCGAGCGGCGCATCCAGAACACCATGGCGGTGACGAACGCGACCGCGATCACGCTGAGGGTGCCGCCGAATGCCTCCTGAGCGGTCGCGGAAAGGGACGCCGCGGTGAACGTCAGGACCGATCCGAAACTCATCGCGAGCGCGATCGCCGCGAGCACGCCCGTCCACACCTGCGGCAGGCGGGAGCGGGCGTCCGCCCTGACGAGAGTGGCGACGAGGATGGAGACGATCAGCCCGGCTTCCAGTCCTTCCCGCAGTCCGATCAGGAAGCTCGGAAACGCGTCATCCCGCATGCGGCCCTCATTAGCGTAGGCATACCTAACCAAGACGCGGACCATCATGACTGCGGGTATGCCATCAATCAGTCGTGGGGGAGTAATTCCGCGGCCAAAATCCTCAGGTGCCGCGGAATGTCCGGCAAGCGAAGGGGGCGGCTTGACGGCACCGTGCTTGCGACGTCGAGGTGCTGGTGCGGTTCGGTCGTGCGTTGGGCAGGCCCGCTTCGCTGCCGCATCCTGCTCGCCCTGCGCGAAGCTCCCGCCTATCCGGCCGATCTCGCCGACGCCTTCGGCGTCTCGCGCACCGCGGGTGGCGCTGACCTGCTGAAACGCGAATGAAGGAGTCACTGGCCCGCTCGGACGCCGCTTGCGGTGCCCCGAGGGTGGCCGGCGGTCAGGCCGCGAGCGTCTTCGCGATGAGCGCTGCTGGGGCGGACGACCGCCTGAGACGTCGTCGCCGACGGCGAGGGCTCCGCGGTGTGCAATGCCTCTCTGAGGTCGGTCGCGGCGCGGCCGTCAGAAGGTCAGGTCCCTGGTGTGGGAGGTGTGGCGCGGGTTCGTGGCCGCCCCCTGGTCAGTCCGGCTTCCACGGCGGCGAGCACAGAGAGGGCCGCGTCGAGGTGCCGGGTGTCGTGGTCGGCGGCTGCGGAGACGGTCGCGGCCCATTCCTTCCGCACGAGGACGGTGTTGCTGCGTCCGCGTTCCGTGGAGTGGACCGTCACCCCACGACCGTCGCCCGAGTGGGCGCGCCGCTCGATGAAGCCCTTGTCCTCCAGCCCGCGCAGCACGGTGGAGAGGTTGGTGCGCTGCAGCCCGGTCGCGGCGGCGATGCGGCTGGGCGGGGCGGCGGGGTCGCGCTTCAGGTAGCGCATCACCATGCCCTCGGACTGCGACAGGTGGACGGCCCGCTCGTCCGTGTAGCGGCGGAACTGGATCTCCCGGCTGATGATCAGCACGAGGTCGGCCAGCTCGGCCCAGCGCTGGTCTTCTTCCGGTCCGGCCGCCGGGTCCGTCTCCTGTGCTTTGTCGTGCATCACATCTCCCGGTGCGGGTTGCCGAGGAACTAGTTATGGCATCATACTCGTCATGCCCTCATAGTTATGAGCGCATAACTACTCTTGAGGATCTGTCATGACGACAACCCTTTCCTCCGGGCAGGACCAGGTCGCGACGGCCTCGCCCCGCGCCATGGCCCGCGCGGGCGGGCTGCACCCGTTCGGGGTGTTCGTCCTGCTGGCCGGCGCGTTCCTGCCGATCATGGACTTCTTCATCACCAACGTGGCCCTGCCCAGCATCGATGCCTCCCTGCACGCCTCCGCGTCGGCCCTGGAACTGGTGATCGCCGGGTACGGCGTCGCGTACGCGACCCTGCTGGTCCTCGGCGGCCGGCTGGGCGACCGCTACGGTCGCCGTCGTGTCTTCGTCGGGGCGCTGGTGGGCTTCGTACTGGCCTCCTTGGCCTGCGGTGTCGCACCCGGCGTGGGGGCGCTGATCGCCGCCCGCATCGTTCAGGGCGCCACCGCCGCCCTGCTGATCCCCCAGGTGCTGGCGACCTTCCATCAGGTCCTTGAAGGCGAACGCAAGTCCCGTGCCGTGGCCCTGTACGGGGCGACCTCCGGCATCGCCGCCGTCGTGGGGCAGCTGGTGGGCGGCCTGCTGGTCAGTGCCGACATCGCCGGCACCTCTTGGCGCCCGATCTTCCTGGTCAACGTGCCCATCGGCGTGGTCGTGCTGCTGGTCGCGGCCCGGATCGTGCCCGACACCCGCTCGCACCACCCCGTCGGCATCGACCTGCCCGGCACGGTGCTGTTCGCCGCCACCCTGACCGCCCTGCTGGTGCCGCTGACCGAGGGGCACTCCCTGGGCTGGCCCTGGTGGACCTGGCTGCTGCTCGCCGTCGCGGTCGTCCTGGGCGCCGCCACCTACGTCGTGGAGAAGCGCACCGAACGGCGGGGCGAGGTCCCGCTCTTGCCGCCGTCCCTGCTGCGCCTTCCGTCGATGTCCCGGGGCCTTGCCATGGTGTTCGCCTTCAGTATCGGCTTCGGCGCGTTCATGTTCGTGTTCGCCCTCACCGTCCAGAACGGCCTGCACGCAGACGCCCTGCACAGCGGGCTGACGATCCTGCCGATGGCCCTGCTCTTCTTCGCCGGTTCCCTGTTCGCGCCCCGCTTGATCACCCGGTTCGGCCGGGCGGCGCTGTCCGTCGGCGCCGTCGTACAACTCGCCGGGCTGGTCTCCCTGGTGACCGTTCTGCTCGGGAACTGGCCGCACGTCAGCCTGTGGGCCATGGCCGTACCCCTCGCCCTCGTCGGTGCCGGGCAGTCGATGCTCTTCGCCGGCCTGTTCCGCAGCGTGCTCGTCGACGTCCCCACGCATCTGGCCGGTATCGGCAGCGGCGTGCTGATCACCCTGCAGCAGAGCGGACTGGCCCTCGGCGTGGCCACCCTCGGCACGCTCTATCTGGTCCTGGCGCCGCACAGCGTCGTCCACGCCTTCGCCGGAGTCGAGTACGTGCAGATGGGCATTGTCGCCCTCCTCGCGGTCGGTGCCGTCGCCCTGCCGCGCTTCGCCAAGGCCACGTCGGTCACCACTCCCGTCGTCGACGCCTGAACCAGCCCTTACGAGAGGGAGCTGTGATGAGTCTTCTCGACTTGTCGCGATGGCAGTTCGCCATCACCGTCATGTTCCACATGACCTTCCCGGCGATCACCGTCGGACCCTCGATCTTCCTGTCGGTCGTCTACGGCCTGTACTGGCGTACCGGCAGGGCGGTCTACCTGCAGATGTTCCGGTTCTGGCGGCGCATCTTCGCCGTCGGCTTCGCGATCGGCGTGGTCGCCGGAGCGGTCATCACCTTCCAGATGGGTCTCAACTGGGGCGTGTACGGCGCGAAGACGGGCCCGATCATCGGGCCGATCATCGGCATGGAGGTCGTGACGGCCTTCTTCGTCGAGGCCGGCTTCATCGGCGTCCTGCTCTACGGGGACGGCCGCGTGCGCAAGGGCACGATGTTCGTGTCCGCCGTGATGGTGTCCGTGGGCACCGTCCTGTCGTCGACGTGGATCATCGCGGCGAACTCGTGGATGCAGACACCCGCCGGATTCAAGGTCGTCCACGGCCGGTTCGAGCCCACGGACTGGATGCGGGTCCTCTTCAACCCGTCGTTCGTCTGGCGCTGGCCGCACATGCTGGCCGCAGTGCTGATCTCGGCGAGCTTCTTCGTCGCCGGGATCTCGGCCTGGTACCTGGTCAAGGGACGCGCGAAGGGCTTCGCCCGCCGCTCGATGTCGACAGCGCTCGGGATCGCCGCAGTGCTGATGCCCGTTCAGCTGTACCTCGGAGACGGCGTGGCCGGGCACGAACTGCCCTATCAACTCTCCAAATTGGAGGCGATCGAGGGGAACTGGGACAACGGTGACACCGGCTTCGTCCTGTTCTCCGTCCCGGACCAGCAAGCCGCGCGGAACATCGCGGAACTCGACATCCCCTGCCTCGGCAGCTTCATCGCCAAGGACCTCACCTGCAAGACGGCCATGCCTGGCCTGAAGCTCACCCCGGCCGCCGACCGGCCCGACATGGCCGCGACCTTCTGGGGCTTCCGCGTCATGTTCCTGGCGGCGGTGCTGATGTTCGGCACGGCGTTCGCCGCCACGGTTCTGCGCATACGCAAGCGCCTGTGGACCGCGCGCCGGTTCCACCGGTTCGTCCTGTGGACGACACCGGTCGGGATCCTGGCCATCCTCGGGGGCTGGGTCACCGCCGAGGCGGGCCGGCAGCCGTGGATCGTGTTCGGGCAGCTCCGCACCTCGGCCGCGGTGTCCCACCTGGCACCCGGCGAAGTCCTGTTCTCCGTGATCGGCTTCTCCGTGCTTTACCTGATCATGCTGGTGGCCTACGTCGCCTACATCGTCCGCACCCTGCGCATCGGCCCGGAACGCGACGACCCCGCTCAGAAGCCTCCGCCCCAGGCCGGGCCCGTTCCGCTTGACGGGCTGTCCGCATGGGTCGGCCCGAGGGAGGCGGCGGCCCGATGACCACCACCCTCTGGTCGGCGACCGTACTCCTGTGCCTTCTGATGTACGTCGTGCTCGACGGTTACGACCTCGGCGTCGGCGTGGCCACCCTCTTCGAACGCGACCCCGCCCACCGGCGGCACATGCTGGAGTCCGTCGCGGTGGGCTGGGACGGCAACGAGACCTGGCTCATCCTGCTCGGCGTCACGCTCTGGGCGGGCTTCCCCCTGGCCTTCGGCACACTCCTGCCGCACGCCTACCTGCCGATGATCGTGGTGCTGTTCTCCCTCGTCGTGCGCGGCGTGAGCGTCGAGATGGCGTCCCAGGCGCCACCGGCTCCTCATTGGACGACCGCCTTCGGTGTGGCGTCGCTGCTGGCCTCGTTCGGGCAGGGCTTCGTCCTGGGCACCCTGACGTCTGCCGTGCACCTGCGCGGTGACGCCGTCACCGGGTCGGCCTTCGGGGCCTTCAGCTGGTTCTGCGTCCTTACCGGACTCACCGTCACCATCGGTTACATCGCCCTCGGTTACGCCTACACCAAGCACAAGTCGTCCGGGCCGCTACGGGAGTCGGCGGCACGACGGGGTGCCCTCGCCACGGCGGTCGGTGGAGTGCTGCTGGTCCTCGTCCTGGTCACCGTCGACACCACGGCGGCACCGCTGAACCTCGACAGCCCGGGCCGCGCCTTCGCGTTCGCCGTTCTGCTGCTGTTCGCCGCAGTGGGAGCGGGCACCTCGCTCGTCACGTTCCCGTGGAAGCGGCAGTCAGGGGCGGCGGACACCCTGCCGCTCGGCGGGCTCGTGATCGCGACGGTGTCCGTGTTCCTGGCACTCGGTGTGGCCCGCTACCCGGTGCTCCTCCCGCCGGGTCTCACCGTCGGCGGCGCGGTCGGCCCGCACTCCACGATGGTCTTCATCCTCGTCGGCATCGGCCTGAACATGCCGCTGGTACTGGCCTACAACGTGTTCGCCCACCGGTCCTTCGCCGGAAAGCCCGACGCCGAAGGGGCGCGCTCATGACCACCCGGAGCTCACTGCCCACACCGGTCCGTATCGTGCTGCGGCTGGTCTCCGCAGTCGTCTGGACCGTGCTGGGACTGCTCGCCTACTTCGTCTGCCAGGGGATGTTCGGTGGCTACCGGCAGATCCATTCGCAGCTGCTGACCACCCTGGGCATGATCGCCATCACTCTGACCGGCGGCATCGCGTGGATCGTCGACGAGCGGCGTCCTCATGACGACGAATGAGACGAATGAGATGTGTGAGGCGGCTGAGCCGGATGCCGCCGGAAAGCGGCGGGACGACGACGCCTGGCTCACCGCGTACGCAGCGCCCGGACGGTACTGGTTCGGCCTGTCAGGTGGCCTTCAGACGCTTCAGACGCTGTTCACGATCGCCCGCTGGGGCGCCCTCGCCTGGGCGGCCCAGGCGGTGCTTGACCGGGCCGCGGCGCACGAGACATGGGGCCTGGTGGCCTTCGCCGTCACGAGCGCGCTGGCGGTGGGCGCCGGCTGGACGGCCGGCACGCTCGCGACGCGGGGCGCGCGTGCCGTCGCGACCGGTCTGCGGCAGCAGCTGACGGGGGCTCTGCTGCCGGCCGCCGGGCGGGTCGGCGAGACCGGTCCGGCCGAGGCCGCGTGGGCGATGGTCGATCTGGCCGACGACGTCGCCGACTTCCATGTGCAGACCGCGCCCCTGAGCCGGTCGGCACCGCTGTCGATGATCGCCGTACTGGCGGTCACGGCCGCGGTGCACTGGCCGGCCGCGATCGTGCTCGTCCTGACCACCGCGCTGCTGCCCCTCAACATGCGCCTGGCGGGACTGTTCGCCCAGCACGGCGCGGACCGTCAACTGGCCGCCACCCGGCACCTGAACGCCGTAGTGCTCGACAGTTTCCGCGGCATGCGGACGCTGCGCGAGCTCGGCGCGGTCGGGCGGCGCGGCCGAACCCTGGCCACGGCCGCCGAGCGGCTGAACAAGGCGACCATGAGCGTGCTGCGCCGGGCCTTCCTGTCCGGGATGATCATGGACCTCGTCATCACGTTCTCCATCGCGGTGAACGCCACCTACATCGGCCTGTCGCTGCTCGGCTATGTACAGGTTCCGCACGCGCCACGCCTCGATCTGTTCACTGGTCTGCTGGTGCTGCTGGTGTGTCCGATGTACTTCGCCCCGATGCGCGCCAGGGCCGCCGCCTTCCATCAGCGGGAACGCGCCGTGATCGCGGCCGCAGCCATCCGGGACATCGTCAAGGACACCCCCTCCGAGGCGACCCGGGCGACCGGTCCGCAATGGGCCGAGGCGGTCGGTGTGTCGCTGACAGCGGTCCGGTTCCGTTACGGCGGCGCTGACCACGACACCCTCCAAGCCGACGCCGAGTTCGCGCCGGGCACCTGGACCGCGATCACCGGTGCCTCCGGTTCCGGAAAGAGCACACTGTTGTCGCTGATCGCCGGCCTGCGCCGACCGTCCGCCGGAGAGGTCCGGTGGCAGACCACGTCCGTACGACAGAGGCCGGCTCTCGGCGGATGCGCCTGGGTCGGACAGCAGACCGTGCTCCTCGACGCGACCGTCCGCGACAACATCCGCCTCGGCCACCCGGCCGCCACCGAGCAGGAGATGCGGCGGGCCGTCGACGCCGCCGGGCTGAGCGCCGTGATCGAGGGCCTCCCCGCGGGACTCGACACCCGTCTCGGCGAAGGCGGTTGGGGTTTGTCGACCGGTGAAGCCCGCCGGATAGCCATCGCCCGCGCCTTTCTGCGCGGAGCCCGGCTCTGGCTGCTCGACGAGCCGACCGCCCACCTCGACGCGGACAGCGAACGCGAGGTCGTCGAGGCCCTGCGGAGAGCCACCGACGGTTGCACCGTCGTCATCGCCACCCACTCCTTCCCACTGGCCGCCGCGGCCGACACGGTGCTCGCGCTCGACGACGGCGTTCTGCACGACGCGAGGCCGGTGATCGCGCGATGAGCAGCAGCAGTCGTCGCCCGAACCCCCATGGCCGGCGTAGGAGTTGGGTTGCGGCCGGCGGGCTGGCGCTGGCGGTCCTCGCCGAACTGTCCTCAGCCGGACTGCTCGGTCTGTCGGGCTGGTTCATCAGCACCTGCGCCGTCGCCGGGGCGGCCACCTTCAGCTCCTTCTCCTACGTCGCCCCCAGTGGCGGTGTGCGTGCCTTCGCCCTGGCCCGCGTCGCCGGGAACCACGGCAAGCGTCTGGTGCTGCACGCGGCCGCCCTACGGCGGGTTGCGACGGCTCGGGCCGGTCTCTTCGGCCGGGCCGCGGCCACCGGCCGGGCACAGGCGGACGGCCTGTGGTCGGGTGAACTGCTCGACCGCAGCATGGCCGACGCCGACAGCGCCGGAATGGCACTGATCGAGTCCACGACCCCCGTCGCCGTCACCGCCGCGCTGACCGCCGGCGCCGTGCTCGCCGTAGCGGCGTCCGCGTCCGTCGTGCCGGCGGCCGTACTCGCGGCCGGAGTCGTCCTCATGGCGGTGACCGCCCACCGTGCGCCCGGCAACGCCCGCGAAGCCGAGCAGCACACCCGCAAGGCCCTGCGCGCCGAACTCGTCACCGCCGTCGACGCATGGACGGAGATGGCATCACTAGGCGCCGCCGAGCAGCTCGCGGCGCGTACGACGGCGAGGCTCACGCGACTCGACACCGCGCGGGAAGCGGCCGGCCGGCGCAGGCACCGGACCACGCTGACCGTCGGTCTGATCGGCACGGCCACGCTGACCGCCACGGCCGCCACCGGCGGCGCACCGGACGCCCCCACGTTCGTGTTCGTCGCCCTGCTGTCCCTCGGCGTGCTGGCCCAGGCCGAACAGCTGGCGCCCGCCGCCGAAGCCCGAGCCACCGCGAAGGCCGCCCACCGCAGGCTCACGACAGGTGTGCCGCTCACCGCGAGAGACCCCACCGTTGCGGGGATACGGTCATGGTCCACCGAGCAGGGCATCGGCTTCGCCGACTACCGCCTTCCGCCGATGGCCCTTCGGCCGGGGCGCGTCCTCGGCGCCACCGTGGCCCGAGGCGGGATGCTCGTCGTCACCGGCCGCTCCGGCAGCGGCAAGAGCACGCTGCTCCGAGCACTCGCCTCGTCGCTGCGGCAAGCAACCGAAGGCGGCGAGGACCGGCCCGCCGTCGTGGCCGTCGCCGCCGACGACCATCTCTTCACCGGCACGCTCGGATCCAACTGGCGCCTCGCCGACCCGACCCTGACCGACGACGAGATCGGCGAACGCCTCGCCCAACTACGGCTGAGCGACAGCGGACTCACCGCCGCAACCCCCGTCGGCCCCGGCGGGAGGCAGCTCTCCGGCGGGGAGCTCCGCCGGGTCTACCTGGGCCGGGCCCTGGCCCGCCACCCGCACGTCCTGATCGTCGACGAACCGACCACGGGCCTGGACGAGCGGACCGCCCGACATGTACTCGGCATCCTCGCGAACCTGCCCGACACCACCGTCGTCCTCGCCCTGCACGAGGTACCGGTCTGCCTCGAGTCGGCCGGACACGTGAGCAGGCTGCCGCTCGACCACACCTCCCAGGAGGCACCATGACCACAACCCGGCCCCGGAGCCTCCAGGGCTGACTCGACGTCCTCTGATCAGGCGGAGTGGCAGGTCACGGCCGTGTGGGCGATTGACCCCCCGGTCGGCCGTGCACGCGTGCCGAGCCACCGGCCGAGCGGGTGCCCCACCATGCCGCTCGCTCGGCCGGAGCCCTGGCCGACTCGACCTTCCAGTACGATCCCGTGCTCGGCCGGTTCGTCAGCCTCGACCCGCTGTTCGAGGCCACCAGCCCGCATGAGCTCAACGGCTTAAGCTACGCCGACGACGACCCGGTCACCAACAGCGACCCCACCGGCAAGCGTCTCTACGACCCCGACACCACCTGCAACGGCACGGTCGCCGAGGTGGAGAGGTGCGTCGCCGAGACGGACGGCCATGGCGGGCACGTCACCAGCGGCGGTGGCGGTGGCGGCGGGGGCAACTCCGGTGGCGGCGGCAGCTCAGGCGGTGGCGGCGGCTACCCCATCAACTCCAACGGCGTCGGCAAGACCTCCTACGCCCCCGCCCGCGGCATCCCCGGCAACGGCTGCGACTACGTCCTGATCGACCCCTGCGGCAGCCACAGCTCCAGCGGCCCAGAACGGAGGGGTGCCGTGGTACATCTCGCCGTACTGCACCGGCTCCCGATGCACCGCCGCCAACCTCACCGACATCGGTGCCGGAGTGGCGACCTCGCTCATCCCCGCCGCCCGCGGCCTGTCCCAGGGCCCCTGCTGAACAAGGTGTACCGCGCGGCCTCCCAGCCACTTTCAGCGGTTCTGTCGGGGGCGGCCTGGGAGCTATGTTGGTGGGCGGTGAGACGGGAGCCGAGCTGGGCGTCTGGGCAGGCCCGGTAGGTGTCGTGGCCGGCGCGGTGATCGGAGCCGGCATCGCCTACGTGGGTGACGACGTCCTCAACAAGGGCATCGGGACCGTGTCCGACATCTTCCACTGGTGAGGCCCCGATGAACGTTGTGGACTGGCTCGGGCTCGCGTACTGCGCGGTGGGAGGGACCCTGTTCCTTCGATTCGCCGGGCGGAGCCGGCGTGAGGGGTACTCGTACGCCCACCGGATGCGCTTCATGCTGGCTCCGGACGACTTCAAGACCGGGTTGGAGCGGGCGTTCGGCGTCATGGGGGCTGTCCACTACGTCATGGGGGTGACGATGGCCGCCGTCATGTCGCTTCCCGGCGACAGGTCGGCTCTCCCGACGTGGGAGGGAGTGCTGATCCTCGCGCTGATCGTGTCCGTCCTGACGGGCGTCGGCCTGACGCTGTCGATCATCTGGTTCAACCGGCCCCGTTTCCTCGTTCCCCCGCACATGCGGGCCCAGCCGGGGACAGTGACGGCACGCCGGATGGCCGTCAGGCGCAGGAGCCGGTGAACACGCCCACCCGGTCGCCGCTGCTGTTCGCCACCACGAGCTGATCCACACCACCCTTTCACCACGAAAACCACGGCCTGTGCGGCATTCCTGGCCTGCGGCCGATCAGCCTCACCCGCCGACGGGTACCCCTGATGCACTGGCCCACCAGGGGCCGCCTCGATCGTGTCGGCTCCTGCCGCCGGCAAGGCACGGACATCATGCGACGGCACTGTCACGCGTTGGGAGGACGCGATGCCAGCCGGCTGCCCATCGCACCGTGCTATGGGAGGCTCTGCGGGGGATCAGCGGCACGCACCGGCGTTCTGGCTGCACGGTTTGCTGGGACCTTCCTGTCGCCCCCTGTTCTTCATTCGTGCCCGTAAGCCGACCTGACTGGCGTCGGCCGCTTTCCTGCCTGCGCTTACAGTGGTGCCGTGTCCGAAGGAAACGCCGTGGTGGCGCGCAATGTGCGCCTTCTCCGAGAGCAGCGGGGCCTGTCCCTGGCCGACCACGTCTACGGATCCGGTGTCATCGAGAACTATCCGGTGCGCATCAGCAGGGGCCTGGAGGGCGCGGGCAAGCCGTCCGAACCGCACCCGGTGGGCACCCTGGAGCACCTGTACGTCATCAGCGGCCGGGTGCGCGTGGGCCCCGCGGACGCTCCGGTGGACCTGTCGGCAGGCGACTTCGTCCGCTACCCGGGCGACCGCCCGCATGTGCTTTTGTGGGGCCGCGACAGGGCGAGGTAGACCAGGTCGCCCGCGATCGTGACTCTCTCGCCACGGCGGAGGCGCATGGTCAGCGCGCCGGTGAACAGCAGCACCAGTCCGGTGGCGGCCAGCGGTACCAGGACCGGTGCGATGTGGAGCGCGGCGGGCAGGATCACGCCCGCCGCGGCCAGGAGCTCGATGGCGCCGATGATTTTGAGAGCACCGGGGCTGAAGTCCTCGACCCATCGGGTGGCGGTGCCGCCCATGGCGGCCAGTTTCTCCTTGGGCACGAACATTTTGGAGCTGCCGGTCAGGCAGACGACGGCCATCAGTCCGGCGATGATCCAGAGTGCGAGGTTCATCATCAGCGCCTTGATCGAGGATTACCTGCTTCCCCTGGGACGAGACAGCACCCCCGCATGTGACATCTGCGAACATCCGAGTTCGGGGAGACGTGGATCACACGCGTCCGTGTCACAGGTCGTCGGGCTGTCTCGTCCCAGGGGGTGTAGCCACCGACGAGCACGGAGGAGCACACCATGGAAGCGCGACTGAACTACTTCGCCAGCCCGACCGCCGCAAAAGCCCTCAAGCACCTCATGTCGGCGGGCAAGACGCTCAAGGACTCGCCGCTGGCGGCTGCGACACAGGAACTCGTGGCCCTGCGCGTGAGCCAGATCAACGGCTGCGCCGTCTGCATCGACATGCACACCAAGGAGGCCGCCGCGGCCGGCGAGAACTCGGTGCGGCTGAACCTGGTGACGGCGTGGCGAGAGGCCACGGTCTTCACAGAGGCCGAGCGTGCCGCGCTGGAGCTGGCGGAGCAGGGGACCCGGGTTGCGGACGCGGCCGGCGGGGTCAGCGACGAGGTCTGGGCGCGTGCCGCAAAGTACTTCGACGAGGAGCAGCTCACCGCCCTGGTGGTCCTGGTCTCTTTCATGAACACGGCGAACCGGCTGAACATCATCGCCCAGCAGCCGGCCGGCGACTACGAGGTCGGGCAGTTCCACTGATTTGGCCATCCATGAGTCGCTCGGGGCGCTGTCACCCCGGCGCGGGGGGCGTTGCACAGCCCCGCTGACGGACCGCAAGATCACCAGAACTGGCCCGCGCCGGGAGATACGGCCGGGCGGGAAGACCTCAAGGGGGATGCGGCGTGAACAAGGTCGACGAGTTCGAGGAGCTGCGGCCACTGCTTTTCTCGATCGCTTACCGGATTCTGGGCAGCGTGAGCGAGGCCGAGGACGCGGTGCAGGAGACATGGCTGCGCTTCGATGGCTCGACGACCCTTCCCACGTCGGTCAAGGCGTTTCTGTCCGCCACGGTGACGCGGATCTCGATCGACGTGCTGCGCTCCGCGCGGGTGCGGCGGGAGGAGTACGTGGGCCCGTGGTTCCCCGAGCCACTGCTGAGTGATCCGTATCAGGATCCGGCGCGCTCGGCGGAGCTGGCCGACTCGGTGTCGATGGCGGCGCTGCTGCTTCTGGAGCGGCTGAGCCCGCTGGAGCGGTCGGTGTTCGTGCTGCGGGAGGTGTTCGGTTTCGGGTTCGACGACGTCGCCTCGGCGGTGGGGCGTTCGGAGGCGGCGTGCCGGCAGCTGCTGGTACGGGCGCGGCGGCACATGGAGGCCGGGCGGCCGCGGTTCGAAGCGGACCGTCAGGAGCGGCAGGAGCTGGCGACGCGGTTCTTCGACGCCCTCCGCGAAGGTGATGTCGCCGGCCTGCGGGATCTGCTGGCCGCCGACGTGCAGATGGTCGGGGACGGCGGCGGCAAGGCCCCGCAGCTGGCCAGGGCCGTCATCGGCGCCGAGAACGTGGCCCGGCTGCTGGCCTCCGTTTTCCCGCTGCTGGCACGGATCGACGTGACGTTCGAGCCGCACGAGGTCAACGGCCAGCCCGGCGCCATTTTCCGAGACGGGGACGGCAAGGTCCTCCAAGCCCTGGCCCTCGACGTGCTCGACGGGCAGATCCAGACCATCCGCTCGGTGATCAATCCCGACAAGCTCGGCCACCTCGGACCGGTTGCCGACGCCTGGGCCATCGACGGCGAGGTGAAAAAAGCCCGCCGACAGATGAAGTGACCCCGGGACCGGCCGTGGGCCGCCTCGTTCGCCAATCCGGTGACGTTGAGGTCGTGCAGGCGGGCGATGCGGCGCATCGCGTGGTGCACGCCGTCGCCGCGAAGAAGGCAGTCACGCAAGAGTGCCGATCTCGTGCAGCGATGTCGATTACCGGCTTTCGGCTCCGGGGATCAATCGAACCGTGGTTGGCGCTGAGATTGATCTTCGTCGTTTAGCACAGCTCCAGGATGCGGTGGCAGCAGCGGGCGTAGCCGATGCGGATGTCCGCGCTCGGCAGGTCCGGGTCGATCGGCACCGGGGGCGGGGTGCCCGGCCGCCACGGTCGGCCCGGGGTGCGGTCGGCCGGGGTCGGCACCCGCAGCGCCTTCTTCAGCCGGGGCACCAGGGTGAAGCGGCGGGTGTGGTAGGCGGTGGCGACCGCGCCGCCGCGCGAGCGGCACGGCGAGCCGGGCTGCGCGTCACACTTCGGACAGGCGTGCTGTTCGACGTCGTCGGCGTCCGATCGGTCGGTTGGCGAGGGTTGCTGAGGGTCCGCCATGGGCCCGGATCTTCGCACAATGCAAGTCTCAGAAGGGGGCCCGTCCCGCTTTTGAGTGAGAACGGGTTCTGAGAACCGATCTGGGGTCGGGCGGGCTCCGGCGGCCGGTTGTCGATCTTGCTCGCGCAAAGTCGGCTGCACAGATGACCGGAGTCTGGTGCACTGAGCACGGCCTCCGCTCACGGCCCGCCGGCCCCGGCCCGCTGCTCAGTCGGGTGGGGCGCCTGTGTCGATGATCCGATATCCCACGCCGGGTGTGGTGGCGATGACCGGCGGGTCGCCGAGTTTGCGGCGCAGGCGGCTGATGGTCACCGTGACGGTGTTGGTGAACGGGTCGGCGTGTTCGTCCCAGACCTGTTCGAGGAGGTTTTCCGTGCTGAGGAAGGCGGGGCTCGCGTGTAGAAGGGCTTCGAGTACCGCGAATTCCTTGACGGAGAGGTCGAGTTGGTGGCCGTCGCGGCCGGCGGTGCGGCGCATCGGGTCGAGTTCGATGCCCGCCGCACTCAGGGTGCGGGACCGGGCGGCGGGGCGGCGGCGGGCCAGGGCGCGGATGCGCAGGACGAGTTCGGGAAAGTGGAAGGGCTTGGCGAGGTAGTCGTCGGCGCCCAGGGTCAGGCCGCTGACGCGGTCCCCGGGAGAAACGGCGGCGGTCAGCATCAGGACCATCACGCGGCCGTCCCCCTCGGTGATCATCTGGCAGAGGGTGTCGCCGTGGATGCCGGGCAGGTCGCGGTCGAGCACGACGACGTCGTACGCGTTGACGTCCAGCTTGGCCGCGGCGTCGAGCCCGTCGTGGGCCACGTCCACGGCCATGCCCTGGTCGCGCAGTCCCTCGGCAATGACTTCGGCGAGGGGGCGGGCGTCCTCGACCACCAGGACTCTCAACGCGCCACGCCCGTCTCTGTGTTGGGAACTTTCGCCGTCGCCCTGCCGTCCTTACGGGGGAGGGTGATGGTGACGCGCAGGCCGCCGTCGGGGCAGGCGCGCAGGTCCAGGGTGCCGTGGTGGGCCTGAGTGATGGCCGCGACGATGGAGAGGCCGAGGCCGCTGCCCTGGCCGGTGCCGGTCCGGTCGGCGCCAAGACGGCGGAAGGGCTGCGCGAGGTCCGCCACCCGCCGCTGGTCGAGGACCGGCCCGCTGGACTCGACGACGAGGGACACTGCGCCTGCGTCGTCTCCTTCGGCCCGTACCACGACCCTGATCCAGCCCCCAGGGTCGTTGTGCGCGATCGCGTTGTCGACCACGTTGTCGGCCACGCGGCGCAGCAGCGTCTCACTTCCCCACACCCACGCGGAGTCGTCGATCCGGTTTTCACGCACGGTCAGACCCTTGGCCGCGATGTCCTTTGCCCGTCCGCTCAGGGCGGTCAGCGCGAGTTGGCCGAGGGCGAGGCGCGCCCAGTCGGTGAACTCGCCGTGCTGAGTGCGGGCCAGGACGAGGAGGCTCTCCAGCAGCCGGTCCACCCGGTCGAGTTCGGCGCGCATCCGGGCGGCCAGCGTGGCCGTGGTCTCGGGTACCGGGCCCGGCTTGGCGAGGGCCACGTCCAGGGAGGCCCGCATCGTGGTGAGCGGGGTGCGCAGCTCGTGGGAGGCGTTGGCGACGAAGAGGCGCTGGGCGTCGAAGGAGCCCTCCAGGCGGCCGAGGAGGTCGTCGATGGTGTCGGCGAGGTCCTTCACCTCGTCGCCGGGGCCGCGGATGGCCAGGCGTTCGTGCAGGCTGTCGGCGGTGATCCGGCGGGTGGCCGCTGTCATCACGCGCAACGGGCGAAGCACCCGGCCGGCGACGAACCAGCCGAGGCCGACCGAGAGCACCGCCATGACGCCGAGGGCGATGGCGGAGCCGATCAGGATCTGCCGGGACTGGGTGTCGTGCGCCTGGGCCAACTGCTGCTCCAGCTCGTCGATGCGGCCCTGGGCCTGTGCCGCCGCGGCGGGCTGATCGGTGCCGCTGCCGGGGGCGGTCTGGCTGACCCTCGATCCTCCGGATGCCACCAGGGCCGCGATGGCGAGGAGCGCCGTTCCCGACAGCAGGAACAGCGTCACATACAAGGCGGTGAAGCGGGTGCGGGCAGTGCCACGGCGCAGGCCGAGCCGGGCAGTCAGGCCCGCGAGCCGTCGGGGCGGACCCCATTTCATCCGCATGCTCCCCTCTCACCACCGCACCAGGACACGTACCAGGCCAGGCTAAGCCGAGGCGCCTAACAGCGAGATGACAGCGGCCGTTCGGTCCCTGTAACTCGATCCGTCACAGGGTGGGGCCCATGAGCGATGAGAGTACGAAGGCGACGATCGAGGTCATCGGTCTGCGTAAACGCTTCGGGCCACAGCTGGCTCTGGACGGAATGACGTTCACCGTGCGGCCCGGACGGGTGACCGGCTTCGTCGGCCCGAACGGCGCGGGCAAGTCCACCACCATGCGCGTGATCCTGGGCCTTGACGCGGCTGAGGAGGGAAAGGCCCTGGTCGACGGGGTGCTATACCGTACCCTGCGTCGCCCGCTTCGGCATCTGGGGGCACTGCTCGACGCCTCCGCGCTGCAGCCGAGCCGCACCGCCCGTAACCACCTGCTGTGGCTGGCCCACTCACAGGGCGTGCCGGCCCGGCGCGTGGACGAGGTCATCGATCAGGCTGGCCTGGGCACGGCGGCCCGGCGCAAGGCCGGCGGCTTCTCGCTGGGCATGCGCCAGCGCCTGGGGATCGCGGCGGCGCTGCTCGGTGACCCGCCGGTCGTCATGCTGGACGAGCCGTTCAACGGCCTCGACCCCGACGGCATCGTGTGGATGCGCGGCTTCCTGTCGTCGCTGGCCCGGCAGGGCCGCGCCGTCCTGGTCTCCAGTCACCTGATGAGCGAACTCCAAGACACCGCGGACCATCTCGTGGTGATCGGCCGCGGCCGGGTCGTCGCTGACGCCAGCGTGTCCGAGCTGCTCGCCGAGGCATCCGGCGGCCGGGTCACCCTGCGTACCTCCGCGCCTCCGCGCGCCGCCCAGGTCCTGCACGGCGCGGGCGCCACCGTTCTCGCCACCGGCCCCGACACCCTCGGCGTCACGGGCCTGCCCGACGAGGAGATCGTGGCCCTGCTCGCCCGGAACGGGGTGCCGTTCTCCCAGGTGTCCACGCATCGGGCGACGCTCGAAGAGGCATACATGGAGCTCACCCGGGACGCGGTGGAGTACCGGGGCATCCCGGCGAGGGAGGCCACGCGATGACAGCCACCCTCACCCCTCGCCCCCCGGCCACGAGGCGCGCTGAGCGGAGCGGGTTCCTCAGGACGCTGCACGCCGAGTGGACGAAGTTCCGTACGGTACGCGGCTGGGTCCTCGCCATGGCGGGGGCGCTCCTGGTGACGATCGTGGTCGGCCTGCTCGGCACGGCCGCCCCCGCCCCCGGCGGTCGCGGCGCCGACTCCGCCTCGTACCCGAAGGGCCCCGGCGGCGAGGCCGTCAACGACAGCTTCTACTTCATCCACAAGACGCTCACCGGCGACGGCGCCCTCACCGTTCCCCTGCGGTCGCTGACTGGTGTGGCCGACACCGGGACCGGCAAGGCGGCCCAGGGCGCCCAGCCCTGGGCGAAGGCCGGGATCATCGTGAAGGAAAGCCTCACCCAGGGATCCCCGTACGCGGCGGTCATTGCCACCGGCGGCCACGGCGTACGCATGCAGTACAACTACACGCACGACACGGCGGGCCCTTCCGGCAAGGTCTCCCAGGAGTCCCCGCGCTGGCTGCGCCTGGTCCGCTCCGGTGACAGTCTCACCGGTTCCACCTCCACCGACGGCTCCCACTGGACCAAGGTCGGCCATGCGAAGCTGCCGAGACTTGCGCGCACCGTGCAGGCCGGGCTTTTCGCGACGTCACCGGAGGCGAAGCAGGACACGGCGGCGGGCGCGGGCTTCAGCCCTGCCGTGGCCACCGGCACCTTCGGCCGCCCCGCTCTCACCGGCGACTGGTCCCAGGGGGCGTGGAGCGGCACACAGGTGGGCGGCGACGCGGGCACCTCCGGCAGCTACACGAACACCACCAAGGGCGGCTTCACCCAGACCGACGGCGGCGGGTTCACCGTGACCGGGGCCGGTGACATTGCACCGGTCGTCGGCGGGCCCGTCATGGGCGTCGGTTTCTCCGTCGAGAACTTCCTTGTCGGCACCTTCGCCGGGCTGATCGTGGTGATCGCCGTGGGCACGGTGTTCATCACTGGCGAGTACCGGCGCGGTCTGCTGCGTACGACCATGGCGGCAACTCCCCTGCGGGGCCGGGTGCTTGGTGCCAAGGCGCTGGTGGCCGGCGCCGTCGCGTTCGCCATGGGCCTGGTGGCCGCCGCGATCACCGTTCCCATCGGGGAACGCAGCGCGCTCGGCAGGGGCTTCCATGTCTTCCCCGCCACGTCGGCGACCGAAGTGCGCGTCATGGTCGGCACCGGCCTGCTCTGCGCGGCCGCCGCCGTGCTCGCTCTCGGCGTCGGTGCCCTGCTGCGGCGCAGCGGCACGGCTGTCGCCCTGGTCATCGCGTCGATCGTGCTGCCCTTCCTGCTTGCCACCTCCGGCGTACTGCCCCCGGGCGTCTCGGAATGGCTGCTGCGGGTGACCCCGGCTGCCGGCTTCGCCATCCAGCAGACCCTGCCGCAGTACGCACAGGTGCTCAGCGTGTACGAACCGTCGACCGGCTACTACCCGCTGGCGCCCTGGGCCGGCCTCGCCGTGCTGTGCGGATACGCCGCGCTCGCCTTCGGTCTGGCCGTGGTGCGGCTGCGCGGGAGGGACGTATGAGTTTCCTGAGCGGTGCACGACTCACGAGCACGGCGGACGGCGCGTGGCGAGGGGACTTCGGCCGCGCCCTGCGCGCGGAGTGGACAAAGCTGCGCACCGCAGAGGAAATGGGCAGGTTGCTCCTGCTCGCCGTCGCGCTGACCGTGGCCGTCGGCTGCGGCACTGCCAAGGCCGTGAAGTGCCCGGACGCGGGGTGCGGCCAGGATGCCGTCAAGCTCGCCCTGACCGGCGTCACCGTCGGGCAGGCGGTCATCGCCGTCTTCGCGGTGCTGGCCGTCAGCGGCGAGTACGGCACCGGGATGATCCGCACCACGCTCATGGCAGTGCCGAACCGGATCACCGTCCTTACCGCCAAGGCAACGGTCCTCACCACGGTCGTCCTGGCCTCCGGGACGGCTGCCGTCCTGGTCTCCCTCCTCGTCGGCCGCTACATCCTGCCCGGCAACGGATTCACCGAGGCGCACGGCTATGCCCCGCTCTCCCTGGCCGACGGCCCGACCCTGCGCGCGGCCGTGGGCTCGGTTCTCTACCTCGTCCTGATCGCCCTGCTCGGCCTCGGCGTGGCGACCGCGGTACGGGAGGCGGCGAGCGCCATCGGGATCGTGCTCGGGCTGCTCTACCTCTTCCCGGTCGTCACCCGGGTGGTCAACGACCCGGAGTGGCAGCGCCACCTCCAGCAGATCTCGCCCATGACCGCCGGGCTCGCGATCCAAGCCACCGTCCATCTGCACGAGCTGCCCATCGGGCCATGGGCCGGCCTGGGCGTGCTCGCCACGTGGGCCGCGGCCGCGCTGCTGGTCGGCAGCCTGCTGCTGCACAGGCGCGACGCGTAGCCGAATCGAGCTGTCCGCGAGCACGGTGGCTTCGGGCCCCTCCCCGGCCCGGCGCCGATCCCAGGGGCCGGCTTTCACGACAGAGTTGGCCTGCCCGGACATCGGCACGGAAGACAGCGACACCAGGGGCCCCGTGCTGCTGGCTGAGCGCTCCGCCCGGAGGCGTCCCGGCGTGACACCTCGCGCGGCGAGCCCCCTGCGCGGTGGTGTCCTCGGGCAAGGCGCGAACACGAGCGAGGAGCGTTCGTGTGGCGGTACTGTCGCCCCGCCCTCTATCCGCTAACATAGAACAATTAGATAGATGAATAGCCTAGCGTTGGCGAGGAGTGGCCGTGGACTTCGGGCTGACCGATGAGCAGGACCTGTTGCGTGCGACGGCTCGGAAGTTCGTCGCCGACGTGTGCCCGGCCGAGAAGGCCAAGCAGTGGGACGAGGAGGGGGTCGTACCGCCCGAGCTGTTTCGCGGTATGGCCGAGCTGGGGTGGTTCTCGCTCCCGTTCGCCGAGGACGAGGGCGGTGACGGTGGCGGCCCGCTGGAGCTCATCCTGATCGCCGAGGAGCTGGGTCGGGCCAGCTTCGACGTGGCCATGTGCTACATCGGGGTGCTCATCCCCGGCATCACGGTGTTCCGGTGGGGCAGCGAGGCGCAGCGCGACTTCGTCCGCGAGCAGGTGATGACGGGCCGCCACCGGCTCGCCGTGGGCCTCAGTGAGCCGGACAGCGGTTCCGACGCCGCGGCGTTGCGCACCACCGCCGAGGACCACGGGGACGACTTCCTCGTTCGCGGTCAGAAGGCCTGGTGCACGGGTGGCGGCCTGCCCGACACGACCATCGCCACGTACGTGCGGACCGGGCCCCGCGAGCCCAAGCACGGCGGCATCAGCCTGCTGCTCGTCGATCCCACGACCGCGGGCGTCGAGGTGCGCCGGACACCGACGCTGGCCCGGCACATCCTGGGCACCAACGAGGTCTTCTTCAACGACGCCCTGGTGCCGAAGGAGAATCTCGTCGGCCCGCGCGACGAGGGCTGGAAGGTGATGCTCTCCAACATCGAGTTGGAGAAGGTGATCATCAGTGGGGGCTATCTGGGCGCCGCGCAGGCCACGCTCGACGAGATGCTCGACTACGCCCGCAACCGACACGCCTTCGGCCGGCCGATCGGCAACTTCCAAGCCCTCGCACACGCCATGGCCGACCTTCAGACCGAGATCGACTCAGCCCGGTTGCTCGCCTACCGGGCTGCCTGGCTGCTCGCCCAGGGCAAGCCCTGCACACGTGAAGGGTCGATGGCGAAGCTGAAAGGCTCGGAGACCTACGTGGCAGCCGCCCGGCTCGGGATGCAGGTCTGCGCCGGTCACGGGTTCTCGACGGAGAGCGTGATGAGCTTCCGGTACCGGGAGTCGATCGTCGCCACGATCTCCGGGGGCACGAGTCAGATCCAGCGTAACGGCATAGCCCGCAGCATGGGGCTCAGGTCCTACTGAGCCCAGCCACGCCCGCCTGCCGGCTGTCCCTTCTGAGCTCCGCCTCCCCGGCCTGCCGGCTGTCCCTTCTGAGCTCCGCCCCCCGGCCTGCCGGCCGTGCCTACTGAGCCCCGCCGTCCTGACCGGCCAGCCACTCCTGGTGCCGTGCGAAGTGGCCCTGGTCCCGGGTCACCCAGATCCCGGAGGCCCGGGCCAGCACGGCCCGCGTCGGCAGCAGCACCATCTCGCCCGCGATGTACCAGCGCCTGCCCTCCCGCTTCTCCACCCAGGCCCGGACCTCCAGCGGCCGCTGCACCGGCACCGGCTTCACGAAGCTCACGGTCAGTTCCGCCGTCACGCTCAACACCCGGTGCAGCAGCGGCAGATGGCCGAGGCAGTCGTCCAGTACGGCCGCGGTCCAGCCGCCGTGCGCCACATCGGGCCCGCCCTCCTGGTCTCGCGGGCAGGACAGCTCGAACCGCGCCGCCCCCTCCTCGTCGAGCCGCTCCTGCTCCACTCCCAACCGGCAGGAACCGGCGGCGCGGCACGCCCCGCACAGGGCCACCCCGCCGGGAGTCCGCGGCGGCTCCTGGAAATCGGCCCCCGCCCAGGGCCCGGTCGGCGGCGTCGTGGACATGGTGTGACTCCTCGTGTCGGGCGTCGGAGTGTCGGACATCGAAGTGGCAGGCATCGGATTGTCAGGCGTCGGAGTGTCAGACATCGGCAAGCAGCGGGCGCAGCTTCCCGGCGATGAGCTGAACCTGCCGGCCCACCATGTCCTCGGGCATCCCGGCCAGCGAGGCCCACAGGAACACACCCTCCACCGGCAACCCTGCCACGTAGGCCTTGATGGCATCGGCGACCTCCTGCGGAGTGCCGTAGAGGAACTGACCGACACCGGTCGCGCTCAGTCCCGTCTCCCGCCACTTCTCGGGGTCGATGGGGCGGGGGAGCGGCTGGTCGGTGCCCTCCACCATGTACCGGCGGTAGCTGTCCCACTGGTACGCCAGGTGTTTGCGCACCACCGGCCAGTCGCCGTCGGGGTCCTCGGTGACGAACGTGGTGAACGAGCCCTGCATGCGGCCCGCCGCCGTGTCGTACCCGCTTTCGGCGAGCCCTTCCCGGTACGGCGCCAGCAGGGCAGGGTTGAGCGACAGCAGCCCCGTGCCGAGCCGGCCGGCCCGGCGGGCGCCCTGCGGGCCCTGGTAGCCGAGCCAGATCGGCAGCGGATTCTGGACCGGGCCCGGGGTGACCAGGGATTCGGCCCACAGGCCGCGGATCTCCCGTACCCGCTGATCGGTCGTGGTGTAGCGCTTGGCGATGTCGGCGCCGTACAGCCGGTACTCGGGTACCCGGTAGCCGGTGCCGAGCCCGAGGTCCAGGCGGCCGTCGCTGATGATGTCCACGAGGGCGGCCTGTTCGGCGATCTCGGGGGCCGCGTGCAGCGGTGCGGGGATGACCGCGGTGCCCAGGCGGACCCGGCGGGTTCGGGCGGCGGCCGCGGCGGCCATGGTGAGTGGCTGGGGGAGGTAGCCGTCCTCGAAGCCGTGGTGTTCCGAGAACCAGACCGAGTCGAGGCCGAGGCGGTCCGCCTCCTCGCACATCTCCAGGGCGAAGCCGTAGACCCGCGACCAACTACTCTGCCACGGTGGCGGGTTGCGCAGGTCGAAGTAGACGCCCACCTTCATGAGGAACCTCCTGCTGCTGTGCTGTCGGCCAGTCGGATCGTCGCCTGCGCGACGACCACTCCGTCCCCGGGCGGCAGGAGCCGTACCGGGCGCAGTTCCAGCGCCTCGATCTCGGGGTGGTCCTCGACCATCGCCGAGATGCGCAGGACGGTCTCTTCCAAGGCCGCGAGGTCCACCCCCGGACCCCCGGCCCGGCCGTCCAGCAGCGGGGCGGCCCGCAGCGATCGGACCATCTCGCGGGCGTCGCGGTCGCTGAGGGGGGTGACGCGGTGGGCGACGTCCGCCATGAGGTCGGCGTAGTCACCGGTGAGGCCGAAGGCGACCACCGGGCCGAAGACCGGGTCGGCGCGGACGGTGAGGAACGCGTCCGGTGCGGCTTCCGATCCGGGGCCCGGTACACCCCCGCGCACGGCGATCCCGTACGAGGCGAGCAGGTCGGCGGCGACCGCTGCGGGGACCGGGCCGGGGGCACAGGAGGTGATCAGCGACCGGGCGCGCGCGGTGTCGATTTCCGCCAGGTCGGGTACGACGCCCGCGGGGGTGCTTCGCCAGGTCTGGTAGGCCGCGGCGTGCCCGAGCGAGGTGGCGGCGGCCTCGGGGAAGGTGTACGTGGGTACCACCAGATCGCCCCGGTGCAGAAGGTCGGCGACCCCCGCGCCGCCCAGGAAGCTGGCCAGCACGGGTTTGTCGGGCCGGGCCGCGGCCGCGTCGAGGATCGCCGAGGCCACCTCGTCGGGCTTGTCCGCCAGCGGCGGCATGAACAGGACGACGGCCGCGTCGATGCCGTCGTCCGCCAGGGCGGCTTCCAGGGCCTGCCGGTAATGGGCGGCGGTGGCCGTGGGCGTCAGGTCGATCGGGTTGGAGACGTCGGCGTGGGGCGCGAGGACCGGACGGAGCGTCTGCCGGGTGCGGTCACCGAGCGCGGGCACGCACAGACCGCTCGCCGCGCACGCGCCGACCGTCAGAGCCGCCGGGCCGCCCGCGTTGGTGATCACGGCGACCCGGTTGCCGGGCGGGGGAGGCTGGTGGGCCAGCAGCAGGGCGACGTCGAACAGCTCCTGGAGGCTGCGGGTGCGGATCACACCGGACTGCGCGAACAGCGAGCTCACCGCAGAGTCCGCGTGGCCCGGATGGACCGCGACGATGGGTTTGCGCGGTGCGATCCGGCGGGCGACGCGGGCGAACCGGCGCGGGTCGCCGAAGGTCTCGACGTGCAGCAGGATCACCGAGGTCCCCGGATCCTCCTCCCACCACTGGAGCAGTTCGTCGGTGGAGACGTCGACGGCGTGGCCCACCGACACGAAGCCCGAGAAGCCGAGTCGCAGCCGCCGGGCGTAGTCGAGCACCGCGAGACCGAGCGGCCCGGACTGACTGGACATCGCCACCCGGCCGGGCGTCGGCAGGGCGGGCGAGAAGGTCGCGGCCAGTCGCGCCCCGGGGGTCGTGTTGACCACGCCCATGCAGTTGGGGCCCACCAGCCGCATTCCGGAGGCCCGGGCGAAACGCGCCAGCTCCAGCTCGCCGGCCCGTCCTTCGACTCCGGTCTCTCCGAAGCCCGTCGAGACGACGACCACCGCCTTGACCCCGGCCTCCGCGCACTCCCGTACGACAGCGGGCACGGCCTCGGCCCGGACGGCCACCAGCGCCAGGTCCGGCGGCTCGGGCAGGTCCCGGACGCTTGCGTACGCCCGCGCCCCGGCGATCTGCTCGGCCCGCGGGTTGACGGGGAACACGCTGCCGGCGAAGCCGCCCCGCAGCAGGTTGGCGACGATCTCGTGGCCGATCGTCAGCGGGGCGCGGTTGGCGCCGATCACGGCGACCGAGCGAGGTTCGAGCAGGGGCCTGAGCGAGCGCCGTACGGCCGTTTGCTCGCGGCGCTCGGCCCGCGCCACGGCCTGGGCCTGCGGATCGACGGCGATCTCGAAGTGGATGATCTGGCCGGGCGGACCGGCTTCCGTCCGGTAGCCGGAGCCGAGGAAGACGTTGATCATCCGGGCGTTGTCGGCGAGGACGTCGGCCTCCAGCACGCGGATGCCTCGTGCCCGCGCGGCGGCGGCGATGTGCTCCAGGAGCAGCCTGCCGAACCCCTCGCTCTGGTGGTCGTCCCGGATGGTGAACGTGACCTCGGCGTGTTCCGGTTCCTCCGGGTCGCGGACGTAGCGCACCAGGCCGGCGATCTCGTCCCCGGCCAGGGCGACGAGCGCCAGCTCGTTGAGGTAGTCCACGTGGGCACCACGCCGGATGACGTCGTCGCGGGCGCGGACCACGGGGCCGAGGGAGCGGTAGGCCAGGGTGGCCCGGGACAGCGTGCCGACGAAGGCGACCAGGCGGTCGGCGTCCTGGGGCCGGATCGGCCGGACGAAGGTCGACCGCCCGGTCCTGACGAGTCCGGGCCGTTCCAGGTCCTCGGGATACGAGGGATGCGCGGGGCCCGAGGGGCGCGGGGAGTCCGAAGGGTGCGGGGAGTCCGAGGAGTACGGGGGAGTGGTCACGTTGATTCGTCCGGAAGCCTCGAGCCGTCGGCGCCGCTCAGACGGCCGCCTCCTGGGGAGTCTGCTCCGGCAGCCGGAAGAGCTCGTTGAAGGTGCCGCGCGTGACGCGTTCGCGGATGTCGTCCGGCACGCCGTCGAACAGGTCGTGGAGCGTGGACTGGGTGTGGCCGTAGGTGCCTTCCAGGTGGGGGTAGTCGTCGCCCCACATCACGTTGCGGTAGCCGGTCGACTCGACGATCTCCACCGAGCTCTTGTCGTGCTGGAAGGAGGCGTACACCTGCTGCCTGATGATCTCGCTGGGCAGCCGGCTCAGCTTGGGCCGGACGAACATGCCGTGCTGGCGGTAGGCCTCGTCCATGCGGTCGCCGATGGCCGGCACCCATCCCGCCCCGCCCTCCGCGATGAGGATCCTCAGGTCGGGGTGGCGGTCCAGGGCGCCGCCGGCGACCATGTGGGACACGACGCGCATGCCCGGATAGGTCGTCTCCATGTAGTTGACGACCGCGCCGCCGGGTCCGCGGAAGACGACGTTCTGCGCGCCGGTGCCGATGTGGAAGCCGAGCACCAGCCCCGCCCGTTCGACCGCGCTCCACAACGGCTCCCAGCGGTCCAGGGCGTATTCCTCGCCCGGTCGTGTCGAACAGGGCAGGAAGACCGCCTGGAAGCCCAGTTCCGCCACCCGTTCGACCTCGGCGACCGCGTCGTCGATGTCGGCCGTCGAGACGCAGGCCGTGGTGATGACGCGCTTGTTCTTGCGGAGGATCTCCTCGTGGGCCCAGTCGTTCCAGGCCCGTACCGTCTCCCGGGCGAGCTCCCGGTCGGTTATCGACACGAGCCAGAACCCCATGGAGGGGAAGGCCAGTTGGCCCCACACGCCCTCCTGGTCGAGGTCCTTGAGCCGGACCTTCAGGTCCCAGGCGCCCGGCGGGCGCATCGCGTCCATGAAGTCGCCGAGCTGGCGGTCGATGCGCTCGCCGTCGATGTAGAGCATCTCGTACTTCTCGCCGCGCTCACTGCGCGGCGCCCGCGCGCCCAGCCGCGCGGACAGCCGCTCGGTCCACACGTCGGCGGGCTCCATCACGTGGGAGTCCCCCGAGTTGACCCAGATCTTCGTCATGACGCTCCTTCGGGTCACGGTTGCAAGCTCAATGGATGCAATCAGTTAGCGATTTTAGTTGTATGGGTGGCTGAAGGGAAGGCCGGCCGTGAAAGATCAGCTCCGGCGCCGCTCGATCTCGTCCACCAGCTGCGGCAGCACCGCGAAGAGGTCCCCGACCACCCCGTGGTCGGCGAGCTCGAAGATCGGTGCGTCGGCGTCCTTGTTGACGGCGACGATGGTCTTGGACGTCTGCATGCCCGCCCGGTGCTGGATCGCGCCGGAGATGCCGGCGGCGAGGTAGAGCTGCGGGGAGACCTGGGTGCCTGTCTGGCCGACCTGGTGGCTGTGCGGATACCAGCCGGCGTCCACGGCGGCTCGGGACGCCCCGACGGCCGCGCCGAGCGTGTCGGCGACCCGTTCGATGAGCGCGAAGTTCTCGGCGCCGTTCACCCCGCGACCGCCGGAGACGACGATGTCGGCCTCGGTCAGCTCGGGCCGGTCGCCCCGCTCCCGCGGTGTGCGGGACAGGACCCGGACGGCGTGCGAGGCCGGGCCGAAGGTGACGTCCTGCTTCTCGACGACGGGCTCGGCGGGGGCGGCCTCGGGGGCGGCGGCGTTCGGCTTGACCGTGATCACCGGCACGCCCTGGGTGACGTGCGCGGTGACCTGGTGCGTCGCGGCGAACGCCGACTGCTCGGTGACCGGTCCGTCGGGTCCCGCGGTGACATCGACGGCGTCGGTGATGAGTCCGGAGCCGAGCCGCAGGGCGACCCTCGCGGCGATCTCCTTGCCGTCCGGCCCGGACGTCAGCAGGATCGCGGCCGGGCCGGTGCGCTCGGCGAGCTGTGTGAGGGCGTCCACGGCCGGGGTGACGAGGTACTCGTCGATCTCGGGGGCGTCCACGACGTGGATCTTCTGGGCGCCGTACCGGCCGAGCACCTCGGTCGCGCTGTCCGCGCCCGGCCCCAGGAGGACGGCCGAGGGTTCGCCCAGGCGGCGGGCCAGGGTGAGCAGTTCGAGGGTCGGCTTGCGTACGGCACCGTCGACGTGGTCGACGAGGACGAGGATCTCTGCCACGGTGATGCAACTCCTTCAGGTATGTCGGGGCGGGGCAGGCAGGTCAGGGCGGGGCGCGGTCAGATGAACTTCTTGGCCGTGAGGAACGCGGCCAGTCCGACGCCGCCCGTCCCCTCGTCGGCGACGATCTCGCCCTTGGTGCGCGGCGGGCGCCGGGTCGCGGTGTCCACGGCCGACCGTGCCCCGGCCACGCCGACCTGTGCGGCCTCGATGCCGAGGTCGGCGAGGCCGAGGGTCTCCACCGGCTTCTTCTTCGCGGCCATGATCCCCTTGAAGGAGGGGTATCGGGCGTCCCCGGAACGGTCGGTCACCGAGACGACGGCGGGCAAGGCGCCCCGTATCCGGACGGTGGCGCCTTCGCTCTCGCGGCGGCCGGTGACGGTTCCGTCCTCGATCGCCAGGTCCTCGAGGTGGGTGACGGCCGGGACGCCGAGCCGTTCGGCCAGCAGCGCGGGCAGCACGCCCATGGTTCCGTCCGTCGAGGCCATCCCGCACAGCACGAGATCGAAGCCGTGCCACTCGATCGCCTTGGCCAGCACCAGTGACGTACCGAACGCGTCGCTGCCCTCGATGTCCTCGTCACTGACGTGGATCGCCGCGTCACCGCCCATGGCGAGGGCCTTGCGCAGGGCGTCGCGCGCGTCGTCGGGTCCGACGGTGAGATGGCTGATCTCGACGTCGGCGTCCGACTCGGCCAGGCGCAACGCCTGCTCGACGGCGTATTCGTCGAGTTCGGACAGCAGCGAGTCGACCGACGCCCGGTCGGTGGTGCCGTCCTCGGTGAAGGTGCGGTCCGCCGTGGCGTCGGGGACATGCTTCACGCAGACAACGATCTTCACGGGGCCCTCCTGTGGTTCAATGAGTTCTAATAGTTAACTATATAGGCCGACGGGAGCGCGAGTCTCGCGTTCAATCCGTCGAATTGGTTGACTGATTGCGCTGATAGCTGGAAGATCTGGGCACTGAGCCGCGAGGAGGCGCCATGGTCGGTGACAGGGACACCGCTGACAGGTACTTCGAGCCCCAGGTGGAGACCATGCCGCGCGAGGAACTGCGCGCACGGCAGGAGAAACAGCTCCTGGAACTCGTGGAGTACGCCTACGCCCACTCGGCCTTCTATCGCGAGCTGTGGGATGAACACGGCACCCACCCGCGGGACATACGCTCCCTGGAGGACTTCCGGGCACGCGTCCCGTTCATCACCAAGGACATGATCCGCGCCTACCGGAGTCGCACCGGCGATCCCTTCGCCGGCCTGCTCTGCGTCCCGGTCGAGGAGCTGACCTCGGTCTCCTCCAGTTCCGGAACCACCGGCGACCCGGAGTTCTTCGCCGAGATCTGGCAGGACGCCCCGCCCCTGGTGACCGCACAGGTACGGGACCTGTGGGAGCTGGGCCTGAGACCCGGCGACCGGGTCCTGAGCCCGCCCGGCACCTTCCGCAACTTCATGGACGCCGGCTTCCAGGCGCTGGGCGCGGTGGTCATCGAGGTCGACACCTGGATGGGCAACATGCCCGAGGTCGTCGAGGCCCTGCGCACCTATCGCCCCGCGTACCTGCAGATGATGTATCCGCAGATGGTGGAGCTGGAACACCTGGCCGAGAAGACCGACCTGAGGGAGGCCTTCTCCTCCCTCAAGGGCGCCTCCTGCGCCGGCCAGCCCCTCAGCCGGAAGATGCGTGAGCGGATCCGCGACGACTGGGGCATCGACGTCTACGAGTACACCAGCGCCGCCGACACCGGTACCGCCTGGGAGTGCCGCGAGCACGACGGCTTCCACCTGTGGGAGGACACCGTCTTCGCGGAGTGCGTCGAGGTCGACGAGCGCGGCTGGCGCGACGTCCCCGAGAGCGACCTCGGTGAACTGGTCGCCACCGACCTGGACAACCGGGCCGCGCCGCTGATCCGTTACCGCAGCGAGGACCTCGTCCGCCTCTCCCGCGACACCTGCGGCTGCGGCCGCACCCACGCCCGTATGTGGGTGGCCGGGCGGCGCGGCGACGAGACGGTGGTCCGGGGACGCTCCGTCGTCCTGCGGGACGTCTGGCAGGCGGTCGAGGACCAGCCGGAGACGGTCGCGGGCGTCTTCCAGATCGTCCGGGACCGGCGCGAGGTCGACGAACTGCGGCTGCGCGTCGGCTACGACCCCCATCTCACCGGCGACGTCGACGCGCTGGCGGGACGCCTGAGCGAGGCCGTGCGCGAGCGGACCGGAGTCAAGCCGGTGCTCGACATGCGCACCGAGGAGGACCTGTTGAAGACCATGACCAGTGTCGCCAAGTTCCCCCGGGTGGTGAAGAGCTGATGGCCCGCGCCGACACCCTGGCCCGTGCCAGGACGCTCGACCGCCCCGAACTCGCCTACCTCCTGCGCTTCCCCACCGCCGACGGCGTCCGGGACCTGGAGCTGACCTGGGCGGAACTGGCCCGCGACACCGAGTGGGCCACCGCGCGGCTGCGGGAGCACGGCCTCGCCGCCGGACAGCGGGCCCTGCTGACCGCCTCCGGCTTCGAGGGCTTCTGGGGGCATGCGGTGATCGGCGCCCTGCGCACGCTGAAGGTGCCGTACGGCATCGCCGAGGCGATGGGCTGGGACCACCGCCGCACCGCCGTCTTCCACCGCGAACTGACCCCGCACGCCGTGATCGGCCTGTCGGCCCAGACGCTGGAAGGACTCGCCGGCACGGCCGACATCGGCGAGATGTTCCGGTCCACGCCCGTCGTGCTGGCCCGGCCCACCGCCGTACCCGTTCTGCGCGGAGTCGGGGTGACCGCCTCCGTGATCTCGGCGGTGGGTCCGGCTCTCGCACTGGAGTGCCCCGAGCGCAATGGCGCACATGTCAACGCCGCCGCATGGCGGTTCGGCGAGCGGGACGGACAGCTGACCGTGGCCGCGGGGGAGGGGGGCACCTCGCCCCTGCCCGAGACACCTCTCGGCATCACCGGACGCGTCGTCACCGGCCGTTGCGGCTGCGGCAGCGACAATCCGCGAATCCTGCTCGCCGAGGCCAACTGACCTTTCCGATGGAGGAATTGAGCATGTCTGAAGGAGTGGTCGAAGGCCGGATCGCGGTCGTCACCGGCGCCGGCAACGGGATCGGCCGGGCGCACGCCCTGGCGTTCGCCGCGCACGGGGCGAAGGTCGTCGTCAACGACCTGGGCGGCGGGCGGGACGGCGCGGGCGCTTCCGCCGGTCCCGCCGAGAGCGTGGTCGACGAGATCGTCACGGCCGGTGGCGAGGCGGTGGCCAACACGGACGACATCTCCACCTGGGAGGGCGCCGGCCGGCTCGTCCGGCAGGCCGTCGACACCTACGGCGGTCTCGACGTACTGGTCAACAACGCCGGAATCCTGCGCGACCGGATGATCGTGTCGATGACCGAGCGGGACTGGGACAGTGTGATCGCCGTCCACCTCAAGGGCAGCTTCGCCACCCTGCACCACGCGGCGGCGTACTGGCGCGAGCGCGCCAAGTCCGGTCAGGACAACGACGCCCGGGTGATCAACACGACCTCCCCGTCCGGCATCTTCGGGAACCCCGGCCAGTCCAACTACGGCTCCGCGAAGGCCGGCATCGCCAGCCTCACCCTCATCGCCGCCGCCGAACTCGCCCGCTACGGCGTGACGGTGAACGCCATCGCGCCCACCGCGCTGACCCGGCTGACCGACGACATCGAGATGATGAAGCAGGCCGCCGAAAGCCAGGACCTGACCCCCGAGGCCATCTCACCGCTGGTGGTGTGGCTGGGCTCGGCGGCCTCCCGCGAGGTCACCGGCCGGGTCTTCGGCGTCGTCGGCAACCGGATCACGGTCCTGGAGGGCTGGGTCAACGGCCCGGCCGCGACCGCCGACACCCGCTGGACGCCGGAGGAGCTGTCCTCCGTCGTCCCGAACCTGGTGGCCAAGGCCGCTCCGAACGCCGACGCCCTGGGCAACCGGAACGGGGCCTGAGATGACGACGACACAACGCCCGGTCGCCGAGGGCCTGTTCACCTGGCCGCCCGCCGCTGCGCCCCTCCGGCTGATCGGTTCCGAGTGCAGGGTGTGCGGCCTGGTGAGCTTCCCGGCCGCCGCGACCTGCGTCCGGTGCGCGAGCGACGAGTCGAGGGAACGGCTCCTGGCGGACCGCGGCACGCTGTGGACGTACACGACGCAGGACTTCCGCCCCCCGTCCCCGCCGTACGACGGCCCCGAGAGCTTCGAGCCGTACTCCGTCGGATACATCGAGCTCCCCGGCGAACTGCTGGTCGAGGCGCGACTGACCGAAGCCGACCCGGAGAAGCTGAGGATCGGGCAGGACATGCGCCTGACGCTCGTGCCCTACACCCTCCAGGACGACGGCACCGAGGTCGTCACCTTCGCGTTCGCCCCGGTCGAAGAGTCCACCCGGATCGAAGAGTCCACCGGCAACGAGGAGGCGTCATGACCGAGGCCGTCATCATCGGGGTGGGCCTGCACCCCTTCGGCCGCTTCCCCGGCAAGCCCGCGCTGGACATGGGCGCGGACGCGGTACGGCTGGCACTCGCCGACGCGGGCGTGAACTGGCCTCAGATCCAGGGCGGTTACATCGGCAGCTACGAGGTCGCCAACCCGGACGCGATCGTCGGCCGGCTCGGCCTGACCGGCGTACCCCTGCGCGGAGTCTTCAACGGCTGCGCGACGGCCGGTACGGCGGTGGCGCTGGCCGCCCGCGCGATCGAGACCGGCGAGCACGACCTGACCATCGCCATCGGCCTGGACAAGCACCCACGCGGAGCGTTCGCCGCCGACCCGTCCGTGGCCGGCATCCCCTCCTGGTACGGGCAGACCGGGCTCTTCCTCACCACCCACTTCTTCGGCATGAAGATCAACCGCTATATGCACGAGCACGGCATCTCCCACGAGACGCTCGCCCGCGTGGCCTCGAAGAACTTCCGCAACGCGGCCGGCAACGAGAAGGCCTGGCGCCGCACGCCCCTCACGCCCGAGGAGGTCCTCGCCTCCCCGGTCCTCAACTACCCGCTGCGCCAGTTCATGTACTGCGGCCCGAACGAAGGCGCCGCGGCGATCGTGATGTGCCGGGCCGACCAGGCCCACAAGTACACGTCCACACCCGTACGGGTCCGCGCCACCGCCCTGCGCAGCCGCAGACTCGGCGCGTTCGAGGTGCAGAGCCCGTCGTTCCCGGTCGGGGAGCCCGTGGACAGCCCGAGCGTGGACGCCTCCCGGGACGCGTACGAACGCGCGGGCATCGGCCCCGAGGACGTCGACGTCGCCCAGCTCCAGGACACCGACGCCGGGTCGGAGATCATCCACATGGCGGAGAACGGCCTCTGCAAGGACGGGGAGCAGGAACGCCTCATCGCCGAGGGCGCCACCGAGATCGGCGGGCGGCTCCCGGTCAACACCGACGGCGGACTGCTCGGCAACGGGGAACCGATCGGCGCGTCCGGACTGCGCCAGATCCACGAGATCGTCCTCCAGCTGCGCGGTACGGCGGGCACGCGCCAGATCCCCGGCACACCGCGCGTCGGCTACACCCACCTGTACGGCGCGCCCGGCGCGTCGGCGGTGACGATCCTCTCGACCTGACAGCGGAGCGAACGCGATGGAATCCGACGACATGCGGGACTTCGCCGCCGAGGCGCGCCGTTTCCTCGACGAGCACGTGGCGAAGGCCCCCGACCGCACCGCCGTCACCTGGGGCGAGGGCGACGACTCGATGGCGTACTTCAGCAGCCTCCCGCCCGAGGAGGAGCGGGAGTTCGTGCAACGCGCCCGGGAGTGGCAGCGGATCCGCCACGAGAACGGCTTCGGCTGGATCACCGGACCGGTGGAGTACGGCGGCCGGGGCCTGACGCCCGTCCACGACCTGCTCTACGACGCCATCGAGTCGGAGTACGACGTCGCCGACACCGGGGTGCTCAGCGTGATCGGCCTGGGCATGATCGGGCCGACGATCCTGGCCCACGCCCAGCCCCACATCAAGGACCGCTGGCTGCCGGCGATGTACCGCGGGGACGCCATCGCCTGCCAACTGTTCAGCGAACCCGGCGCCGGATCCGATCTGGCGAGCGTGGCCACCCGGGCGGTTCGCGAGGGCGACGACTGGGTGCTGAACGGGCAGAAGGTGTGGACGTCGGTCGCCCAGCACAGCCAGATCGGCCTCGCCCTGACACGTACCAACCCCGACGCGCCCAAGCACCGTGGCATCACGGCCTTCCTGGTCCCCATGGACGCCCCCGGAGTCGAGGTCCGGCCGCTGCGGCAGATGACCGGCGGCGCGGACTTCAACGAGGTCTTCCTCACCGACGTACGCATCCCCGACGACCACCGGCTCGGCGAGGTCGACGGCGGCTGGACCGTCGCCCTGACCACACTGATGAACGAGCGCGCGACGGTCGGCAGCGAGGGCGCCGGCCCGGTGGCCGCCGCCCTGTCCCCGGACCACCTCTCGGCGCTCATGCGGGCCACCTGGACCTGGGACGACCGCGCCCTGCGTGCCCGCCTCGCCGAACTCCTCGTCGACGCTCTGGCCACCGAACACCTCAACGCCCGCGCCCTGCGCAAGCTTCGCGGCGGAGTCGTGCCCGGCCCCGAGATGTCCGTCTCGAAGCTGATGTACGGCCAGAACCTGACCCGAGCGGCGCACTTCGTGTCCGACGTGCTCGGCCCCCGGATCATCGCCGACACCGGCCAGTGGGGCACGTACGCCTGGACCGAACTGCTCCTGGCCACCCCGGCGTTGCGGATCCTCGGCGGCACCGAGGAGATCATGAAGAACATCCTCGCGGAACGCGTCCTCGGCCTGCCCAAGGAACCGGTGACCACCGCTGCCAAGGAGGTGCGGTCGTGACCGCCGACGAGAGCGAACTGCGGGAACTGCGGGCGTCCGTACGAGAGTTCCTGGAGGCCAAGTCGCCCGAGGAAGCGGTGCGCAAGCTCATGGAGAGCGAGCCGCGCTTCGACCCTGCGGTGTGGTCCCAGGCGGCCGACCAACTGCGCCTGCCGGGCCTGGCGATCCCGGAGGAGTACGGCGGCGACGGCTTCGGCCTCGTCGAACTCGGCGTCGTCCTGGAGGAGATGGGCCGCGCGCTGTTCTGCGCCCCCTTCTTCGCCACCGTCCTCCTGAGCGCCCAGGCACTGCTGGCCTCGGGGGACGAGGAGGCCTGTGCCCGCCTGCTCCCCGGCATCGCGACGGGACGGACCACGGCCACCCTGGCCGTCGCCGAGGACCACGGCTCCTGGGACCCCGCCATGGTCTCCGCGCGTGCCGTGCCGGACGGCGACGGCGGCTGGACGGTACACGGCCGCAAGTGCTTCGTCATCGACGGTACGACGGCCGACCTGATCCTCGTCGTCGCGCGTACCGTCGCCGGACCCACCCTGTTCGCCGTGGAGCGGGACGCCGCGGGACTCGCGGCGGAACCGATGGAGGCACTGGACGCCACCCGGGCCATGGCCCGGCTGACCCTGGACGCCGTGCCGGCGACACTCGTCGGGACGCAGGGGGCGGGCGGACGCACCATGGCCAGGGTCCTGGACATCGCCTCGGTCGGGCTGGCCGCCGAGCAGGCGGGCGGGGCGCGCCGGTGCCTGGAGACCAGCGCGGACTACGCCCGCGTCCGCCATCAGTTCGGCCGGCCGATCGGCTCCTTCCAGGCGGTCAAGCACAAGTGCGCCGACATGCTCGTTCAGGTGGAACTGGCCGAAGCGGCCTCCCGCGAGGCGGCCCGGCTCGCCGACGAGGACTCCCCGGACTTCCCGGTCGCCGCGGCCGTGGCCCACGCCTGCTGCTCACGGGCGTACATGGTCGCCGCCATGGAGAACATCCAGGTCCACGGTGGCATCGGCTTCACCTGGGAACACCCGGCCCACCTGTACTTCCGACGGGCCAAGTCCTCACAACTGCTCTTCGGCGGCCCGGCGGTGTACCACGAGCGGCTGCTGGACCGGCTCGGAATCTGACAGACGCGACATAGGTGAAGGCCCCGGGGGATCCGGGGCCTTCACCTATGTGCCGCTCAGCCGCGCGCCGCCTCGCCCAGCAGCGCCTTCGCGATGATGACCTGCTGGATCTGGCTGGTGCCCTCGTAGATGCGGAACAGCCGGGCGTCGCGGTAGAAGCGCTCGACGGCGACTCCGCGCATATAGCCCGCGCCGCCGTGGATCTGCACGGCGCGGTCCGCGACCCGCCACACCATCTCGCTGGCGAAGTACTTCGTGCAGGACGGGCCGATCTTGGTGTCCGTGCCGGCGTCGAAGGCGCGGGCGGCCTCCAGGACGGTGGCGCGGCCGGCGTAGTAGTCCGTCTGCGAGTCGGCGATCAGGCCCTGGACGAGCTGGAAGGAGCCGATGAGCTTCCCGGACTGCTTGCGGGTGCTCGCGTAGCCGACCGACTCGTCGACCAGGCGCTCGGCCATGCCGACCATCAGCGCGGAGATGTGCACCCGCCCGTGGGCGATGCAGCCCATCGCCGTGGCGAAGCCCCGGTTGAGGCCGGCGTCCCCGCCGACGAGGGCGGATACGGGGACCCGGACGTCGTCGAAGAACACGTCCGCGGTCCAGGCACCGAACTGGCCCATCTTGTGGTCCTTGGGCGCCACGGTGAGGCCCGGGGTACCGGCCGGCACCAGGAAGGTGGAGATGCCGCGGGTGCGCGGGGCATCCGGGTCGGTGCGGGCGAACACCATGAAGACGTCGGCGAGCGGGGCGTTGGTGATGTAGCGCTTGGCGCCGTTGATCACCCACTCGTCGCCGTCGAGATGTGCCCTCGTGGTGAGCGTCGAGGGATCGGAGCCCGCCTCGGGCTCGGTGAGCGCGAACGAGGCCAGAACGTCCCCCGAGGCGATCCTCGGAAGCCAGTGCGCCTTCTGTTCCTCCGTGCCGCCGACCATGAGGACATGGCCCGCGATGCCGTTGTTCGTGCCGAACATCGAACGCAGCGACGGGGTCGTGTAGCCCAGCTCGAACATCAGCTGGGCCTCCTCGAACATCGACAGACCCAGTCCGCCGTACTCCTCGGGCAGCGCGAAGCCGAACAGACCCATCTTCTTGGCCGCCTCGCGGATGTCCGCGGGCATCTCGTCCTTCTCGTCGATCTCCGCCTCGAGCGGCACGACACGGTCCCGGACGAAACGCCGGACCTCGGACAGCACCGCGCTGAAGTCAGCCGCGTCCATGTCGACTCTCCCTTGTTGCCCTCATCGGTCTCATTGATCTGTCTCGTCGGGTTTCTTCTCGGGCCGGTAGCACAGCGCCAGCAGTGCCGCCGCGCTCGCCGTGCCGATCGAGGCCGCCAGCAACGCGTGTCGGCTGCCCCCGTGTGGGCGTCGCAGCAGACCGTCGAGCGAGTACCGCCCGTTGCCCAGCGCGGCCAGCGCGACGGCCGCGCCGCCCACGACACCGGCGTACTCCCAGCCGCCCTTGAAGACGAAGAAGCCCTTGCCGCGGTGGTCCGTGCGAGCGGCCACGGTCATCAGGCCGACGGCTGCCGCCGCAGGGAGGGGGTTGGCGGCGCCGAGCGCGATACCGACGCCCGCGGCCATCTCGGTGCCGGCCGCCATGCGGGCGTGCACCTCGGCCGGCTTGAGACCCAGCGCCTCGAACCAGCCCGTGGTGCCCTTGAGCCCGCCCGGTCCGGCGACCTTGTTCCAGCCGTGCGCGAAGAGCATCGGGCCGAGGGTCGCGCGCAGCACGAGCGCGGCGGTGTCGTGGCCCTTCACTGGCCGACACCCGTGGCCCGGCCCGCGGGCACGGAGCCGTACAACTGCGGTACCGCGTCGACGAGTTCGTCGTAGGTGAGAGCCTGCCCCGACTTGCTCGGGTGGACGGCGGCGACCGTCCAGCCCTGCAGCCGGTTCAGCCGGTTCCCCTCGATGCGCAGGACCTGGCCGGTCAGCCAGGCCGCGCTGTCGGAGGCCAGGTAGACGACGACCCCGGAGGCGTTGGCGGGATCGCGCGGGTCGAAGCCCTCGGTGGCCTGGAGGGACTCGCCGACGGCCAGCCCGTCCGTCATCCGCGTGGCCGCGATCGGCGAGATGGCGTTCGCGGTGACCCCGTAGCGGCGCATCTCCAGGGCGGTGAGGACCGTGAGCCCGGCTATCCCGGCCTTCGCCGCCCCGTAGTTGGACTGCCCCTGGTTGCCGAACAGGCCGGTCCCGGAGGTCGTGTTGATCACGCGGCCGGCGACCCGCTCACCCCGCTTCGACGCCTCGCGCCAGTACGCGCACGCGTGCCGGGTGAGCGCGAAGGTGCCCTTCAGATGCACCGCGATGACGGTGTCGAACTCGGCCTCGGTCATCGAGAACAGCATGCGGTCGCGCACGATGCCCGCGTTGTTCACGACGATGTCGAGGCGGCCGAACTCCGCGACGGTGTCCGCGACCATCGTCCCGGTCGCCGCCCAGTCGGTCACCGAGGAGTGGTTGGCGATCGCCCGGCCGCCGAGCTTGGTGATCTCGGCGACGACCTCGTCGGCGGGGGAGTCGCCGGTCTGCTCGCCGTGTAGGCCCGAGCCGAGGTCGTTCACCACCACGGTCGCGCCGGCCTCGGCGAGCGCCAGACAGTGCGCCCGGCCGAGCCCTCTGCCCCCGCCGGTGACGATGGCGACCTTGTCGTCGAGGATGCCCACGCCGTACCTCCAGATGTAAGAGTTCAGTTGAGTTCGCGGAGCACTTCGTCGGTGTGCTCGCCGAGCGTCGGTGCGCCGCCGCGCGGCTTCTCGTCGACGCCCCAGAAGGCGACGGGAGTCGCCACCGTCCGCAACGGCGGCGCGTCACCCATACCGGGCTGTTCGACGAACGCCCCGACCGCGTCCGCCTGCGGATCGGCCGCCACCTCCGCCAGGGTCTGCACGGGCGCCCACCACACGCCCTCGGCGTCGAAGCGCTCGGCCCACTCCTCGAGCGGCCGCTGCGCGAACTCCTCGTCGAACACGGCGATCAGTTCGCGTACGTGGCCGCGCCGGGCCTTGGCGGTCGCGAACCGCTCGTCCGTGAGGAGGTCCTCGCGGCCGAGGGCCTTGACGACACCGGGCCAGTGTCGGTTGCCCTCCAGGCCGACCAGCCAGAACCAGCGGTCGTCGGCGGCCCGGTAGGAGTTGTAGAGCGGTGACTCGTGCTCGGTGCGGTGGCGGGTCCGGCCGCGCTTGCCGAAGTAGTTCTGCAGCGCGAGGTCGTTGCCGTTGGCGTAGGTGCCGGACCGCAGCAGCGAGACGTCCACCACCCCGCCTTCGCCGGTGCGTTCGCGGCGCAGCAGCGCGGCCAGCACTCCGGCGACCAGGTTGGCCGCGGCCGTACGGTCCCCCAGGCCCGGCCGGATGCCGGGCGGCGGCTCTCCGGCGGGATTGAGCATGGCCGCGATGCCGGGCCGGGCCCAGAACGCGGAGACGTCGTACCCGGCCCGGTCGCGCTCGGCGCCCGTCCAGCCGTAGCCCGTCAAGGTGCCGACGACCAGGCGGGGATGGCGGGTGCGCAGCTCGTCCGGGGACAGGCCCAGCCGCTCCAGGGCGCCCGGGCGCAGGTTGGTGACGAACACGTCGGCACGTTCCAGTAGCCGCTCCAGTACGTCCTTGCCCTCCTGCGAGCGCAGGTCGAGGACGATCCCGCGCTTGCCGCGGTTGTCGGTCTCGAACGGTGGAGCGCTGTCGATGTCCTGCCCGACGTGCTTGAGCGTGTACCGGTTGGGGTCGCCGGTCGGCGCCTCCACCTTCACCACGTCCGCGCCCCAGTCGGCGAGCATGGTGGCCGCGGCCGGTGCCGCCACCCACATGCCCAGCTCGACCACGGAATAGCCCTCCAGTGGCCGCACGGGCCCACCTCCAGATCATCGGGCGCTTGTACGCCTGCTACACGCCGCGGAAGTCGCCCGGTCGGCGTTCCCGGAAGGCCTTGAGTCCCTCGGCCCGGTCCTCGGTGCTGAACAGCACCGAGACGGTTTCGCGCTCGTACGCGATCGCCGCCTCCAGGTCCATGCCGAGCCCGTAGTCGATGAGCCGCTTGCCCGCCGCGAGCGCGAGCGGGGCTCCGGCGGTCAGCTTCGCGGCCAGGGCTTCGGCGGTCTTGAGCGCACCGCCGGGCTCGGCGAGTTCGTTGACGAGCCCGAGCGCGTGGGCCCGCTCCGCGTCGATCGGCTCGCCGGTGAGGATCAGCTGCTTGGCGATCGCCGGCGGCAGGAGGCGGGGCAGCCGCTGGGTGCCGCCCGCGCCCGGCAGCACGCCGAGCTTCATCTCGGGCAGGCCCAGCCGAGTGCCGCGTTCGGCCACCCGCAGGTCGCAGGCGAGGGCAAGCTCCAGGCCGCCGCCGAAGGCGAACCCGTGAACGGCCGCGACCGACGGCTTGGGGAAGTCCTCCAGGAGCGCGAACGCCTCGGTCAGACGCCCCACGAAGGCACGGAACTGCCCGGGTGCCGTGAACGACTCGATCTCACCGAGGTCGGCGCCGGCCGAGAAGGCCCGGCCCGCACCGGTGATGACCAAGGCGCGTACGTCGTCGTTGTCGCCGATGTCGGCGAGGGTCTGCTTCAGCTGGTCCGCGGTCTCGGAGCCGATGGCGTTGAGCTGCCCCGGCCGGTCGAGGGTCAACACGGCTGTTCGGTCGCGGAGTTCGGTGCGCAGCACGGTGTTCACCTCAGACCATCGTCAGGCCGCCGCTGACCGAGAGTGTCTGCCCGGTCATGTAGGCGGCGTCGTCGGACGCGAGGAAGGCCACCACACCCGCGATCTCGTCGGGCTGGGCGACGCGGCGCAGCGGGATGGCCCGCACTGTCGCGTCGTACATCCTCTGGCTGTAGTCGGCGACCTGTCCGAGCAGCGCGGTGTCGGTCGGACCCGGGCAGACGCTGTTGACGGTGATGCCGTGCCGGGCGACCTCTCGGGCCAGCGCCTTGCCGAAGGCGATGACCCCGCCCTTCGTGGCGGAGTACACCACTTCGCCGGAGGAGCCGACGCGGCCGGCGTCCGAGGCGATGTGCACGATCCGGCCGCCACCGCTTTCGATCATCGAGTCCAGTACGGCCCGGGTCACCGTGATCGTGCCGCGCAGATTGACGTCGATGATGCGGTTCCAGGTGCCCTCGGCACTGTCGACGAAGCGGCCGATGACGTCGACGGCCGCGTTGTTGACCAGGACGTCCACCGGTCCGAGCTCGCCAATCACCCGCTCCACGGCCGCGTGCACGGCCGCGCTGTCGGAGATGTCCGCGCCGACCCCTGACGCCCGCACTCCGTACCGCTCGACTAGCCGGCCCGCGGCCTTGGCGGCGGCCTCCGGGTCCAGGTCGCAGACGGCGACCGCAGCTCCCTGGGCGGCGAGGCGGTCGGCGATCGCCTCGCCGATGCCGCGTCCCGCTCCGGTGACGAGTGCCACCTTGTCCCGTACGCTCACGCGCCCTCCCTCGCCCAGGTCCCGATACAGCGCTATCGTATAACTACTTCAGCTAAATAAGCGAGATGTGTGAGTGGAGTCGAGCATGCGCCGAACGATCTTCACCGAGGAACACGAGCTGTTCCGCGAGACCGCCCGCACCTTCTACCTGCGCGAATGTGCCCCGTACGCCGAGCAGTGGGAGCGCGACGGCCAGGTGAGCCGGGCCGCCTGGGCGGCGGCGGGCAAGGCCGGACTCATCGGCTGGCAGTTCCCCGAGGAGTACGGCGGCCAGGGCATCCGGGACTTCCGCTACAACGCGATCATGGCGGAGGAGATGGCGGCCACCAGCTCGGTCGGCATCGGACTCGGGCTGCAGAACGACGTCCTCCCGCCCTACCTGATGAACCTCACCACCCCGGAGCAGAAGGCCCGCTGGCTGCCCGGTGTCATCAGCGGCGAGACGATCTGCGCGCTCGCCCTGTCGGAACCGTCCGCCGGGTCCGACCTCAAGGGCATCCGCACCACCGCACGCCGTGACGGCGACGAGTGGGTGATCGACGGCTCCAAGACCTTCATCACCAACGGCATCCTGGCCGACCTGGTGATCGTCGCCTGCAAGACCGATCCGGAGGCCGGCCACAAGGGCATCAGCCTCATCGTCGTCGAGCGCGGAGCCGAGGGATTCGAGCGCGGACGCAAGCTCGACAAGGTCGGCATGAAGGCCCAGGACACCGCCGAGTTGTTCTTCCATGAGGTCCGCGTCCCAGCGGAGAACCTCATCGGAGAGGAGGGCCGCGGTTTCTACCACATGATGGGCAACCTCCCCACCGAACGGCTGGCCATCGCCGTCTCCTCGCTGGCGGCCGCTGAGCGGGCCCACGTGCTGGCGCTGGACTACGCCAAGACCCGCACCGCCTTCGGTCAGCCCATCGGCGAGTTCCAGGCCAACCGGTTCGCCCTCGCCGACATCAGGGCCAAGCTGAACGCCGCCCGCGTGTACGTGGACGGCTGCATCATGGCCCTGTTCCAGGGCGAGCTGACGGCCGACGAGGCCGCCGCCGCCAAGTACTGGACCTCCGAGACCGGCTGGGAGGTCATCGACCGCTGCATGCAGCTCTTCGGCGGCTACGGCTACGTCAACGAGTACGAGATCGCGCGCATCTGGCGCGACAGCCGGGTGCAGCGGGTCTTCGGCGGAACCTCGGAGATCATGCTGGAGATCATCGGGCGGTCGCTGGGTCTGTAGGCACGGCCTGTCCTGGATTTATTGACTACCTTGGATAAATAGGTTAGCTATTTAGCCTTGATGTGCGCAGTGCTGCGCGGTCTCTAGGAGGTACCCCGTGGTCACGGTCGATGTGGAGCTGCACCAGGACAGAGCGGAGCACGACCTGCCGCGGCCGCGTCTGGTCATCGGCGGCAAGGACGTCACCGACACCAGCGGCGGGCTCTACGAGCACCGCAACCCGGCCACCGGCCTCATCCAGGCGTACATCCCGCTCGCCGGGCCCACCGAGGTGGACCAGGCAGTGGCGGCCGCCCGCCAGGCCTTCGAGGTGTGGGGCACCATGCGCCCCGCCGAGCGCCGCCGGCTGCTCACCTGCTTCGCCGGGCTGCTGCGCGACCACATCCCCGACTTCGCGGCGATCTGCCCGCTGGAGAACGGCGTGTGCGTCGGCGGCTGGGCGGAGAACGTCGGACCGCACGTCGCCGAATGGACCGAGTACTACGCGGGCTGGGCCGACAAGATCGAAGGCATGGTCGGCGCGGCCTACAGTCCGCACGAGAACGTCGAGTACACCATCGCCGAGCCGTACGGCGTCATCGGCCACATCATCACCTGGAACTCTCCCGCGCTGTCCCTCGCGATGAAGGTCCCGCCGTCGCTCGCCGCCGGCAACACCGTGGTCATCAAACCGGCCGAGTCCACACCGTTCTCCGCGCTGCTCTTCGCCGACCTGGCCCGCGAGGCGGGCATCCCCGACGGCGTCATCAACGTCGTCACCGGACTCGGCGACGCGGGCTCGGCCCTGGTCACCCACCCCGGCGTCGACAAGATCTCCTTCACCGGCGGCCCCGCCACCGCGCGCCGCATCATGGCCGACGCGGCCCTCAGCCTCAAGCCGGTCGTGTTCGAGCTCGGCGGCAAGTCCGCCAACCTGCTCTTCGCCGACACCGACCTGGACACCGTCGTCCCGTACTGCGCCGCCTTCGCCATGAGCAACACCGGTCAAGGCTGCGCACTGCCCACCCGTCTGCTTGTGGAGCGCCAGATCTATGACGAGGTCATCGCCCGGGTGACCGGAGTGATCGCTCATCTGCCGGTCGGCGACCCGCTCGACCCTACGACGTACATCGGACCCCTCATCAACGAAGCAGCCCGTGACCGCGTCCAGGGCATGGTCGACAAGGCGGTCGAGGACGGTGCCGGCCGGCTCGTGTACGGCGGCGAACGCATCGCATCCGACGGCTACTTCGTCTCCCCGACCGTCTTCGCGGACGTCGACAACCGCAGCGACCTCGCGCAGCAGGAGGTCTTCGGACCGGTCCTGGCCATCACCCCGTTCGACACCGAGGAGCAGGCCGTCGCCCTGGCCAACGACAGCGAGTACGGCCTGTCCGCCTACATCCAGTCCCGTGACATCGCGCGCGTCCACCGCCTGGTGCCGCGCCTGAAGGCCGGAACGGTCTACGTCAACCCCGGGCCGAATCCGATCACTTCGCCCGCCACACCGTTCGGCGGCGTCGGCATGAGCGGGTTCGGGCGGGAAGGCGGCAAGGCCGGTCTGGACGAGTTCATCAACGTGAAGGGCGTCGGCATCGGCCGCGTCTGACCGACCATGGGGAGCATTCTAGTGAATCCCGCCCGCCGCCTGACGTTCGGCGACATCATCCGTGAGCACCGAAGGTCCTTCCCCGACAAGGTCGCCCTCGTCGACGGCGACGTCCGGCTGACCTGGCCCCAGTTGGACGAGCGCACCAACCGACTCGCGGGCGCCCTCACGGACGCGGGCGTCGGCTCCGGCGACCGCATCCTGTGGCTGGGCCAGAACTCCTTCCGGATCTGGGAGCTGCTCGGCGCCGCCGCGAAGATCGGCGCCATGGTCTGCCCCGGTTACTGGCGCTGGGCAGCCCCCGAGATGGCCTTCGCCGTCGAGGACTTCGACCCCAAGGTCGTCGTCTGGCAGGACGAGGAGATCGGCGACACGGTCGCCAAGGCGCGAGCCGAACTCGGCAGCGACCACCGGGCGTTGTGGCTGCGCCACGACTCGGATGGCGCCGACTCCTACGAGTCCTTCCTGGCCTCCGGAGCGCCCGAGGACACCGCCGCCGAGGTCGACCCCGACGCGGCGCTCCTGGTCATCTACACCGCGGCGATCTCCGGCCGGCAGTCCGGCTCGATGCTCTCGCACCGCAACCTGCTCGCCATGGGCGCGAGCGCCGCCTGGATGGGGGACATCGGCACGGAGACGTCCTTCCTCGGCGCCGGTCCCATGTTCCACATCGGCAACTACCAGTTCTGGGGCGTCCCGGCCTTCGTCCACGGCGGCAAGAACGTGGTCGTGCGCCGCGTGGTCGCCGAGGAACTGCTCCCGCTGCTGGCGGCGGAGCGGTGCACCCACGCCTACCTGATGCCCCCGACCATCGCGCAGCTCGTCGCGCTGAACAGCGAGGCCGGCCACGACCTGTCCCACCTGCGCGCGAGCGTCGCCGCGCAGCTGTGGCAGGGCACCGTCCCCACCGATGAGAGCCGCTTCACCCGCAACGGCGGCGGCATGGGCCGCGGTTACGGGCAGACCGAGGTGACCGGCTTCGCGGTGACCGGCGCCTACGGCGGCACCGGCACCGGCAACGCGGGCCGCCCCGGCCCCTTCACCGCCGTACGCGTCCTGGACGGCACCGGCAACGAGTGCGCGGTCGGCGAGGCCGGCGAGATCTGTGTCCGCGGCGATCTCGTGCACCTCGGCTACTGGAACCGGCCCGAGATCAACGAGGAACGCTTCCGCTTCGGCTGGTGGCACACCACCGACCTCGGCCGGCGCGAACCCGACGGCACGATCAGCTTCCTCGGGACGACGACCCGCATGCTCAAGTCGGCCGCCGAGAACATCTTCCCGGCCGAGGTGGAGAACTGCATCGAGTCCCACCCCGCGGTGAAGGAGGCCGCCGTGATCGGCGTGCCCAACGAGCGCTGGGCGCAGGACGTCAAGGCCGTCGTGGTGCTCCAGCCGGGCGCCGAGCCGCTCACCGCCGGGGACGTCATCGAGCACTGCCGGGCGCGGATCGCCTCGTACAAGAAGCCGAAGACGGTCGAGTTCTTGGAGTCGCTGCCGCGCACCAAGGACTACGCCAAGGACTACCAAGCCCTCGACGAGCGCTTCGGCGGGGGCGGCTATCCCGGCGGCGACCAGCTCGGCGCGGGGCGGTGACCCGGTGAACCCCCGCCAACCCGTCGTCGTCGGCGTGCACGCCACGGAACAGGCGCTGACACTGCCCGACCGCGACGCCATGGACCTCGCCCTCGAAGCGGTACGCGGCGCGATCGCGGACGCCGGACTGACCCCGGCCGACGTAGACGGCGCCCAGGTCGACTGGCCCGGCCCCGGCGGCGTACCCGGCGAGGGCAGCTCCTGGGCGCGGATGCTCGGCCGGGACCTGCGCTGGACCAGCGACTCGATGCTCGACAACGCCGGCTCACGGGGCCTGCTGAAGGCGGCCGCCGCCATCAGCGCCGGATACGCGGACACCGTCGTCGTCGGCGGCTGCAAGCTGGTCTCGCGCGGAGCCGGTCCCGTCGGAGCCGGTGTGCCCCTGGAGTTCGCCGACGTGTGGGGCAGCTATGTCGTCGCCCAGTTCGCGCTGGTGGCGGCACGGCACATGCACGAGTACGGCACGACCTCCCGGCAGCTCGCCGAGGTCGCCGCCACCATCCGCAACAACGGCACCACCAACCCGGAGGCGATGATGTACGGCCGCGGCCCGTACACCGCCGACGACGTCCTCGCCTCCCGGATGGTGGCCACGCCCTTCCACCTGCTGGACTGCTGCATCGTCGGCGAGGGGGGCGCCGCACTGGTGGTCACCACCGCCGAACGGGCCCGCGACCTGCCACAGGTGCCCGTCGCCGTCCTCGGCGGCGGCATGGAGTACCACCAGGCCGCGTACGCCAACCCGGCGCTGTACCGGGAAGTCGGTCAGCTCGGCAAGGACGCCGCGACCCGCGCCTACGCCATGGCCGGCGTCGGCCCGCACGACGTGGACCTCTTCTCCCTCTACGACCCCAACTCCTTCGAGATCATCCGGCAGTTGGAGGCACTCGGCCTGTGCGGCGAGGGCGAGGGCGGACCGCTGGCGGCCAGCGGCGCCATCGCCGTGGGCGGCAAGCATCCCGTCAATCCCGACGGGGGCTGTCTGTCGTACGCCTGGAACGGGACGCAGCAGATGACGCTCAAAGTCGTCGAGGCCGTACGGCAGTTGCGCGGCACCGCCGTGCACCAGGTGGAGGGCGCCGAACTCGCGGTCGTCGGCAACGCCGGATCCGGCGCACAGCACTACGAGATGAGCCTGCTGGGGAGAGCGCGATGAGCCGACCCGTACCCGTCCCCACCGAACTGTCCGAGCCGTTCTGGGACGCGGCCCGGCGCGGCGACCTGGTCGTCCCCTACTGCCCGAGCTGTGACCTGCGCTTCTTCGTCCCCGAGCCGGCCTGCCCCGGGTGCATGGCGCCGGACTGGCACTACGCGCCCAGCGCGGGCCGGGGGACCGTCTACTCGGTGACCGTGGTCCATCGCGCCCCCGGCCCCGGCTTCGATGCGCCCTTCGCGCTCGCCGTGATCGACCTGGACGACGGCGGCACCCTGCTCTCCCACGTGGACGCCGGTGATCCGGAGGCCGTCGGCATCGGCATGCGCGTTCGCGTCCACTTCCGGCCCCTCACGGACGAGATCACGCTGCCCTGGTTCGTGCCGGAGCGTTGATCGCATCGGTTGAAACCGATGATGGTAGGAACTGTCGGTCAGGCCTTACACGATCACCCAGGGCCGGACGGCACCCGCGTGCGACGACCTCACTCTGATCACCCTCGTGAGGACCGTCGAACCGGTACCGGGCCGGGCCGGACTGCGAGGCCTGCAACCCGAGCACCGCTCGATCCTCCAGCAGTGCCGCACACCCGCAGCCGTGGCCGAGATCGCCGCGGAACTGAACCTGCCGGTGGCGGTACGAAAATCCTGATCGACGACCTGGTGGCGCTGGGCAGGGCGACACCCGTTCGCCGATCGCCGTAGCAGTAGGCAGCGAACGGGAGATCCGTGAAGCGCTCGACCTCGACCCGGAAGTCCCCTTGGTGATGGGGGACATGCGGCAGAAGGCGGTCGGTCGCGATCTGCTGCTCGCGCTGGCCGAACATCTCATTGCGCGCGAACTCGGTAACCTAGTTTAATCAGTTATCTAGTAGAGTGGGCCGTCTACCCGGTGCTCGGGCTGTGTCCCGCACCCCTGGGTCGGACGGAGGTGGGCCCGGTGACAAGTACGACGGGGCGGCAGGGCGGTCGTGGCGGGGGCGTGAACGGTGTCAAGGTGCGCGTCCCCAAGATGGCCGAGCTGGTGGCGGCACAGCTGCGCCGCAAGATCGTGCGCGGGGAGCTGGCCGAGGGCGAGGCGCTGCCGGCCGAGGCGGCGCTGATGGCGGAGTTCGCCGTCTCCCGGCCGACACTGCGCGAGGCGTTCCGGGTCCTGGAGTCGGAGTCGCTGATCAGCGTGCGCCGGGGCGCCCGGGGTGGGGCACGGGTGCAGACCCCGGAGGGCACGGTCGCGGCCCGGTACGCCGGCGTGGTGCTCGAATACCGGGGCACGACCCTCAAGGACGTCTACGACGCCCGTACGGTCATCGAGGCACCGTGTGCCGGTCTGCTGGCCGAGGGACGCACGGACGAGGACCTGGAGCGGCTGCGGGCCGCGGTCGCCGAGGCCGAGACGCTGATGGACGATCCGTCGGCGTTCATCCGCGCCCACATGGAGTTCCACGCCCTGGTCGTCGAACTGGCGGGCAACGAGACGCTGAGCGTCCTCAACGGCATGGTCCGGCACATCATCGACCAGGCGAACTGGTCCCACGTCGACCTGGACGCGGGCAGCCCCGAGAACGTACGGGCCAACCGCCGGGGCTTCCGCGCGCATGGCGCGCTCGTCGAACTGGTCGCCGCGCGCCGCACCGAGGCCGCCGAGGAGCTCTGGCGCGTCCACCTTCAGGAAGCCGAGGACTACCTGCTGCAGAACAGGTCCATGACCACCGTCCTGGACTTGCTCGGCTGACCTCCCGGGCCCGCTCGGCCGACCATCACCCGAGGGTGCGCAGCTCCTGCACGATGGGCTCCCACACCTCGGCGTCGATCTCGTACGCCGTGTAGAAGGACACCCGGTCGACCAGTGCCCCGTACCGGCCCCTGATCTCGCCCGCGACCCGCTGCGGTTCCGCCACGACCGCGAAGGTGTGCAGCACCTCGTCGTCGACGAGGCGGCTCATCGCCTCCCACTTGTCCTCGCGCCGGGACGTCGACAACGCGTGCAGTTCGTCGGCGAGTTCGCCCCAGCCGTGCAGCTCCAGCACCCCGCGGTAGGCGGGTGTGCTGCCGTAGAAGGCGATCTGGGCACGGGTGCCGTCGATCGCGCGGGTCATCTCCTCCTCGGTGCGGCCGGTAGCGGTCAGCAGCAGATGGGAGACGGCGAAGTCGGCACGCGTGCGGCCGGACGTGGCGAGCCCCGCCTCCACGGTCGGCAGGGTCACCTCCCGCAGGTACCGCTCGGTGGTGAAGCCGTGCGCGAGGAGCCCGTCGGCGACCTCGCCCGCCACCTTGGTCATCGCCTGGCCGACCGCGGCCACGAACACCTTGGGCGCGCCGCCGGGAGCGGGCGGGGGAGAGAAGAAGGGCGACATCAGGGTGTGCGAGTAGAAGTCGCCGCGGAAGTCGAGCTTCACGCCCTCGTTCCAGGCGTCCCAGATCGCGTGCAGCGCGCTCACGTACTCCCGCATGCGGGCCGCGGGCCGGCTCCACGGCATGTCGAAGCGCCGCTCGATGTGCGGCTTGATCTGGCTGCCGAGACCGAGCGAGAACCGTCCACCGGCGTAGCTCTGCAGGTCGTGCGCGGTGTACGCGAGCTGCATGGGGGAGCGGGCGAAGGCCACCGCGATGGCCGTCCCCACCTCGAGCCGGTCGGTGTGCTCGGCCGCCAGCACCAGCGGCAGGAAGGGGTCGTGCTTGGACTCCGACGCCCACAGGCCGTCGTAGCCGGCCTTCTCGTGGTGCCGGGCCTCCTCCACGACCTCCGTGGTGCTCCACACGTTGAGCTTGCCGTCGACCTTCATGCCGCTCCCTTGTCCGTGTCCATGCCGATTCTCCGTGCGAGCAGCTCCCGGTGGTACGCCGGATCGCCGAACAGCAGCTGTGACGTCCTGGCCCGCTTCAGGTAGAGGTGGGCCGGATGTTCCCAGGTGAAGCCGATGCCGCCGTGCACCTGGATGTTCTGCTCCGTCGCCTGTACGCACGCGTCGGAACAGAACGCCTTCGCCAGACTCGCCGCGGCAGGCAGCTCCGGGTCCTCGTTCTCCGACGCGAGCAGGGCGTAATGGGCTGCGGCGCGCGCCGACTCCACCTCCAGCAGGACGTCGGCCAGCAGGTGCTTGACGGCCTGGAAGGAGCCGATGGGGCGTCCGAACTGGTGGCGCACCTTGGCGTACTCCACCGCCATGTCGAGCGCACGGGAGGCCACCCCGACCTGCTCGGCGGCCAGCGCCACCGCGGCCCGGTCGAGCACCTGCGAGACCAGGTCCCAGCCGTCGCCGTGCGTACGCAGCCGGGTCGCCGGTACGTCCTGGTAGTCGAGGCGGGCCTGGCGGCGGGTCGGGTCCATCGTGGGCAGCGGTGCACGGGTCAGGCCGGACGCGTCGCCCTCCACGAAGAACACGCCGATGCCGTCGGCGGTGCGGGCGACGGTGAGGACGACATCGGCGGTGGCACCGTCCAGGACGAACATCTTGTGTCCGGTCAGCAGCCAACTTCCCTTGCTCTCACGCCCGGTGAGCCGGACCCCGGAGGCGTCCCAGCGGGCGGAGTCCTCGGTCAGGGCGAGGGTCCCGACGAGTTCGCCGGAGGCCAGGCCCGGCAACAGGCGCTTGCGGGCGTCCTCGTCGGCGCAGCGCAGCAGCGTGGTCGTCGCCAGCACGGCCGAGGACAGGAACGGCGCACACAGCAGTGCACGGCCCATCTCCTCCATCACCACGCCCATTTCGACCGGCCCGCATCCGGCACCGCCGTACTCCTCCGGGACCGCCAGCCCCTGCAGCCCGAGCTCCGTCCCCATCCGGCGCCACAGCGCCCGGTCGAAGCCCTCGGGGGTCTCCATCAGGCGCCGCGTCTCGGTCGCGGGCGAGGTGCGGGCCAGGAACGCCCGTACGGTGCGCCCCAGTTCCTCCTGCTCCTCGCTGAACGCGAAGTCCATGCCTCAGCCCTCCCCGGCGGTCCGGCGACGGGCGCGGGACGCGATGATCTTTTCGACGACGGCGATGTGGTCCAGCGAGTGCATGGTCTCCTGCTCGGCGAGCAGGGCGGGTTCGAGCACGGTGGCGAGCGCCTGCTCCAGGTGCAGGTTCACCGCGCGCTTGGTCTCGCGCAGCGCCTGCGCGGGAAGGGCGGCCAGCCGTCCGGCGAGGTCCATGGCCTCGTCCAGGAGCTTGTCCTTGGGCACGGTGCGGTTGGCGATGCCCAGCCGGACCGCTTCCTCGGCGCTCACCCGGTCGCCGAGGAACAGCAGTTCCTTCGCGCGGGTCAGTCCGACGAGCAGGGGGAGGACGAGTGCGCCGCCGTCGCCCGCGACGAGCCCGACCTGGACATGAGGGTCGGCGATATAGGCGTCGTCGGCGATCAGCACCAGGTCGCTCAGCAGGGCCAGGCTGCATCCCAGGCCCACCGCGGGCCCGTTGACGGCCGCGATCACCGGCAGCGGGCAGCGCACCATGCCGGTGATGATCCGCCGCGCCTCGTCGATGTTGCGCTCCCGGAAGGCGCGGTCGTGCTGGACCCGGGTCATGATGTCGAAGTTGCCCCCGGCGCTGAACGCCCGGCCGCGCCCGGTGAGGACGGCCACCCGGGCCTCCGGGTCGGCGGCGAGGGAGTTCCACAGGGACGCGAGGCCGGAGTGCAGTTCCTCGCTCATCGCGTTGAGCTGGTCGGGCCGGTTCAGCTCGATGAGCCGGACCGGGCCGACAGCGGTCACCACCAGGTCGGTCATCTCCACCGCCATCAGTTCATCCATCAGCTCGTCCCATCGGCCAGGGGCGAGTCGTTAGAGTTGAATGCTATAACTAATTAAGCTTTCTGGAAACGGCTCGCCGGAGTGACGGAGGACGCGTATGCCGGAGCAGGAGTACGACACGGTGCGGACCGAGGTGGCGGACCGGATCCTCACCGTCACCCTCGACCGGCCCGAGAAGCTCAACGCCTTCAACCCGCAGATGATGGCCGACCTGCTCGACGTCCTGGACGCGGCCGACGCCGACGACGACATCCGGGTGATCGTGGTGACCGGCGCCGGACGCGGCTTCTGTGCTGGCGCCGACGTCAGCTCCGGCGGCTCCTCGTTCGATCATCGCAAGGCGGGGGCCTGGCACCGGGACACGGGCGGCCGGGTCGCCCTGCGGATCTTCTCCAGCACGAAGCCGGTGATCGCGGCGATCAACGGCCCGGCCGCGGGCGTCGGGGCCAGCATGACCCTGCCCATGGACATCCGCCTGGCGTCGACCTCGGCGAAGTTCGGGTTCGTCTTCGCCCGCCGCGGCATCGTGCCGGAATCGGCGTCGAGCTGGTTCCTTCCCCGGGTCGTCGGCATGCAACGGGCGATGGAATGGGTGGCCACGGGCCGCGTCTTCGGCCCGGACGAGGCGCTCGCGGCCGGGCTGGTCCGCTCCGTGCACCCGCCGGAGGAGCTGCTGCCGGCGGCCTACGAACTCGCGCGGGAGATCGCCGACAACACCTCCGCGATCTCCGTCGCCCTCTCCCGCCAGATGATGTGGCGGATGCTGGGCGAACCCCACCCGATGGCCGCCCACCGGCTCGATTCCCGGATCATGAGCCAGATCGGTGGCGGTCCGGACCCCGTGGAGGGCGTCCAGTCGTTCCTCGCCAAACGGCCGCCCGCGTTCCCGGGCCGGGTCAGCAAGGACATGCCACCTCTGTATCCCTGGTGGCAGGAAGAGGAGTTCCGCCCCCTGGAGGAGCGGGCACCGGCATCGGAGGGCCGGGGATGACGACGTTCGACCGCACTGAGCATCCTGATCGGCGATGTGGCGTCCCGGCCGTCGGCCTTGAACAGCGGCACGGACGTCTTCGGGTCCTCGGAGCGACAGCTCGGGAGCACCCGGCCCGCGGACCCCGCACCTTCGGCCCCTCCCCGGCCCCGGGAACGGACGGCCCGCTGCACCCCGCCGCCGCGCCGCAGGCGGAGCCGCTCTGCGAGGGGGCCACCGCAGCCGGGACCGGACTCGGCCGGCGCCGGCGGTGCGCGCGTCCGGCCGCCCACGTACGGGCTGTCCACCAGGACGTCGACGCCCGCCGATCTTCTCGTCTGGGCCGGTGCGATGCCGGGTAACTGGAGGATCTGCGGCCTCCGGGCCCCGGCCACGGGCGTGCACCTCGACGGCTCTGCCGCGCTCGGCGAGGGCGCGTGTCACGACGGTGTCCACCGGTACGGTCGGGTGCGGCCGGTCCGGGCGGGGTGCCGGTAGACACTGGCGGCATCGAACCTCTGTCCCTTCTCGATGGTGTCCCTTCTCCATGGTGTCCATGGCCCGGAGGGCGGCCGACCGCATCCTGGAGGCGGTCTGATCCCGTATCGAGAGATCTGGCCGAAACATTGTCGTAGTTTGTTTGACCTGTTAGCGTCCGGTCGGCAGACATTCAGCTGAATGCGCTAAACCATTTACCGCCTGGACGGTAACCATGAGCGATGGTTTCCTGCACGAATCGCTTCGCCGCGTCGACTGGGGAGTCGCCACGGCGGACACCATCGCGGCGCCCCCGCCGCCCCTGCCGGAACGCGGCGGGCACTTCCGGCAGTGGATCGACGACCTGCGGCAGTTGACCGGTGTCGTCGCGGACACCCACCGCATGGTCGCCGGATGGCCGCAGCTCCAGCCCGTCGGCCCCGGCAGCTGGGACCGGGACGCGCTGGACCGCTGTGACCGCGCACTCGACGCGCTGCTCGCGCACGGCACCCGGCCCGCTCTCACCCTGCTCGACCGCTCATTGCCGCCGTGGCTGGAGGCGGCCGGCGGCTGGCTCGCCCGTGACACCGCCGAGCACTTCACCGTCTACGCCGCCGAGCTGGGCCGCCGTTTCGGCGACCGGGTGGAACGCTGGATCACCTCCACCGACCTCGCCGGCCCCACCCTCGCCGACCACGTGGCCGGAATGTATCCCCCGAACCGGGGCGCGGGCCGGGCCGGACTGCCCGCGGTCCACCACATCCTGCTCGCGAACGGGCGCGCCACCCAAGCCCTGAGGGCCACCGGCGCGCGAGGCCGGATCGGCACCACGGTCACCCTCGTGGGTGGCTACCCGGCCACCGACGACCCCTACGACCGTCTCGCCCTGGAACGCCTGGAGAGCTGGACCAACCGTCTCTTCCTCGACCCGCTGCTGCTCGGCGAACACATGGTGACCGAGGACGGTGACTCACCGGTCGAGGACACCGGCTGCGTGCGCCCCGGGGACCTGGAGACCATCGCCACCGAGCAGGACCTGCTGGGCCTGTCCTGGCACACCCCGTTCCGTGTCACCGCGCCGGAGAACCTGCCCCGCGTGCTGCCGACGAGAACCTGTCAGAGCGCCCTCAACGAGGTGAACCGCCTGCTCGTGGGCCTGGGCTTCGCGATCGTGCCGTTCGACGACGTGGAGACCACCGCCTACGGCTGGCCGATCATCCCCGAAGGACTCGCCGACGCCGTCGCCGGTCTCTGCGAGCTGTACGGCGACCTGCTGCCGCCGCTGTCCGTCATCGACAACGGCATGGGCGACCTGGACCTCGTGGACGCCACGGGACACTGCGACGACGAACGGCGCCGGTCCCTGCTGCGCGCCCGGCTCTCCTGGCTGGCCGGAATCACCGCGGCCGGTGTGGAGGTGTGCGGCTACGAGTACTGGTCGGTCCTGGACAACCTGGAGGCGAAGTTCCGCTACACCCGCCTGTACGCGATGGCGGTCCCGGACCACGAGGCCCCGCCGCGTCCCCCGATCCCCTCCGACTGGCTGCACCGCGGCGCCTTCGCCGACGCCGCCGTACCCGAAGCCGGGCGGGCCACCGGTCTGCGTCTGGTGCCGGCCGGGAGTCAGGACGGCGGAACCGCGTAGCCCGGCCCCGGGCTCAGGAGGCTGGAGCTCTCGTAGCCCGTCCCGGCTCCGGGCTCAGGCCGGAGCCTCGTAGTCCTTGCCGCGGATCAGCCGCACCGGCGTGTAGACGAGGACCTCCTCGTCCCGCTGGTTGCGTACCGTGATGCGGCTGGTCACCACTCCCCGGCCGGGCTTGCTGGAGGGCCGACAGCCCGTGGTCTCCACGACGGCGTACACGGTGTCGCCGACGTACACCGGACCCAGCACGTCGAGTTCCATGTGCAGGAAGGCGAGGCCCGTGCCGTGCAGCACGTTCGTCTGGAGGACGAGACCTTCGGCGATGCAGTACGTCAGTCCCCCCGGCACCAGTCGTCCCGTGTAGCCGCCGTCCGCGGCGTGCGAGGCGTCCCAGAAGAGGGGCTCGGTGAAGCCGCCCCAGGTGACGAAGTTGACCAGGTCGGTCTCCGTGATGGTGCGGCGGGCGGTCCGGAAGACCTGCCCGACCGGCATCTCCTCAAAGGTCAGACCTTTGATCAGAAGGGGCACTTCGGTGCCGGTCTGCTGCAGTGCCATGATCGATCGGTTCCTCTCGTACGGTGGTCACAGGTCGAGCGGGTGTTTGCCGCTGACGCCCTCGAAGTCCGCGGGCCGCTTCTCGCGGTGGGCGGCGAGTCCCTCGACGACCTCGTGCCCGCCGAACCCGAAGAACTCCAGGCCGAGCGAGGCCTCGAAGATCGGCTGGGCGGTGCGGTACCAGTGGTTGAGGGACCGCTTGGTCCAGCTGATGGCGCTGGCGGGGCCGGCGGCCAGGGCGGTCGCCACCCGCAGGGCCTCGGTGTGCACGTCCGCGTCGTCCACGCACTTGGACACCAGCCCGATCCGCTCGGCCTCCTCGCCGGTGAGCGTCTCGCAGGTGAGCAGGTAGTACTTGGCCTTGGCCATGCCGCACAGCAGCGGCCAGCAGATGGCCGCGTGGTCACCGGCCGCGACTCCGAGCCGCGTGTGCCCGTCGACGATCTTCGCCGTGCGCGCGACGACGGAGATGTCCGCCAGCATGCCGATGACCAGACCCGCCCCCACCGCCGGGCCGTGGATCGCGGAGACCACCGGCTTGGAGCAGTTGAGCACCCCGTAGACCATGTCCCGCGCCTCGCGCATCACCCGGGCGCGCACCGCGTAGTCCTCGGTCATGGCCTCGATGGAGTCGAAGGTCCCGCCTGCCGAGAACGCCCTGCCCGCTCCCTGGACGAGCACCGCGCGGGTCACCTCGTCCCGGTCCACGACGGACCAGATGTCGGCGAGTTCCCCGTGCATCCGCGGATCCACGGCGTTGAGGTTCGGGGCGTCGAGCACGATCCGCAGCACGCCGGGCGCGGGCCGCTCGAAGGTCAGGCTCGTGAACGGTGCGTAGGGATCGGTCACGTCGCGCTCCTGGTGCATTCAGTGTGGATACTATAATTATCTAACTGTATCGAGAGGTGGGCGGCAAGCACGCCGCACGTGACGTTGCACCGAGGACGGGAAGCTCGGCATGGATCTCACCTTCAGCGAGGAACAGGACGAACTGCGCAAGGTCGTCCGCTCGTTCCTCGCCAAACACTCCGACGAGGCGACCGTGCGCCGCCTGGCCGCCGACCCCCGGGGTCACGACCCCGCCGTCTGGCGGCGGATGGCACGCGAACTCGGCCTCCAGGGGCTCGCCGTGCCGGAGGAGTACGGCGGCTCGGGCTTCGGCTACGTCGACCTCGGCGTCGTCTTCGAGGAGGCGGGCCGCGCGCTGCTCGGCGGGCCGTACTTCGCCACCGTCGCCCTGGCCGCCGAGGCGCTGCTGCGCTGCGCCGACGAACAGGCGCGGCACGACTTCCTGCCGGGCATCGCGTCCGGCGAGACGGTCGCCACGCTGGCGCTCACCGAGGGCAGCGGCCGCTGGGACGAGCAGGGCATCGGGCTCACCGCGCTCCGTGACGAGACAGGCGGCTGGCGGCTCAACGGGGCGAAGACCTACGTCCCGGACGGGCACCTGGCCGACCTGCTCCTGGTAGCCGCCCGCACCCCCTCGGGCATCAGCCTCCTGGCCGTCGAGACCGCCGACACCCCCGGCCTCACCCGCACCGCCCTCCCCACCCTGGACCAGACCCGCAAACAGGCCCGGATCGAGTTCGCGGACACCCCCGCCCGCCTCCTTGGCCACGAGGGCACGGCCTGGCCGGCCCTGGAGCGCACCCTAGCCACCGCCGCCGTACTCCTGGCCGCCGAACAGGTCGGAGGAGCCGCGGCCGCCCTGGACGCCGCCGTGGCGTACGCCAAGATCCGCGAGCAGTACGGCCGACCCATCGGCTCGTTCCAGGGGATCAAGCACAAGTGCGCCGACATGCTCATGGAGATCGAGTCCGCCCGCTCGGCCGCGTACGGCGGGCTGTGGGCGCTGGACGCGGACGACGAGACGGAGATCGCGATGGCCGCCGCCCTCGCCCAGGCCTTCTGCTCGGAGGCGTTCACCAAGGTCGCCGCCGACAACATCCAGGTCCACGGCGGCATCGGCTTCACCTGGGAGCACCCCGCACACCTGTACTTCAAGCGGGCCAAGAGCTCCGAGGTACTGCTCGGCACACCGTCGTACCACCGGGAACTGCTCGCCACCCGGCTCGGCATCTGAGACCTGAGGAGAAGCAGACATGGAGCTGGACTTCGGGCCCGCGGTACGCGACTTCCGCGACGAGGTGCGGGACTGGCTGGCGGAGCACCTCGTGGGGGAGTTCGCCGAGCACCGGGGCGTGGGCGGCCCCACCGACGGAGCCGCCTGGGAGGTCCGCCTCGCCTGGGACCGTGAACTGTCCACAGGCGGCTGGCTGGGCGTCGGCTGGCCGAAGGAGTACGGCGGACGCGGGCTCGGGCTGCTGGAGGAGATCGTCTTCGAGTACGAGTACGCCCGCGTCAACGCCCCGTACCGGGCCACGGTCAACGCCCTCGACCTGCTCGGCCCCATGCTCCTCAAGATGGGCGGCGAAGCGCAGAAGAAGCGCTTCCTGCCGCCGATCATCGCCGTCGAGGAGCTGTGGGGCCAGGGCTTCAGCGAACCCGGCGCCGGCTCCGACCTGGCGTCCGTGCGCACGCGGGCGGAGCGGGACGGCGACGAGTGGGTGATCAGCGGACAGAAGGTCTGGACGTCATTCGGCATCCACGCCGACTGGCTCTACGTCCTCACCCGCACCGACCCGCAGTCCGCGCGGCACAAGGGCCTGAGCCTGCTGCTGGTGCCCACCGACCAGCCCGGCGTGGAGATCCGCCCCATCCGCAACCTCGCCGGGCAGGACGAGTTCGCCGAGATCTTCCTCTCCGACGCCCGCACCGGCGCCGACATGGTCGTCGGCGAGGTCGGCCAGGGCTGGCGCACCGCCATGGCCACGCTCGGCATCGAGCGCGGCACCACGCTCCTGCCCCAGCAGCTCACCTTCGAGCGGGAGGCCGAGGCACTGATCGACCTGGCCCGCGAGCGGGGCGCGCTCGACGACCCGATGCTGCGCCGCCGCATCGTCGACGCCTGGATCTCCGTACGCATCATGCGCACCACCAACCTGCGCACCGTCGCCGAACTGACCGCCGGCCGTACCCCGGGCGCGCAGGCCACCACCGCGAAGCTGTACGCCTCCACCCGGCATCAGCAACTGGGGCAGCTGGCCACGGAGTTGGCGGGTCCCGTCGGACAGATCGTCGGTGAGGACTACGCCTTGGACCGCCGGCAGCGCTCCTTCCTGCTCTCCCTCGCCGAGACGATCTACGGCGGGTCGAGCGAGATCCAGCGCAACATCATCGGAGAGCAGGTCCTGGGCCTGCCCAAGGAGCCGCGCCCGTGACGTCGCTCGAGGACCGTATCGACCGCATCGAGTCGCAGCTCGCCATCCGGCAACTGCCCATCCGCTACGCGCTCGCCGTGGACGGCCGCGACCTCGACGCCTGGGTCGGCTGCTTCCGGCCCGACGTGGACATGGGGCGCCATGGCCGCGGGCGGGCTGTCCTACGGCAGCACATCGAACCGCAGGTGCGTGGCTTCCACCGGTCGGTCCACCAGATCTGCGGCCACCGCGTCGAGTTCACCGGCCGCGACACCGCGACCGGCGCGGTGTACTGCCGGGCCGAGCACGAGGTGGGGGAGCGGTGGATCGTCATGGCGATCTGCTACTGGGACGACTACGCGCGCGTTGACGGTGACTGGTACTTCTCCCGGCGCCGCGAGCGCCACTGGTACGCGGCGGACGTGACCGAGCGCCCCCAGGCGGTGGGTTTCAGCGGCTGGGAGGGCGCCGGAGAGCCGGCGCTGCCCGACGCCTTCCCCTCCTGGTCGGCCTTCTGGAAGGAGACGTGATGGCACGGTTGTCAGGGAAGGCGGCGCTGGTCACCGGCGGAGGGCAAGGAGTGGGGCGTGGCATCGCGCTCGCGCTGGCGGCCGACGGGGCGGCGGTGGTGATCACCGGTCGCACCGAGAGCAAGCTGAAGGACACGGTCGGGGAGATCGCCGAGCGTGGGGGCCGGGCGTACCCCGTGGTAGGGGATGTGGGGGAGCGGGACGACGTCGACCGCATGGTGGCCGAGACGGTACGGGCGTTCGGGGGGCTCGACGTGCTCGTCAACAACGCGCAGTCCTCGGTGCAGCGCAGACTGGCGGAGACGTCGTACGCGGATGTCGAACTCGCCTATCGCAGCGGCCCGTTGGCTGCCTTCCACGCGATGCAGGCGGCCCTGCCCCATCTCAAGGAGAGCCGTGGCAGCGTGGTGAACCTCGGTTCGTCGGCAGCCGTGCAGGGCGAGGCGACCTTCGCGGCGTACGCGATGGCCAAGGAGGCGATCCGCGGCCTGAGCCGGGTCGCCGCGCGGGAGTGGGGCGCGTACGGGATCCGCGTGAACGTCATCTGTCCGGCCGCGCTCAGCCCGGCGGCGGAGGACTACCTGGCCGCGCACCCGCACAAGGCGGACGAGCTCGCCCGGCAGATCCCGTTGGGGCGGCTCGGGGACCCGGAGGCCGACATAGGCAGGGCGGTGGCCGCGCTCGTCAGCGACGACATGGCCTATCTGACGGGCGCGACGCTGATGCTGGAGGGCGGCCGGACCCTGATCGGCTGACGCCGCTACACGACACCACGGTCCCGCAGCACAGCCAGCTGACTGCCCGTCACCCCCGCGAGAGCGGTGAGCACTTCGTCGGTGTGTTCACCCAGCGCCGGCGGCGGGGCGTACCCCTCGACCGGCGTCGCAGTGAACCGGATGGGGTTGGCGAGCATCGGCAGCTGTCCGGAGGCCGGGTCCTCGACCTCGATCAGCATCCCCCGGTGCTGTATTTGCGGGTCGGCGAAGACCTCGGGCATCTCGTTGTAGGGGCCTGCGGGCACGTCGTGCGCGTCGAGTACGGTCAGCCACTCGTCCCGGGTGCGGGTGCGCAGGATCGCCGCCAGCACCGGCAGGATCTCCTCGCGGTGGGCGATCCGGGCGGAGGTCGTGGCGAACCGTTCGTCCTGCAGGAGGTCGGTGCGGTCGGCCGCCGCGCAGAACGCGGCGAACTGTTTGTCGTTGCCCGCGACCAGGAAGATCGGCTTGTCCTCGCAGGCGAAGGCCTGCGAGGGGATTCCGCCGTAGCCGCCGTTGCCGCGTCGCTGCGGAACCTCGCCGGAGACCAGGTAGTTCATCGCGAAGTGGGACAGCGAGGCAACGCCGCAGTCCAGCAGGGACAGGTCGATGAACTGCCCCTCGCCGGTGAGGTCCCGATGCCGCAGCGCCGCGAGGACGGCCGTGGAGGCGTAGAGCCCGGTGAGGATGTCGATCATGCTGACGCCGACCTTCATCGGTTCCTCGGGGTGCCCGGAGACGCTCATCATCCCGGACATGGCCTGGAAGATGCCGTCGTAACCGGGACGGTCGGCGTAGGGGCCGGTCTGGCCGAAGCCGGTGACCGAGAGGTAGACGAGGCGCGGGTTGAGTGCGCACAGGCTCTCGTGGTCGAGGCCGTACTTCGCCAGGGTGCCCGTCCGGAAGTTCTCGACCAGGACGTCCGACCGTGCGGCGAGAGCGCGGATCAGTTCCTGGCCCTCGGGGGAGGCGTGGTTGACGGTGACGGACCGCTTGTTGCGGTTGCAGGAGAGGTAGAAGGCGGCGGTGTCGGTCCGCTCGCCCTCGGGTCCGGGGGCGAACGGAGGGCCGTACGTCCGGGAGTCGTCCCCCGATCCGGGCCGCTCGACCTTGATCACCTCCGCGCCCAGATCGGCCAGCATCTGGGTGGCCAGCGGCGCGGCGAGGATGCGGGACAGATCGAGCACGCGGATCCCGGCCAGTGCGGTCGACGGCATCTGGGCCTCCCTCTGTTCACAGACAGCGAATCAGTTATATAAATAATACATCTAGCGCTCGGCTTCGGCCCGCGCGATTGCCTCATCTATTCAATTCATGTAACTATATGAATCGGCCGTCAGGCCGGGACCGGAGGGCGGGCTGATGACCGTCGCGGCGAGGACCCTCACCGATCAGGAACAGCGCGAACGCCGGGCCTGGTTCCGGGTCCGCTGGGAGCGCGGGGTCGCCTTCAACCGGCGCTGCCGCATCCGGGTGACGCGCTGGGAGGCGGACGGGGTCGAGATCGTGCTCCCCTATGCCGAGTCCCTCTCGGCCCACGAAGACGTCTTCCACGGCGGCGTCATCTCCGCGCTCATCGACACCGCCGGCGCCGGAGCCGTGATCGCCGGGCACGACTTCACCAAGGGCAGCCGGCTCAGCACCGTGTCGATGTCGGTGCAGTACCTCGCACCCGCCCGCGGCCGTGAGGCGGTCGCGTACGCGCGCTGTGTGCGGCGGGGCGGCCGGGTGCACTTCGCCGACGTCGACGTGCGGGCCGACGGACGCATCTGCGCCCGTGGACAGGTGGTGGTGACCATCTCCGGGGAACGGCCCGGCGTCGGCGACCCGATCGAACCGCTGGACGAGGAGTGACGTGATGCCCGAGGAAACCGTGGTGGCCCCCGAGGACCTGGACCTGGTCCTGTACGAAGTCGACGAGGACGGCGTCGCCACCGTCACCCTCAACCGGCCCGAGCGCAAGAACGCGTGGAGCCTGCCGATGGAGCGCCGCTTCTTCGCGCTCCTCGACCAGGCCGCACAGGACCCCGCCGTCAAAGTGGTGATCATCACCGGGGCGGGCCGGGCCTTCTGCCCGGGAATGGACATGCAGCGCCTGGAGCAGAACGCGCAGCCGGGGGAGTCCCTCAACCTCCAGGCCCGCGTCCCCATGTACAGCAGGCGGAACATGCCGAAGCCGTTGATCGCCGCCCTCAACGGCGCCTGCGCGGGCATCGGCCTGGTCCAGGCGCTCATCTGCGACGTCCGCTTCGCCGCTCGCGGGGCACGTTTCACCACCGCGTTCACCCGCCGCGGACTGGCCGGCGAGTACAACCTGCCCTACGTGCTGCCGCGCGTCATCGGTCTGGAGAACGCGCTCGACCTGCTGCTGTCCGGCCGCGTCATCGACGCGGACGAGGCGAAGAGCCTCGGCCTGGTCAGCCGCGTCGTCGAACCCGAGAATCTGCTCGACGCCGCCCGCGCCTACGCCCGGGACATCGCCCGCAACTGCTCGCCGCGGGCCATGGCCGTCGTACGCCACCAGGTGTACGGCGACCTGGACCGCACCTTCACCGACGCCCTCGCCCGCTCCTACTCCGCCATGGAGTTCTTCGCGGGCTCGCCCGACTTCCGCGAGGGTGTGTCGAGCTTCGTGGAGAAGAGGGAGCCCAAGTTCGAGGGACTGCCCCCGGACTTCGACCCGGACGAGGCCACGCGCGACGCGTTTCTGCCGTACTGACCCGATGAGAGGAGCACCCGCAGATGACAGGGCAACCCTTCCCCGTCGAGGCCGGGCACATCATGATGTTCGCCCGCGCCATCGGCGACGAGAACCCGGCGTTCCAGGGCGAGTCGGCGCTGGCACCGCCCACCTTCACCATGGCGAGCGCCCACTACGACCCCGACTACCACCTGCGTCCCAAGCCGGACGAGGAGTGGTTCGGGTCGGGGCGTGACGCCGGTGTCATGGCCGAGGGCGGTGGCGGGCTGCACGCCGAGCAGCACTTCGAGTACCACCGTCCGGTGCGGGCCGGCGAGACCCTCTACGCGCACAACAGCACCGGACGCAGCTGGGAGAAGCAGGGCCGCACCGGCCGCCTGCTCTTCAGCGAGCGCATCACCGAGTACCGGGACGCCGACGGCGAACCGGTCGTCAGTGCCGTGACCGTGGCCGTCGTCCCCGAGGGCCCGGCGACCCCGAAGGACGCCCGATGAGCCTGAGCCCGGACGACATCAAGGTAGGCGAGATACGCGAGAGCGTCCTCGTCGACGACCTCAAGCGGACCCGGATCGTGCAGTACGCGGGCGCCTCCGGCGACTTCAACCCCCTGCACACCGACGAGCGGTTCGCCGTCGAGGCCGCGGGCTATCCCGGCGTGTTCGCCCACGGCATGCTGACGATGGGCATGACCGGACGCGTCCTCACCGACTGGGTCGGCACCGACGCACTGCTGCGCTACGGCGTGCGCTTCAAGGCCCAGGTCTGGCCCGGCGACACCCTCACCGCCACGGTCACGGTCGAGTCGATCGAGGACACGCCGACCGGCCCGGTCGCCCACTTCACCCTGCGCACCGTCAACCAGACCGGCGCCGAGGTGGTCACCGGCACCGCGGCGGCTCGCCTGGAGCCCTGACCCGGTGGCCGCCGCGCAGGAGGCCGGGACGGCGGCCACCTGGACCGCCATGGTGAGCCGCGCCTACGACCATGCCCGCCCCGCCGTCCGGTTCGGCGACCTGACCTGGAGCGGACGCGAACTCCTCGACCGTGCGGCCGGCGCGGCCGACTGGCTGGACACCCTCGGCCTGGAGCCCGGCGCACCGGTGCCCGCACTGGTCGCCACCTCCGCCGACGCGCTCGCGCTGGTGATCGGCGGCGCCGGATCCGGCCACCCGCTCGCACCGCTCGGCGTGCGCATGACGGCATACGAGGTCGCCGCTGTGGTCAAGGAGACGCGGGCTCATGTCCTGCTGGCACAGCCCGAGTTCGCCGACCTCGGCAGGCAGGTCGCCGAACTGTCCGGTCGGCGGATCGCCATCGTGCCCCAACTGGCGCCCGGCAGAGGGCGGTTGACTGCCGGACCCGATGACCTCGCCGCCGTCCTGCACACCTCCGGAACGACGGGCCTGCCCAAGCCCGTCCCCATGAGCCAACGGCGCCTGGCCGCCCGGGCCCGCGTCAACGGGCACCTGTGCGCACTCGACCCCGACAGCTTCTACGGCGGCAGCGCGCCCTTCCACCACATCGCGGGCCTGGGCAACATCGCCGTCGCCCTCGCCGCCGGCGCCCTGATCACCGGCCTGCCCCGCTTCACCGTCGAGGGCTGGGCCCTGCTGCGGGACCTCGGCACCACGCACACCAGCATGGTCCCGGCGATGCTGGAGAGCCTGCTGGCGGCCGGACAGGCCCGCCACGAGAGGCTGCGCACTCTCCAGTACGGCGGCGCGCCCATTCGCCCCGGCACCCTGCGCCGGACCTACGAGGCGATGCCCGGCGTCCGCATGCTCAACATGTTCGGCCAGACCGAGGGCTCGCCGATCAGCGTGCTCACCCCGGCAGACCACCGGGAGGCGGTGGCCGGACGCACCGAGCTGCTGCGGTCGGTGGGGCGCCCCGCACCCGGTGTCGAGATCAGGGTCCACGACCCCGGCCCGGACGGCGTCGGAGAGATCCACGCCCGCGCCGACCATCTCTTCAAGATCGACGCCGAGGGCTGGCTGCACAGCGGCGATCTGGGCCGCGTGGCGGAGGACGGGTATCTCTACCTGCTCGGCCGACGCACCGACATGATCATCCGCGGTGGCGAGAACGTCCACCCGCTGGAGGTGGAGACGGTCCTGTCCGCGCACCCCGGGGTGGCGGACGTCGCGGTCACCGGCGTTGTGGACGAGCGGCTCGGCCAGACCGTCGTCGCCTTCGTCGTCCCCGCCGATCCCGAGGCCCCGCCACGACCGGCGGCGCTCCGGAGCCACACCCGCGCCCGGCTGTCCGGGTTCAAGGTCCCCGTCCGCTGGTGATTCGTGGACGACCTGCCGCGCAACGCGAACGGCAAGGTCGTACGCAGAAGCCTGCGGGAACCCACCGCGCTCGAAGGAGGACCACGTGACCCTTGACCACTCGGTCGTCGCCCCGGAAGCCGTCGGCGTCGACCCGCACCGGCTGGACGTGCTCCTGCGCCGGATCCGTCTGGAGGTCGAGCACGGACCGTTGCCGTCCGCGCAGGTCGCCGTGGCGAGGGGCGGGAGCCTGGTCGCGTTCGAGACCTGGGGGGAGGCCGAACCGTCCACGCGATACGTCCTGCAGTCCGTCGGGCGGTCGATCGTCGCGGGCGCGGTCTGGAAGCTGATGGGCGAGGGCCTGCTGGACGTGTCCGAGCAAGTTGCCGCGATCATCCCGGAGTTCGCGCCCAACGGGAAGGAGGAGGTGACGGTCGAGCAGGTGCTCACGCACACCGCGGGCTTCCCCTTCGCACCGCTCGGGTACCCGAAGATGCTCGACCGCGAGCAGCGCCTCGCCGCCTTCGGTCGCTGGCGGCTCGACTACCCGCCGGGCAGCCGCTTCCAGTTCCACCTCACCTCGGCGGCCTGGCTGATCGCCGAGATGGTGGAGCGGCGTACGGGACTGACGTTCGCCGACTACCTGCGCGAGCGGATCGCCGTACCGCTCGGCCTGTCCTCGCTCGAACTCGGCGTCCCGGTGGACCGACAGCCCGGCACCGTCGCCCCGATGACCGCCACCGACCGCACGAGCGACGAGGAGGAGCCCGACCCTTGGGGCCCCTGGTACCTGTCCGACCCGAAGGTGCTGGCGGCCGGGGAGCCCAGCCATGCGCTGGTCGCCACGGCCGCCGACGTCGCCCTGTACTTCCAGGCCCTGGAACACTCGGGGGTGTGGAAGCCGGAGGCCGTGGCCGAGGGCACCCGGATCCGGCTGACGGACCACCCGCACGGGGAGCAGATCTACGGGGGCGGCTCCAGCCGCCGCACCGGCATGGGCCTGTTCGTCACCGTGGCCGGCCCGGACGCGGGCAGCAACCTGCCGTCCACCGGTTCGCCCGCCCTCTTCGGCAGTGCCGGAGCCGCCTACCAACTCGGCTTCATGGACCCGCAGACCGGCCTGTCCTTCGCCTGTCTGAGCAACGGCTACCCCCTCGCCGGCTACGACCACTCCCGGCGCGGCACGGCACTGCTCACGAACATCGCGAATCTCGCGGCGGATCTCACGGACTAGGCCATTTCGTTCGTATCAGCCGGTCGTTGGTCCAGGTGTGCCGTTGACTGATGCGCAGTGGGCGCGGATCGAGCCGTTGCTCCCGGGCCGGACGCCGAAGCGGGGTGGCCGCCGACGGGACCATCGTGAGGTGATCGACGCGATCGCCTTCAAGCTGGCGGGGCGTCTGCAACCGGCTGCGGATGTGGGCCGTCGGCGGCACGTGGGAGCGGGTGTTCACCGCCCCGGTGGCCCAGGCCGACGCGGACGAACGTCAGCTGGGCCGTGTCCATGGACTCCACTCCACGATCGCGCGCGCTCACCAGCATGCGGCCGGGGCCCGCAAAACAGGGGGCCCGGCCGGCGGGCCGGACGACCACGCATCGGCCGGTCCCGCGGCGGACTGACCACGAAGATCCACCTCGCGGCCGACGGCCGGTGCCGGTCACAGGCGTTCGTCCTCACCGCCGACCAGGCCGACGACGCACCCGCCTTCACCGAGGTCTTGGCCCGCCTGCGCGTCCCCCGCCGCCGCGGACCGCCCCGCACCAGGCCGGACCTGGTCCTGGCCGACAAGACATCCTGGTGCAGGACCGCCGGGACAAGGCCGCGGCCAGACGCTTCTTCCGCAGACTTCTCTCTTCGTTTGCATCAGGTGTCGGTCGGGCCTCAGCCCTGGAACGGCAAGTGCGGTCGAGCCCCTCGCCGTCATGGCCCGCGCGGCGCGTGCCGCCCGCCTCGCCGGTCCGGCGCCTCAGGCCCGGCCGGCCTGCGGGTTGGTGAACATGTGGTTGCCCGCCACCGTGTCCTTCGCGAGCACTTCGTCCTGCAGGACGTCCCAGTGCTCCACCACCAGGCCCTCCTCGAAGCGGAAGATGTCGACCACCACGAGGGGCGTCTCGGTGCTGCCGGAGTACCTGCCGTGGATCATGACCAGGTCTCCCTCGGCGATGACCGCTCCCGGCTCGTACCGGCTGGCGTCGGGCAGGTCCGCGATGAACTGGCGCAGCCCGGCCCTGGCCGGCGGGATGAACGGGTTGTGCTGGATGCAGTCGGGGTGCAGGTACCGGTCCAGCGCGGTGAAGTCCTTCGAGCTGAACGCGGTACGTCGTCTTCCGCAAGCAGTACTACGTGCAATACGTGCCGACCCCCGCCGGACCGTCGCTCTACCGCCACACCGGCGAGAGGTATCTGGACCCGGATGTCACCCCCGAGCAGTTCGCCGCCGCCACGGCCGACCAGAGCTCGGGGGTGCAGAGGATGACCCCCGACGACGAGGCGCAGCCGACCAAGTGGATGTTCAGCGTCGGGGACCCCGGATTCGAGGCCGATCTCACGATCTCCCTGACCGCCGACAGCTGACCGGCTCGGCATCCCCCATATGCCCGCTCCACGCGACAGCGCCTCCGGTGTCCGCGAGTGTTTCAGACATGCGCGAGAACCAGCAGTACGAGGGGTACATCGGCGGCAGTCCGGAGGCCGAGCGTCTGATCTTCGAGCGGCTCGCAGCCGACCTGCTGCGCGTGCAGCTGAAGGCGAAGAAGCGCAGCGGCTCCGCCGCCCTCCAGCGGACATTCCACGCGAAGGCGGTCCTCGGCGTGGAGAACGCCCGGCTGAGGTTCCACGACGACCTGCCCGCCGAACTGAGCTCGGGTTTCGCGAGGCCCGGAGCCGAGTATCCGGTCACGGTCCGGCTGTCCAACGCCGGCGGTGTCCGCCAGCCCGACCACGCACCCGACCTGCGGGGTGCGGCGCTGCGCGTCGAAGTCGGTCCCGACGAGATCCACGATCTGCTGATGACGAGCTTCCCGGTCTCGCATGCCCGCAACGCGCGTGAGTTCGTCCTCTTCGCGAAGGCCATGGCCGGGGCGGACACCCGGCTTCGCAAGGCGTTCGCTTTCTTCGTGAAGCTGCCCCTCTCTGTCGGCTGGTCCACGGCGACGCGTATGCGACGCAACGTTTCGGCCGGGGCCCGGCGTCCGGTGCGGAGCCTGGCACTGGAGACGTACTGGAGCCGTGGCGCGATCCTGTGGGGCGAGGCCGGACCGGTGCGCTATCAGTTGCGCCCCGCCGCCAGCGCCCCCGGGGCCCCGGATCCGTCCCGCACCGACCCCGACTACCTGCGACGTGAGCTCGCGCGCCGGCTGCAGCGGGCGGACGTCGTCTTCGACGTGTGCGTGCAGCGCTACGTGGACGGCAGGCGCACGCCCATCGAGGACGGTGCCGTCGAGTGGAGGGAAGAGGATGCACCCGCCGTGCCGGTGGCCATTCTGACGATCCCGCGCCAGGAGCTGGACACCGCCGCGGCGCGAGCCGTTGCCTCACGGATCGACCAGCTGGCGTTCAACCCGTGGAACACCACCGGCGCCTTCCGCCCCCTGGGCAATCTCAACCGGGCGCGCAAGGCGGCGTACGAGGCGAGCAGCGCCCACCGCCTGGGCCTGCGCTTCGTCACGGTCGAACCGCGGCGCAACACCCTGCTCGGCTACCCGCTGCGGGCCTTCTTCCGCGCCGTCAACCGCGTCGTCCCGTGGCACCGGCTGCCCACCGGGCCCGGACTGCTCAACCTCATGGCGTTCCGGCAGACGCTGATGCGTCACAACCTCATCGACACCGAGCCTCACGAGGCCCCGCCCGCCGCCCGGCCCGCACCGGTCCCGGTCCACGAGGACCTGCGGACCCGGCGCAGTTACGACGGCTCCTGGAACGACCTCTCCGCACCGGCGATGGGCGCCGTCGGCGCCACCTTCGGCCGCAACATGCCGCCGGTTTATCGGCCGGACCTGTTCGACACGCCCAACCCGGTCACCGTCAGCAAAATGCTGCTGCACCGCGACGGGTTCATTCCCGCGACGTCGCTGAACATCCTCGCGGCCGCGTGGATCCAGTTCCAGGTGCACGACTGGGTCGACCACAAGCGCCACCCCGTCGGCGAGAAGTCGGTCGAGGTGCCACTGCCTCCCGGCATGACCTGGCACAACACCCCCGGCGATCCTCCGGAGAAGGTGATGCGCTTCGCCGAGAACGAGGCCCTGTACCAGCCCGGCGGCGGACAGCCGCCGACCTTCGCCAGTGCCGTCTCGCACTGGTGGGACGGCTCGGAGATCTACGGCGGCACCGCCTCGGTCGCGAAGTCCCTGCGCGAGCCCGACGGCCGCGCCGAACTGCGGCTGGAGAAGGGGCACCTCCCGCTCGGCAACGGCCTTCCGGTCACCGGCTTCCGCGACAGCTGGTGGCTCGGCCTCAGCGCGATGACGACCCTGTTCGCCCGTGAGCACAACGCCGTCTGCCGGGCGCTGCGCGACGAGTATCCGCACATGGACGAGGACCGCACCTACCACACGGCACGCCTCATCGTGGCGGCGCTGATCGCCAAGATCCACACGGTCGAGTGGACGCCGGCGATCCTCGCCACCAAGGCGATCGACATCGCCCTGAAGACCAACTGGCAGGGCCCGCCCAAGACCTGGCTCGACCAACTGGGCACCTGGCTGTTCGAGGCGCACGACCTCGGCGGCATCCCCCGTACTCTGCCCGACCACCACGGTGCGCCGTACTCCCTCACGGAGGAGTTCACCACCGTCTACCGGCTGCACCCGCTCATCCCGGACGACTACGAGATCGTCGACCACCGGTTCGGCCACCGCCTCGACACCCTGACGTTCAACGACGTCCAGGGCGCCGCCACGGAGCCGCTCATCCGCAAGACCGGTCTGGCGGACACGCTGTACTCCCTGGGCATCGCCCATCCCGGGGCGATCACTCTGAACAACTTCCCCCGCTCCCTGCAGAGGTTCGAGCGCGACGGAGAGGTGATCGACCTGTCGGTCGTCGACCTGGTGCGCACCCGGCGCCGTGGCGTCCCGCGCTACAACGACTTCCTGGCAGGCCTGCACAAGCCGCGCATCCGGCGGTTCGAGGACCTCTCCTCCGACCCGGAGACGGTCGCCCGGCTGAAGGACGTGTACCGCTCAGTCGACGAGATCGACACCATGGTGGGGCTCTTCGCCGAGAACCCGCCCGTCGGCTTCGGATTCAGCGACACCGCCTTCCGCGTCTTCATCCTGATGGCCAGCCGCCGCCTGCAGAGCGACCGCTTCCTCACCGTCGACTTCAGGCCCGAGGTCTACACCCCGCTGGGCATGGACTGGATCGACCGCAGTGGCATGACGAGCGTCATCCAGCGGCACTGCCCCGAGCTGGCGAGCCTCCTGCCTCGCACGGCCAGCGCGTTCGCGCCGTGGCGTGCCGTCCAGCCCGTGCGCAATCACGGAGACGCGGACCACGACTGACCGGGAGAAGGATATGTCGGTACAGCAGCGAGCCACGCACACCGGCCTCGAAGACCTCCTGACCCGGCCCCTGTGGGAGAGCGTCTTCCGGCGGCGCACCCACCGGGTCAGCAGAGGCGCTTCCGTCGCGGCCAGGTCGATGAGCTATGACTCCCCCCACCGCCCGCAGCCCCTGGGCGAGCTGGAGGAGGCCGTGCTCATCGCCCTCACCGGCTGCTCCGGCCTCAGCATGCCCGACCGGCCCTTCGAGGACCCGCGCGACCACAAGTCCATCATGGCCAAGCCGAACCTGAACATGGTGGGGCGTACGGCGGGCAGCCCCGACAACGCCCAGGGCACCCACTTCTTCATGATCAACGACAGCGGGACGTACTACCTGAGGAAGCTGCCCCCGTCGCCCGGGGCGGGATTCGACCCCGACACACTGCTCGAACGGGCCGGCCGGGCGAAGGTGAAGGTGCTGGACCGCCGCTTGGACGTGGCCGAGGGCATGCGCGACTTCCCCGCCTACCTCGACTCCAACCGCTTCCTGTCCAACCTTGCGGGCACCACGGTCTTCCTGCCGGTCGTCGACCTCTCCCACCAGTACATCAACGCGCTGATGTACCTGCTGACCCAGCCTGACGGAGCCCGGCCCACGTTCGTCGATGACCGCAACTTCTACCGCCCGGCCGGGGTGCGCAAGTGGGTGCGCAACGGCTTCCTCAACCCCGACCTCAAGCTGCCGCTCGGCGCCCTGGGGCCGATGCGCACCCAGGTGGAAGCCGACCTGCTGCTGCAGAACATGATGCTGGTCGCCGATGCCATGGGACTCGGCGCCTGGATCCACGCGTCGATCAGCCCCCAGATCATGCTGGGCGACCCGAAGTTCTCCCGCATCTACGGCCGCATGCTCGGCTTCGACTTCGTCACCCCGCGCTTCAAGCCCGCCGACCTCCTGCGCTGGCAGGTGCCGCTGCCGAAGTACGCGACCCTTCGCGCCCACCCGGTGGGACTGCGGGCTGCTGGCGAACACCTCATCAAAGGCGCCTGCCCGCCCAACTACCCCTCGATGGAGGCCGCCGTTGACGCGGTGGTGCAGAGCAAGTTCGGCAAGGGCGGCATCTACGAGGACAAGGACGTCTTCAGCCGCATCTACAGGGACGGGTACGCGCCCCGCTACCTCGAAGAGGCGGGCGAGTACGACCAGCGGGTGATCGACTGCGCACGCGACGTCTGCGTGTACATCCACGCCACCCACGGGCGCTTCCCGGCCCACACCGACGCCATCCACGTGCCCGGCATCTGGCTGCAGACGCACCACGTCGAAACCGAGTACTACGAGCGGTTCTTCCGGAACGGCCTGACTGACGCCCACCGCGCCCACGCCGCGCGCTGGAAGGAGTAGCCGACCCACCTGGGCCCCGGAAGCACGCACCGAAGGAGCGCCATGCAGGTGTACGAAGCCATCGTCAGGGGGCTTGAAGCGCGGGTGTCGACACCGCGTTCGGCGGCAACGGCGAGAACATCGCCAGTCTGGCCCTGGCACTGGAGAAGTCGCGGAAGATCCGGCCGATCATGACCCGGCACGAGCAGGCCGCCTCGTTCATGGCGTGCGGCTACGCCATGTACACGGGCCGGCTCGGGGTCTGCTTCGCCACCGTCGGTCCCGGCGCGTTCAACCTCTTCTCCGGCCTCGCCGTCGCCCTGTCCGACTCCTACCCGGTGCTGGCGCTCACCGGTTTCGTCTCCCTCGACTGGCGCGGCCACGGTGCGGTGAACGACACGTCGGGGCGGGGCCGCACCCCCGACTCGCAGACGATGTTCGCCGCGACGACCAAGAAGTCCTTCCTGCTCACGGACATCGCCGACACGTGCGACGTCCTCGAGAAGGCCGTGAACACCGCCCTAGAGGGCCGGCCCGGCCCGGTGCACATCCACGTCCCGCAGAACCTCACCCACCGCGGCAAGACCGTGGACAACTACCGCCGAACTCGATCTCCGAGCCCTGGGGCGCGCCCACCCTGGTCGGGGCGTAGTAGTTGATCCCGTACCAGTCGACCGGCTTCGAGATGACCTTCAGATCTACCTCGACGTCGCCTGGCATCAACTCGCCGAGGCCGTCTGGGTATTGGCCCGTCGGCACCGGGCCCGCGAACAGCCGGTTGAGGAGGAGGTCGTAGAAGGCCGCCGCCTCCAGGTCCTCCGGCTCCTCGGACGCGGGCCAGGTCGGCCCGTGCGAGTTGGCGATACCGATGTCGGTGACTCCGGCCGCACGCAGGGCTCGTACGGCCAGGCCGTGGACCAACAGCGCGCGGACGTCCTCGATCACCCCACCACGACCCGCTTCTCGGCGATGCTCCGGGACGCCGTCCACACTGTCGCCCTCGCCGTCCTGGCGGCCGGCGGCACCTGCGCCCGTACGTCCCTGGAGACCGCCGCGAGCGCCGTCCGCTCGGCCGGGTTCGACGGACTGCACCGAGGAGCAGCTGGAGGCCCTCGTCGAGGCGCTCGCGGCCGAGACCGGCCGGATCTTCGGCGAACTCTGCGGACCCGGGCCGGCCATAGAGCTCCACGAGGCCCTGGACCCGCTGGCGCCCCACCTGGCCCCGCCGGCCGGGAGGCCATCCTCCTCCAGGGCGCCCGTATCTCTCTCGCCGACGGGCCGTACACGCCTGCCGAACGGGAGACCCTCGCTACGGTGGGCGCTGCCCTGACCATCTGTGCGGATGATGTGACGAGATTGCTCACGGCGGCGCGGACGCCGTCGTGAGCCCCGGGTGGGCCCGGGCCCCTCGCGCCCTCCCCGCGGGGGATTGATTTCTGCTGCGGGTCGGTGAGGGCTGGTCGCGCGGTTCCCCACCCCCCTTCCGGGGCGGCGCGCCGTCCGCCGACTACTCCCCAGGGAGTAATCCGCACCCGCCGTCGCCCCCGGCAGTACGCGTCACCTCGCCCTCCCGCCCGACGAAAGCCGTGGTTCTCACCGGAAGTCTGGGGACCGAAGCAGACGTCATCCGGAGGGAGATCGGTCAATGAGGGCCGCAGAGACAACCACGACGAGGACGGGACGCAGGCGAGCCGTTCCATGGGCGGTGCTCGGGCTGTGGATTGCCGTGATCGCGCTCGTCGGGCCGTTCGCGGCGAAGCTCGCCGACGTGCAGCACGACAAGGTCACCGACTACCTGCCAGCGAGCGCGGACTCGACGCAAGCGGCGAAGATCGAGGACAAGTTGCCCGGGGGCGAGACCACCGAGATGGTGCTCGTCTACCACCGGGACGGCGGGCTCAGCGCCGCCGACCGGAAGACCGCGGCCGGGCAGGTCGCGGAGATCACGCGGCAGCACGAGCTGATCGGCGGTGCTCCCAAGGGGATTCCGTCCAAGGACGGCACGACCCTGATGTACCCGGTCGCCAGCAATGAGCCCGGGGCGAACGAGGAGCAGCGGGACAAGCTCGTCAACGACGTCCGCGAAGTCGCCCAGGGCGAAGGCGGGTTGAGCGTCGACGTGGGCGGCACCGGCGCGCTGGCCACCGACTCCGGCGCGGTCTACGACTCGCTCGGCGGACCGCTGCTCTACACCACCGTCGCCGTCGTCGCCGTACTGCTGATCCTGATCTACCGCAGCCCCGTGCTGTGGCTCGTGCCCCTCGTCGTCGCCGGAATCGCCGACTACATGTCCATGGGTGTCGCCTACGGCCTCAACCAGGCCTTCGGCACGACCGTCTCGGGGCAGAGTTCGGGTGTGATGACGATCCTCGTGTTCGGGGCGGGCACGGACTACGCGCTGCTGCTCGTCTCGCGCTACCGGGAGGAGCTGCGGCGCTTCGAGCGACCGTGCGAGGCCATGGTCGCCGCCCTGCGCGGCTGCGGGCCCGCCGTGCTCGCCTCCTCAGGCACCGTCGCCGCCGGACTGCTGTGCCTGCTCGCCGCCGACCTCAACAGCAGCCGGGGCATGGGTCCGCTCGGCACCGTCGGTGTGCTGTGCGCGCTGATCGCGATGATGACCCTGCTCCCCGCCATCCTCGTAGTGGTCGGACGGCGTGTGTTCTGGCCGCTCGTGCCCGTCTTCGGGAGCACGCCCAAGCAGCGGCGGAGCCTGTTCTCGGCGATGGGCAGCTCTGCCGGACGCAGGCCGCTGACCGTACTCGCGAGCGGTGCCGTACTGCTCGGCGCCCTCGCCCTGGGCTCGCTCAACCTGCCGGGACCGCTCAAGCAGGAGGACTCCTTCGTCAACAAGCCGGAGGCCGTCGTCGCGATGGAGACCCTTGCCAAGTCCTATCCCGGGCAGGGCAGCCAGCCCATCGACGTGATCACCCCGCAGGGGCGCGCCGACGAGACCCTCGCGACCGTCCGTGGCACACCGGGCGTCGGCAGCGCGGAGAAGGGGCGTACGGGAGACGGCTGGACCGAGATCTCCGTCTTCGCGAAGAGCGCACCCCAGTCGGCGGGGGAGACTGCCACCATCAAGTCCCTGCGGGACGAACTGAAGGGCTCCTACGTCGGCGGGGACAGCGCCCAGCAGATCGACCTGGAGGTCACCAACGCCCGGGACACGAAGATCGTTGTGCCGCTCGTCCTCGTCTCCGTGATGCTCATCCTGATCGGGCTGCTGCGGAGTCTGGTCGCACCGCTGCTCCTGGTGGTCGCGGTCGTCGCGGTGTGGGGCGCCTCCCTCGGGATCGGCGGACTGGTCTTCGAACCGCTCCTCGGCCTCAAGGGCACCGATCCGGGGCTCGGACTGCTGTCTTTCGTGTTCCTGGTCGCCCTCGGCGTCGATTACGGCATCTTCCTCATGCATCGGATGAGGGAGGAGTCCCTGGCGGGAGCAGAACCGACCGCGGCGGCACTCACCGCGCTGCGCACCACCGGCGGCGTCATCGCCTCCGCCGGACTGGTCCTCGCCGCGACCTTCGCCGTGCTGACGAACATGGGCCTGGTGCAGCTGGTCCAGCTCGGCTTCGTGATCGCCGTCGGCGTCCTGCTCGACACCTTCCTCGTACGGACGTACCTGGTGACCAGCGCCAGCGTCGCCCTGCGCCGGAAGGTGTGGTGGCCGGGCGTGCTCTCACGGGAGCCCGACCCGGCCGAACGGACCGGACCGGCCGGACCGACCGAGCCGCCGCGGCAGGCGGAAACCGTCGGCGCATCCTGAGCACGCTGATCGAACGCCTCGATCGAGCAATCTGATCGAACGCTCTGATCCAGCACGCCGATCGAGCACCTTGATCCGGCGGGCCCGCCCGGGTGCCTCTCCTTCCTGAGGGGCGCCCGGGTTCCCGCACGAGTACCGGAAGATGGAGCCGTGGAAGAACGGGGAACGACCACAGGGGTACGCGACCGGTCGGCGGCGGAGACGACGGCTGGTGGCGGCGGGCGGTCCCGTCGCGTCGAGCACATCATGTCCGCCATCAACCGCGAACCGCTGACCGCACCGCACCGCACCCGCAACGACGCGGTCCTCGCGCTGGGCGTCGCCGTGCTCGCCGTAGCCATCGCCCTGATGGGCGGCGAAGGGATCCCGCCCGACCATCTCGGCTGGACGCTGCTGCTCGCCGGGCATGTGCCCCTCGTATGGCGGCGCCGCCGTCCGGTGGTGGCCCTGCTCGGGGTGGTGGCCTGCGTGGCTCCGTACTACGCCCTCGACTACAACCCCGCCCTGCCCATCCCCGCGACCATCCTGGCGCTCTACACCGTCGCGGCGACCGGCACCGTACGCCGCACGCTGATCACCGGTGTCGCCGTCCTCGGCCCGACAGTGATCAGCGACGGCCTCACCAACCCGAAGGGGGCGCCGGAGTCCTTGGAGATCTCCGGCTGGATCATCGCGGTCCTGTTCATCGGTATCGACGTCCGCTACTACCGCTGGTACGTCGCCTCCATCGTCGAGCGGGCCGAACGGGCCGAACGCACCCGGGAGGAGGAGGCCAGGCGCCGCGTCGCCGAGGAACGGCTGCGGATCGCCCGTGACCTGCACGACCTGCTCGCCCACAGCATCACGCTCATCGGCGTGCAGACGTCCGTGGCGGCCCACGTCCTCACCGCCGACCCCGATCGCCTCGACCGCAAGGCCGTCGCCCAGGCACTGGACGACATCGCGGGGACCTGCCGGACCGCCCGGGGGGAACTGCGTACGACGCTGGAGGTGCTGCGGGCGCATGACACGGTCGGGGGAGTGGGCGCGGATCTGGGAGCGGGGGCCGGTTCCGTGTCCGGTTCTGTTTCCGGGGCCGAGGACATGCGGGGGCCGCTGCCGGGGATCGACGGACTGGCCGGTCTCGCGGAGACCGGCCGGGTGGCCGGAGCCAAGGTCGAACTGTCCGTTCGCGCGGACGGCATCCCGCCCTCCGCAGGCGCCGCCGCGTACCGGATCGTGCAGGAGGCGCTCACCAACGCCGTACGTCACGGTGGCCGCGAGGGCCTCACCGTGCGGGTGGATCTGTGGACCGCGGACGGCGCACTGCGGGTGAGTGTCAGGGACGACGGGACGGGCGGGAACGCCGGCTCGGGCGGCGGGGTGGGCCCGTCCGACGGCAGGCCGGGGTTCGGGCTCGTCGGAATGCGGGAGCGGGCCCGTAGCGTGGGCGGGACACTGGACGCCGGTCCGGGGCCCGCTGGGGGCTTCGAGGTGACCGCCACACTGCCGCTGTCCCGGGAGGACGAGGTTCGATGACCATCCGCGTACTGCTGGCCGACGACCAGAACCTCGTACGGGCCTCCTTCGCGATGCTCGTTTCGTCGGCCGGGGACATGGAGGTCGTCGCCGAGGCGGGCACCGGGCGGGAGGCCGTGGCGCTGGCCCGGTCGGCGCGGGCCGATCTCATCGTGATGGACATCCGCATGCCCGACCTCGACGGGATCGAGGCGACCCGGCTCATCGCCGCCGACGAGGATCTCGCGGGGGTGAAGGTGCTCGTCCTGACGACGTACGAGACCGACGAGCACATCGTCGAGGCACTGCGGGCCGGGGCGTCCGGCTTCCTCGTGAAGGACATCAGGCCGGCCGAACTCCTCGACGCCATCCGGACGGTGGCCGCGGGGGAGTCCCTCCTCTCGCCCGGTCCCACCTCGCGGCTGATCGCTCGCTTTCTGCGCGCGCCGAACACCGCGACGACATCCGCAGTGGGCGGGCCGAGCGGGCTGTCCGAACGGGAACGGCAGGTGCTCGCGCTGGTCGCGCGCGGTCTCAACAACTCCGAGATCGCCGACGCGTTGGGACTCAGCCCGCTGACCGCCAAGACCCATGTCAGCCGGATCATGGGCAAGTTGGGGGCGCGGGACCGGGCACAGCTGGTGATCGTGGCGTACGAGTCGGGGCTTGTGATACCCGGGACTGCCTGAGTTCGGGCCGACTCCGGGTCGGGTTCGGGTTGCGTTCCGGGGGTCTGTTGTGCGGTCCTTTGGGCCGGCCGCCCCGGGTGCCTTAGCGGTCGGTCTCTTTCCGAACCTCACGTGCGGTTTCCGTTGGTCAGGCGTGAGATGGCGGCTGGCACGGAAGTCTCGGTCCGTTGCTGACCGAGATGTCGTGGGGGTGGCGGATGCCGTCGATGCGGGCGGTGTTGGAAGCGCGGCAGAAGGCCGCGGCGGTGCGGGTGGAGGAACTCGAAGCCGAGCTGGAGCGGGTGCGGGCGGCCCTGACGGAGGCGGAAGAGGTGCTCAGGCGCCGGGTGCTCGGCCTGGAGCAGTATTTGGAGGCGCTGGCCGAGGCGGATGCGCCCGCCGTGGCCGTCGTGTCGCAGAGGAAGCCAGTGGGTCCGCGCCGGGCGGTGCCCCACCGCCAGGACGCGGCCGGGACCGAGGTGTTGTCGGTGGACTACCAGGCGTTGATGGCCGCTGCTGCGGAGGCGGGATCCGATGGGCTCGGTGCCCGGCGGGCAGCGGTGGTGCTGGGCTGGGACAGCGCCTCCGACTCCCGTGTCGAGGGAGCGCGGGCCCGGCTGAAACGGCTGGTGGAACGCGGCTGGCTGGTCGAGGAGAAGCCGGGCAAGTTCACGCTGCCCGCGCCGGAGCAGGACGCCGCTGGAGCCGGGCGGCCAGGCGGCGGCTCATGAGCATGGTCATCGACCACAGGATGACGCTCTCGCTGGTGTCCGTACGTCGCTCGTAATCACGGACCAGGCGCCGGCTGCGCAGGAGCCAGGCGAAGGACCTTTCGACGACCCATCGGCGGGGCAGGACCTGAAAACCTTGGACGTCGTCGCTGCGGCGGACGATGTCGAGGACCAGTCCGAGGTGCTGGAGGGTCCAGTCGGTGAGGTGGCCGGTGTATCCGCCGTCGGCCCAGACCCGCACCAGCCGCCGGAAATGCTTCTTTGCTGCAGGCAGCAGGATCCGGGCGGCGTCCCGGTCAGTCGTGGAAGCCGGCGTGACCAGCACGGCCAGAAGGAGTCCGAGGGTGTCGGTGAGCAGGTGGCGCTTGCGCCCGTTGATCTTCCTGTCGGCATGAGTCCACGACTGCCGCACTCGGCTCCTCCTCACGGCCGTCCGAGCGGCGGACGGCCTCGCGCAGCCGGTCGTGCAGCTCGGCCACCAGGCCAAGGTCCCGCCAGCGGACGAAGAAGGCATACACCCGCGGCCAGGGCGGGAAGTCGGACGGCATTGCCCGCCACTTGATGCCGTTGTCGACGAGATAGCGCACCGCGTCGATCATCTGCCGGTGACAGCAGCCCTCCGGCCTGCCGCCCCGGCCCGCCATCCACGACGGCTCCGGCAGCAGATCCCGCACCAGTGCCCACTCAGCATCGCTCATGTCCGAGCCATACCGGGGCCGGCGCTCCGGCCGGTCGGCCGCATTCCCGAACCTGTGGGCGAGACAGTCACACCCAGGAGTGGACGGACTGGACCCGGCAACCGCCACCACGCGACACTTCGGCAACAGGGCCTCTTGCTCCTCGCTGGACTCGACAACCGCGAGCTACCAAGAGGCCCTTCTGTCACGCCTCCGTACCGGCCAACTCACCCGATCCAGCACCCCGTTCGAATCGGGCCGACCATGCGAACGGATAGAGAACAGCCAGTTAGCTTGATCTTTAACTACCGTCGGTAGCTGCTTCGACTAGCTTCACGAGGGGCGCCAGGATCTGTGGCAGTTCGTTCTCGGAGGTGAGCACCGGTTGGTCCTGCCAGGTGTGCTCGGTTCCGGAGTCGATGAAGAGCAGTGAAGTGGCACCCGTTTCCCAGAGGGACACCATCCCCGTGCGCTCGTCTGATTCCAGTGTGAGGCTCACTGCCGTGGCCTTCGGCCGCCCTCGGGATGGGGTTCCTGGGACGGGCCGCTTCACCGCAGAGCTGATCCCACGAGAGCGAAGCTCGTGTTCATGTGCGGCATGCCAGTCCTTGAGCCACTGAGCGATCTCTGACATTGCGCCCCCTTGTGGGCCTCGAACGGCCGTCGAACTTGATCGTAAGCCCGACAACCACCGGCCGCAGGAACGGCCTTCGTCTGATCATGTGCTCCGACCAAGGTGCACGTGACCAAGACGAAGGCCGTGAGGGTGAGTCTGCTGCCTGATGCTGTCCGGAGGGAAGCGTTCGCGCAAGCGTCAGCCTTCCGAGGTGAGTTCTATGAGTGTCTGACCGCACGGCGCGACGAGTTGTTCGAGCTGGTGGACGCGGTGCTGTGTGCGGACGGTGCGGTGAAGTCCCCGGTCGACCTGACGCTGCTGCCCGAACATCGACGTGGGCACGGAGCGATGTACGGCGGCCTGAACCACGGACGGCGGGCGACTGGTCCTCGCGGTAGATGTGTCGCCGTGGCTTCGCTCGGACGCGCCGTGCTCAGCGGACCGGCTGTTCTGCCACGTCTACGGCCGGGCGAAGACGGCATCGCAGTTCATCCCGGGCTGGCCGTACTCCTTTGTCGCCGTGCTGGAGCCGGGTGCCACCTCCTGGACCGCGATCCTGGACGCGGTCCGGCTGGGACCTGCAGACGACGCGACCGCAGTCACCGCCGCCCAGCTCCGAGGAGTCGTTGAACGGCTCGTCGCGGCCGGCCAGTGGCAGAGCGGGGACCCACATATCGTGATCGTCAGCGACGCCGGCTATGACGTCACCCGCCTGGCCTGGGTCCTGCGCGACCTGCCCGTCGAGCTGGTTGGCCGCGTCCGCTCCGACCGGGTCATGCGCCTGCCCAAGCCGCCTCGCGTCCACGACCCGAAGGGCGGACGGCCGCCCAAGCACGGCCCGGAATTCCGCTTCGCCAAGCCGGAGACCTGGCCCGCGCCCGCGATCACCACGGTCACCGCAAACACCAACTACGGCGAGGCCGAGACTCAGGCATGGGACCGGGTCCACCCAAGGCTCACCCACCGCTCCTCATGGCTCGACCACGACGGTGAACTTCCCCTGGTCGAGGGCACGTTGATCCGGTTGAAGGTCGAGCATCTGTCGAAGGACCGTGATGCCCCGCCGGTGTGGTTGTGGTCCTCCAAGACCGGCGCCACTCCGGACGACGTGGACCGATTCTGGCAGGCATTTCTCCGCCGCTTCGACCTGGAGCACACCTTCCGCTTCGCGAAGCAGACCCTGGGCTGGACCACTCCGAAGCTCCGTACTCCCCAGGCGGCGGACCGCTGGACCTGGATCCTGATCGTCGCTCACACCCAGCTCCGGCTCGCCCGGCCTCTCGCCGAGGACCTCCGCCGGCCCTGGGAGAAACCCACCGCCTCCGACCGGCTCACCCCGGCCCGGGTTCGCCGGGGGGTCAGGAACATCCGCGCTCACCTCGCCTGCCCGACCCGTGTTCCCGAACCCAGAGGCACCGGCCCCGGACGGCCACCCGGCGCCAAGAACAAACACCGGGCACCCCGCTACGACGTCGGGCAAAACCGGCAAACGCCCCGAGACTCTCAAGGCCATCGGCAAGCCTGGCAGGTCCTGGTAGATAAAGAACAAGCTCAGAAGCTGTGTCAGAACCGGTGACCAGTGACGCTCTGTGACGGGTGGGAGGCGCGACCACCTCTTTCGACCTGCCGGACCACCCCGACGTCCAATCTCGGGGTAAGTAGGTACTTGTTCCTGATCCGGATATGCCATGGCGCTCGTGATACGGCAGATCGGGCAGCCTGAAGCATCACGACTGGGCCGTTTGGGTGATATTGCATAGCTGACCCTTGTCACCCGTTTGACATTGTGGGTCACTTTGAGTAATGGAACCGGTGGGCCGCCCATCCCTTTGCCGGGGAACGTGCTGTAGGTGGTCGCCACGGTTCTCTCGCGTGGCCGTTCGGCCATGAGGACCATCGGCCGCCTGGAGCGCGGGCCGCGCTGCCGCAGGCGGAACCTCGCAGCGGCATCAACCGACGTCCCTGCCCCGGGGCTGCGTCCTCCGCCCGGGCAGTGGCTGATACGTGCTCAGAAAGGCTGCGCCATGACCGCCTTGACCCGACCTGATCCGCTGCTGGCCGCCGTCGCGCTGCCACGGCAACGCTCCACGGTGCTGCCACCGGCTGACGCCACCATCCCCGTCGGCAGCTCGCCACTAGGGGTGACACTGACCCCGGACGGGGGACGCGGCTACGTCGCCAACCGGGCATCGAACACCATCAGCGTCATCGACACCGCCACCAACACCGTCACCGCGACCATCGCGGCCGCCGGCGGTCCGACCCTCCTGGCGGTCTCGCCGGACGGCACCCGCGCCTACGTGACCCTGTTCGACGACGGTGCCCTCGGCGTAATCGCCACCGCCACCAACACCCTCACGTCCACCATTGCGGTCGGCGCCGGAGCCCTCGGGGTGGCGGTATCGCCGGACGGCACCCGCGCCTATGTGACCAGTCAGAACGCCAACAACCTCAGCGTGATCGACACTGCCGCCGGCACTGTCATCGCCACGGTGAACACGGGCCCCGTCCCGATCGGCGTCGCAGTCTCCCCCGACGGCGCCCGCGCCTACGTCGGCAACGTCGGCGACAGCTCCGTCAGCGTGATCGACACCGCGACCAACACCGTCACCGGCAGCTTCACCGCCGGCGACGTGCCGGTGATCATCGCCTTCAGCCCGGACGGTGCCCGTGCCTACGTCTGCAATGCGGGCGGAGACAGCGTCAGCGTGATCGACACCGCCACCACGACCGTCATCGCCACCATCGGGGTGGGCACCATGCCTCGCTTCGTGGCCGTGAGCCCGGACGGGACCGCCGCCTACACGGCCGACTACGTCGATAACAGCGTCAGCGTGATCGACACCGCCACCAACACCGTCACCGGCACGATTGCCGTCGGCAATGGCCCGGTCTGCATCGCGGTCACCCCCGAGGGGACCCGGCTGTACGTGACGGACAACGCCGACAACGCCGTCAGCGTGATCGCCCTGACGCTCGTGCCCGGCCAGGGCCTCACCGGCGGAGGCCAGGTCGTGACCATCCGGGGTCACGACCTGGCCGGTGCAACCGCCGTGCGCTTCGGCGACAGACTCGCCACCATCCTGGCCAACACTGCGACCTCGGTCACCGTGCGCGCCCCAGCCGGACAGGGCGCGGTTCCCGTGACCGTCACCACCCCCGGCGGCACCGGCTCCTTCGGCACCTTCTACTACCGCCCCGCCCCGCTGCTGACCGGGATCACCACCGAGATGGGCCCCGTCACCGGCGGAGGCACCGCGGTCATCACCGGAGCCAACCTGGCCGGGACCACCTCGGTGCGCTTCGGCTCCAGAGTGGCCGCCATCCAGTCCGTCACCGACACCGCCGTCACCGTCGTCGTCCCCGGCGCTCCCTCCTCCGGCCCGGTGTCCGTCACCGTCATCACCCCCGTCGGCAACGCCAACGGCCTGATCTTCAGCTACCTCGACGCACCCTCCCTGACTGCCGTCAGCCCCAACACCGGACCAACCAGCGGCGGCACCGAGGTCACCATCACCGGCGCCAACCTCGCCACGACCCAGGAAGTCATCTTCGGCAACACCTCCGCGGCCTATGTCGTCATCTCAGACCAGAGGATCAGCGCAGCCGCCCCGCCCCACCCCGCCGGAGGAATCACCATCACCGTCAGCACCCCCGGCGGCAGCTCGCAGAGCACTTACACCTACCTCGACGAACCCGCCATCTGACCCCGCCGCCGGCCCGACCACGGCCGCCTTCCGTCAAGGAGCGGACAGCGGTCCTCTCCAGGAAGCCGCCACACGCTGGCCCTTCCTGGAGAGTGATCGTCTTCTCACCCTGCACCCGCCGGTCCCGTTGTTCCCTCTATGGACTCCGGACTACCGCGCACCCGCCATCACACAGGGCTTCACTGTCGGCGCAGCAACCAGGGTTCAAAAGCCGAGGCCGTCCGCAGGCATCTCGGGGGAACCTCAGTACGCCGGAGACGTCGATCCCACCACCTCCGCGCCGACGAAGCGGCGTCACCGACCGGAGTATGGAGGGGCCGGGGGTCACGGGGCCTGCACCAGGAGGGAATGAACTTTCCGGGAGAGCTCCTCGAGGCCTTCGGTCCCGAACACCTCGAGCACATCCAGGGACACGCCGTGCCGCTCCTCCACCATCGACACGATCTGAATCGCGGCGAGCGACGAGCCGCCCAAATCGAAGAAACTCACATCGGTGGGAATCGTCGGCTGCTGCAGAACCCTGCCGAATATCTCCGACAGTCCATTCCTGATGTCCTCGATTTCGTGCACGGGTGTCTCCTTCACGACTCGTGGCGTTCAGTAGGTGATGTCTCCCGCGCTGCCGTTCTGCAGCAACCGGTTCGTCTCGGCCAGGATGCCTCTGACGGCCTCGCCGCTCAGATGGCGTCGATCGGCGAAGACCTTCACATAGGCGTCCTCGCCGTCCGTCCCGAGCCGCATGCCGAAGGTGAGCGGTGTGCTGACGACTGGCATGCCCTCCTTGTACAGGACCTCGCCCTCCGGGAGCTCCGAGAAGCCAGCAGGCGCGCGGATCGGCGACGTCTCCTCGCTGAAATTGACGTAGTGCCGGTCCTGTTCGAAGGCGAAGCCCCTGCGCTCGGTGAGGTCGGCGGCCAGCAGATCCAGGGACCGCTGGTCGTACCTGCTGTAGTCGTGGGCGTGCAGCAGGCCGGGCCACGTCCGGCGAACCGTGTCGTGGAACGACGACCCCACCGAGTCGATCACCAGCAGGCCCTGCTGAGCGATGGTTCCGACATAGTCGAGCGTGCGCGCGGTCGTGCGATTGGCGCAGGTGATCGTGAGTGCGCAGGAGTCGACGTCGGCCTGCCGGGTGAGCGCGGCGGCTGCGGCGGCCAGGAAGAACGCCGAGCTCCTGACCCTGAGCCGGTCCGCGGCCTGCCGGACTCGTCGCCCGAGTCCCTTGGCGTACAGGGTGGTTGAGGGGTAGCGCGCCCCGCTGTACGGGCGGGGTGCGGCGGGAAGGAGGGGCGGGGCGCTCTCGACTGCCGCTCTCCACAGCTCCAGGGTGCGGGCGAGCTCCTCGCGCCCCGTGGCGGACTGCTCGCGGGACGCCTGGTCCAGCGGCTGATGCGCCGGGCCGGTGCCGTCCGGGGCGTCGGCTGTCCCCCGCAGCAGGTCTTCGAGGTCCCATTTGACGAGGTCGCGGCCCATGAGGTCGGCCGCCATGTGGGATATGACGGCACCGATCCAGCGCGGTCGTCCGGCGGTCACGAGGACCACGAAGCGGATCGGCCACTCAGAGGCGACGTCGAAGTGATGGCACGCGGCCTCCTTCATGATCAGCGCCGCCGGGTCCGCGTCCGGCGAGGCGTCGTACGGCTCCACCGACACGGTCATACGGCCGTGCGCGGCCACCGTCTGCGTGGGCGGATAGCCGTGCTGCTCGTCGAAGGTCGTCCGCAGCGACTCGTGCCGTTCGACCAGACGCCGCACGGCACTCAGGACGTCGTCCAGGGACCGCCCCTCGGGGACGTCGGCCAGCAGCGGCAGGTTGAACCGCGTGTCGTGCGGCCGGGTGATCCGCAACGTCGACCAGATGTGGCGCTGGCCCCAGGTGGACGGGCCGCGCGCGCCGCGCTCTCCGCGGAACTCCAGCTCTCGTACTGCTCGGTGCGTGGTCACGTGTGCGGATCCCTCCCGAGACGGTGCGGCACGGCGTCAGTCACCGGACGCCGGTGGGGCGGAGCGGTAGGAGCCGGCCTGTGCCGAGTACAGGCGGGCGTAGTGGCCGTCCAGGGTCATCAGCGTGGCGTGGTCGCCCTGTTCGGCGATCCGCCCGTCGGCGAGGACGACGATGTGGTCGGCCAGCCGCACGGTGGAGAAGCGGTGCGTGACAAGCAGCGTGATGCCCTCCGGCCGGGCCCGGCCGGAGCGGGTGTACCTCTGGTAGAGGTCGTGCTCGGCTGCCGGATCGAGGGCCGCGGTCGGCTCGTCGAGGACGAGGAGGTCCGGCGCGGTGCGCATCAGGGCACGGGCCAGCGCCAGCCGCTGCCACTGCCCCTGCGACAGGTCGACACCGTCGTACAGCGGTCCCAGCTGGGTGTGGAGGCCCTGCGGGAGCCGTGCGACGAAGTTGTCTGCCCCGGCAGCCGTCATGGCGGCGCGCACCGCGTCCGTTCGCTCCATGCGGTCGAGATCGCCGATCCCGACGGCATGGCGGACCGGGAGCTGGAACTTGACGAAGTCCTGGAAGGCCGCCGAGACATGCCGTCGCCATGCGGCCGTGTCGAGCGTGGCCAGGTCCTCGCCGTTCACCGTGATGGTGCCGGAGGTCGGCCGGTGCATTCCGGCGAGCAGTTTGACAAGTGTGGTCTTGCCCGCCCCGTTCACCCCGACCAGGGCCACGACGCTGCCCGGTGTGAGGCACAGATCGATGTTGCGCAGCGTAGGACGCTCCGCCCCTGGATAGCGGAAGCTGACGTCGTGCAGCCGCACCGGGCCACCCCGCGGCGGGGTGCCGGACCCCTCGCGCCCGTGCTCGCACGCGTAGTCCCGAAGCCACAGATAATGCTCGGTGGCCTGCCCGGTCTGGATGACCTTGCCGAGCTGTTCGACGGTCTGCTGGACCTGCCCGCGCAGCCGGGTCCCGATGACCAGGACGAGGACGACGTCGCCGAGGCCGACGCGGCCCCGCGCGGCCAGCTGCGCGGTGACGGCGAGTGCCGCGAGGTAGCCGGCGCCGAAGCAGCACCAACCGAGCAGGTTCCAGCAACTCCCCGCGACCCGGGCCCGGGTGACGAGCGACGTACAGCGGTTCCACGCGGCCACGGCTTCTGAGTCGAGGACGTCCTGGGCCCCGCTGATGTGCAGTTCCTTCGCCGACGCCGCGTCGACGCACAGGTTGTGCAGAGCCTCTTCCTGACGGCGGTGCCGGGCGGCGGCCGCCTCGGCGAGGCGCAGCCGGCCGTGCGCGCGGCTGTTGATCCACAGCGGGAGCAGCGCCAGGGGAGCGAGCAGCCCGAGACCCGGATGGACGTCGACGAGCAGCCACAGGGACAGGGCCACGCCGATGGTGCCCGCCGCGCTCACGGCGAGACTCCACACCGCCGTCGCGAGGGTCCTGCTGCCCTGGCGCAGCAGGAACAGCCGGTCCAGGTAGTGGGGTTGTTCGACGTGCGCGATGCCGGACAGCCCGGCGACCGTGTCCAGGATCTCCTCGTTGACCAGCACGTCGACCCGGTTGACGAGTTCCAGGGAGAGGCTGTCCTGGACGCGCTGGCCCGTGGTGGACACGGTGTGAGCGAGCGCCACGAGGGCCGTCGCGGACAGCAGCCCGGCCAGGCTGCCGAGCCCGGCCGAGTCCACCAGCCAACGGGAGCCGACCGCGGTCACGGCGACGGCCCCCGACTGCAGGGCCACCAGCAGGACGACCAGGACCGTCATCCGCGGACTCGCCCGCCAGGTGAGCCGGACGGAATGCCGCAGCACGGCGAGGCGCCCGGGCACGGCGGCCCTCATGACAGCGCCGTCGGGGCGTCGGCCGCGTCCCGCGGCGTCCCTCCGGGCTCGGCGAAGTGGGACGCCTGGAGCCGGAACAGCCGCGCGTACTCGCCGTCGGCCGCCATGAGGGAGTCATGGTCGCCCGCTTCGGTGATCCGCCCGTCGCGCAGGACGGCGATCCGGTCGGCGGGGCGCACCGTGGACAGCCGGTGGGAGATCAGCACGACCGTGGCGCCGGCCACCGACGCCACCACGTCGCGGTAGAACGCCGTCTCGGCGTGCACGTCCAAGTGCGCCGTGGGCTCGTCCATGACGATCAGGTCCCGCCCGTGGGCCGCCGCGAACAGCACTCGGGCCAGGGCGACGCGCTGCCACTGCCCGCCCGACAGGTCGACCCCTCCGTGCACATCACGGCTGACCACCGTGTCGACACCCTGCGGGAGCCGCTCGACGGTGGCGGCAAGACCGGCCCGCTCCACCGCCGCCAGGATGCCCACGCGGTCCGTACGGTGCTCGGGGGCGCCCAGCGCCACATTGTCGGCGACGCTGAGCGGATACCGGTTGAAGTCCTGGAACATCACGGTCATCCGGCGCCGCCAGGCGCGGACGTCCAGGTCGGCCAGATCGGTGCCGGCGACCACCACCCGGCCGTCGGCCGGCTCGTACAGCCCGGCCATCAGCTTGATGAAGGTGGTCTTGCCGGCTCCGTTCGCGCCCACCAGGGCCAGCACCCGGCCGGCTTCGACCCGCAGGTTCAACCGGTGCAGTACATGCCGTCCGGCGTGCGGATAGCCGAACGTGACGTCCTCGAAGCGGACTTCCGGCGGCCGGCCGGGAGGTTCCGGCGCTGTCTCGGGGTGGCCGTCGACGGCCTGGGGGATCCGGGTGGAGAGGCGGCGCATGGCACGCAGCGCGCCCAGTCCGACCTCGATCTCGAAGGCCTCCATGCCCAGGGCGGTGATGCCCAGCACACCCCACGCGGCGACCAGACAGGTGACCAGCTCCCCCTGCGTCAGCTGCCCTTGGCGGACCGCGAGACCGGGCAGCAGGAAGGCCGGCGTGACCGCGACCAGGGACAGGACGACGGCCGCCCGCTGATGGACCAGGATGTCGCGGCGCGTCCGCCAGATCACCCCCGCCCACCCCCAGGCCTCCTGGGTGCGCCGGGCCACCACCCAGCGGGCCAGGCCGAACACCCGGATCTCCTTGGCGGCGCCTGCCCCTGCCGCCACGTCCGACCAGTAGTCGACCCGCCGCAGCGGACGCGCACGCGAGTCCACCACCTGATGCAGCCGCATCCACTGGCGCTGCACGAGCGACCGGATGACAAGCGACGACACGAGCAGCGCCGCCGCGGCGACGAGGGAGTGGCGGGCGATCACGGCGGTGGCCAGCACCGCGTTCAGCAGTCGGCCCAGCAGGACGACCTGTCCCGCAGCCCCCGCTCCGGGCGACAGCACATGCCGTCCGCCCAGATCCGACGCGCGTGCGGCGTCGTCCGCGTACTGCGCCTCCTCGAGGTGGCCGATGCCCCGGGGGGCCGCGGCCAGGGCACGCAGGCGCCGGCGCAGGCGTCCGTCGACGTGGGCGGCCACGACGTATCGGCTGCTCTCCTGGCCCGCGACCGCCAAGGCCTCCAGGAGCAGGAGCCCCCCGAGGGCGGTGAGCGGCGCGACGACCTTCGCGGCCGGGGCGTCGTCCCTGATCACCGCCGTCATCCGCTCGATCAGCCACCCGCTGACCACCGCCGTCGCGGTCGGCAGCACGGCCAGGCATATCCCGAATGTCGCAAGGACGCCCACCTGCCCGGGACTGCCCTTCAGCAGCCGCAGCAGCCCGAGCCGCTCCCGGGCCAGGCGCACCGCACGGGCCCAGGCGTTCGTCGCAGAGGGTGCTGGCATTGCCTCATCTCTTCGTTAGGGAAGGCAGGCGTGACGGCCGGCAGCCGAAGGGCGCCCAGAATTCGAGCAGGGTGGCTCAGGGGGTGTGGGCATGGTTTGTGATCTGTCACGACTCTGTCAATAACGTTTCAAGAAAGCGCTTGCCGCAAGCGGTGCTAATGCGCCACCCAGCCCCTGACGCGCCTTCTTGCGGCGCTGAGAGACCTGTGATCAGAATGTTGCGGCCGATGCCGGCCACCGACCTGGGAGGGCAATGCGCCGTGCGGGATTTCGCTCCGGAGGACAAGGACATCGCGGCCGAGGCCGAGGAGATTCTGGGCGTCGGTGAGGTCGAGATCACGGAGTTCGCGCATGGCCAGCGCATCGGCGTCACCGCCGGAGTGGCCAGGATCTCGGGCGGCGGCCGCTCCGCCGTGGTCAAGGTCATCTCGCCCGGGCGTGCCGGGAACACCTGGCGCGGTTCCCACGACCCCGCGAGCTACCGCTACTGGCGGCGCGAGGCCGACGTGTACCTGGCCGGGCTGCCGGCGGCGTACACGGAGGCGGACGTCGTGCAGCCGAGCCTGCTGCGCCTCTTCGAGCGGGCCGACGGCCGGCTGAGCCTCTGGCTGCGGGACGTGCCCGGCGCCTCGGGTGAGGCCTGGAGCGTCGAACGCACCGGGCGGCACGCCCGCCGACTCGGCCGGGCCCAGGGGCGCTGCGCCGTCGACGACAGCTGGGTGGCAGGCGAAGTCCCCTGGAGCAGCGGGATGTTGCGCGAATACCTCGACACCCCCGACGCGACCTCGGCGGACATCGAGTGGCACCTGCTGGACGACCGCGATTTGTGGGACACCCCGCTGATGAAGCGTCACTTCGCCGGCGCCCTGCGCGACGACGTCCTCCGGCTCTGCCACGAGCGGTACGACCTGGTGGAACTGGGCGAGCGCCTGCCGCAGACCCTGTGCCACCACGACGCCTGGCCCAAGAACTTCCTGGAGGAGGCGGACCGCACGGTCGGCATCGACTGGGCCTTCACCGGCTCCGGCTGGATCGGCGCGGACATCGGCAACTACGTCTCCGACACGGCCCTGGACCTGCTGCGCCCCGCCGAGGAACTCCCCGCCCTGGACCGCACCGTGTACGAGAGCTACTGCGCGGGCCTGGGGGAGGGCGGCTGGGACGGCGAGCCGGAGGCGGTGCGCCTCGGTATGTGCGTCATGGCCGCCAAGTGGACCTGGCTCGTGCCCGTCATGCTCAAGCGCGCCGCACAGGACTTCGACCACACCGTCTACGGCAGCCAGAGCGTGGACGCGGACCGGCTCTACGGGGAGCGGGCCGAGGTCTTCCGCCTGCTCGCCTCCTGGGCCCGGGAGGCACGGGAACTGGCGCCCAAGGTGTTCGGCCGCCGAAGCGCCGTGTCCGGCTAGTGGCGCACGCCCGGGATCCGGGCCCGGGCCACGCCCTTGACACGTGCTGAGCCGGGCCAGGAGGATCTCCGGCCAGTTGCATGGGTCATGTACTTCGCGAACCGGTTGTCGGGAAACACCCTTCCATGACCAAGGGGGATCGCAGGTGCGTCCTTGGCACGTCGTCCATCCTCGTCCACTCGTCACCACCGAAGCCGGCGCGCAGGACCGCACCTTCCTCGACAGCGTCCGTCGCGCGGCCGCCGCCACGCCCGCCAAGGTCGCCTTACGGTTCCTCGCCGACGGCGAACAGGAGACCGACCACCTCGACTACGCCGCACTCGACCGGCGCGCGCGAGCCGCCGCGGTGTCCCTCGCCGCCCGCTGCGCCCCCGGCGACCGGGTACTGCTGCTGTGCCGGCCGGGCCTGGAGTTCGCCGTCGCCTTCCTCGCCACCCTGTACGCGGGCTGCACGGCCGTACCGGTGGCACCGCCCGGCCTCACTCTCGCCACCGTGGCCTCCCTGACCGCGATCGCCGACGACGCCGATCCCGCTCTGATCGTCCGTCATGAAGTAGAAACGCAGGAAGTGTTGACGGATTCCGTGCCCGTCGTGGAGTACGGGGACCTGCTGCACGCCGACCCGGAGGCCTGGACGGCGCCCGACCTTCGGCCGGACGGCCTCGCGTTCCTGCAGTACACCTCCGGCTCGACCGGCACGCCCAGAGGCGTCATGGTCAGCCACGCCAACCTGCTCGCCAACCAGGCGCAGATAGGCCGCGTCTTCGGCGGCGGCGCGGACGACGTCATTGTCTCCTGGCTCCCGGTCCACCACGACATGGGACTGGTCGGCGGCCTGCTGCACGCCCTGTACCTCGGGGCGAGTGCCGTCCTGATGCCTCCCACCGCGTTCCTGCGACGCCCGCTGCGCTGGCTGCGGGCGATCAGCGCCCACCGCGGCACGATCTCCCCGGCTCCCGACTTCGCGTACGCCCTGTGCGCCGACGCCGCCGCGGACGAGGCCGCGTCAGGAGATCTCGACCTGAGCTCCTGGCGGATCGCCTGCAACGGCAGCGAGCCGGTCCGCGCCGACACACTGCGCCACTTCACCGCGGCCTTCGCGCCGAGCGGCTTCAGCGCCGGTGCCTTCTGCCCCAGTTACGGCATGGCCGAGGCCACCCTTCTGATCAGCGGCGACGGCCGGGACACCGCGCCGCGCACGGTGGTGTTCGGCCCCGGCCACGAGGTGGTCTCCTGCGGTCCCTGGCAGACCGACAGCCTCCTCGTGATCGACGGCGACACTCCCGTCCCCGACGGAGAAGAAGGCGAGATCTGCGTCGCGGGAGACAACGTCGCCGCCGGTTACTGGCGTGCCCCCCGGGCCACCGAGGACCACTTCGGGCTGTGCGTCGACGGACGGCGGTACCTGCGCACCGGCGACCTGGGGCGGATCCGGGACGGGCAGCTCTACGTCACCGGACGCGCCAAGGACCTCCTGGTGGTGCGCGGCCTCAACCATCACCCCGCCGACATCGAGACGACCATCCAGGCAGTCGATCCCAGGCTCGTCCGCGCGGCGGGCGCCGTGTTCGACACCCCGCGGGGGCCCGTCGCCGTCCAGGCCGTGCGCCGGGCCGGCGAGGAACTGGCCGACCTGGAACGGTCCGTGCGCGCCGCGGTCGCCGCCGTGCACGGTCTCGTCCTCGCGGACTGCGTCTTCGTCCGCGCCTCCGCCGTGCCCCGCACCACCAGCGGCAAGGTCCGCCGCGGCGCCTGCCGCGCCGCCTACCTCGACGGAACCCTGCCCCGGCTCGCCGCCGCACCCGCACCCCGTGCCACCGCGCCCCGGCCGCCCCACGCCCACGCTCTCGCCCGGGCCGTGGCCGACGTCCTGGCCGTGCCGGAGGGCGCCCTGCCGGGCGACGAGACCCTCACCGCGCTCGGCCTGGACTCACTGCGGGCCATCCGGCTGCAGCAGCGGCTGTACGACGAGTTCGCACTCGACGTGCCGCTGGCGCGGATGCTGGCCGGCACCACCGTGGACGACTTGGTGACCGCCCTCGGGGAGGCGGACGGGGCAAGGAACACGGAGCCGCAGGCCGCGGCAGACTCCGGCGCACGCGTCGTAGGACCGACAGGGTCGGCCGATGCCGGAGCCGCGTCCGTGGTCCCCACGGCCCCGCCGGATCCCGGCGCGCGAAGCCCCCTGCCACCCGGTGGCATGACCCAGGGTCAGCAGGCGCTGGCCTTCCTCACCGCCGCCTCCGCCGACGGGCCCCGGGACTACACCATCGCCCGGACCTTCACCCTCCCCGCGGACGCCGACAGCGAAGCCGTCGCCGCCGCCCTGCGGATCTGTGTCACCCGGCACGAGCAGCTGCGCAGCCGCTTCCCCCGGGACGGCGAGGGTTTCCGGCACGAGGTGCTGCCCTCCGACGCCCATCCGTGGTGCGCCTTACGGACCCTGCCGGACCCCGAGACCCTGCGGGCGCACGCCGCCGAACTGCTCGACGCGCCCCTGGATCCGGCGACCGGGCCCCTGTTCGACGCCGTCGTCCTGAAGTGTGCCGGGGAGCCCGCCGTCCTCGTCCTGCGCGTGTCGCACCTCGTGGCCGACCTGCACTCCCTCGCCGTCCTGGCCCGCGAATGGGCGGTCGCGCACGACGCCGTACGCCGGGGCGAGCGGCCCGACCTGCCGGCGCCGACACCGTGGGAACCCGTGGTGCGGCGGGAGGCCGCCCTGCTCGCCGACCCGCAGGTGCACGACGGCGCGCGGGCCTGGGCCGGACGGCTCGCCGCCGTGGAACCGCCGGAGTGGCCCGTAGTCCCCGGCGACACCGCCGCCCGCAGCGGCGGCGAGGCGGTGTCGCTGCACCTCGACGACCGCACGACCGCACGCGTCGTCTCCCTCGCCGCCCGCCACACCACCACCCCCTTCGCGGTGCTGCTCGGCTGCCTCGGACTCTTCGTGGCCGAACTGACCGGCTGGCGCGACCTGGCGATCGGCGTTCCGCTGGCCGTCCGCGACGGCGCCGAGACCCACGACGCCGTCGGCTACCTCGTCAACACCCTGCCCCTGCCGCTGACGCTGCCCCGGACCACGACCCCGGGGGAGGCGATATCCGTCGCCGCGCGCGCCCTCCTCGACGGCATGGACCACGCCCGCATCCCGCTCTCCCTGATCACCCGCTATCTCCAGCGCCCCCGCGGCACGTCCGGGCCGCCCTTCTCCGTCATGTGCGACTGGGTGGGCGACCCCGGCCCCGGCACCCACGGGTTCGGCAGCGCCGCCCTGGACCTGCCCCATGACGGCGTCACCGTCGGCGGGCTGCGGCTCGGCCCCCGGCCGCCCGGCCGGCCCCGCCCGCACGCCGATCTCGACGTGGCCTTCACCTGGCAGGGGCGCCGCCTGATCGGACGGTTCGCCTTCGATCCGGCGGCCATCGACCCCGGCACCGGTCGGACCCTGGCCCGCTGCTTCGCCGACTTCGTCCGCCGGGCCGTGACCGAGCCCGCCGCACCCGCCGGCCTGACCGGTCCCGCGACACCCGCCGCCGTCCTGCTGCCCACGACCCCGCCCGTTCCGCCGGTCACCCTGGGCGCGCTCTTCCGCGAACAGGCGGCGCTGCGCCCGGACGCCCCCGCCCTCGTCGCCCCGGACCGCCGCTGGAGCTACGCCGACCTCGCGGCGCGCGTGAGCGAGACGGCGGCCGCGCTTCCCGACCTGCCGGAAGCGAAGAACCTCGGCACCCCGCTCGTCGGCCTGCACCTGGACGACACCGTCGAGTTCACCGTGGCCGCACTCGCCGCCCTGGTCCGCGGCTATGGCATCGTGCCGCTGCCGACGGACCTCCCCGCGCCCCGGCTGGCCTTCATGGCCGGCGACTGCGGCGTGGCCGCGGTCGTCCACCCGCCGCCCCGCGCGACCGCCGTCGCCGAGTGGGCCGGCGACGCGGTCGCGGTGGCCCTGCCACCGCTCGATCCGGACCGTTCCCCAGACCGCCCCGCGCCGCCGCTGTCGGTCGGGCGGGACACCCCGGACGGCATCGCCTACGTCGTCTACACCTCCGGCACCACCGGACGCCCGAAGGGTGTACCCGTACGCCACCGGGAGGTCCACCCGCTGCTCGCCTGGCAGGTCGGCGGACTCGGCGCGGGCCCGGGCATGCGGCTGGCCCAGACCCTGGCCCTCACCTTCGACTTCGGCCTGCAGGAGCTGTTCACCACCCTCCTGTGGGGCGGGACCCTCTGCGTGCCCGCCCCCGCCGAACGCCACTCCGCCGCCGGCTACGGCGAGTTCCTGCGCCGCGACGACGTCAACACCCTGTTCGCCACCCCCACGTTCCTGCGCGAACTCGTCGCCGAGCACACCGGTCTGAAGGGCATCCGGCTGCTCGTGCTCGGCGGCGAGACCCTCTCGCCCGCGGCTGTCTCCGCCGCCCTGCCGCTGCTCGCCCCGGACTGCCGGATCATCAACGGCTACGGACCCACCGAGGCGTCCATCAACTGCACCATGCACACGGTGGACACCGGGCGCCTCGCCACGGCCACCACCCTCCCCGTCGGCATGGCCACCGGCGCCAGCCGGGTGTACGTCATGGGACCGGGCGGCGCACCCCTGCCCGAGGGCGTCGTCGGTGAGGTGTGCATCGGCGGGCCCGGCGTGACCCGCGGTTACCTCAACCGGCCCGAGGAGACCGAGCGGGGATTCGTGCCCGACCAGGTCGTCGCCGACGGCACCGCCATGTACCGCACCGGCGACCTCGGACTGGTGCGCGCGGGGGAACTGCACCTCGTCGGGCGCCGGGACGCCCAGGTCAAGGTGCGCGGCTACCGCGTGGAGCCCGGCGAGGTGGAGGCCGCGCTGCGGGCCTTGCCCGACGTCGCCGACGCCGCCGTCGTGGTCGACCGGAGCGGGGCCGCGGCCCGGCTGATGGCGTTCGTCGTGGCGGACACCGCCGCGACCGAGGACACCCTGCGCCGAGAGCTGGCCGCGTTCCTGCCCGCCTTCCTGCTGCCCCAGCGGATCGTCCGCGTCGACGCCTTCCCGCTCACCCGGCACGGGAAGCTCGACGAGACCGCACTGCTGGCCCGCGTCCCGCGCCCGTCCCCGATCGCCGGCCGCCCGCTTGCCGGGGACCTGACCGCCGTGGTCGCCGACGTCTGGCGGGAGGTCCTCGGCCTCGACTCCCTCGACGTCGACACCAACTTCTTCGAGGCCGGAGGGTACTCACTCGCCGTCGGACCGGTGCTCGACCGGATCAGCCGCCGGCTCGGCACGGGTGAACTGCCCTTCCGGCTCCTGTTCGAACACCCCACCGTCCGGCTGCTGGCCCAGCACCTCCAGCGGCTGCTCGCCGAGACAGCGGCGGCAGGCCCGCCGACCGGCACCCCGCCGCCCGCCCGACCACTCGCGGTGGCACGCCGGGCACGCGGCCGTCAGCGCGCCCTGTCCCACAGAGAGCACCCCGACCCGAGGAGCACCCAGTGAGCGAACACATGGTGACCACTCCCGCCGACGTCGCCGTCATCGGGATGAGCTGTCGGCTGCCGGGTGCCTCGGACCCGGACGAGTTTTGGCGCAACCTGCGTGAGGGCATCGAGTCCATCCGCACTCACACGGTCGAGGAACTCAAGGAGCGGGGCGTCCCCCAGCACCTCCTCGACAACCCCCGCTACGTCCGCGCCTCGGCCCCCCTCGACGGCGCCGACACCTTCGACGCGGCGTTCTTCGGCTACAGCCCGCGCGAGGCCGAGGTGATGGACCCCCAGCACCGGCAGTTCCTCGAGTGCTCCTACCACGCCCTGGAGGAGGCCGGGTACGACCCGTCGCGCTACGACGGGCTGGTCGGCGTCTACGCGGGCTCGACCATGAACACCTATCTGCCGACCAACCTCATCGCCAACGGCGAGGTCGTCGACGTCGTCGGCGACCTCCAGATCATGATCGGAAACGACAAGGAGTACCTGGCCTCCCGCGTCTCCTACAAGCTCGACCTCCAGGGGCCCAGCACCGTGGTGCAGACGGCCTGTTCGACCTCGCTGGTCGCCATCCACGTCGCCGTCCAGGCCCTCCTGGCCGGCGAGTGCGACATGGCCCTCGCGGGCGGTTCGTCGGTGCGCATGCCGCTGGGCGGCGGCTATCTCCACCAGCCGGGCGGCACCTCCTCGCCGGACGGCCACTGCCGCGCCTTCGACGCCCGGGCGGGCGGCTCCGTCGTCGGTACCGGCGTCGGCGTCGTCGTCCTCAAACACCTCGACGACGCCCTCGCCGACGGCGACCACATCTACGCCGTGATCAAGGGCACCGCGATCAACAACGACGGCGCCGCCAAGGCGAGTTTCACCGCGCCCAGCGTGCTCGGCCAGGCCCGGGCCGCGGCCGCCGCACTGGAGGCGGCCCGCGTCGACGCCGCCGACATCGGATTCGTCGAGGCCCACGGGACCGGCACCCCGCTCGGCGACCCCATCGAGGTGGCCGCGCTGACGATGACCTTCCGCGAGTCGACCCAGGAACGGCAGTACTGCGCCCTCGGCTCCGCCAAGACGAACATCGGGCACCTCGACGCCGCCGCCGGCGTCGCCGGATTCATCAAGGCCGTCCAGACCGTACGGCACGGACTGATCCCGCCGACGCTGCATTTCACCACGCCCAACCCGCAACTGAAGCTGGAATCCAGTCCGTTCTACGTCAACAACGAACTGGAGGAGTGGGAGGGGCCCACCCCCCGCAGGGCGGCCGTCAACTCCATCGGCATGGGCGGCACCAACGCGCACGTCGTCCTTGAGGAACCCCCCGCGCCCCCGGTCTCCGAACCCGCCGAACGCCACCAGCTCCTCGTGCTGTCCGCCCGCACCCCCAGCGCGCTGGAGGCGTCGACCGCGCGCCTCGCCCGCTGGCTGCGCGAACACCCCGGCGCCAACCTGGCCGACGTCTCCCACACGCTCGGCCTCGGCCGCAAGGCGCTGCCGCACCGGCGCGCCGTCGTCGTCCGGGACGTCGAGGACGCCGGATACGCCCTGGAGGCGCCCGGCTCCGGCCGCGTCACCACCCGGCACGCCGAACCGCCCGCCACCTCGGTCGCCTTCCTCTTCCCCGGACAGGGCACCCAGTACTGCGGCATGGCCCGCCGCCGGTACGACGCCTCGCCCGCGTTCCGCGCTGCCGTGGACACGTGCCTGTCCCACCTCGACGACGGCCTCGCCGCCACGCTCAGGGAACTGCTGCTGGCCCGCCGCCCCACCGAGGAGGACGCCGAACGGCTGCGCGACACGGCGCTCGCCCAGCCCGCCCTGTTCGTCGTCGAGTACGCCTGCGCCCAGGAACTCATCCACCTCGGCGTGAAACCCGGTGCCCTGCTCGGCCACAGCGTCGGGGAGATCGTCGCCGCCACCGTGGCCGGCACGCTCCCGCTGCCCGACGCGCTGCGGCTGGTCGCCACCCGCGGCCGGCTCATGAGCGACCTCCCGCCCGGCGCGATGATCGGCGTGCCCCTGCCGGAGGACCGGGCGGCGGCCTACACCGGCGACGGAGTGGAGATCGCGGCCGTTAACGCCGCCGGGGCGACGACCCTGGCCGGGCCCGCCGAGGCCGTGGCGGAAGCGGCCCGCCGGCTCGAACGCGACGGCGTCCCGGTGCAGCGGCTGCACGTTTCGCACGCCTTCCACACCGCGATGATGGAGGACGCCCTCGACGGCCTCACCGCCGCGCTCGACGGGGTGCGCCTGAGCGCCCCGGCCATCCCGTGGATCTCCGGCGTCACCGGCGCCTGGATCGCCGAGGACGAGGCCACCGACCCCGGCTACTGGGCGCGCCAGGCCCGCTCGACCGTGCGGTTCGCCGACGGCTGCGCCACCCTCGCCGCCCAGCCGGGCACGGCCCTGGTGGAGGCCGGCCCGGGCGGGGTCCTTTCGGCCTTCGCCAGGACCGTCTCCGGCGACTGGCCCGCGATCGCCCAGACCATGGGCGGGCCCCGGGAGCGGCGCGACGACCGGGCCGTGCTCCTCGACGGCCTCGGTGTCCTGTGGAGCGGCGGCGTCGACCTCGACTGGCCCCGGCTGTGGGAGGGCACCCGGCGGCTGCGGCTGTCGCTGCCCACCTACCCGTTCGAGCCCCGGCGCTACTGGGTGACACCGGCCGAGGGCCCGCGGGCCACGGCGGCCGCCGCCGTCGCGGACGACGAGCGGCGCCCATCCCCGGCAGACTGGTGGCACCTGCCGGTGTGGGAGAGCCTGCCCCCGCTGCGCGCCCGGCGCGGCGGCGCCCCCGTCCTCGTGGTCTCCGACGGGCACGGCGCTCTCGCCGCCGAGCTCGCCCGCAACCTGACCGCCCGGGGACGGACCGCCACCGTCGTCGACGCCGGAACCGGTCCCGTCCCCGGCGGCGCGCTCACCGCGCCCGGCAAGGACGATGCCGCCTGGGACGCCGAGCTCGCCCCGCTGCGCCAGGCCGGCACCCTGCCGCCGAACGTCGTCCTCCTCACCGCGACGGGCGACGACCCGGCCGGACCACTGCGCTCCGCCGTGCCTCTGGTCCGGGCCCTGGAACGCCACGCGACGGGCCCCACCGAGCTGGTGGTCGTCACGCACGGCGCCTGTGACGTGCACGGCGACGAAGCGGCCGACCCCGCCCAGGCCGCCGCCCACGTCGTCACCCGGCTGCTCCACCAGGAGTCCGCGCTGCTGCGCGCCCGTGGGGTCGACCTCGCCGCCCCGCGGCCCGGCGACAAGGACCGGGAGACCGCACGCCTCGCCGCCGAACTGGACGCCGAGGACGCCCCCGCCGTGGTTGCCCTGCGCGGCGGCCGCCGGTGGACCCGCCGCTTCACCCCCGCACCCGCCCCGGCCGCAGAGTCGCCGGCCTGGCGGCAGGGCGGCGTCTACGTGATCATCGGCGGCCAGGGCTTCTTCGGCCGGGCGGCCGCCCGCCATCTGATGTCCCGGCTCGGCGCCCACGTCGTCCTCCTCGACGACCGGGTCGCCTCCGACGACCTCGGACTGCCGGACATCGGCGGCACCCACGAGACGATCACCTGCGACGCGGCCGACGAGAAGGCCCTGGGCAAGGCCCTGGCGGAGGTCCAGGAACGCCGGGGCCGCATCGACGCGGTGTTCTTCGCCGCCGGCCCGCCCGCCGCGGCCGGAGTCGGCGAACTGGGCGCCCTGTCCGACGGCGCCCTCGCCCCGCACGTCCACGCCCGCGTGGAGGGCCTCACGGCGCTCGACGCGGCCCTGGAGGGCCTCGACGTCGGCGCGTGCGTCGTCGTCTCCAGCCTCGCCACCGTCCTGGGCGGCGTCGCGAGCGCCGCCTACACCGCCACCACCCTGTGGGCCGAGGCCTACGCGGGCCGCGCCCGGCCGGACACGGCGACGCGCTGGAGCGTCGTCAACTGGGAGCACTGGCGCCGCCCCGGCGAGGTGTCCCTGGGCGCCGCCCGTGACCGCTACGCCCTCGACCCCGAGGAGCTCGCCGAGACCGTGGAGGCGGCCCTCCGCCACGACCTGCCGCACCTCGCCGTCTCCACCGCTCCGCTCGACGCGCGCGTCCAACGGGCCCGCACCGCCCGCGCCACGAGCCCCGCGGTCCCCGAGCCGGCCGATGCGGAGCCCGGCGCCGGCGACGACGGCGGGCTGCACCGGCGGCCGTCGATGACCACGCCGTTCGTGGCACCGCGCGACGAACGCGAGCAGTTCGTCGCAGACAACATGGCGCAGCTCCTCGGTATCGACCGGGTCGGCACCCAGGACAGCTTCTTCGACGAACTCGGCGGCGACTCGCTGATGGCGATGCAGCTCATCTCCCGGGTGCGCGACCACTACCGCATCGACCTGCCCATGTCCGACCTCTTCGAGGAGGCCACCGCCGCCGCGCTGGCCGCCAAGGTCGCCCACTACACCGACGGGACGACGACGGCCGAACCGGACCCCGGCAGTGACGGCGACGACGTCGACGCGCTCCTCGCCGAGGCGTCGCCCGAGGAACTCGCCCGCCTCCTCGCCGAGATGGAGGACGGAGCATGACCTCCGAGGCACAGGCCGACGTGGTACCCGAGGCCCTGCGCAGGCTCAGCCCGAAGGCGCTGCGCGAGGCCGGCACCGCGGAGCTCGACGCCCTCGCCGTCGCGGCCCGGCAGCTCGTCGTGGACAGCACGGCCCGCAACGGCGGCCATCTCGGCCCCAACCTCGGCGTCGTCGAACTCACCTTCGCGCTGCACCGGGTCTTCGACAGCCCGCACGACATCCTGCTGTGGGACACCGGGCACCAGTCGTACATCCACAAGATGGTCACCGGGCGGGCCGAGGGCTTCCCCGCCCTGCGCACCCGGGACGGACTCGCCGGCTACCCGTCACGGGCCGAGAGCGACCACGACTGGGTGGAGAACTCGCACGCCGGCACCTCGTTGTCGTACGCCGCCGGACTCGCCGCCGGCTTCGGCGCGGGCTCCGGGCGGCAGGTCGTGGCCGTCATCGGGGACGGCGCGCTGACCGCCGGCATGGCGATGGAGGCACTCAACGACATCGCAGAGCGCCAGCTCGACGTGGTCGTCGTCCTCAACGACAACGGGCGCAGCTACGCGCCGACGACCGGTGCCGTCGCGCTCGCCCTGGCCGAGCTGCGCGGCCGAGGGCGTACGTACGACGCCGACTGGCACGGACTGCGCTACGTCGGCCCCGTCGACGGCCACGACGTCCCGGCGCTGGAAGCGGCCCTGACCCGGGCCCGGGACCACCGCGGCCCGGTCGTCGTCCACGTGGTGACCCGCAAGGGACTGGGGTACCCGCCGGCGGAGAACGACCCCGTCGACCATCTGCACGGCGTCGCCCCCTTCGACCCGGCCACCGGCGCCCCGCCGCCGACCGCGGGCGACCGGGTCGCGGCCGGCGCGGTGCTCAGCGACACCCTGTGCCGGGCGGCGGCCGAGGACGAACGGATCGTGGTCGTCGCCGCGGCCATGACCAGTGCCAGCGGGCTCGACCCGTTCGCCCGCGCCTTCCCCGACCGGATCGTCGACGTCGGCATCGCCGAGCAGCACGCCGTCACCTACGCGGCCGGCCTCGCCATGACCGGCCGGCGTCCCGTCGTCGTCATCCACAGCACCTTCCTCGGCCGGGCCTTCGACCAGCTGATGTTCGACGTGGGCCTGCACCGGCTGCCGGTGGTCGTCGTCAGCGACCGGGCCGGGATCACCGGCGGGGACGGCCCCTCCCACCACGGCCTCCTCGACATCGCCCTGTTCCGGCACGTGCCGGGCGCTGTCATCGGCGAGCCCTCCGACACCGGGACGTTCACCGCGATGCTGCGCGAGGCGCTCGACGGGTCCGGCCCGGTCCTGCTGCGGCACAACCGGGCGCTGCCGAGAGCGGAGAGCGGGCCCCGTCCCGTGGGGCGGTGGAGCTGGGACGGCTCGGACGACGCCGACGTGCTGCTGATCACCGCCGGCCCCCTGGACGCGCTCGGGCCGGACGTCGGCCGGCGCCTGGCCGCCCACGGCCACCGCACGGGACGCGCCCGTGCCCACTGGATCCGGCCGGTCGACCCGGCGCTCGCCGAGCGGGCCGCCCGGCACCGGCTCGTGGTGACGCTGGAGGACCACTTCGCCGACGGCGGGCTGGGCAGCGAGGTACTGGAACACCTGTCGGCCGAGGGATGCCCGACTCCCGTCCTGCGGCTCGGCGTACCCCACGGCTATCTGACGCACGGTCAGGTGCCCGTGCTGCACAGGGAGACCGGCCTCGACGCCGAAGGGGTGACACACAGCGTCCTGGGCGCGCTGGAGCGGGGCTGAACGACCGCCGTACGGTGCCCACCCGGTCGCCGTACGGCAGTCGCGGTGTCTGCCGCGGACGCGATCAGCGCCCGGCGAGCAGCGCGACCACGGGCGCGAACTGGGCGGCGCACGCGCCGGGCACCGAGACCTCCGACAGACCCCAGCGCTCACGCCGCGCCACCAGCTGGTCGGCCACGTCCCGGGGCGTGCCGATCAGCAGGCCGGGCAGCTGCCGCAGCCGGCTCTCGTCGACGCCCATGCCGGCCGTGTAGGCGGCGACGACCGCCTCCGGCCGCGGGCTGACCAGGCACTCCCACACGACATGGTGCAGCCGCAGCTCGGTGAACCGGCTCCCCGCGGCCTCGCGCACGATCGCGATCTTGGCGTCCAGCCGTTCCGGCGTCAGATCGTCGCCGTCGATGCCACCGCCGGGCAGGCTGCGCCCGGTCACACTGACGACGTCCGCGCGGCGCGCGGCCAGCGCCAGCATCCGGGGGCCGCCCGCGCCCACGCACAGCGGGACGCGCGGGCGTTGCACGGTGGTGAGCCCGCTGCCCACCTCCGCCGTGTAGTGCTCCCCGCGGTGGGAGAGCTTCTCGCCGCGCAGCAGGGGCTCCAGGACGTCGAGCGCCTCCGCGAACCGCCGCACCCGGCGGCCGCCCCCAGCCAGCCGGGCACCCGACGCCCGGTAGTCGTCGGCCAGCCAGCCCGCACCCACGCCGAGCTCGGCCCGGCCTTCGCTGAGCACGTCCAGTGTCGCCGCCTCGTGCGCGAGCTGGACGGGATGGCGCAGATCGGCGTTGGCGACGCGCGGCCCGAGCCGCAGCGTGGTGGTGACCGTCGAGGCGGCCGCCAGGGCCGGGAACGGTGCCAGCGACTGATGGCCGTGGTCGTTGCAGTACAGGGCCTGATAGCCCTCCCCCTCGGCGCGGCGGGCCAGGTCCAGAAAGGCGGCACCGGTGAGGTCGTCGTCGGCGACCAGGGAGAACGAGAACGGGTTCATGGTGCTGCCTCCTGCGGCGTGGGACCCCCGGCGGGCGCCGGGGTCGCGGACTGCGGGGCGAGCGGGGCCGCGGTGCCCCGCAGCCAGGCGGCGAACTGGTCGCGGTAGTGGACGCTGCGCGGGTCGCCGGACTGCCCGCCCGGCAACTGCAGCACGGCGTCCTGCGGCCGCCCGGGCCCGGCGACCAGCCGTACGGCGGGACCGAAGCCCGGATGGGCGGCGTTGACGGACTCCGCGCACCCGGGCAGCGGGACGTCCGGCAGGTCGAAGAGCGCGGCCGCCTCGGGGGCCGACGACGACAGGGGATGGTGCATGGCACTGCGGTTGAGGTCGCCCCAGCGGACCTCGGTGGCGGGCCGGCCGCCCGCCGCGTGCCGGTGCAGCCGGACCGCCAGTTCCAGATGGGCGCGCAGGAACGCGCGCCGCGAGACGTACGGCGCCGGGACGCACCGGTCGCCGGGGGCCGCGAGCAGCGACCGCAGAGCCTCCTCGTGGTCGTGCCACACATAGCGGAAGCCGGGATCCAGCTCCCGGCAGGACTGCAGGACCGCGGCGAACAGCGTCTCGCGCAGGTTCTCCCGGAACAGCATCAGCAGCCCCAGCCCGCGCGCCCCCGCGCCCGCGGTGCCGTCCCACAGGTCCACGGCGGCCCGGGCCTCGGCGAGCGCCGCGGACGGCGAGGTCTCGTCGGCGGGCACGGCCTCGTGCACCAGGTCGCGGTAGAAGGCGAAGAAGGAGGCGTCCGTGTCCAGTTGGAGGGCCAGCAGGTCGGCGACGGTCAGTTCCGTGCCGGCCGCGAGCACCTCGGCGGCCCGCCGGGCGCGGCGGGCGCTGAACCCGTTGGCGGCGAGCACGCCCGGCCCGCCGTGGCGGTCGGTGAGCTGATTGGCCATGACGAGCATCCCGCTCGGCGGGTCGAGTAACCGGGGCAGGGCCTCGGGCGGCACCGTGTCCCGCCATGACCGCTCGCCGCGGTCCGGGCGCACCATCCGCAGCGGCCCCTGCCGCCGGGGAAAGCTGCCGGTGACCGTCCAGCCGATGCGGCCGCCCGAGTCGGCGACCACGAGGTTGAGCGGCGGCCCGGCGGCCCGGTTCGCGGCGTCGCAGGCCGAGGTGACGTCGGTGCTCTCGGCCACGGCGAGCAGGCCGAGGTCGAATCCGCCGTCCTCCAGCGGGCGCCAGCGCAGCGCCACGTCGACGCCGCCGTGCCGGCCGTACACGGGCCCCCAGGGGGACTCGCGCACGGTCACCTCCACCGGGTCGCCGCCGCGCACCAGTACGGTCTCCGTGCGGATGCGGTCCGTCCTGTCGGGGCTGTCCTGCGCGGGCAGGTGGACCAGGTCGGCGTGAGCGGCGGTGAGCCGGGTGGCGCTCCAGGCGAGCCGCTCGGAGGCGCCGGCCACCACCACGGGCACCCCGGGCACCACCACCCCGTCGATCCGGTGCGGCGGATAGCGCAGGGAGACCCGGTACAGCAGCGACGGTGCGGTGAGCGGCAGATGCATGTCTCCCGCGAGCAGGGCGCCGCCGTGCGCGGTGCGGTGTCCCGCCACGGCGAAGGCGTTGGAGCCGAACGGCGACTCGTCCGCGCCGACCACGGGGCCACTGCCGGACGCGGGGGGACGCGCTGCCCGCAGCAGCGCCACCAGTTCCTCGGGCGGCGGCGGCGGTGCCGGCGCGTTGGCCGTGCCGTCCGGCTCGGTGGCGTACGGGCCGCGCTCGGGCAGCAGGAACGCGCACACGGCGGGCGGCAGCGTGCGCTCCATCACGTCCCGCATCCGCAGGTCCGCGCCGTCGCCGGCGAGCATCTGGGCGAGCAGCAGACCCACGGCGACGCAGTCGGCCGCGCTCCAGGGCTCGGGCTCGGCCCCGAGGATCGCGAACTCCAGCGGTGGCTCGGCGAGTTCGGCCCGGCCGCGTTCGATGCCCGCCGCGTGGCTCTCCAGCAGGGCGCGCTGCGGCTCGGGCAGCCGGGCGAGGTGGCGGTGCGCGGCGCGGGCGATGCCCAGGGTGCGCTGGGCCGTGTCGTGGGCGACGGAGCCGGGGCCGAACAGTTCGGCGAGCCGGCCGGTGGCCCGCCTGCGGAACAGGTCGAGCTGGAAGAGCCGGTCCTGGCCGAGCGCCCGGCCCAGCTCGAAGGCCGCCTCCTCGCGGTCCCGTGCCACGATGACGGGTACGCCCCGGGCGTCCCGGCGCAAGGCGGCTCCGCCCGGGCCGTCCGCGCCGGCCCGGGCTCGCGGGTACGAGGTCATGAAACGGTCCGGACCCGTTCGGCCGCCAGGTCCTTGAGCTCCGCCAGATGGGCGAGCCCGTCGAGCACCGGCTCGTGCCCGATCCCGAAGTCGATCAGGCAGCCGATCTCCGTCACCCCCGCGGCGGCGAACTCCGCCACGCGCTCCACCGCCGAGGCGGGCGTGCCGAACAGCCCGCTGACGGTGAAGTACCGCTCGAAGGCGAGCTCCACCAGCGCCTGTTTGTCGGCCTCGGTCACCGTGCCCAGGTCGATGTCGACGCCCTGGCTGCGCACCAGCCGCTCGAACAGGTCGATGTGGGAGCGGAGATAACGCTGCAGAGCCGGGCGCACGGTCTCGCGCACCGCCGCCTCGTCCGCGCCGACGAAGGTGTGGAGCATCAGCGTGACCTCGCCGCCGTCCGGGTCGAGACCGCGGGCCGCCCGGGCGTCGCGGTACACCGCGGCTTTCGCGGCGACCTCCTCCAGGTTCTGCTCCAGCAGGGCGGTCAGCACATGCGTGCCCAGTTCGGCGGCGGCCTGCCAGGTCGCGGGGTTGGCGGAGCTGGTCAGCCACAGCTCCAGCTCCCGCTGGACCGGCCGCGGGTAGACGGTGAGGTCCACGGGCTTGCCGTTGCCGTCGGTGCGGGTCACCGAGCCGCCGGCCCACAGCGTCCGCAGCTCGGCGACCCGCTCCGAGAGCACCGCCTTGCGGTCCTGGTAGGTGCCGGGGGAGAGGGCGAAGTCATGGGCGTGCCAGCCGGAGGCCAGGGACACATCGACGCGTCCGCGCGAGAGGTTGTCCACCATGGACCAGCGCTCGGCCACCAGCAGCGGATCGTGCAGTGGCAGGACGACGCTGCCCGCCCGCACCCGCAGCTGCTCGGTGTGCGCGGCCACCGCCGCCGCCAGTACCGACGGGTCCGGATAGGGCCCGCCGAACGGCGCGAAGTGGCGCTCCGGCACCCACACCGCGCGAAAGCCGTTGCGGTCGGCGAACCGCGCGCAGTCGAGGACGAACTCGTAGGCGCCGGCGGCGTCGCTGTCGTCGGAGGCGAAGAAGAACAGGCTGAACGCGGGCGGCCGGACGGGACGCCGCCCGCCCGTCGCGTCGGCTCCGCCGGCTCGCCGCCGAGGCGCGTCCGTGGTCTGCGGAGCCTCGGGTACCGCCGGATCGGGTGAGCCGAGCCGGGTGCGCAGCCGGGCACGCTGTTCGGGGGAGAGGGAGGCCAGTCTGGCCCGCAGATCGGCCATCGGTCAGCCGGCCGCGCCGTCGTCGAGGTAGCGCGTGTGCGCGCCCCGATAGCCGCACAGCAGCCCCAGGCGCGGCTTGCCCGAGGTGTTCGGCGGGCTGTCGTGCACCACCAACCCGCTGTGGATCGCCGCCGAGCCGGGCGGTATCTCCATCACGGTCAGCCGCGGATCGTCGTAGTCGACGTACGCCGGGTCGACGCCCTGGCCCCACTGAGCGGGCACATGGGGCAGCAGGCCGTTCACATGGCTGCCCATCCAGTAGCGCAGCGCCCCGTTCTCCTCGGTCGACTCATCGATGGCGATCCACAGATGGGCGATGTCCATCGGCTCCAGAGGCAGAAACGCGCAGTCCTGGTGCGCCGAGGCGGCCGAGCCGACGGTCGCCGGCTTGTTGAACGTCTCCACGACGTACAGTTCCGGCTCCCAGCCGGTCACGGCGCGGATGAGGTCCTTGAAGTCCTCGCGGTTGCCGAAGGCGTTGAAATAGTCGTCGATCTGGTCCATGAAATAGCAGCTGCGCAGCGAGACGCCGTTCTCCTCGATACGCACCGTCTTGGCGCGGATGTTCTCCGGCAGGCGAGGCACCACGTGTTCGGCATACCGTTTCAAGTGGCGGCGCACTTCCGTGAGTTCGGCAGCGTCGAGCACCACTCCGGCAAACAGGGCGCCGTCCTCGCGGAAGCGGAGCGCCGCCTGTTCCAGATCGAGGGACTCGGCCGGCCGGTTCGTAGCCGCTTGCTTCACTGCACCCTCCATGTCGGACGATCGCCGGTGAGGTACAGCACGCGACTGTAAGCGCCCGCCCCGCCGTCCGTCCATGGCGCCTGTTCCGCATCGTGATATGCCACTACCCGCAAAAGCAAGGGGAGTTGGCGGAATCACGCCCTCTTGACGCGCGGGGCACCGAGCGGAAAGTCTCACGCGCGACGACCATGACGAAGAAGGGCGTTCCAGGTATGACGACTGCGAAGGACACGAGTACCGCACTGCCCGTCCATGACGTCCACAGCGATGAGTTGCACACCGCCTTCGAACGCGACGGCGTGGTCCTGGTGCGCGATCTCCTTGGCCCCGACGAGGTAGCCGAGGTGCGACGCAACATCGCCCGCTACCGCAAGTGGCTGCTGCCGGCGCTGCCCGACGACTGGCAGCGCCGGGAACCCGACGGGACCCTGCGCGGCATGTACTTCCTCGAGCGCGTCGACCCGTACTTCGCGGGGTTCGGGGAGGACGAGCGCTTCTGCGGGCTGGTCGAGCGCATCACGGGCCGCTCCGCGACGTTCGCCTCCATCGAGACCTTCCACAAGCCGGCGCTGATCGGCAGCCCCTCCCTCGTTCACCAGGACGGCGTCTACTACCAGGGCACCGACATCGTCGGCGTCAACATGTGGATCGCCCTCGACCCGGCGACCCGCGCCAACGGGGCCCTCAAGTACTGGCCCGGCAGCCATCGTCGGGGACTGCGCCCGCACGGCGGGGTCGCGGGCGACCGCTACTTCCAGGCGATGCTGCCCGACGCCGTCGAGGCGATGGGCCCGCCGGTCGTCGCCGAACTCCCGCCCGGCTGGGCCGCGTTCCACCACGACATGACCGTCCACGGCAGCGATGCCAACACCTCGGGCGAGGCCCGCCTCGCCCTCGCCGCGACGTACACGCTGGCCATGGACTGAGCCCGCACGCCGGCGTGAACCGGTCGTCCGGCCCGCCGGGGACTCACCCCGGCGGCTGCCGCATCGAGATCAACGCGATCTCCACGTGGTGCACATCGGGAGGAGCGGACAGCACATGCTCGACCTGGGCGGCCACGTCCTGCGGATCCAGCCCCTGCTCCGTCTGCCCGTGCTCCATGTTCGCCCGCACCTCCGGGGAGCGGATGTAGGCGCCCAGATTGGTGCGGATGAACCCCGGCGCCAGGACCGTCACCCGGATGCCGTCCTCGTACAGCTCGCGGCGCAGCGCGTCGCTGATGGCGTGCACCGCGTGCTTCGTCCCCGCGTACACGCCCTGCGAGGGCTGGGCGACCCGCCGACCGCCCATCGAGCTGATGTTGACGATCTGCGGATGCCGGCCCTCCCGCAAATGCGGTACGGCCGCCTGGGTGACCGCCAGCAGACCCAGCACGTTGACCTCCAGCATGTCCCGCCAGTCGGCGACCTCCCCGTCGGAGACCATGCCGAGACGGAACACACCCGCGTTGTTCACCACCGCGTCCAGGCCGCCCAGCTCCCGGGCGGCCTCCCGCACGGCGTCGGCCGCCGCCACGGTGTCCGTGAGATCCGCGGGCACCACGATCCCGCCCGTGCGCCGCGCCACGGCCTGGAGCCGCTCCCGGTCGCGCGCCAGCAGGGCGGGCCTGGCCCCGGCCCGCGCCAGCCGCTCCGCGATCGCCGTCCCGAGCCCCGTGGAGGCGCCGGTGACCAGGACACGTCTGCCGCTCAGCAACTCCACGTAGCTTCCTCCTCGGTGCCGACGCCGGTGCGGCCTTGCCGCGTGATCGCGAGCGACGGTAACTTACGCAACCGCACGTCTGCTACAGCGATCAGTTCCGAAATCCAGTCAAGGGATGATGGTGATTGCGCTGAAGGACCGCATCACGCACGGCGAGCGAATCCGGCATCTGGCGGAAGAGCATCCGGACAGGACAGCGGTCGTCTCGGTGGCGGCCGACGGCTCCCGCACCGTGCTGAACTGGGCCGAACTGGAGCGGACCAGCAACCGTGCGGCCCGCGGGCTCCTCGAACGCGGACTGAAACCCGGCTCCCCCCTCGCCCTCGCGGTGCCGCCCGGCATCGGCCATGTCGTCGCCACCGCCGCCGCCTGGAAGACCGGGGCGCTGGTGGTGCCGCTGAACCACGCAGCGGCCCCCGCCGAGCGGGAGCAACTGCGCGAAACCGTCGGTGGGTTCGTGATCGGCGACGGCGACTGGGCCGATGTGCCCCCGGCGTGGTGGGAGACCGACGGGCACCTCGACGACAGCCCCGTCCAGGAAGGCCCCGAGCCGCGCTCCGCGTCGGCGAGCGGCGGCAGCACCGGCCGACCCCGCATCGTCGTACGCCGCCGCACCTGGACGTACGACTCCGACGCGCTGCTGTCGGACGCGGACCGGGAGACCGGACTGGACTTCGGGCAGACCCAGTTGGTGATGCTGCCGATGTACCACGCCGGCTTCACCGGGCTGCACCACGGGCTCGTCCTCGACCACACCATCGTGCTGATGGAGCGGTTCGTGCCCCGCCTGTTCGGCGAACTGGTGGAGGAGTTCCGGGTCAACTGCTTCCGGATCGTGCCCACGATGATGCGGCTGATACTCCAGGACCCCGGCATCGAGCGGCGCGACCTGTCCAGTGTCGTCGCCGTCCATCAGGGCGCCGGCGCCTGCCCGGAGAGCGTCAAGCACGCGTGGCTGAAGATCTTCCGTCCGGAGGCGTGCTTCGAGGACTACTCCAGCGTCGAACGGCTCGGCCTGGTCACCATCCGCGGCGACGAGTGGCTGCGCCACCCGGGCAGCGTGGGTCGGCCCACCGACTGCGAGGTGCGGATCGTCCGCCCCGACGGCACGCCGGCGGATCCGGGCGAGGTCGGCGAGATCTACCTGCGCTCGCCCACCACCCGCCAGCCCGAATACCTCGGCGACGGGCCGCAGTTGCGCGCCCGCGGCGACTTCCTCACCCTCGGCGACCTCGGCCGGATCGACGACGAGGGCTATCTCTACCTGGTCGGCCGCACCGCGGACGTGATCAACGTGGGCGGCGCCAACGTCTACCCGGCGGAGATCGAAGCGGTGCTCCTGGAATTCCCCGGCGTGCGCGACGCCGCGGTGATCGGCCGGCCGCACGACTACCTGGGCCAGTCGGTGCACGCGGTCCTCGCCCTGGCCGACCCGGACGACCCGCCCGCCACCTGGGACCTGGACGGCCACTGCCGGCGCCGGCTGTCGCTGGCCAAGGTTCCGATGAGCTACGAGTTCACCGACGACCTGGGCCGCACGGAGGCGGGCAAGCTCAGACACCGGGACCTGGCCCGGACACAGAAGTGAGGCGTGCTGGTGGACACGGTGGAAACGACAGCGGGCGGCGGGGACGAGGCGGCGTTCTTCGAGATCGTCGCCCGGGTGCTCCGGCGGCCCCGCGTGCGGCCCGACGACGACTACTTCGAACTCGGCGGCACCTCACTGGGCGTGATGCAGATCGTGTGGATGGTCGAGGAACGCCTCGGCGTCCGGATCTCCCTGACGGACTTCTTCGACTCGCCCGACCTGGCGGGCATCGCACGCCTGGTCACCGACGGCAGGAGTACCGACCGTGCGCGTGCTGGTGACCAATGACGACGGCGTGCACAGCGACGGACTGCGCCCGCTGACCGACGCCCTGACCCGGGCCGGCCACGACGTGCTCGCCGTGGCTCCGCTGGCGGACCACAGCGGCACGGGCACGGCGCTCGGCCTTCGGCCGGGCGTGCCGGTCCGCGTCGTGTCGGTGGAGGACGAACCCGGCGGGCCACGCGTCCTCGGCATCGACGGGGGCCCGGCCCTCGCGGTGACGCTGGCACGCATGGGCGCCTTCGGCGATCGCCCGCAGGCCGTCCTGTCCGGCATCAACGCCGGAGCCAACACCGGGCGTTCGGTGCTGCACTCGGCCACGGTCGGCGCGGCCCTCACCGCATCGGCCGCGGGCCTGTCAGCGCTCGCGGTGAGCGTCGCGGCCGACCGCCCCCGGCACTGGGCGGCCGCGGCGCAGGTCGCCGTCGACTGCCTGGCCTGGCTCGGCGGGGCCCGCCGCCGCACCGTCCTCAACGTCAACATCCCCGACCTGCCCCTCGAACAGCTGCGGGGCGTGCGCTACGGGCGACTCGCAGCCTTCGGCCCCACCTCCCTGGTCGCCGTCCCGCAAGACGGCGGCATCGTGGTCGAGGAGCGTTCGCAGGCCCTGCCCCTGGACCCGGAGACCGACACCGCCTTGGTCCTGGACGGCTGGGTGACGACCACCCTGCTCGACCCGCTGACCGGTGTGCCGGCCCGGGACGCCCCCGTCGGCCTGGCCGCCCTGCACCTGCCCGGGCCACCCGCGACGCTCGGTGAGGAGATGGGATGACCCGCCCCGAGACCGACCTGCGCGCCCGGCTCGCCCGCCTCACCCCGCAGCAGCGAGCGGCCCTCAAGGCCCGCCTGGCCCCGCCTCCGGAAGAAGAACTCCCGCTGTCGCCCGCCCAGTTCGGCATCTGGCTGTTCGAACAGCTGCAGCCGGGCTCGACCGCCTACCACAACCCGGCTGCGGTGCGGCTGCGCGGGCGCCTGGACGCGGACGCGGTACGCGAGGCCCTGTGGTACGAGGCCGGACGGCACGAGGCGCTGCGCTGCCGCGTCGTGGAGAACGACGAGGGCCTCCCCGTACACGCCCCGGTGGACGGCGACGCCGTCGACTTCACGGTCACCGAGGTGCCCGGCGCGGACGAGGCGGCGTTGCTGCGGGCCGTCACCGCGTCCGCCCGCCGCCCCTTCGACCTGGAACGCGGCCCCCTGTGGCGGGCCGCCCTGATCCGGGCCGCCCCCGACGACCACGTCCTGGTCGTCACCTTCCACCACCTGATCTCCGACGGCTGGACGCTCGGGCTGTTCCTGCGCGAGTTCCTCGCCGCCTACGGGGCGCTGAGTGCCGGCCGCACCCCCGCCCTGCCGCCGCTGCCCGCCTCCTACGCCGACGCCGTCCGCGCGGTGCGCACGCCCGCGGCGCGCCGCGCCGAGTCCCTCCGGCACTGGAAGGAGGTGCTGGCGGGAGCGCCGACGGCGATCGCCCTGCCCGGCCGTCGCCCCTCCGACGGCATCGGCCGCCAGGGCGGCTCGGTGGTGTTCACATTGGACGCGGCGGAGACGGCCGGGCTGCGCGCCGCGTGCCGCGCCCGGGGCATCTCGCTCTTCTCCGGGGTCACCGCCCTCTTCCTCGACTGGCTGCGCCGACACACCGGCCAGAACGACCTTGTCGTCACCACCGCGGTCGCCGACCGGCGCGCCCCGGAGACCCAGCAGACGATCGGCTGCTTCCTCAACACCGTGCCGGTCCGGGTGCGGCTGCCCGAGGAGGGCGACCGGGACGCCCTGCTGGGCCGGACCGGGGCGGCAGTGGCCGACGCAGTCGCCCACGCGGACGTGCCGTTCGGGGAGATCTGCGCGGCGGTGGGCCAGGCCAGCCGCGGCGAGGACGCGATCAGCAACGTGATGGTCCTGCACGCCAACGTGGACGACGACGAACAACGGGCGGCCGGACTGCGCCTGACGCGCTATCCGGTGCCGCTCATCGCCTCCAAGCACGACCTGGGTCTGCTCATCACCCCGGGACGCGACCGCATCCGCTGCGAACTCGAATACCGCGAGGGCGTACTGGCGGAGGATCATCTGGCGGACGTGGTGCGTGCCCTGTCCGCCGCCGCGGCGGCGGCCGGCGCACCCGACGTGTGAGCCGGCGGTGCGGCGGGGTCACACCACGACGGCCCGGGACACCGGGTCGCCCATGGCGACGACCACCTGCCGGGTGCCGGTGAAGGGCTCCCGGCCGTGCGCCGCCAGCATGTTGTCGACGAGCATCAGATCGCCACGCCGCCACGGCCGCGCCGCTGTCTCGGCGCGGAACGCGTCCACGATCCGGGCGACCACGTCGTCGGGGATGGGCGTGCCGTCCCCGTAGTGCGTCGAGTAGGGCAGACCCTCGGGCCCGTACTCCTCCTCCAGCAGCTCGCGTGTCTCGGGGCCGAGCGCCGAGGCGTGCCAGAAGTGCACATGGTTGAACCAGGCCGGCTCGCCGGTGAGCGGGTGGCGCACGGTGACGGGGCGCACCTGCCGGGTGCGCAGCGCCCCGTCCGGCAGCCAGTCCGTGACCACCTCGGCGCCCCGGCAGTAGGCGTCGACCTCACCCCGGTCCTCGGTGCCGAACGCCCGCTTCCAGCCGAGCCCGAACCAGTCGCTGTAGGTGCGCCGCAACAGCCAGCCGCCCCGGCGCTCGAACTCCTCGACCAGCGCGGGGCCCATCCGGTCGAGCACCCTGCGCACATCGGCGACCGGTGTCGCCCCGCCCGTCTCCGGTTCCTTCAGACAGCCGAACAGCAGCAGGCCCGGCCAGGACAGCGCGTAGGAGTTCTCGTTGTGCAGGGCGATCGCCTCGGAGGCGGGGAACTCCGTGGAGGTGTAGACGTGCGCGCCGAGCTGCTTGCGCGGTGTGGCGCCCTCGACGTAGGCGCCCGGGCGGCTCAGCAGCAGGGCGCGGGCCGCCTCGAACCGCTCGACGGTGTCCACGGCGAAGCCGCGCAGCAGGACGGCGCCATGGGCGAGCAGTTCCTGACGGACGGTCCGCTCGCTGTGCCGCCACCAGTCGGACAGCGATTCGCCGCCGCCGTCGAGGATCACGGGAAGAGTCTGGGCGGGCACGGGCATACCTTTCCTCGGCCTGTGGTCGTACGGTTCGGGCGGTGCTCGGGTGGGCGGACGTTCAGGGCGCGCAGGCCAGAGCCCGCAGGCTGCGGCGCAGCCGGGGCCGGTCGAAGGGCGTCTCCGGTGCCGCCAGTGCGGCGAGCGCACGCCAGACGGCGGCGTCTCCACGGGCCCGGGCGGCGGGCAGCGCGGGCGCCAGCGCTGCCAACGCCAGCAGGTGCTCGTCCTGGCCGGTGCGCAGACGCGCGTCGAGCCGGCGCCACCAGCCGTCCGGGCTGACGACCCCGAGCCGGTGTCCGTCCTGGCGGAGCCAGGAGAACACGTCATGCCATGGGACGGCGCCGGTGGCGGTGACCGGCAGCGGATCGGGCAGGCCGGCGGCATCGGCGTCGGGTGCCAGGGCGACCGCGGCGACGGCGGCGGCCGCGCAGTCGACGGGGAGCCAGCACAGGCCGCCCTCCATCAGCGGCGCGGCCCGCAGGTCCAGACAGGCGCGCAGGAACAGCCAGCGGAAGTCCGCCGGGTTCGACACCCCGGACGCGGTGTGGGCGCTGAGAGCGCCCAGTTGATGGATCAGCACCCGGGCGGCGGGCAGGGAGCGCCGGTAGGCGGCCACCGCCTGTTCGGCCATCCACTTCGACCGTGCGTAGCCGCTGGGCAGGTGCTCCAGCGGGATGCCGTCGGCCGCGTCCGTGCGGGCCGCCGTGGTGGAGATGTGGTGCAGATCCGCGCCCGAGCGGGCCGCGAGGTCGCACAGGTGCAGCGTCGCCCGGACATTGCCGGCGCGCAGTGCGGCGTACGGCAGGCTGCCGTTGACGTCGGCGGCGGCGTGGAAGATCCGGCCGATCCGTGCTGTGAGCGCGGTGAGCGCGGCCCCGGAGAGACCGAGGTGCTCATCGGTGACGTCCCCGGCGAGGGCCGTCAGGCGCCCGAACTGGCCCCGTACCTGCGGCACATGGCGGTCCAGATGCGTCAACAGCCGCTTGCGCGCCCGCTCCTCGTCGGGGGCGCGGACCAGGCAGACGACCTCGTCGGCGGAGCGCTCCAGGAGGGCGGCGACCAGCGCCGCGCCGAAGAACCCGGTGGCACCGGTCACCAGCGACGCGGTGCCGCCCCGCTCGCTCGTGAACACGGGGAAGCGGCGCCGGGAGAGCGCCGCCACGTCCTGCTCCATCTCTTTCCTGACGCGGAGTGCTTCCCCCCGCGTCATTTACTTCTGGTCACCCTCTGCAGGGTCCTCAGCGCTCTGTGGCGGTTGCTCCTGTTCGTCCAGCTCGGAATCCTGCAGCGACTGGAGATGCAACTCCCGTACACGCTGCATTTCTTCCTCGGAGAGAAACCGGGAAAAGGAGCTCGGCATACTGCACTCCCGCTATGAAGTGGACGGAGTGGGGATTCCAAAGAAACTTTCGAACCTGTTGCCGGATTCGCTGAATCTAGCAAGGTGCCTGAAGGGCCGTCAAGGTCACAACAGGCCGCCTGCAAACGGCGGTTGAAGAGGTCGTATTGAAGCGGGAGGGAGCCGTTGTTCTAATGGACCGGCAGATCTTCACTGGCGGTCGGGCAAGAGACGGAAGGGGAAGGCATGCACAGGCTGATGTCCCGAACCGAGGCAATTCCGGTCGGGGCCGAAACCCTTCCCCAGGCCGTGGCCCACCATGCGCGGGTCACCCCCGGCGCACCGGCGGTGACCGGCCGGGGCGAACACGTCGACTACGCCGCCCTGCACGCCATGGCTGACCGGGTGGCCGCCACCGTCGCCGCCCACGCCCCCGTCCGCGGGGAATGCGTGCTGCTGCACGGCGAGCCGACCGCCTGGGGCGTGGCCGCGGCGCTGGGCATCATGCGGGCCGGCGCCGCCGTCGTGCCGCTCGGCGAGAGAGATCCTGCCGCCCGGGTCCGGCTCGTCGTCGAGGACTGCGGCGCCCGCCTCGCCCTGTCGACGCGGCCGTCCGGCTTCCCGGCCGCCGACGCCGTCGAGCACCTGCTGGAGCTCTCGGAGGCGTCATTGCCGCACCCGTCCGAGCACCCGGGCGCTGGTCCGGCCGCGGACGACCTCGCCTACGTCCTGTTCACCTCGGGCTCCACGGGACGCCCCAAGGGGGTGATGATCGAGCACCGCAACCTCATGCACTATGTGCGCGCCGTCGCCGACCGCTACCGCGTCGACGGCGAGGTCCCGCCGCTGCCCGCGCTCACCCCGCTGTCGTTCGACGCCTCCGTCCTGCAGGTGTACGCACCGCTCGCCCGCGGCGCGGACGTGTGGCTCGCCCCCGCCTCGGCCCGGGAGGATCCCGCGCAACTGCTCACCCTGCTCGCCTCCCGTCCCGGGGCCGCGCTGCACTGCGTGCCCTCGCTCTGGGCGGAGGTCCTGCGAGAACTGGGCCCCGCCGGAGCCGGTGGTTCCCACCGGGTGCCGCGGGCGGTGCTCCTGGGCGGCGAGGTGGTGCCCCCCGACCTGTGGGAGGAGACCCGCCGGGCCCTGCCGGACACCCTGCGCGCCAATGTGTACGGCCCCACCGAGGCCACCGTGCAGGCCACGGGGGAGTGGCATCACGACGACCCCCCGCGCCCCGCCGGTCTCCCGCCGCACACCGGCACCCCCTTACCCGGCGTCGGCATCTTCGTCCGCGCGGCCGACGGCACCCGGCTCGGCCCCGGCGAACGCGGCGAGATCCACATCTCGGGCCCGGGTGTCGGCCGCGGCTACCTCGGCCGCCCCGACCTGACCGTCGCGCACTTCACCGACGAACCGGGCGTCGGCCGGGTCTACCGCACCGGCGACGAGGGGATGCTCGACGCCGCCGGACGGCTCACCGTGCTGGGCCGACTCGACGACCAGTGCAAGGTGCGCGGCTACCGTGTCGAACCCGGCGAGACGGAGGCCGCCCTGCGCGAGGCACCCGGCGTGAGCGCCGCCGCCGTCACCGTCCTCGCCCCCCGCACCAGCGAGGCCCGACTGGTCGCCGCCGTAACCCTGACCGACGGCCGCACCGACGGCGCGGGCCTCGAGGCCGCCCTGCGGGACCACTGCGCCCAGCGGCTCGCTCCCTATCTGGTGCCGGCCCGTATCCGGGTGCTGCCCGCGCTGCCGCGCACCGCCAACGGCAAGACCGACCGCGCCGCGGTACGCGACCTGTTCGCCGCCGCACCCCCCACCCCGGCCCCCGCCGGGACCGGCGGCTCGGAGCGCGAGCGGCTGCGCGCCGTGTGGTGCCGACTGCTCCAGGTCCCCCAGGTCGCCGACACCGACGACTTCTTCGACCTCGGCGGCCATTCCCTGCTCGCCACCCGCCTCATCGGCCGCACCCGCAAGGAGCTCGGCCGCCCCGTGCCCCTGCCCACGATCTTCACCTCCCGCACCTTCGACGCCTTCGCCCGCGCGGTGCGCGCCGACGAGGACGCCGCCCCGGACACCGGCGGCTCCCCGTCCGCACCCGTACCCGTACCCGACGACACGCCCGTCCCGCTGGCCCTGGAACAGCGCTCCCTGTGGGCCCTGCACCGGGCCGCGCCGGAACTGCCGTCGGCCCATGTCGTGCTGCCGCTCGAACTGCACGGCCCCGTCTCCCGCGACACCGTCGTCCACGCCCTGCGCACCCTGGTCCGCGACCACCCCGCCCTGCGCTGCGTCGTCGACGGCGACGACGAGGACCCCGTCCTGCGGCTGCTGCCCGACGCGGAGGTCCCGCTCACCGAGGCCGACCTGCGCGCGGCGCCCGACCCGGAACGCCGCCTGCGAGAGCACGCCCGCACCCTCTACCTGCGGCCCTTCCGGCTTGCCGACGCGATACCGGTCCGGGCCGCCTGGCTGCGCGCGGCCGACGACCGCTCCGTGCTGCTGCTGTGCGTGCACCACATCGCCTGCGACGGCCTGTCCCTGGAGATCCTCACCGCCGACCTGCGCGACCTGCTGGCCGGCACAGCGCCCGCACGCCCCGCCGGACCGCGCCTCGGCCATCGCGAGTACGCGGCCTGGCAGCGGCGGCGCTGGGAGGCCGGCGAGCTCGCCCCGGCGCTGGCCCACTGGACCGCCCACCTGGAACTCGGCCGCGAGGAGATCGCCTGGCCGTGCCCCCCGGTCCCGCCCGCCGACCGCGTCTACGGCGCCCGCACGATCGCCCTGCCCGCGCCCCCCGGACTCGCCGCCGCCGTCCAGGAGTTGTCAGTGCGTCGCGGCGCGACCGCCTTCGCCGTGCTCGCCGCCGCCCTGGGCGCCGCCCTGCACACGACGACCGGTGTGAAGGAGTTGTCGCTCGGCATGCTCGCCGCCGGGCGGCCGCGCGCCGAGTTCGAGGCCGCCGTGGGACTCTTCGCCACCACGCTGGCCCTGCGGCTGCCGCTGCGCGAGCGCCACCCCGGACAGCTGATCGCCGCCGCCGCCAAGGCGGTGCTCGACGCCCAGATCCACCAGGACGTGCCCCTGGAGACCGCCGCCGAGCACGTCCGCCCCGAAGCGGCCGCCCGACACCCCTTCGACGTCGGCCTGTCCGTCGACTGGACCGCCGCACCGGCCGGGTCCGCGGCGGCGGGCGCCGTGCGGGTACGGCGGCTGGCGCCGGACGCCGAGGACCTGCCCACCGGCATCGGCGCGGCGTCCTGCCCGCTGACGGTGGCGGTGCGCCGCGACGGCGACGACCTCGCGATCACCGCCGAGTACATGACCGACCTCCTCGACGAGCCCACCGTCCGGCAGGTCGTCGAGGGGCAGGTGCGCGTCCTGCTGCAGTGGACCGGCGCCCCGCGCTGATTCAGTCGTCGGCGGCCGACCGCGCCCGGGCCGCCAGATCGGCCAACACCGCGCACGGGTCGCGCTGCGCGAGCGTCGCCAGCGCGGCGAAGGACCGCACCAGCGCGGCCGCTTCGGCGTGCGGCACGGCGTCGACCTGGTGGGTGAGGTGGCCCACGATGCCGTCCGGCGACTCGCGCAGCTCCAGCGTGACGTCGAACGTCGATGGATCGACCTCGTCCGCCTCGTCGCCTGGGCCCGTCTCCAGGCGCGGCGGCAGTTGCAGCAGGCCCAGGCCCGGCACCAGCTCGCGCTCGGGCCGCAACGCCGGATGCAGGGCGATGCCGTACCGCAGCCCCTCCACCAGTGCGCGGGTCGCCACCGGCTCCTGCGTCAGATAGGCGTGCTCCAGCGGGTACTCCTGGTGACTCATGGTCCGCACCACCGACGCGCCCGTACGCCGCACCGCCTCCCGTACGTCCGCGCGGCCGTCCAGCTCGAAGGCCACCGGCAGGATGGTCAGGAACATCCCGATGACGTCGTTCGTCGCCGCCCAGGTCCGGTTGGCGGTGATCGTGGCCACCGGGAGCCGCGCGACACCCAGCCGGTCCGCCAGGACCGCGCCGAACACCGCCAGGCAGGCCGCGAACGGAGTCGTCCCCTCCTCCTGCGCGAGCCGGATCAGGCCCCGTGCGCTCTCGGCCGGCAGCGCCAGCTCATGACGGGCCGACAGATACGTCGCCCGCGCACTCTCCTCCCGCGGGCACAGCCGCGGCGCCCCCGGCCCCACCGCGTCGCGCCAGAACCGCAGATGGTCCTCGGCCGCCTCCGAGAGGCGCATCCGCTGCCAGCGGGCGAAATCGGCGTACTGCGCCTGCGGCGCGGCGGGGGCCTCACCGAGGCCCAGCCTGGCGCGATAGGCGGCGACGAACCCGGCGAGCAGAATGTCCCGGGACCATCCGTCGAAGTTGATGTGGTGCACGGACACCACCACCTGCGCCCGGTCCGGCTCCAGCAGTACCAGCTGCACCCGCAGGCCCGCGTCCCGCGCCAGGTCGTAGCCGCGGCGGGTGAACTCCTCGTGCACCTTGCGGTGCTGGAGCCCGCGCGTGGCCTCGTCCCAGGCGCTCAGATCGTGCTCCTCGAGGTCGTAGTGGGCGTCACCGTCCACCACCTGCTCCACGGCACCCCCGACGACCCGGTAGCGGGTGCGCAGCACCGCGTGGCGCTCCACCACGTCCAGCCACGCCCCGTCGAACGCGGCCCGGTCGACCGGGCCGCGCAGCTCGAACCGGACGAACGAGGAGTAGATGTTGCTGCCGGACACGGCCTGTTCCAGGCGGTACTGCCACTCCTGCTGCCACGACAGCGGTGCCGTGTCCGCGGTCCGCGCCGCCGGTCCGGCGAACCCGCCTCCCTCGGCGCCGGCCGTGACCCGGTCCACAAAGGCGCGCGGGGTGGGCGCCTCGAACACGGTCTGCACGGGCAGCGACACCGCGAACGCGTCGAGCGTCCCCCGCACGATCTGCACGGCCGTCAGCGAACGGCCCCCCAGCTGGAAGAAGTTGTCGTCCGGACCGACCTCCGGTAGGTCGAGGACGTCGGCCCAGACGGAACACACGCGCGCGAGGATCTCCTCCGATGCCATGCGCGCACCCTAACCGCGCGTTCCCCGCGCCACCAGACGGCCCCGGCCCCCGGCAGCCCCGCCCACGGGTTCACGCCCAACGCCCGTGCCCAGAGGGCCCCTTCACAACATCCACCCGGCAGGCAAGACTGATCGTCACCTCGGTCACGGGAAAGGATGCGCATGCGTCTGGGAACGCACCAGGAGGACGAGCCCGCCGTCACGGACCGTCCGTCGCCCGCACCAGTGCCCACGGCGGACGTCGTGATCAAGGCGGGCGGCGCCGTGCTGGACGACCCCGCCGCACGCGAGGCGCTCGCGGCCGACACGGTGGAACTGCGGCGCCGTGGAGTGCGCACGGTCGTCGTCCACGGCGGCGGCCCGCAAATCACACAGGTCATGCGGCGCCTGGGCGTCGAGGCGGAGTTCGTGGCCGGCCAACGGGTCACCTCCCCGGAGGTCCTGGACGTCGTCCGCATGGTGCTCACCGGCCGCCTCCAGCGCGAGCTGATCGGCGCCGTCAACCGCCACGGACCCTACGCCGTGGGTCTGTCCGGGGAGGACGCCCGGCTGATGTCGGCGCGCCGGCGCGGCGGCGCGGACCTGGGACAGGTCGGGGACGTCACCGCCGTCGACACCGGTCTGCTCGCCACCCTGCTCGCCGACGACCGCATCCCCGTCGTCTCCTCGCTGGCCGTCGCCGAAGACGGCGCCGTCCTCAACGTCAACGCGGACGCGACGGCCGCCGCCGTGGCCGTGGCCGTGGGCGCGCGCAGCCTGGTACTGCTCACCGACGTGCCCGGCATCTGCGCCGACTGGCCCCATCGGCCGACCCTCATCAGCGAACTGACGACGAGTCAATTAGAGCTCATGGCGCTGGAGATGACCGACGGCATGCGCCCCAAGGCCGAGGCGTGCCTGAGCGCGCTGAACGGCGGCGTAGCCCGCGCGCACGTCGTCGACGGCCGACTGCCCCACGCCGCCCTGAACGCCGTGACCTCGCACCGGCCCGCGGGCACCACCGTGCTCGCCGCGCGCTGACCCCGTACCGGAGGCGAACGCCCGTGTCCCACCCGCACCCCGGCCGACCCCGCAATGCCCCCGTCGCGCTGCTCCTGCGCGCCGCCGCCCGCACCGACCCGCACGGGCTGACCCTGCTGGTCGGCGCCGTCGCCGTCGCCGCGTGCGTCCCCGCCGCCCTCGCCCTCACCTCCGGCGCCCTGGTTGCGCGCCTCGCCGACGGCGCCACCGGAACCACCGTCGCCGTCCCCGTGGGTCTGCTCGGACTGCTCTTCTTCCTGCTGCAGTCCCTCACCCCGGTCGCCGTCGCCCTCGCCGAGCACACCGGGCGGCGCCTGGACCGCGCCGTCTCCGACCGGGTGATGGCGGCCCTGCAACGCCCCGCCTCCCTCGCCCGCGTCGAGGAACCCGGCGTACGCGACCTTCTCGCCACCGTCGACGCCCGGCGCGCCGAGGCATCCCTCCTGGACGCTGTCGTCGGCGCCACCGAACTGGCCGTCCTCCGGCTCGGCGCCGTGGCCGGCGCCCTGCTCCTCACGGGCTACCGATGGTGGCTCGCCCTGCTGCTGATCGCGGCGTACGGCACCACCATGGTCGTGGTGTCCCGGACTTACCAGCGCTCTCTGACCGCGTCGGAACGCGCCCCGGAGGGGCTGCGGCGTGCCCGGTACCTCCAGGAGCTGGTGGTACGGCCCACCGCAGCCAAGGACGTACGCCTCTTCGGGCTCGGCGACTGGCTCACCGGCCTGTACCGCGCCGAGCGGGAACGGGCCGCCCACCGGCTGCGCGGCGCCCGCGGCGGCGGCGTCCGCGCCGACCTGCTCACCGGCGCCGCCGCGCTCGCCGCCCAGGGCCTCACCTTCGTCCTGCTCGCCCTCGACGTGCGCGACCACCGCATCAGCCCGGGCCAGTTCACCACGTACGCCGTCGCCGCCACCGGCATCCTCGCCCTGCACCTGCGCGGCCCCGGACTGCTGAGCATCGCCCGCGCCGGCGAGACCCTGCGCGCGGTCACCGCCCTGGAACGGCACCTCGGCACCGGCCGCGACGCCACCGCGACACCAGCGGAGCCCTTGCGGCTGAACCACACCATCACGTGCGAAGGCGTGGGCTTCCGCTACCCGGGCAGCGACCGCTGGGTGCTGCGCGGCCTCGACCTGGTGATCCCGGCGGGATCGTCCACCGCTCTCGTCGGTGCCAATGGCGCCGGCAAGACCACCCTCGTCAAACTCCTCACCGGCCTGTACGAACCGACCGAGGGCCGTATCCTCGTCGACGGCACCGACTTGCGCGAGCTCGGCGTCCGCCGCTGGCAGCCGCGCTGCGCCGCCCTCTTCCAGGACTGGCTGCGCTGGGGACTGCCACTGCGGGACAACGTCCTCCTCGGGGCCGTCGACGCGCCCGCCGACCCGCCCGGCTTCGACCGGGCCGTGGCCGGCGCGGGCTTGGCCGAGGTCGCGGCCGGCTTGCCCGAGGGCTGGGACACCGTCCTCGGCCGCGAGTTCGACGGCACCGATCTGTCCGGCGGCCAGTGGCAACGGGTCGCGCTCGCCCGTGCGCTGTGGGCGCTGCACTGTGGCGCCCAGCTCCTCATCCTGGACGAACCCACCTCGGCCCTCGACGTGCGCGGCGAGGCCGGCCTCTACGACACCCTGCTCACCGCGGCCGCCGACAGCACCGTCCTGATCGTCTCCCACCGCTTCTCCACCGTTCGCCGGGCCGACCGGATCGTCGTCCTCGTCGACGGCACGGTCGCCGAATCGGGCAGCCACTGCGAGCTGATGGCGCGCGGCGGCGCCTACGCCCGCATGTTCACCGTCCAGTCGGACCGCTTCACCAAGGACCGCACCGGAGAGGAAAGCCACCCGTGACCACCGACTCGCAGGTGGGCGCCGCGCGTGCCCTCCGGGCGACGCTGCGCCTGTCCTGGCAGGCCGACCGCCGCAACACCGTCACCACGTTCCTCTTCTTCGGACTGCGCCCCAGCCTCGGCGTCGTCATCGCCTACCTCACCAGCCTCGTCGTCGACGCGGCCCTCGACGGACGCACCACGGCTCTGCTCACCGGCGCCGCGGGCATCGCCGTCACCGCCGCGGTGTCCGCGGGCACCACCTCGTACACCAGCGAGGCGGCGACCCGGATGATCGAACGCACCTCGGCCCTGCTCGACCTGCGGCAGATGGACCTCGTCCGCGGCCTGCCCCGCATCGAGGACCTCGAGGACCCGGAGATCCTGGACCAGCTGGAGGCGCTGCGCGGACAGCGCGTCCAGCTCTCCGAGGGCGCCGACGCCATCGCCCTGACGACCGGCGCCGCCGTCCGCGCCGCCGCCACCGCCACCGTCCTCGCCCTCACCAACGCCTGGCTGTTGCTCACCCCATTGCTCGCCGTCCCCGCGCTGCTCGTCTCCCGGCGCGGTGCCCGCCTGCACGAACAGGCCCTGGAGCGTACCGCGGCCGACAGCCGACTGGCCCGGCACCTCTACGGCACCGCGGTCTCCGTCCCCGCCGCGAAAGAACTGCGACTGTTCGCCCTCGGCCCGCATCTGCGTCGCCGCCACGGTGACCTCGCGCGCCGCGCCGACGACGACGTCGTCGACGTCGTACGGCGCAATCTGCTCGGCACGACCCTGGCCGCGCTCGGCTTCGCCCTCGGCTACACGGCCGCTCTCGCCGTCGTGGTCCGCCAGTTCCAGCACGGCGGCGCCACGCCCGGACAGGTGGTCCTCGTCATCGGCATGGTCACGCTGATCAACGTCCAGGTCCTGGAGGCCGTCGCCTTCCACGCGTTCCTCCAGCAGACCCTCTCCGCGATGCGCCGGCTGCTGCGCCTGGAGGACCGGGCGGCCCGCCTCGCCGCCCGGTACGACCGGGGGGCCGAGGTGCCCGTGGCCGCGCTGCGCGAGGGGATCACCCTGCACGGGGTGGGCTTCCGCTACCCCGGCTCCGACGACTGGGCCCTGCGCGGGGTGGACCTGCATCTGCCGGCCGGAGCGGCTGTCGCGCTGGTGGGGCTCAACGGCGCGGGCAAGAGCACCCTGATCAAGCTGCTGTGCGGCCTGTACCGGCCCACCGAGGGCCGGATCACCGTCGACGGCACCGACCTCGCCGACTGGGACCCACGGCAGTGGCAGCGGCGGCTGTCCGCCTGCTTCCAGGACGCGACCCCATTCGAGTTCACAGCTCGCACCACGATCGGCATCGGCGACCTGCCGCGCCGCGACGACGAGCGCGCCGTGACCGAGGCGATGACCCTCGGCGGCGCCGCCGAGGTGGTGCGGACCCTGCCCGACGGACTAGACACCCCGCTCGGCGCCTCCCTCGACGGCGGGCGGGGACTGTCCGGCGGCCAGTGGCAGCGCATGGCTCTGGCCCGGTCCCGGATGCGGACCGCGCCGCTGCTGCTGGCCCTCGACGAGCCGACCGCGGCCGTCGACCCGCTGGCCGAGGACGATCTGCTGTCCCGGCAGATCGCCGCGGCGCGGGCGGCGGCCCGGGAGGGCGACGGCATCACCGTGTTCGCCTCGCACCGGCTGGCCCTGACCCGGACCGCGGACCTGGTCGTGGTCGTCGACCGGCACGGCATCGCCCAGACCGGCACCCACGATGAGCTCATGCGCGACGAGCACGGACGCTACCGCGAGCTGTACCGGACCCAGGCGCGTGCCTACTCCTGAGCAGGCGCCCCCACCGGTGCGGCCAGGGCGGCCCGCACCAGCTCCAGGACCTCGGCCGACCGCTCGGGCAGCACGAAGTGCCCGGCGGCGAGCCGCCGCACCTGGAAGGCCCCGCGTGTCTCCCGCCGCCAGGCCCGGGCGGCCTCGTCGCCCACGTACCGGTCCTGCGCGCCGTGGACCACGGTCACCGGGGCGTGCAGGGCCGCCCGCGGGCGGTGGACGTACGTCTCCGTCACCGCGAAGTCGGCCCGCAGTACCGGCAGCAGCAGCCCCCGCATCTCCTGGTGGGCCAGCAGCTCCGGCGGGGTGACCCCCAACTCGGCGAGCACATCGACCAGTTGCTCGTCCGGCCCCAGATGCACCGCGCCCTGGGCGGGCCGCGGCAGCGCGGGCCCCGGGCTGGAGGCGACGACGAGGTGCTCCGGCGGCAGCCCGGCCGCGGTCAGCCAGTGGGCCGTCTCGTACGCCACCAGCGCGCCGAGACTGATCCCGAACAGGGCGTACCGGCGGACGCCGCTGTCCAGCACCGCCCGGCCGAGCCCTTCGGCGAGGGCCTCGGCGGAGCGCAGCGGTTCCTCCCGTAACCGCTCCATCCGGCCCGGCGGCTGGACCGGGACCACGCGGATACCGGCGGGCGCGGCGGCCCGCCACGGGCGGTAGAGGGACGCGCTGCCCCCCGCGTAGGGGACGCAGAGCAGCGTCACCTCACCCGGGTCCAGGACCGGATCGGCCCGCAGCGACGGCAGCCAGCGCAGGAACTCCGGGCCCGCCACGGCCCGCCCTCCGGCGCTCACCGGTCACCCGCCGGATCCGCGGGGCCGCCCCCGACGAGGCCGTCCCCGACCGTGTCGAGCAGGCGCCGCACCGGCAGTTCCGGCCGGAGCAGGACCTGCCGCAGCAGGGTCTCGTACGTCCGCAGCAGCGCGGCGACCTGCGGCTCGTCGGCGTCCGCCAGCGTGGTGCAGTACCGCAGGATCAGGTGGGGCTCGTCGGAGACGACGAAGTAGCAGGCGGCCGCCGCCGACCGGCGGCAGGTCGAGGTGCGCGGCCGCGCGTACGGGATGTCGTCCGGGTGACCACCGTCCGGTGGACCCGAGATCGCGCCGCCCACGGCGTAGTTGAACATGTACCGCCACAGCGGCAGCCCGCCGATGATTTCCCGGGAGAGGGCGTTGATCTCGTCCACGTCGTAGCAGCCGTAGCGCAGCGCGTCGGCGCTGGACGCCTGGAGGCGCTGGGCCAGGTCCGCCACCGTGGCGTCCGCCGCAAGGTCGGCGTGCATCGGCACGACCTGGTTCATGGAGGTGACCAGATCGCTCCACCGCGGGTTGAACCGGTTCGAGGTCATCAACCACCACGCGGCGGACAGCTCGCCGAAGCACACCGCCGTGGTCAGAGCGGCCGCGGTGAGCAGCAGCGCCTGGGGGAACAGCCGGAGCCCGCGGGCCCGTTCGGCCAGTGCCGCGGCGAGATGGTCCAGGGGCAGTTCACCGTCGTAGCGCGGCGGCAGCTCCCGCAGACGCTCGCCCGGAGCCAGGGGCGCCGGCGCGAGGAGCCCGCTGCGCAGCACCTCGCCGTGGAAGCGGCGCGCCGCGAGCCGCTGCTCCCGCCAGGCGTCCGAACGCTGTTCCACGGCCAGGGCGAGCGGGCCGCCGACGGTGTCGTACCCGGCGGCCTGCGGGCCGGGCCGCGGCGCGGCGAGCACGGGGGACAGGTCCCGCTCGATGAGGTCCTGCGCCCAGCCGTCGGCCGCGATGTGGTGGACACACAGGGCGATGCCCCGGGGCAGCCCGCCGGTGGTGGCGATCGTCGCCCGCCACCCGAAGTCGTCCTCCAGCGTGAAGGGGCGCTCCCGGGACGCGTCGACGAGCGCCGACGCCGCCTCGTCCGTGCCCTCGATCTCCGCCGACTCGACCACACCGGTGGCGCGTTCCTCGATGCGCTGGGTCGGGGTGGCGTCCACCGGCAGCCGGTACACGGTGCGCAGCGACTCGTGCCGCCGGGGCAGGAGTTCGATGGCGGCGCGGATCTCCTCGAGGGTGACGCCCGGCCTGAGCGGCAGCCAGCGGGCGATGTTCGCCGACGACCACTCATGCCGGGGGATGTGCTCGATGCTGCGCAGGACGGACAACTGGCCGTAGCTGAGGGGGGTCAGGAGGCACCACCTTCGACGTCGGGACCGGTCCCGCGTCAGCCGGTCGGCGAGGACCATGAGGGACGTGCGAGCGCGGCTGTCCGCGGGGGCACCGCGCTCACACGTTCGCGCTGAACATCAGCCGAGACGTGCTCGGATGCGGAGCATGCGGGTCAGGAGTTGACGGCGCTGTTGACTGCGGAGTTCACGGTCATGGGAACACCTCCTCGCGATATACGAGTCCACGGTCGGCGGAGCGGTAACGAAGGACCGCCCGCGCCAGCACTATAGGGGCGAGATCACCCGCGTTCCAGAACGCCTCGGGCAGCGCACAGCGTCCCAAATGCCGCTGGAACGCGGTGAGCTGGGCATCTACGCCACAAGCGGACCGCTGCCCGCACCGGCCGCGCGCGTGGCCTGCGCCACATGTGCCATGGCGTCCGGGGCCAGCCCGCCGACGTGCGCGGCCGGCAGCCAGCCGTCCAACTGCCGGCGGTCCCGCGCGCCCACGATCGCCCCGGTCACCCCCGGCACGGCAAGCGCCCACGCGACCGCCGCGGCCGCCGTCGACACCCCCAGTTCCCGTGCCACGGCGCCGAGCGCCGTCACGACGGGCCGGGCCTGCGCGAGGGAGTCGTCCGAGAACGCCGCGTTCGCACGGCGCCAGTCGTCGGCGGGCAGCGCCCGCACCCGGGCGGCGTCGAAAGCGCCGGACAGCAGCCCCTGACGCATGGGGCTGTGCACCACGACGCCCACGCCCCGCTCCCGGCACCACGGGATCACGTCGGCGGCGGCGTCCCGTACGAGCGCGGACAGCGCCGGCTGCACGGACGCCGGCGCCTCGACCGCCGCGGCCCGCTCCAGCTCGGCCGTCGTGTGGTTCGACAGGCCCACCTCCCGCACCAACCCCGCGTCCCGCAGAGCGAGCAGAGTGCCCCAGTACTCCTCGATCGCGGTCCCGTCCTCGGCAGGCCAGTGCATCTGGTACAGGTCGATCCGCTCGACGCCGAGCCGGCGCAGCGACTGCTCCACCTCGTGGCGGAGCGAGGCGGCAGCCCCCCGCCGGGTCACCTGTGCCCGCTCGTCCCAGCGCAGACCGCACTTGGTGAAGACGTACGGCCGCTCGGACGGGGACAGGCGCCGCAGCGCCGCACCCACCACCTCCTCGGCGTGCCCCAGCCCGTAGACCGGCGCGGTGTCGAGCCAGTTGATCCCCTGCTCGACCGCATACACGATCGTCCGCACGGACTCCTCGTCGTCCTGCGGCCCCCAGGACATCCGGGGCCCCTGCCCACCCATGGCCCAGGTGCCCAGGCCGATGCGGGACAGCCGCATCCCGGTGGGGCCGAGCGGGCGAGCGGGCAGGACGGTGGTGTCGGGCATGGGGGCTCCCTGGAGTGCGGACCGTGTACGGACCCTCGCGCACGCCGCTCGCCGCCGGCACCGACGGGCCCGCGCCGCAAGGCAGTTGATCGTCTCCACGGTGACGATGTTCCGGGGGACTGTCCAGACCCTCGCGCCGGGGAGAGCGTGGTCGGGCTGTGCCCCCGACGGCTGCGGCATGTCGTAGAAGAGCAGACCAGGGGGTAGTTCCTTGTATGTGATCTCTCGGTTTGGTGTCGGTGGTGGTGAGAGTCGGTGGCGACGTTCTGGGGTGGGGTGTTGCGGGGCTGGTCAGGGGGTGTTTGTGGGTGGGTGGGTCGCTGTCATGGGGGTGAGAGGTTGATGGGTGGGATCGCTGTCGTGGGGCTTTATCTCATGGCAGCTCATGCTGTCTCAGGCTCGAGATTTATTACCCCAACCGCCATTTACGCCACCCGTACGCGTTTGGTACGCGAAATGTGCGCTTCACGTTAGGGTTGCGGGACAGGAGGTGCTGCATGTCCGAGCTGTTCGATGCGGTCGACGCGCTCATCGCGTCCCGCTCCCCGTTGCCGCCCCCGGCGGAGCGCAAGCGGCTGCGCCAAGCGCACGGCCTGACGCTGGACGAGGTGGCCGCCGCGCTGCAGGTGCGGCGGGCAACGGTCAGCGGCTGGGAGGCCGGTAAGACCGAGCCGCGGCCGCCGGAGCGCGATGCCTACGCCCGCATGCTCAAGCAGCTCGCCCAGCTCTACCCCCCCAACGCTCCGGTGTCTTCTGAGGACACGGCGGTTCCCGAGACGCCTGCCGTTGCGGCCGCTCCTGCGCCATCGGCAGTTGAACCGGCGCAAGCCCGCACCGCACCCGCAGGCCCGGCTGCGGAGGCTGCGAACACCGCGCTCCGCCCCGCTGCCCCTGCCGCTGTACCGCGTCCGGCGGCCCCGACCAGGCCGGCGTCGCGCCGTCCGGCCGCGAAGAAGGCTGCCCCCGCAAACACCCTGGCAAGCGGCGCCGATCCGCGGTTCGAGAACGGTCCGCTCGCGGTCGTCGACGTTGCAGACGGCCAGGTGCTGGCGTATTGCGTCGGCGGACTGGTCCTGGACGTACCGGCCAAGTCGATCCCGGCCTTGGTGGAGTGGACGCTCCGCGAAGGGCGCCTCGGTCAGCCGAAGTTGTCCGGGCCGGGCAAGGACGCCGACCCGCTGATCGTGCTGACCGAGGCCGCGTGCGAGCACTACGGCCTGCCCATCACGCTCACACAGCAGGAGCGCCTGGCCGGCCGGATCCCGGAGGGCCACAAGGTCATCAAGCAGCTGACGCGAGCCCACTGGCAGCTGACTAACTGATCGTTTCAAAATGACTGCGTGGGTGGCGGAGGCAGATGAGGCTGCAGGCCAGTTCGAGGGGGACCTGGACGCCCGGGTCCTAACGTAGGGCGGCGGCGACCAGGCCTTCGAGGGCCTCGCGCGGTACTTCGCCGCCGTTCACCAGCCGGTCGAAGACGAGTCCGTCGATACAGGTCAGCAGGACGTGACTGCGATTCTCGACGTCCGTCACGCCGTGCGCGGCGAGGAACAGCCGGACAGCATCACGGCCGGCGTTCTCGCGGGGTACGAGGATCTCGCGCAGCTCACGGTCACGCACGCTCTCGACGGCGCAGGCGTAGCGAGCCAGCGAACGGCGGCGGCCCTCGCCGGTGAGTCGCTGTCGGGCGAGCAGCGCCATGCCGTCCACCAGTTCCTCGACGGTGCGCAGAGGCGGAAGCTCTTCGGCCATCGTTTGCAGTTCCGCCTGGTCGAGTTGGACCAGGCGTGTGACCAGTCCGGTGAGCAGCGCGGCCCGGGTGCGGAAGTAGGCCGACGTGGTGCCGGGCGGCATGGCCGCTTTGCGGTCGACTGCACGGTGAGTCAGGCCGCGGACTCCCTCGTCGGCAAGCACGTCGAGAGCCGCGTCCGCGAGGAGGGTGCGCCGATCCGAAGCCATGACTCCTTTCTACACCTGTAGAGCCTCAGATAGAGTCACCCTTCTACAGATGTAGAAAGGTGAGGGCTTCGGTATGGGCAACGCGGCAGTGGTGGTTGGAGGGGGCATCGGCGGGCTGGCGGCCGCGATTGGACTGCGCCGCATCGGATGGGAAGTAACGGTCGTCGAGCGTGCCTCCATGCTTGAGGACGCGGGGGCGGGCATCTCGCTGGCCGCCAACGGCCTGCGGGCACTGGATGAGCTCGGCGTCGGCGACGCGGTACGGGATGCTTCGCGAGGCCAGTACAACGGCGGCACTCGCACACCACAGGGCGGTTGGCTGGCCCGGATGGACGGCTCGGCGCTGGAGAATGCGGTGGGCACACCGATCATGGGCATCCCCCGCTCCACCTTGCACCGACTGCTTCGCGACTGTCTGCCCGCCGAGGCACTGCTGATCGGCTCCGAGGCGGACTCGGTCGAGCAGCCCGGCCCTGGGACGGTTCGGGTCGGCTACGGCAAGACGGTCCTGGAAGCCGATCTGGTGGTCGCGGCCGACGGCATCGGCAGCAAAGTGCGCAGTCATCTCTTCCCAGCCCACCCCGGTCCGGTCTACAGCGGCTCGACGGTGCTGCGCGCCATCACCGAGCAGGCGGTCGACCTGCGCACCGACTTCGAGCTGACCTGGGGGCACGGCGCCGAGTTCGGGCACATCGCCTTCCCCGACGGGCGGGCCGAGTGGCACGCCGTCCTCAGCCTCCCCGCCGGGACGCGGTTCGCCGACCCACTGGACGAACTGCGCGGGCGATTCCATACCTGGCACGACCCGATCCCCGCCCTGCTCGACGCGACCCGGCCCGCCGCCGTGCTGCACCACGACGTCAACGAACTCCGCACACCGCTCCCCTCGTACACGGTCGGCCGGATCGCGCTGCTCGGCGACGCTGCACACGCGATGACCCCCAACCTCGGACAGGGTGCCTGCCAGGCGCTGGAGGACGCAGTCACCCTGGCCGCCGCGCTAGCCACCGAGGCCACTGTGAAGGCCGCGCTCGCTCGCTACGACGCCGAGCGCCGACCGCGCAGCCAGGCCGTCGCGCGGGCCGCGCGGCAGGCCGGGCGGATGGGCCAGCAGCTGTCCCACCCACTGGCCGTCGCCCTGCGGAACACGGCGATGCGGCTGACACCCTCCCGCGCCGCAACGCGCATGATCCTTCGGCACCATGCCTGGGTCCCACCACAACTGAGCTGATCCGATTCGCGTCCCGCCAACTCACCACCAGACACCCTCCGAGACAAAGTCGAGCTGCGGGTCTTGCCGTTGGCGGTCACGGTGGGCAGGGTGTCCGAGTGCGTGCTGATCTTGTTCCGGACGACCTGTGGGAGCGGGTGGCTCCGCTGTTGCCGCGTACTCCCGAGCGCAGTTACCGCTATCCCGGGCGACTGCGTGTTCCCGACCGGGTGGCCCTCGCTGGCGTCTTGTACGTGCTGCGGACTGGCGTCGCATGGCGTGACGTCCCGACGGAGACCGTGGGCTGCTCCGGGGTGACGGCGTGGCGCCGACTGCGGGACTGGACCGAGGCCGGCGTCTGGCCGCGTCTACACGCGGCTCTACTGGCCGAGCTGCGGAGCGCCGATCTGCTGGACCTGGGCGACTGTGCCGTGGACGGGTCGCACGTCCGGGCCCTCAAAGGGGGGACCACGTCGGCCCATCACCCGTCGACCGCGCTCGTGCCGGCTCCAAGCACCATCTGATCGTCGACCGCCACGGGACCCCACTCGCCGTCACACTCACCGGCGGCAACAGCCATGACGTCACCCAGCTCATGCCGCTGCTGGACTCGGTCCCACCGATCCGGGGCCTGCGAGGACGGCCCCGCCGTAAGCCCCGGCACCTTTACGCGGACCGGGGCTACGACTTCGACAAGTACCGCCGCCTGTTGTGGAAGCGGGGCATCAAGCCCATGATCGCCCGACGCGGCGTCGCTCACGGCTCTGGACTGGGCAAGGTCCGCTGGGTGGTCGAGCGCGCGTTCGCCTGGCTGCACCAATTCAAGCGACTCCGCATCCGCTACGAGCGACGCGCCGACCTTCACCAGGGTCTGCTCGAACTGGCCTGCAGCCTCATCTGTCTGCGCCGCCTGCGAGCCTCATTCTGAAACGATCAGTTAGTACTCCAGCATCGTTTCGCTATCTGGCCCTGGTCAGAAGCATCGTCGGGAGTGTAGTGGGCTGATGGCGTGTCAGGGGCGGTCTTGCCGGACCGCCCCTCCAACGAGTGGCATCGTCGCCGGTAGTGGCAGTGTCTGGCGACGGCCTGACGCCTGCGCCGCCACCGTGACCAGCTCATTGCGTGGATGCGAAGCGGCGGGCAGGGTCGGTGCGCGAGGCCAGCTGCCAGCAGCCGGCGGACTTCCGCCACGGTGGGTGATGTGCCGCGTCCAGCCGACGTAACGGCGGACCTCGTACTGCTCCAGGCCGCACTCGTTCTTCGCGGCCTGAAAGCACTCCTCGATCGCCCACCGGCGCCCGGCAACACTCACGAGCCGACCGACGCCGGTGCCCACCGGCGCATAACCGAGGTAGTAGGCGATCTCATCGGGTCTGCTGATACTGCGCCGGGCCAGCGCCCAGCGGTCATGGGTGGGCCGCTCGCCGTCGAAGTCTTCGATCACCGGAAGCTGGACGGCAGCCCAATGATAGACACGCGGACCCTTGGCGCCGTCGCCGCACGAGCGCTTCTCCCATGCCTCGTCCGGCGCCTGCGTGAAGAGGTAGTCGACACGACCAAAGCGCGGTACCTGCTGGGACTTCGGGACGGCCAATACGTAGCCGACGGCGGTTTCTTCCAGCATCCGGCGAAAGCGGCATTCCTGGCCGTAGGCGGCATCCGCGGTCACCCAGCCGATCGGCAGCGGCGAGGCGAGTGCGCGCAGCACCATGGCCCTGGCCAGTTCTGGCTTGGTGGCAAAGGTCCTCTCATCGGGAATCTTGGCGGCGCGACAGCGTTCGCGGTCGTCCGTCCAGGACTTGGGCAGATACAGCTCGCGGTCCACCAGGGCGCGTCCGCGGGTGGTGACGTAGGCGGCGAAGACACCGATCTGGCAGTTCTCGGTGCGGCCGGCGGTGCCGGAGTACTGGCGCTGCCCGCCCGCGGAGGTGGCGCCTTTCTTGACGAAGCCGGTGTCGTCGAGGATGAGGACCCCGTCGGCTTCGCCGAGCTTGTCGGCGACGTATGTCTGCAGGTCGTCACGGATGTCGTCGGCGTTCCAGATGGCTGCGTTCAGGAGCCGTTGCAGGCCGTCGGGGGTGCGGTGGCCTGCGTGTTCGGCCAGTTGCCAGCCGTTTTCGCGGCCGACTGGTGCGAGCAGGGCGCGGACGTAGTCGCGCATGCGGCGTCGCAGGTCGGCGCGGCCGAAACGGTGGCCGATACGCAGGAAGAGGTCCTCGAGTTCACGGTCCCAGGTCGCGTCGGCAAGGTCGTCGATCACGCGAGGAGGCTGCCCCCATCACAGCTCGGACAGTTCTCGATGCCACTCGTTGGAGGGGCGGACCGGCAAGACCGCCCCTGACACGCCATCCGCCCACTACACTTCCGACGATGCCTCTGACCAGGCCAGATAGCGAAACGCTGCTGGAGTATTAGTACTGCAACGGTGCTTGCCGTGACTGCTGGCCAGCTCGTTCGTTGGTGTGGTTGTGGGTGGGGGCCTTGCTGAAGTCAGGTTGTGGGCCGGAGAGCTGGACGTACTGCATGAGCGGTTCGTGCACCGGTTCAACCGGGAGGAGCCACGTCAGTCGGCGCTGGCTTATATGCGGGGGCTGGTTGCGCCGCTGGAGCGGAAGAACGGCTGGACGCTGGCGGAGGAGGCCGGGCACACGGGCCCCGATCGCATCCACCGGCTGCTGAACCGGATCGAGTGGGACGCCGACGAGGTCCTGGACGACGTACGCGACTACGTCGTGGAACACCTCGGAGACCGGGACGCCGTCCTGATCGTCGATGACACCGGGTTTCTGAAAAAGGGCATCCGATCGGCCGGCGTGCAAAGGCAGTACTCCGGAACCGCCGGCCGCACCGAGAACTGCCAGATCGGTGTGTTCCTCGCCTACGCCACCGGCCGCGGACGCACACTGATCGACCGGCGGCTGTATCTGCCCACCTCCTGGACGGACGACCGGGACCGCTGCCGCCGGGCGGGCATCGACGACAGCGCCGCCTTCGCCACGAAGGTGGCCATGGCCAAGGCGATGGTCCGCCGCGCCATCGCCGACAAGGTTCCGTTCGGCTGGGTGACGGCGGACGCCGCTTACGGCTACAGCAAGGGCTGGCGGTTCGAGCTGGAGCAAGCGGACGTCTTCCACGTCATGGCCACCACCCGGCATGACACTGTCGTTACCCGCTGGTTCATCGACCACCCCGTCCACGACCTGTTTCCCGGCCTGCCGCGGCAGAAATGGAAACGCCGTTCCTGCGGTGAAGGAGCCCATGGCCGACGGATCTTCGACTGGGCCCGCGTCGAGGTGCGGCCCTGGCACCGCGAGGAGCGGCTGGATGAGATCCCCGGGATCGGCCCGACCGCGGCTGCCGTCATCATCGCGGAGATCGGGCTGGGCATGAGCCGGTTCCCCACCGCCGGCCATCTGGCCTCGTGGGCCAGATTCGCTCCGGGCGTGAAGGAATCGGCCGGCAAGAACAAGGGTCGGGGCGCCACCGGCCACGGCAACCGCTACCTCGCCCGCGTGCTCGGCGAGGCCGCCGTGGGAGCCGCCCGAACCGACACCTTCCTCGGCGAGCGCTAGCGCAGGATCGCCCACCATCGCGGCAAGAAGAAGGCCATCGTCGGGGTTGGGCGTTTCATCCTGGTGGTCGTCTGGCACCTGCTCGACGACCCCAATGCCCGCTTTGAGGACCTTGGCTCAGACTTCTACACCCGCCGCATCGATCCCGAACGGCGCAAACGCAGCCACGTCCATCAACTCGAAGCGCTCGGTTACAAGGTCAGCCTCGAACCCGCCGCAGCCTGATCCCACACGACGACACCCGACCTCGCTACCGCTCGGCCGGGCGCTGCCGCCTGCCCACTGACTCATCGATTCTCGGATTAGCAGCTCCCCTCAAGATGCGTGAAGCTGATCTGATTGGCCTATTGTCACGCAGATTCGAGCAGTAGGCTCACATGGTGTGATTCTTCCTAAGCCTCAGCGCCTCGACCGTCACGAGCATGACGATGCCTTCCGCCTGACCGGCACCACATCGATCCGGTCCGACGCCGCTTCGGCCCCCGCAGCCGACGCTCTCCGCCGTGCGTTGCGACCCGCGACCGGGTTTGCCCTGCCGGATGCCGATGGCGGGCAGGCCGCGATCACTCTGTCCGTCGCCCCGAGGGCCCTCGACGCCGAGGCGTACGAACTGACCGTCACGTCCGACCACATCACCATCACGGGCGGCGACCCGGCAGGTGTGTTTTACGGCGTCCAGTCGCTGCGGCAGCTCCTTCCGGCCGAGGTCTTCTCGGCGACGGCCGTCGAACGCGACTGGACGGTGCCGGCCGTCAGCGTCACCGACGGGCCCCAGCTCGGCTGGCGCGGCATGATGCTCGATGTCGCGCGGCACTTCATGCCAAAGGAGTTCATTCTCCGGCTGATCGACCTCCTTGCCCTCCACAAGCTCAACGTCCTCCACCTTCACCTCACGGAGGATCAGGGCTGGCGGCTCGCGATCGAGAAGTACCCACGCCTCACCGAAGTCGGCGCTTGGCGACACGAGACGCTCATCGGCCATGCCGACCGGCCGGAGGGTGAGTACACCTTCGACGGCACGCCGCACGGCGGTTTCTACACCCAGGACGACATCCGCGAGATCGTGGCGTACGCAGCGGAACGTTTCATCACTGTCATCCCCGAGATCGACATGCCTGGCCACATGCTCGCCGCCATCTCGGCCTATCCCGAACTGGGCAACGGCCTGAGACCCCCCCAGGTCTGGACCATATGGGGGATCAGTGAGCAGGTGCTGAACGTCGACGACCTTGCGCTCGACTTCTGCCGCGACGTTCTCACCGAGGTGATGAGCCTGTTCCCGAGTCGGCTCATCCACTGCGGCGGCGATGAATGTCCCAAGGAGGAGTGGAGGGCCAGCCCAGCCGCACAGGCACGGATGCGATCGCTCGGCCTCACCGACGAGGACGCCCTGCAGGCGTGGTTCACCGGCCAGATGGCGACGTTCCTCTCGGACAACGGCCGACGCTTCATCGGTTGGGACGAGGTACTCGAAGGCGGCGGGCCAGCCAACCTCCCCAAGGACATCGTGGTCATGTCATGGCGCGGCGAGGAGGCCGGCGTCGAGGCGGCACGCGGTGGACTCGACGTGGTGATGGCGCCGTGCGCGTACCTCTACTTCGACCGCTACCAGAGTGAGGACCACGACAGGGAGCCGCTCGCGATCAGTGGCTTCGTCCCGCTGTCCAAGGTGTACGACTACCGCCCCGTGCCCGCAGCGCTCGCCGACGAGCCCGAAGCGGCGCGGCATGTCCTGGGCGCGCAGTGCCAGCTGTGGACGGAGTACGTTCCGACGCCCAAGCACGCGGAGTACATGCTGTTCCCGCGTCTGTGCGCGTTCGCCGAGGCGGTGTGGCGGAACGACAGCAACGGCGTCGACGACTTCGCGGACTTCGTCACCGACCGCCTGCGTCCGCACCTGGAGCGTCTCAATGCCCTCGGCGTCAGCCATCGCGCCCTCGACTGAGAGCGTGACACCTCCACCGATCCCCGGCCGCTTCAACCGCGTTCCGGCACGAGATCCGGCGGTAGATCTGACCCTGTCGGCAAATGCGACAAGGAGCCTACCCGCTAGGGAGTTGATGGGAGGCTGGCGCTTTCCGGGATGGGTGTGGCTTCCCTCTAGGGAAGCCCTGAGTTGGGAGAACACTGGTTGACGGTGTAGGCAGATGGGCGTCCTTCTACTGTGGCGGGTGAAGTAGGGGGCGTCGATGGTGTCGTTGATCGAGGAGTTGGAGGCGCGGGAGGCTGCGGCCCGCGCCCGGGTGGAGGAACTCGAGGCGGATCGCCGAACCGGTGGCGGCGGAAGCCCGGGTCGAGCCCGAAGTGCGGGTGGTGGGGTCGATCATGGTGCCGCACTGGCGGGAAGGTCTCACGACGGACGTGCTGCCGGATGTGCATCGGGACATCGTCGAGGTCGTTGCGGATGCGCTGGGGCCGATGCAGGCCAAACAGATCGTGCCCCGGATCGGGCTGCCCGCGGTGACCGCGAAGATCGAAGGGACGCGGGGGAAACTCAAACGGCTGGTGGAACGGGGCTGGCTGATCGAGAGCCAGCTCGGACGGTTCGCACCGGCTCACCCCGCGCCGGACGGGGAATCGGCGAACTCCCGGGAACGATAGAGGCTCTTCTCTCTAACTTCGGAGGTACCACACCAAACCGAAGCCGCAGAAAGTAGAGCCGGTGAAACCCTACGACGCCTTCGATGCCATCGATCCGTTCGCCGCCGCGACAAGGGCCTTCGACCGCCTGAAAGGCGCGTTGGCCGGCTCGGTGCACGGTCCGGCACCGCCGGCGCCGCCAGCAGCCTAAGCAGCCGGGTACGGCCTGCGGCCAGCCGCAGGCGGCGGCACAGCCGGGCGGCCCGACGGCCGCCAAGCTCGACCGCGATCAACCGCAGCCAGCTCGTCAGCCCGATGCTGGATCGGCGGTGCCGTTCGGACAGGCCCTGCACCCGCTCGACGAACGTCTTGCGGGAACAGTTCTTCCGATCACAGAAGTACCGGCGGACCTGCAGCCGGACTATGACCCGGCGAGGCCCCAACGGCCTTTCGTCCAATGCCCGTTGATACGTGCTATGTGTGCGCCTCGCCTATTTCCGGCAGTCTGGGCACCGGCCCGGGCGAGCGGTGGACACGGCCTCCACCACGAGGACGCCTGAAGAGTCGCTGACGCGCTCCACTCGCACATCGATCCCGGGAAACAGCACAGCCTCGACCGTCTTGCTTGCCATGCCGGGACATACTCTGCCGAAACGATCCCCCGCTCACCTCCCTGACCTGGGGATTCACGGACTGCGGACAGAGCCACTTTCAAATATCGCCATCATGCTCGCCGATTTCGGCCACGGCCTGGCTTACGAACGCCTCCTGCAGGGCACCGAGCCGTCGTGGCTCGTCATGATCGACCGCGGTGCGACCACCGTGTGGGAGCACTGGGGCGGAGTCCCTGCCGACGGCAAGGCCACCGCGTCCCTGAACCACTACTCCAAGGGCGCGGTCATCTCCTTCCTGCACCGCTACGTGGCCGGTCTCCAGCTGGTCGAGCCCGGCTATCGGCGCTTCCTCGTACAATCCCGCCCCGGCGGCGGGCTCACCTGGGCGGAGGCCGCCCACGAGTCCCCGTACGGCCGGATCGAGGCGGCCTGGCGGCCTGACGGCGGCCGCCTGCACCTGCGGCTGGTCGTACCGCCGGGCACTGAAGCCACCGTCATCCTGCCCAGTGGCCGCAGGATGACCGCGGGTCCTGGCACCCACGTCTACGTCGACTGAGCCTCTGCCCGGAGGCGTCGAAGAAGCCTGTGACTCTGCCCGATGAGGCCGACCACAGGCTTCTTCGACGTGGCCGCACCCTCGCTGCTGGGGCGGGGAGAGCGAGCGGACTTCGTGATCACGTCTCCCGTAGTACCCGGACGTCCCAGGGGCCGAGTGGCACCGGGGTACCCGGTTCGTAACTGGCTTCGTCCAGAACGTCGCTGACCGGGACGGGGACGGTCACCGCCGTCTCCTGCCAGGACCAGTTGTGCAGGAAACGGACCCGACGGCCGTCCTGCGCGGTCGCGCCGGTGGCGGTGACACTGGCGGAGAGCGACCTCCACGGTCCGGTGTCCGGCAGCAGCCACCGGAACAGGCTCGCGCCGAGTGCAGCGTTGGGGACGGTGCCCACGTAGGTGATCCGGCCCTTGCCGTGCGCCTTCGTGGTGATGGCGGCGAACTGCCCGAAGTGCGGGTGGTCGTAGCGGGCGAGTACGGTGGCGTTGTCCGCGTGGAGTCCGTCCGCCCAATGGGTGCCGGCCGCGCCCTCGGGCAGCGGGAAGGGCGAATCGTCCCCCGCCCGGACCGCCAAGTCGGCGTCGAGCGTGGAGAATTCGTCGTACCAGGCTCCGGCCGCATCCGCGAGACGGGCGGGTTGGATGTCGCGCCTGGCACGAGCCTCGTGGTCGGCGTAGCACGAGCGCGGACCGAGGACCAGGTGGCCACCGGCATCGGCGTACGAGTGCAGCCAGTCCAGCGTGGCGTCGTCGGCGATGTAGAGCCCGGCGGCCACCAGCACCGGATGCTTCCCGGCCAGCTCAGCCGGATTCTCGTCGGTGGCCTGCCCGGCGTGCAGCACCCGGGTTTGCAGGCCGGCGTCGAACGCGCTCCGGTAGAAGGCGCCGAAGATGGTCTCGTACGAGCGTGGATCCGGATCGCCGTCCGGCGCGGTGACCGCCGGTTGGGCGGTCATGGCCCACTTGCTGGGGTGGGAGTACAGCATCGCGACGTCGGCGTCCGGGACGAGATCGGCCACCAGACTCCCTGCGCGCTCCAGCTCGGCGCCGATGCGGGCGACCTCCCGATAGGTGCGGCCGGGACGGCCGTTGTGCGGCAGCACGCCCGCCCAGTACGTCTCGACGCCGAAGGTCAGCGTCCGCCAGTGCCAGTATTCGATCATCGATGCGCCGCGGGCCACGAGTGCCCAGGCGGCCTGGCGCCACTGGCCGTCGTAGGCGGGCTGGTTGACCCAGGACGGGCCGACGGCCTGGGCGTTGGTCTCGGTGACGAGGAACGGCTCCTGGCGGGAGGAGTACATCCGGTCCGCGGTTCGGTAGAACTCCCAGACATCCTGCGCCGCCCAGGTCTGCCCCTCGCCGCGCCGGGGCCGCGCCGGCAGGGACAGACCGTCCTGCATCACGTAGTACGCGTTGCCGGCGGTGACGTCGAGACGCCGGGTCAGGTCGTCGTCGGCGACGGCAGGCCGGCTGTAGTCGATGCAGGTGGTGACGAACTGGTCGGGGCGGGTGTACTCGCGGACGATGTCGGCCTGCCAGCCGATGAACTCGCCGACCTGGTCGGCCTGGAACCGCCGCCAGGCCTGCTCGTACTGCGGCTGGGCATTGCCGTCGGGGGTCCACAGATCGGCCCAGTCCGTGAGCCGGTGCGACCAGTAGACCAGGCCCCACTCCTCGTTGAGCTTGTCGATGTCGCCGTACTGTGCGCGCAGCCGGTTCACGAAGCGCTGGAAGACGCCGTGGTTGTGGAGCAGGTGCAGGCCCGGCTCGTTGTCGACCTGGAATCCGATCACGGCCGGGTGGCCGGCGTAGCGCGCGACGACCTTGCGGATGACGCGCTCGGCGTGGAAGCGGAACGCCGCGTGGGTGAAGTCCATCTCCTGGCGGGCGCCCCAGCCCATGCGCCGGCCGGTCTCCGACTCTCCGGCGATCTCCGGATAGAGGCGGACGAGCCAGGGCGGTGCCGCGTAGGTGGGGGTGCCGAGGATGACGGCGATTCCGCGCTCGTGGGCACCGTCGAGCGTCGGCTGCAGCCAGTCCAGATCGAAGTGGCCGTCGTCGGGCTCCCAGGTGGACCAGACGGATTCGCCGACCCGGATTACGGAGAAGCGTGCCTCGGCCATCAGGTCGAGATCCGTCTTCCTCAGCTCGGCGGGATGGTATTCGGGGTAGTAGGCCGCGCCGAACAGCACGCGCGCCGAAGCGATTCCCTGCCCGGGTGTCATCGGCCCTCCACTGCACGCAGGCGGACAGCGAGGTACGGCCGGCCGGGCAGGGATACGGTGCATGTGCCCTCGTAGAGGTCGGGGAGTTCGGTGACGGTCATGTTCCAGGTGTCGATGATGTCGGCCCGGAAGCGGCTTCCCTGGGGAAGATGGAAGGTGCGTAGGCGGGGCTGCATGATGCCGCAGTAGGCCAGGTAGTAGCGTCCCTCGACACCGCCCACCGGGACGTCGAAGTCGGACGGCAGCGGATCGATGCCCGCCGCGTCCGACGGGATGTCCTCCATGATGGTCCGCAGGAACTCCAGCCGGGGCGTGCTCTCGCCCTTGAGGACTCCGCCCTTCGCCCACCACAGCACGTCGTCGTCCGCCAGGAAGCACTCGCCGTGGGTGACGTATCCGCCGCGGACGACGCCCTCCCAGCAGCGGCGCACCATCTCCTGAGGGTTGAGGTTGCCCCAGCCCCACTCGATGTCCCCCTCGTAGCCCAGCTCGTCGACGGCGACGGGCTTGCCCCAGCGCTCGCGCCATTCGCGGGTGCCCTCGGGCGTGCGTTGGATGCTGGCGTGCGTGACCCAGTCGGCGTCGTTGTCCCACAGCTCCACCCAGTTGTGCACGCTGATCAGGTGGCCGTGCGGGTCGTGGTCGCCGATCATCGCGGCGATCCGGTGCCAGTCGTCGGTCGACTTGGACCACAGCAGGTCGTATTCGTTGGCCAGGGACCACCACACGTTGGGGTAGGCGGCGAGCCGGGCGACCACATAGCGCAGGTAGCGGTCGTCCTCGGCCGGGGACATGGTGGAGAAGCCCCAGCGGTCGTACGGGTGCAAGAGGATGAGGTCGGCCTGGATGCCGAGGGCGCCGAGCTGGGCGATCTGCTGCTCCAAGTGCTGGAAGTACGCGGGGTTGGGCCGCTGGAAGTCCCAGCCCTCCTCGACGGAACCCGCGAAGGGGTAGCGGGGCGGCTCGGTCTCGTTGTGGACGAACCACTTCGGGAAGACGCACATCCGGACCTTGTTGAACGGGCTGCCCGCGAGCGTGGCGAGGGTCTGCTTCTCCAGCTCCGCACCCTGGTGGGTCCAGGCGTACAGGGTGGTGCCCAGCGGGAGGAAGCGTGTGCCGTCGGCGTGCTGGAAGTGGGCGCCCGCGTGGACCCTGACCGGGCCGTGGTCACCGGGGCCGGCCGGGCCGCAGTGGAAGGTGCCGGTGACCGAGTCCAGGGAACGGGCGTTGCTGGTCGTCCGGAATGACCACTCACCCTCCGCGTCCGGCAGGAACCGGACGCGGTACATGCCCTCGCCGTCGTAGAAGCCGTGCGCCGTCACCGAGCGGTCGCCGTTGCGGAACTCGGCCTGCAGCGTGACGTCGGTGAAGGGGTTGCCGTGCGCTGGGCCGTGCAGTTCCAGCTCGAAGGTCCGCCACAGGGTGCCGTGCGAGGCGGCGACCAGCCGGGCGCTGCCGGAGGGCACGTCTTCTGACTCGTAGTCCGCGGCCAGGATGATCTCCTCGTCGCGGGGCGACGCCGGATGATCGTCCGGCTCTTCGAGGGTGGCCAGCTCGGCGTAGAGGGCGTCGCGGGCCGCGGGGTCGGTCCGCACCCCCTGCAGCATCGTGGTCACCTGCGCGAGCGTGCCGTACCGCATCTGGGCGCTCTCGATCTCCTTGTCGAGATGGGGCGCGTACTTGCGGACCACCGCCTCGGCCTGTTTGTTGCGCAGTACCTCACCTAGAACGGACGAGGGGCCGTAGGGCATGACAGACTCCATTGATCGATCGGACATTGGGGTACGAGCGGGCCACGGCTCGCAGACGAGCGCGGCGAGAAGAGCGGCCGCACATGCCACCGCCAGCGAGGCACGGGCGCCGAACTCGGTGATCAGGAAACCGCTGAGCGCGGTCCCGAGACCATTGCCGGCGGCGACCGCACTGTTCATCCAGCCGAACGCCTCCGTCGCGGACTCGCGTGGGGTGAGCGTTGACAGCCGGTCGAACAGCCCGGACATCGCAGGAGCGAGGGTCAGCCCCCAGCAGAACACCAGCACAGACAGCAGCCCTTGGCCGGGCGCCAGGGGAAGCAGGGCCAGACCGGCCGCCACGTAGAGCATCAGACGCCGCAGCCCGGCCCGGTGACGCGGTAGTGAACCGTAGACCAGGCCGCCGCACAGCGACCCGAGGCTTCCGCACGCCACGACCAGTCCGGCGTCCGCGGACACCCGGGAGCCGCTCACCATGGCGATGACGCCGAGCGCCTGGCACCCCAGCGCGGCGAAGAGCAGGGTGCCGGCCAGGATGACTCGGGGCACGCCCGTCACACGCAGGACACGGCGATCCTTCTTACGAAGGCCAGGCTCGCGGCCGGCGTCGACATTGCGGTCGCGTGCGTAGGCGAGGGTTCCGACGAGTACGAGCGCCCCGCACACGCCCAGGGCGAGGCGAGGACCGCCAAACGCGGCCAACAGTGCGGCGATCGGCGGGCCGAGGACGAAGATGACTTCCTGAAAGGCGGCTTCCAGGGCGAACACGCTGCGACGTCGGTCCGAACCGACCAGGGCAGGCAGCGTCGCCCGGACCGACGCCGTCATCGGAGGTGTGCACAGCCCACACAGGAACGAGAGACCGGTCAGCAGGGCCGGTTGCGGCGGTGCCAGGACCAGCGCGCCCATGGTGAACGCGTAGAAAACCGCGGTGACAGTGAGCACTCGGCGGCGGCCATGGGCATCGGCCCACCGGCTGAGGACCGGCCCGGCGATGAAGCCTCCCACCACACCGGCCGTCGACACCACGCCGGCCACGGCGTAGGTCGTATGCTCGGTCGTGAGCATCAGCAGAGCCAGGCCGGTCATGCCCTGGTTGAGGCGGCCGATGACCGAGGTCGCGAGCAGCCAGGGCACCGACGGCGTGCGCAGCAGGTCCCGGTAGGCGGATGCCGGCATCGTCAACCGCCCGTGACTTCGAGCAAGCCCCTGGTGGCCAAGTCCATCCAGTTGACCGTCACTTGGTGTCCTCGATACGCCACTCGTCGTGCCATTCGATCACTGGCATCTCACCGTCGAACCGGATGGGAAGCCACACATGGTCCGCGACCGATGTATCGGCCTCGGGCAGTACGAGGGAAGGAGCCTCGCGCCCCTCCGCCTTCGCCGAGTAGTGCCGTTGGAAGGCTTCGCCCCAGTTCGACTCCTCCTCCGACAGTTGGGGCAGCCACCGGTCCGCGATCGCGATGTAGAGGTCGTCGTGGTCCGGGTGCTGGAAGACGGAGCTGATCTGCGACCGGAACGAGGTGCCGCTCGGGTCCGTGGGGTGCGGGTCGCCGAGCACGGTGAACGGGCCGTGGTACGTGTCGGCCACGGCCGCTTCCGATGGGTTCGGGAAGTACCACGTCGTACCCGAAGTGATCAGGTAGTGCTTGTCCCCGCGCCGGAAGTAGGCGGGCGCTTCACGTACCAGTGGGGGGTGCGGGCGGGGGAGGTGAGTGGAGTGCGCTCCCGTCAGATCCGTGTAGTCATCGTTGAGTTCGGCACAGATCAGCTCGCTGTGCACCCGCTCGAAGTAGTAGTACGCCTTGCCGTCGGCCGGATCGACGACCAGGTCGAAATCGCCTGCGGACATGCCGAGCGGGCTGAGCCCCGTACGGACGATCTCGTAAGGACCGAGGAGCGAGTCCGCCGTCAGGACCGTGCAGAGCTGTTCGCCGCCGACACCCATGATCTTGAGCCAGCAGACGTACGTTCCCGTGTGCGGGTTATGGATGATGTGCGGGCGGTCGATCATCTGGGACGGGTGCAGGGGCGACGTGCGGTCGTCGAGGACCGGCGGGATGATCAACCCGCGGTCCTGCCAGTTGTAGAGGTCGGTCGACGTGTAGCAGCGGATGCCCCAGGTCCAGATGCCGCTCCCCGGCTTCGAGTGCTCCTTGTTCTCGCCGTACCAGTAGTAGACGCCGCCCTCGAACAGCAGGGACCCGCCGTGTGCGTGGATGCGGTGGCCGTTCGTGTCCAGCCACGTCTGGCCGGGCCGGAAGGAGTCGTACATGCTGGTTCCCTTGGGTGTGCCCGTGGATCCGGTGGTCATGAGCCGCCCTCGCCGCGGTAGCGGAAGTCGGCGAAATGGACGGTGCCTTCCTCGGCGAACATGCCGGTGACACGGCCGGTGAACGTCGCGGAGGTCTCGACCGACCAGAACCGCCCGTCCACTTCGGCCAGTTGGGTCTCGGCGCCGGTGTCGTCCACGACGATCAGCCGGATGCGGTCGCCGGGGGGAAACCATGGCGCTCGGCATCGCGAAGGTACCTGCGTGACCAGGCGAAGCGTGACCTGGTCGCCTGCGACCTCGGTGCTCCAGGACTCGCTGAGGGTCGGGATGCTCGCCCGCGCCGTGATCCTCGTGCCGGTTCCCGAGGGGGCCCGCTCTGCGACGAGGCAGAGGGTGAAGTCCTCGGTGAAGCGCAGTCCGAGGCCGCCGCGGCCGTTCGCCGGGTCGATCCTGGTCTCGAAGAGGCTGTCCAGATGGCGTTGGCGGCGGCCGAGGAAGGCGGGGCGGAAGGCGTCGAGACCGCCGTCGGCGGCGCGGATCGTGAGCCGACCGGGCTGCTCGCCGACAGAGGCGAGCTCGGCGGGTGGCCGACCGACGGCGAGCCAGCCGGGGTCGGTCAGGGCGGAGCCGTCCGCGAAGTCGAAGTACTCCTCCACCGGTTCCGGACGCGGGTTGAGGTCAACGTGCGCGGGCTGCGGCCAGCCGTCGCGCCATTCCACGGCGGTGACATAGGTCTCCCTGCCCAGTGGCGAGCCGTGGCCGGCGCGGCGGGTGCCCAGCAGGACGAGGACGTCGTCGCCGTCCGGGCCGCGGACCAGGTCTGCGTGGCCCGTGCATTCGACCGGGTGGTTCCAACCCGCCTCGCGCAGCACGGGATTGTTGGGCGCACCCTCATACGGTCCTTCGATGGAGCGGCTGCGTGCGACGCTCACGGCGTGGCCCTGGCCGGTGCCGCCTTCCGCGATGATCAGGTACCAGTAGCCGTCGCGCCGGTACAGGTGAGGGGCCTCGGGCGCGACCAGCCCGGTGCCGGACCACATCGGCCGCGGCTCCTCGAGGATCTTGCCCGCGTCGAGGTCGACCCGTGCCTGCCGAATGCCGTGGAAGCCGACGGGCTCGACCCCGTCCAGCTCCAGGGCACTGTAGGTGACGTAGGCGGCGCCGGACTCGTCCCAGGCGAGGTCGGGGTCGATTCCGGCGATCCCGGCGAGGGTGATGCCGTCGCTCCAGGGCCCGGCCGGGTCGACGGCGGTGAACACGACGCAGCCCCGAGGGCTGTCGGTCACCGAGACGATGACGTGGAACCGTCCGTCGTGGTGACGGATGGTCGGAGCCCACACGCCGGCGGCCGAGGTGGCCTGGGCCAGGCCGACCTGCTCCTCCCTGGTCGCGACGTTGCCGATGTGCTCCCAGGTGACGAAGTCCGTGCTCCGGTAGACGGGGAGGGCCGGCAGGTACTCGAATGTGGACGTGACCAGGTAGTACGTCCCGGCGACAAGGATGCAGCTCGGGTCGGGGTTGAAGCCGGGGATCAGCGGATTGGGCAGCTCAGACATTCTCTATCTCCACGTCGGACAGGAAGGCGCGGTCGGCGCTCGTGAGGACACGGGGCTTGCCCGCCAGCTCGAAGGCTCCTTCGACCCGCCGGTCGTCGGAGTCGAAGCCGAGGAAGAAGTCGACGCCCGCGGGCTCGACCGCGAAGTCACGGGCGAGGTTGGTGTAGCCGAGCTGGGCTGCGGCGAGGCGGAAGGTGACCCGGCGGGATCCGCCTCTGGGCAGTTCGATGCGGCTGAAGCCGGCCAGCTGCTGGGCGGGCCGGGTGAGGCCCTTGGTGTTGACCCGGACGTAGAGCTGGACGACGGTCGCGCCCGTCACCGGGCCGGTGTTGGTGACAGTGACGGTGATCCGTGCGGTCCCGTCGGTGTCGATCCGGGTGTCGTGGGACAGGCCGCCGAGGTCGAAGTCGGTGTAGCTCAGACCGTGCGCGAACGGGAGGAACGGTGTGGCCTCCAGGTCGAGATAGTGCTGGGCGACGTTCGGGGGCAGCGGGTTGCGGTAGCCGGAGCCGGCCTTCTGGTGGTGGTAGACGGGGACCTGCCCGGAGTGGCGGGGGATGCTGTAGGGCAGCTTGCCGCTGGGGTTGGTGACGCCGAAGAGGACCTCTGCGATCGCCTTCGGGCCGAACGGTCCGCCGTAGGGCGCCATCACGATCGCCGAGGCGTTCTGTACCACCTCGGGCAGTGCGTACGCACGTCCCTGCACGAGCACGACGACCAGGCGCTTGCCGGTGGCGGCCACCGCCTCGGCGATACGGGTCTGTGCGGCCGGCAGGGAGATGTCGGCGGTGTCGCTGGCCTCGCCCTCGGTGCGTTCTCCGGTGAACCACAGACTTCCGCCGCCGAGGGCGAGCACTACCACGTCGGCTTCGCGTGCGATGTCAACAGCCCGGTCGATGGCTTGCTGCTCCAGCGGGCGGGTCAGCGTGGATCCCTGTTCGCTGCACACCTGCTGGGCGAATCCGGCGATCTCCTCCGAGATCGAGCGGGCCCCGAACCGTTCGTGGACAAACGCCTCCGGGGCGACGGGTTCGAACATCGCCTTGTACCAGGAGGTCGTGACGTCTTCCGCGCCGAGCATGTTGCCGAGTTCGCCGCGTGTGACGGCGTCGGTCGCTTCCCGCCATGAGGCATAGGTGTATGTGGGGAACTGGAGTTTGGCCGCATTGGCGTGCGGCCCGATCACGGCGACGTTCAGCGTCCCAGGGGTCAGGGGGAGGATTCCGTCGTTCTTGGCGAGCACCACGGAGCGCCGGGCCAGCTCATGCGAGAGCTCCGTGCCCTCGGCCGCGACCGCGGACACGTCGATGTGCTCAGCCGGATAGGGATTCTCGAACAGGCCCAGCTCGAACTTGGCCTTCAGAACGCGCAGGACGCTCGTGTCGACGTCGCGGACGTCCGCCTTGCCCTGCTCGACCTGTTGCGCGAGCACCTGGCCGTAGGCGTACGGCTTGGGCATCTCCACATCGAGGCCGGCGGAGATCGCGAGGCACGCCGCCTCTCCTGCGTCGGCCGCAACGCGCTGACGGTCGACCACCTGCTCCAGGGTCGTGTAATCCGACGAGATGAACCCGTCGAACCCGAGGACCCCGCGCAGCAGGTCGGTGAGCACCTCCCGCGAGACACCCACGGGGATGCCGTCCACGTCCGCGTACGAGTTCATCACCGAGCGCAGGCCGGCGAGCTGGATGGCGGCCTCGAACGGGTAGGCGAACAGGTCCCGGGTCCAGCGCGCACCTGCCTCGTACGCCGACGTGTTGGAACCGCCGATCGGCAGGGCGTACCCGAGGAAGTGCTTGCCGGTCGCGATGACGCCCCGGGCGAGGTCGTCGCCCTGCAGGCCGCGCGTGAAGGCGACGCTGAGCGCGGCGGACAGGTAGGGGTCCTCTCCGTAGGTTTCGTGCACCCGTCCCCACCTCGGGTCGAGTGCGACGTCCATGACGGGCGACAGCGCGTGGCGGACACCCGTGCGGATCATCTGGGCGCGGATCAGCTCGGTCATGTCCTGGACGAGGTCAGGACTCCAGGTGGCCGCGAGCCCGGTACCGGTGGGGAAGGCCATGTGGCCGCCGGCCAGGAAGCCGCTGAGGGCCTCCTGGTGGAACAGCACGGGGATGCCGAGCCGGGTGCGTTCGACTGCCCGCCGTTGGATGCTGCCGACCAGGTGCGCCAGCTTGGCCGGGGTGTCGACGATCAGTCCGGCCACATGGCCCGGCGGGTGCCCGAGCCATTCCTCGAGCTCGCCGGAGTCCGACCCGTCGGCGCGGACCAGGGTCCAGGGCATGACGGAGACGAGCTGGTGGCACTTCTCCTCAAGGGTCATCTCTCGCAGCAGCAGCTCGGCGCGCGTGGCGGCGGGCAGGCGGGGGTCACGGTGGTTGTCGGTCGGCTTGCTCAACGGTCGTTCCTCGCGGTGGGGTGCCCGGAAGCTGCCGGGAGTCCGGCCGGGATGTCGCGGCGCACCTGGCCGGGCCTGAACGAACTGCTGCCCTGCTGGGTGCCGTGCTTCATGACCGGCTGCTTTCCTGGTCGTCGGGTGATTCGGGGGCGGGGCTCGCGCAGGAGCGCCGTCAGGCAGGGCGCAGACCGCGGATCGCCTCCAGCCGTCGCTCCAGGGAGGCCAAGCCCGCCAGCGACTCCTGCGGTGTCAGCGCCAGGACCAGTTCGGCGGCGGGTGCGTCGAGATACGCGGCGAGCCGGCCGGCGACCTGCGCCTCCCCTCCGGGAACGACGCCTGTCTCGACGGCGGCTGCAACGACGGCGGCCCAGGTGTCCGGGTCGTCGAGCACATCCCGGACGGTGGCCGTCGCGTGCTGGGTGGCACCGTCTGCCATCGGATCGGGAACCTCCCAGTGGTGCTCACCGTGACCGACGGCCTTCGGCTCGGCCGTCCCGGGCAGGTGCACCAGCGCGGTGGCCCCCACCGGAACACGGACATCGAGCCGGAACGTCCCGCCGGCCCGCTCCCAGGCGACACCGGCCTCGCCGTACGGGGTGCGGTGGCGCGCCGAGGCGGACGTGAGGTCGGCAGACGGTCGCGGGTGGACGAGGATCTCGCGGTAGCCGGGGGCGGCGGGTGCGAGGCCGGCGACGGTGCGGTGCAGCCAGTCCGCGACGGCGCCGAGCGCGTAGTGGTTGAACGACGTCATGTCACCGGGGTTGATACTGCCGTCGGGGAGCATGCTGTCCCAGCGCTCCCAGATGGTGGTCGCCCCCATGGTGACCGGGTACAGCCAGGACGGGCAGCCGGTCTGCAGCAGCAGCCGGTAGGCGACCTGGGCGTGACCGGTCGAGGTCAGCGCGTCGGTCACCAGGGGCGTACCGACGAACCCGGTGCTGATGCGGAAGCCGCTCGCGCGTACGAGGTCCGCCAGGCGCCGGCCGGCCCGCTCGCGCTGTTCGGCGCCCGGCAGCAGCGCCCACTCGATGGCCAGGGCGTAGACCGTCTGCGCGTCCGAGAGGACCCGGCCGGCCGGCGTGACGTAGGCGCGGGCGAACGCCGCACGCACCTCGGCCGCCAGGGCGCCGTACCGCTCGGCCTCGTTCTCGCGCCCCAGCACTCGCGCGGCCTCGGCCACGATTTCCGCGGAGCGTGCGAAGTGCGCGGTGGCCACCACGTCGGGGTCGGCCTTGGCCCGGGAGGGAGCCTCCGGCGGAGCCGTGGGGTCGAGCCAGTCACCGAACTGGAAGCCGCCCGACCACAGCCGGTCCGGGCCGGCAAGGTCCGCGAGCCGGTCGACCCAGGCGCGCATGCTCGGCCACTGCCGCTCCAGGACTTGACGGTCGCCTGTGCGCTGATACAGCGCCCAGGGCACGATCGTCGCGGCGTCGCCCCAGGCTGCCGCGGTCGGCGCGCGGTCGCGCAGCACGTCCGGCACGACGTAGGGCACCGATCCGTCGGGTTGCTGTTCGGCTGCCAGGTCCGCCAGCCACGACCTGAGGAACCCCGTGCTGTCGAAGAGGAAGGTCGCCGTCGGGGCGAACACCTGGATGTCGCCGGTCCAGCCGAGGCGTTCGTCACGCTGCGGGCAGTCGGTGGGTACGTCGACGAAGTTGCCGCGCATGCCCCACACCACGTTCTCGTGGAAGCGGTTGAGCAGTGTGTGGGAGGAAGTGAACCAGCCGGTGCGGCGCAGGTCCGACCCGATCACCACGGTCTCGACGTCCTCGGCACGCAGGCCTGGCACGCCCGAGATCTCCGCGTAGCGGAAGCCGTGGAAGGTGAGGGACGGTTCGAGGATCTCCTCGCCCGTGCCCGCGACGAGGTACGTGTCGGTGGCTTCGGCCGCGCGCAGCGGACGAGTGCCGAGCTCGCCGTCCTCCAGGACCTCAGCATGGCGGACGACGACCACGGAACCGGGAGCCAGGCCGCGCACCCGCAGCCGTACCCATCCCACGGCGTTCTGTCCGAAGTCGACCAGAGTCCGGCCCGACGGTGACGTCCACACCTTCTCGGCCGGAAGGACGCAGCTGACCCGGACGGGCGGTCCTTCCGGGGCAACGAGGCGGGTGAGGTCGCCCGCCACCACCTCGACCGCGCCGGCTGCCGGGCGCCAGCCGGGGCCGCGGCGACGCAGGTCGGTGCGCTGGCCGTCGTAGAGGTCGTCGGCGAGGACCTCGCTCTCCCGAGCCGTCCATGTGCCGTCCGTGGCGAGCACATGGACCTGTCCGTCGGTGGTGGTGACCTCCAGCTGGGCCAGCAGGGCCAGCCGGTCGCCGTACAGGGCACGCTCGCCGTTGAAGCCCAGTCGGCCCCGGTACCAGCCGTTGCCGAGCAGGATCTCCAGCACGTTCTCCCCGCTGCGGACCAGTTCAGTCACGTCGTACGTCTGGTAGCGCAGCCGGTGCTCGTAGGCCGTCCAGCCCGGGGCGAGCACCAGGTCGCCGACGCGCCGGCCGTTGAGTGTGGCGACGTACAGGCCGTGCGCGGTGGCGTAGAGGCGGGCTGTGCGCACCTCGCCCGGCACCTCGAGCGATCCGCTCAGCACCGGAGCGGGCATGCGCGTGCCGGCGATGCCGACCGGACTGATGAAGTCCGCCGTCCAGTCGGCCGCATCAAGGAGGCCGGCCTCCACGACAGCTCGTTCGCTCCATTCGCTCCACCGGTCCCGGCAGGCGACGCGGACCCGCACGGCGGCGTACTCCCGGGAGGCCAGCGGCCGCGCCGGCCAGGGCACCAGGATCTGCTCGGCGCTGTCGGCCCGGAACGTCTCGATGGTGCCGCCCCGCAGGACCTCGATCTCGTAGGCGGTCTGGCGGTAGTCCGCGTCCGCCTGCGGGACCGACCACGACAGACGGGGAGAGCCCGTACCGACACCGCGGACCGGTGAGGGATCGGTGAGGTGCTCGAACCGAGGGGCGCAGGGAGCGGCAGCCACGACCATGTAAGTCTCCAGACTCATCGAGCATTGGGTGACCGGGCCCGAGGCGGGCATTGTGTGGCTCCGCTCAGGAACGCCCTCACACACAGGGGAAGGAACCACCTGAGGGGGCCGGCGTTGTGTAACGTTCTACGTCAGGGGAGCGTAGGGAACTGCCTGAATTCATGTCAAGGCAACAGAAGGGACCGATCCATGGGGTACCGATCGGAACGGGCGCTTGTAGCATGGCGCGAATGGACAACAGCGCTGCTGACGCCGATCTGCGGGGCGACATGACGGCTTCACGCAACGGAGACAAGCGGCCTGTCCGCTCGCGCGGCGATGGCACCGCGCAGTCCTCCGTAGTGCGCCGCGTGACGATCCAGGACGTGGCCCGGGAAGCGCAGGTATCGGTGTCGGCCGTGTCCAAAGTGCTGCGCGACGCCTACGGCGTCAGCCCGGAGATGCGGATCAAGGTCACCGCCGCGATCGAGAAGCTGGGCTACAGGCCGCAGGCCGGCGCGCGCGCCATGCGGGGCCGCTCCTACACCGTCGGAGTCATGCTCGTGGCGCTGTCCCATCCCTTCCAGCCCGAGATCGTCGAGGGTGTCACGGACGAACTGGAGCCGACGCCCTACCAGGAGATACTCATCACCGGCGGCCTCGCGGCCGAGCGCCAGCAACGCAGCATCGAGGCCCTCGTCGACCGCCAGGTCGACGGCCTCGTCATCATCGCGCCGGAGATGAGCACGGCCTGGCTCGAACGGCTCGGGGCGAGTCTGCCCACGGTGGTGGTCGCGCGCCATGGTGGCGCCACCTCCTTCGACACCGTTGTCGACGACGACCAGGGGGGTGCGCGCCTCATGGTCGACCACCTGGTGAGTCTCGGCCACCGGCGCATCGCACACACCACCCATCCGACGGGGGTCCTGGAACGCCCGCATGTCCTCGCACACACCGCACGGTGCGACGGGTACATCAGGGCCATGCAGCGCCACGGCCTCGAGCCTGACGTCATCGAGACGAGCTACACGGAGGAGGGCGGCTACCGGGCCGCCACCGAGGCACTGTCCAGGCCGACACCGCCGACCGCGATCTTCGCGGGCGCCGACATCGCCGCGCTGGGCGCCCTGCGGGCAGCGGAGGAACGCGGTCTGCGGGTACCGGAAGATTTGACGGTGACCGGCTACGACAACGTCAACGCCTCCTCGATCGGCCGGGTCTCGCTCACGACGGTGGACCAGTCGGGCCACCTCACGGGCCAGATGAGCACACGGCTTCTCCTGGAGCGGCTCAATGGCCGCACCCAGCCGGTCCACTACGTCGTGGCGCCCCGGCTCGTGCCCCGCGGGACGAGCGCGGCTCCGGCGCGCGGCCGTGCCGCACGAGCGGCGCGCTCCTCCTAGCGCGTCCCGTGTTCCTGTCAGTGCATTTCTCGTCGCCTTGTGCATCGGTGCACTCTTCTCGCTGACCCGGTGGGCTGCCGCGACCCGTGACACATCGGCCCACGCCCGCTGTCACAGGGCCGAAAAAGTCAGTCAGGGCGAGACTTAGCTGGTGATGAGTGGTGCGGCACTGGAGAGTGAAGATCGCGCTACCGGCGCGTTGCGGAACTGTTACTCGGCGGGGTCGGTGCGATCTCTTGACTCGTTCTGGCCGTCTCCGTAACTTGCCGCGTAGAACGTTGTACACATCACGTCGTCCAGTTCGCGCTGTCTCCCACCGAGCGCTGGACGGATCTGCGTCGGCCCGCATGTAAACAGGCCGCAACTTCATTCGCGTCCGAAGGAGTCCATTATGCGGCGCACCACCCGACCTGCTGCCACGGCAGTCACGATGACCACAGCCCTGGCCGCACTGGTCGCCCTGAGCGGCTGTACCGACGCGAGTTCCACCTCGGGGAACGCCGGCGGCAAGGGCACACTCACGCTCGGCATGACCCAGGACATCCAGGGCTGGGATCCGGTCAACCAGCCCAGCTACCAGGGCTGGGGCGCCTCGGCGGTGTACGACAAGCTTTTCCGGTGTGACGCTCTGGGCAAGCCCCAGCCGGCCGCCGCGAAGACCTGGAAATTCAAGTCGGACAACACCGGCGTGACAATGCACCTACGTCCAGGCATGAAGTTCTCCGACGGAACCCCGGTCAATTCGGCGGCAGTCAAGGCGTCGGTCGAGTACGCGGCGACACACGGCGCCAGCACAGCCCGCTTCGCCGGTATGAAGGTCTCCACGCCGGACAAGCTGACCGCCGTGATCTCCACGAAGTCGAACCCGCTGCTCACCGCACGCCTGTGTGACCTCGCGATAGCCAGTCCGAAGTACCTGGCCTCGGGCAACCGGAACAAGGCTCCGGTCGGCTCGGGCCCGTACACCCTCGACGCATCGGCGACGACCGGTGGCTCGGTCTACACCTTCGTCAAGAACGACGCGTACTGGGACGCCAAGTCGTTCCCGTACAAGAAGCTCGTGCTGAAGGTCATCACCAGCGAGACAGCGACGATCAACGCGCTCAAGACCGGGCAGATCGACGGCTCCCTCATCACGCAGGCGACGTACAGCCAGGCCAAGTCATCCGGACTGAAGATCCAGATGCAGCCGAGCGAGGTGGCCCGGCTCCTGCTGACCGACCACCTGGGCAAGAAGATCCCCGCTCTGGGCAACGTGGACGTCCGCCGCGCCATGAACATGGTGTTCGACAAGGACGCCATGGCGAAGAACCTCTTCCGAGGGCTGGCCACCCCGACCCCGCAGATCTTCCGTCCCGGCTCCGCGGCGTACATCAAGGACCTCAAGGACCCCTACCCCTACGACGTCGAGGCCGCGAAGGCCCTGATGAAGAGGGCGGGATATGCGAACGGCTTCAGCATCGAGATCCCGTACCTGCAGGGGCAGAACCTGGACGCGTTGATGCCGGTCGTCAAGCAGCAGCTGGGCCTGCTGAACATCAAGGTCAAGCAGGTCACCCTGTCCGGCCCGAACGCCATCAGTGAACTGCTCAGCGGCAAGTACCCCATCCCCATGTGGGTGCTCGGGAACTACGGCGAGTCGCGGCTGGACATCGCCGACTACATCCTGCCCGACGGCATCTGGAACGTCATGCACCAGACCGACCCGACAGTGGCCAGGCTCTGGGAAAAGATCGTGACCGACAACCCGCAGCAGTCGGCCAAGGATCAGCAGGCCATCAACCGCTACGTCGTCGACCAGGCCTGGTTCGTCCCGATGGTGTCCACGGGCACCATCTACGCCTACAACCCCAAGCTCAAGGTCCGGAAGTCCACCGACCCGTCCGGCCTGCACCCGCTCCTGTGGGACTTCCAGTAGCCCCACGCATGAACGATTGGAGTGACAGGTGTTGGGTTCTGTGGTGAAGAAGCTGGTCCGCTCACTGGCGGTGCTGCTCGTGGTCAGCTTCGCGACGTTCGTCCTGATGTACGGCAACGGGCCGGGGATCGCGCGGGCCGTCCTGGGCACGCGGGCCAGCGAGGCCGACGTCCGGGCGGAGGTGGTCAGACTCGGTCTGGACAAGCCTCTCTTGGTGCAGTACGGCGAGTGGCTCAAGGGCGTCGTCACGGGCAACCTCGGCGACTCGTTCTTCACGGGCCAGTCAGTGACCTCGGCCCTCTCCTCCCGGGTACCGGTGACCCTCACCCTGATCGTTCTGTCGCTGCTGCTGACAGCGGTGGCGAGCGTCCTCCTGGGCGTCGCCGCCGCCGTCCGCGGCGGGTGGTTGGACCGGGTGGTGCAGTTCCTGTCCGTGCTGGGAGCGGCCGTGCCGGCCTTCATCATCGCGATCGGGCTCGTCTTCGCCTTCGCCGTCTCGGTCCGGCTGCTCCCTGCGACGGGGTACGTCTCACCGGACCAAAGTCTCAGCGGATGGCTCAAGTCGGTCACCCTCCCGGTCATCGCCCTCCTTGTGGGATCCATCGCCAACGCCGCCGCGCAGTTCCGCGGAGCGGTCCTGGACACGCTCTCCCAGGATTTCGTAAGGACGCTGCGAGCGCGGGGGATCCCGGAATCGCAGGTCGTCTTCCGGCATGTGCTGCGCAATGCCGCCGGTCCCGGTCTCACCGCCCTGAGCCTGCAGACCCTCGGCCTCATCGGCGGGGCGGTGGTCATCGAGCAGGTGTTCGCTCTGCCCGGCCTGGGCGACCTGAGCAACACTTCGGCGCAGAAGGGCGACGTGCCGCTGGTGATGGGGTGCGTGCTGGTGACCATCGTGGTCGTGCTTGTCGTCAATCTGCTGGGCGACCTCGTCACGGCAGCGGTCAACCCGAAAGCGAGGACGCGATGACCACCACTCCCCCGCTGGAGACGGCCGTTCTTGTGCAGGCGGCCGCGAAGCGTCGATCCCTCTTCCGGCGGCTGCTCACCAACACCCAGGGCGCGGTCTGCCTGGCCTTCCTGCTCTTCGTGGTGTTCCTGGGCCTGTCCAGCTCCTGGCTGGCCCCCCACGGCCCGAACGTGACAGACCTCAGCGCCGTGGACGCGTCCCCGTTCAGCTCCGGGCACCTCCTCGGGGCGGACTCGACGGGGCGGGACATCCTGTCCCGGCTGATGTGGGGAACCCGCCAGACGCTGCTCGCCTGTGTCGTGGTACTCGTCGTCTCCGTCGTACTCGGAGTGACCAGCGGCCTCGCTGCCGGCTTCTACCGCGGCAGGGTCGACGCGGTGTTGAACTGGGTTTCCGACGTCGTCATGTCGACGCCCGGCGTCATCCTGCTCATCGCGCTGTATGCCCGGACCGGGTCGAACATCGTCGCGGCCATGGCCGTCTACGGCCTCATCGTGGCACCGTCGTACTTCCGGCTGGTCCGGTCCGTCGTCCTCGGAGTCCGCAGCGAGCTGTACGTGGACGCGGCCAAGGTGGTCGGGCTCTCCGATCGGAGGATCGTCGGCCGCCACGTACTGTGGGCCGTTCGCGCGCCCGTCGTCATCCAGAGTTCGTTCGTCCTCGCGGCCGGGATCGCGATGGAAGCCGGCCTGGGCTTCCTCGGTCTGAGCAACCCTGCCAAGGCATCCTGGGGCGGCGTCCTGCAGGAGGCGTTCGGCAACCTCTACAACAACAAGGCCGGTGTCCTGTGGCCGGCCCTCCTCATCAGTCTGACCGTCCTGGCGCTTGTCCTGCTCGGCAACGCCTTGCGCGATGTGCTCCAGTCGTCGGCCCACAGCACGACGCTGTCCCCGCGCCGGCGCCGCGAACTGACCCGGCAGGCGCAGGAGCAACGCCAGTCGACCACCGCCGACCCCGCAGCCGCACCGGCCGAAGCGGTCCTGTCGATCCGCGGCCTGCGCATCGGCTACCCGGACGGCGAGAACAGCGTCCGCGAGGTCGTGCACGGCGTCGACCTGGACGTACGGCGGGGCGAGATCCACGGCCTGGTGGGCGAGTCAGGCTCCGGCAAGTCCCAGATCGCCTTCTCGACCCTGGGTATCCTGCCCCGCGAGGCGGTCGTCCTCGGCGGCAGCATCGTGCTGGACGGCAAGGACCTGTTGGCCGACGACCAGCAGCTGCGCGCGGCATGCGGTCGGCGCATCGCCTACGTGCCGCAGGAACCCATGTCGAACCTCGACCCCTGCTTCACGGTCGGCGCGCAACTCACCCACGGCCTGCGCGCGGTGAAGAAGATGTCCAAGCAGGAAGCGGAAAGGGAGCTGCTGAGACTGCTCGCACGGGTCGGCATCAAGGATCCCGAGCGGGTCTTCCGCCAGTATCCGCACGAGATCTCCGGCGGCATGGCACAGCGCGTGCTCATCTGCGGCGCGGTGGCCTCGAACCCCGACCTGATCGTGGCCGACGAGCCCACCACGGCCCTGGATGTGACCGTGCAGGCCGAGGTACTGGAGCTGCTGCGCGAACTGCGCGACGAACGCGGTCTCGCTGTGATCCTCGTGACCCACAACCTCGGTGTCGTCGCGGACATCTGCGACACGGTCAGCGTCATGCGCGACGGCCACATCGTGGAACGCAGCGACGTGGACGCGCTCTTCGAGTCCCCCGCCGAGGACTACACCCGGGAACTGCTCTCGTCGGCACGCCGTGTCGAGATCGCGGAGGTATGAGGTGCCAGAGCCGGTACTGAAGGTCGACAACCTCGTCGTCCGCTACGGCGGCCGGAAGAGTGCCGGGACTACGGTGATCGACGACGTCTCCTTCGATCTGCGCGCCGGGGAGACACTGAGCCTGGTCGGTGAGTCCGGTTCGGGCAAGACGACCATCGGCCGTGCGGTCCTCGGGCTCGCGCCGGTCACGGCAGGCTCGATCACCTTCCGCGGCGAGACCATCAGCAACATCTCCCGGGCCCGCAGACGCAAGGTCGCCCGCGACATCCAGGTCATCTTCCAGGACCCCTACTCGTCACTCAACCCGTCCATGCAGGTCGAAGACATCCTCGTCGAACCCCTCGTCGCAGCCGGGGCCGAGGGCGGCCGAACCCGCGTACGGGAACTGCTGGACGCCGTCGGTCTCCCGGCCGACGCCGGCGGGAGGTACCCGCGGGAGTTCTCCGGCGGGCAGCGGCAACGGATCGCGATCGCTCGCGCCCTCGCCCTCGATCCCTCAGTCATCATCTGCGACGAACCCACCAGCGCTCTGGACGTGACCACCCAGGCCCGCGTCCTCACGCTCCTGCAGGACATCCAGCGCCGGACGGGCGTGGCCTACCTGTTCATCAGCCACGACCTGGGCGTCGTGAACGAGGTGAGCGACCGGATCGCCGTCCTCCACCAGGGCCGCATCGCGGAAATCGGCAAGGCACACGACGTCGCGACGAACCCACAGCACCCCTACACCCGCAAGTTGCAGATGGCGGCCCCCGTCGCGGATCCGAAGAAACAACGCATCCGGCGCGCCAAGCGGCTGCACCTCGACACCGCAGAGCTTTCCGACCTCAAGGGGAACTCATGAAGACACACGGAACGGCCGGTGACGACAGGTCGCACGGTTCCCCGGCAGGGGCATGGTCAAGACGCCATTTCGTCCGCAATGCGACAGTCGGCACCGTGGTGGTGCTGGGCGCGTCGTCGATCCAGGTCCCCAGCGCCGCGGCCGCATCCCGGCCGCAGTGCACGGCGCGCGTGAACGGCGGGCCGGTATGGGTCACACCCGACTGCGACGACCCCCTGTACAACCAACCTGTGATCGACAGCGAGGCGGACCTCACCACACCGGTACCGCACCGCAAGGTCTCAGGCCACTTCGCGGGCACTGACAAGAAGTTCACCCTCTGCCTCCCCTTGAAGCGGCAGTGGCAGGGCCGCTTCTTCCACAAGGTGTATCCGCTGCAGGACGAGAACCCAGCCGCCGAGGACATCGCCTTCGGCGTGGACAGCGGCGCCTACGTCGTGCAGACGAACGGCGGCATCGGCTACCGCGTGGACGCGGCCACGGCCAAGTTCTCCCGGACGTACGCGGCGCGGTACTACGACTCGAAGAAACGGATCTACGGCTACGTCTACGGCGGCAGCGGCGGCTCCTACCAGACCATCGGCGCCATCGAGAACACCTCGGGCGTCTGGGACGGCGCGGTGCCCTTCATCCCCGGCACGCCGGGCTCCATGCCCAACAGCTTCACCGTCCGCGCCCTGGCCCGGCTCGTCCTGCGGAACAAGGCACCCCTGATCGCCGACGCCGTGGCACCCGGCGGCAGCGGCAACCCCTACGCGCATCTCAACGAGGTGGAGCGGGCCATGCTGCGCGAAGCCACGGAGATGGGCGTTCCGCTCCGTGCGTGGGAGGACTACCGCTACGTGCTGGGGCTGACCGCCCCCGACGGCCTCCTCGGGTTCACGGCCATCGTGCGCAGTATGGATCCCACCTACGCGGACGATTTCTGGGGCAAGCCGGGCTACCTCGGCACCGAACAGTCGCCCCTCGGCGATCTGATCCGTGCCGCGCGGATCGACCATCAGGCCAGGGTCGAGCAGATCAACCTGGACAGCCAGAACAAGCCGAAGAGCCTTGTCCTCGACACCGCGCCGTCCCAGCCGGACACGACGGGACTGGATTTCACCGCCTACGAAAGCGACGGCACGACGGTCATCGGAACACTCTCGGGCTCACTCGACCCGACCACACGGGTCATCACCCTCGACAGCGGGAACAACGCCGGGGTGCTGGCCGCCCTCGGCACCGGCGACAAACTGCGCATGGACAACCGGTGGTCCCTCGCTTTCCGCGCCTACCACCGCTACCAGGTTCCGACCCGTCCCGGCTTCTACGCCTGGGACCAATACCGGGGACCCGACGGGCAGCCTCTCTACCCGCAGCGCAAGGTCCAGGTGGGCCCCGCCATCTCCGCGTCCACCAGCGGCGGCGGCACGCACACGGGCAGGATCAACGGCAAGGTCATCGTGGTCGCCAACCTCCTCGACACTGACGCCTACCCCTGGCCCGCCGACTGGTACCGGGCGCGGGTCAAGGAAGCCCTCGGCGAGGGCTACGACGACAGTTTCCGCCTCTGGTTCAACGACAACGCCGACCACCTCGAAGGCCCCGTCATCGGTGCCCGCGCGGCCCAGATCGTCGAGTTCACCGGCATCCTGCAGCAAGCGCTGCGCGATCTGAGTGCCTGGGTGGAGAAGGGTGCCGCACCGGCGCGCTCGACTCCCTACAGCGTGGACGACAGCCAGGTCGAGGTGCCGGAGAGCGCCACGGCCCGCCGGGGAATCCAGCCCGTCGTCGATCTGACGGTCGACGGCACCGACCGGATCGATGTGGCCGTCGGCCGGTCCGTCACCTTCAAGGCCAGGATCAAGGTCCCGCCCGCCGCCGGCCGCATTGTGACGACGGAATGGGACTTCGCCGGCACCGGCACTTTCACGCCCAAGTCCTTCGGGCCACCTCGCCGAACCGCCGAGGTGAGCCAGACGTTCACCTACACCAAGCCGGGCACGTACTTCCCGGTGCTGAGGGTGGCGGCGCAACGGCAAGGCGACACCGCAACCCCCTTCGCCCAGGTGGCGAACCTCGGCCGGGTGCGCGTCGTCGTCCACTAGAGATCCCCTTTCGCCTCCACCAGGTCCTGCGCACAAGATGCGTCCGGTTGCGGCACGTCAGTCTGAGGCCAGCTGGGACAGATCTCGGCGAGTTTGTCCGCGAGGGCCGGCTCCGCCGCGGACGTGCAGGCCAACGCCGGCGCGGGACGTCCTCTACGTCGCGTCGGGAGCTGTTGAGGGGGCGGCTTCCGACCGGCTTTGCCTGCGGAGCCGACGCTGAACAGACGAGAGAAGAGTTCCGCGTGGCAGATCGTGAAGTCATCATCCGGCCAGCCGTGCCAGAGGACTTGGCCGGGGCGGCGGACATCTATGCCCACTACGTCCTGAACACGGTGGCTACATTCGAAGTCGAGCCCCCCTCGGCCGAGCCTTGCGCGCCTGCGCCAAGGCACTCGCCGAGGCAGGGGCGTTCGTGTACGTCGTCGACATGGCCAAGGCGGCCGCGGACCAGGTGGCCGAGGAGATCGGCGGCAGTGCCTGTGTGTGCGACCTTTCCGACCCGGCGTCCTTCGACGCCCTCCCCGTCGATGTGGACATCGTGGTCAACAACGCTGGGCTCCAGTACGTCGCGCCGCTGCACGACTTCCCGCCGGAGCGCTTCACCCTCATCCAGAAGGTCATGGTCGAGGCTCCGTTCCGCATCATCCGGCACACGCTGCCCCACATGTACGCCCGGGGCTGGGGCCGAATCGTGAATGTCTCCTCGGTGCACGGGATGCGGGCCTCGGCCTTCAAGGGCGCCTACGTCGCCGCCAAACACGCACTGGAAGGGCTGAGCAAGGTCGCCGCCCTGGAAGGAGCCGCGCACGGCGTCACGTCGAACTGCGTGAATCCCGGATACGTCCGGACCCCGCTGATGGAGGCCCAGATCGCCGACCAGGCCCGCTCCCACGGCATCGCCGAGTCGGAGGTCCTGGAGAAGATCATGCTGCGGCGCAGCGCGGTCAAGCGTCTCATCGAACCGGAGGAGGTCGCCTCGGCGGTGCTGTGGCTGTGCTCCGAGGACGCCGGATTCGTCACCGGTACCTCCCTGCCGCTGGACGGCGGCTGCACCGCCCACTGAGCAGCGCGCCGCCGCGCTCCCGACGGTCCCGGCACCGCGCGCGGCCGCTCCGCTCGTATCGGCCCTGCCCGAGGTTCGTACCCGACCTGCCTGAGGTTCGTCCCATGTCACAGCCCACCGCCCTGTCGGCCGCCTCCGACCTACGACACCTGGTGGAGTTGCTGGCCACCGACGCCTCCGCCGAGCAGTACACGGCTCTGGCCGCGCGCGCCCGCGCCGGCTCCGTCGACGACCAGGACCTGGCGGAGGTCGAGAAGGCCGTCGCCACCGCCCTCGGTGTCCGGCACGGGCTGCGCCGACAGCGCCGCCGCGAGGCCGAGCTCACCGCGCTGTTCGACACAGCCGGCGACCTAGCTGCCCTGCGTGACCTAGACGCGGTGCTGCACTCGATCGTCCGACGGGCACGAACCCTGCTGCGAACGGACACCGCCTACCTCACTCTGGTGGACGAGGCGGCACAGGACACCTTCATGCGGGTCACCGACGGCTCGGTCTCTTCGGCCTTCCAACAGCTCAGGCTTCAACTGGGCGAGGGACGGGGCGGCCTGGTCGCACAGACCATGCGCCCCTACGCCTCCCCTGACTACCGCACCGACGCGTGCGCGGCGAACTGCTGACCGACCTTCTCGACAGCGCCGCGCGCGATCCCGCCCTGCTCGCCGAACGCGGCCGCAGACTCGGCGTGGACCTGCACCAGCCGCACCTGGTGCTCGTCGCCGAGGCCGAACCGGGAGCGACCGGCAAGCTCACGGCCGCGGCCCAGCAGCACCTCTTCGGACGGGGAGGCCTGTGTGTGCTGCGAGTACCTCCAGCACGTCGTCATGCTGCTCCCCGACGACGGAACCGAGCCCGGCCAGGCCGCCGGCGCCGCGGCCGACCACCTCGCCCAGACACTCGGCGCACCGGTCACGGTGGTCGCCGCGGGACCCTGCCGGGGGCCGGAGGACCTGCCCGCCTGCTACGCGGAGGCTCACCGATGCCTGAGCGCGATGCATGTGCTGGGCCTCACGGGAGGCGGGGCCTGCGCGGCGGACCTCGGGTTCCTCGGTGTGCTGCTGGGCAACGAACAGGACACCGGCGGCTTCGTCCGCAGAGTCCTGGGCCCCGTGCTGGACTGGGACCAGCGCAGGGAGACCGAACTCGTCAGAACACTCCAGGCGTATTTCGCCGCCGGTGGCAGCCGCCTGAGGGCCAAGGACCTGCTGCACATCCACGTCAACGCCGTGGTCCAGCGCACAGAGAGGATCGCCGCACTCCTGGGCCGGGACTGGGAAAGCCCGGAACGAGCCCTGGAGATCCAATTGGCTCTGCGCATCCACCTCGTCTCCCAGGCCGGTCACCGCGGCGGAGACGTTCCGGCGCCCCGCAGTTGCCCCGGGTGACCGCCATCGACGACCCGCTCCGCCAGAGGCTTCCGGGCAGACTGGAGTGCTCGCGCCGGTTGTGGGCGGCCGTCTGCGGAGTGGAGCGTCTGTCAGCGGTTGATCCTCCTTGCGTGGCTCCTTACGTGTTCGACTACGTGGTTTCCCTGATGACTCACCGAAATACGCGGGGGAGAGTCGCACGAAATGGGGTCCGGGAAGGGCGCTCGGCGGTTCCGCGAGCGTGGCGGCATGCCGTCGATCCGGCTCACCCCGCCATCAGTTCAGGAGCCTGCATGCGATCCGCCAAACTCTCCGTCGTCAGCGCTGCCGCCGCGGCGGCAGCGCTGACCGCCGTCACGGGCTGCACCGGCAGCGACAACGTCATCGAGGTGATGGCCGCGGACAGCAAGTGCGAGACTTCCCAGAAGGAGATCGCCGCCGGGCACGTCCAACTCGCCATCGAGAACAAGGGTTCCTTGGCCGCCGCGGTGTACATCCTCTTCCCGGACGACCAGGTCGTCGCCGAGCGCGAGAACATCGCCCCCGGCACCAAACAGAGGGTCACGGCTGAGGTGAAGGCCGGTGACTACCAGATCGGCTGCAGGGCGGGCATGAACTCCGACAGTGTTCGGCAAGACCTCAAGGTCACCGGCGGCACCGGCGACAAGCGTGATCCCCGCCAGGACTGGGCCGTCGCCACCTACCGCGCCTACGCCCAGGAGCAGGCGTACCAGACGCTGCGTCTGGCCGAAACCTTCGCCCAGGCCGTCAAGGACGGAGACATCGAGGATGCCAAGAAGACGTACGCGCTCTCCCGCATTGGCTGGGAGCGCACCGAGGCGGTCGCCGAGTCCTTCGGCGACATCGGCTCCAGGGTCGACGTCCGCGAGGACGGCCTGGGGGATGACCAGAACCCGGCCACCGACTGGACCGGCTGGCACCGCCTGGAGAAGGCCCTCTGGCAGGACAAGAAAATCACCGAGCGTGACAAGCAGGTCGCCGACCAGATGATCGCCGACCTCGGTGACTGGCAGAGACGCATCGGCAAGGCCGAGATCACTCCGACCTCCATGGCCAACGGCGCCAAGGAACTGCTCGACGAGGTCGCCTCCAGCATGACGACCGGCGAGGAGGAGCCCTACTCGCACACCGACCTGGTCGACTTCAAGGCCGACGTCGAGGGCGTGCAGAAGTCATCTGAGCTGCTCCTCAGGGCGGTCGGGCAGGAGAACGACACAGCGCTGGTGACCGAACTGGACACCCGGTCCGCCACGCTGAACACGATGTTCGACAAGTACCGCGTGGACAGGACGTCGTACGGTTTCACGTCCTACGACAAGGTCGGCGAGGCCGACCGCAAGCAGCTGTCGGACGCGGTCCACGCGCTGGCGGAGTCGCTGGCGAAGCTTGCTGCCGCCGTCGCGAAGTAGCCGGTCGAGGGGCCATGTAGGTCTCGCGTTCACGATCTCCCGCATCGCGTACACCTCCCTGATGCCCGCTGACCGACGGATGCCGGGCCTTCCAAGCCGTGATCACGGGTTCGACGAGCTCCTACTGCTCATCGGTGAGATCGCTCGGATACGGCTTGCCTCATGCTCATGCCATGCCATAACCCAACCGCACTGAGGGAGCATTGTGCGCACCACGATCGGCAGCAGTCGACCAGGCGGCGGCCGGGACGACCGCCTCGCAGACGCACTGTGGCCGCCGTCCTTCCCTGACACCCCGCACGCCCGCTCGGCGGCGTATGGTCTGGCCGGACTTGTCCTGGAGCTGTCCGTCGCCGTCGCTTTCGACAGCTACTGGGCTGACAGTTACCGGCGTCGGCCGCCGCTGCGCTGGTTCTGGGTGGAATGGACTGCTCCATCGGTCCTGCTCATGTGCGGGGCTCTCGTCGGCGCCCTCACCATCCGACGGAAAAGCGTTCTCCGCCGGTCGCTGTCTGCCGTCGCCTGGACGGTATCCGTATGCACGAGCTTCAGCCTGCCTTTGCTGCTGTTTGCTTTCAGCGCCGACCTGTGCGAAACGATCCGGCCCCCAGTGCCGTTGTACTTGGAGCCGGTACTCATGGTCCCGGTCTGCCTGGCAGCCTCGCTTGTCATCGGATCGCTGACCAGTGCCGGCGCATGGGCCGTGACACGGCGCCGCATACACCACCTCGGGCTGTATGCGGTCTGGCTGGCATCCGCCGGAGTCGCGGTCTTGCTCCTCCTCGGACCGATCCTCGCCGCGTCCCCCACGTGCTCTCCCATGCGCGGCGGATAGCCGGCTTCAAGAAGACGGTCGTCGAGCATGGCAAGGAGGGGGCATCGACGTCGAGATCGTCGAGCGCACCCCGGACGACAAGGGCTTCGTTCCGCAGACCAAGCGGTGGATCGTGGAGCAGACGAACGGGGTCAAAGCCATCCTGGAACACATCGAAACCCGCGAGCGCGACTGGCCGACCAGGCCGGGCGGTTCCGGGTCCGCATCGCAGAACTCACCCGGCAGCTCGGCGAACTCGACGCGGTGAGCGAGAACCTGCGCATCACCCGCAAGACTCTCCTGGCCGGCCGGGGCATCCTCACCGAACCTCACAAAAACGGACAAAAGCTCGTGTTCTGTACTCTCGGATCCCCCAAAGCAGTTGAGTGACGCGGGACTGCGGAGTTGGCCTGGCGCTGTTCGCGGAGGTGATCGCAGTAGAGGGCGAACCCGGAAGGGTCTGTACGGTCTTCGGCTCTGTCCGTCCAGGGTCCCCCGGACCTCGCGCGGGATTGCCCCGTACCGCCTCCCGCACGGATCAGAAGGCCATGTCGGCCGGAACACGCAACTCGGGCACAGTGGCCGCCTGCACGTCGCGCAGGGTGACGCCCGGTGCGAGCTCGACCAGGGTCAGCCCCTCGGGGGACACATCGATCACGGCGAGATCGGTGATGACGCGGTCCACGACGCCGCGCCCGGTGGCGGGAAGCTCAGCTCGTCGACGATCTTCGGGGAGCCGTCCTTCGCGGTGTGCTCCATGACGACGATCAGCCGACGGGCCCCATGGACCAGGTCCATGGCCCCGCCCATGCCCTTGACCATCTTGCCGGGGATCATCCAGTTCGCCAGGTCGCCGCGGCCCGAGACCTGCATGGCCCCCAGAACGGAGACATCGACGCGTCCGGCGCGGATCATGCCGAAGGAGAAGGCGGAGTCGAAGTACGCGGCGCCCTGCTGGAGCGTGACCGTCTCCTTGCCCGCGTTGATCAGGTCCGGATCCTCCGCTCCGTCCACCGGGTAGGGCCCGACGCCCAGGATGCCGTTCTCGGAGTGCAGTACGACATGGACGCCGGCGGGCAGGTGGTTGGGGATCAGCGTGGGCAGGCCGATGCCCAGGTTGACGTACTGGCCGTCCTCGAGTTCACGGGCGGCGCGGGCGGCGAGTTGATCGCGGTCGAGTGCCATGGGTCAGGCCTCCTGGGGGGCGGGGCGGACGGTACGGCGCTCGATGCGCTTGTCGGTGGGGTCCGCGGCGACGATCCGGTCGACGTACACGCCCGGCAGGTGCACTGTGTCGGGATCGATCCGCCCCGGCTCCACGATCCGTTCGGCCTCCACCAGCGTGGTCCGGCCGGCCATCGCGCACAACGGGTTGAAGTTCCGCGCGGCACCGTGGAATACGCAGTTGCCGTGCCGGTCCGAGACCGCCGCGCGCACCAGCGCGAAATCGGTGGTGATGGACTCCTCCAGCAGGTAACGGCGACTGCCGAACTCCCTGACCTCCTTGCGCGGAGAGGCCACGGTCACGCTCCCGTCGGCGGCGAACAGCCACGGCAGGCCGCCCTCCTCGACCTGGGTTCCCACACCCGCCGGTGTGAAGAAAGCGGGGATGCCGCTGCCACCGGCCCGCAACCGCTCAGCCAGCGTGCCCTGCGGCGTGAGCTCCACCTCCAGCTCGCCGGAGAGGTACTGCCGTGCGAACTCCTTGTTCTCGCCCACGTATGACGCCGTCATGCGGGAGATCCGGCCTGCCCGCAACAGCAGGCCGAGGCCCCAGTCGTCCACTCCGCAGTTGTTGGACACCACGCGCAGCCCCGTCGCCTCCGTCCTGGCGAGCGCGGCGATGAGCGTCGAAGGAATGCCGCACAGCCCAAAACCTCCGACCGCGAGCGTCGCCCCGCCCGGGATGTCGGCCACGGCGTCCGCGACCGAATCCACCACCTTGTCCATGTCGTCTCTCCGTCTCCCTTCGCCCAGGAGCCACCGGCCATGTTCCGACGGTCCTCCCGGCGCCCCAGTCCGGGGTCTGGGGCCTTCCACCTTCACGGGAGCGGCGTCGAACGGGTATGTGGTTCACCGCTACGCCCCGGACGACCCGGGTGGCTGCCGTCGCCATGTCAGGCGACGGAGGGGCTTTGTAGCGTCTGCCCCGGACGCTGGTTCTCCCCAGCCGCCGGGCGCCGGGCACCGGAGAATCCGGGGGCGCACAGCGCGAGAGCCCAGCGCGGGAAGCAGATGGCCGGGGCTTCCTGAACGCAGTACGGCGGATGCGAGGAACACGATGGCGGGAAGTGACGAGGCCGGCCCGACGACCACGCGCAACACCACGCTGCGCGTCATGGGGCTTTCCGGCCCGGACACCGGTGCGCCCACGATCGGCCCTGTCACCTTCGACGTCGACACGGGCGAGATGGTGACCGTCGTCGCACCCGAACGTGCCGCCGTGGCCGCGCTCCTGCATCTGCTCAGCGGTATTGTCGTGCCGGGTGCCGGGACCATCGAGTTCGACGGCGTCGACGTCACTGCGGAGCCCGCCCACAAGCGGGTCCGGCGCGGCCTGGGCCGCAGCTATCCGCTCCGCCCGCTGTGGGCCGGAATGACGGTCGAGGACCACCTCCACGTGGCCGTCCAGGAGGCCCGTCAGGCCACGTGCCGCCCGTGGCTCCGCGATCCGGTCGACCAAGCCGTCACCGACCGTCTCCTGACGCGCACCGGGCTGGCCGGCCGTGGCGCGACCCCCTCGTCCCACCTCTCGGCCGGCGAGAAGAGAAAACTGGAAGTGGCCATCATGCTGGCCGACGATCCGAGACTCGCACTTCTCGACGATCCCCTGACCGGAGTGTCCAGGGACGAGGCGGAGGAACTCGCCGCTCTCATCCGGTCCCTGCGCGACGAGGACGGCCACACGATAGTGATGACCGCCTTACCCGAGTCTCTGGACCTGCTGGAACCCCTGTCCGACCGCGTGGTCGTCCTTGCGCGGCGACCGGCCGATCATGTCTTTTCCACCTGAGCCGCAGTGGGTGACGGGGGAGCGGCGGTGTGAGAAGTCGCCGGTCTCCTGTTGCCGGTTGGCGTGCCTTGTCCGCCGATACGCTCCCTCTCATGTGCGGTGGCAGGCCTCGGCCACCGGCACCCACGGCACGAGGATCGCCCCCACGGCGAGGCCCGCCGTGATGAGCCACACCCGGTACAGATCCACGGACCGTGCCCGGCGGCGCGAGACCACCCACACGGTCCACGAGGCGGCCGATCCTGCGGCCAGCGCCACCACGACGGCGATGGGCACCACCCAGCCCGCGAGCGTGTCCTGCAGGGTGGCGGGACGGGTGTGCCTGTTTTTCGCCACGGTGACCAGCCACATCACTGGGATCGTGAGCACCGTCAGGGTCCACGCCGCTGCGGTCACCAGCCCGGACCCCCCCACGTCGGTCGCTCAGGGCGTTCTCCAGCGAGCAGCCCATCAGCAGGATCGGCATTACCTTCAGCAGCGCGGCCCACACCAGGACGACGAAACGTATGTATGGCCTCTCCCAGCTGTAGGCCGGGCAGATCACGGTGACAAGGATCAGCGCGGCCAGCGCGGCCAGCGCGTGCGCGGGGCCGCGGGCGCGGGAGGGCGCGCCGCGGAAGTACGGGGGCCACAGGACATGGTGGGGTCCTCCGCCGGCCCTCGCGGCACGCGTGTGCCACAGGAGCCACGAAGGCGCATGATCCTGGCCTACCGCGAGCCGGAGCAGCATCCGTGAAACCACGTGATCCACCACGCAGTCGCCGTTGGACCCGCCGGATCCGAATGTCACGGTCCTGACACGAACGGTTTTTGAATATGTTCAAAACCATGAGGCGCGGGCCTACCCTGTGCGCTCCGCCGCCCTGATCTTCGATACCTCCGGGGCGGCCGACAGGGGAGGGACCCGCATGTCCGAGAACACCGACGAGGCGAAGCGCGAAGCGCCGCTCGCACCGCCCGCCGTGCCGACGGCGCCGCCCGCGCCCGGGCTGCCCGGTCACGACCCCGCCGCCTGGCGTGCCTGGATGGCGTACCAGTACCAGCTCCGCATGCGGGAGGGTCAGGCCGCGGCCGCCGCGAGACAGGCGGCGTCGATGAGCAACCGGGTCCGCCCCGGCCGGGCCGCGCCGATCGGCACCGTCACCCTGGTGGCCGCGGCCGTGGCCGGACTCGCCAGCGCCGTCCTCCTCGGGGACGGTATGGGACCGGGATTGTTGCTCGCGGCGCTGCCCGCCATGGCCGCCGCCTACGCCGCCGCCCGCGCGGCCGGCCGCACCGCCCGCCCCTGGACCCTGGTGTGGGTCCTCGGCTGCGTGGCCCTGCTCGCCGTACCGGCCCTGCGCGATTCCGCCTGGCCGGTCACCCTCGCCGTTCTCGCCGCGCTCTTCCTGGCCGCGCTGGCTCTGCACGGCAGCCGGAGGTGGCCGGGCGTCCTGCTGAGCCCGCTCGGCTTCGCCAGGACGGCCGTCACGGGCGTCGGCTGGGCCTGGGAGGGCGTGCGCGCCCGCGGGGGCGGGGCGGGCCGCGAGCGCTGGCTGCCCGTCGCCAAGGCCGTCGTGGCCGCCGCCGGCCTGCTGGTGGTCTTCGGGGCGCTGTTCGCCTCGGCCGACGCCGCCTTCGCCGACCTGCTGGGTCAACTGAGCCCCGACGTCTCCGTGGGCGAGGGCCCGCTGCGGATCGTGCTCTTCCTGCTCGGCTCGGTCCTCGCACTGGCCGCCGCCCGCACCGCCGCCGCCCCGCACCGCTGGGACCGCGTCACCGTGGCGCCGGGCCGGGCGCGCTCCAGGCTGGAGTGGGCGCTCCCGCTGATCGTGCTCGACCTGCTCTTCGCCGGCTTCATCGCGGTACAGCTGGCTGTGCTGTTCGGCGGCTACGACAAGGTGCTGAAGAGCACCGGACTGACGTACGCCGAGTACGCGCGCCAGGGGTTCTGGCAGCTTCTGTGGGCCACCGTGTTCGTCCTCGGGGTCATCGCCTTGGCCCTGCGCTGGGCGCCGCGCGGCAAGCCCGGCGACCGCGGCTTCGTCCGGGCGGTCCTGGGCACCCTGTGCCTGCTGACGCTGGTCGTGGTCGCCTCCGCGGTGCGCCGGATGGACCTGTATGTGGACGCGTACGGTCTGACCAGGCTGCGGCTGTCGGTGGTCACCATGGAACTGTGGCTCGGCCTGGTGATCGTGCTGCTGATGGCGGCCGGGCTGACCGGGGGCCGCTGGCTGGCCCGCGCGGTGGCCGCCAGCGCCGCCGCGACCGTCCTGGCCTTCGGGATTCTCTCACCGGACGGGACGGTCGCCGAGAACCTCGTGGCCCGCTACGAACAGCAGGGCAAGATCGACCTGTCGTACTTCCAGTACCTGTCGGCGGACGCCGCGCCCGCCCTGGACCGACTGCCCGAACCGCAGCGCTCCTGCGCCCTGATGGGGATCCGCGACGACCTGGCCGACTCCGCCGACGCGCCCTGGTACGCCACGAGCCTGGGCGAGTCCCGGGCCCGCGCGATCCTGCGCGAGCGGCCGGTGACGGCCACCGTCGAGGACTGCCGTGCGCTCGGCACGTTCGTCGAACGCGAGGAGTACTGACGAGCCGGGGCGACGAAGACGGCGAGAGGACGGCCCTAGCCGTCGCAGGCGAGGTGGATTCCGGTGGCCGGTCCTCCTCGGGATCCTGCCCGGCCCGTGGCGGCGGCGTGTCGGCGGGTGAGGACGATGGGTTCAAGGTGTGGGACGGGAGTGGTGGACCAAGCGCCCATCCTCGTCGACCCTCTTGAGAACGGCCGCCAACCGAATGTCGATCAGCCCACACACCGCGACGCCCGTCACCAGGAATCCGGCGAGGGCGGACAGCAGGGCCACCTCCTCGTACGACCTGGGGGTCAGCCGGACGGCCACGGCCGCGCCACCGGCTCCCGCGAGGATCGCGCAGCCGATGCCGCCGGTCAGCAGCAGGGCGGACATCGGTCGCGCAGTTCCGCCCGGGGCGTCCCGCGTCTCGGTCAGCGTGTCGCGGCCGGCCTGCACGCACGCGACCGCGGCCGTCAGCCCGCCCGTCGTCAGAGCCAGTGACGGCGTCCCGAACAGCAGCCCGTAGCGCACCGCCAGGGCCGGCACGAAGAACAGCACCAACCAGTGCCGCAGGGCGTGGACCACGAACGACAGCGTCGGCGTGGACGTCGATCGGGCCCTCGGGCGGGACGCGGCCCCGCGCAGACAGAGCAGGAGGCCCGCAGCCGTCAGGGCGAGCGGCAGACGGTCGTCGATCCGGCCCAGGTTGTACAGCAGCGCGGTGTCGTACACGATCAGGACCAGGCCGCCCAGTGCCCCCAGCGAGCCGATGAACACCAGCAGGCCCGCGAGGGAGGTCGTCACCCGGGTCGTCCCCGTGTCACGCGCGGCCGCCCGGGCCATCAGCAACGGGGTGATCACGGCTGCGACGGCGCGGATCACCAGGTCGTCGGGGGTGTACGGATTGCGCAGGTCCCACTCGACCAGACAGAACACAGCCGTGAACGAGAGGGAAGCCAGGGGCAGCAGGGCGGAGCGCGCGACTCGGCGGTACAGATCAGCGTCCAGCCAGCGCACCACCGTCGCGAACGCCAGCAGCACGAAGGGGAGTTCCAGGAAGGCCTGGATCCGCAGCACGCTCGGCGCGAGAAGCCCCGGCGCCGGGATGCGTTCCGCCAGGCCGCGCAGGAAGGGATGCGCCGACGCCAGGTCGAACCACCCGGTGGGCAGATACCGCGCGATGAACGACGGGTCCCCGCCGTACACGCGGAGCACATAGACGGTGAACAGCACCTGGTTGACGTAGATCAGACAGGTCACCAGCGCCAGCCAGACGGCAGGGGCGAACACACGGCGGTCCGCCTCCGCGACCGGGTCGGGGCGGCGGGCCAGGACACGCGGGGCGATCGCGAGGCTCGGAACGACCGAGGCGATGACCACGACATCCACGAGTACCCGCACATGCACCACTGCACTCCTACACCCCTCAACTCTTATGAAAAGTGCATAAGTTGTACCACCTCCGACCCGCGCACCGAGGCCCGGAGTGCGAGCAACGCCGGGCCCACCAGGCGTTCCGCGCCGTGGGACGTCCAGGGGCACGGCATCCGTAGGACCACCTCGGTGAGCCCGGCCAGAAGTCCGGCATCGGCCCATGTGTCGTCCTTGGCGCGGGCGAGGACCCCGCTCAGCGAGGTCGGCGAAGCCGGTGGTGCCAGCCCCGTCGAGCGCCTTGAGCAGCTGACATCGCCGCGCCGGGCTCCATCGCGCGGGGCAGGCCAGCGGTGCGGACCGCGGCCGCGTCTACCGCCACCGACTGCACAGCCTCGCCTTCAAAGGCGAGGACGCCCACGGCGCTCAGGCCACCTGGATCGTCACCGCCCCGGTCGCCCGGGCCATCGCCGTCCTCGAACGCTTCCAACCAGCCGATCAGCCTTACCTGTTCGCCCCGCCGCTGACTTCCCGCAGCTACCGCCAACGCCGCAGCCCCTACGGCGTGCTGGACAGCAATGCCACCAACACGGACATCACCGACCTGATCAGGTGGATCAACGACTACTGCACCGCACACCAACGCCCGGACGGCATCCCACCAGAACGCGGGTGAGTGCCGCACCTGACCACACGTCGCTTCAGACGGACCTTGGCCCGGTTCATCGCCCGCCGCCCAGGCGGCACCATCGCCGGGGCCCTGCAATACCGCCACCAGGGAATCCAGATGTTCGAGGGCTACGCCGGCACCAGCGACTCCGGGTTCCGCGACGAGGTCGAGGCCGAAGAGGCCCTCGCCCGGGGCCAGTTCCTCGCCGATATGGGGGCCGACATCGACCGCCCGGCGCTGGCCGGCCCGGCCGGCGACGAGGCCGAAGCCCGGATCGCCGAGTTCGCCCGCCACACCGTCTTCGACGGCCAGGTCGTCACCGACGAAGCCCGCCTGCGGCGCATCGTGGCCCGCCACGACCCGCACATGTACCCGGGGACCTTCGTCACCTGCGTCTACAATCCCGACCGCGCCCTGTGCCGCACGTCCTCCGATCCCGGCGACCAGCCGGTCCTGGCCGACTGCCAGCCCCTGGCTTGCCGCAACACTGCCCTCAAGCCCGCCAACCACCAGGCCCTCGCCGGTCACCTCACCCAGCTGGAAGACGCCTTGAGTGACAGCGATCGCCTCGCCCCCTACCTGCGCCACCGCCTTGAGGAACAGCACCGTGCCACGGCCGCGTTCCTAGCCCGCCACGCTTCGGAGCCAGCCGAGTGAAACGTGCCCTGCCCGACCCCGACACCGTCAAGGCCGCCACGTTCTGGCTCCCGGGTTTGGGCTGGTGGTTGATGCTCTGGGCAGGGGGCGGTGACAGGTGGTGCAGGTGCCGGTCCAGCAGTTCAGCAGGTCCTGGATGGCGTCGATGATCTGGTAGAGGGTGAGTCCGCTGTATCGGCTTTCGGGTCACCGCTCCGTCGTGTACGGCACCACACTCACCTCGAGCGTGAAGACGACCTTCGCCGCGCCCGCGACGTCCGGCGCCTTGGCGAGAGCGGTGACCTCGGCCGTGCCGCCCCGGGTGCCGGCGCACCGCAGGGAGGCGCGGGCGGACCCGTCACCCGACACCTGCCATCCGGACGCCACGACGAAGACCGGCGCGGAGCTCCGGACGGCCACCCATCGTTTGTCGTCCGCGCGGGGTTCCAGCGTCAGGGACACCATGGTCCCGGGTCGCACGCACAGCCGTCGTCCCGGCGCGTCACCTGGGGTGACGCTGACCTCGGCGTGTCCGGCAACGCAGGCGCTCGCCGAAGCGGAGGGCGTGCGGACCGCCCCGGGCGGACCGGCTCCGCCCGGGCTCGGCGGCGGGGGCGAGGACGAGCCCGCGAAGGTCTGCGTCGGCGCACCGGTGGACGGCTCCGCCGAGCGGCTCCCGGACGGCCCTGCGGTGGATCCGCCGCCGGTCGACGTACCGCATGCGGCCACGACGACCACTCCGGCGATCACCCACGCCCCGGCCCACCACCGCATCCCAGCACCTCCCGGCTGCCCGTACGGATACCAGGATGCCCCTCGCATCAAGTGGCTGCTGCCATGCAACCCTGCACCCTCGTCGGGCGTGACAAGGCGATGAGGGCACGACCCCTCAACCAGCGATGTGGAGGGGGCAATGCGCGACCCACGCGTCTTCGACGATTTCTACGTCGGCCATGTACGCCGGCTGACCAGCCAGATGTACGCGATGACAGGCAGCCTCGCCGAGGCCGAGGACCTGGTGCAGGAGGCCTTCGCCCGGGCCTGGCAGAACTGGGAGAAGGTGTCCGGCTATGCGGACCCGGAGGCCTGGGTGCGTTCGGTGGCCTGCCGTATCCGGGTGAGTGTCTGGCGGAAGGCGGTCAACCGGCTCACCGCCCACCGGCGCCACGGCATACCCGACGAGGTGCCCGGCGTCAGTCCTGACTACGTGGCGATCGTCGCGGCGTTGCGGCGCATCCCCTACGAGCAACGCCGGGCGATCGTGCTGCATCACCTGGTCGGTTTGTCCGTCGAGGAGACCGCACGTGAAACCGATGCCGCGCCGGGAACGGTCAAGGCCCGGCTGTCGCGTGGGCGCCAGTCGATGGCTCCGTACCTGTCCGACAGCGCGGGCGACCGCCCGACCCGGGCCACCCGTGCGATCCGCTCGCGGTCGGCCCTTACGGCACCCGGCATCGCTCCCGCTGTCGCGACCGACGGCCAAGGCTCCACCGACCAGGAGGTGCACCACCATGACTGAGGACTTCGAGGCCATCCTCAAGGGAGGATCCGAGGAACTCGCCGCACGAACCAGCGCCCCGCCCGTCGCGGCTGTCCGGGCTCGCGGGGACCAACTGCGTCGCCGTCACCGGACGGCCACCGCCGCACTGGCCGTCGCCCTGGTCGCTGCGGTCGGCGGCGGCGCCCTCGCCGTCACGGGCCCGTCCCGCCAGGCCTCCCCGGCCGAGGGAGCCGTGAGCCCGGCCGCACCGGCCACGTCCACGGCCCCGCCGACCGTGCCCCCGACAGCCCGCACCGCGGCGCCGGCCCCGGCGACCGCACCCCCCTCGAGCCCTTCACCGTCGTGCCGTTCCCTGGTGGTGTCACAGGAGGTCAAGGATGCCGTGACCCAGGCCTACCGGCGATCGCAGCCGGGGCTCGTGCACATCGCCCCGGTGAAGGGCACCTTCTACTACGGCCAGTGCGACGGCGTCCTCTACGCGGGAGCCTCCTTCACCGCGACGGCAGACGCCACCGAGAACGAGCTGGTCCGGCTTCAGGACGAGGGGGGCGCCGAGAAGTACTTCACCAAGGCCGCAGACAGCGCGTGGACCTACGTGGCCGGCGACGGGCTCCCCCGCAGTCCCCGGGGCTGCGCCGCCGTCCCGGAGATCCCGGCACGCCTGGCCCAGCTCTGGGGTGACTGCCTGGCCAGGCCCTGACCCGCCAGAGGCGCCTCGCCCCTGTGCCGGAGCTGACTGCTCGGCTGCACCCCGCCGGCAGCCCGCGAGCCGGCACGGAAGAAGGGGGGCACTGTCACAGTGGCTGACCAGTGGGATGATCTTCGGGTTGATCAGCCGGGGAAGGGTCGTCTGTGGGGAGCGCATCGCTGTCGTACAAGGGTCATCGGTACCCGGTCGAGGTCATCTCCCACTGCGTGTGGTTGTACCACCGCTTCCCCCTGTCGTTCCGCGAAGTCGAAGAGCTCATGCTCGAGCGATCGTCGTCTCCTACGAGACAATCCGCCGCTGGTGCGGCAAGTTCGGGCAGACCTACGCCAACGCGCTGCGCCGCAGACGGCCCCAACCCGGGAACAAATGGCACCTGGACGAGGTCTTCATCAAGATCAACGGACGGTTGCAATACCTGTGGCGGGCCGTCGACCAGGACGGCAACGTCCTCGACATCCTTGTGCAGATGCGGCCTCTCGGCTTGGGGTCGGTGGTGATGAGAGTCGGTGTTGGTGGTCGGGTGGTTGGTTCATTGGTGCTGGTCAGTGGGGTGTTGAAGGGAGGGCTGGCACTGTCATGAGGCGAGAGGTTGATGGGTGGGATCGCTGTCGTGGGGCTTTATCGCATGGCGGCTGATGGTGTCTCAGGTTCGGGAGTTCTTATGCGGTGAGGTGGGCCGGTTCGGTGTGATCGTGGGGGCCAAGAGGTAAGGGCCGGTCGTGGGCCTGTGCTGCCCAGGGGGTTGGTGGTGCGTCGTCTGCTGGAGCGGCAGCAGGCGGGGGAGCTGGCCACGCGGCATGTGCGTGCGGTCGCTGAGACGGTGGGTGTCTCGGAGCGCACGGTGTGGCGTTGGCTGGAGCAGGCGAAGGCGACCGGGCAGGTGGAGGCGCCGGTCCGGCAGGGGTATGCGGTGTCGGACGAGGTGTGGGCGCTGCTGGGCGAGGTGGGAGGGAATGTTGCTGAGCTGAGGCGCCGGCTGGCGGCGGGGCGTCGGTGCCGTCGGCGTCGACGCTGCACCGGGTGATCCGCAGGGACCGCCGGGCGGGGCGGGCGTTGATGGTCGAGCGGGAGCCTGAGGTGGCCCGGCCACGCAGGTCCGATCCGCTCAGCGAGCTCGGCCTGAACGTCGTGGCCGGCCAAGGTACAGGCGGGCAGGTTTTTCTGCGCGAGCAGAAGCATCTGGCGCAGGTCCCGGTTCTGGTGCAGGGCGCGCAGGTGGTGCATACGCCGCTGTGCGGTCGGTGCTGCGGACGGTCGCGCACGCGGCCGCGGTCGGGGCGGTGGTGTGTTTGTACGGCGACGCTGGGCACGGGAAGACCGTCGCGTTGCAGTACGCCCTGTCCCAGCTGGCGCACCCGGCCAGGGTCCGTCGGGTTCACGTCGGTGTGCACCCGACGGTTCCTGGGCTGCGTCGGGTACTCGCGGACGCTCTCGAGCTGGGCAGGCGTCTGCCGCGCGGGGCGGGGGAGGCCGACCTGATGCTGGTGAACGCATTGCGACAGCCTCGCGTGCTGGTGCTGGTGCTGGACGAGGGGCAGCGTCTTCCGGGGCCGGCGCTGGAGTTTCTGCGCGGGCTGTGGGACCACCCGGACACGGACACAGCGCTCCTTTTGGCGGGTGCGGGCAGCGAACAGGCGCTGCGCCGCGTGCCCGCGCTGGCGTCTCGGGTGCTGACCTGGGAGCTGTGCCGCGCCTCAGCTCAGGCGAGGTGGCAGGGGCGGTGGCGGCCTTCCACCCGCTGTGGGAGGACGTGAGCGAGGACGATGTCGTGTGGGTGGACGAGCATGTGGGCCACGGCAATTTCCGGACGTGGGCGAAGCTGACCTCGCACCTGACCGCCGAGATCTACGGCAAGAGTCGTGCGGTAGTGGACCGCCGGTTGCTGGAGCGGGCCTGCGCACGGCTCATGGGGCCGCTGTGACCGGCGCCTCCGGGCCGGGAGAGGCTGGCGGCCACGAGGACGGTCCGCACGCGCGGGGAGGTCTGCCTTCTTCCTCCCTGTCGGCGCTGCGCGGCCCTGCTGTGCGCCGGCTGCTCGCTCTGCGACAGGAGCAGAAACTGACGACCCGGCATGTACGGCTGATGGCGGAGTCGTTGGAAGTGACTGAGCGCACAGTGTGGCGGTGGCTTGCCGCTGCCGAGCGTGACGAGTTCGCGGCCGCGGAGCCTGGGGCGCGGGCCCAGAGCAAAGACCGCTTCTCCGTCACCCCGGAAGTGCGCCGCATGCTGGCCTTGTGGAAGGGCAACGTCGCGGCGGTCCATCGTGAGCTGATCGCTCGCGCGGCTGTCGTCTCGCACTGAAACGTCCAAGATCTCTCTCACCTGAATGTCAGACAGAAAGCCCTGTGAGCTGGTGTGTTAGGTCTGTGGCGTGACATTGCGTGAAAGACGATCGTGACAAGTCATGCAAAAGCGCAGGACATTCTAATGCGAATCGCATAAAAGTTTTGATCTTGGTTCGAGTGGCTAGAGGGCTCGGTGTGGCTGTGATTCCAGGGTGCGTAGTTGGTGTGGTGAGGGCTGCTTGAGCTGGGGAGTTGGTGGTTCCCTGAGAACGATTCCGGCGCTTGCGGGAAGCTGGCGGCAGTGGTGATGGGGCGTCTGGCCTGCGGTCGTTGGGAGTTCGTTGATAACGGTGGTGGGGTGTTGGTGATGGGCTCCGGTATCTAAAGGGTCGGTGCGGGTTTGTGCTGGTCGGCGGCTTGCTGCATGGTCGGGGTCTGCTGGTGGGCTATGCCGTTGCTGTCGGGTGGGGGTTGGCGCCGGTCCAGTACAGGGCGGTGTCGATGTCGCGGGCGGTCCAGCCGTCGGCGTGTGCTGCGCCGTGTTCGAGGAGGTCGTCGAGGAGTTGCATGTAGCGGCCGTAGCGTCCCGGTGTTGGAGTGAGGGTGAGGGTGTCCAGGGCGTGTTGGACGCGGCGGTCGTAGACGGCCATCCGGTGCGGTGCTGCTGCGGTCAGGATGGCGGAGGCGACGGCGTCGCCGGTGCGGAAGCCGGGCAGTTCCCAGATGATGCCGCGTCCGGTGCGGGCGGCCTCGCTGGGCGGGACCGTGGAGTCGCGGACGGCGGTGACGGCTCGCTCGGTGATGGCTCGTACGTGGGTGTCGGGCAGGGACATGAGTGCTGTCACCCAGCGGGTTTGTGCGGAGAGCCGTTTCCAGACGACGAGGGCTGCGATGTCTGTCTTGCCGAGGCTGCCCGTGTGCTCGGTCCGCTGCGCGACTTCGTGGAGGACCTCGTCGTAGTGGGGTGAGACGCCGGCCAGGTAGCTGGCGCGGGCGGGGATCAGGATGTCCCACGTTCGGCCGCAGAGAGCAGCGAAGTCCTCGTCAGCGGTCGTGTCAGCACTCTTCTTCATGTCCGCATCATGCCGTTTGGGCCGGTCGGCGGGTGCGGGGGCGGCTTGCTTCTTCGGCGAGGTGGTCGAGCTGGATGGCTTCGAGCGTTTTCTTGGTGATGCGTTCGGTGCCGTCGCAGATGGCGGTGATGGCTGCTTGGCGGATGAGGCGGGCGAGGCTTCCGATGCGTCCGGCGGTGCGCTGGTGGAGGTAGGGCGCGTGGCGGGGGAGTGTGCCGGGTGGGTGCTGGGGCAGGTCGAGGGCGTTCTCCATGTCGGTGATGAGGTCGGTGAAGGGCCGGGTGTTTCCGTGGCGGGCGGGGAGGGGGCCGCAGGTGATGAGGCTGGCGCGGCCGGCGAGTTGGGCGCCGCGCACTCCGGCGAACAGCGTGGTTGAGGCGACGTCGATGCCGGTGTAGACGAAGGTCGCTCTAACGCGTTCGGTGAGGTCTTTGAGCAGGTCGGCGGCTTCCGCGCCGGTGGTGGTGCGCGGGTTGAGGCGGTGGATCTCGTCGATGAGGACCAGGCGGACGCCGGCTTGGGTGTAGGTGTGGCAGACGGCGCTGGTGATCTGGGCCTGGGTCATGCGGGTGGTGACGGAGATGCCGAGGTAGCGGGCGAATTCGATGGCGAGGGTTTTCGCGGTGGCGCCGGGTGGCACCAGCAGGTACGCGACCGGAACCTGCTGGTGGGTGCGTCCGGGCGGGGCGGGGTGTTTGCGGGTGTGGGCGAGGTGGCAGGTGCGTCCGACTTCGAGGAGGGCGGTCGTTTTCCCGGCCGTGGCGGGGCCGGTGACGATCAGTGAGGGCCGGGCGGTGTTCTGCTGGTGGCGGCCGAGCAGCATCAGGGTGCGGACCTGGGTGGCGAGGGTGTTGATGGCTGGGGTGCGGACGGTGACGAACGCGGAGTGGTAGGCGAGGCGTTCTTCCGTGCTGCGGGGTGCGTCGCCGGGCTGGGGCGGGGCGAGGGGTGGGGTGGTGGCGAAGTGCTGCCAGCCCTGCCAGGTGGTGATCGGCCACTCCGGCTCTGCCGCGTGCGTGCCGGGCAGTGGTACCTCGGTGTCGGTGGTGGCGTGGTGGTTGTGTGCGGGGCTGGTCACCAGTTGAGGGCTTCCTGGGCGGGGTCGTAGAGGCCGAGTCCGGTGTACGGGACGGGCGCGTCGCCGTTGTCGGGGGTTTCCTCCTCGCCATCAGCCTGCTCTGGGTCGTCGAGGTCGTCGAGACTGTCGTCGTCCCATCTGTCGGCCTGAGGGCCCGGGGTGTGGGGCGTGTGGTGGTCGGCCGCTGGCGGGGGCGTTTTCAGCGGTGCGGTGCGGGTGATCAGGCGTTGCTCGCCTGGGGTGGCGGTGTTGGTCTGGGTTCGGCGCATGAGCTGGTCGAGGGCGTCGGCGAGGTCGGCCTCGTGGGTGTCGCGGTCGCCGTGGCGGGCGGTGATGGTTTTGATGTGCTGCCAGGTGGCGCTGTTGAACGGCTCGTGGATGTGGTCGCGGTGGATCCACGGGATCTCTGTCAGGTGTCCGTCGGGCAGGCGGATCCAGACCTGGCGGGCGTCGTGGGGGTTGGTGTGGACTTCCCATTTGCCGCCGCGCGCCGTGACGGGGGAGGGCTGGCCGCGGTAGGGGGTGAGGACATCGTGGTCGTAGGTGCGGTGGTCGACGCGGATGCCGCGTTCGGTGATGGCCTGCCAGCGCACCGGCAGCAGTTCGAGGTAGTCGCTGCCGCTGAGGGGGAGGGGCACGTGGCCGGCCACGGCGACCAGCGCGGCCCACATCTGGTTCGGGGTGAGGGCCTTCTTGGGCAGGGTGGGGTGGCGCAGGCCTTCGTGGGGGCGGTGGTGGTAGTGGATCAGCCATTCGTCCAGCAGGTCCTGCAGCTGGGCGACGCTGAAGCAGGCCTCGGTTTCGGCATCCGGTCCGCGGCGGGTGACATCAGAGCCGGTGTAGCCGGGCAGGTGCTGGCACAGCAGGGCGTTGATGGTGCCGAAGGTGCGCTCGACGATGCCTTTGGCGGCGGGGGCGTGGGGCGGGGTGGGCTGGACGCTGATGCCGAGAGTTTCGCAGGCGGCGCTGAACGCCGTGGACAGATAGATCTTGCCCCGGTCCACGACGATCGTCTCGGGCACCACGACTGGACGGGCGGCGGCGCCCTGAAGGCGTTCGTCCAGGGTCATCAGCCGCTGGAGCTGGGGGAGTTGGGTGTGGGCGAGGCGCAGCGCGTCGGGCCAGGTGGGGCGGGCGGGGTGCGGGACGGCCATCTCCGCCAGCAGCAGGGCCGCATCCACGGCCTTGGTGCCGGCCGGGCGCAGGACGGCGGCGAGGATGGCGCGGGTGGCGACATCTACGGCGATCTTGTGGCGGTGGTTGTGGTCTGACCGTTGACCGCTGTGGCGAGGGAGCACGGCGGGTTGGTGGGGAGGGTCAGTGCCGTCGGTCTCGTTCAGGTTTGTCGATGCGGGTGATGTTGTGGCTGGCCTCCAGGGCCTGGCGGAGGCGGGCGTTGTCCAGGGCAAGGCGTTGGATGTGGGCGGCTGCGTAGTGGAGGTTTTCGGTCAGGGCACGGTTGGTCCGGCGGAGTTTGGCGTTCCTGGCGATGAGGACGTCGTAGGGACTTGGCCGTGCCTCGTGGCCCGCTGGTGAGGACGGATGGCTGCGAAGGGCTGTGATTTCTTTGGCCAGTTGGGGGAAGTGGCGGCGGAAGGTGGTGTTGCTCAGGCCGAGCCGGGTGGCGAGGGCGAGGACGCTGGGGCGTTTGCCGTTGGTGTGGCAGTCGTTGAGGTACTGGTCCGTGACCTGGCGGGCTCGGGTTTCGGTGGGGATGGCGGCGGGGCGGGTCACGCGCTCTCCGGTGGGGTGGGGTTGTTCCGCTGAAGGAATGCGGTGATCTCTTCGTGGCGTGCCTGGAGCTGGTGCTGCAGGAGCGGGGGCAGGGGTGGGCGGGAGGCGAGGCGGTGGTTGATGCGGTTGATTTCGTGTTGCCAGGCGGCGGTGTTTTCGGGGGTGAGGGCGACGTTGTGGCAGGCCAGGGGCTTGCAGCTGCCGTGGTCGGGAAGGTTTTCGCTGCGGCGGTTGCGGGCTTTTTCGCACAGGGCTTTGGTGTGGTCGTGGACGCAGGTGACGTACTGGCCGGGGTAGACGGCCGGGTCGTGCCGGGTCATCAGCCGTCGTAGTCGTGCCTCGTCGAGGACGAGGGTGCCGTGGAAGCGGGCGCGGATGCCGAACTCCTTGAGGCGGCGGGCGGCTTCGTCGGCGGCGGGGCCGGTCAGCGTGGTGTGTTCGTGGGCGTCGATGGCGGCGATGAGGTGTTCGCCGCGGGCGAGGGCTTGTTCGCTTTCGACTTCGGCGCGGAAGCCGGAGTCGCTGGTGCCGGCGTAGCCTTCGAAGACCTGGATGCAGTGGTGGCGAAAAGCGAGGGCTCCGGCGATGACGCCGCCGGGGCGGCGGGCGATGTACCAGGCCAGGGTGCGCCGGAACTGCCTGTTCGTCAGGTGCCATTGCTGTTGGTCGATGGCGGGAATGACGTCGTTGCGCCTGTGGCGTAGGCAGTAGTCGTTGATCCAGGCGGTGTACCGGTTCAGGCGGGCGTTGGTGGCGCCGCTGCTCAGGACCTGGTTGACGGCGTCGGGGAGGGCGCCGGGGGTGTGGGGCAGGGGAGCGAAGAGGTAGTCGCTGTCGGGCGGCTGCAACTGCTCAAGGACGGTGATGGCCCGTGCGGCAGGTTCGCCGATGCTCCAGGTGGCGGGGGTGCCTGCCGGGTCGCTTTCACCCTTGAAGGCGAGGCTGTGCATCTTCCACCGGTAGGGGCGGCCGTCGGCGTCGCGTTCGACGGCCAGGCAGCCGCGTTTCAGGTGTTTGAGTTCGCTGTCGCGGGCGCCGGAGAGGAAGGCCAGGACGATGTAGCAGGCGTCCTGCAGGAGGCGGGCGAGGTTGGCGAGGCTGTCGGGTTCGCTGTAGTCGGCCAGGATCCCCTGGATCCAGGGCTGGCCGTCGAGCCGGCCGTGGATGGGCTGGTCGCTGACCGGCTGGGGTCGGATACTGACGAGGGCAGCGGTCTCGTCGATCATGCGGCTGTGACGGGTCACAGAGATTCTGCTGCATCCGACGGCGCGGGCGATCGCCGTCAGGCTGGGCTTGCCGCGCCAGCCGGGCAGCGGTTGGCGGGAGGCGATGCGTTCGTCCAGCCATGCCCGCAGCAGTCCGTATACCTGGCCGTAGGGGGGCGGCTTGACCGGCGGCGGGGCAGGGGTGTGCCAGGCGCGGTCGGCGGCGAGGATGTCGGCGCGGAATTCGTCGATGAACCGCATGGACCAGACGAACAGCGGTCCCAGGACTTCCTCGGGGATGCGGGCGGTGGTGTTCTCCCGCCGGTGCGCGGCGTTTTCGGCCCATCCGTCGATGTGGGCGGGGTCGAAGCGCAGGGCGTCGCAGGACAGGCAGCTTCGCCAGAGCCAGAACTTGCGGGCGCCTGCTCGGGCGCTCTGGCGGGCACTGGTGCGGGGGAGAGACTGGATCAGGAATCGCTGGTAGTCCTCCAGATCCGCGCCGCTGAGTGTCTCCAGTCGCCCACTGCGGGCGGCGGCCCAGCGCAGGAAGCGGACGTGTTCGGTGAAGACGGTGCGGACGGTCGCGGCCGCGGGCTGCGTCTCTCCGGGAGGAGCGGGTCCGGACAGCATGGCGTAGCAGAGTTCTTTGCCTACGTGGCGGTGGGCGGCGGGGATGAGGCGGAAGTCGAGGATGAACCGGCGGTCGTGTTTCTTGACCATGGCCGGGCCCAGGTTCCACACGTCGTCACCGAAGCGTGAGGTCTCCTGAAGCCTGCTGCCCAGCTTCAGGGTGCAGCCGTGCAGGACGAACGGGTTGCTCTCCGGTGCCAGGGGCGGCGGTGGGACGGCCACGGGCCGGCTGTGCGGGGTGGTGGTCATGGGGTCTCCCACGGGTTTTCGGCCAGGTCGAGCAGCGCGTCTTGTGGCTTGTGAGTCTGGGCCTGCTCGAGTTCGGCCGGGGTGAAGCGGGTGAGGATGTCCTGGCGGATGGCGACCCAGGCCGGGCCGTAGCGCTGCCACCACTGCTTTTCGGGCAGTTCGCGGCGGCGATGGGCAAGGGCGTCGCTCAGGGCGAGCAGGCGGGGCAGGTGGTCCCGGGTGATCAGGCAGTTCCCGCAGTGGAAGCAGTCGAGGAAGGAGACCTGGCACGGCTGCTGGGTGAGGGGATGGCGGTCGTGGTTGGCGCAGGCACTCCAGCCCGTGTCCAGGGCGCCGTCCGCCACCTGCCGGGCCGCGGACGGCGCGAGCCCGGCCTTTGTCAGTGCCGCGGTATCGGCCGGTCCGGTAAGGACGCGGGGTCCGCCGCCCGCCGCCCGTACGGCTCGCTCATGGGCCAGGAGGGCTGCCTGTTCGGCGTCGACGAGCGCCTCCCCGAGGACCTCCTCGGCCCAGGAGGTGATGACCGGATCGCCGCTGAGGTAGTTGCGGAACAGCACGGGCATGGTGTTGGACTTGGCGGCCGAGGGCAGGTGGCCGCCCATCCGTTTCGTGCGTCGTACCTCCATGCTGGTCTTGATCCGGTTGAAGCTCACCTGCAGCGGCAGGGCATCCCCCGACCCATGTGGGCCGTTACTCCCGGGCTGTGGATCGGCCAGCAACGGCCGCGGCCGGTTGGCCGCCCACGCGGTGGGCAGGATTGGGGTTCCCCGCAGGGAGTGTTCGAACGGCGCGCAGTGGTCATCGGCGACCCCCAGCCCGGCTCCGTATCCGTTGCGCCACACGCACCACAGCAGCGGTGATGGCGAGCCGCGCAGCCGGCGGCTGCGGGCGGTCAGCTCCAGCAGCAGCAGGTAGAACCCGCCGGGCGTGTGCAGTTCCCTGCCTGGGGCACCGATCTCCCAGGTGACGGTCTCCCACCAGCGGCTCGCTCCCCGCCGGCGCTTGACGATGACCACTTCGACCGCCCGGTCTTCCAGCATCCGGTGCGCCACGGGCAGTTCCTTGACCGTCTCACCGTTGCGTTCGGACAGTGCGGCCGCGAGCAGCAACAGCGGAGGAAGGTCCCGCAGCGTCAGGAACAGACGGCCCGCCAGTTGCCGCCGCTCGGGAGCGAACGGGTTGGGGCGGGCACCGGGCGGTGTGGGGACCTGCCCGGTGGCGGCCATCTGCTCCAGCATCCGTCCCAGGGCGCGGTCGTTCTCGTCCAGGGCCTGCGGGTCCCTTTGGTAGCGGCGCAGTATGTCCTCCCCGGCCCGGATGCGGTCGCGGATTTTGGCGGCATCCGCCCGCAGCGCAGCCATCAGCCGGGCCAGTTCACCGTCGGAGTATCCGCTCGTCAGCCGCTTGGTGCCGCCCGTCGCCGATGAGGCGGCGGTGCCAGTGGCCACCAGCGGCGTCCGGGGCGCGGGCAGGCGTCGCCGAAGGTGGTCGATCACCTGCGGTGCGACCTGCTCGCACAGACCGGGCCGGGTGAACAGCAGCCGGGCCCGGGTGAGGTCCTGGCGCGCGGTGGCCGGCGAGGTCGCCATCCGGTGGGCGTGGAAGGCCGACACATGCTCGGGCGTGAGCTCGCCCGGCACCGTGGGCGGTTGGGGCAGCGAGCCGAGGAACCGCATCAGGCGGACCAGGGACCCCCAGCCTGTCCGCGCCGCGGCGTGGGTGCGCAGCCCTCCGGCCGGGCCGGTCCGCTCGGCGAACGCGGCGGCCAGGGCCTGGTGCCAGCCTGGCAGCGGCAGCCGGGAGACGTCGAAGGCGGCGCGGCGGCCGTCGTCCCCGTGGAAGGCCACCACCAGCGTGTCGTCCGCCCCTTGCTGCACGGGCGCGGCGGGTGCGTAGGCGCCATGGGGCAGCGCTGCCGGACGGCCCGGTCCGGTGCTGCTCCGCCCCCGCCGGCTCACCCGCTTACTCCGCCCGTGCCGGCCGGTGCGCGCAGGTCGTCGCCGAGCCGCTGCAGCGGGGTGTCGCGCGGGTCCTCCCAGGTATCGGGCACCAGCGCCATGCGGGTTTCCATCTCCAGCTCCTGCAGGGCGTGCAGATAGACGGTCGTCGTCACCACGGAGCGGTGGCCCAGCCGGCGGCGCACCCAGTCCAGTGGGTCGCCGAAGATCCGCGTGTAGTGGCCGCGCTGGCCTTCGTTGAGCTGGCCGAGGGCTGCGATGTGGCCGCGCTGCAGCTGTTCCAGAGTCACCACGGCGAAGCTGTGCCGCAGCAGATGGGCATGACAGCACAGCGCGACCCCGCGCGCCTGGCAGCGCTTGTTGGCGTCGGCGAAGACGCTCTTCCACGTCGACACCGCCAGCGGCTGCCCGTTCTCACCGAGCCAGAACAGCGCCGGTTCCAGGCCGTCCTCGCCCTCCACCAGCAGCCGGCGCCGTTCCCCCGCCGTGAGCTCGGCCAGGTTCACCACGCGGCGGGTGCTGCTCCCGGTGACCCGGGCCAGCTGCGGCCGCGACGGGTCGTCGATGACCAGCGGACGACGCCATCGCCGGTAGGCGCCGGCCGCTCGGGCGTCCTCGACCACTTCCGCCCGATCCAGCTGCGCGTAGGCCGTCAGCTCGCGCAGCACGCTGTGCGGGACATAGATCCAGCGGGCGGAGAAACACTTCGCGATCGCCCCCGGCAGCCAGAACCGCTGGTAGCCGCCCGCCCCAGGCCCGGTCGGCACTTCCAGGCTCGCCAGGTGGGCCTGCTCGGACAGCCGCATCCCGGTGCGCACCATCAGGTCGGCGAACGCCGCATTCCGCGCCGCCCAGCGCCCCCGAAACCGCCGCGACGGCAGCCCGTCGGGCCCGTATCCCCGCAGTCCCACGTCCCGCCACAGCCGGTACGACGCCGGCGGCAGCCACTCAATGCGCTCACCGCCCCGGTCATGCGCGTAGGTCGCCGGAACAGTCGCCTGAACGCGGGCGCCAGACGGCACGCCCCAGGGCGCGGCCCTGGACAGCCGGTGCGGGATGGGCATCGCGCCCAGCTGCCCCTGCTGGACAGCCCAGCCGTAGAACTGGTTGACGTGGGACACGTCTTGGCTCCACGTGCCGCCCGACACCCGCGGCCCGGCCGCATCCCGCCGCCGCCACTGGTGATACGCCAGATGATCGGCCTCGGTGACCTCCCGCCACCCCCGCCCGCCCCGCGCCCGGTACACGAATGTCAAAAACCCTGCCAAGGCCCGGGCCCGGTTGGCGTTGCTGTTCCATGGCGCGAACACCAACTGCGGCCGCTGGAAATAGGAGTTCAGCGCCACGTCGTACTCCCACCGCGGCGACAGCAGGAACGGCAGCCCGTCCGGCAGGCCCGCCTCGTCCAGCCACACGCCCAGGTTGCCTGGCAGCCCTCGTAGCTCTGGCGCGACAGTCTGCGGCTGCACAACATCCCTCGAAGTGAAGTGCACAGTCCACGTCGGCTCACGCATCCTGGCGCCCCTCTCAGTGCGAACACGGCCTACTCGCGGAACTGACCATCGCTTGTGCACGGCCGGTCAGTGACCGTTGTGGGAGTCAAGCCGGGCGCGGCTCCTTCACCGGCAAAAGCGGCGAACGCGTCATCAGTAGGGGGCGGATGCATCAGGATGGACGGTTGCGCGGCATGCGGGATCCGGAAGCTGCCCTGTCCGACTGACTGCCGCCCGAGCCGGTCCACGGCTGGACCGCGCCTGGACTGGTCTCCGAGATCAACCCTGAAAGCTAACCACGCGTACGGCATTCGTACGCTATCCGTACGGTGAACGTACGCGCTTCGTGCGTTCCATGGGCTAGGGTGTGGTCGGGAGGTGTTCGATGTCTGAGTTGTTTGATGCGGTCGATGCGCTGGTGGCGTCCCGGTCTGTGTTGCCGCCGCCGGCGGAGCGCAAGCGGCTGCGTGCCGCGCACGGCCTGACGATCGACGAGGTGGCAGGCGCGCTGAAGGTGCGGCGGGCCACGGTGTCCGGTTGGGAGGCCGGCAAGACCGAGCCCCGCCCGCCGGAGCGCGACGCGTACGCCCGGCTGCTGCGGCAGCTCGCGGAGCTGTACCCCGCCCCCACCAGCTCGGCCGCACCCGAGCAGGACACGGCGGTGCCCGAGATGTTCACCAGCGAGCCCGCCCCCGCTACGGAAGTCCGGACCGCTGCGGCGCCGGTCTCCGAGGCTGGGGCCATGACCGCGACCGAGCACACCCAGACCTCTGCCTCCGTCGCCCCAGCTCCGGTGGCTGCGCCCAGTCCGGCTCGCACCGCCAGGCCGACGTCGTCGGCGTCGCGTCGGCCGGCCGCGAGGAAGGCCGCCCCGGCGAACACCCCGGCCGGTGGCACGGACCCGCGGTTCGAGAACGGTCCGCTGGCGGTCGTCGATGTCGACGTCGACGGCCAGGCGTATGCGTATTGCCCCGGCGGTCTGGTCCTGGACGTGCCCGCGAAGTCGATCCCGGCCCTGGTGGAGTGGACGCTGAAGGAAGCACGGCTCGGGGCGCCGAAGCTGTCCGGCCCAGGCAAGGACGCCGACCCGCTGTTGGTGCTCACCGAGGCCGCGCTGGAGCGCTACGGTCTCCCGGTCGCCCTCACCGAGGAGGAGCGGCTCGCCGGGCGGATCCCTGAGGGCCACAAGGTCATCAAGCATCTGGTGCGTGCGGAGTGGAAGCTGACGAAGCGGGGGTTTGGGCCGTGGGCGCGGATCTACCGCCCGGCCACGGGTTCGGAGCGTGCCTGTGTGCAGCTGTGCATTCCGTCGTGGAACGCGCTGGACTCCCGTCACTGGGGCGAGGCCGGGCAGTTGCCGCCGGCGGAGCTCGCCCGGCTGCTGGGTGTGTACGCGTCGCGGGTGATGACGCCGCGCGGCTCAACGGCCGTGACTGGCCTGGAGCTGATGACCGCGCTGCACCCGCCGACCCGCGCCTCTGAACCGGACGCGTCGGGCAAGCGGCATTCCGAGCACAATCCCGGCTCGCTGGGGAAGGACCCGGTGGACTGCGCGCCGTGCGAGGCCCCCGACGGGCACCCGCTCCTGGCGGACCTGCCGCGCTTCCACATGCGCGGCCCCGGGGAGAAGCTGTTCGAGGAGGCGTACGACTGGGCGCGGCCGATGACGGATGCCGAGTGCACCCTGCGGCACCTGGTCGGCATCGACGTGAACATGGCCTTCGCCGCCGGCGCCAACGGCCTGGTCGTCGGCCTCGGCGCGCCCACGCACGTCAAGGCCCCTGCGTTCGACCCGAAGCTGCCCGGCTCCTGGCTGGTCGACCTCTCCCATGTGGACCTGTCGCGGGTGAAGGTCGGCAAGGACAAGTGGGCGGACCTGGACGCGAGTCTGCTGCCCAGCCCGTTCACGCCGAAGGGCGAACGCCCCGACGGCCCGGCCTGGTACGCCACGCCCACCGTTGCCTACGCGGTGGAGCTCGGCTACGACGTCGCGCCGGTCGAGGCGTATGTCCGCTACAAGAATGGCCGCTACCTGGACGGCTGGTACAACCGGCTGCGCGACGCCTTCCTCGCCACGATGGCCGACCTCGGCGTCGACGCCGACCTGTCGCCGGCGGACTTCCTTGCGGCGATGGACGGCTGGCGGCAGCGTGACCCGGAGCTGGCGATCGTCGTGGACGCGGTCAAGGCGACGGTGAAGGGCGGCCTGGGCAAGCTGCGCGAGCGCCCGCGCGGTGAGGGCTGGAAGCCCGGCGAACCCTGGCGCGCCCTTTCCCGGCCGACGTGGCGGCCGGACATCCGCGCGGCGGTCATCTCCCGCACCCGCATCAACCTGCACCGCAAGATCGTCAAGCACGCGGCGTTCACCGGGCAGTACCCGGTGGCGATCCTGTCCGACTGCGTCGTGTACGCGGCCGACGGCACCAGTCCGTTGGACTTCCTGCCCTACCGGGACGGCAAGCCGCTGCCGGGCGGCTTCAAGCTCGGCATCAACCCGGGCCTGGTCAAGCACGAGGGCACGCAGAGCGTCCTGTGGGGCGAAGAGGTCCGCGAGCGGTTCGACGCCCCGGAACTCAACCTCGCCCGGTACATCAAGGACGGGCAGGTCACGGACAAGGACAGCGGGGAGTAGCAGGCGATGAGCATGTTCGCAGACGGCCTGGAGGCGGCGGTGCAGCGGGCGTTCACGCGCCCGGTTCCGAAGTCGGCCGGCGCGCAGATGCGCTACCTGGTCAAGCAGCTCAAGGGCACCAAGGCGGTCGCCCAGATGCTGCGGATCTCCCAGCGCACCGTCGAGCGGTACGTGAAGGACCAGATCAAGAAGCCGCGCCCGGACCTCGCCGCGCGCCTGGAGCGCGAGGTGAAGGCGCGCTGGCAGCCGCAGATCCGGGCCAAGGCCAAGGAGCGGGCGGCGACGACCGGCGGCATCGTCATCGACACCCGGGCCCGGCTCGGCTACACCGCGCCGATCGGGTCGACGGACCAGGACCGCATCCGCCACCTGACCGTCGCCCTGCCTCCGCAGTACGCGGCCCGCCTCTTCGAGGCCCAGGAGCAGGGTGCCACCGAGCAGCGCCTGAAGGAGCTCGCTGCTGAGGCACTCAAGGAGGTGTACTTCCAGGACGGCGGCCGCCGCGCCGGCCAGCTGGAGGAGGTCCGGTTCACGGACATCGAGCACCTCGAGTTCGATCTGTAGATCTCGAACATCCGCGAGCCCGGTCGACAGCATCATGCTGTGGTCAGAGCCGGTCGGCCGCGCGGAACTCGATGTCCACGACAGCGGAGGCGATTTCGTCCTTGCGCCACTTCTCGGGGGAGTTGTGGTTCACCAGGCCGCCCGCGTAGGCCATGCGCAGCAGTTCGGCCTTGGTGTGCTTCCGCGTCAGCTCGGTGAGGCGCTTCATGCGCGCCAGGCCGCGGGCCGCCTCGGCTTCGCGCTCATCGTCCGCCCCCGTGTCGCCCTGGTCGTCCTCCTCCTGCGCCTGCGCGTCCGACGGCGCGGGCTGGACCGAACCGTCGTCCCCCGATGCCGGGCTGGACGGGGCCGGCACCGCAGCCTTCGCCCAGGGCACACCCAAGGCGGCGAGGGCGGCCTGCTGTTCGGAGGTGAGCTTGTCCCACCTCGCCCGAGTGTTCGAAGTCCATACGCCCAGCTTCACGACCACCGGCTCCGCCTCGCCGTCGACCACGATCTGCTCACTGTGCCCACGCGGCGTCGGCCGGTCCGCGCCTTCCCGTTCGACCCACTGCGCGAGGGCCGCCAGGCCCCGTTGGAACGCCTGCTGTGCCTTGCTCGGACCCTTCGCCGCGCCCTTGGCGGCCGGGGCGGGAGACGGCGCCTCAAGCGGCTGCACGCCCAGCGTGGACAGTCGCTCCTGCTGCTCGGTCGACAGCTGCGCCCAAGTGCCCGGCTGGGTCTGCCGCTCGAGCCACCGCCCGATGTCATCGCCGTCCATCAGCACGCCCGGCTGGATCTCGGGCAGGCTGCCGTCGGCGTCGACCAGGTCCGCGAGGACGCGGTAGTGCCGCTGCCAGTCCAGCGGCCACGGGCAGTCCCAGTCCGGGTCGATCCCCGCCAGCTGCTGAGCGCGCTCCCGGGCCCGTTCCGGGTCCTTTCCGAGGCCGCCCTTGCGGCGGAGATTGGCCATGTGCTGCCCCACGGGCACCATCGCCTCACCCTCGCCCCACACCTGGTCCTGGCGCGGGGCAAGGTGCCCGGTGGCCCGGTGGTAGGACCGGAGCGCAGCGAGCTTGTTCTCCCATGCCTCTTCGCCCGGCTCCCACACCATCCCGGCCTCGGGGGCGTCCAGCAGTTCCTTGCGCCGCTCCTCCAGCTCCCCGGCCCGCAGCGCCTTCCTCTGCTGGTGCACCCACCTCCCCAGGGGAAAGGACTTCGTCGTGCCGACCTCGGTCTCCGTGTCGTAGGGCACGGCGTAGAGGCCGGTGATCTCGTTCTCCTTCCGCCAGCGGATGAGGGCCTGGTAGCCCTCCAGCCAGACGAGGCTGTCCGGCCGGTAGACGCGGGTGCGCAGGAACGCGGCGATCGTCGCGGCGTCCTTCGGAGTGGAGAAGTGGAGCAGGGCGGATTCGGCGGCGGCTTGAGTGTCGTCGTGCTCCTGGTCCTCGCCGTCACCCGCGCCGTCGGCGCCGACGATCCGGCCTTCCTCATCGCGCTGGACGTGCACCTTGCGCTTGCCATAGGTGAGGGCGCGGGAGGCGAGCTGCTCGACGAGTCGTTCATCGTGACTGCGGAGCCCTTGGAGGATCGCTACGAGGGGTGCGAACGAGGCGGAGGCGACCATGTCGGTTGGGTCCTCGCCGGGCTCCAGGAAGACCGGCACGATGATCCTGGCGGTCTTCGCCGTGCCGTCGGGGTTCGGGCGCAGTGCCCGGCCGATGTTCTGCACGATCTCCACCTGGGAGCCGCGGGTGTCGGCGAAACACACCGCTTCAACGCCCCGCTCGCCGACGATGTCGATTATCTAGAGGTGGCGAGATGGTGAGCGACGTTTGGTCTGAATGCTAGGAAACATAGGTGGCAGCGGACGCGAGAAGCCGATCTGTGTGCCGAGACCTCAACCCGATGGGCGATCAGGTGATTTCTGAGCGGGGTCGTGGGTAGAGATGGACCGCTTCTGGGCTGAATTCCTCTCGGCCAACGACATGATCCGCGTAACTCAAGGAGATTGTCAGGTCTTTGATTCGTTTCAAAGGGGTGATATCGGTGATGTCAGGCAGAGACGCGCGACAGTTGGCGGAAATCTCTTGCACATTGGGAAAGATCTCCGGCACCAGTTCCAACTGAGTGTCTGAGTCGATAGGGGAAAGGTGCAGGTAAGTGACGCCATGTATGGGAGTGGCCTGCGCGAGGTCATATTGCCCGAGTGCAAGTCTTGATAGGTGGGGCAGGGTGGAAATTTCTCGCCATTCTGCTGGTGTAGGTGCCGCGTTGATCACTAGCTCCTGCAGGTTCTTCCATTTGGAGATGCCTGCCAGGGGTATGCCGATCCATTCGGCGAGGCGTAGTGAGATCAGGTCTGCTGGTGCGGGTAGCTCTCCGAGGCTATTCCATGGCAGGCGTGTGTAGAGAGCGAGCTCAGTGAGGTGGGGAAGAGAGGCCAGTGCGTTGAATGAGAAAGAGTCCGGGAGTTGAATAAGTCTCAGGTTGGGCAGTGGCAGTCCTGCAAGGTCTTCGAGGTGACTGAGTTGTGTGCAATTGCTGAGAGCGAGCTCCTGGAGGGCGGGGAAATCGCGTACGAATGTCAAATCTCCGAGCAGTTGGCCCGAGTAGATCTCGATCTTCTGGGTGTGCTCAGGAGAGAGGTGCTCCGTGATCTCGGCTTGAGTGAATTCTCCCCTGAAGGCGACGTCGGTTACGGGTTTCAGGAAGCGTAGGGCGTTCCTTTGGTCTTGGGTCTGTACGCTGAGATGCAAGCGTTCTTTGAAGCGGAGGAGGATGTCCTGGGCGTATTGGTCTGCATCGAACCTCTCCCAGGCGTCGACTAGCTCGTAGTGCGCCGGGGGGTAAGGAGACGTTTGTGTGAAATGCTGAAGGAAAGCGTATGCTTGATCGCCGCCGATAACAGCAGACGTATGGAAAACCGCATTCACTTCATCCTGCTTCAGGCCTTGGGGCTCGGGCAGCAGATCCAGGATGCCCGGGCCCAGCGCGGCAAGCTCCTCCGCTTCCTCAGAAGAGCGGGGAGGCATCAGGACACGCGCCCGCTGCTCGACCAGTCTGCGGACCTCGGGTGCGATTTCGGTGGCGTACTGCAGGCTGGCGGCTGCCAGAAGGTGGAGTCTGCCCTTGTGTTCGTCGTCGGCGTCACCGCGTTCGACGAGTCGGCGGAGGAAATCAGCGCTCTCGGCTGGGCGGGCGTGGGCAACGGCCATGCGGATGACGTCTTCCCACTGGTCGTCGTGGGCGTTGTTGACCAGCAGGGGGAAGTCGTGGGCTTCGATGGCGGCTTTGGCCCCGAGGTAGTCCTGGAAAGTGCGGTGGACGAAGTCGATGGTGTCGGCGGTGGGCTGGCGTAGAAGCCCGCTGCGGCCGACCAGGTGCGCCAGGACCTGGTCGGCAGTGCCCTGCTCGGCCACGGCCTGCATAGCTGGTAGTGCATCGCCGACTAGGGCCAGCGCGGTAGCTCGGTCCATCTCGGTCTGGCGGTTGCGGATCAGCCAGTAGGCCAGACGCTGCAGCAGCTGGACGCTCTGGTGTTCGGTGAGCTGAATACCTTCCGGGACCTCGATGCTGCGCTCGAGGTCTCGACGCACGAGCAGCATCGACAGTGCTGCCTCATACAACTCCATGCGGCTGTGGGGCAGATGACCGCGGCGGTCCCGGTGCAGTGCGCAGATCAGTGCACACATCAGGGGGGTGCTGGATAGCTGCGCCAGGTCACGTTGAGCACGCACGGTGACCTGGAGCGCTGCTTCGAGATCATGCAGATGTGAGTGTTCGGCGTCGGTTGTCGCATTGTGTCGGGCTGCGGTGTGCCAGCGGTGAACGAAGACTCCAGTGTCGGCGGCACTCATGGGCCGTACTGACAGTTCGGTGAAGCGCGACGAAGTCAGCCAGCCTTCCGGCACAGCGGACGGGCGCGTGGTGACCACGAAGCGTGCGTCCCTGTAGGCCGCCAAGAGCCGCTCGAGCCAGTCCCGCGTGGTACCCCGGTGCTCTTGAGGAACCTCGTCGATGCCGTCGACCAGGACGAGTGCCTCACCCCTGGCGAGTGCAGCATCGGCCCAGCCTTCAGGTTGTGAGGCGGCCAGGGGGGTGCCGACCGAGGACAGGAAGTCATGTGGCTCTGGAAGGGGCCCGCGCCGCACCAGCGTGCGCAGCGGCAGGACGAACGGAATCTGCCCCCTCCAGTCCGCCAGTTCCTCCGGTAGTTCATCGCGTGCCGTGGCGACGGCCAGCCACTGCAGCAGTGTTGTCTTTCCGCTGCCGGCGAGCCCTCGCAGAAGAACCCGTCGGCAGTTGGCCAACGCGTGCTCGGCACGCTTCACTACGACGGATGGCCGGTCCGCTTCCTCACCTCCTGGCCAGCTTTCCGGCCGCTCCGCCAGTTCCAGGCTCAAGTAGGCGGCGTCGAGTGGCCAACGCGCGCGTTCCGGTCGGCTCAGGTCCAGCCCTACGACGGTCAGCTGGGAATGCCGCTCTGCCACGTAGTTGAGGTACCGCTCCTCAAAGGACGGCTCCGCCTTCGGCCGCACCGGCCTGCGCACAACTCTTGCCGGTGAGACATCCGGCTGGCGCCATGCGGCTTCGCGCAGGGCCAGCAGCGGGCCCACATCCGTACTTAACGCCTTCGCCAAGGCCACCAGCGTGGCCTCGGTGGGCACCATTTTGCCGTTCAGCGCCTGGCTGACTGTTGTCCGTCCCAGCCCGGTCCGCTGCTGCAATCCGCCCATCTGCAGACCTCGCTGCGCCCGGAGGGTGCGCAGCCGCAGCGCGAGTTCCGCCAGCGGGTCCTCGTGTACGTCCCCCATGTCCTGCTTCTCCGTCCCCCGGGCGACCGTCTTCGTTCATCTTTGTTCGCCCTGAACCCCGGTGAACACCGGAACCGCGAAATTCGCCGAAGTCCCCGTCGTCGGTTGTCCTGGGAAGAAGGCATGAGCACCTCATCCACTCACCTGATGCTCCTGGTCCTGCTCCTCGCGGTCGTCGCGCTCTTCTGCATGCTCGTAGGAGCAGCGGCCGGTCTGCTCGCTCGTATCGACGGAGCCACCTATGCCACGGCTCTGCTGCGCGGTGCCGTGGCCTTTGCGGGCAGTGCCACCCTGTCCCTGGCGCTGCTGACCTTCGTCCTCGCGGTGCTGTGAACCGAGGATGCTTTGTCCTCCTACCTGCAGGCGAGAGCACGACGCCCGCCCGTGGCGGGCGCTGTTGCTGCTCGGCGCTGGGGCCCGGCCAGTGTCAGGGCGTCGACTACAGGACAGGGATTATCCATAGGTGCACAGGCCCGTGGGGTGTGTTCGGTGTGGTTCCTACCTGGTCGTGTGGGAGATGCCCGGAAGCTGCGCTCGCGGGGGGCGGGCTTGGTTGTGTTTGGTGGGTGGAGCAGACCTACGTAGCTGAGCGTTCGATCTCTCCGTCGACTGGTGTGGAGCGGTGGGTGGTGGCCGACGTACGCACCTTCGACCTGCACGCTGAGGCGTGTGCGTTTTTAGCGGGGTTGCGCAGTAAGGGCCGCTCGCCGAACACGGAGCGGGTCTATGCCGGTCGTCTCGCGCTGTACCTGAACTACTGCGCGGAGCGCCGTATCGAGTGGTCGTGTCCGAGTTTTATGGCGTTGTCCGGGCTGCAGCAGTGGCTGGTTACCACGCCGCTGCCCACCCGCAGTCGCCGCTCCCCGACCAGGGGCGCGCCCCGCTACCGTTCGCAGGGTACGGCGAACGCGGTGATGACGGCGGTCACGGACTTCCTGCGCTTTGGCGCATTGCACGGCTGGGTCCCCGCGCAGACGGCCGGCTTGCTGTCGGAGCCGAAGTTCCTGCGGTTCTTGCCGGCCGGTTACGACGCCGGCGAGCGCGGCCAGTGGCGCCAGGTCCAGGTGTCGGCTTTTCGTTTCCGCGTCGGCGAGCCAGGCTACGAGGACCTTTCCCCGGAGCAGATCCGCCGCATGATCGCGGATACGCCCCGCGCGCGGGACCGTTTTCTCATCGCGCTGCTCGCCGCGACCGGCCTGCGGATCGGGGAGGCCCTGGGCCTGCGCCAGGAAGATCTGCACTTCCTAGCCTCGTCACGCTCCCTTGGCTGCCCCGTGGAGGGTCCGCATCTTCATGTGCGGCGCCGTACGGACAACCCGAACCGGGCCCTGGCCAAGTCCCGACACTCCCGCTGCCTCCCCGTCACCCCCGACATCGTCGCCTTCTACACCGACTACCAGCACGAACGGACCCCGGTGGCCGAGGCGGCCGAGACGGGCATGGTGTTCGTGAACCTCTTTCGGCCGCCGCTGGGGCGGGCCATGACCTATCCGAACGCCAAGAGCGTCTTCGACCGTCTGGCCCGCCGCGCCGGGCATCCGGTTCGGCCGCACATGCTGCGCCATTCCGCGGCCACTCACTGGCTGCGTGGGGGAGTGGGCCGGGATGTGGTGCAAAAGCTGCTGGGTCACGCCTCGCCGCTGTCGATGGACCGCTACCGCCACGTCGATGAGTCCGAGACCCGGGCGGCTGTCGACCGGGCCCAGGCATGGCGGGAGGACCAGTGAGCACGGCTGGTGCGCCTGCCGTCGCACGTCCCGCACCGACGAGGGCCACGAAGAAGTCGTGGGAGACGTGGCTGCGTGCCCACATCGATCCCGCGTGGCGGCCGGGGGAGTGGGACAGCGCCAGATGGCTGTTCACGGGAGACCTCGGCAACCCGCGCACCTCGTCCTCCCGGTGCCGCACCCGCCGCTGCGATGTGATCGTGCGCGCTCAGGAGACGTTCTGTACCTACTGCTCGGATCAGCGCAGAAAGAGCGGCCTGCCGCGGGAAGAGTTCGCCGCCACTTTCACCCCCGCCCGTTCCAGATCCCTGCCGTTGACGGTCGTAGGTCCGTGCACGCTCACCCGGGACGGCGTGCGGTGCGTACGCCCTCAGGTATCGGGAGGCCTGTGCGCCGCCCACCACGGATCATGGAAGTGGACTGTGCAACTACCACTGGCGCGCCTGGAGAGCGGAATGCCGCTCCAGCACCGACCCCATGCCTGCCGCCCAGTGGGCACCGCACCAGCCTCTGTATCTGCTGGCGCACCAGTTCCACCTCGCCCTGTTGCCCGACCTGCTGCGCTGGGAAGTGCTCTACGCCGTGCAGCAGATGGACCAGTGGGTACGGGCCCTGGAACCTCACTGGATCCGCGGCGTGATCAGCCACCTCACCACGGCCGAGACCCTTCTGGACGCCACCAACGCGGCCCGGCTCACCAAGCCGCACCAGGCTGCCGTCCGCACATTGGAGAACCTGCAGTCCGCCGCCCGCGCCGGATACAGCGAATTCTCCGGGATCACCCTCGTCGACCAGGACGTCATCGATCTACGCGTCCTCGGGCTGCGCCACAGCGCCTCCGGCAAGCGCCGGCATCTGCCCGGCCGCGTCGATCTCCGCACAGTCCGCCAGTCCTGGCTGCGCCAGGCGCTGCGTCATTGGGTGACCACCGCCCGACCCTCCACGGAAGACTTCAAGCGCACTTTCCACGCGACGACCATCGCCTCCACGGCACTCGCCCAGCGCGCCGACTCCGGCGACGATCCCGCCGCCCTGACGTTCGCCGATGCCACCTTGGCCGTCGACGCTTTCCGTGCTGCGCGCAAACGAGACGGCACCCCCTACTCCTCCTCCTTCCGACGCAGCCTGCTGGGGATGTTTTTCCAGCTCATCGCCTACGGCCGCCGCTACGGCACCCTCGACAACCTGGCCGGCACCTTCACCCGCGTGCCCGTCGAACATGTCATCTCCGTGGAAGAACCCAACGAGGACTTCATCGGCAAGGCCATCCCCGAATCCGTCATCCGGCAACTGGACGCCCACCTCGACACCCTGGGAACCGGAAACACCTACGGCTGCCGCGACATCGCCCCAGACGCCCGGCAGCTGCTGTACCGCACGATGTACATCGTCCTGCGCGACACCGGGCGCCGCCCGCTCGAGATCGTCTCCCTGGCCCGTGACTGCCTGGAGATCCACAACGGCCAACCCACCCTGATCTGGGACAACCACAAGAGGAAACGCCACCGCAGACGTCTGCCGATCACAACCTCCACCGCCGACGCCATCCGAACCTGGCAAGCCTGTCGCGAACAGCTGCATCTTCCCGCCAAGGGGGATCGATACCTCTTTCCGTCCCTCACCGCCCTGAGCGACGCCCCCCACATCTCCAGCACCTACCTCAGCGACGCCCTCAGGCTCTGGGCAGACGCCCTGCCCCCGCTCCACGCCGAGGGCACCGACTCCAAAGGACAACGCCTGCTCTTCGACCGGTCTCTGATCTACCCCTACGCCTTCCGCCACTCCTACGCCCAGCGCCACGCAGACGCCGGAACCCCCGTCGACGTGCTGCGCGAGCTGATGGATCACAAATCCATCGCCATGACCCAGCGCTACTACACCGTCTCCCTCAAGCGGAAGAGCGAAGCCGTGGCCAAACTCAGCGCACACGTCCTGGACCAGCACGGCCACCCCAGCCCCAGCTCGAGCACGGCCTACGAGATGCGCTCCGTAGCCGTTCCCTACGGCGGCTGCACCGAGCCGTCAAACGTCAAAGCTGGCGGCCAGGCCTGCCCCATCCGCTTCCAATGCGCGGGCTGCGGCTTCTACCGCCCCGACCCTTCCTACCTGCCCGCCATCGAGCACCACATCAACGAGCTACGAGCAGACCGCGAAACCGCACTCGCCATGGGCGCAGCCGAGTTCGTCACCACCGCCCTCACCGCACAGATCACCGCCTACCAGCGCGTCATCGACCGCATGAATACACACCTGGCATCCCTCCCCGCCTCCGAACGCGCCCAGATCGAAGAAGCCAGCACCGTGCTGCGCAAGGCACGAGCAGGCCGCAACCACACCCTCCTGCCCCTCACCACTGCCCGACCGAAAGACCCGCGATGAATCCCCGCGGCAACCCCGCCCAGCTCGCCGAAGCCAGACGCCGCCACAGCCTCGACAAACGAGCCCGTGTCCTGACCGTCCTCGCCACACTCGAGAAACAGGGAAAGCCGCTCACCTTTGCCGCAGTCGCCCGCGCCGCCCGAGTCTCCACCTGGCTCACCTATGCCCCCGGCGTACGCGAGCACATCGAGGCAGCCCAACTACGCCAAGCCCACAGCACCCCGCCATCTGCCATGGCAAGCTCGCCCTCCCCACTCAGCCTGCGCACCGAACTCGAAATCGCCCGGCAAGAAATCAAGGAACTCCGCGACGAACGCGACCGGCTCCAGGCAGCCCTGCGCCATCAGCTCGGCCAGCAACTCGATGCCATCCACGCCCCCGACACAGCAGCCAGAGCAGACCAGATGAACGCCCTGAACCAGGACCTCACCCGCCGGCTGGAGGAGGCCGCCTCGGAGAACGCCACGTTCCGCAGCCGCATCACCGCCCTCGAAGAAGACCTGATTGCTGCCCGCACAAGCCTGCGCCGGATGATCCGCACCGAGAACACGGCCCGCTGAACGACATACCATCCACGGCGGTCATGCCCACTCCACGCCCAGCTCCCGTAGCGCGTCGAGCTGCTCGGGAGCGAGTTTGTCGCGGCGGATCTTGGCATTCGATAGCCATACGCCGAGCTTGTGGTGGTGCTCCTGGCCATCGAAGACGACGCGTTCGACGTGTCCCCTCGGCACTGGCCTTGCGACGCCCTCGCGCTGGATCCACTGGGTGAGGGCTGTCAGGCCGCGTTGGAATGCCTGCTGTGACTTGTTCGGGCCCTTCGTCGTACGCGTGGTCACCGAGACCGGAGACGGCGGCTCTAGCGGCTTGATGCCGAGCGTGGACACCCGCTCCTGCTGCTCGTTCGATAGCTGCGCCCAGGTGCCTGGCTTGCGCTGTTGTTGGAGCCATCGTCCGATGTCGTCGCCGTCCATGAGGACGCCGGGTGCGATGTCGGGGAGGTGGCCGTGGGGTTCGTCGGCGGCGAGGTTGGCGAGGACGCGGTAGTGGCGCTGCCAGTCGAGTGGCCAGGGGCAGTTCCAGTCGGGGTCGATCGTGGCGAGCTGCTCCGCGCGCGCCCGGGCCCGCTCGGGGTCTTTCCCCAGGCCGCCCTTGCGGCGGAGGTTGGCCATGTGCTGCCCGATCGGCACCGGGACGCCGCCGGCCGGATCGTCCCAGACCGCGTCCTGGCGGGGCGCGAGGTGCCCGGTGGCCCGCCGGTAGGAGCGCAGCGCGGCGAGCTTGTTCTCCCAGGCTTCCTCGCCGGGCTCCCACACCATCCCGGCCTCGTCGAGGAGCTCTTTGCGGTGGGGGTCGAGTTCACCGGCCCGCAGTGATTTCCGCTGCTGGTGCACCCACCGCCCGAGGGGGAAGTCCTTGGTGACGCCGACTTCGACCTCGGTGTCGTAGGGGACGGCGTGCAGGCCGGTGATCTCCTTCTCCGCTCGCCAGCGGAGCAGGGCCTGGTAGCCCTCGAGCCAGACCAGGGACTGGGGGCGGATGACGCGGCAGCGGGTCAGGGCGGCGATGTCGGCGGCGTTGCGGGGGGAGGCGAAGTTGATCACGATAGAGGTGACCCGGTCGGCCTCCTGCTGCGCCTCGCTCTTCTCCTCGCCGTCACCGCCGTCGGTTCCCGCTGCGGGGGCGGGGCGGACGTGGAGGCGTCGGCGTTCGGTGCCGCGGGTCAGGGCGCGGGAAGCGAGCTGGTCGACCATGCGCTCCGAGTGCGAGCGCAGCGCCTGGAGGATGTCGACCAGAGGCTGGTAGCTGGCCGAGGCGACCATGTCCTTCGGGTCCTCCCCGGGCTGGAGGAAGATCGGGATGATGATCCGTGCCGTCTTCACCGTGCCGTCCGGATTCGGGCGCAGGGCCCGCCCGATGTTCTGGACGATGTCGACCTGGGAGCTGCGTGAGCCGACGATGCACACCGCTTCCACGCCGCGCAGTCCGGTGATGTCGACCCCGACCCCGAGGGCCCGTACTGAGGCGAGGAACGCCCGGTGTACGCGCCGGTTCTCTGCGTTGATGCCGTTGGCGAACCGGTGGATCACCTCGCGCCGGTGGGCGATGGGGTGGTCGCCGCACAGCCAGTCGGCCCAGACCCGGTCCGGGGGTACGTGGCGGCCGTCCTCGAGCTCGTACAGCTCGGCGTCGATGGAGGAGGCGGGCAGTTCCTCCGCATCGGCCAGAGCGGCGTCTGAAGCTTCGGTGGCGTACAGCTCGGCGGCGGTCGCCGGCATCTGCTCGGCGAACGCGCGGGCTTCCTCGACCCTCTGGTGGAAGGTCATGACGGTGTGCAGGTTCAGCTGCGCCGCGTGCTCAAGGAGCGCGGCCTGGAGCAGCGCCAGGCGCCGGCCGCGCAGCGCGTCCTCCGACAGCACCAGGATCGGATCGGGGTCCCGAATCTCCAGTACATCGATTTCGAAGCCCGCGAGGATCGAGCGTTCCACCGCCTCCGCCAGCCCGAGGTCGAAAATCCTGGTGCCGTAGGTGGCGCTGTCGTCCTGCATCGATGCGATCACCAGCTCCCGTCCGTCCCGGCCGCGCTGCGGGCTGGGCGCGGCGAGGATGCGCGGGGTGGCGGTCAGGTAGAGCCGGAAGTCGATGGGGATCCGCTGGTTGTCGTGGATCGCCGCCCACGGCCGGCCCATGTCCCCGGCCGTCATGTGCGCCTCATCCAGAATCGCCAGGTCGAACGGGGCCATCCGCTGGCCGTACAGCCGCTCCCCGCCCGCCAGCGCGGCCTCCAGCGGCCCGCGCACCGTCCGCTGGCCCGACGGGTCCTCCGGGTCCTCGCGGTCCACCAGGGAGGCGTACGTGGCGAACACGACCACCGGCCCGGATCCCGCCCACAGCGCGAGCTGGATCGGGTTGGTCGTGCTACGCACTCCGAGCTGCTCCAGGACCTCGTCCTTGTCCACCGAGCAGACCGCGACCATGGGCGCGCGGTGCCCGACCCGGCGCCACGACTGCGCGCTCTGCACGATCAGATCCAAGGTGGGCACCATGACGAGGATCCGCCCGCCGGGGAAGCACTCCAGCGCGCTCGCGGCGGCGGTGATCGTCTTGCCCGATCCGGTCGCGGACACGATCGTGCCCCGCACCCCTTCAGGTGGCACAGATGATCTTGCAGGGAATCCGACCCATTTCCGGAAACTTGATTTCTGGTCCACCTGGTGTTTTCGGAGCTGGATCAAAATAGTTCTCCCGGTTCGGGGAGTGCTTGTTCGACGGAAGCGATCCGGTATCCACCGCGCTGGTAGAGGCCGCCTTCTCTTCCGTGCACGGCCCATGCCCTCGCGGCCGCTTCGCCGGCTGAGGCGGCCATCAGGTGGACGGTGGGGGCGGGCAGGTCCGGGCTGGAGATGCAGGCGGTAGGCTGGGCAGCGATCCGGTAGACGCGATGCCGCCAGATTTCCGGAGGGGCAACGCCTGACCGCTCGGCCTCAGCCACGTCTGTCATCAGCCTCTGCAAGCGCTGCTCTTCATAACGAACAGCACGCGAGTCGCGGGAAGGCACGTACACGGCCATCCGCTCCTTCTCCATGAGGCCAGCGATCCGTTCCCACTGCAGGCGTCGCAGTTCCGCGATGAACAGTTCACTCAAGTGGTGCGGTTCGGGCGGGGCCATACGCGCCTTCCCGGCGCGTGCCTGAGCCTGGCATACCTGCGCGGCTACCTGACGGTGATCAAACCCGGCTGCTTTCGCCACCACGCCGAGCCGGACAAGCTCGTGCGGAAGATACTCGTAGATCAACACACACCGCTTCCCGCTGGGAGTCCCTGAATTACGCCAATGCTACATGCTGCATCACATCAAGAGGAGGCTTGCCGGAACGCTCGAAGAAGATCCCCCACAAGTGCCCGTCCGCACGATGCCTGCCGCCCTGGTGGTCACGGCGTATCGGGGTACACGGCCCCGCATGGCACCGAAGACCGAACGCATCATGTTCCTGCGCGCCGTACGGCAGCTGCACCGCGTCCGCTCCTTCTACGCTTTGGGCGTCCTGCTATGGGCGGCATCCGCCGCCTGGAGCGGCTGGCAGGCACCAGGAAGCCGGCAGACGTGGACGTGCGTCCTGCTTCTCGCCATCTTCACCGGCCTCCTCGCCACCGCCGGCCTGTCCTTGCGGCGCCTCGAAGCCCCCAAGACAGACCGACCCGCGCACCACGCTGCATCACACAAGACGGCAAGCCCCCGCCACGCCCACGCCTGAACATCCGTCAGCCCCGTTGAGCTTCGGCCCGGCTCGCGCTGGCGGCCCCAGCGGCATGAAGGCGCCGTCTCAGGCCTGCCGGGGCGATGACCGGGCATACGGGCTTCACCCCCTATGAGAGGAGCTCGTTTCATGCTCGGCATAGTCGCGGCGGTGCTGTTCTTCGTGTCGTTTCTGATCAACGCGGCAGAACTCAGTACCAACGATGCGTTCTCTTCGACGAACGTGATGCTGCTGGGATTGACCGCCCTGGCCCTGCACGTGGCCGGAATCGGCACCGGCTGGGCCCGCAGACGCTGACCCTGTGCGTGCCTGGTGACAAGCCATCAGGCACGCACAGGCGAGATCCTTGCCCCTGTGGCCAGCCTGGCCCGCGAAAGCGGGCCTAACGGTCCTGGAGGCGCAGCCGGAAGGACCGTCAGGCGGGGGAGCGCAGCGGACCCGCCGGCCAGGCTGGAGCGGAGCGGAGGCCTGATAGCGGGACGAAAGTCCCGCCGGTCCGGGAGCGCAGCGAACGCACCGGCAATCCCGGTGCGCAGCACCGGGATTGTGCGGGTGGCGCAGCCACCCGCCAGCGCTCCCGCGGAGCGGGAGCGCAACACCCGCGCGCAGCGCGGGTGTTCGCTTGCTTCGGGCGTAGCCCGAAGGGACCCGCTCCGCGGGG
>NZ_JBITLN010000014.1:0-224324 GCF_044465285.1 Streptomyces sp. NPDC049687
GGGGGCGGGGGGGGGGGGGGGGGGGCGGGCGCGGGGCGCCCCCGGGCCCCCCCGGGGTTGGGGGGGGCGGGGCCCCCCCCCCCCCCCCCCGGCGGGGGGGCCCCCCCCCCCCCCCCGCGGCGCTAGGGCGTCGTTCGCGTGGCGGGCCGGACGGGACTTTCGGGCCACGCCCCGGGGCCTGCCCGGCGGGCCCCGGAGCTCAGTTCTTCTGGCAGGTCGGGCACCAGAAGAGGTTGCGGGCGGCGAGGTCGGCGGTGCGGATGCCGTCGCCGCAGAGGTGGCAGGGCTGCCGGGTGCGGCGGTAGACGTACACCTCGCCGCCGTGGTCGTCGACGCGCGGCGGGCGGCCCATCGCCTCGGGGGTGTGTTCCGGGCGGACGGTGTCGATGCGGTTGTTGCGGACGCCCTCGCGCATGAGGGCGACCAGGTCCGTCCAGATCGCGTCCCATTCGGCGGGGGTGATGTCCCTGCCCTGGCGGTAGGGGTCGATGCGGTGCCGGAAGAGGACCTCGGCGCGGTAGACGTTGCCGACGCCGGCGATGATCTTCTGGTCCATGAGGAGGGCGGCGATCGTCGTACGGCTGCGGGAGACGCGGGCGTAGGCCTTGGCGGGGTCGGCGTCGGCGCGGAGGGGGTCTGGGCCGAGGCGGGCGTGTACGGCCTGTTTCTCGGCGTCCGTGATGAGGGCGCAGGTGGTGGGACCGCGGAGGTCGACGTAGGCGGTGCTGTGGGCGAGGCGGAGGCGGACGGTGTCCGCGGCCGGGGGCGCCGGGGCGTCGCCGAAGTCGACCTTGCCGAAGAGGCCGAGGTGGATGTGGATCCACTCGCCGTCGCGGAAGCCCAGGAAGAGGTGTTTGCCGTGGGCTTCGGTGCGGGTGAGTCCGGCGCCGTCCAGGAGTGCTGCGGCGTCGGAGAACTTGCCCTGGGGGCTGGTCACACGCGGTGCCGTGCCGGAGAAGCGGTCGGCGTAGTCCAACGCCAGCCGGTGGATCGTGTGCCCCTCTGGCACGGTTGCTGTTCCTTTCCAGCCCCCTGTGGGGGCGGTCAGTCCTGCTGCGGGTGGTGCGCCGGGATCGGCGGGAGGTCGCCGGTCGTCTCGTAGTCGGCCAGCATGTCGATGCGGCGGATGTGGCGCTCGTCACCCGAGAACGGCGTGCCCAGGAAGGTCTCGACGAACTTCGTCGCCTCCTCCGCCGAGTGCATACGGGCGCCGACGGCGACGACGTTGGCGTTGTTGTGCTGGCGGCCGAGGGAGGCGGTCTCCTCGCTCCAGGCCAGGGCCGCACGGACGCCCTTCACCTTGTTCGCGGCGATCTGCTCACCGTTGCCGGAACCACCGATGACGATGCCGAGGGCGTCCTTGTCCGCGGCCGTGCGCTCGGCGGCGCGCAGGCAGAAGGGCGGGTAGTCGTCCTGGGCGTCGTAGATGTGCGGCCCGCAGTCGACCGGGTCGTGGCCCGCCGCCCTGAGCCATTCGACGAGGTGGTTCTTGAGTTCGAAGCCGGCATGGTCCGAGCCGATATACACGCGCATGGGATGAGTGTGACATGCGCGCGGCCGGGTAGCAGCGCGGGGTATCGCGACCACAAAACCCCGACACCACCATCGAACCTCAGGAAAACCTCAAGTAACGATCCGGAATCAGAGGTTCACGAATTGATTCGCCTACGTTTCACTGACTGCCCATGACTTCGCAGCCAACCCTTACGAAGGCCGACCGCGACCCCGGAGGCCCCGGCGAACCCGGTTCCGGTCTCCAGGCAGGTCTCAAGAACCGGCATCTGTCGATGATCGCCATCGGCGGTGTCATCGGCGCCGGACTGTTCGTCGGATCCAGTTCCGGAATCGCCACCGCCGGGCCCGGCATCCTGCTCTCCTACGCCCTCGTCGGCACGCTCGTGGTGCTGGTGATGCGGATGCTCGGGGAGATGTCCGCGGCCAACCCGACCTCCGGCTCGTTCTCCGCGCACGCCGACCGGGCGCTCGGCCGCTGGGCCGGCTTCTCGATCGGCTGGCTGTACTGGTTCTTCTGGGTCGTGGTGCTGGCCGTGGAGGCCACCGCCGGCGCCAAGATCCTCGAGGGGTGGGTCCCCGCCGTACCGCAGTGGGGGTGGGCGCTCATCGTGATGGTGGTGCTGACCGCCACCAACCTGGTCTCGGTCGGCTCCTACGGCGAGTTCGAGTTCTGGTTCGCCGGGATCAAGGTCGTGGCGATCGGCGCGTTCATCGTCGTCGGCGGGCTCGCCGTGTTCGGCGTGCTGCCCGGCGTCGACAGCGACAAGGCGGGGCTCTCCAACCTCACCGGCCACGGCGGCTTCCTGCCCAACGGCCCCGGCGCCATCCTCACCGGCGTCCTGCTCGTCGTCTTCTCCTTCATGGGCAGCGAGATCGCGACCCTCGCGGCCGGTGAGTCCGAAGACCCGCAGCGGGCCGTCACCAAGTCCACCAACAGCATCATCTGGCGGATCGGCGTCTTCTACCTCGGCTCGATCTTCGTCGTCGTCACCCTGCTGCCGTGGGACGACAAGTCCATCGCCGAACAGGGCTCCTACGTCGCCGCCCTGGACTCCCTCGGTATCGCGCACGCCGGTCAGATCATGAACTTCATCGTGCTGACCTCGGTGCTGTCCTGTCTGAACTCCGGCCTCTACACCGCCTCCCGCATGGCGTTCTCGCTCGGCGAGCGGGGCGACGCGCCGAAGGCGTTCGCGCGGGTCAACAGCCGGGGTGTGCCGATGGCGGCGATCCTCGCGTCGGTCGTGTTCGGTTTCGTCGCGGTCTTCTTCAACTACCTGTCCCCGGACACGGTCTTCCTCTTCCTGGTCAACTCCTCGGGTGCGGTGGCGCTGTTCGTGTGGCTGGTCATCTGCTTCTCACAGCTGCGGATGCGGCGGATCATCCAGCGTGAGGCACCGGAGAAGCTGGTCGTGCGGATGTGGCTGTACCCGTATCTGACCTGGGCGACGGCCGCGCTGATCGTGTTCGTGCTCGGCTACATGCTGACCGACACCAAGGGTGAGAGCAGCGGGCGTACGACCGTGCTGCTGTCGGTGCTCGTGGCCGCGGGGGTCGTCGCCATCGCCCTGGTGAAGGAGAAGGTGGCGAAGGGAAGGGCCGAGGCCGAGGCGCTCACGGCACCGTAGAAGCCGGGGTCGCGCTGCCGGTGGCGGGCGCGGCCGGACTGTGGTGGTCCCGACGGCGGTCGCGGAGCCGAACTCCGCGAGCAGGGCCGCGTAACCTGACGGAAGCTGTCAGGTTACGCGGCCATCCTGCCCTCATGGACACCGTCACCGAAACCGCCGGCCTCCCCTTCCTCCACCCCTCAGACCCCGGCTACGAAGAGGAACTCGCCGGGTTCCAGACGGGGTTCGCCCAGCGGCCCGCCGTGGTCGTCGCCGCCCGGGACGCCGCCGACGTGGCCGGTGCCGTGCGGTACGCGGCCGACCGGGGGCTGGGCGTGCGCGTGCGGGCCACCGGGCACGGGCTGCCCGGAGCCTCGGAGGGCGGGCTGCTCGTCAGCACCCGGCGCATGGCCGGGGTGAGCGTCGACCCCGTGGCCCGTACCGTCCGGGTCGGGGCGGGGGTGCGCTGGGGGGAGGTCGTGGCGGCGGCAGAGCCGCACGGGCTGGCGCCGCTCAACGGGTCCGCGCCGAGCGTGGGCGTCGTCGGGTACACGCTGGGCGGTGGACTCGGCATCCTGGCCCGGGAGTTCGGGTACGCCGCCGACCATGTCCGCTCCCTCGACGTCGTCACCCCGGACGGGCGGCCGAGGCGGGTCACCGTCGATTCCGAGCCCAAGCTGTACTGGGCGCTGCTCGGCGGCGGGACCCAGGGCCTCGGTGTCGTCACCGGGCTGGAGATCGGGCTCGTACCCGTGACGAGGCTGTACGGCGGCTCGCTCGCGTTCGACGGGCGGGAGGTCGCCGCGGCGGCCGTGCTGCGGGCGTACGAGGCCTGGACGCGGACCGTGCCCGAGACGCTGACCTCGTCCTTCGCCGCCGTACCGTATCCGGACCTGCCGGTGCTGCCGCCGCGGCTGCGGGGGCGGTATGTCGTGTCGGTGCGGGTGGCGTACACCGGCGACGACGGGGACGCGCTGGTCGCGCCGCTGCGGGAGCTCGGGCCGGCGCTCGACGACTCGTTGCGGGAGATGCCGTACGCCGAGAGCCACACGATCCACAGCGACCCGGACTTCCCGCACGCCTACTACGGGGAGGCCGCGGTGCTGAGCGAACTGGACGGGGAGCGGGGCGCCGAGCTGCTCGGGCGCACCGGGCCGGACGCCGGGGCCATGTGCGTCGTCCAGGTCAACCATCTGGGCGGGGCGCTGGCGAAGCCCGCGCCGAACGCGGTGCCGTACCGCGAAGGGCGGTTCCTGGTACGGCTGCTGACCATGGGAGAACGGGAGCGGGCGCGTGCGCTGCTCGACCCCGCCTTCGAGGTGCTCGCCCCGCACACCCTCGGGCGGGCCGCCAACTTCGCCTTCGGGGCCGGTGACCGGGCCGACGGGTGGTACGACCCGGAGACGCGCAAGAGGCTCGCCGAGGTCAAGTCGCGGTACGACCCGGCGAACCTCTTCCGCAACGGCTGAGGCCTCAGCGGCGGCCGACGAGCTTCCAGGCGGTGGGCAGCAGGCCCATCGCCAGGACCGCCTTGACGGCGTCGCCGATCAGGAACGGGGTGAGGCCGACCGCGATCGCGGTGGCTGCGGGAATGCCGGCCGCGTAGGCCAGGTACGGGACGCCGACGGCGTAGATGATCGCCTCGCCGGCCAGCATCGCGGCCGCCGTCCGCCACATGGAGCGGTCCGCGCCCCGTCGGGCCAGGGCGCCCACGGCGGCGGACGCGAGGATCATGCCGAGGATGTAGCCGAAGGATACGGAGAGCCCGGAGGCCCCGCCCGCGAACCACGGCACGCCGGCGAGGCCGGCCAGGGCGTACACGGCGAGCGCGGAGACACCGCGGCGGGCGCCGAGCGAGGTGCCGACCAGGAGGGCGGCGAAGGTCTGGCCGGTCACCGGGACCGGGGAACCGGGGACCGGAACCGCGATCTGGGCCGCGAGGCCGGTGAACGCGGCGCCGCCGAGCACGAGCGCGACGTCGCGGACACGGGAAGCGGGCAGGAGGTCGGCGAGGACCTGTCCGGGACGGGCGGTGGCGGCAGCGGTGCTCATGGGGACTCCGCGGAGAGGGGGACGGCTGGGGACACCGCGACGCTATCCCAGCGCCCACGGGCCGCCCACCGTCAGCGCTCGACAAAGAGGTGATCGGAAGCTTGGTGGGCTCCACACAAAGCATGCCGGTGACACCGGATGCGGCGTGACAACGATCACTGAGGTGGAGAGGTTTCGCTCACCCGGCGTCTCGTCAACGGATTGTGAACAACCACCAAATGAATCCTAGTGCTCTGGTCGGATTCACCTTTCCTGCCCTACTCTTCCAGCCATGGTTGCCCAGGCCCGGAACTTCACGTCGCGTCGCTATGTCGACCTGCGACGCCAGGGCACGTCCACCTGTCGCCGCCCGGCCTGAGGCGGGCTCCGGCGCGCCTCGGCCCTCCGAGACGTGTCGGCCCCCGTTCCCGAGGACGGTCACCCATGCCCCGTACCGCGGCACCCCCTCTTCGTACGTCCCCCGTCCCCCGCGTCGCCGACAGCGACCGGCGGCGCACCAGCGCCAGCGTGATCCTGCGGTCCGTGCTGGAGCACGGACCGGTGGCGCGCTCCACCATCGCCCGGCTGACCGGGCTGTCCCCGGCCGCCGTGACCGAGCACTGCGCCCGGCTCACCGGCCTCGGCCTGATCCGGGAGTCGGCCGCGCCCCACCGGTCGAACGGGGTGGGCCGCCCGCACGTCCCCGTCGACCTGGACGACTCCCGGTTCGTGGTCGGCGGGGTGCATGTGGCGGTGCCGTACACCACGGTCGCGCTGCTCGATCTGCGCGGGCGGGTGGTGGCGCGGCGGGAACTGAGGCACGAGGGCACGGATCCGATGCCGGTGCTGGCGCGCGCCACCGAGGCACTGGGGGCGCTGCTGGACCGGGCTCCGGAGTGCAGGGCCCTCGGTGTGGGGGTGGCGGTCGGCGGCTGGGTGGACCGGGAGTCGGGGACCGTCGTCGAGCATCCGCTGCTGGGCTGGCGCGATGTGCCGGTGCGGGACGTCGTCGAGGCGCACACCGGGCTGCCGGTCCAGGTGGACGGGCACGCGCGGGCGTTGGTCAACGGCGAGCGGCTGTTCGGGCGGGCGCGCGGCAGCCGCAGTGTGCTGCACCTGTTCGTCGGGAACGTGGTCGACGCGGCGTTCGCCACCCATGACCAGGTGCACCACGGGCCGCGCTCGCAGGCGGGCACCATCGCCCATCTGCCGGTGCCGGGCGGCACCGAGCCGTGCCAGTGCGGGCGCGTCGGCTGCCTCCAGGCCGAGTTGAGCGAGCGGACGCTGTGCCGGCGGGCACGGGAGGCGGGCGTCATCGACGGCGTGAACCCCCTGCACGTCGTCACGGCGGCGGCCGACGGCGACCGGATGGCGGTGCAACTGCTGGTGGAGCGGGCGGGAGCCGTCGGACGGGCGGCGCGGCTGCTGCTGGACGTGCTCAATCCGGAGACGGTGGTCGTCACCGAGGTCGGCGTCCTCCACCGGGCGGACTGCCTCGACGCGCTGCGCGCGGGGGTCGGCGACGAGCGCGCGGCGGCGGTCGTACCGACGAGCTTCCCTGATTCCGTGCTGGCCGTGGCGGGCGGCGCGGTGGCTCTGGACGTGCTCTACCGGGATCCGCTCGGGGTGTCACCTCGGGTGAGTTAATTCAGAAACTCCGTATATTGACAGTCCCTGCGAGGGGACAGGAACATCATTCCCATGAGCTGTCGCACTCTCTGTTGCTGACGCCCCGGTGCGCCGGGAGCGCGCCCTTCTTCCTTCCTTTTCTCGCGTGAGTTCCGTCGACCGAGTCCGGAATTCATCCTGACCTTTTCACCGCTTTCCCCTGGGGGGTCCTCCCATGCCTTCTTCCTATGACCGCCGGGTGTTTCTCACCTCCCTGCTCGGCGCCGCCGCCGGTGTCGCCGGTCTCAGCGGCTGCGCCGAGAGCAGTGCCGCCACCGGCGGAAAGGGCGCCACCACGGCCAAGCTCGCCGACCAGGTGCCCGCCGGCACCAGCCTGAAGATCGCCTCGTACCAGAATGTCCAGCAGCTGCAGTTCAAGCTGGCGAAGCTGCCGAAGCTGCCCTTCACGGTCGCGAGTTGGGTGAACATCGGGGCCGGTCCCGATGTCATCAACGCCTTCCGTTCGAAATCCCTGGACCTCGCGAACAATGCCGGTATCCCGCCGATCCAGGCGCATTACCAGGGATTCGACGCGAAGATCGTGGCGATCAACGTCACCCGTAAGCCGAACTATCTCTTCGCCACCAAGCCCGGCAGCGACATCCACACCGTCGCGGACTTCAAGGGCAGGAAACTCGCCTTCTCGCAGGGCCAGGCGCAGGGCGTGGTCCTGCTGCGGGCGCTGAAGAAGGCCGGCCTCGCGTACGACGACGTGAAGCTGGTCCCGCTGACCAGCAACCAGTTCCTCACCGCCCTGCAGTCCGGCCAGGTCGACATCGCCCCGCTCGGCAACACGCAGGCACCCGCCTACCTCCAGCAGTACGGATCCAAGGGCGCCCGCACCATCACCACCGACGTGGTCGACCTGCTCAACCTGCTGTGGGCGCCGGTGTCGGTGCTGGGCGACGAGGCGAAGGCGGCCGCGGTCGCCGCGTACGTCCCGCAGTGGGCCAAGGGCCAGGTGTGGCAGTACGAGAACCCCGGCACCTGGAACGAGGAGTTCTACGTCAAGACGCAGAACCTGACCCTCGCCCAGGCCGAATCGATCACCGCCCTCGCCAACAAGCCGCTGTTCCCGCCGAGCTGGGAGGAGGCGATCGCCTGGGAGCAGGAGACCGCGGACCTGCTCGCGGAGGGCGGCTTCGTGAAGAAGTTCGACGTCTCCTCCCTCTTCGACCACCGCTTCGAGGGCATCGCCGCGAAGTCCGTGCCCGCCGAGTACCGGAGTTGATACCGCCATGACCACCACCGCCCTCGGCACGGCACGCGTGGCCGTCGCCGCCGACGACGAGCAGCCCCGCAGGCGGCGCCGGAGCCTCGCCCCCGGCAGGCGTCTGCCCGCCGCCCGCCTGACCGGCCCGCTCCTCCTGCTCGCCCTCTGGGCCGCCGCCTCCGCCGCCGGACGGCTCGACCCCGGCGCGGTCCCGGCGCCCTGGACCGTGCTGAAGACCGGCGCCCATCTGTGGACCGACGGGACCCTGCCCACCGATGTCCTCACCTCGCTCGAACGCGCCGGATACGGCTTCGCGATCGGCCTCACCGCCGGAGTGGCGCTCGCCCTCGCCTCCGGCCTCAGCCGGACCGGGGAGGCGCTGATCGACGGGACGGTGCAGCTCAACCGGGCGATCCCGGTCCTCGGTCTGATCCCGCTGTTCATCCTGTGGCTGGGCATCGGCGAGACCTTCAAGATCGCGATCATCGCCATCGTCGTCTACATCCCGATCTATCTGAACACGCATGCCGCGCTGTCCGGCATCGACCACCGGTTCGTCGAACTCGCCGAGGTGCAGGGCCTGTCGAGGGTCCGGTTCGTCCGGCAGATCGTGATCCCCGGCGCACTCCCCGGATTCTTCGTGGGACTCCGTCTCGGCGTCACCGGATCCTGGCTCGGCCTGGTCGTCCTGGAGCAGATCAACGCCACCAGCGGCCTCGGCTACCTGATGTTCCAGGCCCAGAACTACGGCCAGTCGGACGTCATCCTCGTCGGCCTGCTCATCTACGGCGTCTTCGGCCTGATCTCCGACAGCGCGGTCCGTCTCGTCGAACGGAGGGTGCTGTCGTGGCGCCGCACACTGAGCAACTGACCCGCCCCGCCGTGCGGTTGCGCGGCCTGACCCGGTCCTTCGACGGGCGTACCGTCCTCGACGGCATCGACCTGGACATCCCCGCCGGACAGTTCGTGGCCCTGCTCGGGCACAGCGGATCCGGCAAGAGCACCCTGCTGCGGGCGGTCGCGGGCCTGGACCACGAGGTCGCCGGCAGCGGAGGGCTGACGGCGCCGGAGAGGGTGTCCGTCGTCTTCCAGGACTCACGGCTGCTGCCCTGGCGCCGGGTGCTGGACAACGTCCTGCTCGGACTCGACGGCAGGCGGGCCGAGCATCAGGGGCGCGAGGCCCTCGCCGAGGTCGGGCTGAAGGGCCGCGAGAGGGCCTGGCCCAACGAGCTGTCCGGCGGCGAGGCACAGCGCGCCGCGCTGGCCAGGTCGCTGGTGCGGGAGCCCGAACTCCTTCTCGCCGACGAACCGTTCGGCGCGCTCGACGCGCTCACCCGGATCAGGATGCACGCCCTGCTGCGCGAACTGTGGAAGCGCCACCGGCCCTCCGTGCTGCTCGTCACCCACGACGTGGACGAGGCGATCGTGCTCGCCGACCGGGTGCTCGTCCTCGACCAGGGCCGTATGGGCCTCGACCTGACCATCGACCGACCCCACCCCCGCTCGTACCGGGACCCGCTGCTCGGTGAGTACCGCGAGCGGCTGCTGGCCGCGCTGGGCATCACGGAGGACCACCAGTGACCACGAGACAACTGCACCTGAACGCCTTCCTCATGAACACCGGCCACCACGAGGCCTCCTGGCGGCTCCCGGAGAGTGATCCGTATGCCCATGTCGAGCTGGACCACTACGTCCGGCTGGCGCGGATCGCCGAGCGCGGCACGTTCGACTCGCTCTTCCTCGCCGACGGGCCGCAGCTGTGGAGCAGCGTCGCGCAGCGGCCGGCCGGGGCGTTGGAGCCGCTCACGCTGCTCACCGCACTGGCGACGGCGACCGAGCACATCGGTCTGATCGCCACCGCCTCCACCTCCTACAACTCGCCCTACAACCTGGCCCGCAGGTTCGCCTCGCTGGACATCATCAGCGGCGGCCGGGCCGGCTGGAACATCGTCACCACGGCCGGGGCGGAGGCCGCCCGCAACTTCGGCCTGGACGCGGAGCCCGCGCACGCCGAGCGGTACGCCCGGGCCGCCGAGTTCCTCGACGTGGCGCTGAAGCTCTGGGACAGCTGGGAGGACGACACGATCCTCGCCGACAAGGCGGCCGGCGTCTGGGGCGACGACGACAAGATCCATCCTCCCCGGCACCAGGGGACGTACTTCAGCGTCGAGGGCGCCCTGAACGTGCCCCGCAGCCCCCAGGGGTATCCGCTGCTCGTGCAGGCCGGGTCGAGCGAGGACGGCAAGGCGTTCGCCGCCCGGTACGCGGAGGCGGTGTTCACCGCGCAGCAGACGCTCCCCGACGCGCAGGCCTTCTACGCCGACCTCAAGGCGCGTACGGCGGCGGCCGGCCGCAACCCCGAGCACCTCAAGGTGCTGCCCGGCATCGTGCCGGTGCTCGGCTCGACGGAGGCCGAGGCGCGGGCGAACGAGCAGGTGCTTCAGGACCACATCGTGCACCGGCACGGGGTCGCCCACCTCGAGGGCCTGCTGCACCTTCCCGCCGGCTCACTGGAGCTGGACGCGGAACTCCCCTCCGACCTGCCCTCCGAGGAGGCGATCGAGGGCGCCAAGAGTCGCTACACGCTCGTGGTGGAGCTGGCCCGGCGCGAGCGGCTCACGGTGCGGCAGCTGATCGGACGGCTCGGCGGCGGGCGCGGACACCTCACCTTCGCGGGCACGCCCGAGCAGGTCGCCGACACGATCGAGACCTGGTTCACCCGGGGCGCCGCCGACGGCTTCAACATCATGCCGGCCGTCCTGCCCTCGGGCCTGGACGCCTTCGTCGACCACGTCGTACCGCTCCTGCGCGCCCGCGGCCTGCTGCGTACGGAGTACGGACCGCGCCGGACCCTGCGGGAGCGCTACGGCCTCCCCCGCCCCGCCAACCAGTACGTCACCGCTGGAGAGCACGCACCCGCCCTGGTCTGAAAGGACACCTGCTATGACGCTCGACATCCGCAAGGTCACCGCGAACATCGGCGCCCACGTCTTCGGCGTCGACCTCTCCAAGCCCCTCGACGAGGAGACCTACGCCGCCCTCCGCGAGGCGCTCAACATCCACAAGGCGCTGGTCTTCGACGAGGTGAACCTCGACGACGAGGGCCAGCAGGCCTTCGCCCGGCACTTCGGCGAGCTCACCACCGCCCACCCGACCGTGCCCTCCGTCGACGGCACCCCGAACGTGCTGCCCGTCGACAGCGAGCGCGGCCGCGCCGCCAACCACTGGCACACCGACGTGACCTTCGTCCTCAACCCGCCCCAGGCCAGCACCCTGCGCAGCCTGACCGTCCCGCCGTACGGCGGCGAGACCCTGATCGCCAGCTCCGCGGCCGCCTACCGCGACCTGCCCGAGCCACTGCGGCGGCTGGCCGACACCCTGTGGGCGGAGCACACCAACGACTACGACTACGCCGTACCGCAGGAGTCGGTCGACGAGGAGCAGGCCGCCGCCCGCGCGCAGTTCACCTCGATCACGTACCGCACGGTCCACCCGGTGGTCCGCGTGCACCCGCTGACCGGGGAGCGCGGGCTGTTCATCGGCGGCTTCGCGCAGCGGATCGTGGGCCTGTCGACCGCCGAGTCCCGCACGATCCTCGACCTGCTCCAGTCGTATGTGACCCGGCCGGAGAACCTGCTGCGGCACCGCTGGTCGGAGAACCAGCTGGTGCTCTTCGACAACCGCATCACCCAGCACTACGCGGTCGACAACTACGACCACCTGCCGCGCCGGCTGCACCGGGTGACCGTCGCGGGTGACGTGCCCGTCGGCATCGAGGGCAAGGAGAGCTACTCGATCGAGGGAGACGCGGCGCACTACACGTCCCTGGCGGCGTAACCGCCCGGGCACCGTTCGTACGGCGCCCCCGTGAGCCGGGCTCACGGGGGCGTCCGGGCGTTACAGGTTGCTGAAATCGGGACCCTTGGTGCGGGTGCGCTTGATCTCGTAGAAGCCGGGGACCGAGGCGACCGCGAGGGTGCCGTCCCAGAGGCGGGCCGCCTCCTCGCCCTTGGGGGCCGGGGTGACGACCGGGCCGAAGAAGGCGATCTGCTCGCCGTCGGGGCCGGGGACGGCGATGACCGGGGTGCCGACGTCCTGGCCGACCTTCTCGATGCCCTCCTTGTGGGAGGCGCGCAGCTGGGCGTCGAACTCGAAGTCCGTCTGCTCGGCGTAGTCGATCAGGGAGGCGGGCAGACCGACGTCCGCGAGCGCGCCCGCGATGGCCTCCACGGTCGGGCCCTCGCCGTTGTTGTGGATGCGGGTGCCGAGGGCGGTGTAGAGCGGGCCGAGGATGTCGGCGCCGTGCAGCTGCCAGGCGGCGGTGACCACGCGCACCGGCTGCCAGGCCTTGACCGCGAGCATCTCGCGGTACTCCTCGGGCAGCTCGTCGAGCTTGTTCTCGTTGAGGACGGCGAGGCTCATGATGTGCCAGCGCACCTCGATGTCGCGGACCTTCTCGACTTCCAGGACCCATCGGGAGGTCATCCAGGCCCACGGGCACAGCGGATCGAACCAGAAGTCGACGGGGGTCTTCTCGGACATGTGTCTCCTCGAGAGATCTGCAAGAGAGAAAGGCCTTCTCGACGAGAACACCGTCGTCCGCGCCGCGCATTCCCTGCTGCCGGAGTCAGGGACGCGTGGCAGGATCACTCTGTTCACAAGCCGTCCGGCCACCAACGAGGGAGTACCGCCCGTGCCCGGTGAGAACCTGTCCCGCGACGAGGCCCAGGAGCGGGCCGCACTGCTGTCCGTCGACGGGTACGACGTGTCCCTCGACGTGCGTTCCGCGGTGGGGGACGGGGGCTCGGACGGGGGGCCGCGCACCTTCCGCTCGGTCACCACGATCCGCTTCCGCTGCAACGAGCCGGGGGCGACCAGTTTCGCCGACCTGATCGCGCCGAGCGTGACCTCGGTCTCCCTCAACGGCCGCGACCTGGACCCCGGCGAGGTCTTCGACGGCACCCGGATCCTGCTGGAGGACCTGGCCGCCGAGAACGAGCTGGTCGTGGACGCCCAGTGCGCCTACTCCCGCACCGGCGAGGGCCTGCACCGCTTCGTCGACCCCGAGGACGGCGAGGTCTACCTCTACACCCAGTACGAGCCGGCCGACTCCCGCCGGGTCTTCGCCAACTTCGAGCAGCCCGACCTCAAGGCCCCGTTCCGCTTCGAGGTGCGGGCGCCCGAGGAGTGGACGGTGTGGAGCAACGGCGTCGGCGAGCGCGCGGACGGGGTGTGGCGGTTCGCGGAGACGAAGCCGATCTCGACGTACATCACGTGTGTCGTGGCCGGTCCGTACCACTACGTGACGGACTCCTACACCCGTGACCTCGGTGACGGTACGACGCTGGAGATCCCGCTCGGCGCGCTGTGCCGCAAGGGCCTGGCGCCCCACTTCGACGCCGAGGACGTCTTCCTGATCACCAAGCAGGGCCTGGACTTCTTCCACGAGCACTTCGACTACCCGTACCCCTTCGGGAAGTACGACCAGGCGTTCGTCCCCGAGTACAACCTCGGCGCGATGGAGAACCCGGGTCTGGTGACCTTCCGGGAGGAGTTCATCTACCGGGGGAAGGTGACACGGCTGGCGTACGAGGGCCGGGCGAACGTCATCCTGCACGAGATGGCGCACATGTGGTTCGGCGACCTGGTGACCATGGAGTGGTGGGACGACCTGTGGCTGAAGGAGTCCTTCGCCGACTTCATGGGCGCGTTCGCGCTGGCCGGCGCGACCCGCTTCACCGACGGCTGGATCACCTTCGCCAACCGGCGCAAGGCCTGGGCGTACCGCGCCGACCAACTCCCCTCCACGCACCCGATCACGGCCGACATCGGCGACCTGCAGGACGCCAAGCTCAACTTCGACGGGATCACGTACGCCAAGGGCGCGTCCGTCCTGAAGCAGCTGGTGGCGTACGTCGGCCAGGACGCGTTCCTCGAGGGCGCCCGCCGCTACTTCAAGCGGCACGCGTACGGCAACACCCGTCTCGGTGACCTGCTGTCGGTGCTCGCCGAGACCAGCGGCCGGGACATGGCCGTATGGGCGCGGTCCTGGCTGCAGACGGCGGGCGTGAACGCGCTGACCCCGCAGGTGCTGCTGGACCCGGAGGGCCGGATCGCCGAGCTGTCGGTGGTCCAGGAGGCGCCGGAGTCGCACCCGGAGCTGCGGCCGCACCGGGTGGCGATCGGCCTGTACCGCCGGGAGGAGGGCCGGCTGGTGCGGTACGCGCGCGCCGAGGCGGACGTCGACGGCCCGCGTACGGTCGTGACGGGGCTGGCCGGTCAGCAGTCCCCGGAGCTGGTGCTGGTCAACGACGACGATCTGACGTACTGCAAGATCCGCTTCGACGAGACCTCGCTGGACACGCTGCGGTCGCACCTGGGCGACATCACGGACCCGCTGGCCCGCGCGCTGTGCTGGTCGGCGCTGTGGAACCTCACCCGGGACGCGCTGCTGCCGGCGCGGGAGTTCATCGCACTGGTGCTGCGGTTCGCGGGGCGCGAGTCGGACATCGGGGTGCTGCAGATGCTGCACGCGTGGGCGGAGTCGGCGCTGGTGCACTATGTGGCGCCGCCGCTGCGCGGGACCGGTGAGCGACTGCTGGCCGAGGGCGCCGAGCGCGAGCTGTACGCCGCCGAGCCGGGCAGCGAGCACCAGCTGGCGTGGGCGCGGTTCTTCGCGCGGACGGCCGAGGACCCGGGTGGCTTCGAAACGCTGCAGGGCCTGCTGGACGGCACGACGGGCATCGACGGGCTGGAGGTCGACCAGGAGCTGCGGTGGACGTTCCTGGAGCCGCTGGTCGCACACGGGTTCGCCGACGAGAAGGCGCTGGAGGCGGAGCTCGCCCGGGACGACACGGCGTCCGGCAGGCGCCACCAGGTCCGCTGCCTCGCCGCCCGCCCCTCGGCGGCGGTCAAGGCGCAGGCGTGGGCCCAGGTGGTGGAGTCCGACGAGCTGTCCAACGCGCTGGTGGAGGCGACGATCGCGGGCTTCGCCCAGCCCTCGCAACGGGAGCTGCTGGCGCCGTACCGGGCGAAGTACTTCGCGGCGATCGAGCGGGTCTGGTCCGAGCGGTCGATCCAGATCGCGATGACCATCGTCAAGGGCCTGTACCCGTCGCTCCAGGACTCCCCGGAGACCCTGGTGGAGACGGACGTCTGGCTGGCGGCGCACGACTCGGCGCCCCCGGCGCTGCGCCGGCTGGTCCTGGAAGCATGGGACGACCTGGCGCGGGGCCTGCGCGGACAGGCGTGTGACGCGCGGGCCGAGGACCACCACTAGGGCTCCATCAGGGCGTGTTCGACAGTAGCCGGACGGGACTTTCGAACACCCCAGCTCTGGCCATGGCTTCCGCCGACGGCGACCGTTACGGAATTCAGGCAATCGGACCCGTAACCCCTGGCCCCACCCTTCGGGACCAGGGGTTTCGGTGCCTACTCGGCATCCGAACACGCGTCCTTTAGGACGAGCTTGTCCGGGTTTGTCGACAGGCGTGTAACAGCGGTTAGGGGGCGGACCGGCTGCGGAATCCCCGTTGCATGAACCACAACACCCCCCTCCCCCCGGCCTCCCCCCGCTCGCTGCGTCACCTCTCGCGCGATGTGCACTGCCGGGTCCTGACGGCGGCCCAGCTCCGCTCGCACGGCGTCTCACCGGCCGAGACCAGCGCCCAGTGCCGCCCCGGCGGCCCCTGGCAGCAGTTCCTCCCGGGCGTGTACCTGCTGCATCCGGGACCGCCGACCAGCGAGGAGCGGCTGCACGCGGTGCTGCTGTACGCGGCCCGCGAGGTGCCGGGCACGGCCGGGGTGCCGGCCCAGCCGGACGCCGGGAGTCCGCACCGCCCGGTGTACGCCGAGGCCATGATCACCGGCCTGGCGGCCCTCACCCTGCACGGCTTCACGGACGCCCCCCCGCTGCTCTCCCTGGAGCGGATCGACGTCCTCGTCCCGCGGCTGCGCCTGGTGCGCTCGACGGGCTGCGCCCACGTCCTGCGCACGGCGTGCCTGCCGGCTCCCGAACAGGCGACGGGAGTCCCGGTGGCACCGGTGCCGCGCGCGCTCGCCGACGCGGTGGCCGGGCTGACGGACGCGGGGGCGGTACGGCGGCTGCTGTCGGAGGCGGTGCGCGCGGGGCACTGCGAACCGGCCGCCGTCGTGCGGGAGCTGAACAACGCCAAGCTGCTGAGCCGACCGCACGTGGTGGACGCCGTCGACTCCCTCCTGGCCGAGGGCCGCGCGATCGCGGAGGACCGCCTCTACCGGATGGTGAGCGAGTACGGCCTTCCCGACCCGCTCTGGAACGTGGAACTGCGCCTGCCGGGCGGACCGCACCTGGGCGGCCTGGACGCGTACTGGCCGGAGCAGGCGGTGGCGGTCGAGCTGGACACGCGCGCACCCCGCCAGGAAGACGACGCGATGTGGTCCGAGTACGCCCGCAAGCGGGAGCACCTGGAGCGGCTGGGCATCACGGTCGTGCACATCACACCGAAGAAGCTGAGGGACGCGATGCAACAACAGGCCACGGTGGTCCGCACGGCCCTGATGGCCTCGGGCGACCGGGACCCGGCCGCGTACGTCACGGTGCTGCCCCGGTAGTGACGGGCCGGGGCGCAATCCGGAGGGGAGAGGAGGGGCCACCGGCAGCCGGCGGCCCCTCCTCGTCGTGCGGTCCGCCGCTCGACCACGGCGGTGCACACGGCGGGCCGCCGCCGCTCGGGCCCCACGACGGGGCCCAGCCGGCGCCGTGGGGGCGCCCCGCCCTCACAGCGGGTCGGACAGCGTCCGCCGGCCCGCGCCCGCGTACACCCGGTCGATGAGCGCCGCGTAGGACGCGATCATCCTCGAACGGCTGAAGCGCTCGCGACTCGCGGCCAGAGCGGGGGCACAGGCGTCCCTGCCCGCCACCGCCTCCGTCCAGGCCGCCGCGATGGCGGCCGGGTCCGGCGGGGTCAGGATGCCGTGGCCCGCCACGATCGCCGCGCTGTCGCCGACGTCCGTGGCGACCGGGACAGCGCCGCACATCATGCCCTCGATGAGGCACAGGGGTGCCGCCTCGCCCCAGGCGGAGGTGAGGGAGACCACGTCGGCGCCGGCGTAGACCGTCTCCATGTCGTGGCGTACGCCGAGCAGGCGCAGGCGGCTCCGGTCCCGTCCGTCGAACGCCTCCGCGATGTCCGCCGTGAGGCCGGGGTTCGCCGCCGTCATGCCCGCCCCGCACATCAGGACGTGCCCGTCGGGGACGGAGCCCAGCCAGGCCCTGGCCGCCGCCAGGAACAGGGGGACGTTCTTCATGCCGTCGTAACGGGCCGCGAAGACGATCACCGGGGCGTCGGCCGGGATGTCCAGGGACGCGCGGACCGCCAGGCGGCGGGCCGGGTCCGGGCGGAAGCGGATCAGGTCTACGCCGTTCGGGATCACGTGCAGGAGGGCGGACGGGACGCCCGCCGCCTCGTAGGCCGCCCGGGTCGACTCGGCGCAGCACACGGCCGCCGCGACCGTGCCGTCGGCGATCGCGGCCTTGAGGTCGTCCAGGGCGCGGCCCTGGTTCTCGGGGTCGGAGCGGTGCAGACAGACCACCACCGGGCGGCGCGGCAGGCCTCCCTGGCGGAGCAGCGCGAGGGGCTGCTCCTTGAGGGAGAGGATCACATCGGCGTCGGCCGTCGCCCGCGCGGTATCGGCCAGTTCCGGGCCGCTGAAGACGGCCGGATCGGTACCCCCTATCCCGAACGTACGGCCGAGCGAGCTGACGCCCACGTCGGCGCCCGTCAGCGCCCGGTAGCAGGCGTCGTCCTCCATCCGCTGGCGGGTGGCCTCGCGGTGCACCTCGCCGTGGATGCTCAGTACCCGGTGGTGCTGGCCGCCTTCCCACAGTCCCAGCACCACGTCGCTGTGCACGATCCGGGCGCCTCCGGAGAAGAACCCCTCATAGACCGACAACACCCGAAGTCCGCGTCCCGCACGCACATGATCACCCGCCTTGCGCCGATATCCAGCCATCCCCGTGGAGTGCGGGTTAGCCGATATGAGGCGGTACAGACGTTTCGTACGCGTGAACGGGATGTCACATGTTCTCGTCCGGTCGGTGACACCCCGGAAGGATCACTTCCTTTGGATCAGTTCCGGCGGAATTCTTCCGCCGGATCACCTCCCGCTCTGGATCACTTCCTCTTCAGGACAAGCTCCGTGTTCCGGTCCTTCGGCTCCCCGCCGAGCCGGGCCCCGTCGAAGCGGGCGTTCGCCGAGAGCTCCCGGTAGAGGGCGGCCAGTCCGGTCTGGGAGAGGTCGGCGAAGTCGGTGCGGTGGGGGGCGGCGGACTCGACGAGGGTGGTGTGGAGGGAGAGGGTGCCGTCCTTGTTGTCGACCAGTTCGATCACCCGCGCCAGCTGCGGGAACTCCACGTGGGAGGCCGTGGAGACCTCCCAGAAGGCGCCGCCGGCCGCCGACCCCCGGTGCGGGGTGATGTCGTTGCGGTGGATGTGGCCGTTCACCCAGGCGACGACGTTGCGGTGGCGGCCGAGCAGGGCCGTCAGCTCGGCGCCGGTGTGCCGCCGCTCACCCGGGTGGGCCGGGTCGGGGCGGGTGTTGGACATGCTCTCGCTGGTGTGGTGGCTGAAGACGATCGCGTACATGTCCTGGTGGGCGCGCAGGGTCGCGTCCAGCCACTTCAGCTGTGCGGTGCCGATCGAGCCGTTGTAGTGGCCGCCGGGGTCGGTGGTGTCGAGGCTGACGCCCAGGACCTTCTCGGCGATCGGGAAGGTGTAGTACTGGGTGCCCGCGGCCAGGTTGGCCGAGGTGTAGCCGTGGCCGACCGGGCCCGCTCCCCGGTACGCGGGGTCCAGATGGGCCCTGAGGTGGTCGGCGGGGGTGTAGGGGGCACGGCGCTCGTCCGGGGTGACCGTGCGCATGGCGCGGGTCTTGGATTTCAGCAGGTCGCGGATGACCGTGCCCCGGGGGTCCTTGTCCTGGCTGATGCTCTGCTGCAGCCGCGTCGCCTCGGCGGCGGTCAGCTCCATGAGCTTGCGGCCGCCCACCGCGTACTCGGCGAGGTAGGAGTCGCCGTGCGCGTAGCAGCCCAGGGGCATCGCGTCGTGGTTGCCGACCGTGGAGTACCAGGGCAGGGTCAGGCCGGGGCTGTTCACCTCGCGGATGGCTGCGGCGAGGAAGCCGTCCAGGTGCGGGAAGCCGCGCTGCTTGTAGGCGTCGCGGGAGGTGGAGTCGGGCTGCCAGTACAGCGGGACGCCGCTGTTCTGGACGCCCTCGTAGTGGCGCGGGTCGCCGGAGTTGGGGGTGATGCGGCCGCCGCTCATCACCGTCAGGTACCAGTCCAGCTCGGTGTGGGCGTTGTTGTCGGTGTTGTCGCCGGTGGTGACGACGAAGTCCAGCGGGGCGCCGGTGACGGGCGCGGCCCGCAGGGAGTTGACCCGCTCGATCAGCGACACCGCGCCCTGCACGGTCAGCGCCTCGTGCGGCCGCCAGGAGATGTCGCTCGCGGCCCGCAGGTACTCCAGCCGCAAGGGGTGCTGGCTGTCGATCAGATGCAGATCGGTGAGCTGGACGAAGGCCGCGAGGGTCGTACGGCGGCCCGCGCGCCCGGGCTTGGGGGCGGCGAGGTCGGCGCGGACGACGCGCTGCCAGCCGGCGGCGCTGCCGAGACGGCGGTAGCCGGAGCCGGCGCGCGCGGCGGCGACGGAGGCGAGGGTGGTGCCCTTGGTGTAGGGAGCGAGCGGTGCGGCGGCTGGCGCGACCGCGGCCTCCCGGGCCGGGACGGCCGGGGTGTTCGCGGGTGCGGCCTGGCTGTCGGTGGGCCGCAGGGCGTAACCGACGCCCGCGGAGACGGAGACGGCCGCGGTGGCGGTGGCGGCGAGGACGGTACGACGGTCGACCCCCAGCACGGAGGACGTGACAGAGCGTGTGCGCGACATGGCGCGATCTCCCCGAGTGCGAACGCGTCGGCAGTGGACGCGGGTCGGTCGCAGCCGCGAACGACCCGCTGTACCGGATGCTCGACACCGGGAATGGCCTGTGCGTGAACGCTTCCGCAACGTGAAGCGCCGATCGCCGTACGTCGATCACGGACGCCCTGGGCCGACCTCGGCTGCTCCTCGCACCGCCCGGAGGCCGTCACTCCGCGTTCATCTCCCGGGGTAACCGAGGAGGTCTCCGGGCCTTTCACCCCTCCGGCGGCACGAACACCCGGCCGGTCACCGGCCGTTCGCGCCACAGCTTCAGCGCCACGTCGATCAGCCGGACCCGGGTGAGGCCCGGCACCGCCTCCAGGTCGTGCCAGGCGGCCAGGTCGGTGGAGCCGCCGACCTCGTTGCGGAGTTCGCCGCCGACGACCCGGCCCTCATAGACGATGCGCAGACCCTGGTGGTCGACGGGACCGCGCAGACCCTCGCGGCGGAAGACACGGCGGAAGGAGTCGATGCCCAGGAGCCCGGTCACCTCGACGCGGTAGCCGGTCTCCTCGTCCAGTTCGCGCACGACGGTCTCGACGGGGTCCTCGCCGTGGTCCATGCCTCCGCCGGGCAGCACCCACTCGTGTCCACCGCCGGCCGCCGGGGAGCGGGCGAGCAGGATGCGTTCGTCCCGGACGACCACGGCGTAGGCCGCCACCCTCAAGTTCTCTCGCACAGACCGACGTTACCGACCAAGCCGCACAGGGGCGACCGACTTTCGCACAGGGTTCACGTAGAGGGTTTTCCCCATGGATCCATATCGTTTCGGTCAACACTCCCCAAACAACCGCCTGTTGCGTAAAGCTTTGCGGTCGTCCGGGACCGCGTTCCGGACCTTCGCGACCGGGCATGACCAGCCCGTTCGCTGTCCTTTACCGACAAGGGATGCCGATGACCCTCACCCCCCAGCGGGAACCGATATCGGGCGCGAGACGCGCCGCCCGCACAGCCGTCGCCGCGGGCCTGGTGGCCGCTCTGTCCGCGGCCGGACCGATCCCCATGGCGTTCTCCGCCGACACCGGCCGGGCCCCGGCCGTCGCCGACCCGGGCGTGAAGTCCGCCCCCGGCAAGCTCGGCTCCGACGACGCCGGCCTGCTCGCCGAGGCCAAGGCCGACGGCGACAAGACCGTCACCATGATGGTCGCGACCGCGCCCGGGAAGACCGAGCAGGTCGCCGGGCAGCTGGACGCGGTCGACGGGGGCATCGTGGGCCGCAGCGACGACAAGCTCGGCTATGTCCGCGCCACCGTCCCGACCGGAAAGGCCGACGCGGCCATCGCCGCCGCCGCGAAGCTGTCCTCGGTGCACGCGATCGACCTGCGCCAGGAGATCCAGCTCGACGACCCGACTCCGGACACCGGCGCACAGGGCGCCAAGTCCGGCTCGGCCAAGGGCACTTACACCGCTCCGAACAAGAAGACCCCCGCCACGAACCCGTACAACCCCTCCTTCGAGACGGGCGCGGTGTCCTTCGTCGAGGACCACCCGAAGTACGACGGCCGCGGGGTCACCATCGGCGTCCTGGACTCCGGCGTCGACCTCGGACACCCGGCGCTGCAGAAGACCACCACCGGCGAGCGCAAGATCGTCGACTGGGTGACGGCCACCGACCCGGTCGCCGACCGCGACGGCACCTGGCTGCGGATGAACTCGGACGTGACCGGTCCGCAGTTCACCGCCGGGGGCCGCACCTGGAAGGCGCCCCAGGGCTCCTTCAAGTTCCAGCTGTTCGCCGAGGCCGCCACCAAGGGCGGCGACATGGCCGGCGACCTCAACCGCGACGGGGACACCACCGACGTCTGGGGCGTGCTCTACGACGCGGCCGCCGGCACCGTGCGGGTGGACCTGGACAGCGACGGCGACTTCACCGACAACGAGGCGCTCAAGCCGTACAAGGACGGCTTCCAGATCGGCTACTTCGGCACCGACGACCCGGCCACCGAGGTCGCCGAGCGCATCCCGTTCGTCGTCGAGATCCGCAAGGACGTCGTCTACAACGGCGCCGGGGCCAAGGCCGACTACGTCAGCATCGGCGTCGTCGAGAGCCGCCACGGCACCCACGTCGCCGGCATCACCGCGGCCAACGGCCTGTTCGGCGGGAAGATGAACGGCGCCGCGCCCGGTGCCAAGCTCGTCTCCTCCCGGGCCTGCACCTGGACCGGCGGCTGCACCAACATCGCGCTCACCGAGGGCATGATCGACCTCGTCACCAAGCGGGGCGTCGACATCGTCAACATGTCGATCGGCGGTCTGCCTCCGCTGAACGACGGCAACAACGCCCGCGCGGAGCTGTACACGCGCCTCATCGACACCTACGGCGTCCAGCTGGTCATCGCCGCGGGCAACGAGGGCCCCGGCACCAACACCATCGGCGACCCCGGCCTGGCCGACAAGGTCATCAGCGTCGGCGCCTCCATCTCCAAGGAGACCTGGGCGGCCAACTACGGCTCGGGCGTGACCAAGAAGTACGCCATGCTGCCCTTCTCCTCCGCGGGTCCGCGCGAGGACGGCGGCTTCGTCCCGACGCTGACCGCGCCGGGCGCCGCGATCAACACCATCCAGACCTGGTCCCCGGGCGCCCCGGTCGCCGAGGCGGGCTACAGCCTCCCGGCCGGCTACGCCATGCTCCAGGGCACCTCGATGGCCTCCCCGCAGGCCGCGGGCGCGAGCGCGCTCCTGCTGTCCGCCGCCAAGCAGCGGCACATCGAGCTGTCGCCGCTGACCCTGCGCACCGCGCTCACCAGCACCGCCCGCCAGATCAAGGACGTCCCGGCGCATGTCCAGGGCGCCGGTCTGATCCGGATCGTGCAGGCCTGGGACGCCATCAAGGACGGCGCCACCGCGCATGACTACACGGTGAAGGCGCCGGTCGACACCGCGCTCGACGCCGCGCTGAAGGAGCCGGGCTTCGGCACCGGCCTCTACGACCGCGAGGGCGGCCTGAAGACGGGCCAGAAGAAGTCGTACGACATCACCATCACCCGCACCTCCGGCCCCGCCCGCCCGGTCCGTCACGAGCTGGACTGGAAGAACGACGACGGCACCTTCAAGCTCCTCGGCGACGACGAGGTGACCCTGCCGCTGAACCAGCCGGTCACCGTCAAGGTGCAGGCCAAGGCGAAGACCGCGGGCGCGCACAGCGCCATCCTGGAGCTGGACGACGAGCGCACCGAGGGGATCGACAAGCAGATCCTCGCCACGGTGGTCGTCTCGCAGCCGCTGGCCTCGCCGTCGTACTCCCTGTCGAAGTCGGCTTCGGTGCAGCGCAACAGCAGCACCTCGTACTTCGTGACGGTGCCTCAGGGCGCGAAGACCCTGGAGGTCGCGCTCGGCGGGCTGAAGGACAAGAGCCAGACCCGGTTCATCTCGCTCCACCCGTACGGGGTGCCGGTCGAGGACTCCTCGACGATCTACTGCTACCCGGACTACTCGCTCCCGAGCGACCCCAACACCTGCCGTCCCGACCTGCGGACGTACACGGACCCGACGCCGGGCGTCTGGGAGATCGAGGTCGAGTCGCGGCGCACCTCGCCGTACCTCGACAACCCGTACACGCTGGACGTGTCGGTGCTCGGCACGGACTTCGACCCGGCCGTGCGCACCCTGCCCGAGGCGACGATCGGCACGCCGGTCACCGCCGAGTGGAACGTCACCAACCACTTCGCCCCGCTGACGGCGAAGCTGGAGGGCGGCACGCTGGGCTCCGCCAAGCTGGCCACGCCGAGCATCGCGGACGCCGCCTCGCAGCAGTCCACGGTGGTGGTGCCGGAGGGCGTCGAGCGGTTCGACGTCTCCATCGGCGGCGTCTCCGACGCGGCCGCGGACCTCGACCTGACCGTCTACCGGGACGGGGTGCAGGTCGGCCAGTCCGCCGACGGCGACTCGGAGGAGTCGGTCAGCCTGACCGAGCCCGCCGCCGGCACCTACACGATCGTGGTCGACGGCTACAGCGTCCCGGCGGGGACGACGACGTACTCCTACAAGGACGTCTACTTCGCCCCCGCGCTCGGTTCGCTGAGCGTCGACACCGGCAAGACCGTCACGATCGCGAGCGGCGCCACGGCGACGATCTCCGGCGAGGTCCTGGTGAAGTCCGCGGGCCCCGAGGGCCGGCAGTTCTTCGGTGAGGTCCGCCTCGTCAACGCCCGCGGCACGGCCGCCGGCACCGGAACGGTCGTGATCGAGAAGGTTACCGGCTGATCCAGGCCCGGCGGACGACGAGAACGCCGGAGAACTGAACAAGGGAAGCGAGAAAAAGGGAAAAGAGGAAAAAGAGGAAAAGGGGTGGGCTCCCCCGAAGGGCCCACCCCTTTCGCCTTTCGCCGTACCGGGCGATGCCGCCCCCCGCGGCGGCACCGTCCGGCATCGGATCGCCCGGCGAGCGGCCCCTTGCCGGGCTTGTCCGGGCGTTGCCCGAGCGCTGCCCGGGCGTTGTCGACAGTAGGGCCGCCCGCCGCCCCGCGGGGTCCTGCCGACTGGCACCCCGTGGCCATGGCCGGGAAATGCCAGCGGAACCCCGGCGAGCCGAACGCTTGAACATGCGAACACGCAAACGGAGGATCGACTACCGTCGGCTACGAACTGACCAGTAGTCACGGGCCACACCCGTCACCGGCATCGCAGGGGGAACCATGCTGGAGACCATCGGCATCGACCGACCGACGCACGACGTCTACCGGTCCCTGCTGCTGCACCCGTCATGGACCCTGGAGGACATCGCCCGCGAGACCGGCCTGTCCACCACCGACGTCCGCTCGGCCCTCGACGTCCTGACCCAGCTGTCGCTGCTGCACGAGGCCGCGGACCACCAGTTCGTCCCCGTCAGCCCCGACGTGATCCTCTCCCCGCTGCTGCTGCGCAAGGAGGCCGAACTCGACGAGCAGCGGGCCCGGCTGTCGCAGGAGCGCGCCGCGCTGGCCGCGCTCAACTCGGACTACGCCGCCCTCGCCGCCCGCCGCGCCGACAGCGGTGTCGAGCGGCTGGAGGGCGTCGACGCGGTCCGGGTGCGGCTGATGGAACTGGCGCACCAGGCCAGTGTCGAGGTGCGCACCTTCGTGCCCGGCGGGGCCCTGAGCGCCGCCGCCCTGGAGGCGGGCCGGCCGCTCGACGAGCAGAACCTCGCCCGCGGGGTGCGCATGCGCACCGTCTACCTGGACAGCGTCCGCAACGACCCGGCGACCGTGGAGTACGCGACCTGGCTCGCCTCCCTCGGCGGCGAGACCCGCACGGTCCCCGCCCTGCCGATGCGGATGATCCTCTCCGACCACTCGACGGCCGTGATCCCCATCGACGCCGACGACAGCCGGCAGGGCGCCCTGCTGATCCGCTACCCGGGGATGGTGCGGGCGCTCGAGGAGCTGTTCGACGTGGTCTGGGAGAGCGCGGTCCCGCTCGGCTCCGCCCCGCAGAGCACCCCCGAGGACGCGCCGACCGACCGGGAGGCGGCGCTGCTGAGGATGCTCGCGGCCGGGCTCACCGACGAGGGCATCGCCCGCAAGATGGGCGTCTCGCTGCGCACGGTCCGCCGCAACACGGCCGACCTCCAGAAACGCCTCGGGGTGCAGAGCCGGTTCCAGGCGGGCGCCGAGGCGGTACGGCGCGGCTGGCTGTGACCGTGCGCGTCGCTGGCCGCTCCCTGCCATGACCGGGGGCTGACACACGGGCGGCACGGCTGTGGGCAGGTCTCCTGCCTAAGGTCGGCGGGTGTACGCAGTCAAGGTCGTTCTCCTGTCGCCCCCGGCGTCCGAGGAACCCGCTCCGCCCGCCATCATGCCCAGTGACCGGCGGCTGGACGCCATCGCCCAGTACACCCGCGCGGCCCCGCGGCCGGGCATCGCGCATGTCACGCTGGCGCGGTGGGGCCGGCGCCTGGTGGGTATGACGTTCGTCGAGGCGGCCAGTCTCGACGAGGCGCTGGAACGGGCCCGCGACGGCTGGGAGTGGTGGCTGAGCCTGCCGGGGCTGCTGCCGGACTGGGTCCTGGGCGACTGCCGGCCCGACCGCTATCTGACTGGCATGACACTGCCATGTCCGCCAGAGGCCAGCGCAAAGCGCTGACAGCGGCACGACCACCGCTGAATGATCGGTCCCGGCAAACGATCGCCGCCCCGGCTTGAAGAATTGCAGAGGCACACCATGAGACACATCACCGGTCGAGCCGTCCGGACCGTTCTCGGCACCGTGGCAGCCCTCGCGACCCTGGCGCTGCCGCTGGTCCTCACCCACGCCACCGCGCCCTCACAGGGCGCCGGCTCCGGCCAGGTCCTGGCCATCGACTGGGACACGCTCACGGACCCGGGCGGCACGGACACGGGCAGCTGGGTCTGGGACGACCAGGAGTAGATCGCTCCGCACATGACGAAGGGGCGGGCGTCCGTACGGGGCGCCCGCCCCTTCGTCGTCCCCGCGTCATCCGCAGGTGCCGCCCGCCGACCGGGGCAGGGCGTCGGTCAGCGCCGCACGCTCGACGGCGATGTCGGCCGCGCCGACCGCCCAGACCTCGGGACCGGAGGACTCCTTCGTGAAGCCGGCCAGGACGTGGTCTCCCTCCGCCACCAGCGGGTCCACGTCCTCCTCCATCACGAACTCGACCGTCCCCGGGCTCTTCGCCGGCTTGTACGAGCGGGTCACGCGCAGGGTGATCCGCTCCTGACCGGTGCCCGCCACAGGAGCGACGCCCGTCACGTCACCCTCGACGACCAGCCGGGCACAGGACAGCCAGCCCGGATCGCCGAGGAGGCCGCCGGCCCCTGCCGCGCTCTCGTCGGTCGCCGCCTTGTCGGAGGCGCTCGACGCTCCCGAGTCGTCGTTCGCTCCCCCGCCCGTCCGGACGACCAGCCATCCGGTCCCCACGACCAGGGCACTGGCGGCCGCGACGCCCACGGCCCGCAGGGCGACGGGCAGGAAGGGACGCCGGGGCTGCCGTACCGGCCGTACGGGGGCGGGTTCCCGGGGGGGTTCCGTGAGCGCGTCGGCGATGACGCCCAGCTGTTCCCTCAGCAGCGCCACGTCGGCCGTGGCCTTGCGGTGGGCGGCCAGGCAGGCGGGGTCGGCGCGGGCCTCCTCGGGGAGCGGGGCGTCGGTGATCGCGGCCATCAACGCGTCCATGCCGTCGTAGCCCTCGGACGTCTCGTGGTCCTGTCCGGGCATGTCACACCACCTCGTCCTCGTGCAGGCGGGCGCGCAGGGCCCGGACCGCCGTGTGCAGGCGGCTCTTGACCGTGCCCTCCGGGACGCCGAGCTCCCGGGCGATGGAGCGCACCGGCAGATCCGCGAAGAACCGCAGGACGACGACCTGGCGCTGGGCGTCGGGCAGATCGTCCAGGCCCTGGGCGACGGCTAGGGAGAGGACGCTGGTGTCCTCGCCGGACGGGTGCTCGTGCTGGCGCAACGACGCCAGCCGCTCGCCCAGGCGTTCCTGGCGGCGCTTGGCGCGATGCCAGTCCATGGCGAGGTTGGAGGCGACGACCGCGGCCCACGCGGAGACGTCCCGCGGCGCCTCGTACCCCTTAGCGGCCCGCTCCAGCAGCCGCAGACGTACCTGCTGTACCCCGTCCAGCAGGTCCGCCTGAGGCACCCCGCCCAGCGCGAGCACCGCCCGCACCCGGCGTTCCTGCGCCGCGTCCAGAGGATCACCGTCAGCAGTGCCGTCCCCCTGGCCGCGGCGGGTCATTCTGCGCAGCACAGACACCCCTCCCTAGCCGCGTTTCCCCTACGACGCCGCAGCGCGCGGAAACGTTCAGAGGTGTACGTCACACCGTCGCGCGAGGCAGCACAGCTTGCGGCGCGGCCCCACCGTAGGGCGAATTCCTCCAGCTCAGAAGGGATGGGGCGGGATTTCCGCAACCGTCGATCAGGCCGGGGCGTCCCAGCCCTCGGGCATGCGGCGCAAAGAATTGGACAGGCTGACCCGGGTCGGCCGCATGATGGAAACGCCGCAGACATGCAGAAACACCGAGAGGGAGTCGCCGTGAGGGTCGGAATCGTCGGAGCCACCGGTCAGGTCGGCACGGTCATGCGCAGGATCCTCAAGGAACGGGCCGCGGCTTCTCCCCTCGGACCGGTCACCGAGCTGCGCCTGTTCGCCTCGGCCCGCTCGGCGGGGTCGGTTCTGGACGGCGTGACGGTGGAGGACGCGGCGACCGCCGACTACACGGGCCTCGACATCGTGCTGTTCTCCGCGGGCGGCGCCACCTCCAGGGCGCTGGCGGAGAAGGTCGCCGCGCAGGGCGCCGTGGTGATCGACAACTCGTCGGCCTGGCGCAAGGACCCGGACGTCCCCCTGGTCGTCTCCGAGGTGAACCCGCACGCGATCGCCCACCGCCCCAAGGGCATCATCGCCAACCCGAACTGCACCACGATGGCGGCGATGCCGGTCCTGAAGCCGCTGCACGAGGAAGCCGGTCTGGAGGCGCTGGTCGTCGCCACCTACCAGGCGGTGTCCGGCTCCGGTCTCGCGGGCGTGGCGGAGCTGCACGGCCAGGCGCAGAAGGTCGTCGCCGAGGCGGACAAGCTGACCCACGACGGCGAGGCGGTCGACTACCCCGAGCCGCAGGTCTACAAGCGCCCCATCGCCTTCAACGTCGTCCCGCTCGCCGGTTCCATCGTCGAGGACGGTCTGAACGAGACCGACGAGGAGCAGAAGCTCCGCAACGAGTCCCGCAAGATCCTGGAGATCCCCGGGCTGAAGGTCTCCGGCACCTGTGTGCGCGTCCCCGTCTTCTCCGGCCACTCCCTCCAGGTCAACGCCCGTTTCGCCCGCCCGATCAGCGCGGCGCGCGCGACGGAGCTGCTCGCCGGTGCCGAGGGCGTCGTCCTCACCGACATCCCGACCCCGCTCCAGGCCGCCGGCAAGGACCCGTCGTACGTGGGCCGCATCCGCGAGGACGAGACCGTCGAGCACGGCCTCGCCCTGTTCGTCTCCAACGACAACCTGCGCAAGGGCGCGGCGCTGAACGCGGTGCAGATCGCGGAGCTGGTGGCGGCGGAACTCGCCGCCGAGTAGGGCGTTCCCTCTGTTCAGGGGGCGGTCACCCACGGGTGGCCGCCCCCTGGCCGTCGAAAACCCGACTGCGGGTGACGTCGGCTCGCCCTTAGGCTGCCGGGATGACTTCTCGACTGTCAGCGCTCTGCTTCGGTGCGAGCCGGCCGCTGGATCTCGCGCGGTTCTGGTCCGGGGTCCTGGGGTGGGAGATGACCGAAGATCCCCGCGACGGTCCCACGCTTGTGCCCGGTGACGACACCGGGTTCAGCCTCCGCTTTCTTCCGGCCCAGGAGCCGAAGGTCGGCCAGAACCGGATGCACTTCGATCTGACGAGCACCTCCCTGGAGGACCAGCGGCAGACGGTGGCCAGGGCGCTGGAACTCGGCGCCCGGCACATCGACATCGGCCAACGCCCGGAGGAGGACCACGTGGTGCTCGCCGACCCCGACGGCAACGAGTTCTGCGTCGTCGGGCCGGACAACACCTTCCTCGCCGACTGCGGCTTCGTCGGAGCGCTGGCCTGCGACGGCTCGCAGGAGGTCGGGTACTTCTGGAGCGAGGCGCTGGGGTGGCCACTGGTCTGGGACCAGGACCAGGAGACCGCGATCCGCTCGCCGCACGGCGGTCCGAAGATCACCTGGGGTGGTCCGCCGTTGCTGCCGAAGACCGGCAGGAACCGGCTGCACTTCGACCTCGCTCCGGCTGTCCACGGTGACGGGCAGCCGGAGATCGACCGTCTGCTCTCCCTCGGGGCGACCCGCCTCGACACCGGCCAGGACGAGCCCGGCTGGATGATGATGGCCGACCCCGACGGCAACGAGTTCCGAGTGGCAAAGGTCTAGCCGTTCCGACGGACCTCTTGAAGTGCTCTGCGTCCGAGACGAGCGCGATCAGCTCCCCCGGCTCGCTGTGCCGCAGACAACACCGCAGGGGTGCCCCGCCCTCGTCGTCGACGCGGGCGACGACCGGACGCCCGGCGTCGTCGGCGACCCGCAACTCGCCGAGCGCGTCCGGCGGGATGGGCCGGGGGGTGTAGGTGGCGGCGGCGGAGAGGAGTGGGTCATGTGTCCCACCCTCCCGCCGAAGCCCCTGAGTCACCGGCGGTGTCCGGACGTCGAGGTCGCCCCGGGCGGGGTCGGGCGCCGGTGGGTCCCGGCCGCGATACTTCTACCGATCGGCCGGATGCGCGAGTCGGCAGGGCTGCCGGGGGAAGGGCGGCCAGGATCAGGCCTGCGCCCAGGGAGAGTGCGCCCGCCGCGCCCAGGGTGTCCGCTGTGCGGCCGCCGATAAACGCGCCCCCCGCGATCGCCGTGTTGAACAGACCGGCGGCCAGCGCCGAAGCGCCCTCGCGGGCCTCCTCGGGCAGGTTGGCCGACAGCCAGGTCTGGGCGGAGACGGAGACACCGCCGTACGCGAAGCCCCACAGCAGCAGGAGGGCGGTCGACGCGGGCAGTGAGGCCGCCGCCGGGACGAGCAGGGCGACGGTCGTGCCGAGGACCGCCGCGATGGCGTACAGGGTGCGGCGAGGGTCGCGGGCGGCGAGGGTGCCCGCGGTGAAGGTACCGGCGACGCCGGCCAGGCCGTAGCCGAGGAGGAGCGTGCTCACCCGGCCCGCCCCCAGCCCGGGCACCCGGTCCAGGACCGGGCGGACGTACGTGTACGCGGCGAAGTGACCGGTGACGAGCAGCCCCACGGCGAGCAGGCCCCGCCGTATCCGGGAATGGGCCGCCAGGTGCCTCAACTCCCGCAGTCGAAGAGGACGTTCGGCGGGAAGCGGCGGGAGGGCGAGGGCCAGCGCGACGGTCCCGGCGGCAGCCGGAGCGGCCGACGCGACGAACGCCCAGCGCCAGCCGGCGACCGCGCCCAGGAACGTACCGGCCGGAACACCGAGGACGGACGCGACGGCGACCCCGCTGAAGACCACCGAGGTGGCCCGCCCGACGGAGGCCGCCGGCACGAGCCGTACCGCGAGCCCGGCCGCGAGCGCCCACACCCCGCCGATGCAGACGCCGACCAGGGCACGGGCGGCGAGCAGCACCGTGATCTCGGGGGCGAGCGCGGACAGCAGGTCCGCCACGGCCAGGAGGAGCAGCAGCGCGCACAGCACATGGCGCCGGTCGGCCCGCCGCACGGCGACCGGCAGCAGCGGCGCGGCGACGGCGGCGACCAGCCCGGGCAGGGTGAGCGCGAGCCCGGCCGTCCCGTCCGAGACGCGCAGCCCGTCCCCGAGCGCGGGGAGCAGTCCGACGGGCAGCATCTCGGTGGTGACGACGGAGAAGGTGGCCCCGGCGAGGGCGAGGACGGCGGGCCAGGAGCCGGCGGGGGTGGGGGCGGTGTGGTCCGGGGAGACACTGGTGGGGGAGGTGGAGGACATGCCTCCACCATTCAGCTCCACGCGGAGCCTTCCCATCCCTGTCCCGGAGGGCGGACGGTCGCCATCCCCGGTGCCGACCGGGAACGTCGTCGCCCCACGCACCCCTCCCGTGGAAGGATGGCGCAACCCACCCATAACGAGGAGATGACCGCGTGCCTGGCACAAACCTGACTCGCGAAGAGGCGCAGCAGCGGGCGAAGCTGCTCACCGTTGACTCGTACGAGATCGATCTCGACCTCTCCGGCGCGCAGGAGGGCGGCACCTACCGGTCCGTGACCACGGTGCGCTTCGACGTGGCGGAAAACGGCGCCGAGTCCTTCATCGACCTGGTGGCCCCGGCCGTTCACGAGGTGACGCTCAACGGGGATCCACTGGACGCCGACGAGGTGTTCAAGGACTCGCGGATCGCTCTGCCGGGGCTTCTCCAGGGCCGCAACGTCCTCCGTGTCGTCGCCGACTGCGCCTACACCAACACCGGTGAGGGCCTGCACCGGTTCGTCGACCCGGTCGACGAGCAGGCGTATCTCTACACCCAGTTCGAGGTGCCGGACGCCCGTCGCGTGTTCGCGTCGTTCGAGCAGCCGGACCTGAAGGCGACCTTCCAGTTCACGGTGAAGGCGCCGACCGGCTGGACCGTCATCTCCAACTCCCCGACGCCCGAGCCCAAGGACGACGTCTGGGTGTTCGAGCCGACGCCTCGGATCTCCACCTACATCACCGCGCTCGTCGTCGGGCCGTACCACAGTGTCCACAGCGTGCACGAGAAGGACGGGCGGTCGGTTCCGCTCGGCATCTACTGCCGGCCCTCCCTCGCGGAGTTCCTCGACTCCGACGCGATCTTCGAGGTCACCCGGCAGGGCTTCGACTGGTTCCAGGAGAAGTTCGACTACGCGTACCCGTTCAAGAAGTACGACCAGCTGTTCGTGCCGGAGTTCAACGCGGGCGCGATGGAGAACGCGGGCGCGGTCACCATCCGCGACCAGTACGTCTTCCGGTCCAAGGTGACCGACGCGGCGTACGAGGTGCGCGCCGAGACCATCCTGCACGAGCTGGCGCACATGTGGTTCGGCGACCTGGTCACCATGGAGTGGTGGAACGACCTGTGGCTGAACGAGTCGTTCGCGACGTACACCTCCATCGCCTGTCAGGCGTACCACCCCGACTCGCGGTGGCCGCACTCCTGGACGACGTTCGCCAACTCCATGAAGACGTGGGCCTACCGGCAGGACCAGCTGCCGTCCACCCACCCGATCATGGCCGACATCCGCGACCTGGACGATGTCCTCGTCAACTTCGACGGCATCACCTACGCCAAGGGCGCGTCCGTCCTGAAGCAGCTCGTCGCGTACGTCGGCATGGACGAGTTCTTCAAGGGCGTCCAGGCCTATTTCAAGGCGCACGCCTTCGGCAACACGCGCCTGTCCGACCTCCTGGGCGCCCTGGAGGAGACCTCGGGGCGTGATCTGAAGTCCTGGTCGAAGGCGTGGCTGGAGACCGCCGGCATCAACGTCCTGCGCCCGGAGATCGAGACCGACGCGAACGGTGTCGTCACGTCCTTCGCGATCCGCCAGGAGGCCCCGGCCCTGCCGGCGGGTGCGAAGGGGGAGCCCACCCTGCGTCCGCACCGCATCGCCATCGGCCTGTACGACCTCGACGACGACAGCGGCAAGCTGGTGCGCGACGAGCGCGTGGAGCTGGACGTCGAGGGTGAGCTGACCGCCGTGCCGCAGCTGACCGGCAGGCGCCGTCCGGACGTCGTGCTCCTCAACGACGACGACCTGTCGTACGCCAAGGTCCGCCTGGACGAGAAGTCCCTCGCCTTCGTCACCGAGCACCTCGGCGACTTCGAGTCCTCCCTGCCCCGCGCCCTGTGCTGGGCGTCCGCCTGGGACATGACCCGGGACGCCGAACTGCCCACCCGCGACTACCTCTCCCTGGTGCTGTCCGGCATCGGCAAGGAGTCCGACATCGGCGTGGTCCAGTCGCTGCACCGGCAGGTCAAGCTCGCCATCGACCTGTACGCCGACCCGGCCACCCGCGAGGCCCTCCTCACCCGCTGGACCGACGCCACGCTGGCCCACCTGCGGTCCGCCGCCGCCGGCAGCGACCACCAGCTGGCGTGGGCCCGCGCCTTCGCGGCCACCGCCCGTACGCCGGAGCAGCTGGACCTGCTGGAGGCCCTGCTGGACGGTTCGCAGACGATCGAGGGCCTGGCCGTCGACACCGAGCTGCGCTGGGCGCTGGTGCAGCGGCTCGCCGCGGTCGGCCGGTTCGACGAGGCGGAGATCGCCGGCGAGTACGAGCGGGACAGGACGGCGGCGGGTGAGCGCCACGCCGCGACCGCCCGTGCCGCCCGTCCCACGCCGGAGGCCAAGGCGGAGGCCTGGGCGCAGGTCGTCGAGTCCGACAAGCTGCCCAACGCCGTCCAGGAGGCCGTCATCGGCGGCTTCGTCCAGACCGACCAGCGGGAGCTGCTCGCCCCGTACACGGAGAAGTACTTCGAGGTCGTCAAGGGCATCTGGGACTCCCGCTCGCACGAGATCGCCCAGCAGATCGCGATCGGCTTCTACCCGACGATCCAGGTCTCCCAGGAGACCCTGGACCGGACGGACGCCTGGCTGGCCTCCGCCGAGCCCAACGCGGCCCTGCGCCGCCTGGTCTCGGAGTCCCGCTCGGGCGTGGAGCGCGCGCTGAGGGCGCAGGCGGCGGACGCGCGGTAGTCCGTACGACGGTGAGGGCGCCCGGTGTCACACCGGGCGCCCTTTCTCACGCCCCCGTGAGGTGGGTGCGGGCGTCCTTGCGGAGGGCCGCGACCAGGCGGCCGCGGTCGCCGGCGCGGGTGGCCGGGGCGACCTGGCTCGGTTCGACGCCGTGCAGCGGGACGCCGGTGAGGTCGGGGCGCAGGCGGTGGCCGCGCACGCCGGCCGTGATGATCGAGATCCGGGGCGGGGGCGGCCATGGGGCGCCGGGCACCCTGGGCAGAGTGGCGGAACCCGGCTGCACGCCGTGGACGAGGAGACGGTGCCGTTCCGCGACATCACCTCGGTCACAGGCCGTCACCTGGACCTGCCGGTCCGGGGCATCTCCGCCGACGAGGCCGGAGCCCACTTCGGCCGGCTCGCCAACGTGGTCGGCCTCGACGTACGGGCGTCGAGCGAGCAGGAAGTGGCTGGGCTGGGAGCCGACGGGCCCCGGTCTCGTCGAGGACCTGGAAGAGGGCCACTGCTTCCGGGGACGGGAAGGCCCGAGTCCGCAAGAGCAGGGCAAGAAGATCAGGCCCTGCGGATCAAGCCCTGAGGATCAGGCCTTGGCCTTGCCCGGCTTCACCACGCGGTGCTCGGTCTTGGACTTGTCGAGCACCACCACCAGGCCGGTGATGAGGGCGAACAGCACGAGCGGGGCCACGACGTAGAGACCCAGCGTCTCGGCGACGCTCAGGCCGGTGCCGGGGTCGTCGCCGTCGTCGCGGGTCAGCGCGAGCGCGGGGGACGACATGAGCAGCATCATCAGCGTCGTGCCGGCGGCCAGGGCACCGGCGCGCAGGGCGTTCTTCTTGTCCACAGAGCAAAAGTAGCGAACGCCTCGAAGGCCCGCGCGCCCGGGGTGCCGTACGGGGCTCCTGGCCACCGCGCGCCTACCCCCCGGGCGCCGGCCGTGCCTCCCGCAGGACGTCGATCAGTGCGTGCAGCCGGGGTGAGGCGGCGAGTTCCTCCAGGGTCACCGGGCGCCCTTCCCCGTCGGCGACGGGCAGCCGCCAGTTCGGGTACTGGTCCCAGGTGCCCGGGAGGTTCTGCGGGCGGCGGTCGCCGACTCCGTCCGGGAGCCAGACGCCGAGCATGCGGGCGGGGGTGCGCAGCAGGAACCGGTGGACGGCCTGGACCTGCGCCTCCTCCGAGGAACGGTCGCTGCCGCCGCCGGTCCCGGCCAGCAGCCCGAGCCGGGTGAGCAGGGCCAGCCACTCCCCCGTGTCGGCGGCGGCCTCGGCGCGCTCCTCGTCCAGGGGGCGGGTCGACAGACCGAGCCGGTCGCGGAGTTCGACGTGTTCGCCGGTGAGGCGGGCGGCGGTGGACGGCAGGTCGTGGGTGGTGGCGGTGGCGAGGCAGTCGGCGCGCCAGCGGTCCGGAAGCAGGGGCCGCCCGTCGCCGTCCCAGTCCCGTTCGAACCACAGGACGGACGTCCCGAGCACCCCGCGCTCCCGCAGCGCCTCGCGCACCCCCGGCTCCACGGTGCCGAGGTCCTCGCCGATCACGACGGCACCGGCCCGCGAGGCCTCCAGCACCAGTACGGCGAGCATGGCCTCGGCGTCGTAGCGGACGTACGTACCCTCCGTCGGCGCTTCCCCCTGGGGCACCCACCAGAGCCGGAACAGCCCCATGACGTGGTCGATGCGCAGGGCGCCGGCGTACCGGAAGAGGGCTCTGAGCAGCCGCCGGTAGGGGGCGTACCCGGACGCGGCCAGCCGGTCAGGCCGCCACGGCGGCAGGCCCCAGTCCTGGCCGCGCGCGTTGAAGGCGTCCGGCGGGGCGCCCACGGACATCCCGGCGGCGAAGAACTCCTGCTGGGCCCAGGCGTCCGCGCCCTCCGGATGCACGCCGACCGCGAGGTCGTGCACGATCCCGATCCCCATCCCGGCCTCGCGCGCGGCCCTCTGCGCGGCGGTGAGCTGGGTGTCGGTGAGCCAGGCGAGGCGGGAGTGGAAGTCGACGCGGTCCATCAACGCGCCCCGGGCGCGGGCGGTCTCGGCCGAGCGGGGATCACGCAGTCCGTCCGGCCACCGCTGCCACTGCGACCCGTGCACCTCGGCGAGCGCGCACCAGGTGGCGTGGTCCTCCAGGGCCTGCCCCTGTTCGGCGAGGAAGTCGCAGTAGGCGGCGCGCCGTCCCGGCCCGAGGGGCACCTCGGCGACCAGCTCCAGGGCCCGCCGCTTGAGCTCCCACACCGCGTCCCGGTCGATCAGCTCCCCCTTCTCCAGCACGGCCGCCCGCAGCCGTCCGGCGCGCTCGGTCAGCTCGGGCAGCCCGCCCTGGACGTAGGCGTACTCGGGCACGTCCTCGACGCGCAGATGCACGGGGTCGGGGAAGCGGCGCGAGGAGGGCCGGTACGGGGAGGGGTCGGTCGGGGCCCCGGGTACGGCGGCGTGCAACGGGTTGACCTGCACGAACCCGGCCCCGAGCACCCGCCCGGCCCAGCCGGCCAGCTCCCCGAGGTCACCGAGGTCGCCCATGCCCCAGGAGCGGCGGGAGAGCAGGGAGTACAGCTGGACGAGGAGTCCGTACGAGCGTCCCGGCGGCGTCGGCAGCCGGGGCGGGGCCACGACGAGGTGGACACGGGCGGTGCGGCCGTCGGGGGCGGTGGCCGTCAGCCGGTGCACCCCGAGCGGGAGGCGCTCGACGCTGTCCCGGGTCTCGCCCTGCTCGGTCTCGATGTGCAGCCGGGTGCCCTCGGGGAGGGGGGCGAGGGCGTCGCAGGGGCTGCCGCTCCAGCACACGACCGTCGGCGGCAGCAGCCGCGCGCTCAGCTCGCGCTCCCGCGTGTCGAGCGCGGCCCGGACGGCCTGCGGGGTGCCCGCGTCGACGCCGAGAGCGGCGAGCGCGCGGGTGACGGCGGTGGGTGAGGCCGTGACCGTGCGGTCGGGGGCGGGCCGGTAGTGGGTGGCGACACCGTGCAGCGCGGCGAGCCGGGCGAGCTCCTCGCCGAGGGGTGCGGTCATCTAGGGCCTTTCAGATCCGAGAAGAGAGGCCCTATGGCCTCGTGGAGTCGGAGTCCGCGGCGGCGAGCGGCGGCTCGCTGGTGAGGGGCTCGGCGTCGGGCAGCGGAGGCTCGCTGGTGAGCGGGGCCTCGGCGCAGGCGCCTTCGGCGCTGAAAGCGCACAGGTGGGGCTCTGCGAGGAGGTGGGCGGAGAGTTCCGCCGGGCGTTTGGAGTGGGCCGGTGCGATCACGGTGAGCTCCTTCGGGGGTGCGGCCACGGTTATCGCAGGCCTACCCAGCGGACGCTAGGACAGACGTGCCGACCCCGCCGCGGTGCCCGGGGTCACCAAGGTCAGGCTGCCCCGTCGGACAGGGACTCTGCCCGGCCGCACCTTTCCCGTGGGGGGCCGGTGCCGGTAGACCGGGGAGCGACGGCTACAGAAAGATCCCATCATGCGCGCGCACCGCCCCGCGAGGAACGCCGGGCCCGGCGAGGTAAGAGCGTCGGCCCGGGCCGCCTCGGCCTCGCCCGTGCTGTCCACCGCCGGTCTCCTCGCCCTGCAGCGTGCCGCCGGGAACTCCGCCGCCACGCGCGCCGTTCAGCAGGCCCGCCACGCCGAGCAGCACCAGCACGGGGCCGGCTGCGGTCACGCGCAGGACGCCGCCGTGGTGCAGCGGTCCGCCGTCGAAGAGGTCCTGTCCTCTCCGGGACAGCCGCTCGCCGCTCCGCTGCGAGCGGAGATGGAGGCGCGCCTCGACGCCGACTTCTCCGACGTGCGCCTGCACACCGGCGCCGCCGCCCGGCGCTCCGCCGCCGGCATCGGCGCCCGCGCCTACACCTCCGGACGGCACGTCGTCATCGGCGACGGCGGCGGGGACAAGCGCACCCTCGCCCACGAACTCACCCATGTCATCCAGCAGCGACGGGGCCCGGTCCCCGGCACGGACATCGGGACGGGGCTGCGGGTCAGCGACCCGGCGGACCGCTGTGAACGCGCCGCCGAGGACAACGCGGCCCGGGTGATGAGCGGGCCGGTCCCGGCACGCGCCGGCACGACCGACGCGGCCTCGCCCGCGACGGGCGGCGCAGGGGGCGGGCGGTCCGCTCTCCCCGTACAGCGGATGATCCATCAGGAACCCAGTTACGTGGCGGCGGCGGGCGGCAAGGTCTCCCTGACCAACCGCGGTGACATCGACGTCGAGGAGCACGACGGCGAGACGTACGTCCGCGTCTACCAGACGGTGTTCGCGCCGGTCATGACCGGCGGCGGCCACAAGGACGTGCACCAGCGCGGGGACGGCTCCATCGACTTCCGCAACCAGCAGGACTCCGCCTGGCTGAACATGGGCCGCCCCTGGCGGTCGATGCACTACGTGCGCACCTACCAGGACCAGAAGAACCGCGGCGACGCCGGCGGCTTCGCCCGGCCGACGGCGCGGACGACCACGCTGGTGAGGTCCTTCCTCGTCCCGTTGGAGACCTACCGGCGGGTCACCGGGAACGCGGTCAGCGAGAAGCAGATCAAGTCCGCCCACGACCCCGGGAACCTGAGCCAGAGCACCGACAAGGCGAAGGACTCGGACCAGTACGAGATCCGCGGGGCGTGGATGGGCGAGGTCATCAGCACGGCGGTGCCGAACTCCCTCGTCACCTATGCCCCGGACGGCCTGGTCGAGGAGGTCCGGCAGGATGCCCGGCACGGCACGGTGCAGCCGATGAGCGCCCTGACGGGCCGGTTGGGCATGCCGGACTTCGAGGACTTCCCCGAGTACCGGCCCGCCGACGAGCGGCGGGACAGGCTCGTACTTCCGCTCGACGACAAGGGCAAGATGCCCAAGGCCTCGGCCCAGGAGGCGCACATCGAGCGCCTCGCCGGGCTGCTCGCCGCCGCGTTCCCGAAGGACAGGAACACCACGACCCGCCGCGCCAAGGACGCCCGCAGCGAACTCAAGCGCCTCTGCGGGCTCTCCGCGGTCAAGGACCGCGACATCGACTGGACGGCGGTCCGGGACCGGATCCGGCGGGCGATGAACTACGCGGGAATGCCCGCCGTACTGGCCGAGGTCTACTCCGAGGCCAAGGAGAAGGCGTCCGGGCCGAACGCCGGCGGCTTCCCCGTCCGCAACTTCGGCAGCGGCTGACCGAACCCGCCGCACCGACGGCGCCCCGGGCGTGAACCGGTGGGGCGGAAGCCGTCGATAGACGGGGTGTGAGACGGTTCCGGCCCGTGAGGGGCCTTGCGGAGAGCGATACGGACGCGGCGTTGCTGCGGGCCGTGGCGGACGGGGACGCCGGGGCGTTGGGGACGCTCTACGACCGGCATGCGGGGTGGTTGTACGCCCGGCTGGTCCGGCGCTGCGGCGATGCCGAGGTGGCGCGGGAGGTGGTGCAGGACACCTTCGTGACCGTGTGGCGGTCGGCGGCCGGGCACCGGGGCGGGGAGGCGGGCGGCTGGCTGTGGACCATCGCCGCCCGGCGGCTCGTCGACGCGCGGCGGGTGCGGGAGCGGGCCGGCAGGATCGAGACGGCGCCCCTCGACGCCGACGCCGCCTCCGCCCGCGTCGAGGCGCCCTCCGCCGAGGAGCGGGTGCTGGCCGGGCTGGAGTTCGGCGATGTCGGCACCGCCCTCGACCGGATCTCGCCCGAGCTGCGGGAGGTGCTGCGCGCGACCGTCGTAGACGGGCTCACCACCCGTGAGGCGGCCCGGCTGCTCGGCATACCCGAGGGCACCGTCAAGACGCGCGCGATGCGGGCCCGCGCCGAACTCCGCGCCGCCCTGGCCCAGTTGAACCCCGCTCCGACCTCGGGAGGCCTGGCATGAGCACCGGTACCGACCCCTGGCACGCGTCCGGCGACCTCGCCGCCCGCTACGCCGACGGCACCCTCCCGGAGGCCGACGCCTGGTCCCTGGAGAAGCATCTGGAGCGGTGCGGGGGGTGCGCGGAACGCGTCTCGGCGGCCGTACGGCGACTGCCCGTGCCCGGGCTGGTCCTCGCCGGGGTTCGGGAGACGGTGCTGAAGGACGTGCGGGAACACGTGCCGGCACCGCCGTCCCCGCGTGCCCGCCTGTGGTCCTCCTTCCTGGCCCGTGCCCTGTGGGCCGCCGGTCCCGCCGTCCGCGGTGCCTGGCTGCCCACCGTGCTGCTGGTCGCCCTGGGAGCGCTCGGCCTCGCGTACGGCGCGGATGTCGAGGGCGCCCGGCCGCTGCTCCTCGCCCTCGCGCCGGTCGTGCCCGTCGCCGGGGTCGCCCTGTCCTACGGGCAGTACGCCGATCCGCTGCACGAGATCGCGGCGGCCACGCCGAACGGCGGGCTGCGGCTGGTGCTGACGCGGACGGCCGCCGTCCTCGGGGTCAGCCTGCCGCTGCTCACCCTCACCGGTCTGCTGCTGCCCGCCTCCGGCGCTCCGGGCGCGGCCGCCTGGCTGCTGCCGGGCCTCGCGCTGACCCTCGCCTCGCTGGCCCTAGCCGGGTACGTGGGCTGCCGCGCCGCCACGGCGGTGATCGGCGGGGGCTGGCTGTGCGTGGTCCTCGTCCCGGCGCTGACCGCCTCCGGCGGCCGGGCCCTCGCCGGGCTGGCGGAGCAGCTCGACCGCTGCCTCGACGGCCCCCTCGCCCAGGGCGGCTGGGCGGGCGCGGCCGTGCTGAGCGCCGCGCTGCTGGCCGCGCGCCGTTCCGCCTACGACCAACCGTCGGCCCGGCGCTGAACCAGAACCCACAGCTCGTCTCTCGACAGCCTGGAGAACAAGACGTGAGCACCATACGCGTGAGCGGACTGCGCGTCCGCCACCGCAGAACCGTCGCCCTGGACGCCGTCGACCTCGACCTCGGCCTCGGCGTGCACGGCCTGCTCGGCCCCAACGGCGCCGGGAAGACCTCCCTGATCCGGGTGCTGGCCACCGTGGCGCAGCCCGACGCCGGCCGGGTGGAGATCCTCGGCGAGGACGCAGGCGACCCCCGGCGGCGGGGTGCGGTCCGCGCCCGGCTCGGCTATCTGCCGCAGGAGTTCGGCTACTACCCGGGGTTCACGGTGCGCGAGTTCGTCGCGTATGTGGCGTGGCTGAAGGACATGCCCGTCGCCGGGACCCCGGCCGCTGTCGAGCGCGCCATCGCGCGGGTCGGCCTCGAAGGCCGCGCGGACGCGAAGGTGAAGACGCTGTCCGGCGGCATGATCCGCCGCGTCGGCATCGCCCAGGCCATCGTCAACGAGCCCGACGTGCTGCTCCTCGACGAGCCCACGGCGGGCCTCGACCCCGAGCAGCGCGTCGAGTTCCGTGAGCTGCTGCGCGACCTGGGCGCCCGCGCCACGGTCGTCGTCTCCACCCACCTGGTGGAGGACGTGGCCGCCGCCTGCACCGAGGTCACCCTCCTGGAAGCCGGCCGGGTCGCCTACCAGGGCACCCCCGCGTCCCTGACCGGACTCGGCGAGGGGCCCGACGGCGTCGGCGACAACCCCATCGAACGTGGCTACACGGCCGCCCTGCGCGCCCACCGCACCCGGGCGGAGGCGGCGCGATGACCCTCGTGGCGAAGCCGAAGACCCGGCGGCGAAAGGCCGCGCACCCGCTGCGCGCCGAGGCCGGGCGCGGGTTCGCGCCCTGGGCCGCAGCCGCCGGCCTCCTCACGCCGGCCGTGCTGCTGGCGGCCGTGGCGGACCGCTGGCAGGGCGGCTGGGCCGAGACCCGTACCGAGCTGCACAGCGTGCTGCTGGTCCTGGTGCCGCTCGCGGCGGCCGCGGGCTGCCGGCAGGGCGGGCGGGAACGGCGGCGGGGCACCGAGGAACTGTGGGGGACGGCCGTACGCCTGCCGCTCGCGCGGTTCCTCGCCTCGGCGCTGCCGGTCGCGCTGGGGATGGCGGCGGGGTATCTGGTGGCCGCCGCCGGGGCGCTCCTCGCGACCTGGCCGTACGCCCGGGGCGACCGGCCGCATCTGGACCTGCTGCCGACCGACGCGGTGGTGCTCGCGGCCGCCGCGGTGGCCGGGCATGTGGTGGGGCGGCTTATCCCCTGGCGGGCGGCGGCGCCGCTGCTCGCGCTCGGCGGGTACCTCGGCCTGGCCCTGACGGGGCGGGCGGACACCGGCGTCGGCCGCTCTCTGGACCCGGCGATCCCGGTGAGCGAGGGCCTGGTCCCGGTGGTGTGGCAGCCCGGGGCGATGGCGGTGTGGACCGTCGGGCTGACGGCGGCCGCGGTGCTGGCGTACGCGGCCCGGCGCCGGTGGACGGCCCTGCCGCCGCTGGCGGCGGCCGTGACGGCGGGCGCGCTGCTGGTGGGGACCGGGGACGGGCTGTGGCGGACTGACCCGGTCGGTGGCCGTCAGGTGTGCGACACCTCGACCACGCCCCAGGTGTGTGTGAACGCCCGCTACGGCGAGCTGCTGCCGCAGGTAACGGCCGCGCTGTCGGGGGTCACCGGGCGGCTGGAGGGCGTACGGAACCTGCCGGTGCGGTTCGAGGACCACTCCGGCGAGCCGCGCGACGGCGAGGTCCAGCTGCCGATGCTGACACCGATCGGCTGGTCGGTCGTGCGGGGGCGGCTGACCGATCCGGAGCAGTACGCGTGGGAGGCGGTGATGATGCTGGAGGGCAGGGGGGACTGCCCGGAGCTGGACCCGGACCTGCGCCTGGCGGACGACGCCGTGGAGCACTACCTCGCGCCGAGCCCCGCCGAGCAGACGTTCGACGAGCTGGACGCGAAGGGCGACGAGGAGCGTCGTCGTGGGCTCGCGCAGCGCAGGGCGGCCCGTGCCGCGCTGGCCTCGATGGGCGGGGACGAGCGCCGCAGGTGGCTGTCGGCGTACTTCGAGTCGGTGGGCGACTGCGGCGCGAGCGAGGTGCCGGCCCTGTGAGCGGTGTGCTGCTGTACGTCCGTTCCCGGGCCGTGCCCGGGGCGCTCGCCGCGCTCGCCGGGACCGCCGTCCTCGCTCTGTGGGCGGCGGCCCGGACGGGCTCCGGGCCGGATCGGGACCGGCTGCTGCCGCTCCTGGCGCTGGCCCCGCTGCTGGCGGCGGCGGTGATCGGCGCGAGCCTGTACACCGCCGCCGAGGAACTGGACCGTACGGCCGTGCGCCCCTGGTGGCCACGTCGGCTGACCCAGTTGGTCGGCCTGACGGCGTCGGCGGCGGCGCTGCTGCCGCTCGCCGTGCTCGGGGAGGGGCTCGCGTTCGGCCCGTCGGTCATGATCCGCAACCTGCTGGGCTGCACGGGCGTCGCGGCGGCCGCGGCGGTCCTGGTGGGCGCCCGGCTGAGCTGGCTGCCGACATGCGCTTGCGTCGGCGCGGTGTACCTGGCGTCCACGGGGGTACGCCGGCGGGCGGTCGCGGCGGGGGTGTGGCCGGGGCAGCCGGCGCAGGTGACGGCCGCGTGGGTGTCGGCCGCGAGTGTGTTCGTGCTGGGCACGGTCCTGTACGCCGTACGGGGCGCCCGTCCCGAAGGGCCCCGTGGCTGACCCTGCCGGGCGCCGGCGCCACGGGGCATGAAGAAGCCCGGATCGTCAGGCGGAGATGCCGTCGATCCGGGCCAAGGCGTCGTCCGCGCCGTACGGCTGCAAGTAAGGCAGCCAGCGCGGGTCCCTATGGCCCGTGCCGATGATGCGCCAGGCGAGGCCGGAGGGAGGGGCGGGTTTGTGGCGCAGCCGCCAGCCGATCTCGACGAGATGACGGTCGGCCTTGACATGGTTGCAGCGACGGCAGGACGCCACCACGTTGTCCCACACGTGCTTGCCCCCGCGGCTGCGCGGGATGACGTGGTCGACGCTGGTTGCGACGCCACCGCAGTACATGCACCGGCCCCCGTCCCGCGCGAACAGCGCTCGACGGGTCAGAGGAACGGGCCCCCGATAGGGAACCCGGACGAATCGCTTGAGCCGGACCACGCTGGGTGCGGGGACTGTGACGGTTGCGCTGTGCATGAAGGCGCCGGATTCCTCCAGGGAGACTGCCTTGTTCTCCAGGACGAGGACGAGCGCGCGGCGGAGCGGTACGACGCCGAGCGGCTCGTACGACGCGTTGAGGACCAGGACATGCGGCACGGATGCCTCCTTGGGCGTCGGCGGCGCGTGGCTCGCGCCGGGACGATCTGCAGTCAGTCTCTCCTCTTCGCTGGTGGACGCGCCACCATGTCCCGGTAACGGGCTGGGAGTGTTTTCGACCACACCCCTGATTCATCCCCCGGATCATGGCCTGTTCAAGCGCAGGTGAGGGTGGTCTCTCCTTGCCGCATCGGGCGGACCCACACACAATGCCCCGTTAGTGTGGTGGTTCCGCCTGTCCGGTGACCGTTTCGTGACCTTGAAGACGTTGACCATCACACCGGAGGCGGACCGCTGCACCTGGAGGTACCTGCCGTGTCCTTGCCCGACGTCCTACTGGCCGCCGGTTCGTCGCCCTCGCCGACCCCCTCGGGGTCGCCGACCGTGACGGTCCCTTCGCTCCAGGACGCCCAGGAGAGCGCGACGAACGCGGCCAGTTGGGTCGAGCAGAACTGGTCGACGTGGCTCGCGATCGGCCTGAGGGTCCTGCTGATCCTGGTGATCGCGGCGGTGCTGAGAAAGTTCGTGCTGCGCGCGATCACCAAGCTCATCGACCGGATGAACCGCACGGTCGAGTCGCCCGAGGGCTCCACCACACTGGGCGGACTGCTGGTCAACGCCGAGCGGCGCCGGCAGCGCTCGCAGGCGATCGGCTCGGTCCTGCGCTCGGTGGCGAGCTTCGTGATCCTGGGCACGGCGGCCCTGATGGCCCTCTCCGCCTTCGAGATCAATCTCGCCCCGCTGCTGGCGTCCGCCGGTGTCGCGGGTGTGGCGATCGGTTTCGGCGCGCGCAACCTGGTCACGGACTTCCTCTCCGGCGTCTTCATGATCCTGGAGGACCAGTACGGCGTCGGCGACCAGATCGACGCGGGCGTCGCCAGCGGCGAGGTCATCGAGGTCGGCCTGCGGGTGACCAAACTGCGCGGCGACAACGGCGAGATCTGGTACGTCCGCAACGGCGAGGTCAAGCGGATCGGCAACCTCTCGCAGGGCTGGGCGACGGCGGGCGTCGACGTCACCGTGAAGGCCTCCGAGAACCTCGACCACGTGAAGGCCACGCTGGACGAGGTCGCCGAGAAGATGAGCAAGGAAGAGCCCTGGAACGAGCTCCTGTGGAGCCCGATCGAGGTCCTGGGCCTGGACAGCGTCCTGCTGGACTCGATGGTCGTCCGGGTGTCGGCGAGGACCATGCCCGGCAAGGCCCTGGCCGTGGAACGCGAACTGCGCTGGCGCATCAAGCACGCCTTCGACAGGGCGGACATCCGCATCGTCGGCGGCGCGACGACTCCCGCGGAGGAGGACCCGGCCGACCCGACGGCAGCGGTCGCGGCCCCGTCGGTCTTCTCCAACGCGGACTCCCCGCAGGTGGCGGCGGCGTCACCGCTCGCTCCCCAGCGGGCGGCGGCAAGCCCCGCGCCGAAGTAGCGGCCCGGAGGGCGTCAGGGGCTGATGGCCCGGGCGATCCGGCAGGCCGCGACGAAGGCCGCTGCCCGTGCGCGGTCCCGCCGCCCCTCTGCGGCCGTCCCCGGCTTGGACCTCCACCCGGGCCGGGCCAGGGAGAGGCACCAGAGCTCGAGGAGCATCCGGGTCACCGGCAACGGCACGAGGTTCAGCACCGCCGTGCGCCGGCGACCACCCGCACCCCGCACGATCTTCACAGGTACCCCACCCTTCCACCGCGTCACATGACCCCATATCGTCAACCTCCTTATCGGGCCCTTGTTCTGGAGCGCAACGCCCAGGGGCCCGACTCGAAGGGGGAAACATGAGGAAACTCGCCATAGGCACCGCTCTGTCCGGCGCCCTGGCCCTGGGGGTTCTGGCCGCGCCCGCCGCCTCGGCGGACTCGCCGGATCTGGCCTTCACCCATGTGAAGGTCAACAACGGCAAGGCGATCGTCGTCGGCACCACCGCCAAGGTGAAGGTGCCGGTGACGTACACGCTGGCCCGCCCGGCCGACCTGACGGTCGACTACAAGACGAACTTCGTGGGCGTCCTGCTCTACCGCGGCTCCCTGGCCGAGCAGGACAACTCCATCGAGTCGGACACCGCGCCGACCTGCACCACGACGGCCACCAGCGACACCAGGGTGATCGAGTCGTGCACCGAGACCCTGGTCATCGACCCGCGGGAGAGCCTCTACGAGGCCGCGGACGCCGGCACCTGGAAGACCGCGGGCTTCTACGGCCACGGCGCCTCGGACCTCGACGACTCCGACGGCCACATCAGCTTCGAGTTCGGCTACGACATGTGGACCAACGCGGCGACCGCGAAGATCCAGCGCGCCGCCAAGCTGACCGTCAACGCCACGCCCGAGCCGGTCGTCAAGGGCAGGACGCTCACCGTCAAGGGCAAGCTGACCCGCGCCAACTGGGCGAGCGACACGTACACCGGTTACGCGAGCCAGAAGGTCGCCCTTCGGTTCAAGGCCAAGGGCGCCGACGCCTACACCACGGTGAAGACGATCACCTCCGGCACCGGCGGCGCCCTCTCCACCACCGTGAAGGCGAGCAAGGACGGCTACTACCGCTTCACCTTCGCCGGCACCTCCACCACCGCGGCCAAGACGGCCGCCGCCGACTACGTCGACGTGAGGTAGCCGGCCCGGGCCGGCCGAGGCCCCTCACCCCACACCGCCGCCCCCGAGGTAACGACTGCGTTGCCTCGGGGGCGGTTTCCGTTTTCTTGCCTTGACTCCCCCTTCGCCCCGGGCTTACGTTCCTCCCCAGCCGATAGGAAACTTTCCTAACAGTGGCCGGAAGTGGACTTGCGTCCCGCGCCACTGAAAAGCTGGGCAGCTCAGAAAGGCAGGTGTCGACCCATGGCAGGAACCGCCGGTACGCCGGGCACCCCGCGCGTCCTGCGCGCCATGAACGACCGCGCCGCCCTCGACCTCCTCCTGGCGCACGGCCCCCTGTCCCGTACCCGCATCGGCAAGCTCACCGGCCTGTCCAAGCCGACCGCCTCCCAGCTGCTGGCCCGGCTGGAGGCGGCGGGCCTGGTCCTCGCCACCGGCACCACCGAGGGACGACCCGGCCCCAACGCCCAGCTCTACGAGGTCAACCCGGCCGCCGCCTACGCCGCCGGCCTGGACGTCACCCCCGAGCGCGTCCTCGCCGCCGTCGCCGACGTCACCGGCCGGACCGTGGGCACGTACGAGGTGCCCACACCCGCCAGGAAGGCCGCGGACGCCGTCGTACGGCAGGTCACCGAGGCCCTCGACGGCGCGGTGAAGACCGCGGGCCTCACCCGGGACGACGTGCGCAGGCTCGTCGTCGCCACCCCCGGCGCCTTCGACCCCACCACCGGCCGACTGCGCTACGCCTCCCACCTCCCCGGCTGGCACTCGCCCGCGCTGCTCGACGAACTCGCCGCAGCCCTGCCGATGCCGGTCGAGTACGAGAACGACGTCAACCTCGTCGCCGTCGCCGAACAACGGCTCGGCGCGGCCCGGGGATACGACGACTTCGTCCTGCTGTGGAACGAGGGCGGTCTCGGCGCCGCCCTCGTCCTCGGCGGACGGCTGCACCGCGGCTGGACCGGCGGCGCGGGAGAGGTAGGTTTCCTACCGGTCCCGGGAGCGCCGCTCGTCCGGCAGGTAACCAAAGCCAACAGTGGCGGCTACCAGGAACTGGCCGGCTCCCAGGCCATCCCGCACCTGGCCCGGGAACTCGGCATCACCCACATCCCGACCGGGCCGTACGCCGAGGTCGCCGCCGCGCTCGTGGAGCGGGCCGCGACCGAGGACACCGTCCTGTACCGGCTGCTGCTCCAGACGTACGCGACCCGGCTCGCGACCGGTCTCGCCTCACTCGTCTCCGTCCTCGACCCCGAACTCGTCGTCCTCAGCGGCGCCTCCCTGACGGCCGGCGGTGAGGTGCTGCGCGCCCTCGTCCAGGCCGAACTGGAGGAACTGGCCGCGTCCCGCCCGAAGCTGGTCGTGGGCGACGTCATCGAACGGCCCGTGCTGCGCGGCGCGCTGGAGAGCGCGCTGGCGGCCACCCGCGACGAGGTCTTCGACACCTCGCGCTGACGCAACACCCCGTCGGCCGACCTCAGCCGACTTCGCTTCACCTCACCTCACCTCTCTTCACCTCACCTCACTCTGCCCCGTCCCCGGGAGGTCCCGCCATGTCCACACGTGTACCCGAAGTCGTCCGAAAGGCGGCTTTTGCCCTGACTGCCTCGACGGCCCTGCTGCTGAGCACCACCGCCTGTACCGGCCAGTCCGCGGCCGGCACGAGCGATGACGCCTCCAAGGAGCAGACCATCACCTTCTGGCACGCCTGGAGCGCGCCGAACGAGGTCAAGGGCGTGAAGGCGCTGGTCGCCGGCTTCGAGAAGGCGCACCCCAACATCCACGTCAACGTCGTCGGCAACATGACCGACGACAAGATCAACCAGGCGCTGCGGGCGGGCGGCGACAAGGCGCCCGACGTGATCTCGTCCTTCACCACCAACAACGTCGGAAAGTTCTGCTCCTCCGGTGCCCTGGTCGACCTCAACCCCTTCTTCAAGAAGTCGAACATCGACCCGGGCACGACCTTCCCGAAGGCGATGAACGACTACACCCAGTACGACCTGGACCGTTGCGCCGTGCCGCTGCTGGGTGACGCCTACGGCCTCTACTACAACAAGACCGCGTTCGAGAAGGCGGGCATCACCGCCCCGCCGAAGACCTGGTCCGAGTTCGAGACCGACGCCAAGAAGCTGACGATCACCAAGGGCGACACGTACAAGCAGCTCGGTTTCATGCCGAACTACCACGGCTGGGAGACGACGACCGAGCACTACATGGGCCAGTTCTCGCCGACCTACTTCAACAAGTCCGGCAAGTCGACGATCGCCGGCGACCCGGCCGTCTCCGACGCCCTCACGCTCCAGAAGAAGCTCGTCGACGAACTCGGCGGTTTCAAGAAGCTGGAGAAGTTCCGCGCCGGCCTCGGCGACGAGTGGGGTCCCAAGCACCCCTTCCACACCGGCCAGGTGGCCATGCAGCTGGACGGTGAGTGGCGCCTGGGAATGGCCCTGGACGCCAAGCCGGACTTCGAGATCGGCGTCGCCCCGCTGCCCGTCTCCGACGACCAGGTGGACCAGTACGGCAAGGGCTACATCACCGGCACCATCGCCGGCATCGCCGCCACCAGCAAGAAGCAGAACGCGGCCTGGGAGTTCGTGAAGTACATCTCCACGGACACCGACGCGGTGGTGAACTTCTCCAACGCGATCCACAACGTGCCCTCCACGCTGGCCGCCCTGAAGTCGCCGAAGCTGAAGTACGACCCGCGCTTCAAGACGTTCCTGGACATCGCCGCGAACCCGAACTCGACCACCTCACCGGCCTCGGTCAACGGCGGGGTGTACCTCACGACCATCCAGCAGCTCGGCTACGACTACGAGAGCGGCAAGCTCACCGATCTGCAGGCGGGCCTGAAGAAGGCCGCCGCACAGATCGACACGGACATCGCGCAGGCCAAGTAGCGATGACCACCGTCACGTTGAGGTCGAAGCGCCGCCGGTCGGCGCTTCGCACCCTCGCCTTCCTGTCTCCCTGGCTGATCGGTTTCGCGGTCTTCTTCGCCTACCCGATGATCTCGACCGTCTACTTCTCGTTCATGCACTACGACGGCTTCAAGCCGCCGACCTGGAGCGGGACGAAGAACTGGACCTACGTCTTCGAGCACTACCCGTTCTTCTGGCCCGCCCTGCGCAACACCCTCTGGCTGGTCGTGATCATGGTGACCCTCCGGGTTCTGTTCGGACTCGGGATCGGCATGCTCATCACGAAGATCAAGACCGGTACGGGTGTCTTCCGCACCCTGTTCTACCTGCCCTACCTGGCCCCGCCGGTGGCCGCGACGATGGCCTTCGCCTTCCTCCTCAACCCCGGTACGGGCCCGGTCAACTCCATCCTGGAGAGGTTCGGCATCCCGGCACCGGGCTGGTTCAACGACCCGGACTGGTCCAAGCCGGCCCTCACCCTGCTGTTCCTCTGGGGTGTCGGCGACCTGATGGTCATCTTCATGGCCGCGCTGCTCGACGTACCGAAGGAGCAGTACGAGGCCGCGGAACTGGACGGCGCGTCGGCGTGGCAGCGGTTCCGGTTCGTCACCCTTCCCAACATCTCGCCGATCATCATGTTCGCGGTCGTCACCGGTGTGATCGCGGCGATGCAGTGCTACACCCAGCCGCTGGTCGCCGGAAAGGTCGCCTCGGGCGTGATCCAGGGGGCGGGCACCATGTTCGAGCCCGGCTACCCGGAGCACTCCACGCTCACCCTCCCCCAGCTCGTCTACAACCTCGGCTTCCAGCGCTTCGACTACGGCTCGGCCTGTGTCGTGGCCCTGGTCCTGTTCGCCCTGTCGATGGCGTTCACCGCGCTGTTGATGCGGCGCCGGGGCGGTCTCATCCAGGCAGGTGACTGACATGGCCCAAGTACTCGAGCGTCCCGTGGAGTTGCAGGCCCCCGCCTCACCCGCAGAGCGCACGGCCCGCCGCAAGGCGCTCCTGGAATGGATCGCGGTCCACTCCCTCGGCGTCGCCGCGGCCCTCTTCTTCACGCTCCCCTTCGTGTTCGTGTTCCTGACCTCCCTCATGAGCGACTCGCAGGCGCTCAGCCGGGACCTGATCCCGCACACCTGGGAATGGGCCAACTACAGGAAGGTCTTCGACACCCCCGGCTTCCTCACCTGGTGGAAGAACACCCTGATCTACGCCGGACTGGGAACAGTCCTGACAGTCGTGTCCTCCGTCCCCGTCGCGTACGCGCTGGCCAAGTTCCGCTTCCGGGGCCGCAATCTCACGCTCATGCTGGTGATCTCGATGATGATGCTGCCCCCGCAGGTGGTCGTCATCCCGATGTACCTGTTCTGGGCCAAGCAGCTGGACCTGTCGGGCACACTGTGGCCGATGATCATCCCGCTGGCGTTCGGCGACGCGTTCTCGATCTTCCTGCTGCGCCAGTTCCTGATGACCATCCCCAACGAGTACGTGGACGCGGCGAAGGTGGACGGCTGCGGAGACCTGCGCACCCTGCTGAAGGTCATCCTCCCGATGGCCAGGCCCGGCATCGCCGCCATCGCGCTCTTCCAGTTCTTCAACGCCTGGAACGACTACTTCGGCCCGCAGATCTACGCCTCGGAGAACCCGGCCGCCTGGACGCTCTCCTACGGCCTGGAGTCCTTCAAGGGCGCCCACCACACCGACTGGAACCTCACCATGGCGGCCACCGTGCTGGTCATGGCCCCGGTGATCCTCGTGTTCTTCTTCGCGCAGAAGGCGTTCGTCGAAGGTGTCACCCTGACCGGAGTAAAGGGTTAACAAGCCATGAAACTCACCGTGGTCGGCGGAGGCTCGACCTACACGCCCGAACTGATCGACGGCTTCGCCCGCCTGCGCGACACGCTCCCCGTGGCGGAACTGGTCCTGGTGGACCCGGCGGCCGACCGCCTTGAGCTGGTGGGCGGGTTGGCGCGGCGCATCTTCGCCCGCCAGGGCCACCCGGGCCGGATCGTCACCACCTCCGACCTGGACCGGGCCGTCGACGGCGCCGACGCGGTCCTGCTCCAGCTCCGCGTCGGCGGCCAGGCGGCCCGCCAGCAGGACGAGACCTGGCCCCTGGAGTGCGGCTGCGTCGGCCAGGAGACGACCGGAGCCGGCGGCCTGGCCAAGGCGCTGCGCACGGTCCCGGTGGTCCTGGACATCGCCGAACGGGTCCGCCGTACGAATCCGAACGCCTGGATCGTCGACTTCACCAACCCGGTCGGCATCGTCACCCGCGCCCTCCTGCGGGAGGGCCACAAGGCGGTCGGCCTGTGCAACGTGGCGATCGGCCTGCAACGCAAGTTCGCCGCCCTGCTGAACGTCTCCCCGCCGGACGTCCACCTCGACCACGTCGGCCTCAACCACCTCACCTGGGAGACCGGCGTACGCCTGGACGGCCCCGAGGGCGACGACGTCCTGCCCGGGCTCCTGGCCGACCACGGCGACACCATCGCGGCGGACCTGCGTCTGCCCCGTCCCCTCCTGGACCGCCTCGGCGTGGTCCCGTCCTACTACCTGCGCTACTACTACGCCCACGACGAGGTCGTACGGGAACTGCGGACGAAGCCGTCGAGGGCGGCCGAAGTGGCGGCGATGGAACGGCAGTTGCTGGAGATGTACGGCGACCCGGCGCTCGACGAGAAGCCGGAGCTGCTGGCCCGACGCGGCGGCGCCTACTACTCGGAGGCCGCGGTGGACCTGGCGGCCGCACTGCTCACCGGTTCGGGCAGCCCGTACCAGGTAGTGAACGCTTACAACAACGGCACGCTCCCCTTCCTCCCCGACGACGCGGTGATCGAGGTCCAGGCGGCGGTGGGCCCCAAGGGCCCGTCCCCCCTCCCCGTGGCCTCGGTGGACCCCCTCTACGCGGGACTGATGGCGAACGTGACGGCGTACGAGGACCTGGCCCTGCGGGCGGCCCTGCACGGCGGCCGCGACCGGGTCTTCAAGGCCCTCCTCGCCCACCCCCTGATCGCCCAGTACGAGTACGCCGAACGACTGACCGACCAACTCATCGCACACAACCGGGAGCACCTCGCGTGGGCCTGACCGCAAGCGTCCTCGCCATCGACGCGGGCAACAGCAAGACCGACGTGGCGGTGGTGGCGCCCGACGGGGAGGTGCTCGCCACCGCCCGCGGGGGTGGCTTCCGCCCGCCCGCGGTGGGCGTCACGGCGGCCGTGGACGCGCTCGCCGACACCGTCGCGCGCGCGTGCACGGCCGCCGGCGTCACCTCGGTGACCCACGTCTCCGCCTGCCTCGCCAACGCCGACCTTCCGGTGGAGGAGCGCCAGTTGGCGGCCGCGCTGCACGCGCGCGCGTGGGGCGCGACCGTGGACGTCCGCAACGACACCTTCGCGATCCTGCGCGCCGGCGTCCCCGACCCCCGGGGCGTGGCCGTGGTCTGCGGCGCCGGCATCAACTGCGTCGGCATGCGCCCCGACGGCCGCACCGCCCGCTTCCCGGCCCTGGGCCGCCTCTCCGGCGACTGGGGCGGCGGCTGGGGTTTGGCGGAGGAGGCGATCTGGTACGCGGCGAGGGCGGAGGACGGCAGGGGCGAGGACACGGCACTCGCGCACGCTCTGCCGGCCCACTTCGGCCTTCCGTCCATGTACGCCCTGATCGAGGCCCTCCACCTGGCCCACATCCCGGACGTACGCCGCCACGAACTCACCCCGGTCCTCTTCGCGACGGCGGCGGAGGGCGACGCGGTGGCGCGCGGGATCGTCGACCACCTGGCGGAGGAGGTGGTGACGATGGCGACGGTGGCCCTGACGCGCTTGGAACTCCTGGAGGAGGAGACGCCGGTACTGCTGGGCGGAGGCGTCCTGACAGCGGGCCACGGCCAACTCGACGACGGCGTACGCGAGCGCCTGGCGGTGCGCGCACCGAAGGCGGTGGCACGGGTGGTGGCGGCACGTCCCGTGCTGGGGGCGGCGCTGCTGGGCCTGGACCGGCTGGGGGCGGGCGCGGAGGAACAGGGAAGGACACGGGACTTCTTCGCAACGTGAGGTGACCGACCGGGCGCGGGGCCGTATCCATGTGCGGCTCCGCCGCGTGGGCGCGACCAGCCGCATCGGGCCCGCGGACCGACACACAACGGCCCCCGAGAAGGAACCGATCCCCCACGCGACGCGTATTCATGAGCAGGGTGACTGCGATCTGATCAAGATCCAGTGAAGCGGGTTCGCAATGTCACCCCCGCCAGCGATACTTGCGGCGAGACATGACCATGGGGGAGGTCAACGACGTGGCAAACCCGGCACCGAGCACCGCACCACCGCCAGCGCCGCCCGCACGCCGTACGGCATTCGCCGAGGGCGTCGACACGGCCCGCGCCGCCGCGACCACGGAGCCGGGACGGCTCCGCATCATCGGCGCCCTGCTGGCCCTCCTCGTGGTCGCCTTCGGCGCGGTCACCGCCTGGCAGACGGCCGAGCGCGAGGCCGCCGCCGACGACGTGCTGCACAAGAGCCAGCGCCTGAGCACGGCCGCGGCCGACATCTACCGCTCCCTCGCGGACGCCAACACGGCCGCCTCCAGCGGCTTCCTGGCGGGCGGCCGGGAGACGGCCGTCTCCCGGCAGCGCTACGAGGACGACATCGACACCGCCGCCGCCAAGCTCGTCACCGCGGCGAACAACTCCGACGCCGGCTCCCCCTCCGCCGCCGCGATCACCAAGCTGAACAAGCTGCTCCCGGAGTACAAGGGCCTGGTGGAGCAGGCGCGCACGTACAACCGGCAGGGCTTCCCGGTCGGCGGCGCCTACCTGCGGTACGCGAACCAGAAGATGCAGGACGACATGCTCCCGGCGGCGGTGGACCTCTACACGAAGGAGAACCAGCGCCTCCAGGACGACTACGCGGACGCCACGCCCTACCCGTGGGCGGCGATCGCGCTGGGCGTCCTCGCGCTGGCCGGCCTCGCCTGGGCCCAGCACCGCAACTACCGCCGTACGAACCGGGTGCTGAACCACGGCCTGGTCGCGGCCACGGCGACCACCACCGTCGTCCTGCTGTGGCTCGTCATCGGCCACAGCGTGGCCCGCGCGGGGCTGAACGACTCCTACGACCACGGCGTGCGTTCCCTGAACGTGCTGCACGACGCGCGGATCGCCTCCCTGAAGGCCCGGGGCAACGAGAACCTGACGCTGGTGGCGCGCGGCGCCGAGACGGTGAAGGTCGGCTCCGGAGCGGACGAGAAGACACTCGACAAGTACGACCACGACTTCACCGAGGACATCGCCACCCTCGGCAAGGGACTCGCCCTGGCCGCGAAGTACGCCGACGACCAGGCCGGCGAGAAGCCGGTCACGTCGGCGGAGAGCAACATGGCGGAGTGGAAGAAGCGCCACACCGCGGCCCGTTCCCAGGACGACAACGGCAACTACGAGCAGGCGCTGGCCCTGGTGATCGGCGGCAAGGGCGCGACCGGCGAGTGCTTCGACAGCGTCGACCACAATCTGGACACCGCGATCGGACACGAGCAGGCCGAGTTCGAGCAGGCGGCCGGGGACGGCCTGGACGCCATGACGGGACTGCCGGTCGGCGCGGCCGTCCTCGCCGTGCTGGGCGCGGCCGGCGCGGTCCTCGGCATCGGCCGCAGGCTGTCGGAGTACCGGTGAGAGGGGGCGTGACGATGCGTGCTCGACGTGTACGGGACGGTCTGAAGGGCTGGGGCGGAGTAGGGGCGATGGCGGCCGTCTGCGCGCTCGCGCTCGCCTGCGCGCTGCTGCTGCCGCTGACCACCCGGGTCCACGGGGACGGCTCGACGGGGCTGGGCGGCCCGGGTGCCGCCTCCGGAACCGCGGCGGCGGCCTCCGAGTGCACGGACCCCGAGAAGGAGACCCTGGCGCCCTCGGGCGCGGACGGGAAGACGATCGCCGCGATCAAGGCGCGGCAGGGCGAGAAGCGCAAGCTGATCGTCGGCGTCGACCAGAACAGCTATCGCTGGGGTTACCGCGACCCGAACAACACCGGGGCGGAGCTGGAGGGCTTCGACATCGACCTGGTGCACCGGATCGCGCAGGACATCCTCGGCGACCCGGACGCGGTCCAGTTCAAGGCGATCCCGACCAACCAGCGCATCCCGGCGCTGAAGGAGGGCCGGGTCGACATGGTCGTGCGCACGATGACGATCAATTGTGACCGGGTGGGACAGGTGGCGTTCTCCGCGCCCTACTTCAAGACCGGCCAGCAGGTCCTCGCCCCCAAGTCGTCCACGATCAAGGGATACGACGACACGCTGGCCGACAAGAAGGTCTGCACGGCGGCCAGTTCGACGGCCAACTCACGGCTCACCGCGGACCGGGACGCGGGCCGCATCCCCAAGAGCGTCAACCTCGGCACCGTCGTCCCCAACCAGCTCGACTGCCTGGTCCGGCTGCAGCTCGGCGAGGTCGACGCGGTCGTCACCGACGGCGCGCTCGCGGCGAGCCAGGCCGCCCAGGACCCCACGGTGGGACTCAAGGGCGAACCGTTCACGACCGAGTATTACGGCGTGGCGATGAACAAGCAGGCCGACGACCTGGTACGCCGGGTCAACCAGATCCTCGTGGAGTACCGGGCGAACGGCTGGCAGGCGTCGTACGACAGGTGGCTGTCGGCGACACTGGGCAGCGACGCGGGGCCGTCGAAGCCGCCCGCGCCGGTGTACCTGCGCAAGAGCTGACGGACCGACAGGCAGGCGACGTACCGGACCGACGACCGGCACAGCAGCGGAGAGGTGATCGATGGGCAGCGTCACGGGACCCCCCGGGCCGGTGATGGACCGGGACGAGGTCGACCGTGCGCTGGCGCGGCTCGGCGCGGAGCACGAGGCGATCGAGACCTCGCTGCTCGCCCTGCAGGACCACGCGGGCCGCCGGCTCCTCGAAGGCGCCCGCCTGACCGGTGTCACCAAGGAGCGCTGGGCGTCCGCGGAGGCGTCGATCACCCTGCTGTGGGCGTACTTCGACGCGTACACGGACGCGTTGCGCTCCGCGCGGGAGATCCGCTCGCGCCGCCGCTGGTCCAGCCGCGAGGACCTGACGGAACTGACGGAGCTGCTGCGCGGCGAGTCCGTCACGGTCGCCGGCTCGGCCACCGCCACCGCGAACGCGCCCACCCTGGCCGGCACCGGCAAGCTCAGCGAGAGCTTCTCCCTCACCACCCTCGTCGACCGGATGAACGAGCTGTACGCCTCGTCGCTGGACATGGTCGTCGCCGCCGACGCCGTGTGGTCGGCGCTGCCCGCGCGGATCGATTTACTGGCCGCCGAGCTCCAGCGCACGCGCCAGCTCGCGCACTCCGTGGGGGTGCGCCCGGGCGAGCACCCGGCGGGCGACGACCTGGAACGCATCACCCGCACGCTGACGCGACTGCGCGAACAGGTGGTGTCGGACCCGCTGGCGTACTGGGTGCCCTCGCAGGGCAGTTCGGCGCCCGGCGGCGGCCGTCCGGACACCACGGTGTACGACCGTGAGGCGCGCGCCCTGGAGGACGTGCGGCGGGAGATCGACGCCGTGCTGACGGTGCGCCAGGACGCCGAGCAGCGGCTGGTGAGGCTGCGGGACATCCTCAGCCGCGCGGACCGCACGCTCGCCGAGGCGCGCACCGCGCGCGGTGAGGTGCTCGCGAAGATCGCCGCGACGGAGGTGCCGGTGGTCAGCGGCCCGCCGACCGTGCTGCAGGAGCAGCTGGCGACGGCCGCCGAGTACCGCCGCCACGCCCAGTGGCACCGGCTGTCGCCGCTCCTGGAGTCCCTGGAGCAGAAGGCGGAGTACGAACTGCTGCGCGCCCGCGAGTCGTTGACGGCGGTCACCGCGCCGCTGGCGGTCCGCGCGGAGCTGCGCGGCCGCCTCGACGCCTACAAGGCGAAGGTCGCCCGGCACGGCCTCGCCGAGGACCCGTTCCTCATCGAGCGCTACGACGCGGCGCGCCGCATGCTGTGGAGCGCGCCCTGCGATCTGCGCGTCGCCGAACAGGCCGTCCTGCGCTACCAGCAGGCGGCCGCCGAACTGCTGGCCGTCCCGCGCGCGGCGGAACAGGGCGAGCCTCAGGACCACAGGGGGGAGCGGTAGCCATGAGTCAGGCAGGGCAGACGTGTCAGCGGCCGGGCTGCGAGGGGTCGTACGAGGACGTGGGCGGCGGCGAGCTGTACTGCGACACCTGCGGCCTCGCCCCGGTGGTCTCGGAGAGCGGCCTGGTCCGCTCGCCCTCGACGGGTGTGACCCGCGGCAGTGCCAGCTCCCGCAGTTCCCGTACGTCGTCGCAGTCGTCGAAGTCGCGCCGCTCGGTGTCGGGACGGCTCTCGCGCTCCGTGTCGGGCAAGTCCACGGGCCGCTCGGTGTCGGTGCGCAGCTCCGGTGCGTCGGCCGGTTCCTCCGGGCGGGCCCGGCTGGGTGTCGGCCTGGTCTCGGTGCCGCAGGTGCCGCGGCCCGACCCGCGCGCGATGGTGCTGGAGAACCCCGAGGTGCCCGAGCGCAAGCGGTTCTGCTCGCGCTCCGACTGCGGGGCGCCGGTGGGTCGCGCGCGCGGCGAGCACCCGGGGCGCACGGAGGGCTTCTGCACGAAGTGCGGCCACCCGTACTCCTTCGTACCGAAGCTGAAGGCCGGCGACGTCGTGCACGGCCAGTACGAGGTCGTGGGCTGTCTGGCGCACGGCGGCCTCGGCTGGATCTACCTGGCGGTGGACCGCGCGGTCTCGGACCGCTGGGTGGTGCTGAAGGGCCTGCTGGACACCGGTGACCAGGACGCGATGGCGGCGGCGATCTCCGAGCGGCGCTTCCTCGCCGAGATCGAGCACGCCAACATCGTGCGGATCTACAACTTCGTCGAGCACCTCGACCAGCGGACCGGCTCGCTCGACGGCTACATCGTCATGGAGTACGTCGGCGGCAAGTCCCTCAAGGAGATCGCCAACGCCCGCCGCACATCCGGCGGCAAGCGGGATCCGCTGCCGGTGGAGCAGGCGTGCGCCTACGGCATCGAGGCCCTCGAGGCGCTCGGTCACCTCCACAGCCGCAACCTCCTCTACTGCGACTTCAAGGTCGACAACGCGATCCAGAGCGAGGACCAGCTCAAGCTGATCGACATGGGCGCGGTCCGCAGGATGGACGACGACGAGTCGGCCATCTACGGCACGGTCGGCTACCAGGCGCCGGAGGTGGCCGAGGTCGGCCCGTCGGTCGCGTCCGACCTCTACACCGTGGGCCGCACCCTGGCGGTCCTGACCTTCGACTTCCAGGGCTACACGACCGTCTTCGCGGACTCCCTGCCCGATCCGGACAACATCGACGTCTTCCGCCAGTACGAGTCGTTCTACCGGCTGCTGGTCCGCGCCACCGACCCGGACCCGGCCCGCCGGTTCGCCTCCGCGCAGGAGATGGCGGAGCAGCTCACCGGCGTGCTGCGGGAGGTCGTCTCGCTGCAGAGCGGGCGCGCCCGCCCCGCCGTGTCGACGCTGTTCGGGCCCGAGGTGAAGGTCACGGACACCGAACTGTTCCCGAAGCTGGACGGGGAGGTGTCGCGGCTGGGGGCACGGGCCGTCAGGGCGCCCAGCGGCAATGGCGGTTCCGCCCCGCCTCCTCCGGTCCCGGTGGCCCCCGGACTGGTCAGGACCGTCCCCGCGGCCGCCGCCGGCCTCGCGCTGCCCGTCCCGCACGTCGACCCCTCCGACCCCAACGCGGGCTTCCTCGCGGGCCTGTTGACGTCCGCGCCGGCCGAGCTGATCACGGCCCTCGTGGCGGCGCCGGCGCCGTCGGTGGAGACCCGGCTGCGGCAGATCCGCGCCTGGCTGGAGAACGGCGACCACCAGGCCGCCCTGCAGTCCCTCGGCAAGCTGGAGGACGAACGGCCCGACGACTGGCGGGTCGTCTGGTACAGAGGCGTGGCCTCGCTGGTCACCGGCGACCACGAGGGCGCAGCGCTCGCCTTCGACGCGATCTACGACGCCTTCCCGGGCGAGCCCGCACCCAAGCTGGCGCTCGGCCTGTGCGCGGAGGTGCTCGGCCAGCTGGACAACGCGGCCGAGTACTACCGCCTCGTCTGGTCGACCGACCCCAGCTATGTGAGCGCCGCGTTCGGCCTCGCGCGCGTGCAGCTCGCGGCCGGGGACCGTCGTAGTGCCGTACGGACGCTGGAGTCGGTGCCGGAGTCGTCCATCCACTACACCGCCGCGCGGGTGGCCGCCGTACGGGCCCGGCTCCGGCAGCGGACGGCGGCCGCCTCCGACGTACCCTTTCAGGAGGACCTCACCGCGGCGGCGGCGCAGGTCGAGGCGCTGGACGCGTACGGCCTCGACCCCACGCGGCGGGAGCAGTTGTCCGCGGAAGTCCTCGGCTGCGCGCTGGACTGGATACTCTCCGGTGGCCAGGGCGCCGGCCCGGACGCCCGGCGGCCGTTGCTCGGCAGCCAACTCGACGAGCGGGGGCTCCGCTTCGGCCTGGAGCGCTCGTACCGCACGCTGGCCCGGCTGGCGACGCGCGGTGAGGAGAGAATCGACCTGGTGGAACGTGCCAATCGTTACCGCCCCCGGACGTGGGTGTAGTTGATGTCCCAGATGCCCCGGCAGGCCGCCCTGCCGACGTGTCCGAGCTGCGCGGAGCCGCTCGACGCGGGTGACCGTTTCTGCGGTGCGTGCGGATACGACCTGTCGGTCGTACCGCCCCAGCCGGACGACCACCCGACCCTCACCATGAACGGCTCGGCCCCTCCGGCGCCCGCGGCCCCTCCGGAAGCGCTCGCCGGCTGGGCCACCCCGCCCGCCCGGCCCGCCTCCGGCCTCCCGGCACCGGTGCAGGCGCCGGGGTTCGAGGCGAGCGGCGGGCAGCCTTCGGCGGAGGGCTCAGCGGTGCCGCCCGCCGGTGTCCGCTTCGACCGGCTCTCGGAGCCCGAGGAGTATCCGCTGCAGGCACCGGATCCGCGGGTGGCCGCCGAGGCCGCTGTCACCGCCGAGGCGGCCAAGGTGTGTGTGGCGTGCCGGGCCGGCCGGGTCGACGACGACGGGTACTGCGAGAACTGCGGGCACGCCCAGCCGCGTGAACGCGACCACATGGAGCTGGAGTCGGGCCCGTTGGCCGCCGTCAGCGACCGCGGCCTGCGGCACCATCGCAACGAGGACGCCTTCGGCCTCGGCCACAGCGCGCTGCCCGACGGCTCCCCCGCGCTCGTCGCGATCGTCTGCGACGGCGTCTCCTCGGCGACCCGCCCCGACGACGCCTCCATGGCCGCGTCGAAGGCGGCGAGCGAGTCGCTGCTGGCCGCCCTGCCCCACGGCACCCACCCGCAGCAGGCGATGCACGAAGCGATCGTCGCCGCCTCGTACGCGGTCAACGCCCTGGCCGAGGAGCCCGCCACCGCCCGCGAGCACACCCCGCACCAGAACGCCCCCGCCTGCACCCTCGTCGGCGCGGTCGTCACCGCGGGCCTGCTGGTCGTCGGGTGGGTCGGCGACAGCCGCGCCTACTGGGTCCCGGCCGACCGCACCGCACCCCCGGCCCGGCTCACCGAGGACGACTCCTGGGCCGCCCAGATGGTCGCCGCGGGCCTGATGAGCGAGGCGGAGGCCTACGCCGACGAGCGCGCCCACGCGATCACCGGCTGGCTCGGCGCGGACGCCTACGAACTGGAGCCGCACACCGCTTCCTTCAAGCCGGACCGGCCGGGTGTCGTGGTGGTGTGCACCGACGGCCTGTGGAACTACGCGGAGGCGGCCGAGGAGATGGCCGAGGTCGTCCCCCTCGACGCGGCCGTACGGCCGCTGCACTGCGCGCAGGTCCTCGTCGGTCACGCCCTGGACGGCGGGGGCCACGACAACGTAACAGTGGCCGTCGTGCCGTTCCCCGCGTCACCGCAGGGGGCAGGATCGGCCTGAGGCCGCAAACGGGGAAGCCTCTGTACGGACCGGAGGGGACCGGCCCGTACCCAGACATCACCCCGCGAACGCGGGGTTTTCGAGGGGGATATGAGTAGCCATGGCCAATTTCTCGAAGTCGAACGTGCCGCAGTTCTCGGTGGACGTCTACCAGAACGAGTACCTGCCGGAGGGCGGCCGCGAGGTCAACGCGATCGTCACGGTGACCGCGACCGGCGGCGGCACGGTCGGCAGCCCGGTCGCCGCACCGCACCTGTACTCGCCCGGACAGGGCCCGTCCGCAGCCGTGGCGATCATGGTGGACTGCTCCGGCTCGATGGACTACCCGCCGGCCAAGATGCGCAACGCCCGTGACGCCACGGCCGCCGCCATCGACACCCTGCGCGACGGCGTGCACTTCGCGGTGATCGGCGGCACGCACGTGGCCAAGGAGGTCTACCCGGGCGGCGGACGCCTCGCGGTCGCCGATGCCACCACCCGGGAGCAGGCCAAACAGGCCCTGCGCCGGCTCAGCGCTGGCGGCGGCACCGCGATCGGGACGTGGCTGCGGCTGGCCGACCGGCTGCTGTCCTCCGCCGAGGTCACCATCCGGCACGGCATCCTGCTCACCGACGGCCGCAACGAGCACGAGTCGCCGCAGGACCTCAAGGCCGCACTCGACGACTGCGCCGGCCGTTTCACCTGTGACGCCCGCGGGGTGGGCACCGACTGGGAAGTGAAAGAAGTCACAGGGATCGCCTCCGCCCTGCTCGGCACCGCCGACATCGTCGCCGACCCGGCCGCTCTCGCCGCCGACTTCACGCAGATGATGGAGACGGCGATGGGCAAGGAGATCGCGGACGTCGCGCTGCGGCTGTGGACGCCGGTGGGCACCACCATCAAGTTCGTCAAGCAGGTCGCGCCGACGGTCGAGGAGCTGACCGACCGCCGTACGGAGGCGGGCCCGCGCGCGGGCGACTACCCCACCGGATCCTGGGGCGACGAATCCCGCGACTACCACGTGTGCGTCGAGGTCCCGGCCGCGAGCCTGGGCCAGGAGATGCTGGCCGCGCGGGTCTCCCTGGTCGTTCCGCAACCGGACGGAAGCGGGCAGACCGTGGGGGCCCCGGGTCTCGTCAGGGCCGTGTGGACCGACGACATGGCCGCCTCGACGTCGATCAACCCCCAGGTCGCGCACTACACCGGGCAGGCCGAACTGGCAGAGGTCATCCAGCAGGGGCTGGACCTTCGTAAATCGGGAGATATGGATGGAGCGACGGCCAAACTGGGCCGGGCCGTCCAGCTCGCGAGCGTCTCGGGGAACGCCGATACTGCGAAACTGCTTGCGAAGGTGGTGGACGTGGTCGACGCCACGACAGGTACTGTGCGACTGAAGGCGAGGGTCGCGGACGCCGACGAGATGACGCTCGAGACCCGGTCCACAAAGACTGTTCGTGTAAAGAAGTGACGTACATGCCGTACGAAACGACCTACCAAGTGACCTACTAGGACACCGAAGGAGAGGGGGACGCGCCGACATGCCGACCTGCCCGAACGGACACCAGTCGGGTTCCGACGACTGGTGCGAGGTCTGCGGTCACCGCATGGCCGGTGCCGTGCCTCCGCCCCCGCCGCCCCCCACGGCCGGCGGCTACGGCTTCCCGCCTGCCCAGGGCACCCAGCCCGGCGGGCGCCCGATGTCCACCGGTCCGAACCACGAGCCGGAGCTCTGCCCGCAGTGCCGTACGCCCCGTGAGGGCGGTGCGCCGTTCTGCGAGGAGTGCCGGTGGAACTTCCTGACCAACACGGCGACCTCGTACACCCCGGCCGCCCCGCGCCCGCCGGCCCCCGCCCCGGGCGGCCCCGGCGCACGCTTCCAGCCCCCGCCCCCGTCCTACGGCGGCAGCGACGCCTTCGACTACCAGGGCTCCCGCCCGTCCCAGGTGAACCGTCCCGCCGAACCGATTCCTCCCGGCCCGCCCTACGGCAGCGAGCCGACGGGGCCCGGGGGCACGGCCGGTGGCCCGGGCGGCGGGCGGGGCGGTGCCCCGGGCGGTCCCGGTGCCTTCGGGCGTGAGCCCGGCGGCCCTGACGCGTTCGGACGCGAGTCCTCGGGTCCGGGTGGCACGGCGGGCGGACCGGGCGGTCCCGGCGGTCCCGGCGCCTTCGGGCGTGAGCCCGGCGGTCCGGGGGGGACGGCCGGAGGCCCGGGCGGTCCCGGCGCCTTCGGGCGTGAACCCGGCGGTCCGGGCTCGGGGCCTGGCGCGTTCGGGCGTGAGCCCGGTGGTCCGGGCGCCTTCGGGCGTGAGCCCGGCGGTCCGGGGGGTACGGCCGGAGGCCCGGGAGCCCCCGGCGCGTTCGGGCGTGAGCCTTCGAATCCCGCCGGGCCTCCCGGTGGCGCCTTCGGGCGCGAGCCCTCCGGTCCCGGTGGCCGGCCCCCCGCCGACCCCTTCGGACGCGAGCCGTCGGGCCCGCCCGCGGATCCCTTCCGGCGTGACCCCGCGGGTCCCGGTGGCCCGGCCGGCGGTCCTGGTGGTCCCTCCGGTTTCGGAGCCGACCCCTCCCGTCCCGGCCCGCCGCCCGGCCCGGGCGGCCCCAGTGGTCCCGGCGGTCCGGGGATCCCGCAGGCCTTCCAGTCCCCCGGCCCCGGCGGCCCGTCGGCCCCGGCCGGCTTCCCGCAGGAGACCGGTCGGCCGCAGCCCTTCGGCGGCGCCGACGACGACTGGGTGATCTCCCCGCCCTCGCACCCCGGCCAGGGCCAGGGCCCCGGCTCCGACCCCCGGGGCGGCGGCTACGGCTATCCGCAGCCCGGTTCCACGCAGGCACCGCCCCCGCCCGGACCGGCGTTCCCGCAGCAGCCGGCGACCTGGACGGCGACGATCGGACCGGACCGCGCGTACTTCATGGCGATGATGCAGCGCTCGGGTCCGGAGGCCGCGGGGCTCAACCTCCCCGCGTACTCCCCCGAGCAACAGCGCACGCTCACCGGCAACCAGGTCACCATCGGCCGCCGCCGGCACTCCACCGGCGAGACCCCCGACATAGACCTGTCGGTGCCGCCGGAGGACCCGGGCGTCTCGCACCAGCACGCGGTCCTGGTCCAGCAGCCGGACGGCACCTGGGCGGTCGTCGACCAGAACTCGACGAACGGCACGACGGTCAACGGCGGGGAGGAACCCATCCAGCCGTTCGTCCCCGTACCGCTCCAGGACGGCGACCGCGTCCACGTGGGCGCCTGGACGACGATCACGATCCGCCGGGGCTGAGCGCCCCGGGAAGGGCTACGGCTCGACCAGCCGCACCCCCGACGAACCCGGCAGGGGCCAGGCGTACGGCCCCTCCGGTTCGTCCAGCCACGCCCACGCGTGTTCCGGGCCGACCGTGACGCCGTAGCGCTCCCGGTCCGGCATGCCCTCGCGCTCCCACAGGGCGTACGCCTCATGGGGGTCGAGGGTGCCCCGGGTGAGGGACAGCAGGAACCGGAACAGGTCACTCTCCCTGGCCCGCTGCGGCACCCCGCCGAGCGGGACCGGCTCGGGCTCGGGCCGGTTCTCCCCGCGCAGGGGCACGAAAAAGGCGGGGGTGTGCAGGAAGTGCCCCTCGGCGTGCTCCGGGTCCCGTACCGTCAGCGCGGCCAGGCCGGTGGCCAGCGGGGTCAGGATGAGCGCCCCGGGACGGCACTGGGCGATCCAGGCGCGCGGCACCGACGCCAGCTGGCAGGTCGCGATGATCCGGTCGAAGGGCGCCCGCTCCGGCACCCCGCGCGCCCCGTCCCCCGTGACGACGGTGGGGCGGTATCCGGCGGCGGTGAGGTGCCGGCGCGCGGACTCGGTGATCTCCGGGTCGAGGTCGACGGTGGTGACGTGGTCGTCGCCGAGCCGGTACGCCAGAAGCGCCGCGTTGTACCCGGTGCCCGCCCCGATCTCCAGCACCCGGTCGCCGTCCTCGACGCGCAGCTCGGCCAGCATCAGCGCCATCAGCGAGGGCTGACTGCTGGAGGAGAGCAGCTCGCCGTCGCGCAGCCGGGTGGCCAGCGGGGTGTCCTCGTAGGCGCCGCGCACCCATCGCTCACGGGTGCGCGGGTCGGGGCTCTCGCCCCAGCGCCGTTCGTATCCGCCGACGCCGCTGACGTAGTAGTACGGCACGAAGAGGTGACGCGGGACCGTCGCGAAGGCCTCCCGCCAGCCGGGGTCGGCGGCGAAGGCCCCGCTCGCCTGGATCCCGCGCACCATCGCCGCCCGCGCCGAGGCGGCGAGGACTTCGAGATCGTTGTCGAGGGCGTACGCGCTCATGCCTCCACTGTGCGGCGGAACCCGCCCGGAGGCGAACGTGGATGGGTGGTCCTAGGCCTTCCGTCCTCCGTCTCCCCGTCTGAGACCATGGGGTACGTGAAAGAGATTCGGCGCGGCACGCTTCAGGAGCAGACCTTCTACGAGCAGGTCGGCGGGGAGGAGACCTTCCGCCGGCTGGTCCACCGTTTCTACGAGGGAGTCGCCGAGGACCCCGTCCTGCGGCCCATGTATCCCGAGGAGGACCTGGGCCCGGCGGAGGAGCGCCTGGTGCTCTTCCTGATGCAGTACTGGGGCGGTCCGACGACGTACAGCGAGAACCGCGGCCACCCGCGTCTGCGGATGCGGCACGCGCCCTTCGTGGTCGACCGGGCCGCGCACGACGCCTGGCTGAAGCACATGCGGGACGCGGTCGACGAGCTGGGCCTCTCCGAGGAGCACGAGGAGACGCTGTGGAACTACCTGACGTACGCGGCGGCGTCGATGGTGAACACCGCCGAGTGACGTGGGCGTGACGCTCAGGGGTGCTGTCGGCGGACGCTGAGGGACGGCATCCCGAGCCCGGGCCCCGTACGCCGTACGGCGATCGACCCGTACGGCGTGCGCAGCCGCAGCCACGCCCCCGAGGAGAGCAGCGCCAGATCCGCCGGGGCGCCGGCGGCCCGCAGGAAGCCCAGCGACTGGGCCGCGTGGACGGCCCGCACGGGAAGCCCGGTGTCCCCGACCGTCCGGGACCAGATGTCCCGCCCGATCCGGTCGAGTTCGGTCCGGACCCGGCTCTCGGGGGCCAGTTCCTCGCTACGGCGCCGGAACTCGCCGACGGCCGCGGCGACCATGGCCCGCAGCTCGTCCGGTGCCGGCAGCCCCTTCTCCGCCCGCCAGCCGCCGCGCGGGGGCAGCACACCGGCCCACGGCGGCCCGGTCACCGCTCCGGGCGCGGTGGCCGTCGCGGCGGCCTCGTCCACCGTCTCCAGCAGTTCCCCCGCCGACACGGTCACGTCCAGGGTGACGTCGAGCCCGTCCTCGTACGGCTTGGCCAGCCGTGCGGCGCGGATCGCGAGCACCTCGAAGGAGGGCGGCCGGCCGAAGACGGCGAGTGCGGTGCCGGCCGCCTGCAGCCGGACCGCTGCTCCACGGTCGTAGTGGAGCAGCCGGGAGAGGAAGGCCGCGAGGTCCGCCGCCTCCCCCTCGTCGGCGAGGTGGAGCACCGTCATGCGGCGACGGCCTCCTCGGCGTCGTCCCGGTACTCGTCCAGGAACGCACGCTCCTCGGCGGTGATCCGGCGCGGCCGCTGCGCCTCGAAGTCGAACGGCACTATGACCGTCGACGCGGTGACGTAGACGTGGTCGCCGTCCTTCACCTCGTAGCGGATGGTGAAGGACGCCGCCCTCACCTCGGTGACCCACAGCTCGATGTCCACGGGCGAGTGCCGGTGGACGAGCTGCCGCTTGTAGTCGATCTCGTGGCGCGCCACCACGGAGCCCTGCTTGAAGTCCTTCTCCGGGCGGAACAGGAAGTCGATACGGGCTTCCTCCAGGTAGCGCAGGAACACCACGTTGTTGACGTGGCCGTACGCGTCCATGTCCGCCCAGCGCAGCGGGCAGCGGTAGATGTGCCGCAAGATCGATCAGCCCCGGGTCAGCTTCTTGTAGGTGGCACGGTGCGGACGCGCGGCGTCCGGGCCGAGCCGCTCGATCTTGTTCTTCTCGTACGACTCGAAGTTGCCCTCGAACCAGAACCACTTGGAGTCGCCCTCGTAGGCGAGGATGTGCGTGGCGACACGGTCGAGGAACCAGCGGTCGTGGGAGACGACCACGGCCGCGCCCGGGAACTCCAGCAGCGCGTTCTCGAGGGAGGACAGCGTCTCGACGTCGAGGTCGTTGGTCGGCTCGTCGAGGAGCAGCAGGTTGCCGCCCTGCTTGAGGGTGAGCGCGAGGTTGAGACGGTTGCGCTCACCGCCGGAGAGGACGCCGGCCGGCTTCTGCTGGTCCGGGCCCTTGAAGCCGAAGGCGGAGACGTACGCCCGCGAGGGCATCTCGACCTGTCCCACGTTGATGTAGTCGAGCTCGTCGCTCACGACGGCCCACAGGGTCTTCTTCGGGTCGATGTTCTCGCGGCTCTGGTCGACGTAGCTGATCTTGACGGTCTCGCCGACCTTGATGCTGCCGGAGTCCGGCTCCTCCAGCCCCTGGATCATCTTGAAGAGGGTGGTCTTGCCGGCGCCGTTCGGGCCGATGACCCCGACGATGCCGTTGCGCGGCAGTGTGAAGCTGAGGTCGTCGATGAGGACCTTCTCGCCGAAGGCCTTGGAGAGGTTGTTGACCTCGACGACGATGGAGCCCAGGCGCGGGCCCGGCGGGATCTGGATCTCCTCGAAGTCCAGCTTCCGCATCTTGTCGGCCTCGGCGGCCATCTCCTCGTACCGGGCGAGACGGGCCTTGGACTTGGCCTGACGTCCCTTGGCGTTGGACCGCACCCACTCGAGCTCTTCCTTGAGCCGCTTGGCGCGCTTGGCGTCCTTCTGGCCCTCGACCTTGAGACGGGTCGCCTTGGTGTCGAGGTAGGTGGAGTAGTTGCCCTCGTAGGGGTGGGCACGACCGCGGTCGAGCTCCAGGATCCACTCGGCGACGTTGTCGAGGAAGTACCGGTCGTGGGTGACGGCGACGACGGTGCCGGGGTACTTCGCGAGGTGCTGCTCCAGCCACTGCACGGACTCCGCGTCCAGGTGGTTGGTGGGCTCGTCGAGAAGCAGCAGGTCGGGAGCCTCCAGCAGCAGCTTGCAGAGCGCGACGCGACGGCGCTCACCGCCGGAGAGGTTGGTGACGGGCCAGTCGCCGGGCGGGCAGCCCAGGGCGTCCATGGCCTGCTCCAGCTGGGTGTCCAGGTCCCACGCGTTGGCGTGGTCCAGGTCCTCCTGGAGCTTGCCCATCTCGTCCAGGAGCGCGTCCGAGTAGTCGGTCGCCATCAGCTCGGCGACCTCGTTGAAGCGCTTGAGCTTGCCCATGATCTCGGCGGCGCCGTCCTGCACGTTCTCCAGGACCGTCTTGGACTCGTCCAGCGGCGGCTCCTGCAGCAGCATGCCGACGGAGTAGCCGGGCGAGAGGAACGCGTCACCGTTGGAGGGCTGCTCGAGACCCGCCATGATCTTGAGAACGGTGGACTTACCGGCACCGTTCGGGCCGACCACACCGATCTTCGCGCCCGGCAGGAAACTCAGCGTCACGTCGTCAAGGATCACCTTGTCGCCGTGCGCCTTGCGCGTCTTGCGCATGGTGTAGATGTACTCAGCCAAGAGAAACCGTCCGGCAGCTTGAAATCTGGCAGTGGGCAGATACACCCCATCTTGCCGGACTGCCACCCCTGGGGGGAAACCCGTAAGACCGGGGGGCTCTGACCTGGGGTTTCGCTGTTGGCAGCTGGGGCTCGTCTGTCACTGTCGGGCGCTGTCGAGTGGCCCCGGAGGGCGTCGGACGGCCCGGAGAGGGCCCGGTCATGGCGAGTCGGGCGCCCCTACGAAGCTCTTGAGCGCGCTTTGCGGGCCTGCCGGAAGTCGAGGTACGACAGCGCTGTGACCAGCAGCGGCACGATGATCCACAGCAGTACGACGCGGAGTCGGCCCGCTGTCAGCGCGGCGACCAGGACCACGGCGACGGCGCTGCCGCTGAAGCCGAAGAACTGCCGGTAGGAGCGGAAGCCACCCGACACCTGCGTGGGGGGATCGTCCTCCTCGGCGAAGGCGGCGCGTACCGGGTGGCTGTCGCCCTCGCGCCGCGCCCGCTGCCAGGCGAAGAACCAGCGGGCGACTGCGTAGAGGACGAAGGTGCCCAGGAAAATCCACCACTCGGTGGGATCGTCGGGTAAGGAGCGCGCCAGTGTCATGGACATCGCGTGCCCCGGGCCCCAGGGAGTAGACGGTTCCGCATGCACGGACCAGACGTGTCGGTCCAGCGGCGGAACGGCCGTCAGCCTCGTGCCCCGTTCTCCTTTCGGCCGACCAGGAGCAGGGCCGCTCCGCCGATCACCACCAGGCCGATGGCGGTGCCCGCGATGATCGGGGTGGCGCTGGAGGAGCCTGTTTCGGCGAGGTTGGTGTCAGTGGCGGTGGTGCCGCCGACGGTGGCCGGGCTGGGGTCGCTGAGGGTCTGGGTGGTCAGGCTCGAGGTTTCCGCGGACTGGGTCACGCAGTCCAGGACACCGGTGAAGCGGTTCTCGGCGCCCTGGAGGCCGGTGATCGTGAAGTCGTAGGCCTGGTCCTCCTGCAGCGGGATCGTCACCGTCTGGGAGGTGCCCGCCCGGATGACGTGCTCCGTGCCCATCAGGCCGAAGGTGAAGGCCTCGTCGCCCTGGTTGGCCACGGTGATGTCCACACCGCTCCTGGCGCAGTTCTTCGCCGCGGACAGGGCCGGTACGGCGCCCTGCTTCGCCCACGTCGCGCTCGCCGTCGCCGACACGGTCGACTCGCTGGAGCCGGCCAGGATCTGCGTCTGGCTGCGGCTCTCGGAGGTGAAGGCGCGGCCCACGGGCACGGTGGTGGAGGCCTGGACCGTCAGTTCGGCCGAGCCCGCCTCGGCGTCGGCGGGCACGTCGAAGAAGAGCTGGCTGCCGTCGCGCGCGGAGGTGACGGCCTTGCCGTCCTTGCCGACGATCCGCACCCCGCTGGTGGCGGCGTCCAGCGGCGGCGCCACCGTCACCGCGCTCGCGTCGGTGTGCACCGTCACCGGCCCGAGCAGTTCGCCGGGGTGACCGGAGACGGCCGGCGCGTCGAGGGTCAGGGACGCCTCGGGCTCGGGCACGTCACGGGCGGCCTTCTGGAGGTAGTCCGCGAGCTGCTCGGCCTGCGGGTCGACGGCGTCGACGTCCGCGCCGTCCGAGTAGCGCCAGATGGCCACCTGGGTGCCGGACGCCGCGTCCTGCTCGGTGAGACCGCCGGTGATACCGGCCTGCTTCGCCAGCGAGGCGAGGTCGTTGACCTGGGGGTAGGAGTTCTGCAGGATCCAACTGATCCTGCCCGCGTTCTCGTTGGCCGCCAGCGAGGTGCCGCTCCACGGAGTCTCGTGGTACTTGGCGTCCCGCTGGGTCGGGTTGCGCAGGTCGACGCAGTAGGTCTGCAGGGTGCCGCCGCCCTCGACGGACATCTCGAACAGACCCGCCGAGACCTCCTGGTCCCCGCTGTCGTCGTGGATCACGGCGGCGCCGTACGTCTTGAGGCCGCCTATGGTCGCGGTGGCTCCGCTCTGGGTCTGCGTGGTCCCGTCGGCGGCGGCCGTGCCCGCGGAGGCGACCACGCCGACGGCGACGAGTCCGGACACCAGCGCCGCCGCGGCGAGGCGGGCGGCGCCCCGCCGACGCGCGGACGGCGCGGAGAACGAAGAAATCAACGCAATTCCCCTTCGTGCAGGACCCGTTGACGTGGGGGGTACGGTCCCACCAGCAGAATCAGAAGCCCCATGAGCCACGTCCGGCATCCTAGAGACGCCCGCGCCCCCGCTTCCCGGTCATGTCATCCGATGGACGATCCGACTCGGAATCGTTATCCCCAAGATCACCCCGCGGGCGCCCACAGGCGGCGCTTGTCGACAAATCCACAGCGTGTTGACGGTGAATCCGCCGACAAGCCGCCGTCCCGTCGCCTCAGGGCGCCTCTTGACACGACGTCAGCATCACGTCACCGCCGCCGGCTCCCGTGCCTCAGCCGCTTCCCCGACCGGTGTCTCCCAACTGGGTTCCGGTTGCCCGGGTGCGCCGGCCACGGCCGGCTCGGGCCTGGCCGAGCGCCGGAAGACCGAGGTGCCGCGCGCGATGTCGTGGCCGATCGACACCGCGTCGATGTCGGCCGACGTCCACCCCTGCTGCCCCTCGCGCGTCTCCGTGCGCACCTTCAGCCTGCCCTGCACGATCACGGGCTCGCCGATGTTCAGCGAGGCCGCCGCGTTGGTGGCCAGCTGCCGGTTGGCCCACACCGTGAAGAAGTTGGTGTGCCCGTCGGTCCAGCCGCTCTTCTCGCGGTCCCAGTAGCGCGCGGTCACCGCCAGCCGGAACCTCACCGACGGTCCCGACGCCAGCTCCCGGTAGACCGGCTGCGTCGCCACGTTGCCCACCGCGCACACCATCGTCTCGTTCACGCGAACCCCCTCCCGTCGCCCGGCCGTTCCGCCGGACGGACACCCGCACGGGCCCGTCCCGTACGGCTGCGGTTGCCAGGGCGACCGCGTCCGTCGCGATCGCCGTGAAGCCAGACTGCCTCCGCCGGACCGGGCCCGCCGAGCCCTGTGGATCACCCCCCGCCTGTGGAGAACTCCACCACCCGGACGAGTGAGCCACGTAGATGACTTGTGGAGCGCCCCGGACGCCGGGCCCCGCACGCCCGTGTCAGCGCACCCCCGCCCCCACCACCCGCCCGTACTGCTCGCGTACCTCCCGGTAGCGCAGCAACTCCGCCGCCAGGGCATCCAGGACCCGGGCCCGGCCGCACCCGGCGGCCGCCTCCCGCAGCCGCCGTTCCGCGTCCTGCCCGTACCGCCGGGCCGGCCCCCGTGCCGCCATCCGGCAGCCCCACTCCACGAGCGGGCCGCCGACGATCCCGGCCACCATCAGCAGCACCGGAACCCCCAGGTTCGGCGCCATGACCCCGGCGATCTGCCCCACCAGCCAGAGGCCGCCGACGATCTGAAGGAGCGTCATGGACGCCTGCGCCAGCACGGCCACCGGCCACCATCCCGGCCGCGGCGGCCGCCCCGGCGGCAGTCCGGTCCGCGCCGCCAGCTCGTCCAGCGCCTCGGGCAGCCCCTGCGCACCGCGTACGGCCGCCTCGCGCACCGCCTGCGCCCAGGGCGCGGGCAGTCCCGCCGAGGCCCGTTCGGACACCGTCCGCACCGCCTGTTCGACGCGCTGGCGGGCCGTTGCCTCCTCGTCGGCCTGAGTGCGGACCGGGGTCCGGCCGGTGACCTGGTCGCTCCGGTCCTGGCACCACCGCCACAGCCGTAGCCAGGGCGTCCCGCAGGCACGGTTGGCGTTGCGCAGCCAGGCGCGTTCGGCGGCCTCACCCGCCGCGGTGGCACCCACCGCGTCCGCGAGCCGGGCGGCGAACTCGTCCCGCGCCTCCTCGCTGAGCCCGGTGCGCTGCCCGGTGACGTAGACGGGCCGCAGCCCGGCCGCCGCGGCGGACACGTCGGCCGAGACCCGGCGCGCCGCCGCGCCCCGCTCCGCGACGAACTGGCCGAGCAGCTCGCGCAGTTCGCCGACGCCGTCGCCGGTGAGCGCGGACAGCGCGAGGACGGTGGCGCCCGGTTCGCCGTACTCGCCGAGGGCGAGGCCGTCCTCGTCGAGCAGCCTGCGCAGATCGTCGAGGACCAGCTCGGCGGCCTCGCCGGGCAGCCGGTCGACCTGGTTGAGGACGACGAACATCACCTCGGCGTGCCCCGACAGAGGCCGCAGATAGCGTTCGTGGAGCATGGCGTCGGCGTACTTCTCGGGGTCGACCACCCAGATGACGGCGTCGACGAGGGCCAGGATGCGGTCGACCTGTTCGCGGTGCTGCACGGCCGCGGAGTCGTGGTCCGGCAGGTCGATCAGGACGAGTCCGCGCAGTTGCGCCTCCGCCTCGGCGCTCTGCACCGGCCGTCTGCGCAGCCGGCCCGGGATGCCGAGCCGGTCGATGAGGCTCCCGGCGCCGTCGCTCCAGCTGCACGCGATGGGCGCGGCGGTCGTGGGGCGCCGGACGCCGGTCTCCGAGATGGGCACCCCGGCGAGCGTGTTGAACAGCTGGGACTTGCCGCTGCCCGTGGCACCCGCGATGGCGACGACGGTGTGCTGCCCGGAGAGCTTGCGCCGGGCCGCCGCCTCGTCGAGGACCCGGCCGGCCTCGGCGAGGGTCCGGTTGTCGAGGCGGGCGCGGGAGAGGCCCACGAGTTCGCGCAGCGCGTCGAGCCGCGAGCGCAGGGGGCCGTCGTAGGCGAGCGGGGGCGGGACCGGTGCGACGCCGCCGGCCCGGGTCTCCGCCGCGACGGCGGCCTGCTCGGCGGCGGACCCCTCGTTCACCCGGCGCGCGATGAGCCCGTCGTCCCAGGCGCCGGCGGAGTCCGTACGGCTGTCCGCGGGGCCCCCGGGTTCGCGCACGCGCGCGGGGGTGGTCCTTTCCGGCACGCGCGCGTGGTCGGCCGGTTCCCTCGCGTCGACCGGCTCCCTCTCGTCGGCGGGTTCCTCCCGACCGGCCTCGCCGCGGTTCCGCGCCCGGCCCTCCGCGTGGGTGCTCCCGGCCTCGCCTTCCACGGAGAGGCCGTCCTCTGCGTGGTCGCTGCTCTCGGCGTTGCCCTTGTTCTCCCTGTGGCCTGTGTTGTCCGTGTGGTCGTTGCCTCTGTTGTCCGTGTGGTCCTCGTCAGTGACGGCGGTCACCGGTCACCTCTCCTTCTGCAGTACGGACAGCGCGGCGATGAGTTCGGCCTGGGGTTCGGCGTGGACGTCGAGTCCATCGAGGGGGGCGAGGCGGCGCTCGCGTTCGGTGTTCAGCACGCGGTCCAGGTGTTCGGCGAGCAGCCGTCCGCCGCGGTCGCGCAGCCGCAGCGCGCCGTGCGCGCCGAGCCGTTCGGCGAGGCCCTCGCCCGCGGTGCGGGCCCGGCGGCCGCCCAGGAGGGCGGTGGCGACGAGGGCGGCGACCGTCTCGGCGTCGGGCGCCGGTCCGCGTTCCAGGGCGCGCACTTCGTCCTCCGCGTACTCCACCAACTCGCGCCGCCACCGTCGTACGGCCATCCCGATGCGGTGTTCGGAGTTCTCCGGCGAGGACTCGGCGTCCCTCAGGGCCGGTGCGGCGGAGGCCGGTTCCCGGCGCCAGGCCTCGTCGACGCGCTCGTCGGCGGCGGTGACGGCGCACAGCAGGAGAGCGGCCAGGCTCTCCACGAGGGCGTCCAGGAGTTCACCGGCGGTGCAGTCCAGCGGGAAGGCCCGCCAGCGCTTGAGCGCGTCCCCGGCGAGTACGGCGCCGTTCTGCAGCCGGCCGCGCACGCGCGCGTACTCGCTGTCGTACGCCCCTTCCACGGCCGAGGTGAGCCGCAGGGCGGCCGCGTACTGCGCGGCGGCGGCGCCGGCGAGTTCGGGCATCCGGGACTTGAGCGAGTCGAGGACGCCGTGGGCGGTGCGGGCCAGGGCGTGATGGCGGGCGCCGGGGTCCTGGGCGTGGTGGACGAGCCAGGTGCGCAGCGGGGCCACGGCGGTCGCCGGGAGCAGCCCGCCGCCCCAGGCGGACTCGGGTAGTTCGGGCACGGTGAAGCGGGGTACCTCTCCGAGGCCGGCCTTGGTGAGCAGGGCGCCGTACTGCCGGGACACCTCGGCGACGACCTGGTGGGGCACGCGGTCCAGGACGGTGACGAGGGTGACGTCGTACTCCTTGGCGGTGCGCAGCAGGTGCCAGGGCACGGCGTCGGCGTAGCGGGCGGCCGTGGTGACCATGACCCAGATGTCGGCGGCGCAGAGCAGTTCGGCGGCGAGGACCCGGTTGTCGGCGACGAGGGAGTCGACGTCGGGTGCGTCGAGGAGCGCGAGGCCGGGCGGGAGGGTCTCGGCGGTCTCGATGCGCAGGACGCGCCGCTCGTCCTGGCCGGGCAGCAACAGGTCGTCCGCCGACTCCTGATGGGGCACCCACACGCGCGTGAGGCCGGGCAGGACGCGCATGCCGCTGAACCAGTGATGGTCCTCCGGATGGCAGACCAGGACCGGGGTCCGCGTCGTCGGCCGCAGCACGCCCGCCTCGCTGACGCGCCGCCCCACGAGGGAGTTGACGAGCGTCGACTTGCCGGCGCCGGTGGATCCGCCGATGACGGCCAGCAGGGGTGCTTCGGGCTGTCTGAGGCGGGGCACCAAGTAGTCGTCGAGCTGGGCGAGGAGTTCGTCGCGGTTGGCACGCGCGCGTGGCGCCCCCGCCAGGGGCAGCGGGAAGCGTGCGGCGGCGACACGGTCGCGCAGGGCGGAGAGTGCGTCGAGCAGCTGAGGCCGTACGTCCAAGGTCACCACATGCGAAGAATGCCCAATTTTAGGGGATTTATGAAGCATATAGGCATGTCTGCGCGCCGATAGGACACAAGGGGCGGAGGGGACGACTGGGACACCGGCACAGCTCAGGCATAACGAGTGCACAACACCCGGGGTCCGAGACGCCAAAAGCGATGCACGATTCGCACCTGCCTGCGATTATCAGGACCGCTTCACTGAACCTCCACATTGAGCCACGGAGGGGAAGCAACCGGGACAAGGAACCGGGAGCCCTATCCTTGTCCCCGGCAACGTCACGGATCAGCCCACACCCGGGCAGCACGTACGAGGCCACCACACCGGCCCCCGTAGCTCAGTGGATAGAGCAGGCGCCTTCTAAGCGCTTGGCCGCAGGTTCGAGTCCTGCCGGGGGCGCAAGTCTCCGCCCTCCCTATGGGAGGGCATTTTTGCTGCTCAGAGTATGTTTCATGCGACACGGCGAAGCCCCTGACGCGCCCCCGACGATCATGGGGAGGTTCCGGCGCTGTCCGGCTGTCAGCGGGTTTTCGCGGGTGCCCCCTGTCGAATACGTGTCGAAGTTCTCGGCGGGAAGACTCAGCCCGCGTCGGGCGGCTCGGGAAAAGATCCCCCGCGGCCTTCAGCCGCCTTTTCAGGTCAGGAAGCTGCCCCTCGACACACCGTGCGTATGTGGCCGGCAGCACCGGAACGCTGTTTCCCGGCCCATTCGGCCACCTGGCGGGTGGAAGTCGGGCCCGGGAAAGCGTCACACCCTGTACTCGCATGACTACGGCTTCCTCCGGTCGCAGCGCGCAGTAGTACAGCGTGGCGAAGAAGACCTGCAGCCGCGTTCCCCCGCGTGGCCGGCGCCGGATCGAGTCGAGGAGCGCCGCCATCTTGCCCGCGCCCCTGATACGGCCGACCGCCCCGGTACCATCGGCACCGGGGTCCGCAGGTGAGGGCGCCGTCATCGGTCTGACGGTGAGCGCGCTCGGCACCGGCCTGGGCATCGCGGCCACACGGATGCAGGTCTCGCACGGTCCGCAACCCGCCTAGGATCCGGCGCGGGGAACAGGGCCACCAGTGCTCATCCGCGAAACGTCTCCGACCCGGTCGTGTGTCCGGGTCGGAGACGTTTCGCGGATGAGCACTTCCGTGTGAGGCCCGCCGGATCGCGGACTACGAACGCCGACTGCAACGCGAAGCTCATGCCCGAAACACGGCAGCGAAGCAAGCTGCGCAGCAGCCACAAGTGTCTGACTGCGTGACAACGCCGACGTACAGCGGCGGACTCACGCGAACGTCTGCAGACCATCAGCGCAGGTGAGAGCCACACCAGCCCAAGGCAGCGCCCCCACCCGAGTTGTGATCACCGATCGGCGGTCATGTCGTCCACCCGCTCACCCTCCGCTTGGGACGGTTCGGTCCTGGGGACATCGGGGTGCTGCTCCACAGCCGCACGCTCGGCTGGTTCGTCGCGCTCGCCCTCGGCTTGGGAGGGAGTGTGGGAGTACAGCCAGCGGTCGTAATCTGAGGCTCCGGTCTTCATTGCGGCCTCCCTTGGTTGGTCATCTCCCATGCTCCTCCCGGGGCCGCATCAGAGCGAGACCGGCCGGCACTTCGTGACTGGGACGCGCGTTCGAACGGTTCGATGCGGCTGACGGATCGCCCGACAAACCCGCGCAGCCGCTACATGGGCGGCTGAGCCGCGCAGTCACGCCGTCTCGTCCCGCCGGACCGACGTGACGCCGCAGGGGAGAGGCGCCCGGGTGCGGCCGTTCAGGCTGGTGGCGGCGTGGAGACGGCGGACATGCCCGCCGCTCACTGCGAGGTCGTCCACGAGATCCCGATCAACCGTCCGTGGTGGCTGGCCTGCGGGAGCCGGGGAGACAGGTCTGCAGGTCTCGCGACTACCGTCGGCGTTGGATGTACCAACCGGCCACCAGCACGATGAGAATGGCAACGACGAAGGCCCACACGGTCGTTGCGCCGTGATACGAGCGGTGGGCAATGAGAGCAAGCACGTCCAGGCGGATACCCCGGGCGTGTGGCTTCAGCCGACACGTCGCCCACCCCTGTGCCGAATGCGTGCCGAAGGCGCCACACGTCGCAGTCGTCAGCCGAAGAACGCGAGGTCCAGAGGAAATGCGCCGGTGATCCCGCCAAGCACCTTCCAAGCGCTTGGCCGCAGGTTCGAGTCCTGCCGGGGCGCAAGTCTCCGCCCTCCCTCCGAGAGGGCTTTTTTACGCCGGTCGGCCGTACGCCGACACCGCGCCCGAACCGGCACGTTCCACGACCCTCACACCCGCCGTCCCGCACCCCGTCACCGCCAGCGCTGCCGGATGCCCCCCGTCGACGGTCAGGTCCGCCATACCCGGCGCGGGCCCCGCACCGAGCCGATCCGGCCAGGCGACCACGGCCGGCGGGGCGTCGGCGGGGGACACCTCCAGCGCGCGCAGCGGCGCGTGCAGGCCCACACCGAGCGCCTTCAGTACGGCTTCCTTCCGTGTCCACGTACGCAGGAAGGCCGGTTTCCGCTCCTCAGGGGGGAGGGCGTACAGGGCGGCCGACTCACGGGCGGACAGGGCGGTGCGCGCGGCGGAGTCGACGTCCAGGGCGGCGTCGGCCTCCTCGACGTCCAGGCCCACCCGCGCGCCCCGGCAGACGGCCACGCCGACGAGCGCCCCACTGTGGGTGACGGAGAGGTCGTACGCCAAAGACACCGAGGAGCGATCCGGCAGGTCCAGCCGGACCTTGCCGTGCGGGCCGCCGCAGCGCGGGCACACGCGCCGCAGGGGGACGTCGGCGGGAGGCACTCCGAGCGACTCGCCGAGGAGCAGACGGCTCAGGGCACAGCCGACGAGAAAACGGCCCCGGTCGGCGGGGCCTGCGGTGGCGTCGTAACGGGCGCGCTCCACGGGGTCGAGCAGGGCGAGCAGACCGTCGTGGGCGTCACCCAGGCGCGCCCACGCGACCTCTACCAGCACGAGATCGGCATACGGCGACTAATGCACCGCGCGCAGCATGCGCGTCACGTTGATCTTCGTCGGCGAAAGACCGAGCTCCACGCTCTGCATCATCCGCTCACCGTTCAGCCGGCCGTAGGCGAGCAGGTCGACGTTGGCCAGGCTGAATTCCGGCCAGGTGTGAATGCTGAGGTGAGAGGCGGAAAGCAGGAGAATGGCGGTGACAGCACCGTTCGGGAAAACATGCGACGCCTCGCCGAGTACCGTAGCGTTTCCCTTTTCGGCGGCCGTGCGCAGCACCTGGAGGAGGCGCTCCTCGTCGGTCAGGATGCTGTGGTCGCTCACCCATACGTCGACGGCATAAGAGCACAGATCGTCGACGTTTATACCCTCGGTGGCGAGGCTTTCGGAGTTGGTCATGGGGAACCGGGGGTGACGAACCGCTGCCCCCGTCTCCTTTCAGATAGATCTGCGCTGGTCCGCGCGGCTGAAGAGGAAGGTCGCGAGGCCGGTGACTGGCGCTCGGTCGGGCCAAGCCTAGCATCCGGGGCGCTCAGGGGCTCGCGAGCGCGTGACGTCAAGGGAAGGGAGAGGCCGGGGGCATATTCCGGCGAAAAACCCTCAGAGACATCCCGGAAAACCTTCTCGACCGAGGTCCGTAAATCTCCCCGCACGGAACGCCACGGAAATTGCATTACCTATTCGCATTCTCGGTGGCCGCACCGAGTCCGATCGGTGCGGCTACCAGCCCGTATACTCGATACCCCCGGAATCCATCAGCTTCCCTGGAGCAGCATTGTGACGAACGCGCGTCGGCACCCCCGGAGCACCACCGCCGATCAACTGCTCACGGAAGTCTCGGACGCCGTCCGGCTCCAGGAGGGCCCGCCCGGAGTACGGTCCGTGCTGCGTGCGCTGCGCCGTCTGGCCCCCGCCTCCACGAAGGACCTCAGCCGCGCCACCGGCCTGCCGGTCCCGATCGTGGCCGCCCTCGGCAACGAACTGCGCCGCCGGGGTCTGGTCACCAAGGAGCGCCCGTCCCGGTTGACGGAGGCCGGCCGGGACCTCGTCGCCCAGCTCGGCATGGACCTCACCCTCGACGCCACCTGCCGCACCTGCGACGGCCGTGAGCTGGTGATTCCCGAGGTGCTCGACGAGGCCGTACGACGGCTGCGGGCGCTGATGGAGTCGGGTCCCGCCGCCGACATGGCCATCGACCAGTCGCACTGCACGGCCGAGACCAAGGTGCGGCGGGTGCTCGCACTGCTGACGGCCGGTGCGCTGCCGGGCGGCTCCCTGCTGCTGGTCGGCGACGACGACCTCGTGTCGCTGGCCGTGGCCGTCGTGGGTGACGTGCTCGGCGGGCCGATCGTCGAGCGGGTGACCGTCGTCGACATCTCCGCCGAGATCCTCGACTACATCCAGAAGGTGTCGGCCGGACTGGGCACCCCCGTCGAGACCGTCCGGCACGATCTGCGCCGACCGCTGCCCGCCCGGCTGCACGGGCAGCACGACGTCGCCATGACCGACCCGCCGTACACCCCCGAAGGCGCCCGGCTCTTCCTCTCCCGCGCGGTGGAGGGTCTGCGGCCCGGCCCCGCGCACAGCGTCTTCTTCTCGTTCGGAGGCAAGAGCCCTGACGAGATGCTGGAGGTCCAGCGGGAGATCATGGCCCTGGGCCTGGTCACCAACGGCTACATCCGCAACTTCAACGAGTACGAGGGAAGCGGCATCCTCGGCGGGGTCGGCTTCTTCCAGCACCTCCTCACCACCACCTCGACCGCCTCCCGGCAGGGCGACTACGGCGGTCCCCTCTACACCGGCGACAAGCGGACCCGGCAGCGCGAGTACGAGTGCGTGGCGTGCGGCGCCCAGGTCCGGGTGGGGCCCGGCGCCCGCTGGACCTCGGTCGCCGCCCTGCGCGCCGACGGCTGCCCGAACTGCGGAAAGGGCCCCTTCCGACCGGGCCGCCTGGTCCCGGCGGAGGAGGCTCCGGCACCGGCCGAGCAGTCGCCTGCCACGGTTTCCACGCCCGCCCCCTCACCCTCACCCGCCTCCGGCCCGGCCCCCACCGGCCGGACCGTCGGCTGGCACCCCCCGACCCCCGAAGAGCGCGCCGCCCTCGAAAAGCGCGCGCACCCCTATGTCACGCGGCAGGCCGACGAGCGCGATCTCCCGGCCATCGGCGCGTTCGAGGCCGAGATCGCCCGGGTCTCCTTCGGCGAGGACGCCATCGACGACCCCGCCCGCTGGGCCACCCGGCTGGGCCGGGCCATGGAGAAGTCGAAGGAGGGCATGATCGTCGCCCACCGTCCGGGCGAGGACCCCGTCGGCTGGTGCTGGGTGAGCATCAACCAGAACGCGATGACAGGCGACCGCTACGCCAACTTCCGCTCCCTCGCGGTCTCCCCGGTGGACAACCGCAGCGACGTCGCCGAACTCCTCCTCACCGCCGGCCTGGAGTTCTGCCTGGCCAACGGCATCACCGAGGTCGTCGGCCGGGTCCACGTCGGCAATGTCCCGATGCGCACGGTCTACCGCAAGTTCGGCTTCGACCCCACCAGCCTGGCGATGAGGCTGTTCCTGCCCCGGGGGGAGCGATGACGGCCTTCGACCCCGACCGTGTCAAGTGCGTCGTATGGGACCTCGACGGCACCCTCTGGGACGACATCGCCGTCGAGTCCCCCACCGACGAACTGCCCACGCCCCGCCCCGAGATGCTGGCCGCGATCGACGCGCTGACGGCCCGTGGCGTGCTCAGCAGCATCGCCAGCCGCAGCGCGCCCGCCGTGCTCGACCGGCTCGCCGGCCGGCCGGAGGTGCGCGAGCGTTTCCTGGCCCCGCAGGTGTCCTGGCAGGACAAGAGCGAGTCGCTGCGCCGGATCGCCAAGGACCTCGGGATCGCCGTGGACGCCCTGCTCCTGGTCGACGACTCGCCCTACGAGCGCGCCGAGGTCGAGGCCCTGCTGCCCGGCGTCCGCACCCTCGCCCCCGAGGACGTGCCCGCGCTGCTGGCCGCGTTCGAGGGCCGGGAGGTCACCCCCGAGTCCCGTGAGCGTGTCCACCGCTACCGCACCGAGGAGAACCGCCGGGCCGAGAGCGAGCGCTTCCAGGGCACCCGGGAGGAGTTCCTGCGCTGGTGCGCCATGCGGCTCACGGTCGGCTCGGCCACTCCCGACGAGACCCCCCGCGCCCTGGAACTCGCCGCCCGTACCCACCGCCTGAACTCCTCCGGCCTCACCCCCGACCGGCTGCGCGAGCTGGCCGCCTCGGACGGGTACGAGCTGTACACCGCGCGGATGACCGACCGTTTCGGCTCCTACGGCATCATCGGCGCCGCCCTCGTGGACCGCACCGCCCCCGGCACCTGGTCCGTCCCGCTGCTCGCCCTCTCCTGCCGGGTGGCCGGCCGGGGCGCGGCGGCGGCCTTCCTGTTCTGGCTGATGGGACGGGCCCGGCGGGCCGGTGCCGAGGAGTTCCGGGTGACCCTGCGCCCGACGGACGCCAACCTCGAGATGCGGATCCTGTTGCGCCAGGCGGGTCTGCGCCGTACGGACGACACCGGGACGACCGCCGACCCGGCGGTCCTCGGCCGCTCCCTCCACGGCGACCTCCCCGAGCCGCCCCCCTATCTGCACGTGTCCGACCGAGAGGACGTCCAGGCGTGAAGAACACCGAAGATCCGGCCGACGTGGCGCGGGAGCTCCGTTCGATGATCGCCGAGGCCGCCCGTCTGGACCCGGACGTGGTGGCGAAACTCCCCGCCGACACCGAGCTGTTCGGCCCGGAGATCGCCCTCACCTCGCTGGCCGGCGTGACCCTGCTCGGCGCGGTCGACGCCCGGTTCGGCGTGGACGTCGCCGCGCTGGACCTGAGCCTGGACAGCCTGCAGTCCATCGCCACCCTCACCGAGTTCGTCACGACACACCTCCGGGCCCCGTAGCCACCCGTCTGTACGCCGCTCCGGTTCAAAAAGGGTGATCCGTACGCGTCTGCCGTGACCCGCCCAGGGTGGCCGCGTTGAACGGGGAGTGCGACGACGCGTCCTGCCGTCGCCGAACCGAATCACTTAAGGAGAATGTGATGTCTCGCATCGCGAAGGCAGCCGCCGTTGCTCTCGGCACCGGCGCCGTGGTGGTCAGCGGGGCCGGCCTGGCCATGGCGGACGCGGGTGCGCAGGCCGCGGCCGTGGGCTCGCCGGGCTTCCTGTCGGGCAACGTCCTCCAGGCTCCGATCCACATCCCGATCAACCTCTGCGGCAACACCGTCAACATGCCCGGCGCGCTGAACCCGGCCTTCGGCAACACCTGCGCCAACGTCAGCAAGCACGACAAGGATGACGACAAGCACGGCGACAAGCACGGCGACTACGGCTACGACCGGCACGGCGCCGGCCACGGCCAGCACAGCGGCCCCGCCGGCTACGGCGGCTGACCCGCGTCCGTACGCACCAGCGGAGAGCCCCGGCACCTCGAGCGCCGGGGCTCTCCCGTGTCCGCGCCGCCGTCAGGCGTACCGGTAGATGCGGGACGCGTCCTCCAGCTGGTCCGGGGTCACGTCCCACGGGGGCAGCTTCTCGTGTCGGGCGACGACCCGCCGGTACTGCCGGCTGCCCCGCCCGGGGGGCTCCGCGGGCAGGTAGCGGTGGGTGCGGTGGCGGGCCTGCCAGCGGGTCCACACCAGGTCGATGAAGGCGTGGTGCAGCCAGAACACGGGGTCGTTGACGGAGGCGCCGCCCAGCATCTCCCCGCCGACCCACCGGTGCACCCGGTTGTGGTTGCGCCAGGCGACGCTGCCCCGGCCGGTCCCCCAGCCCTCCAGCTTGTTGCGGAAGCCCTCGGTGACCGTCGAGTCCCAGGGCTCGGTGTCGTAGACCGGGTCCTGCAGGGCCCACTCCAGCTCACTCCGGGTGGGCAGCTCGATGGGGTTGGCGGCGCGGCCGAGGTCCCGGGTGAGGAACTCGCCGTCGGTGACGTTCTCCTTGAGGGTCCAGTTGCCGGTCGCGTAGGCGAACGGCCCGGTCGTCACCTGGCGGTCGGAGGGCCGTCCGTTGCCGCCGAGGAGGTCCTTGGTCCAGGGCACCGAGGTCGCGCTGCGGTCGCGCGTCCAGTCCCAGTACGGCACCGTCACCGAGGAGTCGACCCGGCGCAGCGCCTTCTCCAGCTCCAGCAGGAACCGGCGGTGCCAGGCCAGGAAGGAGGGCGCCATGTGGGCCGTACGCAGGCCGCCCTCGCCGTCGGAGACGTAGAAGTCGATGTGCGTCCGTACGAATTCGTCGTACTCGCCCCGCCGTTTGATCTCCAGCAGCGCCTTCACGAACCGCTTGCGTTCGCCCGCGGTCAGCGTGCTGACGTCCTTACGCGTATAGACCATGCTGTCCCCCCATGTGCCCGTGGTCCTGGCCGGCCTCGCGCAGTTCCTCCCCCGGGCCCAGCTCGTCCACGGCGGCGCGGGCGGCCTCCAGCGGGGTGGCGTAGGAGCGGTAGTGGTCGACCATGCTCAGCCAGGTGCCGTCGGCGCGGCGCATCAGGTGCAGCGGGCGGCCGTCGACGGTGACCTCCCACTGGGCGCCGTCCGCGGCCGAGCGGCCGGCCGGGGCGGGGACGCCCTGGATGCGCCGGCCGCGGTACATCTCGTCGAAGCCGCCGTCCGTCGAGTCGTCCTGCGGGTCCGGGGGCCAGGCGGCGGCGACGACCGGGACGAGCACGAGGCCTGCGGCGGCGCCGAGCAGTCCGCGCAGCGTGTCCCGTCGACTACTGGCTCTCGCGGGTCCCGTCTGGCTCGCGGGTACGGGTACTCCGTCGGCGTTGACCACCATGGTGTGCTCCTGGTCCGGGTGCGGTGTGTCCGTAGCGGTAACCGCCCGGCGGCCCGTCCGGTCACCGCGAAGCACACGTACGGACCCGGACTGGACGTCCGGGCCCGTGGTTCCTCTGGTCCGCTCGACGGTCAGAGGCCCTGTTCCAGCCCGAGGTTCGCACCCGGCACGGCCTGCAGCACCGGCGTGGCGACGCCCGCCTGGGGCAGCTTCGGCTCCGGCACGCCGAAGTTGCCGGGGTTGGGCGGGGTGAGCGGGGCGTCCAGGGCCACACCGGGACCGAGGGTGCGCAGGTCGGAGGCGGGGGCGTCGAGGCCGACGTGGTTGGAGCCGTCGCCGAGGATCTCCGGCAGGGGGGCCCGCAGGCCGGCGCCGGGCAGTCCGCCGTCGACGGGGAGCCGCGGAACGACGTGCTCGGGGATCAGTCGGCCCTCGACATGGCGCGGGCCCTCGGGCGCGCCGGGCGTCGGCAGGGGGATCTCGCCGCCGATCTCGGGCAGTTCCACGTTGAGGGACTTCTCGACACCGTTCAGCGGGACGGGGACGGGGACCGTGCCGATCGCCGCCGCGGGGGTCGCGGCGGCGGCTCCGGCCGCCGCGGCCACACACGTCAGCACTGCGGCGAGGGTTCCTCGGGTGGTCGGCTTCATCTCGGGTACGGGCCCTTTCGGAAGAGTTCGGGGTGCGCGTCCGTACCGGTAACGAGCCGGAAAACGGCATCAGTTCACCATTCCCCCGGCTGCCGTAGTAGTGCTGAGGTCGCATGGTCAGCTCGTCCAGAAATCCCACCAGCGGGTCAGGATCAGCATTCCCACCGCGCCGAGGTGCAGCAGCGGCGGCACCCAGGTGAATTCCGCGAGGAACGTCCGAAGCGGGGCCGGCGCGGGGAGGAATCCCTGCCGCACGTCGCAGGAGAGGACGTACCAGAACAGCACGATCGTGGCGATCCAGGCCAGGCAGCACCACAGACACAGCGCGTTGATCCGGTACAGGGACTCGAACTGGAGCCAGGAGACGAACCCGACGCCGAAGAGGCAGCCGGCGGTGAAGGTGAGCCAGTACCAGCGGGGGAAGGCGGCACCGGCCAGCAGGCTCATGCCGACGCAGACGACGATGCCGTAGGCCACCAGGCCCAGCATCGGGTTGGGGAAGCCGAACGCCGAAGCCTGGTCGCTCTTCATGACGCTGCCGCAGGACACCACCGGGTTCAGACTGCAGCCCGGGGTGAAGCCGGGGTCCTCCAGCAGGGCGAACTTGTCGAGGGTGATGACCCAGGAGGCCAGCAGCCCGGCCGCGCCGGTGAGGACGAGCAGCAGGGCGTGGGCGCGGCTGCCGCCCGCCGCCCGCCGGGGCCTCGGATCCGCCGCCCTCGGCACGGGTGTCAGGTGCGCAGGCTGCGGGCGGGCAGGACGACATGGGCCGCCGCGTCGAGGGTCTCCTCGGCGCCCGCGAACGCGGCCAGCGTCTCGGGCTCCACGGGCTTGCCGGGGACGGCCTCGGGCCACGGGCGGGTGGTGAAGACGAGGTAGGCGTAGCCGCGCTTCGCGACGGCCGCGAGCCACTCGGGCGGGGGCACGCACTGGGCGTTGAGGCTCGGCATGTTCAGGACGGCCGCGCCGGACTCGACGAGCAGGGTGACCGGCAGGCTGGGCCGTTGGGTGCCGTCGACCAGGTCACCGCCGACGGGCAGGCCGTTGTCGGTGAGGAGCCGCTCCACGGCGGCGGCGGTCGTCTCGGCGCCGCCGTCCGCGTCGCCGAGGGAGTAGGCGAGCAGGTAGGGCATGTCGCTGCCGTCGGGGGCCTCGCCGCTCCACGGCATCACGACGAGGGTGCCCAGGTCGGCCACGCTGAAGGGGCGGGTGGTGCTTGGGGTTGAGGTCACCGCGCGACCCTATCGGCGCCCCGGCGGGCGGCCGGGCGTGTTCTCACCCGACCGGGGGACGCCGGACGGGCGCTCCACACGAACGAGGGACCCCCGCCCTCGCGGCGCGCCGAGGGCCGGTCCCGTCGGCAGGGAACCGGCCCTCCGGAAGAGGCGCGCATCGGCAAGAGGCGCCAGCTGCGAGAAGCGCCCATCGGCAAGAGGCGCCTCAGCCCTTCAGGGGCAGTCCGCCGAGGAGCTGTGCGTGCTGGTTGAGCGCGCCGGCCGCGCCGTTGACCGTGTGGAGCACCGAGTCCTTGTTCTCGGTGTCGAGCGCGTTCGACTGCTGCTGCAGCGGCATCACGTCCTGCACGGTGAGGCCCCCTTTGGTGAGCGTGTCCACGGCGCCGTTGAGGCTGGTGGGTGTGAGGTCCGCGGTGGTCTGGGCGAACGCGGGCGCGGCGGCTCCGGCGAGGACCATGGACCCGGCGAGGACGGCGGCGGCCTTCAGGGACTTCATCGGGTTCCTTTCGGGAGGGGTTCTGGCGCCGTGTACAACGATCCCCTTCGCCTGCGGAAACCCGTGCGCGGAAAGTTTCCGCACCCCGGGGCCGATGCCCCGGGGTGCGGAAGCGAACGGAGAGACGGTCAGGAAGCCGGCAGCAGGTCGGCGCTCGGCACGGCGGCCGGCGACGCGGCCGGGAGCGACGGCGTGGAGACGGGCACCGAGGAAGAGGCGACGGGCAGCGACGGCGAGGCCATGGGCAGCGACGGCGACGAGGCCGGCAGGTCGGTGGTCGACACCTGCAGGCCGGGCAGGCTCGGCAGCGGCAGGTCCGCGGCGCTCAGCGTGGCGAGGACCAGGTCGACCACGCTGGTCACCACACCCGTGGCCGCTGGGACGACGTTGGTGACGCCGGCGGAGGTGGCGGCCGCGATCAGGTTGGCCACCGCGGCCTGCAGGGCGGCGGCCGCGTCGGCCACCGGGTCGGCGGCCGTCCGTTTCTCCTTGCCGTCGTGGCTCGCCGCGTCGGCGGCCGGCGACGCGGCCGTCACCGAGGCGGCCGCGTCGATCTTGGCGATGGCGTCCTTGGCGGCGTCGCCGAGCTTCGTCGCCTGGTCGGGGGTGAGCCGGCCCTTGTCGGCCTTGAGGACGGTGTCGAGGAGATCGGTGACGGGGATGAGCGCGGTTCCCAGCTCACCCAGGCTCTTGGTCTGTGTGAGCAGCGCGTCCGCGCCGGGGACGGTCACACGGGACGCCGCGGCTCCGCGGTCACGGGCCGCGTCGGCCGCGACGGCGGCGGGAGCGGCGATGCCCAGGCCGAGGGTGGCGCAGAGAGCGGTGGAAGCGATACGCCGTACAGGCAGGCCACGCATGAGGGTTCCTTTCGATGTGCGTCGGGTCCTGTGACCCACCGTGAAAGGAGTGGTCACACTCCGCAACAGGTGGTCACTTTCCGTAAGCCATTCGACGTGGCCCCCCACAGAGCCGAACGGCCGCACTCCTGGCGGAGGGCGGCCGTTCGGCGAGGGCGTGCGTGACGTCAGTCGTTGACGCAGGTGTTGCCGAACGCCGGGTTGAGCAGACCGCCGAAGTTGACGGTGTTGCCGCAGACGTTGACCGGCACGTGAATGGGAACCTGAACGACGTTGCCCGACAGCACGCCCGGGGAGTGCTCGGCAATACCGCTCGCGCCGCTGTCGGCGGTGGCGATGCCGGAAGCGCCGGCGACGGCCGCGGCGGCAACGGAGGTCAGGGCCAGGCCCTTCGCGATACGCGACATGGAGAGGTGCTCCTTGGGGGTTTTGACACAAACACCCGGGCGGGGATGCCCGGCGCTGTGTCAACGCGTGGCTCCGCCGGGGGTTGTGCCGCCAATGGAGTGAACCGATTCGCTCACACTCTCGATCCGCCCCCGGGTCACCTCCCGCCCGCCACCCCGCCCACGAACCGGTCTGCCCATCCGACGATGTGTTGAACTCCGTGATCAGCGCGCCGGGGCGGCTCGGGCAGCGCGCGTCCCGGCGCACAGCGACGCCCTCGGAGCCGACGCCGAGGTGTTCGATCCGTGCGGGATTTGTGGAAGCGCGGTGACCAGCGGGCCTTCCGGCTCGTTTTGCCACCGGGGCGCGTTCCCGCCCGCCCCGAGCGCCACCGTGAGCGAGGAAACCGCGCGATGCACCAGCCAGACCCCGACGTCGGAACCCGGGTCCTGCATCTCACCCAACCCGTGGACGGCGGGGTCGCCCGGGTCGTCACCGACCTGGCGCGGGCCCAGCTCGCGGCCGGGCTGCACGTCACCGTGGCCTGTCCCGACAGCGCCCTCGCCGGCGAACTGCGCTCCCTGGGCGCACAGGTGCGGCGGTGGGAGGCGTCCCGGTCCCCCGGACGGTCACTCCCGGGTGAGGTCCGTCGGCTCGCACGCGTGCTCGACGAGGTACGCCCCGCACTGGTGCACGCCCACAGCGCCAAGGCCGGGCTGGCCGGGCGGCTGGCGGTGCGGGGGCGGATCCCGACCGTGTTCCAGCCGCACGCCTGGTCCTTCGAGGCGGTCGGCGGGGCCACCGCCGCGCTCGCCCTCGGGTGGGAGCGGTTCGGGGCGCGTTGGGCCGCACGGCTGGTGTGCGTGAGCGAGGCGGAGCGCGCGACCGGGCTGCGCGCCGGGATCTCCGGCCGGTGGAGCGTCATCCCCAACGGCATCGACACCGAGCGCTTTCGACCGGCTCCCGCGGACACCGCGCGGGCCGCTGTCCTCCCCGATGTCGACCCGGCCGCCCCGCTGGTGGTGTGCGTGGGCCGACTGTGCCGGCAGAAGGGACAGGACGTGCTGCTCGAGGCATGGGCGGACGTCCTGCGGGACGTACCGGACGCCCGGCTGGTCCTCGTCGGGGACGGGCCGGAGGGGGAGCGACTGCGGGCCGGGGCGCCGGAGTCGGTGCTGTTCGCGGGGGCCGTAGACGACACCGTCCCCTGGTACCGGGCCGCCGACCTGGTGGTGCTGCCCTCGCGCTGGGAGGGCATGGCGCTCGCCCCGCTGGAGGCGCTGGCCTGCGGGCGGCCCGTGGTGGTGACCGAGGTGGACGGCGCCCGGGAGAGCCTGCCCGCCGCGCTCGCGGCCCCCTGTCTGGTGCCCGCCGACGACCCGGCGACGCTCGCCCGGGCCGTCACCGGCCTGCTGCCCGACGCTCCGCTGCGGACCTCGCTCGGCGAGCAGGGGCGCCGTTACGTCCTGTCCACGCACGACGTGCGGCGTACGGCCGCGGCGGTCGCGGACGTGTACCGCGAGCTGCTCGGCCAGGTGCCCGCGCCGAGGGTCGTGCCCCCCGAGTCCAGGGAGTCCATCCACCCGTGACCGCGGAAAGCAGTGCGCAAAGCACCGTCACCTCCCCCGGCGCGCAGCCCGGGTACCCGCGCCTGTCGGTGATCCCCCTCGGGGAGGGCGGCGCGGGCCTCCGGCGCCCCCCGGCCCGGCCCGCCTCGCCGCTGCCGCTGCTGCTGCTCGCCGACGGCCTCGCCGCGCTCGCGGGCGCGGCGGTCCTGCTCACGGGGGGACACCACCCGGTGCTGGCGGGCCTGCTGGCGACGGTGACCATGGCGGTACGCGCCCGGTGGCATCGGGCGGTGACGGCCCTCCTGGACGAACTTCCCACCGTATGCGGCCGGATCGCGGTGGCCTGGCTGGCGCTCGGCGCACTCGCCTCGGCCTGGCACCCCTCGCACGCGCTCTCCGCGCGCACCCTCCTGACGGGCTTCGCCGCGCAGACGCTGGCCGCCTGTGCCGGGCGCGCGCTCGTCCATCTGCGCCGCCGCCGGGCCCTGAGACGCCACCCCCGCGCCGCGCTCGTCATCGGCCCCGCCGCGACCGCCCAGCGGGTGGCCGCCGCCGTCCTGCGCCACCCGCGCTGCGGGGTGGCACCGGTGGGCGTGGTCACGGAACTGCCGGACGGCACCGACGGGCTGCCCGTGCTCACCACCGGCCAGGAGGTGCAGCGCGCCCTCATCCAGAACGGCGTCCGGGACATCCTGTGCGTCCACCCCGCCGTCCGCGCCAAGCAGGGCCCCCTGCTGCGGGCGCTGGCCGCCTGGGGCTGCGCGGTGTGGGAGGTGGACGCCGACTCGCCGGCGTACGCGAGCCGTGAGCAGCTCGCCGGGTTCGCCTGCCGACGCCTGGATGCGGGGCTCGGGCACCGGGAAAGCCTCGCCAAGCGGCTCCTCGACGTCACCGTCTCCGGAGCACTTCTGCTGCTGGTCAGCCCGCTGCTGCTGGTGTGCGCGGTGGTATTGCGGGTGACCGACGGGCCGGGGGTCGTCTTCCAGCAGGAGCGCATCGGCAAGGACGGGCGTCCCTTCACCCTGCTGAAGTTCCGCACCCACCGCCCGGTCGACGCGCACGAGTCGGCGACCCGCTGGAGCGTGGCCGGTGAGGCGCGGATGAACCCCTTCTGCCGCTTCCTGCGCAAGAGCTCCCTGGACGAGCTGCTGCAGCTGTGGAACGTCCTCAGGGGCGACATGAGCCTGGTCGGCCCGCGCCCCGAACGCCCCTTCTTCGTGGGCCAGTTCAGCCAGACCTACCCCGGCTACGCGGCCCGCCACCGGATGCGCACCGGCATCACCGGGCTCGCCCAGGTGCACGGGCTGCGCGGCGACACCTCGATCGAGGACCGGGCCCGCTTCGACAACGCGTACATCGACAACTGGTCGCTGTGGCAGGACGTGTGCATCCTGCTGCGCACCGCGGCCGCCCTCGTGCGACCGACCGGGAGCTGAAACCGACCGATGACTCTCGCTCTGGCGCCGCCCCGCGCCCGGACCCTGTCGCCGGTACTGCCGGTCGTCGCCGTGGTCGCCCTGCTCGCCCTGCCCGTCTCCCCCGGCGGCGAGGGCGGCGCGGGACCGGCCGACGCGCTGTCCGCGCTCGTCGTCCTGTTCTGCGCGGTGCGGCTGCTACGGCAGCGGCGGCGCCCCCTGTCCCGTACGGCGGCCGTGGTCCTGGGCCTGCCGGTCGCCGGGCTGGCGCTGGCCGCGACGGGCGCGGCCTCCGCCGGGGAGGGACTGACCGGCCTGGGCCGCTATCTCCAGGTCTTCGTGCTGGTCCCGGCCGCCGTGCTGCTGCTGGTCCGGGACCGGTCCGACCTGCGGGTGCTGGCCTGGTCGTTCGTCGGGCTCGCGGGCTGGCAGGGCGCGGTCGGCGTGCACCAGTACGTCACCGGGACCGGCGCCTCCTACCAGGGCGAGACGATCCGCGCGGTCGGCACCTTCGGGCCGCAGGACGTGATGGGCATGGCGACGGTCGTGTCGTTCGGCCTGGTCTGCGCGGTGGGGCTGGCCCTGGGCCGGACCTCGGTACGGCGACGGGTGGTCGCCGCGGTCTCGGCGCTCGCCCTGCTCGTCCCCCTCGCCCTGTCCTTCAGCCGGGGCGCCTGGATCGCGACCGCCGTGACCTGCTCGGTCCAGCTCGTCCTGGCCGGGCTGCGGCGGGCGCTGAGGGTGGGCGCGGTGGTGGCCGCCGCCGGTGTGGTCCTGGTCGGCGGCTTCGGCGTCGGCTCGGCGATGCTCCAGGAGCGCATCAGCAGCATCACGCAGGTCACGGCCGCCCCCGACCAGTCGGTCACCGACCGGTACACGATGTGGGCGGCCGCGGTCGGCATGTGGCGGGAACAGCCGCTGACCGGCGTCGGGCTGAAGGGTTTCCCCGAACACCGGGACGCGCACGCCTCCCTCGCCCTGTCCTCCGGCAGTGACACCGACGGCGCGGGCTCCGGTTTCGTCAGGCAGCCGTTGCTGTCCCCGCACAACATGTACCTGCTGGTCCTGAGCGAGCAGGGCCTGATCGGGCTGCTCGCCCTCGCGGGGAGCTGGCTGGCGCTGCTGGTGTGCGGGCTGCGGAGCCTGTTCCGGGTGCGCTCCTCGAAGGCTCCGGGCCTCGACTGCGCCCTCGTCGCCTGCGGACTGCTGGTCTGGCAGCTCACCGACTTCATGTACGCCGACATCGGCGGCCCCTCGACCGTGCTGACCGCCGTCGTCCTCGGGGTGGTGGCCTGGTGGGCGCTGGTCGGCGGCGAGTCCGGGACGGCCGAGGCGGCTGAGGTCGCCCGGCACACCCGTGGGACCGGGGAGGCACGGACCCGATGAGGGGGACGCCTTCCCGGACGCCTCGACGCCCACCCCGGGCCGACGGCGGCGCGGCCGTGCCGTCGGCGCGGCCCGCCGCGCCGCCCGGGGAGGGCTCCGGCGAAGGCGAACCCGCCGAACTCCCCCCGGCCTCGGGGGGATTCCTCGCCAAGGCCGCTCTCGTCACCGCCGTGCTCTCCGTCGCGGGGTCCCTCCTCGGGCTGGTCCGCGACCAGGCGCTGGCCCGGCTGTTCGGGGCGGGCAGCGACACGGACGCCTTCCTCGTCGCGTGGACCGTGCCGGAGTTCGCGGCCACCCTGCTCATCGAGGACGGTCTGGCGTTCGCGCTGATCCCGGCGTTCAGCATGGCGCTGGCCCGCCGCTCCCAGGGCGCCCCCGGCGACCCCGTACGCGCCCTGGTCGCCGGGACGCTCCCGCGCCTGTCGCTGGCGTTCGCCGCGGTCGGCGCCCTGCTCGTCGCCATCGCCCCCCAGCTGGTCGGGGCCCTCGCTCCCGGTCTGCCCGACCCGGCGCTCGCCGTCGGCTGCACCCGGCTGACCGCCACCTGTGCGGTGAGCTTCGGACTCGCCGGCTACTGCAGTGCCGCCCTGCGCGCGCACCGGCGGTTCGTGGCGCCCGCGTCGATCTACGTGGCGTACAACGTCGGCATCATCACCGGGATGTTCGCGCTCGGCGGGCAGTGGGGGGTGCGCTCGGCGGCGGCCGGGGTGGCGGTCGGCGGGTGCCTGATGGTCGTCGTACAACTCCCGTCCCTGTTACGGCAGTTGAAGAAGCGCGCTGCCGGGGAGACAGCGGAGGACGAGGCGGCGGGGGAAGAGCCGCGTCCGCTCGACACCGCGCTGTTGGTGACCGTGCTCCTCTTCGCCCTCTGCCGCCAGTCCCAGGTCCTCATCGAGCGGTTCCTGGCCTCGAACCTGCCCTCCGGGGCGATCTCGCACCTCAACTACGCGCAGAAGGTCGCGCAGATGCCGATGATCCTGTCGGTGATGGTGTGCACGGTCACCTTCCCGGTGGTCGCACGGGCGCTGGCCGAGGGGGACACCGAACGGGCCAGGACCCGGGTGGAGCGGGACCTGTCGCTGGCCGCGTGCATCGTGCTGCTCGGCACCGCCGCCGTGGTGGCCTGCGCACCGCAGATCATCGAAGTCCTCTTCCAGCGGGGGGCGTTCACCGCGCGGGACACGGCGGCGACGGCCGGGGTGATGCGGGTGTACGCGCTCGGGCTGCTCGGCCAGACCCTGACCGGCGTTCTCGTCCGCTCCTACTTCTCGGGGGGCCGCGGCCGCTGGTACCCCGTGGGCGCGATGGCCACCGGCATCGTCGTGACCGCCTGCGCCGGCGCGCCGGCGGTGGGCTCCTGGGGTGTGTACGGGATCGCCGCCGCCAACGCGGCCGGTATCACCGTCACCGCGCTGACCCTGCTGGCCGGGACGGGCCCGCGCAGCGTCCCGATCCGTACCCGGCGTGTGCTGGCCGAGCTGAGCCGGCCGGTGCTGGCGGCCCTGGTGGCGACCCCGGCCGGGATCCTCGTCGCCGGCCGGTTCGCCGGCACCCTCTCCGGACTCGTCGCCGGGGGGCTCACCGTGACCGTCGTCTTCGTCCTGCTCGGCCGGGCCCTGGGCGTCCAGGGCATCGCCCGCGCACTCCGTTCCGTACGTTCCGCGACCCGAAGGCTCTCCCATGGCCGAACCTGACACCAACAGACGCAGCACCGTCCCCTGGGTGGCGATGTACCACTCCGTGGCCGACTGCACCGACGACCCGTACCGCGTCACGGTCACGCCGGAGCGGCTGGACCGGCAGCTGACCTGGCTGACCCGCAGGGGTCTCAGGGGCGTCTCCATGGCCGAACTGCTCGCCGCCCCCACCCGTGGGGGCCTCGTCGGCCTCACCTTCGACGACGGGTACGCCGACTTCCTCACCGGCGCGCTGCCCGTGCTGCGCCGCCACGGCTGCACGGCCACCCTGTTCGTGCTGCCCGGCCGGCTCGGCGGCGACAACTCCTGGGACCCGCTCGGCCCGCGCAAACCGCTGCTCACCGCCGACGGCCTGCGGCAGGCCGCCGCCGAGGGGGTCGAGATCGGCTCGCACGGCCTCACCCACGTCGACCTCACCCGCGCCGACGACCTCACCCTGAAGGCGGAGACCGTCGACAGCCGCACCGCCCTCGCCGAGCTGCTGGGCACCGCCCCCGCCGGCTTCTGCTACCCCTACGGGACGATCGACCGGCGGGCCGTGGACGCCGTACGGGACGCCGGATACACCTACGCCTGCGCGATCGACCCGGGCCCGCTCACCGGCCCGCACGCCTTCCCGCGCGTCCACATCGGCCAGAACGACACCTCCGCGCGCCTCTTCCTCAAGTACCGGCTGCACTCGCTGCGCCGCCGTCCCGTCGAGGGGATGCGGTGAAGGTCCTGCACATCATCACCGGGCTCGGGGTGGGCGGCGCCGAGCAGCAACTGCGGCTGTTGCTGCGGCACCTGCCGATCGAGTGCGAGGTGGTGACGCTGACGAACCCGGGCTCGGTGGCGGACGGCCTCAGGGCCGACGGGGTCCGGGTCACCGACCTCGGCATGAGCGGCAACCGTGATCTGGCCGCGCTCCCCCGTCTGGTCCGGCTCATCCGCTCCGGCGGTTACGACCTCGTCCACACCCACCTCTACCGCGCCTGTGTCTACGGCCGCCCCGCGGCGCGTCTCGCGGGGGTGCGGGCGATCGTCGCGACCGAACACTCCCTCGGCGAATCCCAGTTGGAAGGCCGCAGGCTCTCCGCCGGGGTCCGCGCGCTCTACCTCGCCAGTGAGCGGCTGGGCCGGGCCACGGTCGCCGTCTCCCCCGCGGTCGCCGGCCGACTGCGGGCCTGGGGCGTCCCGGGGTCCCGTATCGCGGTCGTCCCCAACGGCGTCGACCTGGCCCGCTTCCGCTTCGACCCGGCCGCCCGCCACCGCACCCGGGAACACCTCGGTCTGCCCCAGGACGCGTACGTCGTCGGCGGTATCGGCCGCCTCACCCCCGGCAAACGCTTCGACGTCGTCATCCGCGCCCTCGCCGAACTCCCCTCCGGCTGCCGCCTGTTGCTGGTCGGCTCGGGCCCGGAGGAGGACGTGCTGCGGCGCACCGCGCACGAGGCGGGGGTCGCGGACCGTGTCCTGTTCACCGGCGAACGCCCCTGCGTCCCCGACGGCACCCCCGGCCCCGACCTGCCCTCCCTCGCCTGCGCGATGGACGTGCTCGCCTCCCCCTCCCCCGAGGAGACCTTCGGCCTGGCGGTGGTGGAGGCGCTGGCGTGCGGGCTGCCCGTCCTCTACGCCTCCTGCCCGGCGCTGGACCATCTCCCCGCGCCCGGCGCCCGTCACGTCACCGGCGGCACCGAGGCGTTCGTCCGCGCGCTCACCGAGGCCCGCGCCACGCCCACCGGCCCGCGCACCGCGCCCGACGCGGCCCACCACTACGACATCGCCCGCAGCGCCGCCCACCTCATGGACGTGTACGCGGCCGCCGTCACCGGGCGCCCGTCGCCGTCCGCCGCTGCTTCCTCCTCCGCCTGTCCGACACCCCAGAGAGTCAGTTCCCGATGACCGAGCACCCTCGCCCTCCCGCCTCCCCCCGCCGCACCAGGACGCTTCCGCCCTGGTCCCTGCTGGCCGCCGGGGCCGTCGCGGGCGGCCTCATCGGCGGCGCGTACGGTGCCCTGAAGCCGCCCGTGTACACCGCCACCGCCTACGTCGTCGCCGTCCCCACCGAGAAGTCCGACCCGGCGTCCGCGCTGGGCTTCGCACAGGCCTACGGACGGGTCGCGACACAGCTCGCGGTGCTCGGGGACGCCCAGGTGGCGGCGGGTGTGCCGGCGCGCACGCTCCAGCGCCATGTGCAGACGGCGACGTCCCCGGACGCCCCGATGGTGTCGATCACGGCCACCGCCCCGCGCGCCGACCTGGCCGCCGACATGGCCAACGCGGTCTCCCGTGCGCTGACCGCGCACGCCGAGAGCAGCCGGAAGACCACCAAGGTGGAGCTCCAGCAGTTCGCCCGCGCGGTCCGGCCCACCGACCCGTCCTCGGCCTCCCCGGCGCTGACCGGCCCGGTGGGGGCGAGCGCGGGCGGACTGCTCGGGGGTCTGGCGCTGCTGGCGCGGCCGAGGCGGGACCGCGAGCAGCCGGACGTCCCGGTCGCCGTACCGGGTCCGGCGCACGCCGCGGACCTCGGTGGAGCGCTGTGAAACCGCCGTACACGACGGAACTCGTCACCGACGAGCAGACCTTCGCCGGCCTCGCCCCCGCCTGGGGCCGCCTCTACCAGCGGTGCGCGACGGCCACCCCGTTCCAGAGCCACGCCTGGCTGCACTCGTGGTGGCTGTCGTACGGCAGACGCGGCCGGCTGCGCCTGCTCGTGGTCCGCGACGGGGTCGAACTCGTCGCCGTCGCCCCGCTGATGGCCGTACACCGGCCGGTGCCCGCGCTCGTCCCGCTCGGCGGGGCGATCTCCGACTACGGCGATGTCCTCGTGGACGACGAGCACACCGAACGGGCCGTCGCCGCGCTCACCGAGGGGCTCGCCGCGGCCGCCCGCACCGCGCTGATCGACTTCCGCGAGGTACGGCCGGGCGGCGCTGTCGAGCAGGTCTACGAACGCTGGTGCGGACCGCGCCGGCAGGTGGGTGACTCGGTCTGCCTGGAGCTGCCGGCCGTCCCCATGGACGAGCTGGTCGCCCGGCTGCCGTCGGCGAAGGCCCAGCGGGTGCGCGCCAAGCTGCGCAAACTGACCGCGCTGGGCGTGCAGCGGCAGGCGGTACGCCCGGACGGGGTGGACGCGGCGCTGCACCGGCTGCTCGAACTGCACCGGCTGCAGTGGCAGGGGCGGAAGGTGACGGGCGAGCACCTGCGCCCGCGCTTCTGCGAGCATCTGGTGCGCTCGGTGGGGCCGATGGTGCGCTCCGGGGACGCGGTGGTCACCGAGTTCCGGCTCGACGACGACGTGGTGGCCGTCGACCTGACCCTGCTGTCGCGCCGGCTGGCGGGCGGTTACCTCTACGGCGCCCATCCGCGGCTGCGGGAGCGCAAGGCGGACGTGGCGGTCATGCTGCTGGACGCGTGCGCCGAGCACACCCGGGACGGCGGACGGGCCACGCTGAGCCTGCTGCGCGGCAACGAGCCGTACAAGCACCACTGGCGGCCCGAACCGGTCGTCAACCAGCGGCTGCTGCTGGCCCGGCGGCGCACCGCCCCGCTGCTGTCGGCGGTCGTCTACGACGTGGCCGCGCGGCGGCGGGGCAAGGAGTTGCTGCGGCGCTGGGAGCAGCGGAAGGAGCGTGACGGTGGCGGCGGGACCTGACGCGGGCCCGCCGCCACCGCACCACGGCTCACCGGCCCCGCGACCACCGGTCGAAGCGCAGACACAGCTTCCTGCCGAGCCAGCTCTCGACCCACCGGCCGAGATTCAGGGGCGAGCAGCCCGCCGAGGTCGCGGGCGCCGGGTGCGGGGTGGGTCCGGTCGGCTGGACGGAGGATGCCGGAGCCGTCGGCTGCGGCATCCGTTCGTCCGTACGGCCGGACAGGAGCGCGCGGTAGACCTCGGACGCCCGAGGGTTGCCCGAGCACTGCCACACGCCGTGCGGGCAGTAGTCGGTCAGCGTGTTGTAGAGGGGCTTGTGCTCCTCCATCCAGCCGAGCATGCGCCGCATGTACTCCGGGTTGTCGCCGTTGCGGAAGAGCCCCCACTCCGGGTACGAGACGGGCTTGCCGTGGGCTTTGGCGAAGTCGACGTGGGCCTGGAGTCCGAAGGGCTCCCCCACCTGCTCGTCGAAGGTCAGGCCGGACGGCTGGTCGTAGGAGTCCATGCCGATGATGTCGACCGTGTCGTCCCCCGGATAGCACTCCGTCCAGGGAACGGCGTCCTTGCCCCGGGTCGGCGTGAAGTCGAAGCGGAACCTCTGGCCCGGCACCGCGCGCATGGTGGTGACGATCCGGTTCCAGTACGCCTTCCAGGCCTGCGGGTCGGGTCCGCAGCGGTGGGTGTAGGTGTCGCCGTTCATCTCCCAGCCGAGCACGATCACCGTGTCCGGCACCCGGAGCGCGACCAGCCGCTCGGCGAGGGCCCGGAAGTGCTGGTCGAACTCCCCGGCCGCGCCCCTCTGGAGCAGCTCGCGCACCTCGGGATCGGAGACGCCCTCCTCGTTGCGCTCCAGCATGGGCACGTTGAGGACGAGCATCCGGTCGGCCTTCTCGCGCCGCCAGCCCGCCCACACGTCGAGGTAGCCGGGCGGGCCCTCGATGTTCCGCCACCGGTCTCCCGGCAGGTAGGTGTGCCCGACCCGCAGTTCGGCCCCGCCCAGCCACGCGCTGAGCTGGGCGATCCGGGCCACACCCGGGGCACCGTAGTCGAGGTAGGCGCCGAAGGCGGGGGCAGGGGTGAGGGCCGGGGCGGGCTTGGCGGGGGTCGGTGCGGCTTCCGGCGAGGCCATCGCGCTGGGGGCGTGCGAGGGCATCGCGCCGGGTGTCTGCGAGGGCGTCACGGCGGGCGCCTGCGAGGGCGTCACGGCGGATGTCTGCGGCGGCGTCACGGCAGGTGCCTGCGAGGGCGTCACGGCGGGTGTCCGCGGCGGCGTCACGCTCGGCATCGGGTCGGGCGAGGCCACGGCGAGTCCGGGTACGGACGCCAGCACCACCGACGCCACGGCCGATGCCGTCGCGACGGCGACGGCCGACCGCCGGGACCGGGCGGCGCGTCGCTGCTGTAAGGCCATGCCTGCTCCTTTCTCCACTTCACGGTGTCACGGGGGATGCGTAGTCATGACCGATATGTAGTCATATGAAAGTCACACCAAAAGGTATGTCGCCACCGCCGTTACGGCTTTCGAGTGCGCCGCTCGCCCATATCGGTGACCCGACACGAAACACCGGGAGAGAAAATTGCCCGTGTCGATGCTCGACACCCGCGTCCCCGCCGTCCTGCTGCGGATCGACCGGAACCCCTTTCACCACGGAACGCTGGGTGCCGTGCGCTCGCTCGGCCGGGCCGGAGTCGATGTGCACGTGGTCGCCGACTCGACGGGCAGTCCCGTCCGCGCCTCCCGTTTCGTACGCCAGTTGCATCCCCCGCCCCCGCCCGGCGCCGCGCCCGCCGACATCGCCTCCGTCCTGCTGCGGGTGGCCGCCCGCATCGAGCGGCCCGCCGTGCTGATCCCGATGGACGACGCGGGCGCGGTCGCCGTGAGCCGGCTGCGCGAGGAGCTGGCGCCCGCCTATCTGCTGCCGCAGCAGCCCGGCGCCGTGCCCGAACGGGTCGCGGACAAGTCCGAACTGGCCGGACTGTGCGCGGCGGCGGACGTGCCGCACCCCGAGACCGTGGTCCCGGAGAGCGCCGCCCAGGCCGCCGCCGCCGTCCGCCGGCTCGGGCTGCCGGTGGTGGCGAAGTGGAGCAGGCCCTGGCTGCTGCCGGCCGGCGCCGGACTGCGCAGCACGGTCGTCGTGCGTTCGGCCCACGAGGCCCAGGCACTCTTTCTGCGCGCCGAGGAAGCCGGCAGCCGTCTGCTGCTCCAGGCGTTCCTGCCGCCGGGCCCCGACCGCGACTGGTTCTTCCACGGGTACGCCGACCGCTCCGGGGCGCTGCGCGGCGGCGGTCCGGGCCGCAAGCTGTGCGCCTGGCCGCGCGGCGCCGGGCTGACGGCGGTGGGCGAGTGGACCGAGAACTCCCAGGTCCGCTCCCTCGCCGAACGGCTCACCGACGCCCTCGGCTACCGGGGCATCCTCGACCTCGACTTCCGCCGTTGCGGCAGCACCGGCGCCTACCACCTCCTCGACTTCAACCCGCGCCCCGGCGCCCAGTTCCGGCTCTTCGCCGACGCCGCGGGACTGGACGTCGTACGGGCGCAGCACCTGGACCTGACACACCGTCCGCTCCCGGCGGCGGCGCCGCTGCCCGGACGGACCTTCGTGGTGGAGAACTACGCGCCGCTCGCCGCCCTGCGCGCGGCCCCGCACGGCCGTGAACTGGCCTGGTACGCCGGTGACGACCCAGCCCCCGGTCGCGCGATGTGGCGCCTGTGGCGCGCGCATGTCACCCGACGCCTGCGGGACCGCCTGCCCCGGCCCGCCGCGACCGGCCCCCGACCGGACGAGGCGGCCCGCCGGGTGCCCTTGTCCTCCCCGGCTGCGCTGACGGAGACGACCGGCGACGAGAAGGCGAGCAGCCACTGACCTGCGGGTGCCGGACGCGGGAGCGTCCGGCACCCGGCGCGCTCACCTACGGGACGCGGACCGGCCTCTCCGGTACAGGAGGAGGCCACCCGCGATCAGCACGGCGCTGACACCCGAGGCGGCCAACAGGGCCTCAGTGCCGGTGTGGGACAGCTGCGGCGGCTGGTGGGACGGGTTGCTGTGCTGAGGGTGGGAGTGCGGCGGGGTGGTGTGAGGCGGGGTCGTGTGAGGTGGAGTGGTGTAGGGGGGGTCGGTGTGGGGCGGGGACGTGTGCGGGGGTGGGTCGGTGTGGGGCGGGGACGTGTGCGGGGGTGGGTCGGTGTGGGGCGGCCTGGTGTGCGGAGGCTTCGTGTGCGGGGGCTTCGTGTGGGGAGGTGGAGGCGTGTGGGGCGGGTGGCTCGTGTGCGGCGGGGTCGTATGGGGTGGGTGACTCGTGTGGGGTGGGGTCGAGTGGGATGGCCGGGTGGTGGGGGGCGGTGTCGTGTGCGGAGGCTTGGTCGGGGGCTTGGTCTCCTCGCCACCGTGCGGCGGACGTGTGCCGTGACTGGAGTCGTCGTCCCCGTGCGGCGGACGTGTGCCGTGACTGGAGTCGTCGTCCCCGTGCGGCGGACGTGTGCCGTGACTGGAGTCGTCGTCCCCGTGGTCGTTGCCGTGGCTTCCGTAGCCGTGGTCCCCGTGAGGGTGATCCCCGCGCCCGTGATCCTCGTGTCCGTGATCCCCGCGCCCGTGATCCTCGTGTCCGTGATCCCCGTGGCCGGAGCCGCCGTAGCCGGAGTCCTCGTCGCCGTACGACGAGTGGGTCGCGTCCGTGGCGCTCGACACCACCCGGGGCGAGTCCTTGTCCGTCCCGTTCGTGTGCGAGGCCGCGAGGGCGGCGCCACCGCACAGAGACAGGATGCTCGTCGCGGCGGCGGCCGTGACCATTCCCTTGCTCAGGGTCTGTCGCAATCTCGTTGTCTTCCTGCTCGAAGAAGTGGGAAAAGCCGGCCCCGGAACGCGCGAAAGCAGTCCCAGGGCCGGCCTCGGCCCAGCCGTCCGGCCGTCCGGCTGGAGTGACGTGGCGTCAGTCGTTGATGCAGAAGTTGCCGAAGGCCGGGTTCAGCAACCCGGAACCGAACGTGTTGCCGCACACGTTGACCTGGTTGTGCGTGACGAACTGGAGCACGTTTCCGGAGAGGAAGCCCCCGGAGCCGAACGTGAGGCCGTTGGCCTCCGCGTCGGCGAAGGCCGGAGTGGCGGCTCCGCCCAGGGCCAGCACCAGGCCCGCGACGACAGCAGCAGACTTCTTCATGAATTTTCCCTTCTCTGCGGCCATGCCTCGTTGACGGTCGAAACCGAGCGAGCACAATCGGATCGGCTCGCACCATGACCCGCAGGCTGCACACGAGAGATTGACGGGGAAATAAGCTTACGAACGCGTGCCGCCCGGGAATTCACTCGAATGTCTTCATATAAATGACACGTCTCGCCCATAGGAGAAGAAACGCTTCACCTGAGCAGTGGCCCATGAATTGACAAGGCATCAGAAAAAACTTGCGAAATGGGCCACAAGAGTGAAGGGGGGCAACCAAACACAGCCCGGACAGTTGGTCAGAGCGCTCCGATCGACGGGGTTTCCTCAGAAGGGACTAGCAAGTGATCAAGAAGGTACTGGCCACCGCCGCGGTCGCCGTTTCCGTCATCGGCGCCTCCGCCGTCGCCGCGGCTCCGGCGCTCGCCATCGGCAACGACAACGGCGCCACCTCCGCCAGCGGCAACGGCGCCAGCCAGTCGTTCGGCAACTCGGCCACCTTCGGCAACATGAGCCCGCAGCTGGCGCTCATCCAGGGTTCGCTGAACAAGCCCTGCATCGGCCTGCCGCTCAAGCTCAACACCACCACGGCCCCGGGCCCCGGCCCGCTGCTCCAGGACGTCCCGATCCTGTCGTCGTCGCAGAACCAGCAGTGCGTCGAGAACTCCACCCAGGCCAAGGGCGACGACCCGCTGTCGCACGTCCTGGACGACATCGCACTCCTCTCGGGCAACGGCGCGGCCAACCACTGAGCCACGCTTCCCCGTCTCCGCAGCGGGTCGCCGGTCCGGCGGCCCGCTGTTCGGCGTATGGCCGGGGGCGCGCACCTCCCGGCACCCCACGCGCTACGCCAATCGGGGCAAAATGCGCAACTCTCACCCGGGGTGGCGCGTTGACAATCATGCAGCTCCTCCCCTGGAGTCCGCCTTTCGAAAGGGAAAGAAACATGAAGAAGCTGTGGGCAACCGCGGCTGTCGCCGCGTCCCTGGCCGGTCTCGCGGTCGCCTCCGCGCCGCAGGCACTGGCCATCGGCGACGACACCGGCACCACGTCCGCCAGCGGCAACGGCGCCTCGCAGGAGTTCGGCAACTCGGCCACGTTCGGCGACATGAGCCCGCAGCTCTCGCTGATCCAGGGTTCGCTGAACAAGCCCTGCATCGGCCTGCCGGCCAAGCTCAACACCACCACGGCCCCGGGCCCCGGCCTGCTGCTCCAGGACGTCCCGATCCTGTCGTCGTCGCAGAACCAGCAGTGCGTCGAGAACAGCACCCAGGCCAAGGGCGACGACCCGCTGTCGCACATCCTGGACGACATCGCACTCCTCTCGGGCAACGGCGCGCAGAACGGCTGAGGCGCGGTCTGACGTACCGACGACGGCGGGTCACCGGTTCCCCGGTGACCCGCCGTCGCGTGTGTCAGCTGCCTGCCGGGGCCCAGAACCCCGAGATCTTCATGAGTCTTCTAGCCCCAGTCCAGGTCGCCCGTCCGGGCCGCCTGGTCGACGGCCTCCGCGAGATGCCGTACGTCCTCGTCCTCCGTCCGGTCCGCCAGGGCGTGGGCCCGCTCGGCCAGTTCGCCGAGGGACGGGGCGCCGGGCAGGGGGCGTTCCGCGTGGCGCAGATTGTCGGCGAAGTAGGCGGCGGTCGCCGTGACCTGGAAACGGACGGGTGCGGCGGACAGCGAGTCGTGCAGGGCGTCGGTCCTCAGCCGGCCCGAGGTCTCGTGCGGGGTGCGGCTGTCGGGGTCGAGCCAGCGGACGGTGGCGGTGGCGAGCGGGCCGTCGGCGCCGGGCTTGGTGCGGACGGCGTAGAGGGCGGTGACGGTGTGGCCGGGGCCGACCTCGCCGCCGTCGACCCGGTCGTCGCGGAAGTCGTCGTCGGCGACGCGGCGGTCGTCGTAGCCGACGAGGCGGAAGTCGGCGACCGTGTCGGGGTCGAAGGCGACCTGGGCCTTGGCGTCGCGGGCGGTCAGTTCGACGTTCTGCGGGAGGTCGGTGGAGAACACCTCGCGGGCGTCGTCCTCGCTGGACACATAGGTGGTGTGACCGTCGCCCTTGTCGGCGAGGCGCTCCATCAGGGCGTCGCCGTAGTCGCTGCCGACGCCGACGCCGAAGAGGGTGATGCCGTGTTCGCGGCGGGCGGTGTCGATGCGTTCCAGGATCGCGTCGGCGTCCGTCTCGCCGGTGTTGGCGAGGGCGTCGGAGACGAGGACGACCCGGTTGGTGGCGCCCTCGCGCAGTCCCTCGACGGCGGTGTCGTAGCCGGTCTCGACGCCGGCGGCGAGGTTGGTGGAGTCGGTCGGTTTCAGACTGTCGACGGCGTCGTGGACGCGGCCGCGGTGGTCGCCGAGGCGGGTCATCGGCAGGACGGTCCTGGCCGTGTCGCTGAAGGTGACGATCGCCACCGAGTCGTCGTCGCGGAGGCGGTCGGTCATCGTGTCGAGGGAGTGCCGGGCGAGGTCCAGCCGCCCGGGTTCGCTCATCGAGCCGGAGACGTCGATGACGAAGGTGAGGGCGGCGGGCGGGCGTTCGGCCTCCGGGGAGGCGGCGCGGGTGGCGAGGCCGACGCGGACCAGGGACCAGTTGTCGTCGCCGGTGCGGGCGCCGTCGACGGTGACCGAGAAGCCGTTGCCGTCGGGGCGGTCGTAGTCCTGGCGGAAGCTGTTGACGAACTCCTCGGGGCGGATCGTCGACGGGTCGGGCAGTTCGCCGTCGGCGAGGGTGCGGCGTGCGTAGCCGTAGGAGGCGGTGTCGACGTCGAGGGCGAAGGTGGAGAGGCGGTCGCCGCCGGCCTCGGCGTCCTCGTCGGCTCGGGGTGCGCTCGGTGCGGGGAAGGCCTCGCCGCGGTGGGCCGCTCCGTCGGAGGTGCTGCTCTCCCCGTCGGCACCGCAGCCGGTGAGAAGGAGTGCGGTGGCCGCCGTGAAGGCGAACAGGCGGGGTATCCGGTGGATTCTCATGTGCTCTGCCCCCTGCGTCGTCGATGTCTGTGACTGTGACGGGGCAGGGGGCCGGAACGTGCGGCACGGGGCGTTGCGGATGGGTCTCGAACAGGGCACGAGGACGGGCGTCCGAGACCGGGGGGTGATCCTCCGGTGACCTGGCGCTGCGGCAGGCAACGTTCGCCCCGTCGCAACGCCCGGCAGGCCCTCTCGCCGCACCGGGCACAACGTCGCCCGCCGCGGCACTAGGACACGATGTCCTTGCGGGCGAAACCGCGGAAGGCCAGGGCGAACAGTACGAGGGCGTACGTTATCGAGACCGCCGTGCCCTGGATCATGCCGGACCACTCGGGGGTGGGCTGGACGGCGTCGGCCCAGGCGAACTGCCAGTGCGCGGGCAGGAAGTCGCGCCAGTCGCCGAGGGCGGTGACGGCGTCCAGGACATTGCCGACGATGGTCAGGCCGACCGCGCCGCCGACCGCGCCGAGCGGGGCATCCGTCTTCGTCGACAGCCAGAACGCGAGGCCCGCGGTGACCAGTTGGGAGACGAAGAGGTACGCCACCACGACCACCAGCCGCTGCGCCGCCGTGCCCGAGTCGAGCGCGCCGCCGGTGGGGAGTCGCAGCGGGCCCCAGCCGTAGGCCGCCGTGCCGACGGCGAGGGCGACGACCGGCAGCAGGACCATCGCGGCCAGGCTGAGGCCGAGGCCGACGACGAGCTTGGACCAGAGGAGACGGGCGCGGGGCACGGGGGCGGCGAGCAGATAGCGCAGGGAGGACCAGCCGGCCTCCGAGGCGACCGTGTCCCCGCAGAACAGGGCGACCGGGATGACCAGCAGGAAGCCCGCCGAGACGAACAGGTTGACCGCGGCGAAGTTGCCGCCGGACGCGGTCGCCGTGTCCATCAGGGTCAGCTGGTTGTTGCGGCCGCCCGGCTCGCCGCCGACGGCGAAGGCGATGAGCAGGACGAACGGCAGGGCGGCGAGGATGCCGCCCATGACGATCGTGCGGCGGCGCTTGAGCTGGCGGACCAGTTCCACGTGCAGGGGCAGGGTGCGGCCCGCCTGGTAGCCGGAGGCGACCTCGGTGAGCGTGCTCATGCGGAACCTCCGATCAGGGTGAGGAAGGCGTCCTCCAGGCGGCGGTGCGGGCCGACCGACTGGACGGGCACGTCGAGGCGGACGAGTTCGGCGACCAGGCGCTGGGCGGTGCCGTCGGTGTCCAGGCGGACCAGCAGGCCGCCTTCGGTGGTGACGGCCGAGGCGATGCCGGACAGCGCGGCCACCTTCTCCACGACCGGCTCCTCCACGGGTGTGGCGGTGCCGACGAGGAGGGTGTCGCCGGAGCCGACGATCTCGCCGACCGGGCCCGCCTGGACGAGCATTCCCCGGTCCATGACCACGAGGTGGGTGCAGGACTGTTCGACCTCCGCCAGCAGGTGGCTGGAGACGATCACCGTGCGGCCGGCGGCGGCGTACCGGATCATCACCCCGCGCATCTCGCGGATCTGCGGCGGGTCGAGGCCGTTGGTCGGTTCGTCGAGGATCAGCAGGTCGGGCAGGCCGAGCATGGCCTGGGCGATCGCGAGGCGCTGGCGCATGCCCTGGGAGTACGTCCGTACCGCGCGGGCCAGGGCGTCGCCGAGGCCGGCGATCTCCAGGGCCTCGTCCATGTGGGCGTCCTCGGCGGGGCGGCCGGTGGCCCGCCAGTACAGCTCCAGGTTCTCCCGGCCGGTCAGGTGCGGCAGGAAGCCCGCTCCCTCGACGAAGGCGCCGACCCGGGAGAGGACGGCGGAGCCCGGGCGGATGGCGTGGCCGAAGACGCGTATCTCGCCGTCGTCGGGCTTGATCAGGCCCATCAGCATGCGCAGGGTGGTCGTCTTGCCGGCGCCGTTGGGGCCGAGGAGGCCGAGAACCTGGCCCTTCTCGACGCGGAAGGTCAGGTCACGGACGCTGTAGCGGTCGCCGCCCGCGTACTTCTTGCTCAGTCCGGCGATCTCGAGCGGGACCTCGGCCAGCTCCGGGTCGGGGGCGGGGGTGGCGGTGCGGCGGCGGGCCGTGAGCAGGAGGGCCAGGGCAGTGAGGGCGCCCACGAGGGGCAGCCACCAGACCCAGGAGGGCAGAGGGGCCGCCGCGGTGGTCACGCCGGGGGCGGTGGGCACCCTCAGATCGCCCTGCGAGCCGTCCTTCAGGGAGACGGTGTACGTCGCCGGGGCCGCCGGGGAGGCGTAGCCGAGGTCGGTGGAGGCGAGGACCAGGCGCAGGCGGTGGCCGTCCTCGATGTCGTGGTCGATGGCCGGAAGGGTGATCGTCACGTCCTGGCCGGTCTTGGCGCCCTCGACGCGGACCGGCGAGACCAGCTGGGAGGGCAGCTGCTGGGTGCCGTCGGGGCCGACGTCGTACACCTTGGCGAAGAGCACGGCGGTGTCGCTCGTGGACTTCACGTGGACGGTGACGGTCGGGGCTCCGGTGATCCGCAGTTCGCCGGTGATCGGAGCCGAGGTGAAGGAGGCGAACTGGCCGGGGAAGTCGAGCGACACCCCGACCCCGAACGCCGAGAGCCGGCCCAGCGTGGAGCCGCCCAGGCCGGGCAGTGCGGAGAGGGCGGGCGGGCTGGCTCCGGCGGGGTTGTCGAAGCTCTGCTCGCGTCCGGTCAGCGCGATCGTCCTGCGGTCGTTCCCCAGGCCGGGGTAGGTGTCCCCGTCGGCGCCGCGCAGCGGGATGGTCCCGTCGGTGGAGTCGACGCCTCCGGTGCGGGTGACGCGGAAGGCCGGGCCGGTGTCGACGCCCTCGTCGCCCTTGAGGTAGCGGTCGAACCAGGTGGTCACGCGGGCCTGCACCCGGCTGGTCTCCAGGTTGCCGCCGTCGTGGCCGCCCGCGATCCAGTCGACGTCCACGGGGGCGCCGTTGGCGCGGATCGCCTTCTCGGCGGCGTCGGACTGGGCGAGGGTGAAGAGGGAGTCGGCCTGGCCCTGGACCAGCAGGGTGGGCACCTTGATGCGGTCCGCGACGGCGGACGGGGAGCGCTCCTCGAGGAGTTCGCGGGCGGCGGCGTCGGGGGTGCCGGACTCGGCGACCCTGTTGTACATGGCGCACAGCGCGGGCTCGAACCGGTCGCAGCCGCCGCCGGTGTTGTAGAAGATGCCGGCCCACAGCTTCTTGAACACGCCGTCGGGGAACAGGGCGTCCGCGAGGTTCCAGTACGTGATCGCGGGGGCGATGGCGTCGACGCGGTCGTCGTGTCCGGCGGCGAGCAGGGAGATCGCGCCGCCGTAGGAGGCGCCGGTGACGCCGACCCGCGGGTCGCCCTTCTTGTCCAGCTGGACCTGCGGCTGCTCGGCGAGCCAGTCGATCAGTTTCGAGACGTCGGCGACCTCGCCGTCCGGATCGTTGAGGCCGATCTTGCCGGTGGACTTGCCGAAGCCGCGCGCCGACCAGGTCAGGACGGCGTACCCGTCGCGGGCGAGGTCCTCGGCCTGCTGTCGTACGTCGTTCTTGGTGCCGCCGAAGCCGTGGCCGAGGAGGACGGCGGGGCGGCGGCCGGAGGCACCGGAGGTGAAGTACGAGGTGTCCAGGCGAACGCCGTCCACGGACATCACCTTGTCCGTCCGGCGCACCTCGGGGCGGTCGTCGTCGGAGGCGACGGCCGTCCACGTACCGGCACCGGCGAGTACGACGACGGCGGCCGCTGCGGAGACGATCCGCCGCGGCCGCCGCAGTCCTCGCAGACCGGGCAGTCGAAGATCCATGCTTCAACGGTACGGGGTCAACCTGTCGGGGAGTTGTCGACCGAAGGCCGAACTCACCGCCCTCCCTGGGGCGTACGTGCTCCCACGTATGTACACCAGCCGCGGTACGGACCCGTCACGCGGCGCGCTCAGTGGTTGCGCGGGAAGCCCAGGTCCACGCCCGCCGGGGCGTCGGCCGGGTCGGGCCAGCGGGTGGTGACGACCTTGCCCCGGGTGTAGAAGTGGGTGCCGTCGTTGCCGTAGATGTGGTGGTCGCCGAAGAGCGAGTCCTTCCAGCCGCCGAAGCTGTGGTAGCCGACGGGGACCGGGATCGGGACGTTCACGCCGACCATGCCGGCCTCGATCTCCATCTGGAAGCGGCGGGCCGCGCCGCCGTCCCGGGTGAAGATCGCGGTGCCGTTGCCGAAGGGCGAGCTGTTGATCAGCGCCACGCCCTCGTCGTAGGTGTCGACGCGCAGGACGCACAGGACCGGGCCGAAGATCTCGTCCTGGTAGGCCTTCGCGGACGTCGGCACCTTGTCGAGCAGCGAGATGCCGATCCAGTGGCCGTCCTCGAAGCCCTCGACGGTGTGGCCGGTGCCGTCGAGCACGACCTCCGCGCCCTCGGCCGCCGCGCCCGTGACGTACGACGCCACCTTGTCGCGGTGGACCTTCGTGATCAGCGGGCCCATCTCGCTCGTCGGGTCGTTGCCGGGGCCGATCTTGATCTTCTCGGCGCGCTCGCGGATCTTGTCGACCAGCTCGTCGCCGATCGCGCCCACCGCGACGACCGCCGAGATGGCCATGCAGCGCTCGCCCGCCGAACCGTAGGCGGCGGAGACGGCCGCGTCGGCCGCCGCGTCCAGGTCCGCGTCCGGGAGGACGAGCATGTGGTTCTTCGCGCCGCCCAGGGCCTGGACGCGCTTGTGGTTCGCCGAGGCGGTGGTGTGGATGTAGCGGGCGATCGGGGTGGAGCCGACGAAGGACACCGCCTTGACGTCCGGGTGCTCCAGGAGGCGGTCCACCGCCACCTTGTCGCCGTGGACGACGTTGAACACGCCGTCGGGCAGGCCCGCCTCGGCCAGCAGTTCGGCGATCTTCATGGACGCCGACGGGTCCTTCTCGGACGGCTTCAGCACGAACGTGTTGCCGCACGCGATGGCCATCGGGAACATCCACATCGGGACCATCGCCGGGAAGTTGAACGGCGTGATGCCGGCGACGACACCGAGGGGCTGGCGGATGGACGAGACGTCCACACGGCTCGCCACCTGCGTCGACAGCTCGCCCTTCAGCTGGACGTTGATGCCGCAGGCCAGGTCCACGATCTCCAGGCCGCGGGCCACCTCGCCGAGTGCGTCGCTGTGCACCTTGCCGTGCTCGGCGGTGATCAGTTCGGCGATGGCGTCACGGTTGGCGTCCAGCAGCGCGCGGAAGCGGAAGAGGATCTCCGTGCGCTTGGCGAGCGAGGACTGGCCCCAGGTGACGTAGGCGTCCTTGGCGGCCGCGACCGCCGCGTCGACCTCGTCCACCGTCGCGAACGCGACCTTCGTGGTGACCGCGCCGGTCGCCGGGTCGGTGACCGGCCCGTACGTACCCGACGCGCCTTCGACGGTCTTGCCGCCGATCCAGTGGTTGACGATCTTCGTCATGACCGAGTGCTCCTTCACAGATGGCGGCGTCGGGTTGAGACGTGCCGTTCGTACAGCTCACGTGCCTTCACCGCGGACGGTCGGGTCGCGGTCTCGGCCACAGGTACATCCCACCAGGCCTGCGCCGGCGGCGGGCCCGACACAGTGTCGGCCGTTTCGGTCTCGACGTAGACACAAGTGGGAGTGTCGGCGGCGCGTGCCTCGGCGAGGGCCTCGCGCAGCTCGCGGACGGTCTTCGCGCGCAGCACGCGCATGCCCAGGCTCGCCACGTTGGCGGCCAGGTCGACGGGGAGCGGCGCGCCCGTGAACGTGCCGTCCTCCGCGGTGAAGCGGTACGCGGTGCCGAACCGCTCACCGCCCACGGACTCCGAGAGCCCGCCGATCGAGGCGTAGCCGTGGTTCTGCACGAGCAGGATCTTGATCGCGATCCCCTCCTGCACGGCCGTCACGATCTCCGTCGGCATCATCAGATACGTGCCGTCGCCGACCAGCGCCCAGACGTTCCGCTCGGGGGCGGCCAGTTTCACTCCGATGGCCGCCGGGATCTCGTAGCCCATGCAGGAGTAGCCGTACTCCAGGTGGTACTGGTCCTTCGAGCGCGCACGCCACAGTTTGTGCAGGTCGCCGGGGAGCGAACCGGCCGCGTTGATGATCACGTCCGACTCGTCGACGAGGGCGTCGAGGGCGCCGAGCACCTGCGGCTGCGTGGGACGTACGTCGGGCTCGTCGGCCTCGTAGCAGGCGTCGACGCGCTGCTCCCAGCGCTCCTTGTCCTCGCTGTACTCGGCGACGTACGCGTCCGCGACCCGGTGGCCGTGCATCCGCAGGGCCTCGGTCAGCTCCTGGAGGCCGCTGCGGGCGTCCGCGATCAGCGGGCGGCCGGCGAGCTTGTGGCCGTCGAAGGAGGCGATGTTGAGGTTGAGGAAGCGGACGCCCTCGCCCTGGAACAGGGTGTTGGAGGCCGTGGTGAAGTCGGTGTAGCGGGTGCCGACGCCGATGATCAGGTCGGCCGTGCGGGCCAGTTCGTCGGCGGTCGCGGTGCCGGTGTGGCCCACTCCGCCGACGTCCTGCGGGTGGTCGTGGCGCAGCGAGCCCTTGCCGGCCTGGGTGGAGGCGACCGGGATGCCGGTGGCCTCGGCGAACTCGGCGAGGGCCTCCTCGGCGCGGCTGTGGTGGACACCGCCGCCCGCGACGAGGAGCGGCCGCCTGGCCGACCGGACCGCGTGGACGGCTTCCGCCAGTTCGGCCGGGTCGGCTCCCGGACGTCGTACGACCCAGGTGCGCTCGGCGAAGAACTCCTCGGGCCAGTCGTAGGCCTCGGCCTGGACGTCCTGGGGCATGGCGAGCGTGACCGCGCCGGTCTCCACCGGGTCGGTGAGGACGCGCATGGCCTGCAGGGCCGCCGGGATCAGGGCCTCGGGCCGGGTGACGCGGTCGAAGTACTTCGACACCGGGCGCAGGCAGTCGTTGACCGACACGTCGCCCGCGTACGGGACCTCGAGCTGCTGGAGGACCGGGTCGGCGGCGCGGGTGGCGAAGATGTCGCCGGGGAGGAGGAGGACGGGGAGGTGGTTGACGGTGGCGAGGGCGGCGCCGGTCACGAGATTCGTCGCGCCGGGCCCGATGGACGTCGTCACCGCGTGCGTGGAGAGGCGGTTGGACTGCCGCGCGTAGCCCACGGCCGCGTGGACCATGGACTGCTCGTTGCGGCCCTGGTGGAACGGCATGTCGTCGCCGTACTCGATCAGCGCCTGGCCGAGGCCGGCGACGTTGCCGTGGCCGAAGATGCCCCAGGTCGCGCCGATCAGCCGCTGCCGTACGCCGTCGCGCTCGGTGTACTGGGCGGCGAGGAAGCGCACCAGCGCCTGGGCCACTGTGAGCCTGGTGGTCATCGGTAACCCTCCGTGTGGTCCGGGTGGAAGCAGATCCGCCACTCCCGTGTCTCGCCGGGGCCGGCCATGACGTTCAGGTAGTACATGGCGTGGCCGGGCTGGGCGATCGACGGGCCGTGCCAGCCGTCGGGGACGAGCACGGCGTCGCCGGAGCGGACCTCGGCGAGGACGTCGGAGCCGCCCTCACGCGAAGGGGATACGCGCTGATAGCCGAACCCGTTCGGTCCGTCGATCTCGAAGTAGTAGATCTCCTCGAGCTCGGCCTCCTCGCCCGGCCGGTGCTCGTCGTGCTTGTGCGGCGGATACGAGGACCAGTTGCCGCCGGGGGTGATCACCTCGACGGCGATCAGCCTGTCGCAGTCGAAGGCGTCGGCGGAGGCGAAGTTGCGCACCAGACGGGCGCAGGTTCCGCTGCCGCGCTCTTCGACGGGGACCTCCGGCGCGGGGCCGTAGCGGGCGGGGAGTTGTCGCTCGCACTTCGCTCCTGCCAGGGCGAAGCGGCCTCCCGCGCCGGAGGCGATCGTGGCCCGGGCGTCTCGGGGAACGTACGCGAAGTCGGTTGCCGACGCGAAAACGCTTTCCCTGCCCAGGAGTTGGAACTCTTCATCGGCTGTTTGCACGGTACATCCGCCTTCCAGCGGAAGCACGATCCACTCACTCTCACCAGTGGTGAGGGTGTGGCTGCCGCCCGGCTCCAGCTCGACGATCCGCAGGCCGCTGTAGGTCCAGCCGGCCCGCTTGGGGTCGATGTCCAGGGCGTGGTTCCCGTCCGCGGTGGTGCCGCGCGGGATGTACAGGTCGTTGCTCATGCGGCCCTCACAGCAGTCCTACGGCGGTGTCCACGGCGGCGGATACGTCCCCGTCCGCCGGATACAGCAGCGAACGGCCGACCACCAAGCCCCGGACGGTGGGGAGTTGCAGCGCCCCGCGCCACTTCTCGTACGCGCCGTCCTGGTCGTCTCCGACCTCGCCGCCCAGCAGGACGGCGGGGAGCGTGGATGTCGCCATGACCTCGGCCATGTCGTCGGGGTTGTCGGTGACCGGGACCTTCAGCCAGGTGTAGGCGGAGGTGCCGCCCAGGCCGGAGGCGATGGCGATCGACTTGGTGACGGCCTCGGCGGACAGGTCGTTCCTCAGCTTGCCCTCGGGGCTGCGGCGGCTGATGAACGGCTCGACGAAGAGCGGGAGTCCGCGGGCCGCCATGTCGTCGATGGCGCGGGCCGTGGTCTCCAGGGTGGTGAGGGAGCCCGGGTCGTCGTAGTCGATCCGCAGGAGCAGCTTGCCCGCGTCGAAGTTCAGGCGCTCGATGTCCTCGGCGCGGTGGCCGGTGAAGCGGTCGTCGAGCTCGAAGACGGCGCCCTGGAGGCCGCCCCGGTTCATCGAGCCCATGACGACCTTGCCGTCGAGGGCGCCGAGAAGGAGCAGGTCGTCGAGGATGTCGGCGGTCGCGAGGACACCGTCCACACCGGGGCGGGACAGCGCCAGGCAGAGGCGTTCCAGCAGGTCGGCGCGGTTGGCCATGGCCAGCGGGTCGCCGCCGACGCCGAGCGCGCCGCGGGCGGGGTGGTCGGCGGCGACGATCATCAGACGGCCGTTGTCGCCCAGCAGCGGTCTGCGGGGGCGGCGCGCGGCGGCTTCGGCGATCGCCTGGGGGCGCTCGGTCCGCAGGCGGACGAGCTCGGAGATGTCGACGCTCGGGGGCCCGCTCTCGCGCGCTCCCGCGGTCATGCCCGGGCAGCCCGTGCCGTCCGTCTCGCCGGCGGCCCCGCGCTCGCGGCCCGCCATCACAGCACCGCTCCGGCTTCGACGGCGGCCTCGATCTCGTCGCCGGTCGGCATCGCGGAGGAGCACTCCAGGCGCGAGGCGACGATGGCACCGGCGGCGTTGGCGTGGCGCATGATCTTCTCCAGGTCCCAGCCCGCGAGCAGGCCGTGGCAGAGGGAGCCGCCGAAGGCGTCGCCGGCGCCGAGGCCGTTGAGGACGTTCACCGGCAGCGGCGGGACCTCGGCGGACTCTCCCTCGCGGTTGACGGCCAGGACCCCCTTGGGGCCCTGCTTGACGACGGCGAGTTCGACCCCGGCGTCCAGCAGCGCCTGTGCGGCGGCCCGCGGTTCGCGCACCCCGGTGGCGACCTCCACCTCGTCGAGGTTGCCGACGGCGACGGTGGTGTGCTTGAGGGCCTCGGTGTAGAACGGGCGGGCCGCGTCCGGGTCGGTCCAGAACATGGGGCGCCAGTCGAGGTCGAAGACGGTGGTGCCGGCCTTGCCCCGGTGGGCGAGGGCGGCGAGGGTGGCCGTGCGGCTGGGCTCCTCGCTCAGGCCGGTGCCGGTGACCCAGAAGATGCGGGTCTCCCGGATGGCCTCGAGGTCCAGCTCGTGGGCGTCGATCTCCAGGTCGGGCGCCTTGGGCCGGCGGTAGAAGTACAGCGGGAAGTCGTCCGGCGGGAAGACCTCGCAGAAGGTGACCGGGGTGGGCAGGCCCGCGACCGGGGTGACCCAGCGGTCGTCGACGCCGAAGCCGCGCAGGGCCTCGTGGAGGTAGGTGCCGAAGGGGTCGTCACCGGTTCGGGTGATCACGGCGGTGGACCGGCCGAGGCGGGCCGCCGCGACCGCGACGTTCGACGCCGAGCCGCCGAGGAACTTCCCGAAGGACGTGACCTGCGGGAGCGGCACACCCGTCTGCAGCGGATAGAGGTCCACCCCGATCCGCCCCATGGTGATCAGGTCGTACGCCATCGAGTTCCCTTCGTCTCGGCTCGGCCCCGTTCGGCGTGCCCGCGTTCGGCTCGCCCGCCGGTCGGCTGCCCGCCAGTCGGCTTCCCCGTATCGGCTCTCACGGCTTTGTAGTCCCGTCCGCGGCACCCTGTCAATAGTTTGTCCAGACATTCGGACCAGGCCTTGACAGCCCTCCGGAGAGACCTCACGCTGGCGCCCATGACGTCGTTGTCACCTCAGTCCTCACTTTCCCGCATCCGGGTCGGTTCGGCCCCCGACAGCTGGGGCGTCTGGTTCCCGGACGACCCCGTCCAGGTCCCCTGGCAGCGCTTCCTCGACGAGGTCGCCCAGTCCGGCTACGAGTGGATCGAGCTGGGCCCCTACGGCTATCTGCCGACCGACCCGGCCGTCCTGACCGAGGAGACGGCGAAACGTGGCCTGAAGGTGTCGGCCGGCACGGTCTTCACCGGGCTGCACCACGGCGAGGCCGTCTGGGAGAAGACCTGGGCGCATGTCGCGGACAACGCGGTGCTCGCCCAGGCGATGGGCGCCTCCCATCTGGTGGTCATTCCGTCCTTCTGGCGGGACGACAAGACCGGTGAGGTGCTGGAGCCGGACACCCTCACGCCCGAGCAGTGGCAAAACCTCACCTCGCTGACCGAGCGGCTCGGCAAGGAGGTGCGCGAGCGGTACGGACTGCGGATCGTCGTCCATCCGCACGCCGACACCCACATCGACAGCGAGGAGAACGTCGTCCGGTTCCTGGACGGCACGGACTCCTCGCTGGTGTCGCTGTGCCTGGACACCGGGCACTACGCGTACTGCGGCGGAGACAGCGTCAAGCTGATCGAGACGTACGGCTCGCGCATCGGGTACCTGCACCTCAAGCAGGTGGATCCGGAGATCCTCGCCGATGTGAGGGCCAAGGGGACGCCGTTCGGGCCGGCCGTGGCCCAGGGTGTGATGTGCGAGCCCCCCGCGGGGGTGCCTGCGCTTGGACCCGTCCTGGAGGCTGCCCAGAAGTTGGACGTGGATCTGTTCGCGATCGTCGAGCAGGACATGTATCCCTGTGAGCCGGACGCTCCGCTGCCGATCGCCCAGCGGACGCGGGCGTTTCTGCGGTCGTGCGGGGCGTAGTCGTCGCCCACTGAGGTGCCGGGTTCCGCGAATGCGGGTCGTGCCGGGCGTGTCGCGCAGTTCCCCGCACGCCCAGGGGGACCGTGACTTCCGCCCCCGTCGGCTCCAGGGCACCATGGTTGCCCATGACTGCTCGCGCGGTGCGCATCCGGTCCGGGCAAGGGGCCGGGGGCTCCTGGGAGTTGGCCTCCTCGGCTCCTCATCCCCGGCTGCGGCCCGGCGTGATGGGCTACCGCGGGATACGGCTCGCCATGACCCGGCCCCGGCGGCGGCTGGAGACCCCCATCGGGGCCACCACCCTGCTGCTGGGCTTCGACCAGCCCGTCCGCATCTCACGGGCAGGCCGGCCCCCGGACACACTCGTGTCCGTGTACTGCGGGCCCACCACCACGCCGGCCGTCGGCGAGCACGGTGGGCGGATCTCGGGGATGGAGGTGCTGCTCGCGCCCTGGGCCGCGTTCACCCTGTTCGGCACCCCGCAGCACGAGCTCGTCAACCGCACCCTCGACCCCGACGACCTGCCGCACCCCCTGGCCACCCCGCTCAGTGAACTCGCCGCCGCACTGGCCGCGCTGCCCGGGTGGGAGGAGCGGTTCGGGCTGCTCGACGAGGTGGTCGGCCGGTGGTGGGAGGCCGGTACGCCGTGCGCGGAGCGGGTGGCGAGGGCCTGGTCGCTGCTGGTGCGGACGGGCGGTGCGATCCCCGTGCCCCGGCTGGCCGAGGAGGTGGGGTGGAGCGTACGGCATCTGGAGAACCGTTTCCGGGAGCAGATCGGGCTCGGCCCGAAGGCGGCGGCCCGGGTCCTGCGAATGCAACGCGCCCGTCGACTGCTGGCCGCGGGGCAGAGCGCGGCGGAGACGGCGGCACTCTGCGGCTTCTACGACCAGGCGCACCTCAGCGGTGAGTTCAAGGCGATGACGGGCTGCACACCGAGGGAGTTCACGCAGGCCAGGCGGCTGCCGGCGGCGGTGTCCCCGGCGGCGGACCGGCTGGGCGGGGAGGCGACGAGCCTGGTCCTGCCGCACCGGCCGGCCGATTGGTCCGGACCGGGTGCGCATTTTTCCAAGACCCGGCGGGCCGGCTGAATACAGGCTGGGGGTCCGGCCAGTTGATCCGGTTCTTCCGGGGGGATGGCGGGGAAGCGGGGTCGGGCCGGGCTCGTCGCAGCGGGGCCGGCCCGCCTCGTGCCGCGCATACGCGTGGGCGGCGCATACTCTTGCGTCACGCCTGTCACAAACACCCCCTGCCCGTCACACATGTCGCGAGTACGCGGACCTTGCGTCACATGCCGTCAACAGCCGCTGGCGCACGGTCACGCACCGTCGTTGGCGGGGCACAGGCTTGATGATCGCCAAGCAGCGCCGGGCTCCCCGGGGCGGCCTCCCGGCCGCCGCCCCCGCGCGCGGGGAGGGTACGACTCATGACCGACCGAAGGCTCTGGTCCTACAAGGAGATCGCGGCGCACATCAGGGTGCAGCCGGACACCGTCCGGTCCTACCGCAAGCACGGACTGCTTCCGCCGCCCGACCAGATCGACGGCGGCAAGTCCTACTGGTACGCCGGCACCGTGCACGCCTGGGCCGCCTCCCGGCCGGGCAACCGGGGCCGCAGATCCGAGTGACCTCCGCCCCGGAGGAACCCGCACACCGAGCCCTCCCCGGCTCACCGTCCCGCCCGCCCTCAGCTCCAGGGCTCGATCACCGTCACCCCCGCCCCCGGCGCCGCCCCCATGGCCGCCAGCGCGTCCGGTACGGCGTCCAGTGTGATCGTCGAGGTCACCAGCAGGTCGGGACGCAGTACCCCCGCCCGGACCGCCTCCAGCATCCCCGGGTAGGTGTGCGCGGCCATGCCGTGACTGCCGAGGATCTCCAGTTCCAGGGCGATGGCGCGGGCCAGCGGGACGGGGGTCGTGCCGTCGGGCGAGGGGAGGAGGCCCACCTGGATGTGCCGGCCCCGGCGGCGCAGGCCGTTGACCGAGGCCGCGCAGGTGGCGGGGGAACCGAGGGCGTCCAGGGAGAGGTGGGCGCCGCCGCCGGTGAGGTCGCGGACCGCCTCGGCCGTGTCCGGTACGCCCGTCGCGTCCACGCACTCCGTCGCGCCGAACTTGCGCGCCAGGTCCAGCGCTCGGGGCGACACGTCCACCGCCACCACCCGCGCCCCGCTCGCCGCCGCGATCATCACCGCGGACAGGCCGACCCCTCCGCAGCCGTGCACCGCCACCCACTCCCCCGCCGCGACCCGGCCCTGCTGCACCACCGCCCGGAACGCGGTGGCGAACCGGCAGCCCAGGGAGGCCGCGGTGGCGTAGGACAGGTCGTCGGGGAGCGCGACCAGGTTCACATCGGCGTGGTCCAGGGCCACGTACTGGGCGAAGGAGCCCCAGTGCGTGAAGCCGGGCTGGGTCTGGCGCTCGCACACCTGGTGGTCGCCGGCCGCGCACGCCCCGCAGGTTCCGCACGCGCACACGAAGGGGACGGTGACCCGGTCGCCGGGACGCCAGCGGGTGACCCGCGCGCCGACCTCCTCGACGGTTCCGGCGAGTTCATGGCCGGGGACGTGCGGCAGGGTGATGTCGGGGTCGTGGCCGATCCAGCCGTGCCAGTCGCTTCGGCAGAGGCCGGTGGCTTCCACACGCACGACCACTCCGTGAGCGGCGGGGCGAGGGTCGGCCACCTCCCGCACCTCGGCGGGCGCCCCGTACCGCTCGAACACCACAGCCCGCATCCGCCACTCCCACGGTTCGCTCCGCCTTCCGGTTCCGGGCAGCCCCCGAGACCACGGTGAACGCTAACCGTTCCTCCGCAGTGAGCGGGACTGAAGCGCCGCCTCCTCCGGACGACCGTCCCGGACTGCGACATGGGGCGTCTCTACATAAAGTGCCGGTAAATCTGCTCCGGGCGCCTCGCCCTTGCCGAGCAGCCCTTGACGACGAGGGGATTTGCCGTGACACACTCCCCGCCGCCCGGCGCGCCCCGGGCCCGTATCCCCGGACCGCAGCAGCCCCCGCCGGCCTCCCCGAGGATCCGGGCCGGGCTGTGGAAGCACTGCCTGCTCGGCGGCCTGGCGCTGTGGGCGCTCACGGCGCTGGTCACGTACGTCACGCGCGACACCACCCTGCTGCCGACCCTGATCCTGCTCGGCAGCTTCCTCGTCCCGGTCTCCTTCGTGCTGTGGGCGTACGAGCGGCACGCCCGCGACCTCGGCGTGAGCGCGATCCTGGGCTGCCTCCTGACCGGCGGCACGCTCGGCGCGCTCGGCGCGTCGGTGATGGAGGACTATCTGCTGCGCCCCTCCCTGTGGATGTTCCTCGGGGTCGGGCTCGTCGAGGAGGCGGTGAAGCTCGGCGCGCTGATGTTCGTGCTGCGGCGGCAGACCCGGCTGCGGGGCCTGCGGGCCGGAGTGGTGCTGGGCGCGACGGTCGGTTTCGGCTTCGCGTCCCTGGAGAGCGCCGGATACGCCTTCGACGCGGCCGTCTCGGCGGAGGGCGTCGATCTCAGGGCGCTGCTGGAGACCGAGATCCTGCGTGGGGTGCTCGCACCCTTCGGGCAGGGGCTGTGGACGGCGGTCGCGGGCGGTGTGCTGCTCGCGTACCGCCGCCCGAACGGGCGTTTCCAGTTCGCCGCGCCCGTCGTGGGCACCTGGGCCGGCGTCGTGCTGCTGCACGCTCTGTGGGACTCCACCCACGGGATCGCGATCTGGCTCGTGGCCCGGCTGACCACCACCGGCCTGGACAGGCAGTTGTTCGCCGAGGGGTACATCGCTCGGCCCACCGAGCAGCAGCAGCACCTCTTCACGTTGTTCTCGGTCGGCGGACTGCTCCTCGTCTCGCTGCTCGGGGTCTCCTGGGTGCGCTCGCTGGCACGTCAGGACCCTTCTTGGAGAAATACCCCCTAGGGGTATAGGGTTGGGGCTGCCGGGAGACCCCTCGGGTCCCCGTCGGCCCCACCTGCCTCCACGAGGAGAACGACATGACCGCTCAGATCGACACCACGGGCTCCGTCACCACCGTCTACAAGGTGAGCGGCATGAGCTGCGGCCACTGCGAGGGTGCCGTCTCCGGCGAGATCTCCGAGCTGCCCGGTGTCACCTCGGTCAAGGCCGTCGCCTCCACCGGTGAGGTCACGGTCGTCTCCACCGCGGCCCTCGACGAGGAGGCCGTCCGCGCCGCCGTCGACGAGGCCGGCTTCGAACTGACCGGCCGGGCCTGACCCCTCCCTCCCCACGGCCATGACGAGCGACACCGCCACCGACGCGCCGATAACCGGCCCCACCTCCGAGGTCGAACTGCTCATCGGCGGAATGACCTGCGCCTCCTGCGCCTCCCGCGTGGAGAAGAAGCTCAACCGCATGGAGGGCGTCACCGCGACGGTCAACTACGCGACGGAGAAGGCGAAGGTCAGCTATCCGGCGGGGATCGAGGTCGCCGATCTGATCGCGACCGTCGTACGGACCGGGTACACGGCCGAGGAGCCGGTCCACGAGGAGCCCGAGGCGGTGGCCGAGAGCGACCCCGAACTCTCGGCCCTGCGCCGACGTCTCCTCGTCTCCACGCTCCTCGCGGCACCCGTCGTCCTGCTGGCGATGATCCCGGCTCTGCAGTTCGACTCCTGGCAGTGGCTCTCGCTGACACTCGCCGCACCCGTCGTCGTCTGGGGCGGCGGGCCGATCCACCGGGCCGCCTGGACGAACCTGCGGCACGGCGCCGCCACCATGGACACGCTCGTCTCCGTGGGCACGCTGGCGGCGTTCGGCTGGTCGCTGTGGGCGCTGTTCCTCGGTGACGCGGGCATGCCCGGCATGCGGCACCCCTTCGAACTCACCGTCTCCCGCACGGACGGCGCCTCCACGATCTATCTGGAGGTCGCCGCCGGAGTCACCGCCTTCATCCTGCTCGGCCGCTATCTCGAGGGCCGCTCCAAGCGGCGCGCGGGAGCCGCGCTGAGGGCGCTGATGGAACTGGGCGCGAAGGACGTCGCCGTCCTGCGCGACGGACGGGAGACCCGGATCCCCGCCGACCGGCTGGCCGTCGGCGACCGGTTCGTCGTACGCCCCGGGGAGAAGGTCGCCACCGACGGGACGGTCGTCGAGGGCGTCTCGGCGGTCGACGCGTCGATGCTCACGGGCGAGTCCGTCCCGGTCGACGTCGGGCCGGGCGACAGCGTCACCGGCGCGACCGTGAACGCCGGCGGGCGGCTCGTCGTCGAGGCCACGCGGGTCGGCGCCGACACCCGGCTGGCGCGCATGGCACGGCTCGTCGAGGACGCGCAGAACGGCAAGGCCGAGGTACAGCGGCTGGCCGACCGGATCGCCGGGGTGTTCGTCCCCGTGGTGCTGCTGATCGCGGCCGCCACCTTCGGCGGCTGGCTCGGCGCCACCGGGGACACCGTCGCCGCGTTCACCGCGGCCGTCGCCGTGCTGATCATCGCCTGCCCGTGCGCGCTCGGCCTCGCCACGCCCACGGCCCTCCTGGTCGGCACCGGCCGCGGCGCCCAGCTCGGCATCCTCATCAAGGGCCCCGAGGTACTGGAGTCCACCCGCCGCGTCGACACCGTCGTCCTCGACAAGACCGGCACCGTCACCACCGGCCGGATGACCCTGCAGAACGTGTACGTCACCGACGACACCGACGAGAAGGAGCTGCTCCGGCTCGCGGGCGCCCTGGAGCACGCCTCCGAGCACCCGGTCGCGCGGGCGGTGGCCGCGGGCGCGGAGGAACGGGCCGGGAACCTACCGGCGGCCGAGCACTTCGAGAACGTGCCCGGGCGGGGCGTGCGGGGGCGCGTGGAGGGGTGCGAGGTGGCCGTGGGGCGGCTCTTCGAGGACCTTCCGCAGGAACTGGCCCACGCCAGGGACGAGGCCGAACGGGAGGGTCGTACGGCTGTCGTCGTCGGGTGGGACGGAGCGGCGCGCGGGGTGCTCGCGGTGGCCGACGCGGTCAAGGAGACCAGCGCCGAGGCCGTCCGGCAGCTGCGCGCGCTGGGACTCACGCCGGTGCTGCTGACCGGGGACAACCGGGCGGTGGCCGAGGCGGTCGCGGCCGCCGTCGGCATCGACGAGGTGATCGCCGAGGTGCTGCCCGAGGACAAGGTCGAGGTCGTACGGCGACTGCAGGGCGAGGGCCGGGTCGTCGCCATGGTCGGCGACGGCGTGAACGACGCGGCCGCGCTCGCCGCCGCCGATCTGGGGCTGGCCCTGGGCACGGGGACGGACGCGGCGATCGAGGCGGGCGACCTGACGCTGGTGCGCGGGGACCTGCGGGTGGCCGCGGACGCCATCCGGCTGTCCCGGCGGACACTGGCGACGATCAAGGGCAATCTGGTGTGGGCCTTCGGCTACAACGTGGCCGCGCTGCCCCTGGCCGCGGCAGGACTGCTCAACCCGATGATCGCGGGGGCGACGATGGCCTTCTCGTCGGTCTTCGTGGTGACGAACAGTCTCAGGTTGCGCACCTTTGACTGAGACCCCCTGGAGTCCTGCGCGAGCCTCACATAAGCTCTTCACAAGGCTCGCGCATCATCCTTACGCTTGGGCCTCACTCGCCGTATCCGGGCTCTTGCGCATCTAACGGACATACGCAAGAGACACAGATCACAGTGATGTGAACGTAACCACCGAAGGGGTTCGAAGGTCTAAGTTGACGGTGTCGGAAAGCGTCTTGGGGGGCGCCGACCGGCATCTGGGGATGTCTTGGGGGACTTCCTCAGAGATGCGTTGCCGGGGCACGTACACCGGGAAGCTTTGAGCGGCCCTCCTAGCGTGCGCGTCCCGGCAGATCGCACACAGCGGTAGTACGACGAGTTCTGCTCGTTTTGCTCAACCGCAGGCACAACAACCGCACCACAACCGCACATTGACACAGCGAATTCAGGCGCTGTCCTCACAACGCCCGGCCGGATCCCGTGGGGGGAATCCGCACCGGGACATGGGAAGGCGCCCTGGACGTCGGCCCGTGGGGGGACCGGCGCCAGGGCGCCTTCCGCTTTGCCGGGACCCAGGCAGCGGCTCTGCCTGGGTGGCTACGGCGGTGAGCTCAGCGCTCCTCGACCGGGACGAAGTCGCGCTCGACCACGCCCGTGTAGATCTGCCGGGGGCGGCCGATGCGGGAGCCCGGCTCCTTGATCATCTCGTGCCACTGGGCGATCCAGCCCGGGAGGCGGCCGAGGGCGAACAGGACCGTGAACATCTCGGTCGGGAAGCCCATGGCCCGGTAGATCAGGCCGGTGTAGAAGTCGACGTTCGGATAGAGGTTGCGCGAGACGAAGTAGTCGTCGGAGAGCGCGTGCTCCTCCAGCTTCAGCGCGATGTCCAGCAGCTCGTCGGACTTGCCGAGGGCCGAGAGGACGTCGTGCGCCGCCGCCTTGATGATCTTGGCGCGCGGGTCGAAGGACTTGTACACCCGGTGGCCGAAGCCCATCAGGCGGACGCCGTCCTCCTTGTTCTTCACCTTGCGGATGAAGGAGTCGACATCGCCGCCGCCCGCCTGGATGCCCTCGAGCATCTCCAGTACGGACTGGTTGGCGCCGCCGTGCAGCGGGCCCCAGAGGGCGTTGATGCCGGCCGAGATCGACGCGAACATGTTGGCCTGGGACGAGCCGACCAGGCGGACCGTGGAGGTCGAGCAGTTCTGCTCGTGGTCCGCGTGCAGGATGAGCAGCTTGTCGAGCGCGGAGACGACCACCGGGTCGAGGTCGTACTCCTGGGCGGGGACCGAGAAGGTCATGCGCAGGAAGTTCTCGACGTAGCCGAGGTCGTTGCGCGGGTAGACGAACGGGTGGCCGATCGACTTCTTGTACGCGTACGCCGCGATCGTCGGAAGCTTGGCGAGCAGCCGGATCGTGGAGAGGTTGCGCTGCTTCTCGTCGAACGGGTTGTGGCTGTCCTGGTAGAACGTGGACAGCGCGGAGACGACCGAGGACAGCATGGCCATCGGGTGGGCGTCGCGCGGGAAGCCCTTGTAGAAGTTCTTGACGTCCTCGTGCAGCAGGGTGTGCTGCGTGATGTCGTTCTTGAAGACGCTCAGCTCGTCGACGGTCGGCAGCTCGCCGTTGATGAGCAGGTAGGCGACCTCGAGGAAGGTCGACCGCTCGGCCAGCTGCTCGATCGGGTAGCCGCGGTACCGGAGGATGCCCTGCTCGCCGTCAAGGTAAGTGATGGCGGATTTATAAGCGGCGGTGTTGCCGTAGCCGCTGTCCAGGGTCACCAGACCGGTCTGGGCGCGGAGCTTCCCGATGTCGAAGCCCTTGTCGCCGACGGTGCTGTCGATCACCGGGTAGGTGTACTCGCCGTCGCCGTACCGCAGTACTACAGAGTTGTCGCTCACGTCATCCCTCACCGACGTTGTGCCTCTTCTTCGAGGTTGCCCTGACTGTCTCTACCATCCCCCATTTGGCGCAGGAGAGTGCACTCGGGGTCGACCATTGGGCTTATCGGCGGCACTCAGTGCCGCCAACTTGCTCATCCTGCCGCCTTCGTCACAGTTGCGGAAGTGCTCTGTGACCTTCGTGACTCACTTGATCGATCATTTTTTGCGATGCGTGGGAGAGCGGGTCGGTCAGGAACCCGAGAGCCGGAAGTCCAGGGCCGTGCAGCGGCGCCCCGCGGACACCGTGCGCACCGCCTGGCCGATCGCCTTGCGGGAACCGACGAGGACGACGAGCCTCTTGGCGCGGGTGACGGCCGTATACAAAAGGTTTCGCTGGAGCATCATCCATGCTCCCGTGGTGACGGGGATCACCACGGCGGGATATTCACTTCCCTGTGAACGGTGGATCGTCACCGCGTACGCGTGGGCCAGTTCGTCCAGTTCGTCGAATTCGTAGGGAACCTCCTCGTCCTCGTCCGTCAGTACCGTGAGGCGCTGGTCCACCGGATCGAGCGAGGTGACCACGCCCACGGTGCCGTTGAAGACTCCGTTCTCCCCCTTCTCGTAATTGTTGCGGATCTGGGTGACCTTGTCGCCGACACGGAAGACCCGGCCGCCGAACCGCTTCTCCGGCAGCTCGGGGCGGCCCGGGGTGATCGCCTGCTGAAGCAGCCCGTTGAGCGTGCCGGCGCCGGCCGGGCCGCGGTGCATGGGCGCGAGCACCTGCACGTCCCGGCGCGGGTCGAGGCCGAACTTCGCCGGGATCCGGCGGGCGGCCACGTCCACGGTGAGCCGGCCGGCCTCCTCCGTGTCGTCCTCGACGAACAGGAAGAAGTCCTTCATGCCGTCGGTGACCGGATGCTGCCCGGCGTTGATCCGGTGGGCGTTGGTCACCACGCCCGACTGCTGGGCCTGGCGGAACACGCGCGTGAGGCGCACGGCGGGGACCGGACTGCCGTCGGCGAGCAGGTCGCGCAGCACCTCGCCCGCGCCGACGCTGGGCAACTGGTCGACGTCCCCGACGAAGAGGAGGTGGGCACCCGGTGGTACGGCCTTCGCCAGCTTGTTGGCGAGCAGGAGGTCCAGCATCGAGGCCTCGTCGACGACGACCAGGTCGGCGTCCAGCGGGCGGTCCCGGTCGTAGGCCGCGTCGCCGCCGGGCTTGAGCTCCAGCAGCCGGTGGACCGTGGAGGCCTCGGCCCCGGTCAGCTCGGCCAGGCGCTTGGCGGCGCGGCCGGTGGGGGCGGCCAGCACCACCTTGGCCTTCTTCGCGCGGGCCAGCTCCACGATCGAGCGCACGGTGAAGGACTTGCCGCAGCCGGGGCCGCCGGTGAGGACGGCGACCTTCTCGGTGAGCGCGAGCTTGACGGCGGCTTCCTGCTCGGGGGCGAGTTCGGCGCCCGTGCGCCCCTTCAGCCAGCCGAGCGCCTTGTCCCAGGCCACGTCATGGAAGCCCGGCATCCGGTCCTCGTCGGTGCGCAGGAGGCGCAACAGCTGGGCGGACAGGGAGAGTTCGGCGCGGTGGAAGGGGACGAGATAGATCGCGGTCACCTCCTCGCCGTGCTCGCCGGGCACCTTCTCCCGTACGACACCGGGTTCACCGGAGTCCTCGTCCGGCTGGGCCAGCTCGGCGAGGCACTCGATGACCAGGCCGGTGTCGACCTGGAGCAGCTTCACCGCGTCGGCGATCAGCCGCTCCTCGGGCAGATAGCAGTGGCCCTGGTCGGTGGACTGGGACAGCGCGTACTGCAGGCCCGCCTTGACGCGCTCCGGGCTGTCGTGCGGGATGCCGACGGACTGGGCGATCTTGTCGGCGGTGAGGAAGCCGATGCCCCAGACGTCGGCGGCGAGCCGGTAGGGCTGGTTCTTCACCACGGAGATGGAGGCGTCGCCGTACTTCTTGTAGATGCGCACGGCGATGGAGGTGGACACCTCGACGGTCTGGAGGAAGAGCATGACCTCCTTGATCGCCTTCTGCTCCTCCCAGGCGTCGGCGATCTTCTTCGTGCGCTTGGGGCCGAGGCCGGGGACCTCGACGAGCCGCTTGGGCTCCTCCTCGATGATCTTCAAGGTGTCCATGCCGAAGTGCTGGGTGATGCGGTCGGCGAAGACCGGACCGATGCCCTTGACCAGGCCCGACCCCAGATAGCGGCGGATGCCCTGGATGGTGGCCGGCAGGACCGTCGTGTAGTTCTCCACGGTGAACTGCTTGCCGTACTGCGGGTGGGAGCCCCAGCGGCCCTCCATCCGCAGCGACTCGCCGACCTGGGCGCCGAGCAGCGCGCCGACCACCGTGAGGAGGTCGCCGGCGCCTCGGCCGGTGTCGACCCGGGCGACCGTGTAGCCGTTCTCCTCATTGGCGTACGTGATGCGCTCCAGCACGCCTTCCAGCGTGGCCAGTCGCCGCTCGCCCGTCTGGGACGCCCCCGCCTGATCGGTCATGATCCGACGGTACCGCCCGGCACCGACAACTCACTCGGCCTGCGCGACCACGTGGTCGATCACCTTCTGGAAGTCCTCGGTCGGGGAGAACTCGACGAACTCGCAGTCCTCCAGGGCCAAGGGGATGTGGCCGGGCGCCCAGTAGTACGTCTCCCCCTCCTCGTAGACCTTCTCGCCCTCGGCCGTGAGCATCCGCAGCCGGCCCTTCACCAGGTGGCCCCAGTGCGGGCACTGGCACGCGTCGTCGGGCAGGCCCTTGAGCGCGGGACCCATGTCGGTGCCCTGCGGCAGGCGGATGTAACTGACGGACATACCACCCCCGATCGGCGTGCTGCGCACTTCCACCCGTCGCCCTCGAGCACCACGGGGATGTCGTTCCGGGTGGCCGACGTCATGGCTCCTCCGCTTCCGGCCCCTCGGGGACCTCGGGGAAACGACCTCCGCATCTCCAGCCTGCGCCGCCCCCTGGCGGCCCGCGACGTCACGATCCGGTCTCAGAGGCTTGCGTACTCGCGTGTAATCGATTCCAATCCTCCGTACACATCGATGTAATCGATTCCACAGCATCCACGAGGAGGTGGAGCGGCGATGGCGAGCATCAAGGACGTCGCTGCCGAGGCGGGGGTCTCCGTCGCCACGGTGTCGCGGGTCCTGAACGACCATCCGTCGGTCAGCGAGGACGCACGCACGCGCGTGCTGGCCGCCGTCCAGGCGCTGGGCTACCGCCCTAACGCCGTCGCCAGGTCGCTGCGCACCGACCAGACCCACACACTCGGCCTGGTCATCAGCGATGTGATGAACCCGTACTTCACCGAACTGGCCCGCTCCGTGGAGGAGGAGGCCCGAGCGCTCGGCTACAGCGTGATCATCGGCAACGCCGACGAGCGGCCCGACCTCCAGGACCACCACGTACGGACCCTGCTGGACCGCCGGATCGACGGCCTGCTCGTCTCCCCCACGGACGGCGGCTCCCCGCTGATGCTGGACGCCGCGCGCGCGGGCACGCCGATGGTGTTCGTCGACCGGTGGATCCCGGGCGTGGACGTGCCCGTGGTCCGGGCGGACGGGCGGGCCGCCGTACGGGACCTCGTGGCGCATCTGCACGGGCTCGGGCACCGGCGGCTCGCCATCATCGCGGGCCCCGCCGCCACCACCACCGGCAGCGAGCGCGTCGAGGCCTTCCGGGCCGCCATGGCCGAGTACGGGCTTCCCCTGCCGGACGCCTACATCGGCCAGGGCGACTTCCAGGCCGAGAGCGGACGCCGGGTCACCGAGGGATTCCTCGACCTGCCCGAACCGCCCGAGGTCGTCTTCGCCGCCGACAACCTGATGGCGCTCGGCGCGCTGGACGCCGTACGCGCGCGTGGGTTGCGGGTTCCCGACGACCTCGCGCTCGCCGCGTTCGACGACATCCCGTGGTTCGTGCACACCGATCCGCCGGTCACCGCGATCGCCCAGCCCACGGGCGAGCTGGGCCGGGCCGCCGTACGGGCCCTGGTCGACCGCATCGAGGGACGGCCCCCGCAGTCCGTCACCTTCGCCGCCCGTCTCGTCGCACGCCGGTCCTGCGGCGAGGCGCCGACCTCTTCGGAGTCACCCGCAACGAACAGGAGCCAGTCGTGAGCAACGCGGACGAGTTGCTGCGCATCGAAGGCATACGCAAGACCTTCCCCGGTGTGGTCGCGCTCGACGGCGTCGACTTCGATCTGCGCCGGGGCGAGGTGCATGTGCTGCTCGGTGAGAACGGCGCGGGCAAGAGCACCCTGATCAAGATGCTCTCCGGCGCCTACCGCCCCGACGCCGGGCGGATCCTGGCCGGCGGCGAGGAGGTGCGCATCCATGGTGCTCAGGACTCCGCGCGCCTCGGGATCGCCACCATCTACCAGGAGTTCAACCTCGTACCCGATCTGACGGTCGCCGAGAACATCTTCCTGGGGCGGCAGCCGCGGCGCCTCGGAATGATCGACCGGAAGAGGATGGAGGCCGAGGCCGCCGTTCTGCTGGAGCGGGTCGGCGTCAGCGTGTCGCCACGCGCGCGCGTGCGTGAACTCGGCATCGCACGGCTGCAGATGGTCGAGATCGCCAAGGCTCTCAGCCTCGACGCGCGCGTGCTGATCATGGACGAGCCGACCGCCGTGCTGACCTCCGAGGAGGTCGAGAAGCTCTTCGCCATCGTGCGCAGGCTGCGCGAGGACGGGGTCGGCATCGTCTTCATCACCCACCACCTGGAGGAGATCGCGGCCCTCGGCGACCGGGTCACGGTCATCCGGGACGGCAGGTCGGTCGGCCAGGTGCCCGCCGCCACGCCCGAGGACGAGCTCGTGCGGCTCATGGTGGGCCGTTCCATCGAGCAGCAGTACCCGCGCGAGCGCGCCGACCGGGGCCCCGCCCTGCTGTCCGTCGAGGGGCTCACCCGCGACGGCGTCTTCCACGACGTCAGCTTCGAGGTGCATGCCGGTGAGGTCGTCGGTGTCGCCGGGCTCGTCGGCGCCGGCCGCACCGAGGTGGTGCGGGCCGTGTTCGGCGCCGACCCGTACGACAGGGGAGCCGTGAAGGTCTCCGGCACCCCGGTCGCCCGGCACGACGTCAGCGCGGCGATGACCGCGGGGATCGGCCTGGTGCCCGAGGACCGCAAGGGCCAGGGCCTGGTGCTGGACGCCTCCGTCGAGGAGAACCTCGGGCTGGTGACCATGCGGTCGGCCACCCGGGCCGGGCTCGTCGACCTCAGGGGGCAGCACGAGGCGGCCGAGCGGATCGCCGGGCAGCTGGGCGTGCGAATGGCCGGGCTCCACCAGCATGTCCGCACCCTGTCCGGCGGCAACCAGCAGAAGGTCGTCATCGGCAAGTGGCTGCTCGCCGACACCAAGGTGCTGATCCTCGACGAGCCGACGCGCGGCATCGACGTCGGCGCCAAGGTCGAGATCTACCAGCTCGTCAACGAACTCACCGCTCAGGGTGCCGCCGTCCTGATGATCTCCAGCGACCTTCCCGAGGTGCTCGGCATGAGCGACCGGGTGCTGGTGATGGCGCAGGGCCGGATCGCCGGCGAACTCGCCGCCGAGGAGGCCACCCAGGACTCCGTGATGGCACTCGCCGTCAGCAACCCTACGACCGACAAGGAGGTCGCTCGTGGCCACTGAGACCCTCAAGAGCACAACGGGCGCCGGTGGCGCCGCGGCGGTCCGCCGTCTGCTCCTCGACAACGGCGCGCTCACCGCGCTGATCGTCCTCGTCGTCGCCATGTCGGCGCTGTCGGGCGACTTCCTGACCACGGACAATCTGCTCAACGTGGGCGTCCAGGCGGCCGTGACCGCCATCCTCGCCTTCGGCGTGACCTTCGTGATCGTCTCGGCCGGCATCGACCTGTCGGTCGGGTCCGTCGCCGCGCTGTCGGCCACCGTGCTGGCCTGGAGCGCCACCCAGCACGGCGTGCCGGTCGCGGTGGCGGTCGTCCTCGCCGTCGCCACCGGTGTCGCGGCCGGTCTGGTGAACGGTTTCCTCATCGCCTACGGCAAGCTGCCGCCGTTCATCGCGACGCTCGCGATGCTGTCGGTGGGCCGTGGTCTGTCGCTGGTGATCTCCGAGGGTTCCCCGATCGCCCTCCCCGACTCGGTCTCGCATCTCGGTGACACGCTCGGCGGCTGGCTGCCGGTGCCGGTGCTGGTCATGGTCGTCATGGGGCTCGTCGCGGCGTTCGTGCTCGGCCGGACGTACATCGGCCGTTCGATGTACGCCATCGGGGGCAACGAGGAAGCGGCACGTCTGTCCGGCCTGCGGGTGAAGAAGCAGAAGCTGGCGATCTACGCCCTGTCCGGGGTGTTCGCGGCCGTCGCGGGCGTCGTGCTCGCCGCCCGGCTGTCCTCCGCGCAGCCCCAGGCCGCCGACGGCTACGAGCTGGACGCGATCGCCGCGGTCGTCATCGGCGGCGCCTCCCTCGCGGGGGGTACGGGCAAGGCCTCGGGCACCCTGATCGGCGCGCTGATCCTGGCGGTGCTGCGCAACGGCCTGAACCTGCTGAACGTCTCCGCCTTCTGGCAGCAGGTCGTCATCGGTGTCGTCATCGCGCTCGCGGTGCTGCTGGACACGGTGCGCCGCAAGGCCGGGGCGGTTCCGACGGCATCCGGTACCGGTGGCGACAAGGGGCGGCAGGCGGTGACGTACGGTCTGGCGGCCGTGGTCACCGTGGCGATCGTCGGCGCGACCTCCTTCCTGCACGGCGGCACGTCCTCGGCGTCCACCCCGAAGGTCGGCCTGGCCCTCTCCACCCTCAACAACCCGTTCTTCGTGCAGATCCAGTCGGGCGCGAAGGCCGAGGCGAGGAAGCTGGGCGTGGACCTTACGGTCACCGACGCGCAGAACGACGCCTCCCAGCAGGCCAACCAGCTGCAGAACTTCACCAGTTCCGGCTTCGACTCGATCATCGTCAACCCGGTCGACTCGGACGCGGCGAGCAACTCGGTACAGGCCGCCGGCAAGGCGAAGATCCCGGTCATCGCGGTCGACCGGGGCGTCAACAAGGCCACTGTGGACGCGCTGGTCGCCTCGGACAACGTGGCCGGCGGTGAGCTGGCCGCGAAGACGGTCGCCGAGAAGCTAGGCGGCACCGGCAAGATCGTGATCCTTCAGGGCCAGGCGGGCACCTCCGCGGCCCGGGAGCGGGCGGAAGGTTTCGCCAAGGGGCTGAAGGCCTACCCCGGCATCCAGGTGCTGGCCCAGCAGCCGGCCGACTTCGACCGAGCCAAGGGACTCGACGTGATGTCGAACCTGCTCCAGGCCCACCCGGACGTCCAGGGCGTGATCGCCGCCAACGACGAGATGGCGCTCGGCGCGATCAAGGCGCTGGGCTCCAAGGCCGGCAAGTCGGTGCAGGTCGTCGGCTTCGACGGAACCCCGGACGGGCTCAAGGCCGTTGAACAGGGGACGCTGTACGCGTCCGTGGCGCAGCAGCCCTCCCAGCTGGGGAAGATCGCCGTGGACAACGCGCTGAAGGCGTCGCAGGGCAAGAAGGTCGAGGAGACGGTGAAGGTGCCGGTGAAGGTGGTCACGAAGGAGAACGTGGCCGGGTTCAGCGGCTGAGAACGGCAACGCCGGCAGGGCTAGGGCGTGTGGTGAAAGTCCCGCCCGCCCGGCCCGCTTGATTGGGGAGTCACTCATGTACGACTACGACCTGTTGGTCGTAGGGTCGGCCAACGCCGACCTGGTGATCGGTGTCGAGCGCAGGCCGGCGGCCGGTGAGACGGTCCTCGGCTCCGACCTGGCCGTCCACCCCGGCGGCAAGGGCGCGAACCAGGCCGTCGCGGCCGCGCGCCTCGGAGCCCGTACGGCCCTGCTGGCCCGGGTCGGCGACGACGCGTACGGCCGGCTGCTGCTCGACTCGCAGCGTGCGGCCGGGGTCGACACGGTGGGCGTGCTGGTGGGCGGAGCGCCGACCGGGGTCGCGCTGATCACGGTGGATCCGTCGGGCGACAACAGCATCGTCGTGTCCCCGGGCGCGAACGGGCGCCTGACGCCGCAGGACGTCATGGCCGCCGCCTGCCTCTTCCAGACCTCCCGGGTGGTGTCGGCGCAGCTGGAGATCCCGCTGGAGACGGTCGTGGCGGTGGCGGCGAGTCTGGCACCCGGCAGCCGCTTCGTCCTGAACCCCTCCCCTCCCCGTCCGTTGCCCGCCGTGGTGCTCGCGGCCTGCGATCCGCTGATCGTCAACGAGCACGAGGCGAAGGTGATCCTCGGTGAGGCGTACGACGTGTCTTCGGGGCCCGAGGACTGGGCGCGGATCCTGCTCGCGAAGGGGCCGCGGTCGGTGGTCGTCACGCTGGGTGCCGAGGGTGCCCTGGTGGCGTCGGCGGAGGCGGGCGTCGCGCGGGTCCCGTCCGTGAAGGTGGAGGCCGTGGACACGACGGGCGCGGGCGACTCCTTCACGGCGGCGCTGGCCTGGAAGCTGGGCACGGGTGCGTCGCTCGTGGAGGCGGCGGCCTACGCGGCGCGCGTGGGGGCGGCGGCCGTGACCCGGCGGGGCGCGCAGGAGTCGTTCCCGACGGCGGAGGAGGTGGCCGCGCTGTGAAGAAGACGGGAATCCTCAACCGTCATCTCTGCGGGGCGCTGGCCGAGTTGGGGCACGGGGACGGGGTGCTGGTGTGCGACGCCGGTATGCCGATACCGGACGGACCGCGCGTGGTCGACCTGGCGTTCCGGGCGGGCGTGCCGTCCTTCGCCGAGGTGGTGGGGGGGCTGCTGGAGGAACTGGTGGTGGAGGGAGCCACGGCGGCCTCCGAGGTACGGGAGGCGAATCCGGCGGCGGCCGGGCTGCTGGGTGGCCATTTCCCCGGGCTGGCGCTGGTCCCGCACGAGGAGCTGAAGAGGCTGTCGTCGGGGGCGCGTCTGGTGGTGCGGACGGGCGAGGCACGGCCGTACGCGAATGTGCTGCTGCGGTGCGGGGTGTTCTTCTGACCCGCTGACCTGCGGAAAGCTTCGAGGGGCCCGGTCCGTCGACCGGGCCCCTCGGCTTGCCCCCTCCAACTATCAGAACCCCCGCGATCCCCCCGGATCCCCCTCCAGAAGTCCTGATGCCATGTACGACACGCGTGGGGCGGGGAGGGTTGCACGGCTTCCGGAAAATTTCTGACACGCCGTGCGACATGAACTGCGGAGCGAACGAAACACGCCACTGATACACGCCAGACGCACCAAACACCATCGCGTCCATTGCATCACTTACGGTGAACCATGCAGGTCAAAGCGGCGATTCAGGCAAATCACCCCCCATGATGTGGTCGTTCCCCCACCCCTCCCACGAGGAGCACGACCATGCCCGAGAACACCGAGCCCGAGATCGGCCCGTTCACCATCGGCGACCCGCTCGCCTCCCCCAGCAACCCGGTCGAGGTACCGGACCGCGACGACGAGTGGACCGTCCCCAACGGCTTCACTTGGGTCTTCCACGGCGAGGGCAACCGCCATCTCACCCGGCCGGTGATCATCGCCGACGGCTTCAACCACGGCAAGAGCGACCTCAAGAAGCTCTACGAATTCCTCGAGGGCGAGGAGTACGGCTTCCTCGGCGCACTCCGCCGGCGCGGCATGGACGTGATCCTGCTGGGCTTCAACGACCGCACGGCGTCCATCCTGGAGAACGCGCAAGCCGCCGAGGCGACCATCCATGAAGCCATGGCCCGTCGCGTCGGCGACCACCGGCTGGTCGTGGGCGGCTTCAGCATGGGCGGCCTGGTCACCCGCTACGCCCTCGCCAAGATGGAGAGCGAGCACAGGGACCACCAGACCGGGGTGTACTTCTCCTACGACACCCCGCACCGCGGTGCCTCGATCCCCGTCGGTGTCCAGGCGTTCTCCTACCTGCTCCCCCGCGGCCTGGACCTCAAGCCCCACCCCTTCACCCAGCAGATGGACAGCCCGGCCGCGCGGCAGATGTTGTGGCAGCACTACGACAACAAGACCGGGAAGACCGGCGTCGCCCCGGAGCGCGAGGCGCTGCTGACCGCACTCGACCAGGTCCGCCACTGGCCGCAGATCCCGCTCAAGGTGGCCGTCGCCAACGGCCGCGGCGACGGCGTCGGACTGCCCGAGGTCAAGGCCGGTGAGGTCGCGCTGCGGCTCGACGTCCGCTACCCCGGCACCACCTTCTACACCCAGGCCCGGGGAGACGACGTGACGGTCGCCTACCTGAAGCGAACGTTCCCGGCGACCGAGAAGACCATCACGACCAACGGCTTCCCCGAGTTGGACGGCGCACCCGGCGGCACGCTCACGACGTACGCGATCCTCGCCAAGGCGATCGAGGAGGCCGGCGGGGAGGCGGATCTGCGGCACGCCGAGGTGTGCTTCGTCCCCTCGGTCAGCGCGGTCGACATCCTGGACTTCGAGAAGCAGGAGGACCTGTACGCCAAGGTCGACGACCTGGAGCCGGAGAGGAGTGGGCTGGACGCGTTCCTCTGCTCGCCCACGACGACAGAGCACACCCTCCCGACGGAGGATCTGTGCACCTGGCTGATGGAGCACTTCGAGATGTGACCCGCGCCCGCCGATCTCAACCCGGCGGGAGCATCGAGGGTCGGACGGCGTGGTCATACCGGGAGGAACTCGGCCACCGCTCGGTCCGTCGCACGGCCGCCGGATAGCCTGTGCTGGGCATCCGGCGGCTGCCCGCCTTTCGCTGCCACGGCGGCCGGGCCGCTGTTCTTTCACTCCTCCCGCTGCGGGGCGCGCCCCCCTCTGCTCTCCGCGACCCGCTTGATGTCGCGGAGGGACTCACAGAGCCGCCGCGCGAGGTAGCGCAGTTCCCCGGCGGTAGCGCTGTGTTCCGTGAGGAGAACGTCGGCGTGGCGCAGGAGCGCGTCCGCCATGCCGAGTTGAATGCTCTCGATCTCGTCCGCGAGGCGGGAGACACGGCCCGTGCCGTCGCCGATCACGTAGCAGGGTTTGCCTTCGGGGCTCGGCCAGGGCAGCAGCCGTGCGCCGTTCACTCCTCGTCCCCGGTACGGGGAAGGAACAGGGAGCCGACACCCACTCCGAGCGCCCGGGGCGGTGGGCTCGGCGGGCAGGTGACCGGGGCGGGTTCCACGCGGCGGCACTTGGACCGCACGGCGAAGAACCTTCGGAACGGCTTGAGTGACCTGGCGATGAAGGCGGACACGTCAGCCTGCTTTCTCTCGGTTGCGCTCTGTCGTGAATCCCTCACAGAGTGCGGTCGACCGCCGCTACGCTGCCAGTACCTGAGGGTTGACAAAGCGCACGTCAAGTTGGGGGTCGGCAGGGTGGCGAAGACTCGAACGCCGCGAACGCAGCGGGAGAAGTACGGCGAGGAACTGAGGCTGCGCCGGACAGCCACGGGCCTCACGCAGGAGGAACTCGGCGACCAGGTCGTGTGCTCGCCCACACTGATCAGCCACTTCGAGGCCGGGAGGCGGCTGCCGAAACCGGATGACGCACAGCGGATCGATCGGGCGCTGGGGACGGACGGGTTCTTCGCCCGGTGGCTGGAGGACCTTGAGTCCAAGTACGCGGACCACTTCGCGGCCGTGGCCGAGCTGGAGCAACAGGCCACGCTCATCCAGCAGTTCGCGCTCTCTCTCGTACCGGGCGTGTTCCAGACCGACGGCTATGCGCGTGCCTTGTTCCGCGCATACCGGCCGAACCACACGGTGGAGGAACTTGACGAAGCCGTTGTCATTCGAACACAGCGTGCCCGGATTCTCGACGTGCCGTTGAAGCCCGTCGTCTGGACACTGCTCGACGAGTCCGTACTGCGGCGCCCCGTCGGCGGCCCCCAGGTCATGGCCGAGCAACTGCACAAGATCGGGGATCTTGCGGAGGCGGGGCGGGTGCGGCTGCATGTGCTTCCCTACGGCGTCGGGGCACACGCGCTGCAGCAGAGCTACCTCACACTCATGAGCTTCGAGGACGCCGCCCCGGTGGCCTATGTCGAGGCCTTTCTCACCGGCCACTTGATGGACGACCCGGCGCTGGTGGCAGCCAGTCAGACCTCATACGCTCTGGCACTGAGCGACGCTTTGTCGCGGCAGGAGTCACTGGCCCTCGTCAGAGCGGCGGCGGAGGAACATGCGCACGGTCAGCGGTGAACCCATGGGGTGGTACAAGTCCAGCTACAGCGGCGGAGATCAGGGCGACTGCCTGGAAGTCGCCCGTCACAACGCCGCCGTACCCGTCCGCGACAGCAAGGCCGCCGGCGGTCCAACGGTGCTGTTCTCGGCTTGCAGTTGGTCAGCGTTCGTCACCGCGCTGAAGGACGGGAACCTGCCCTCCCAGCAGCGGTCCTGAGGTAGGTGCCGAGCCTCTCGAGTGCCGTCCAGGCCGCTGAGTCCGTTCCGTCCCCGAAGGAATAGTGGAGGGCGGGGCGGCCAGGCGAGCCGAGTTGGCGCGGCTGTGCCGTGACGGGTGCGCGCAGGGCGTGAGTGAGGCCGACCTTGCGCACGTCGCGTGGCCCCAGGGTGAACGAAACCGGGAGGGGCGGCGCCTCCAGGTGTGGCGGCATGGTCAGGTCGGCACGGGCGGCACGGACGGTGGCGAGCATCGTCGTCAGGCCGTGTTCTGTGACGAGGGTGGCGGCGAGGGACTCCAGGGTGTCGAGGGGCATGTGCTGAGGGCGGTCGTAGCCGAGGGCGAGGGTTATCTCTTCGGCAACGCCTGCTGTCGTACGGGAGATGCGGTGCGTGGCGATGGCCGGACGGTCGGGGGCGCCCACGGCGACGAGGTGGGTGGGGGCGGGGGCCCGGTCACGGGCGAAGTCGGTCAACCGGTCTGGTGACCACGGCAGGTTGACCGGCTCGGCCGTTCCCCAGCCGGCGGGCGGGGAACCGGTGAGGTGGCGCCAGGCCGCCTCCAGCGCACGACCGAGGACGAGCCGCTCGTCGGGCGGGTGCACCGTGCGGAACGCGAGGGTGAGCTGCCGCTGCTCGGTGGGGGCGGCTCCTGCGGTGAAGGCGTCGGCGAGCGTGCCGTCGGTCGGCAGGAACGTACCTTCCCGCCAAGCCAGCCGTGCCCCGGACAGACCGTCGTAATAGCCCCCGCTCGAATCCTGCACGACCCAGCGGTTGGGTGCTCCGCCGAGGGCGGTGCGTAGGGGCAGGGTGAGGCGGACATGGAGAGGCGTGACGAGGTGGAGGGCGCGGTTCGACTGCGCCGTGGCGCGCAGGACGTCGGAGAGCCAGGCGGTCAGTGGGAGGAGTGCTCGGTCGGAGAGGACGACCGCGGTCGAGTCGGTCAGCGCGTCGACGGTCGGGAAAGCCTGGATGCCGGGAGGCTCGTCGGGGACGGTGACCCGCGCCGTGTGGGCCGCTGCGGGCGGCCAGGTGGTCCCGCCGAGCAACATCGTCAGACGCCCGCACACCGATCCCGCCAGCGGCTCCGCCTCCGGGGCCGCCGTGGAGGCACGCACCTCGGTCCACCAGTACGGCGGCTCGGCAGCGGCCACTTCAGCGCCCAGGAGGCGCCGTACCTCCCCCGGCACATAGACGAGCAGCGGAGCCTCCACGGAAACCAGCCGACGCCCCTCCGCCGTACACAGGTGCACCACGGCCCCGTCATCGGTGGCCGTCAACTCCAGATCGGGGCCGCCGGCGTGGAGAGCGGCCAGGAGTGATTGCGTGTCGGGCATCTTGGGGGTGAGGGCTATGACGTCCTTGGTCATGTTGTGGTCTCCCCCGGCGCGGTGCGTGTGCGGTACTGCTCCACTTCAAGAAAGTGACCGTAGCGCTGATTTCCTCTGGAGTTCACGGGGTCGCCCTCGGAAGTCTCGCGTGCCCGACGAGCTGTCACACCAGGAGTCAATTGAGGACTCGCACCGATGCACCCCGATTGTTGAGCCACGACTCGAGTGCACTCCCTGCCAGCATGTGACGTTCACCTGCTTCGTGAACCTGAGCCGATCCATAGACAGTACCGACGAGACCGTTCACGACAGTCCGCTCGTCCAGAATGACATCGAAGGAGGTTTCCTGCACCGACGCACTCGTCAAATCAGCACCCTCAAGGCGCACGTAGAGAAGAGAGGCGCCATGGAGACGTGCCGAGCGAAAGGAAGCCGAGCGTGCGTCGACATCGGCCAGGTCGGCGCTGCCGAGGTCCGCTTCGAACAGGAGAGCGCCCTGCATACTCGCCCCATCCAGTACAGCCTTCACAAGGGAAGCCCGACTGAGGTCAGCACGGTCGAGTACCGCGTGCTCCAGATGAGCGCGATACAGGTCAACACCTACCAGGACGGCATCGGTGAGACGACTCCCCGTGAATAGCCCCATGGCCAGGTCGGCGTTGGTGAGGTCGACGACCGAGGCATCAAGGCCCGACAGATCCAGCGTAGTGTCCGCCTGTCCGCTCCACGATTGCAGCTCGGCGGCGGCGTCAGGGTTGGATGGCATCACGCGCACGCTGCGGCGCACATCACGGATACCAGACAACTCGATCACTCCAACCGTGTTCTTCGACAATCGCCTTGACATCGTCGATCGCCGCTTGATTCGCGCTTCCAAGCCCGGCGCGCCGAGTGCAGAGCCCGGAACCACGAAGCGCACTCCCGGGGTGCGCGTACTTGTGATCAAGACGCCTGGTCACCAGCGGCCTGAGAGGTCTTCCAGATATTCGAGCGAAGGGCAGGTTCGGGGCTCGTCCTCCGCTAGCCGGCCAATACCGGCGGGAAGCTCCTGCCGACCAAGCCAATTCAGGACATGGGAGGCGGAGATGCCCAGTCGATAAGCCTCGCGCAGCAGCAGAATCCACGTCCGCCCGGCATCGAAAGCCTGCTCCCCCGCTGCAGTCCGTGGTTCAAAACCTGCCGCATTGTCCCCGCGCGCAGCCCACAGATAGCCCAGGACCTGCCCTCCGTCCTGAACGGTGTAGTACTGGACGGGTTGTTCCGTGGTCGCCGAATACTCCTGCTCCGAAGCCGGGAGCGGGGACCGAAGCCGTCGGGACCGGTCAAGCACCTCAAAGGTTCTCCACGCGTCGTCATACGCGGGTCCATCGATCCTGACGTCTTCAAAGCCGGTCTCGGTCGGAATGGCGTAGCGGTTCTCCTCGCCGGGCGTTGGGGAGCATCCGAAGAAATTTGAGATCTCCGCCAGGGCGTACTCAAGCCTTGGGGCGTTTTCCTCGTGCACGGAGAGCTGTTCGCGTCCACGCGTGTCCATCGTCAGCCATGCGTCGGAATAGGTCTCCAGCAACACCGTCAATAGGCTTCGCTCCCAGATGTCGACCTGGATGGTGAAGAGTTGTTCAGCCCGATGCCGAACCCCTCCTTCCGACCACTCGCCAGGGCAACGCATGCGGACTCTGACGACGAAGTCGCCCTGCAATTCATCGACGTGCTCCGAGGCACGGGCGAGGGCACTCCCTGGTACGAGCGGCACTCTTTCCAGGGGGAGACCAGACGCTTCGAAGCGAACGTCACGCATGTCATCACCGGAACGTACGCCGACACTGACCTCTGCAAGAGGAGTAGCCACACCCGCCGTGGCCAGGATGTTCCACACCGCCACTGCGTGGTCGATGGCACGCGATGGCTTGACCTCCTGGCGGGGGGTGATCTCCCAGAGCCAGTCGCCGATCGAGTTGGTGGTGATCACAACATGTCCTTGGGGTCGGTCTTGGCGCCAGGCGGAATCACAAGTGTGCCATCCTCCAAGCGCACGACAAATGTGATGCCTTGCCCCTTTCGGCCACGTCCGCCGTTGTGGATGTCCATGAGGGCGTCGTAGGAGCCGTTCGCCATCCAATCTGCGCGTGTTCCCCGGCCACCGTCCACCAGCATGACGCGGTGATCCGCTTCGGTCACCGCCAGCTGGAGGAGATACTTTCCCCTGGTGATCTCAGACACCTGATCAATGGGATTATTAAGGTGTTTCATTTGATAGGTGTAGACAGATCCCGATTCATCAGTGATACGGATGTCCGCGTCCGCACCTGCAGGAATTTTGTACTCGAATTCAATGTTCTGCGCCGGGACTCCGCTTCGGGCCAGATCTTCAGCAAAGATGATCTGGTCAACGCCAGGCTGAAACATAGCTTCCTTACGCGCGCCCAACGACGACACGACCTGACCGAAGCCGTCACTTCGACCGAAACGCCCTGACGCGATGATCTCAGCTACCTGCTGGCCGTTGGGGACTGTGGCCAGGCGTTCGAGCGCTCGGTCCAGCACATCGGGCTTGGGTCGTTTGTCGCCCGGAATCTGCTTGATGGCGTCACGGAGTTGCTGCTCCGTCTCGCCTCCTCGCACCATGGGCTCATGGCCCGGCGGCTGCTCCGGCAAGGCAACCCCACTGGTCGGCTCGTGACCGCCCGGTGGCATTGCTTCACCGTGCCCGCCCATGTCCGGCCCGGATCCCCCGTGGTCGCCGGCCGGAGTGGTCTCGTGTCCGGGCGGCGCATGATCACGGCCGGCCCCAGGACTGTCGGGGTGGCCGCCACCGGAAGCAGACGGCGGCTCGTGACTCGCGGACGCACCGTGCACTTGATCGGCACCGCCATGCGCGGGAACGAGTCCGGGCTGGTGGCCCGATGAAGACGCCCGCGACGCCGAGTTCAGGAGAGCTCGGTCACCGGCCGCAAGTTCCGTGGCAGCCTCGTCGGCGTGCTGGTGAAGGGTTCCGTCCGCGTTGAAGAGGTGGCCCTCGTCCGTCAGATAGACGATCTTGCCGGTGGCCTCGTCGACGAAAGGGATCGCGTTGTCCGGGATCTTGGGGGATCGGACGGCGTCGGTGTGTTCGAGTAGGTCGAGCGTGGTGCCGGAGTGGAGGTCCTTCAGCGTGCGGAAGGCGTCTCCGACCTTGCCGAAGGCGAAGGTGCCCGCCTTGCCGACGTACGTCATCGGGTCGATGGCCCGGCCGACCTTGCCCGCCATCGACAGGGCGCGGGCCCCCGCGGATGTCCGGCCCGCCGCGGACGCCGCCGCGCCCGCTCCTTCCGTGCCGCCGAGAGTGGTCAGCACGTTGAAGCCCACGGCCCCCGCCGCGCGGGACGGGTTGGTCTTCCAGGTGTCCCAGGCGACGAAACCCTTGACCGTCTGCTTGTAGGTCGTACGGGACTCCCGCAGCCAGGACGGGAGTTTGTCGTCCGGTACCAGCCACCAGGTGCCCATCGTGGCGCTCGTGAGCGCCGACGCCGTGGCGAGCTTGGCCAGGCCCTTCCAGGCCTCACCCGCCGCGTCCGAGCCGTCCGCGCCGAAGAGGGTGCCCACACCGTGGACGGTGGCCATGACGCCGTCGGTCCAGAAGCCGTCCCAGACCTGGCCGGCCTGGTGGGTCAGCCAGTCCCAGCCCTCGTACTCCCGCTCGGCCGGGGCACCCCACGGGGTCTCCGGCGCGTGGTCGAGGTCGTCGGCACGGTAGCCGTACATGTGCTCGCCGTGCGAGCCGTCGTCGACGGTGATCCTCGAACCGCCGACCAGAGCCGTGATCTTGTTGTGGCAGGCCCGTTCGGCGGCCTGGAAGGCGGCGACCGTGTGGTTGACGTCCCGCCACAGCTCGTTGTTGCGGTCGACCTTGTCCTGATCCTTGCGCCAGTCCTCGTCCCCGGACAGCGACTGCACGAACGCCGTCGCGTCCGCCTTGAGTGTCGCCAGCCTCTCCACCAGGGGCTGCACTTCGGCGCTGTAGTCAGACAGCGCCATGGCGGCCTTCTCCAGGTCGTCCGCGAACGCGTCCGCCTTCGCCTTCACCGGCTGGGTCGAGGAGAGCAGATCGACCGCGTCGGGGGTGCGGTAGACGGCGGACAGGCCCTGGAACGTGGTGTGCACCTCCGCGCCGGACGCCCGGAACTGGGCCGCGTTCGCGGTCAGCAGCATCACGTCGGTGTCCAGTGTGGACAGGTCCCCGATGAAGTGGGGTATGCCGGACGGGTCGATCAGGGTTGCCCCGTCGCTCACTTGCCCGCCCCCGGCAGGTCGGCCTTCGGCTCCTTGGCGGCCTCCCGTTGCGCGGTGGCCGCCATCGTCAGGTCACCCTCGACGTAGTACCCCGTGGCCTCCGCCGCGCCGTTCAGCGACCGGGACGCACGCTCGGCGATGTACACCAGATCACGGCTCCACTGATCGAGGAACTCCGCCAGAGCCGCGCCCACCAGCCCGGCCGTGCTGCTGTACGGCCCGTACTGGCTGGTGATCGTCCCCGCCGCCGAGGCCGCCTCCTCCAGGTTTCCCTGCATGGCCTGGCCCGTGTCCGACAGCGCCTTCGCCGCCGTGCCCGTGTTCTGCAGAACACCGCGCACACCGACCACGTCGATGTCCCAGCCCGTCACACCGCTCCCCCCGTTGCCCGCGACTCCCACGGAGAACTCGAACGTATTATCGCACCAGGGTTGCGGAAGTGATGGGACGTCAGACGGCCGCCGGTCGTTTTCCGACATCCGGCGGCCGTCCGCGTGGTCCCGTGTTCCGAGGTCAGAGAACGTGCTGGACGAACCTCTGCGCAGTCTCCGCCAGCACCTCGCGGCCGTCCCGGGCCCACAGCCCGTCGTTGAACAGTTCGACCTCGACGGAGCCGGTGTAGCCGGCCGCCTCCACGTACCCCAGCCACTCCCGCATGTCGATCGCACCGTCGCCGATCTGGCCACGGCCGTTGAGGACGCCCTCCGGCAACGGGGTGGTCCAGTCGGCCAGTTGGAAGGTGTGGATGCGACCGCCGACGCCCGCGCGAGCGATCTCGGCCGGGGCCCTGTCGTCCCACCAGATGTGGTACGTGTCGACCGTGACGCCGACCTGGTGCGCGGGGAAGCGTTCCGCGAGGTCGAGCGCCTGGGTGAGCGTGGAGACCACACACCGGTCGGAGGCGTACATGGGGTGCAGGGGCTCGATGGCCAGCTTCACCCCGTGCTCCTCGGCGTACGGGCCCAGCACCGCCAGCGCGTCGGCGATGCGCTCCCGCGCGCCGTGCAGGTCCTTCGAACCGGCCGGGAGGCCGCCCGAGACCAGGACCAGGACCTGCGTGCCGAGGGTCGCCGCCTCCTCGATCGCCCTGCGGTTGTCGGCCAGGGCCGCCGTGCGCTCCGTCGGGTCGATCGCGGTGAAAAAGCCTCCACGGCAGAGGGTGGTGACCGTCAGACCCGCGTCGCGGACCAGCTTGGCGGTCGCCTCCACGCCGTACGAGTGGACCGGTTCGCGCCAGAGGCCGACGCCCGGCACACCCAACTCCAGGCAGGCGTCGACCAGTTCGGGCATCGACAGCTGCTTCACCGTCATCTGGTTGATGGAGAAGCGGGAGAGGGCGCCGGTCACTGGGTCACTCCGTACAGGGCGAGCAGGGTCTTCATACGGTCCTCGGCCAGCTTCGGGTCCGGGAACAGGCCCAGGCCGTCGGCGAGTTCGTAGGCGCGGGCGAAGTGCGGGAGGGAGCGGGCCGACTGCAGGCCGCCGACCATCGTGAAGTGCGACTGGTGGCCGGCCAGCCAGGCCAGGAAGACCACACCCGTCTTGTAGAAGCGGGTGGGGGCCTGGAAGAGGTGGCGGGAGAGGCCGACCGTGGGGTCGAGCAGGGCGCGGAAACCCGCCGTGTCGCCCGTGTCCAGGACGCGGACCGCCTCCGCCGCCAGCGGGCCCAGCGGGTCGAAGATGCCGAGCAGGGCGTGGCTGAAGCCCTTCTCGTCGCCCGCGATCAGCTCGGGGTAGTTGAAGTCGTCGCCCGTGTAGCAGCGGACGCCCTGCGGCAGCCTGCGGCGGATGTCGATCTCGCGCCCGGCGTCCAGGAGCGAGACCTTGATGCCTTCCACCTTGTCGGGGTGGGCCGCGATGACCTCCAGGAACACCTCCGTCGCCGCGTCCAGGTCGGACGAGCCCCAGTAGCCCTCCAGCGCCGGGTCGAACATCGGGCCCAGCCAGTGCAGGACCACCGGCTCGGAGGCCTGGCGGAGGAGATGGCCGTAGACCTCCAGATAGTCCTCGGGGCCGGAGGCCGCCGCGGCCAGGGCGCGGGACGCCATGAGGATCGCCTGGGATCCGGCGGCCTCGACCAGCGCGAGCTGCTCCTCGTACGCCGTCCGGACCTCGGCCAGGGACGCCGGGCCGGTGAGCTGGTCGGTGCCCACGCCGCAGGCGATACGGCCGCCGACCGCCCTGGCCTCGGCGGCGCTGCGGCGGATCAGCTCGGCCGCGCCCGCCCAGTCCAGGCCCATGCCGCGCTGGGCGGTGTCCATCGCCTCCGCCACGCCGAGCCCGTGGGACCACAGGTGGCGGCGGAAGGCGAGGGTGGCGTCCCAGTCGACGGCGGCGGGCGAGTCGGGGGTGGTGTCCGCGAAGGGGTCGGCGACGACGTGCGCCGCCGAGAAGACCGTACGGGAGGTGAAGGGGGCACCGGTGGCCAGGGCCAGCGGTTCGGTGCGGGGCTCGTACGTGTGCAGAGCCCCGGTGGCGTCCGGGAGTTGGATGGTCACAGCGAGATCTCCGGGACGTCGAGGCGGCGGCCCTCGGCCGAGGACTTCAGGCCCAGCTCGGCGAGCTGGACGCCACGGGCGCCGGCGAGGAGGTCCCAGTGGTAGGGGGCGTCGGCGTAGACGTGCTTGAGGAACAGCTCCCACTGGGCCTTGAAGCCGTTGTCGAAGTCACCGTTGTCCGGCACCTCCTGCCACTGGTCGCGGAAGGCGTAGGTGGCCGGGATGTCGGGGTTCCAGACCGGCTTGGGGGTGAGCGAGCGGTGCTGGACGCGGCAGTTGCGCAGGCCCGCGACCGCCGAGCCCTCGGTGCCATCCACCTGGAACTCGACCAGTTCGTCGCGGTTGACGCGGACCGCCCAGGAGGAGTTGATCTGGGCGATGGCGCCGCCGTCGAGCTCGAAGATGCCGTAGGCGGCGTCGTCGGCGGTGGCGTCGTAGGGCTTGCCGTTCTCGTCCCAGCGCTGCGGGATGTGGGTGGTGGCGATGGCCTGGACGGACTTCACGCGGCCGAACAGCTCGTGCAGGACGTACTCCCAGTGCGGGAACATGTCGACGACGATGCCGCCGCCGTCCTCGGCGCGGTAGTTCCACGAGGGGCGCTGGGCCGTCTGCCAGTCGCCCTCGAAGACCCAGTAGCCGAACTCGCCGCGGACGGAGAGGATCCGGCCGAAGAAGCCGCCGTCGATGAGCCGCTTCAGCTTGAGCAGGCCGGGGAGGAAGAGCTTGTCCTGGACGACGCCGTGCTTGACGCCCTTGTCCTGGGCCAGGCGGGCCAGTTCGAGCGCGCCCTCCAGTCCGGTGGCCGTCGGCTTCTCCGTGTAGATGTGCTTGCCCGCCGCGATCGCCTTCTTGATCGCCTCCTCGCGGGCCGAGGTCACCTGGGCGTCGAAGTAGAGGTCCACGGTGGGGTCGGCGAGGACCTCGTCGACGTCCGTGGCCCAGTGTTCCAGTCCGTGCCGCTCCGCCAGCGCCTTCAGCGCGTGCTCGCGGCGGCCGACCAGGATCGGCTCCGGCCACAGCGCGGTGCCGTCGCCGAGGTCCAGGCCGCCCTGCTCACGGATCGCGAGGATGGAGCGGACCAGGTGCTGGCGGTAGCCCATGCGCCCGGTCACACCGTTCATGGCGATACGCACCGTCTTGCGTGTCACGTCGATCCCTTCGTAGGCGTCGTACGCAGCATGCCTGCGCGCTTCGTACGCGGTTGTGCGCGCCGCGTACGCCTCTTCCTGATCAGCGTTACAGCAAGCGCTTTCTATCCAAGAAGAAGCTAGCCTCTGACCAGCGGTCCGGACAAGACCGTGTCCATCCCGAGTTGTTCGAGGGGGCGAACAAAGGGGTGCTGTGGCCTTAGGGTCTGGTCGACACGCTCGGAGCGGCCCGCTCGACGCGCTCGGAACCGTGGCCGCGGCCGACCTGTCTACGTGGACATATGAGGACGTACGACGAGATGCGCGACCGGAGGACGACGAGATGACGGTGACCCTGGCGGACGTGGCGGCCCGCGCGCAGGTCTCGCCCGCGACGGTGTCGCGCGTGCTGAACGGGAACTATCCCGTCGCCGCTTCCACCCGTGAGCGGGTGCTGCGGGCGGTGGACGAGCTGGACTACGTACTGAACGGACCCGCCAGTGCCCTGGCGGCGGCGACCTCCGACCTGGTGGGCATCCTGGTCAACGACATCGCCGACCCCTTCTTCGGGATCATGGCGAGCGCGATCCAGTCGGAGATCGGGGGGCCCGGCGGGCGGGCCGGGGGTGAGCGGCTGGCGGTGGTCTGCAACACCGGGGGCTCGCCCGAGCGCGAGCTGACGTACCTGACGCTCCTGCAGCGGCAGCGGGCCGCGGCCGTGGTGCTGACCGGCGGGGCGATGGAGAACGAGCCGCACGCGGCGGCGGTGGCGGCGAAGCTGCGCAAGCTGGGCGAGGCGGGGACGCGGATCGTGCTGTGCGGACGGCCGCCGGCGCCGGACACCTCGGCGATCGCGCTGACCTTCGACAACCGCGGCGGCGGGCGGGAGCTCACCGAGCACCTCATCGGGCTCGGGCATCGGCGGCTCGGCTACATCGCGGGCCCCGAGGAGCGGACGACGACCCGGCACCGGCTGGAGGGGCACCGGGAGGCGCTGGCCGCGGCGGGCATCGAGGAGGATCCCCGCTGGACCGTGCACGGCCGTTACGACCGGCGGGCCGGCTACGAGGCGACGCTCGAGCTGCTCCGCAGGGACCCGACCTTGACCGCGGTGGTCGCCGCGAACGACTCCGTCGCGGTCGGCGCGTGCGCGGCGCTGCGGGAATCCGGGCTGCGAATCCCTGAGGACGTGTCGGTGGCGGGCTTCGACGACCTTCCGTTCAGCATCGACGCGGTGCCTTCCCTGACGACGGTGAGGCTGCCGTTGGCGGAGGCGGGGGCGCGGGCGGGGCGCATCGCGATGGGGCGGGAGGAGCCGCCGCCGGGGGGGATCGCCACGGTGCGGGGGGAGCTGATGGTGCGGGGGTCCTCCGGGGTGCCGCGGACTTAGGGCCTGTCCGGCGGATCAAGTCGCAGGAAACCGACGCCGACTCATCGGCGCAGGTGAGCGGGGCTTGGTGCGTCCAGCTGCAAGGCGGAGGAGGGCGTCGACGCGGAGCGTCGGCAACCGACGACAACGCCGCAGATGGGCGTGCCAAGCCCCGCGTCTGTGCAAGCCCGTGGGGTCACGCACCCGGAAGTCGACCCTCAGCCAGGGACCGACGACGGCGCCGGTTCGTCCGACTCCGGTGACCCAGCCGAGCCCGGCGGCCCGCTCGCTGTCGCGACAGACGGTGTCGGTGGCCGCGTAGACCATGACCTGCGCGCTGAACAGCCACACACCAGTGACGGCGACCACTACATACGTGACGCCGAGTGGCAGGTGGGACTTGAGCAGGCACGGCGATCACGGCCGGCAGCACGCCTGCCCAGAAGATCCAGCGCCAGCCCGCGGCCGGGGCCGGAGTCAGCCCGAGCCCCGTCGCCGCCATACCGCCGGCCTGGTACGAGGTCATGAGCAGGCCCGTGGTGAGGGCGGCTCCGCGCGGTGGTGCGAACTCCATGGCCATGGCCAGGCACAGCGGCATGAGCCCGCCCAGCCCGAGGCCGGCGATGAACCGGCCGCACTCGAACAGTCCGGCCCACTCCCGCCGTGGCGCAGAACACCGAGCCGATGGAGAACAGCGTCACGCTGGAGACGAGCGTCAGCCGTCGGCCCAACCGGTCGGTGAGGTTTCCGGCCGTGAGCGCCCCACGAGCATGCCGAACATGGTCCAACTGCCTGGTGCCCGCACTCGCCCGGGTCGGGCCGAGTCCCGCGTCGTCGAACATGTGGGGCATCACGGCGCCGTAGAAGTTGACGTCCATGCCGTCGATGTACGAGGGAGCCGACGCGGCGGACGTGGGGGAAGGAGCATCTGCGTCCTAGGAGATGTGGGGGCCTCAAAGCGCGAGCCTGTCGACAAGTCGGTTCGCCTGGTGAAATATGGTTCACTCCAAGGCGAGCATGAGTCTCGGACGACGGTCGGCCGGTGTCAATGGGAACGGCCGGCATTCCGTCTCGGTCACCCGACTTGCATCCCGTGCGTGGACCGTCTGCCCGGCAGCCGGTCCTTTGAGGAGCCATCGATGAGCAGTAGCGAGTTCCCTGAGGTCAGGACGGCGGCGGGCGCGCTGCGCGGCCGCCGCGAGGGTGGCCTGGAGGTCTTCCGGGGCATCCCGTTCGCCCAGCCCCCGGTGGGCGCGGCGCGTTTCGAGGCGCCGGGACCGGTGGACCGCTGGGACGGGGTGCGGGAGGCGTTCGCGTTCGGACCGCCGCCCCCGCAGGAGCCGATGGGCCCCGAGGCGGAACTCCCCGCCGGCCTTCCGGCCGGTGACGACTGGCTCACGGTCAACGTCTGGACGCCGGAGACGGACCCGGCCGCACGACGGCCGGTGATGGTGTGGATCTACGGAGGCGCCTACAAGTTCGGCTCCGCCGACGACCCGGCCTACGACGGCAGTCGTCTCTCCCGCGACGGTGACCTGATCGTGGTCACCTTCAACTACCGAGTCGGGATCGAGGGATTCGCCCTGATCGACGGCGCACCCGCGAACCGCGGACTGCTCGACCAGGTCGCCGCCCTGGAGTGGGTGCGCGAGAACATCAGCGCCTTCGGCGGCGATCCCGACCAGGTCACCGTCTTCGGCGAGTCCGCGGGCGCCGGGTCCATCGCCGCGTTGATGGCCATGCCGCGAGCCCGGGGTCTGTTCCGGCGGGCCATCGCCCAGAGTGTGCCGGGTACGTTCTTCTCCGCCGCGCTGGCCGGTGACATCGCTAAAGCCCTGGCCGGCGGGCTGGGGCTGCGCCCGACGGTCGCAGATCTGTCCGGTGTGGACCCGCGCAAGCTGCCCGAGGCAGGAGCCGCACTGACCGCCGGGATGCGCGGGTACGTCGACCGCTGGGGCCCGGTCGCTCTGACCCCGACCCCCTTCTCGCCCGTCGTCGACGGCGATGTCCTGCCCACCACCCCGTGGCAGGCCCTCGCGAGCGGCGCCGCGCGGGACGTGGAGCTGATCGCCGGGCACAACCGGGACGAGTACCGGCTCTTCCTCATGCTCGGGGGGCTGCTCGGACGGGTGGACGAGTCCCTGGCCTCGATGGCGCTGGACCTGTTCGGACCCGCCCCCGACGGCGAACAGACCTACCGTGCCGCGTTCCCGGACGCCTCGGCGGAGTACCTGTTCGAACTGGTGCAGTCCGACTGGCTGTTCCGCATGCCCTCCCTTCACCTTGCGGAGGCGCAGGTGGCGGGCGGCGGCCGGGCGCACATGTACGAGCTGACCTGGGCCGCACCCGCCAACGGCGGCGTTCTGGGCGCCTGCCACGGACTCGACGTACCCCTGACCTTCGGTGTGTACGGCGGCCTCGGCGCCATGCTGACCGGACCCGCGCCCTCGCCCGAGACCGAGGCGCTCTCCGCCCGTTTCCGCTCCGCCTGGACCGCCTTCGCCACCACGGGTGACCCGGGCTGGCCCGCGTACGACACCGAGCGCCGCCTCGTCCAACTCCTCGACACCGAACCGACGGTCACCAGGTATCCGGAAGAGGCCGCCCGCCGCATCTGGGAACACCGCGTCTTCGCCCCGCTGCCTCTGACGGAGGCGTAGCCCGGCCACGTCGGGGTTGTCTCCCTCCACGGCCGGCCAGGTGATGACCGGCCGGCCATGGCGACCCTGGCCCGCTGTCGCCCCTCGTCGCGAACCGGATGTTCAGGGTCTCGGTCGCGTGTCCGCCGATGCCGTACGCCGGAAGGCCAAGCCTCCGTAACCGCTGCCGTACCGCCTCTTGACCTCGGTGCGGGAGGGGGCCTAGCGTCCGGCCTGTCGTGTTCGGCACACGAAACTTTGTGCGCTTGGCGCACGCATTGCTCCCTCAGGAGGGGCCCCATGCAAAGGCGCGTTTTTGGGCTTGCCGTCACGTTGGCGACGGTCGTGGCCGCGGCCGGATGTGGATCCTCGTCGTCCGGAGCCGGTGACTCGGCCTCCTCCGGCGGCGGGACCACGCAGGTCAAGGTCGGCGTCATCCCCATCGTGGATGTCGCCCCGCTCTACCTGGGGCAGAAGAAGGGCTTCTTCACCAAGCGCGGCATCGATCTGAAGATGGAGACCGCGCAGGGCGGTGCGGCCATCGTTCCCGGTGTGGTGAGCGGTCAGTTCCAGTTCGGGTTCAGCAACGTCACCTCCTTGATGATCGCTCAGACCAAGGGCGTGCCGATCAAGTCCGTGGTCAACGGAGCGGCCACCAACGGCAAGGTCGGGGCCGATGTCACCGGAGTCGCCGTCAAGAAGGACAGCTCGATCAAGTCCGCCAAGGACCTCGTCGGCAAGAAGGTGGCCGTCAACACCCTGCAGAACATCGGGGACACCACCGTCCGCGAGTCGGTGCGCCAGGCCGGTGGCGACCCCTCCAAGGTCAAGTTCGTCGAGATGCCGTTCGACCAGATGCCGGCCGCACTGGACGGCGGACAGGTGGACGCCGCCTGGATGGGCGAGCCCGCGCTGACCATCGCCAAGGGCCAGGGCGCTCGTGTCGTCGCCTCACCGTTCGCCGAGACCGATCCGAAGCTCACCGTGGCGACGTACTTCACCTCCACGAATCTCCTGCAGCAGAAGCCCGACCTGGTGAAGAAGTTCACCGCGGCCATGACCGAGTCGCTGGAATACGCCTCCCAACACCCGGACGAGGCACGTCAGATGCTCACCGGCTACACCAAGATCAGTGGTGCGGTGATGGAGAAGCTCACCCTGCCCACCTGGCCGACGGAGATCGACATGGCCTCGCTGCAGAAGCTGGCCTCGCTCGGCGAGGAGGACGGCATCTTCGGCGACAAGAAGCCGGACCTGAACGCGCTGTTCTCATGACGCCGTCGGCAACCGCGTCCGTGACGACGAAGACCGCCGGGACCGACACCGGTCCCGGCGGTGCCCGAAACCCGCGCCGCCTGGGCGGCGCCGCCGCTCCCCTGCGCGGTCTGGCCGGTCTGGCCGGCCTGGTGGTGGTCCTTGAAGTGCTGCCGCACAGCGGCCTGGTCTCCGGCGACTACCTCCCGCCCGCTTCGGAGATGGCCAGGGCCCTCTGGCATCTGCTCGCCGAGGACGCTTTCTGGACCGCCCTCGGTGACACCCTGACCGGATGGAGTCTGGGCCTGGCCATCGCCGTAGCGGCGGGGCTGGTGGCCGGAATCGTGATCGGTTCCGTGCCCGTCCTGCGGGCGGTGACCGCCTCCACGATCGAGTTCCTGCGTCCGATCCCGTCCGTGGCGCTGATCCCGGTGGCAGTGCTGCTCTACGGCACCGATCTGAGGTCGGTGCTCCTGCTGGTGGTCTACGCATCGTTCTGGCAGGTGCTCGTCCAGGTGCTGGCCGGGACGCAGGACGTCGACCCGGTCGCCGAGGACACCGCCCGCAGCTACCGGCTGGGCGGCTGGGGGCGGGTGCGGTACGTGATGTGGCCCACCGCGCTGCCGTACGTCATGACGGGTGTGCGGCTGGCCGCCACCGTCGCGCTGGTGCTCACCATCACCGCCGAACTCGTCATCGGAGCCCCGGGCCTGGGCCACGAGATCGCCATCGCACAGACCTCCGGGGCCGTGCCGCAGGTATACGCCCTGGTCCTGGTCACCGGGCTGCTGGGGGTCGCCGTCAACCTGATGGCGCGGGCCGTCGAGCGTCGGGCGCTGCACTGGCACCCGTCCGTGCGCAGGGAGGGGTGACAGGATGTTCCGGACGACCGTCCTCAACGCGGGAAGGCGGGTCTCGCTGGCGCTGGGACTGCCCGCGGTCCTGTTCGGCGTGTGGTGGTTCGCCACCGCCGGCAGCACCGACTTCTACGTTCCGCCGCTGTCCGCCATCCTGCAGAAGTTCGGGGAGGTCTGGACGGGCGCGCGGCTGGAGTCGGATGTCCTGCCCAGTCTGCTCCGGCTCGGCGCGGGCTACCTCCTGGCCGTCGTCATCGGGGTCGGACTGGGTCTCCTGGTCGGTCTGAGCCGCGTCGTACGGGATGTCCTGGAACCGGTCCTGGAGCTGTTCCGGGCCGTCCCCCCACCCGTGCTGGTACCGGTGATCATGTTGTTCGCGGGCATCGGCGACACCATGAAGATCATCGTCATCGTCAGCGGCTGCCTGTGGCCGATCCTGCTGAACACGGTCGAGGGCGTCCGTGCCGTGGACGAGGTGCTCAGCGACACCTGCCGCTCGTACGGCATCGACGGCCCCTCCCGCCTGTGGCATCTGGTGCTGCGCTCGGCGAGCCCGCAGATCGTCACGGGCATGCGGCAGTCGCTGTCGATCGGGATCATCCTCATGGTCATCAGCGAGATGTTCGCCGCCAGCAACGGCCTGGGCTTCACGATCGTGCAGTTCCAGCGGTCGTTCGCCATTCCCGAGATGTGGAGCGGGGTGCTGCTGCTCGGCCTGCTCGGGTTCGTTCTGTCACTGCTCTTCCGCCTCGCCGAGAACCGGGCCCTGGCCTGGTACCACGGCCTGCGCCGCGCCCAGCGCACCCCCTGACAAGGAGACGTCGATGCTCGACGTACGCAACCTGCAGAAGACCTACACCGGACGCAACCGCAACGTCGAAGCACTGCGGAACCTGACGTTTCACATCGATGCCGGCGAACTGGTGTGCCTCGTCGGCCCGTCCGGCTGCGGCAAGACGACCCTGCTGAAGTGCATGGCCGGCCTGCTTCCCCCCACCGGCGGCGAAGTGACGCTGGACGGCCGGCCGGTCAGCGGGCCCCCTCCGGGCATGGCGGTCGTCTTCCAGGAGTACGGCCGCTCGCTGTTCGCCTGGATGAACGTGCGCGACAACGTCGCCCTTCCGCTGCGCCGCAAGAAGCTCGGCAAGGCCCGTGAGCGGGAACTCGTCGAACACGCCCTGGAGGTGGTCGGCCTGGCCGACGCCCACCACGCCCACCCCTGGCAGCTCTCCGGCGGCATGCAGCAGCGCGTCGCCATAGCCCGCGCGGTCGCGTTCGAGCCGAAGGTCCTGCTCATGGACGAACCCTTCGCGGCCGTCGACGCCCAGACCCGCGCCGAACTGGAGGACCTCATCCGGCGGTTGTGGCACGAACTCGGGGTCACCGTACTGTTCGTCACCCACGACATCGACGAAGCCGTCTACCTCGGCCAGCGCACCATCGTCCTGTCCGCGTCACCGACGGTGGTGCAGGAGGACCTGACCATCGATCTCCCCGACGAACGCGACCAGTTGCACACCCGCTCCAGCACCCGCTTCGCGGAACTGCGCTCGCACGTATACGAGCAGATCCAGCGCGCCAAACACCACAACGGCGACACCGAACGGACGGGGACGGCCGACCCGAGTGATGACCTCGCCCTGCAGAACTCGGAGCCCTAGGGGGCGTTTCGAAAGTCCCGCACAGCACCCACGGCACCGGGCCGTGAGAACCGACTGCGGGGGGTGCCTTGCGCCCGGCGGCTCTTCGCGGCCCGGCCGTCTGCCCCGCCCGACCACTCTCCCGTTATCCGAGCCCGAAGCTGCGGCAACGCTCGCGTGGTCTCCTCGCCCCGGCACCGCCGAGCGGATCTCCGCACCCGCCAGGCATCATTCACTGGAGTGACGAGACAGCCGCTGCGGAGAGCCCATGACATCGACCCACGCCGTGCCGCCCGCCTACCCCGTGACGGTGCCCGCGCCGCCGGAGGAGGCGGTCGCACCCCTCATGCGCGGCATCGCCGTGCTGCGCGGGCTCACCGACGTCGGAGGGGCGGCCAGCCTGAGCGATCTGGGACGGGCCACCGGGCTGGCACGCGCCACCGTCGACCGGGTCGCCGGAACGCTCGCGCACATGGGGTATCTACGCCTGGAGGGCAGTAGCGCCGTCCTCGAGCCCCGCCTGATGGAGTTGGGCAACGCGTATCTGGGCGCTCTGCGTCTGCCCGATCTGCTGGGCGGACACGCCGACGGACTCGCCGACGAACTCGACGAGTCGGTGTCCCTCGCGGTGGCGGACGGTGACGGCATCCGCTTCATCCACCAGGCGATCCGCCGCCGTACCTTGTCGCTGAGCTTCCGTATCGGCGATCTGCTGCCTGCCGAACGCACCGCCCCCGGGCCGCTGTTGGCAACCGAGTGGCGTGCGCAGGACTGGACACGGTGGCGAGAGCGGCAGGTCCTCGACCCTGAAGACCTCGGTTTCCCGGCGATCCCGCCTCGGTCGCACGGCGCCGTCGCCGAGGACTTCGAAACACGGGTCGAACGTGCGCGTATGCACGGCTGGGCCCTGGACGACCAGCTGATCGAGACGGGCCTCGTGGCGGTGTCCGTTCCGGTGCGCGCCCCGGACGGCCGTATCGCCTGTGTGGCGAGTGCCGTGAGTCACACCAGCAGACACAGCGCCGACTCGTTGCGCGACTCCCTTCTGCCCAGACTGCGTGCGGCGGTGGCCGCCATGGAACGGGAGCTCGCCGAGGCCGGCGCCCCACCGTCCGAAAGCCGGAGCGCGCCCTCGGGCCGCGCCGCCTGGACCAGAGAATCCAAGCAAGAACTGGGCGGGGAGTTCATCGCGTCATTGGCCCGCGGCCTGACCGTGATCACCGCATTCGGCGAGGGGCGTGCGGAGCTGACGCTCTCCGAGGTCGCCGAGCGCACCGGCCTGCCGCGTGCCACGGCTCGCCGGGCCCTGATAACGCTGGAGCATCTTGGTCATGTCACGTTGGACGGCCGGGTCTTCCGGCTCACTCCACGGGTTCTCGCCCTCGGTTTCCCGCCCCTGTCCAGGACAACGCTGGCCCGAATCGCCCATCCCCACCTCACCGCTCTCACCCGGAGGGTGCAGGAGTCGACGTCCCTGGCGGTGCTCACGGGGGATGACGTCCAGTGTGCGGTCTCCGTCGCCGCGGGGCGCATCATGGACGCCGACATCGTCGTGGGCTCACGCATGCCCGCCTACGCGACCTCCACGGGACGGGTCCTGCTGGCGGGTCTGCCGGCCGAGGAGTACTCCAGCCGGCTGGCCCACCTGCGGATGGGGGCGTTGACCCCCCGTACCGTCACACGGCCCGCCGATCTCAGGACGATCCTGGATCAGGTGCGCGAGGAGGACTACGCCCTGGTCGACGGGGAGCTCGAAGCGGGCCTCCGCTCGATTGCCGTACCAGTGCGTGACCGCGAGGGCAGCCTCGTCGCGGCGATCAACGTCACCATGCACAGCAGCCGCCGCTCGGCCGCGGAGTGCGTCAGTGCCGTCTTGCCGGAACTGCGTGCCACGGCTGTCCGGACGGAGACGGATCTGCACCTGGCCGGACGGTTCGTTCGAGTTCCGCCTCTTTGAACGGCGCACCAAGAACCGCCGAACTCTCACAGAACACCCACTAGAGCTCCGGTTCCCGGACACCCGCCAGGTGCCGGGGTGACCGTCCCCGGGGGCTTGCGGCTCCCCGCCCCCGCTCCGGTCCTGAACGGGCCTCGTCATCGAACGCCAGCAGGCTGAATCTCACCGGTCGGCGTCGAGAGGTAGCCCGATCACCCCTACCCGAGTGACAGTAGTGACCATGAAGCTCGCCTTCTCGACTCTAGGTGTCCCCGGGCTGCCGCTCCCCGAGGTGCTGCGGCTCGCGTCCGTGCACGGCTACCACGGTGTGGAGCTGCGTGCCCATCCGGAGGAGCCGGTCCATCCCGGCCTGGGCGCCGCCGAACGGGCCGAGGCCGCCGCCGAGTTCAAGGCGGCGGGGGTCGAGGTCCTGGGCGTCGCGGGGTACGCGCGCGTGGCCGCCCCCGGGGACGACGCACCCGTGATCGAGGAGATCCGGGGGCTCGTCGGTCTCGCCCGTGACCTCGGGGCGCCGTTCGTCCGGGTCTTCCCCGGCGGGGCCGACGGCCAGTCCTCCGCCGAGGCCGACGCCGTCGCCGCCCGCAGGCTCGGCACCGCCGCCGAGTACGCCGCCGACCTCGGCGTACGCATCCTGCTGGAGACCCACGACTCGCATCGCACCGGCGCCGACGCCATCCGCGTCCTCGGCCTGGTCGGCCATCGTCAGGTGGGCGCCCTGTGGGACGTGATGCACACCTGGCTGGGCGGCGAGCAGCCGCAGGAGACGTACGCGACGCTCTCGCCGTATCTCGGATATGTGCAGGTCAAGGACATCGCCTCGGCGGAGGACACCACCCCTCTGGCGCTGGGCGCCGGGGTGCTGCCGCTCGCGGACTGCGTGGAGGTGCTGGCGCGGCACGGCTGGGACGGGTGGCTGTGCTGGGAGTACGAGAAGCGGTGGTACCCGGACGCCGCGCCGCTGGAGGACCTGCTGGACCGTGGGCGGGAGCATCTCGGCCGGTTGCTCAACGACTCGGCCTAGTGCCCTCGGCCGGCGGGCGGACCGTGAACCTCGTGTCCGGGTTCAGGCACCACTCCAGTACGGAGGGCCAGGAGCCGTAGCCGGCGTCCAGGTCGAGGTGGGCGGCGCCGGGGAGCAGTTCGGCGGTGAGCCCCAGCGGGTCGCCGTAGGCCGCCTGGGCGCCCTCCGGGAGGTACGGGTCGTCGTCACCGGCGAGGAGACGGGTGGGAGTGGGGAGGGCGAGCCCGTCGAGCGGCGGGGGCACGAACTCGGCGACCTCCGGGTGCGCTCCGAGTACGGAGGCGGAGGGCGGGGCCACCAGCAGCACCCGGTCGGTCGCCGCCACCCCCGGCAGCTCACGGGCGACGGCGTGCAGCCAGAGGACGGCGGAGAGGCTGTGAGCGACGACGACCCGCTCCCCGTCGGTGCCGAGGCCGTCGAGGTGGGCCTCCAGTTCGCTCAGCCAGGTCTCCAGGGACGGGTCGTCCGGGTCGGGCATCTGGGGGTAGGTGACGGGATGGCCGAGGGCGGTGAGGCGGTCGGCGAGCCAGTGCTGCCAGTGGGCCTCGGGACGGTGGTTCTGCCAGCCGTGGAGGATGAGGAAGGAGGGGGAGGCCATGGGGGCGGGTGAGGTGGACATGGCGGGATGATCTCCGAACGTCTATCACCAGGTCCAGTCAATCTTCCGCGGTCGAATCGTCGAGCGGGGCCGGGCCGCCCGCCCGGTGGGCGTCAGGCCGCCGTGCCCCGGCGGAATCCCGCCACCCGCCGCTCCAGCCGTTCCCGTCGCTCGGGCCACTCGGCCGACGTGATCGAGAACATCGCCGAGTCGCGCAGGCGGCCGTCCTCGCCCGGGGCCCAGGAGCGCGACCAGTTGCGCAGGACGCCCTCGAAGCGGGCGCCCACGCTCTCGATGGCGGCGCGGGAGCGGCTGTTGCGGGCATCCGTCTTCAGGTCGACGCGGGAGACGCCCCACGCCTCGAAGGCGTGCCGGAAGAGGAGGAGCTTGGCCTCCGCGTTCACGCCGGTGCCCTGGGCCGAGGCGGCGAGCCAGGTGAAGCCGATCTCCACGGCGTCCAGCCGGTCGTCGGCCAGCCAGCTACGGGCGTCGAGATACGCCGTGGCGCCGACCGCCCGTCCCGACGCGAGGGACACCTGCGCATAGGGCGCGACCCAGCCCGTGGCCGCGCGGGCGAGCTGGGCTTCGACGTAGGCGCCCATCTCGTGGGCCCTCGGCACCCAGGTGAACGCGTACGTCCCCCGGTCCTCCTCCGCCGCCACCGCCAGATCGGCCGCGTGCCGGTGCTCCAGCGGCTCCAGGCGCACCAGCGTGCCCTCCAGGACCGGCCCCTCCAAGGTGGGACTCACCCGACGATCTCCTTCCGCAGTTGCACGAACGCCTCGTGGAACCCGGGGAAAGTCTTGCGGACGCAGCCGGGGTCGTCGAACGAGATTCCGGGGGTGCGCAGACCGGCCACCGCGAAGGACATGACGATGCGGTGGTCGCCGTAGGTCTTGATGTCCGCGCCCCGGGGGCTGCCGGGGCGGATCTCGATCCAGTCGGGGCCCGTCGCGACGTCGATGCCGAGCCGGCGGAGGTTCTCGGCGCAGGCCTCGAGGCGGTCGCACTCCTTCACGCGCGTGTTGGCGACGTCCTCGATGCGGACCGGGCCGGAGGCGAAGGGGGCGATGGCCACGAGGGTCGGCATGGTGTCGGAGATGTCGCGCATGTTGACCGTCAGCCCGTCGAGCCGGCCGGTGCCCGTCACGGTCGTACGGTCCGCGCGGGTCTCCACCCGCGCGCCCATCCGCCGCAGGACGTCCACGAAGCCCAGGTCGCCCTGGAGCGCCCCCTCGCCGAGGCCCGGCACGGTCACCTCGCCGCCGGTGAGCGCGGCGGCGGCGAAGAAGTAGCCGGCGGTGGAGGCGTCGGGTTCGATCGCGTACGTGGTGGCGCGGTAGCCGCCCGGCGGGACGACGTACGTGTCGCCCTCGCGGCCGACCTCCACGCCGAACGCCCGCATCATCGCGATCGTGATCTCCACGTACGGCACCGAGACCAGGTCCGTGACGGTGACGCGCAGGCCGGTGCGGGTGAGCGGGCCGAGCAGGAGGAGGGCGGTCAGGTACTGGGAGGACTGGCCGGCGTCCAGCACCACCGCGCCACCCTCGACACCGGCCGCCCGGACGGTCAGCGGGTGGTGGCCCTCCGCCTGCTCGTGCCGCAGGTCCACGCCCAGGTCGCGCAGGGCGCGGGTGAGCGGGAGGAGGGGGCGGCGGCGCATCTGGGGGGAGGCGTCGAAGCGGTAGGTGCCGTGGCCGGCGGCGGCGAGGGTGGGCAGGAAGCGGGCGGTCGTCGCACCGTCCCGGCAGTAGACGTCGGCCTCGGCGACGGCGGGGCCCTGTGGGCGGCCGTCGATCTGCCAGCTGTCCGGGGTGCGGCCGACGCGGTAGCCGAGCCGGGTCAGCCCCTCGGCGAAGCCCTCCGTGTCGTCCGAACGCAGGGGCCGCTGAAGGGTGGTGACGCCGTCGGCGGCCGCCGCGAGGAACAGGGCACGGGCGGTGATGGACTTGGAACCGGGGATGTCGACGAGGGGCATGGCCGTCATGATCCCGCGCGGGACCTCTCGGATGCGGGCAGGTCCACGAAATGGACGCGGGCGGGTGTCGCGGAACGCGTCATGGACGTCAGGGCCACACCGCCCACCAGGAGGGCCGCCGCGCACCAGCGCAGGACGCTCACCCGCTCGTCGAGGAACAGGGCCGCCGAGGACATGCCGAAGACGGGGACCAGGAGGGAGAAGGGGGCGACCGTGGACGCGGGATGGCGGCGCAGGAGCCATCCCCAGGCCCCGAAACCGAAGACCGTCGTGACCCAGGCGACGTAGACGACCGTGCCCGCGCCCTGCCAGTCCAGGTTCCGCAGGGCCGCCAGGTCGCGCGAGGGGCCCTCCGTGAGGAGGGACAGGGCGAGGAGCGGCAGGACCGGGACCGTGCTCACCCAGACCATGAAGTTCAGGGCGTCGGGTGGGGACGCCTTGCGGGTGAGGACGTTGGAGACGCCCCAGCAGGCCGCCGCCGCGACGACCAGTGCGAAGGCGCCGAGCGGACCGGAGGCGCCCTCGTCCACGGCCGCCACCCCTATGCCGGCGAGGGCCACCGCCATGCCCAGCAGCCGGAGGCGGGTGGGGCGTTCACCGAGTACGGCGAAGGCGACGGCCGCCGTGAAGACGGACTGGATCTGGAGGACCAGGGACGACAACCCGGCGGGCATACCGGCGTCCATCCCGACGAACAGCAATCCGAACTTCGCCACCCCCAGGACCAGCCCCACCCCCACGATCCACTTCCACGCCACCTTCGGAGGGCCGACGAAGAACACCGCGGGCAGGGCGGCCACCAGGAAGCGGAGCGAGGAGAAGAGCAAGGGCGGGAAGTGGTCGAGGCCGATCTCTATGACGGTGAAGTTCACGCCCCAGACGGCGGCGACGAGTACGGCGAGGCAGAGGTGGGCGGGTCGCATGGGTCGAGGATCTCCGCCATGGACCATGTAGCACCAGCGATGATCGCTGCATGGTTGGATGAAGCAACGCTACTTCTCCGGGAGTTTCCGTGCTCGATCTCCAGCGCCTGCGCGCCCTGCACGCCGTCTCCGTCCACGGCACCGTCGGCGCCGCGGCCGCCGCGCTCGGCTACACCCCCTCCGCCGTGTCCCAGCAGATCGCCAAGCTGGAGCGGGAGACGAGGACCGTGCTCCTGGAGCGGGAGGGCCGAGGCGTTCGCCTCACCGACGAGGCGCTCCAACTCGCCTATGCGGCCAAGGAGTTGCTGGAGATCGTCGAGCGTGCCGAGACCGAGCTGGAGGAGCGGCGCGGGGTGCCGGCCGGGCGGCTGAACATCGCCGCGTTCGCGTCGGCGGCGCGTGGGCTGCTGCCCGCCACCCTCGCCGAGCTGGCCCGCGCCCACCCGGCCCTGGACGCCCGGCTCAGCGAGGTCGACCCCCACCTGTCCGTCGACCTGGTCGCCAAGGGCGCGGTGGATCTGGCCGTCGCCCACGACTGGGACATCGCGCCGCTGCCGGCTCCGGCGGGGGTGGAGCACGCGGTGATCGGCGACGACCTGTGCGACCTGCTGGTCCCGGCCGGCCACCCCTTCGCGGGCCGTACGGCGGTCCGGCGGGAGGAGCTGGGCGGCGAACGATGGATCTGCCAGCCACCCGGCCGGGTCTGCCACGACTGGCTGGTCCGCACCCTGCGCGCGGCGGGGCACGAGCCGGACGTCGTCCACACCGCCGAGGAGAACCCGACCCTCGTCGCCCTGGTCGCGGCGGGCCTGGGCGTCGCCCTCATCCCCCGGCTCGGCCGGGGCCCGCTGCCGCCGGGGGTGGTGGAGGTCCCGCTCGACCCGATGCCCGTACGCCGGCTGTACGCACTGTGGCGCGAGGGCGCGGCCCGCCGCCCGGCGATCGCGGAGACGGTACGGGTCCTGCGGGAGCGGTGGCCGGGAGTGTCGGAACGGGACCCGGCCTGACCGGCGCCGCAGGGCCCGCCCGCCGGCCACCGAGCCCACGCTCATGGAAGGAGCGGCCGCCGCCGATGTCATCCCATGGTCCTTTCGCGGCGCCACGGCCGCGACAGGTTCCACGACCCGAAGACCGAACCCTGGAGCGCATCGCGAGCCGATGACTCAGGCCCGATACACCGGAGAGCACGCCATGAGGATCCATCTGTCCAGTGTCTTCGTCGACGACCAGGAGAAGGCCCTGCGCTTCTACACCGACGTGCTGGGCTTCGTGAAGAAGCACGACGTCCCGCTGGGCGAGGACCGGTGGCTGACCGTGGTCTCGCCGGAGGATCCCGGCGGGACCGAACTGCTGCTCGAACCCTCCGGCCATCCCGCGGTGAAGCCGTACAAGGCGGCGCTGGTCCGGGACGGCATCCCGGCGACCTCCTTCGCCGTGGACGACGTGCACGCGGAGTTCGACCGGCTGCGCGAGCTCGGGGTGCGCTTCACCCAGGAGCCGCTGGAGATGGGCACGGTGACCACCGCGGTTCTGGACGACACCTGCGGCAACCTGATCCAGATCGTGCACAGCGAGTAGAGCGGCTCAAGAACCGCCCACCCGCCGTCGGTCGGATCCCGTCCCACCCGGGTTCCCGCGCCCCCGCCACCTCCCACGCCCCGACTTTCGGGTATCCGTCGGTCACCGGGAACCCGGTCCCCACCCCGCTCGTCCAACCCGCAAGCCGTCGGAAGAGTCTCCTCGGTGCGGTGTCGGCCCTCGCCGCCGGCTGCGATCGCTGACCCACCCTCTCCGCCGCACCGCGGCCGACGGTCATGCCGCCATCGGCGCGCCCCCTCCAATGCGCCGATGGCGGCCCCGTCGCGGGTAGCGTGCGCGCCACCGGGTTCCCGACCTCTGCCGTCGGACACCGGTCCCCCACCTCTCCCCACCGGACCCCCTTCCGGAAGGAGCGCACATGCCCTCCAGACGCACCGTCCTCGCCGCCGGCGCGGGCGTCACCGCGGCCCTCGCGGTCGGCGGCACGGCCCATGCGGACGACCGGCGCCCACGCGCCCTGCTGTCCCGGATGAGCCTGGAGGAGAAGGTCGGCCAGCTCTTCGTCCTCCGGGTTCACGGCCACTCGGCGACCACCCCCGACCAGGCCGACATCGACGCCAACGTCAAAGAGCTCGGCGTGCGGACGGCCGCCGAGTTGATCGCCCGTTACCGGCCGGGCGGCATCGTCTACTTCGCCTGGGCGCACAACACCCGGGACCCGCACCAGATCGCCGACCTCTCCAACGGCATCCAGCAGGCCTCCCTCCAGCAGCCGCGCGGCCTGCCCGTGCTGATCGCCACCGACCAGGAACACGGCATCGTCTGCCGGATCGGCGGACCGGCCACCCTCTTCCCCGGCGCGATGGCCCTCGGGGCCGGTGGATCCGGCCGGGACGCGCACACCCTCGGCCTGATCGCGGGACGCGAACTGCGGGCCATGGGTGTCCGGCAGGACTACTCCCCCGTGGCCGACGTGAACGTCAACCCCGCCAACCCGGTCATCGGCGTCCGGTCCTTCGGCGCCGATCCGGAGGCGGTGGCCGCCCTGGTCGCCGAGGAGGTCAGGGGCTACCAGGCGGCCGGGGTCGCGGCGACCGCCAAGCACTTCCCCGGGCACGGCGACACGGCCGTCGACAGCCACACCGGCTTCCCGGTCATCACCCACAGCCGTGAGGTGTGGGAGGCGCTGGACGCCGTACCCTTCCGGGCGGCGATCGCGGCCGGGATCGACTCGATCATGACCGGGCACCTCCTGGTCCCCGCTCTCGACGCCTCGGGCGACCCGGCCACCCTCTCCCGCCCCATCCTCACCGGCATCCTGCGTGAACACCTCGGCTACGACGGGGTCGTGGTCACCGACGCCCTCGGCATGGCGGGCGTCCGCGCCAAGTACGGCGACGACCGGGTGCCGGTGCTCGCCCTCGCGGCCGGCGTGGACCAGCTCCTCGACCCGCCCGACCTCGCCGTCGCCTGGAACGCGGTCCTGGGCGCCGTACGGGACGGGGAACTCGGCGAGGAGCGGCTCGACACCTCGGTGCTGCGGATCCTGCGGCTGAAGGAGAAACTGGGGCTGCTCGACGAGCCGTACGTCGACCCGGTCGCCGTCGACCGCGTGGTCGGCCGGCCCGAGCACCTCGCGGAGGCCGACCGGATCGCCGAGCGGACGACGACCCTGCTGGTCGACGAAGGCCCGCTGCTGCCCCTCTCCCCCCGCGCCCACCCCCGGCTCCTGGTCCTGGGCTCCGACCCGGCCTCCCCCTCCGGCACCACGGGCCCGCCCACCGGCGTCCTGGCCGCCGCCCTCACCGCGCTCGGCTTCACGGCGACCGCCCTGTCCACGGGCACCGACCCCTCGCCCGAGACCATCGCGCGGGCGGTGACGGCGGCGGGCGCGGCCGACGCGGTCGTGGTGACGACGTACAACGTCACCGCCGCGAGCCCGCAGCGCACACTCGTGGACCGGCTGGCGGCGACCGGCCGGCCGGTGGTGGCGGTGGCCGTCCGCAACCCGTACGACGTGGCCCACCTCCCCTCCGCACGGGCCTGCCTGGCCACCTACTCCTGGTCCGACCCCGAACTGCGCGCCGCCGCCCGGGTGATCGCCGGGACGGTACGGCCCCGGGGGCGGCTTCCGGTGCCGGTACAGCGGGCGGACGACCCGGTCCGGGTGCTGTACCCCGTCGGCCATGGCCTGCGTTACTAGGGCGTGTTTCGAAGCGGTGAAGGCCGTGGACGCCCGACGAACTGCCCGGCGTCCACGGCCCTCCGGGACGGCATGCTCACGGTCGCAGCGCGGGCTCCCGCTCCACGTCCCGTACGTCCAGCTTCGAGTCGAACCTGGCCAGCGGCTTCGCCTGGGCCACGGCGGTGGAGGAGACGCCCGCCCACTCCAGGATCCGGGCTGTGGCCAGGGACTTCTCGTCGGCGGTGAGGCCGGCGACGTTCGCGCCGTGGTTGAGGCCGGGGGCCGTGAAGACGTACGAGTCCTTGGCGCCCTTGCCGAGGCGGAAGCGTTCCGCGCCCCAGGGGTCGTTCTGGCCGTAGACGAAGAGCATGTGGCGGGCGTTGTGCCTCACCCACGTGTCGACGTCCCGCATCGCCCGCGGCTGGAAGCACATCGTGATGTCGCGGGGGACGAAGTTGCGCGGGGGCTGGTAGCCGTAGCGGATGTACTTCTTCTCGATGTGCGGGAAGTGGATGGTGGGGGCGCCGAGTTGGGTGCCCGCCTGGTAGTAGTACGGGGTGTACGGCTCCAGGCCCTGGTCCGTGTAGAAGGAGAAGCCGGAGATCGTGTCGACCGACGTCCAGATCTCGTCGTCGGTGGCGGTGGCCGCGTCCGCCGGGATCGTGTCGCAGTCCGTCAGCAGGCTGTACTGCCAGAAGCCCCAGACGTAGTCCAGGACCACCGCCTCGTAGGCGCGGTCCAGGCTGCCGATCGTGGTGAAGGTGTAGCCGTTCTCGGCCGCGTACGCCTCGTACTTCTTCTCCAGCGGCTCGCGGCGCACCAGTGCCTCGCGCTGCACCGCGTTCAGACGGTCGCGGCACTCCTTGGTGCCGACGGTGGTGAAGAAGCGGTCGTACGCCGAGTCCTCGTCGTTCACGACGTCGTTGGGGGCGACGTAGGCCACCACGCCGTCCATGTCATGAGGGTAGAAGCGCTCGTAGTACGTCGCGGTCATGCCGCCCTTGGAGCCGCCGGTCGAGATCCAGTTCTTGGTGTAGATCTTCTTCAGCGCCCCGAAGATGCGGTGCTGGTCGCTCGCCGCCTGCCAGATGTCCAGCTTGGACCAGTCGGCCGGGGCGGGACGGGACGGGGTGAAGAAGCGGTACTCCATGGAGACCTGGTTGCCGTCGACGATCTGGGTCGGTTCACGGCGGCTGGGGGTGGTGGAGACGTTGTAGCCGCCGGTGTAGAAGACCGTGGGGCGGCTGACGTCCTTGTGCAGCACGGTGATGCGCTGCTGGAAGGTGCCCGCGGAGGGGTGCCGGTGATCCACCGGCTGTGTGTAGTTCAGGACGAAGTAGCGGTAGCCGGGGTACGGCTTCTCCTGGATCAGGCTCATGCCCGGGATCGCGAGAAGCTGGTCCTTGATGTCCGTGGCCCCCGGCTCGGCGGCGGTCGCCGCTCCCGCCGTACTCAGCGTGCCTATGAGCACGGTGAGCGCCAGCAGCCATCTGAGCGCCTTGCGCATGCGCGTGCACCCTTCCCTGTGAGACAGATGTGCACCGGAAGCTATCCGGGGCAACACCCGTCGCACCAGAGGGCGTTGGCGGGAGGCAGACTCAGCAGAGGATCCAGCCGGAGCTGACCGAGCCCCGTCCCACCGAGCCCCTCACCCACACACAGCGGTGTCCGGCGTACACGCGCACCGGCAGGGAGGTGCGGGCGTGCTTGCGCGTCTTCCGCACGGGCACGTGGCCGCGCGCCTGCACGCTGACCGATATCCGCCGCTGCGGCCCGGGATTGCGCTGGACGGTGTAGGCACAGATCCAGTCGCCGCTCTTGTAGACCCGCACGGATCCGGTGGAGAACGACAGCGTGCGCACCTTCCGGCCCGCGCAGAGGGAGGACGCCGCCTGGGCGTCGCCCGGCGCCGCGAGCGCCAGCATCCCGGAGGTGGTCAGTACGGCCATGCCGACCGCCAGCCGCCGCAGCGCACCCCGCCCACCCCGCGCGTCTCCGCCCATGGTCCCGACCCCTCCCCACGCTCGCCGTATGCGACCCGTACGGGATTCCCGTACAGATGTACGGACGCAGGACATATGTCGGATGGTTGCACGGCCGTCACGCGGACGCGCCGACCGGCTCGTCAGCGGGACACGCCGACCGGCTCCTCCGGTTCGGCCGCCCCGACGAAGGTCCGCCACAGACGGGCGTAGCGTCCGCCGAGGGCGAGGAGTTCGTCGTGCGTGCCGTCCTCCGCCACCCGGCCGTGGTCCATGACCACCACCCGGTCGGCGCGGGCCGCCGTCGTCAGGCGGTGGGCCACGACGAGTGTCGTGCGGCGGCCCGCCAGACGGTCGGTGGCCTGGTTGACCTGGGCCTCCGTCGCGAGGTCCAGGGCCGCTGTCGCCTCGTCGAGGAGCAGGACGTCCGGGTCCACCAGCTCCGCGCGGGCCAGGGCGATCAGCTGGCGCTGACCCGCCGACAGGTTGCGGCCACGCTCGGCCACCTCGTGGAGGTAGCCGCCGTCGAGGGTCGCGATCATCTCGTGGGCGCCGACCGCCCGTGCCGCCGCCTCCACCTCGGCGTCGGTGGCGTCCGGGCGGCCGTAGGCGATGGCGTCGCGGACCGTGCCGGGGAAGAGGTACGCCTCCTGCGGGACGACACCGAGACGGTGGCGGTACGAGGTGAGGTCCAGGGACCGCAGGTCCGTGCCGTCGACCGTCACCCGGCCGGACGTCGGGTCGTAGAACCGGGCCACCAGCTTGACCAGGGTGGACTTGCCGGCGCCCGTCTCGCCGACGAAGGCGACCGTCTGGCCGGCGGGAACGCGCAGGTCGATGCCGCCGAGGGCCTCTTCCTCCTCGCCGTACGCGAAGTGCACGTCCTCGAAGGCGATCTCGCCGCGCAGGGAGAGGACTTCGAGGGGCTCGTCGGCCGTCTTCGTGGACGTCGGCTCCTGGAGCAGCTCCTGGATGCGGCCCAGCGACACCGTGGCCTGCTGGTAGCCGTCGAAGACCTGGGAGAGCTGCTGGACCGGGGCGAAGAAAAGGTCGATGTAGAGGAGATACGCCACCAGGGCGCCGGTCGTCAGGGTCGCCTCGTCGATCCGTCCCGCGCCCGCGATCAGGACCGCAGCGGCGGCCACCGACGACAGGAGCTGGACGAAGGGGAAGTAGACCGAGATCAGCCACTGGCCCCGGATCCGCGCCCGGCGGTAGCTGTCGCTGCGCTCCGCGAACCGCGCCCCGCCGTCCCGCTCGCGCCGGAAGGCCTGCACGATCCGCAGCCCGGAGACGGACTCCTGGAGGTCCGCGTTGACCACCGACACCCGCTCGCGGGCCAGCTCGTACGCCTTCACGCTCGCCTTGCGGAAGAAGTACGTGGCGATGATCAGCGGGGGCAGGGTCGCGAAGACGACCAGGGCCAGCTGTACGTCGATCACCAGCAGGGCGGCCATGATGCCGAAGAACGTGACAACCGAGACGAAGGCCGTGACCAGGCCGGTCTGGAGGAACGTCGAGAGGGCGTCCACGTCCGTGGTCATCCTCGTCATGATCCGGCCGGTCAGCTCCCGCTCGTAGTAGTCGAGTCCGAGGCGCTGGAGCTGGGCGAAGATCTTCAGACGGAGGGTGTAGAGGACGCGCTCGCCGGTGCGGCCGGTCATCCGGATCTCGCCCGTCTGCGCCGCCCACTGGACGGCGACGGCGACCAGGGCGAGCAGCGAGGCCGTCCAGACCGCGCCGAGCGCCATCCGGGTGACGCCGTCGTCGATGCCGTGCCGGATCATGATCGGCAGCAGCAGGCCCATGCCGGCGTCGACGGCGACCAGGCCGAGGCTGAGGAGGAGCGGGGCGCTGAAGCCCCGCAGCAGCCGGCGCAGACCGTAGGACTCCTCGGGGGTGACCGCGCGGGACTCGTCGACCTCCGGGGTGTCGGTGGCCGGCGGGAGCGCCTCCACCTGGGCGAGAAGCTCGGGGGTGGCCGGCATGCCCGCCAGAGCGGTGTCCTTCGGCTCACGGTCGCCGGTCCACAGCCGTGGCGTGACGCCGCGCTCGGCGTCGAACTCGGCGTCCAGTTCCTCCCGCACGGAGGTGTCCTCGGCGGTGGCCTGGGGCTGGGCGTGGCCGGGCGAGACGCCGCCCAGCTCGTCCGGGTCGGTGAGCAGGCGGCGGTAGAGGGCAGAGCGCTCCTGGAGCTCCTCGTGGGTGCCGAGGTCGGCGAGACGGCCGGCGTCGAGGACGGCGATGCGGTCGGCGAGGTTGAGGGTGGAGCGGCGGTGGGCGATCAGGAGGGTGGTGCGGCCCTCCATGACCTGCTTGAGGGCCTCGTGGATCTCGTGCTCGACGGCGGCGTCCACGGCTGAGGTGGCGTCGTCCAGGACCAGCAGACGGGGGTCGGTGAGGATCGCGCGGGCGAGGGCGACGCGCTGGCGCTGGCCGCCGGAGAGGGTCAGTCCGTGCTCGCCGACCTTCGTGTCGTAGCCCTCGGGCAGCTCGGCGACGAAACGGTCGGCCTGGGCGGCGCGGGCGGCGGCCAGGATCTGCTCGTCGGTCGCGTCGGGACGGCCGTACGCGATGTTGTTGCGGACCGTGTCGGAGAAGAGGAAGGAGTCCTCGGGGACCAGGCCGATCGCGGCCCGCAGCGAGTCGTGGGTCAGCTCGCGGACGTCGTGGCCGCCGACCAGGACGGCGCCCCGGGTGACGTCGTAGAAGCGCGGGAGGAGCAGGGAGACCGTCGACTTGCCGGAGCCGGAGGAGCCGACCACCGCGAGGGTCTCGCCGGGCCGGATCTCGAAGCTCAGCCCGTCGAGGACGGGGTGGTCGGCGTCGTAGCCGAAGGAGACGTCGTCGAACTCGACGGTCGCGGGGGCGTCGGCCGGGAGCTCCTTGGTGCCGTCGGTCATGGACGGCTCGGTGTCGATCAGCTCCAGGACGCGCTCGGTGCCGGCGCGGGCCTGCTGGCCGACGGTGAGGACCACCGCGAGCATGCGGACCGGGCCGACGAGCTGCGCGAGGTAGGTGGAGAAGGCGACGAACGTGCCGAGGGTGATGTGGCCGCGCACGGCGAGCCAGCCGCCCAGCGCCAGCATCGCCACCTGGCCGAGGGCGGGGACGGCCTGGAGGGCGGGGGTGTACTTCGAGTTCAGGCGGATCGTGCGCAGGCGTCCCGCGAACAGGCGGCGGCCCACCTCGCGGAGCTTGCCCGTCTCCTGGTCCTCCTGCCCGAAGCCCTTCACCACGCGTACGCCGCTGACGGCCCCGTCGACCACGCCCGCGACGGCCGCCGCCTGGGCCTGCGCGTACCAGGTGGCGGGGTGCAGCTTGGTGCGGGAGCGCTTCGCGATCCAGGCGAGGGCGGGGGCGACGGCGAGGGCGACCAGGGTGAGTGGGACGGACAGCCAGGCCATCACCACGAGGGAGATCAGGAAGAGGGCGAAGTTGCCCACGGTCATCGGGAGCATGAAGAGAAGGCCCTGGATGAGCTGGAGGTCGCTCGTGGCGCGGCCGACGACCTGGCCCGTGGACAGCTCGTCCTGGCGGCGGCCGTCGAGCCGGGTGATCGTCCCGAACATGTCCGTGCGCAGGTCGTGCTGCACGTCGAGGGCGAGGCGGCCGCCGTAGTAGCGGCGGACGTAGGTGAGGGCGTACACGAGGAGGGCGGCCACGACCAGTGCGGCCGCCCAGGGCGCCATGTCGCGGGTGTGGTCGCCGATGACGTCGTCGATGATCACCTTGGTGATCAGGGGGACGACCGCCATGACGGCCATGCCGGCGAGACTCGAACCGAGGGCGAGGACGACGTCCTTGGGGTACCGCCAGGCGTATCCCGTCAGTCGCCGTGCCCATCCCTGCTGCTGCGTCACGCCGGTGCCTTCCGATTTTCGGCCTGCTCTACCGGAAGGCACCAACGTCGACAGCGGCGGATTTCATCCCGCCGCGACACTCGGGGTCGCGACCCTCACGCGCAGAAAGTAGAACCGGGTCGTCTGGACCGCGTTCTGGTTGTCGTCGCTCACCAGCAGGACCTTCAGGCGGCCCTTCGAGGACCCCGTCACCACCATGCCCTCGATGTTGTCGAGCAGCGGGTTCGGCTGGGGCTGCTTCGCGGTCGCTCCCAGTGACGGGCAGGTCACGAGGTCGGTGAGGAGGGTCTTCCTGATCAGGTGTACGTCCGGCCGGCCCGTGAGGGTGTCGATGGTGCCGGTGTCCGTCGCGTGGCGGGGGTCGGCGAGGTAGAGGCGGACCGTGTTGCCCACGCCCGTGGTGAAGCCGCGTTCCAGGACGAGGAGGCGGCCGTCGGGGAGGGCCTGGACCTCGGGGACGCCGAGGCCGGTGTCGGTGCGGTAGGCGTACTGGGCGGCGAGACGGAAGGGGGCGCCCTTGGTCCGGGTCCAGGTCTGGAAGCGGACGATGCCGGCGGTGTCACCGGAGATCGCGTACTCCATCGACGCGAGGAGGGTACGGCCGCCGGGGAACAGGGTCAGGCCCTCGAAGGTCTGGTTGGTGGTGGCGCGTCCGGCGGGGGCGACGAGGAGTGAGGGCGGGACCGGGAGGCGGTCGAGGATCCTGCCGTCGGCGCTGTAGCGGCGGACGGACGGCTCGGTCTCGGAGGTGATCAGGCGGGTGCCGTCGCCGTCGACGACGAGGCCCTCGCTGTCGAGCGCGGCGCCGTTCTCGTCGGCGAGCGGGACGACCGACTTGGGCGCGAGGGTTCGCGCGTCCAGGCCGAAGAGGGCGGAGCGGTCGGAGAGGGCGGCGAGGGAGCCGTCCCGGTCCAGGGCGAGGGCGGAGAAGTTGCCGACGAAGGTGCCGTCGTACGTCGTCTTGTCGAGGGCGTCGGAGAAGCCGTCGAGGGAGACGGTGGGTGAACAGGCGTTGTTCACCCGGGGGTCGGCGTTCGCGGGGCCGGCGGCGGTCAGACAGGCGGCCGCCGCCAGGCCGGCGGTGAGGGTGGCGAGTACGGTTCGCAGGCGCATGGGTGTCACCGTAGGGCGGACCGGTGACATGCGGTGGGCCGGCGCGTAAAGGCTTGCTCAGGAGGCGGCCAGGTCCCTGTGGATGACCTTGGCGACACCCTGGATGGTCGTGATGCCGTAGTTCATCGTGCTGTTGCCGTGCGTGAGGACGGTCATCACGTAGTCGTGGCCGCCGCCCTTGAAGGTGCCGACGCTGTGCACGCGCCAGCCGTACGTGGCGCGCGACAGCCAGCCGTTCTTGACGTGCCAGGTGACGTCGGCGGGCCTGCCGTAGGGGGTGCCCCAGCGCTGCGAGGAGATGACCTGGCTCATCAGCTTGCGGATGTAGTAGCGCGAGTCGTCCGTGAGGACCGTGTTGTGCGCGGTCAGCAGCTTGAGCAGCTTCTGCTCGTCGGTGACCGTGATCTGGGTCAGGCCCCAGTAGCCGTTCGCGCCGGGCTTGGTCTGGGTCATCCGGGCGGCCGCCAGGAAACCCTTGATCTTCGTCATGCCGAGCTGCTTCCACAGGGTGGAGGTGGAGGCGTTGTCCGACTTGGTGATCATGGCGGTGGCGAGCGACTTCTCACGGCTGGTCAGCGCGCGGTTCGTCTTCTGCGCGTCCCACAGCAGCGTGGCCAGGACGGTCACCTTGACGACGCTCGCCGAGTCGTAGGCGGTGGAGGCCCGCAGGGTGCAGGTGGTGTTGGTGCTGCGGTCGTAGAGCCCGACCGCGATCGTGCCCTTGCGGTTGGCGAGGGCGGCCGTGATGTCGTTCTTCAACTTGGTGGCCAGCGCGGCCTTGCTGGACGTACAGCTGACGGTGGGGGTGGCGGCCGAGGCGGGTGCGGCGGCGGCCACGCCGGTTATGAGGACACCGGTGCCGAGTGCCGTGGCGACCAGTCCTCTCCTGCGTGCAGGGGTCCGAGTCATGCGTAGTTGACTCATCGGTTCGGGTGAAAGGTTGTACGACCGCCCTGGGGTATTGGGCAAAGCCTGGTCAACGCGTTACGACTCCCTGTGCGTCTTCACAGGCGTCGGCCAGCTTCACCACAGCGACCACCCACAACCGCCGTACAGCATGCGCAGGGTGACATCAGCCACCGATCCGCTCCCCCACTCGACCGTCTCCCCCGACTGGTTGCCGCCGGCCCCGTCCGACGCGGCTCCCCTCGCTCCGCCACCCGACAGGGCGCCGCGCTGGTCGCTGCCCGCGCTGATCGCGATCCTGGTCCTGGCGGCGGTGCTCTACGGCTGGAACCTGTCGGGCAACAGCCTCAACAGCTTCTACAGCGCCGCCATCTACAGCGGTACGAAGAGCTGGGAGGCGTGGTTCTTCGGCTCACTCGACGCCGGGAACTTCATCACCGTCGACAAGCCGCCGTTCGCCCTCATGATCATGGGACTGTCCTGCCGGATCCTCGGCTTCGGCACCTGGCAGATGATGGCGCCGGAGATCGCGGCGGCGCTGGGCACGATCTGGATCCTGCACTCCTCGGTGAAGCGGGCCTTCGGGCACGCGGCGGCCGCCGTCGCGGCGCTCGTGCTCGCGCTGACGCCGATCACCGTCGCCATCAACCGCGACAACAACCCCGACACCGTCCTGGTGCTGCTGATGGTGGCCGGCGCGGCCCTCGCCCTGCGGGCCACGCGGGACGAGAAGCTGCTGCCGCTCATCGGCTCCGCGGTGTGCTTCGGGCTCGCCTTCAACACCAAGATGCTCCAGGGCTACATCGCCCTTCCCGCCGTCTTCGCCGTGTACGTGTACGCGTCGAGGCAGGGCTGGAGGAAGAAGGTCGTGCACCTGGTGCCGGCCGCCGTGGCGCTGGCCGTCTCCAGCTTCTGGTGGGCCGCGGCCGTGTCCCTGGTGCCCGCCGACGACCGCCCCTACATCGGCGGTTCGACCGACGGCAGCGCCTGGGACCTGATCATGGGCTACAACGGCCTCGGCCGGGTCCTCGGCGGCGAGGGCAACGGCGGGGGCGGCGGAGGCGGGGGCGGCGGAGGCGGCACCTTCGCCGGGACCGCGGGCATCGGCCGGATGTTCAACGACGTCCTCGGCGGTCAGATCTCCTGGCTGATCCCCTTCGCGGGCATCGCGCTCGTGGCCGGCCTGGTGCTGTGCGGGCGCGCCCCGCGCACCGACCTCACCCGTGCCGCGCTGGTGCTGTGGGGCGGCTGGACCCTGCTGCACTACCTGACCTTCGCCCTGGCCGAGGGCACCATGCACCCGTACTACACGACCGCGCTCGCCCCGGGCGTCGCGGCGCTGTGCGGTGGCGGCGGAGTCATGCTGTGGCGGGCCTTCCGCGGCGGTGACGCGCGCTGGTCGTGGGTGCTGCCCGCCGGGCTGGCCGTGACCGGTGTCTGGGCGATCGTGCTGCTGCGCCGGGCCACCGGCTGGAACACCTGGCTGTGGCCGGTCATCGGCCTGGTCATGGTCCTCGCGATCGTGGGCCTGTTCGTCCTGCGGTCCGCGAGCTCGGGCACCCGGCTCCGGCTGCTCGGCGTGTCCGTCGCCGCGGCGATCGTGGCGGCCCTCGCGGGTCCGACGGCGTACGCCGCGTCTCCCGCGTTCGGTTCCTCCGCCGGTGGCGGCATGGGCGGCACCAACCCCACCGCGGGCCCGTCCACCGGGAGCGGCATGGGTGGTCCCGGCGGCGGTGGCGGCCGGGGCGGCTTCGGGGGCGGCGACGGCGGACCCGGCGGTCAGATGCCGGGCGGTACGCGACAGGGTGGCCAGACGGGCGGGGAGTTCCCCGGCGGCGGCACCGGGGAACTGCCCCAGGGCGGCGGTGCTCCCAGCGGTGCGCCGAGTGGCCAGGGCGGCCAACCGGGCGGCACCGGCGGGGAGTTCCCGGGCGGCGGCGAGAACGGCACGGCTTCGGGCGGCGGGACGGGCGGCGGACCCGGTGGCGGTATGGGCGGCGCCGACAGCCAGCTCGTCTCGTACCTGGAGAAGCACCAGGACGGCGCCAAGTGGCTGATCGCGGTGTCCAACTCGCAGAGCGCCGGTCAGATGATCCTGAGCACCGGCAAGCCCGTCATCTCCATGTTCGGCTTCACCGGGTCCGACAACGCGATGACCCTGGCCAAGCTCAAGGAGCTGGTGAAGAAGGGGGAACTGCACTACATCCAGCTCGGCGGCGGCATGGGCATGGGTGGCGACAACGTCCAGAACCAGGAGCTGACCGACTGGGTGCGGCAGAACGGGACGGCGGTGAAGGCGAGCGAGTACGGCTCCGCGTCGAGTGAGTCCGCCGAGGCCTCCGAGTCGGACACCTCCTCCCAGGTCGGCACGTCCACCGTCTACCGGCTGGACCCGTCCGACGTGAGCTGAACGGAACAGCCCCAACGGCCCCCGACTCTCCTGTCAGGGGCCGTTTTCCGTGGGCCGTCGGCACATCGACTCGCGTGGACAAGGGGCGGTTTGCCGGTTCCCGTCATCCGATCGACATGTCGGATTCATTGCCATGACCGCATGTGCATGTCACTCTCCCGATTGCCGCCTCCATTCAACCCGCGTAGATCGGACACCCCACATGGCGACACGCACACGCCGATGGAAGTCGGTGGCGCTGGCCACCGCCGCCGTCCTGGCCGGCCTCACCGCGCCCGCGCTCACCGCGACCCCCGCCGCGGCGACCACGACGGCGTACGACTCGACGTACTACAAGAACGCGGTCGGCAAGACGGGTACGAGCCTGAAGTCGTCGCTGCACACGATCATCAGCGCCAACGTCACGAAGATCTCGTACTCCGCGGTCTGGAACGCGCTGAAGGTCACCGACCAGGACCCGAACAACAGCAGCAACGTCATCCTGCTGTACAGCGGTGTCTCGCGCAGCAAGTCCCTCAACGGCGGCGACGTCGGTGACTGGAACCGCGAGCACGTGTGGGCCAAGTCCCACGGCGACTTCGGCGAGGTGACCGGTCCCGGCACGGATCTGCACCACCTGCGCCCCGCGGACGTACAGGTCAACAGCATCCGCGGAAACCTGGACTTCGACAACGGCGGCAGCACGGTCACGAACGGGGGCGGCAGCCTCGTCGACTCCGACTCCTTCGAGCCGCGCGACGCCGACAAGGGCGACGTGGCCCGCATGATCCTCTACATGGCGGTCCGCTACGAAGGCGACGACGGCTTCGCCGACCTGGAGCCCAACGAGAAGGTCAACAACGGCAGCAACCCCTACATGGGCAAGCTCTCCGTTCTCAAGCAGTGGAACGACGAGGACCCGCCGAGCGCCTTCGAGGAGAAGCGCAACCAGGTCATCTACGACACCTACCAGCACAACCGCAACCCGTTCATCGACCACCCGGAGTGGATCGAGGCGATCTGGTAGGACAGGCGGCGCGGTACGCACGGTGCAGGGCCCTCCCGGGTTTTCCCGGGAGGGCCCTGTGGCGTGTGCGGGGCCGTACGCCAGTGGTGGATCATGGTCATGACCAGGGCCGGGATCGGGACGGGGAGGACGAACCAGTGGGCTACTGCCTGGAGATGAGCACCGGTGACATGCGCAGCGTGATCCGGCTGCTCACGGCGGTGGAGCGGACGCGGGAACAGGAGCGGATGTACACCATCGTGCGCGAGCGGTGCGAGAAGACCGACGCACGGCTGCGGGAGCAGGGCATCGACCTGGAGGTGTCGGTGAGCCGGGCGCTGGAGGAGCTGGTCGAGGGGGACCCGCCGAGCGTGGACCTGTGCCCCGCCTACACGTACGCCTTCCAGGAGACCGTCGCCCCGCACTTCTCCGACACCACGGACCTCGGGGTGTGGCGCCGGCCGTCCTGGTTCTACGCGCTGGACACCGAACTCGCCCGGCACGGCGTCCCGTCGGACGTCCTGCCCGTGTCCTTCCTCTTCAGCGGCCCGCCGCTGCGGCTGCCGCATCCCGGCGACGCGATGCCGCAGATCGGGGTGCTGCCGGCGCAGCGGGCGGCGGCGCTGGCGGAGTCGTACGAGAGGGTGCTGCACCGGCTGGACCGGGAGTTCACGGGGACGGCGGGGAGGTTAGCCGAGCTGATGAGGTTCGAGGCGGACGAGTGGGAGACCGCGCGGCGGCTGGGGCGCACGGACGACACGATCTTCTTCTGGTTCCGCTGAACCACTGGCCGACTCGCAGCACCACGGAGGAGGGGGAGTCGTCAGATGGCGGGCGCTGCGACGCGGGTATAGGTGAGTCCCGCGCTGGTCCCTCCCTCGGAGGTGACGGTGACGGTCACGGGTCCTGCGGGGCCGCCCGGAACGGTCGCGGTGATCTGGGTGTCGGAGACCACCGTGAATCCCACCGCGGTCATGCCGAACTGGACGGCCGACGCGGTCGAGAAGCCCGTTCCGGTCAGCGTGACCACGGTGCCCGCTGAGGTGGGTCCGCTGGTGGGGACCAGTCCGGTCAGGGTGGGAGCGGCGACGTAGCTGAACGGCAGGGGGTTGCTGGTTCCTCCGGGCGTGATGACGGTGATCTGTGTCGCCCCGGCGCCCGCGGGTGCCTGGGCCTTGATCTGTGTGGACGACTCGACGGTGTAGGAGGTGGCGTTGGTGCCGCCGAACAGCACCGCGGAGGCGTTGAGCAGGTTACTGCCCGTCAGCGTCACGATGGTGCCACCGGCTGCGGGGCTGAGGGAGGGAACGGCGCTCTGCAGCACGGGGGACGCCGCGTAGAAGAAGTACGAGCCGGGTGAAACGGCGCTCTGCCCGCTCGGGGTGGTGACGACGACCTCGGCCGCTCCGGCGCCGCCCGCGGGAGTGACGGCGGTGATGAGCGTCGCCGAGTTGACCGTGAACGTCGCCGGCGTACCGCCGAATCTCACCGCTGTCGCGCCCGTCAGCCCGGTCCCGGTCACGCTGACCGTGGTGCCGCCGGACATCGGCCCGGCGGAGGGCGTGACGGCCGTGACCGTCGGCAGCGCGACCGTCACGTAGGTGAAGGGGACCGAGTTGCTGGTGCCCGTGGGGCTGACCACCGTCACTGGTGCCGAGCCCGCGCTGTGGGCCGGGGTCACGGCGGTGATCTGCGTGCTCGAGTTCACGGTGTACGAGGAGGCCGCCGTGCTGCCGAACCGCACGGCTGTGGCACCGGTCAGACCGGCCCCGGTGATGGTGACGGTCGTTCCGCCGGTCGTGGGGCCTTGTGAGGGGCTGACGGTACTGACCGTGGGGGCCATGAAGTGCTCCTATGACAACTGGTGTGACATCTCAGCCTGTTGGGTTCGGAGGCCGACAGAGCCGACAGGGCGGACGAGCGCCCTGGGTGACAGCCTCGTGCGTGGGGCGGGGAGGTTCGTCGGCATCCGGCCGGAACCCTGAGCCCACCCGCAGGCGCCCGGCTGGAGGCCGGGCGCTGGACTCGGGCGACCGTCAGATTCCGGGGCCCGCGACGTAGGTGAAGGCCCCCACGGCGGTGTCGGATCCCGCCGGGTTGCTGACGACCACGTCGACGGCTCCCGCGACTCCCGGTGGCGTGACCACCGACAGCGTCGTGGCGTTGACCACCGCGAACGGCGCCGGCGTACCGTCGAAGGTGACCGAGTCGGTGGTGTCGAGGTTCGTTCCGGTGATGGTCACGTTCGTCCCGCCGGACTCCGGCCCGGAGGACGGGGCGACGGTCGTGATGCCGGGAACCTCGATGTAGGTGTAGGTCAGCCCGTTGTTCGTCCCGCCGGCCGTGGTCACGCTCACCCCGACCGGCCCGGCAGCCAGTCCCGCCGGCACGGTGACGCTCAGCTGGGCGTCGGAGATCACCGTCGGAGTCGCGGTCACCCCGCCGAAGGAGACGCTGGTTGCGGTGGACAGGCCGACTCCGTTGAGGGTGATGGTGTTGCCGCCGGCCAACGGCCCGGAGGTGGCCCCGAGTGAGCCCTTGAACGGGGCGCCGACGTAGAAGAACGGCACGGGGTTGCTGGTCCCGCCGGGCGTGGTGACGGTGACCCCCACCGTGCCGGTCCCGGACGGGGACACGGCGGTGACCTGGGTCGGGCTGACGACGGTGACGTTGGTGGCGGACTTGCTGCCGAACTTCACCGCGCTGGTCCCGGACAGGTTCGTACCGGTGATGGTCACGAGTGTGCCGCCGCCGGTGGAGCCTTGGTTCGGAGAGATAGGCATGACGATTTCTCCTCGCTGACAGGAATGGGACATGTCGAGCCGGCGGGCCCCAGCGAGCGATGAATGCGCGCTATGGCCGTGGGAGACGGGGCGATTCGGTCCCGCCGGTCGTGGTCGTCCTCTGTGGGAGCTGAGGGGCGACGGGACTGCCCTGCCGGACGCATCGGATTTCCTGCGTACAGCGGAAAAACCGGCAGAGGCCGCCTTTACCACGATTCCCCCGGGATGGGATGGGCGGCCCACCGGTTCGATGTACCAAGTGACCCACATGGACGGCACCGCTGACAAGATGTCAATTCCGGGACTCACCCGAACGGGGGAGCGCACATCGGATTTTGCGCCGGGTCGGGGGCCCGTCGCGGTCGATGCCGGGGCGTTCTGTGGCGGCCGGAGCACCGGGTCGGCGGTGGCCGAGGCGTCGACTCCGGCCTTGGTGACGACGGCGCGGACGGCGAGAGCGCTGCGCCCTTCCCGATGACCGGCTGAAGCGACGGCGGCGCGACGCGGTACCGGACGGGGCCTCATCGAGCAGGCGGCCAACAACCGCCCAGCCGGCGCCATGGAAATGGCGCCGGCTGGGGGATCCACTCCTCTCGGGGGTGCCCATCACGGCATCAAGCCCGACACTGGACCGCCCTACGCGCAAGGCAGGTAATGGCCGGACCGGATATCGTGCCCCCCGGAGAGGTTGGGCTGCCCACCGGTTGGATACCTCCCATTGATACAGGGCCCGGAATATGCCGCAAGGGATATTCCCTCCAGTCACCCGATCGGTGGGGCGCACCCAGGGGCGCATTTCCCGGACGAATCACCCGCCCAACTACTGAAAATATTCCCTTATACCCCGTCCGTCGACATCGGAAAAAGCCCTGCATTGATTCCGAATGACGAAGGCGCATCAATTCGCACTCAAGGGCTCCCCCAGGACGATCTAGGACCCACAGGGGACGCACGTGGGGCCCGGACATCGATCGCTGTCCGGGCCCCACGCTCGCATCGATCACACGTAGGTGAATCCGCCTGCGACGGTCACGCTGCCGGCGGGGGTCGTCACGACGACTTCCGCGTTTCCTGCCACTCCGGCGGGGGTGACGCCTGCGAGCACCGTGCCGGTGACGTCGACGACCACACCGGTCGCCGGGACACCGCCGATGGTCACGGTCGCCCCGGCGAGGTTGGTGCCGATGATGGCGAACGGCGTACCACCGACGACGGCGCCGACGGACGGGGTGATGGAGACCGCCGTGGGCAGTGCCGGGCCGACGTAGGTGAATCCGCCGGCGACGGTGGCGCTGCCGGCGGGGGTCGTCACGACGACGGACACGTTGCCCGCGGCGTGCGGCGGCGTGACACCGGTCAGCACCACGCCCGCGACGACGTTCACCCCGACGGCGGGGACGCCGTCGAAGGTGACGCTCGCGCCGGTGAGGTTGGTCCCCACGATCGTGAAGGGGGTGCCGCCGGTCGTCGGGCCGGTGGGCGGGGTGAAGGCGAGGACGGTCGGGGGCGGGGGAACGATGGGCCCCAGGTAGGTGTAGTTCGCCGGGGCGCTGGCACCGGCCGGGGTGGTCACCACGACGGGCACGTTGCCCGGGGCGTGCGGCGGTGCGATCACGGTGAGCAGGAAGCCGAAGAGGTCCTGGGAGACGATGGTCGCGGGGGTGCCGCCGAAGGTGACCGAGGTCGCACCGCCGAGGTTGGTGCCGATGAGCAGGACGGAGTTGCCGCCGGCGGTCGGCCCGAAGCCGGGGACCGCGGCGATCAGCGTCGGCTGCGACAGGATCGGGAGCAGAGTGGTTTCCGACATGGGAGTCCTCCTGGACTGGGTTGTTGTCGTGCGCGGCGCGTCAGCCGCTCCCCGCGGACGCCTGCGTGGCTTCGTGCCGAGTCGGCACGGCCGCGCCGGAGGGGGAGATGGCCCGGGTGTGGTGTGGGACGATCACAGCGCCGGGCGAGAGGTCACGATCTTCGGTCGCCTGTGACGGCCTTCGAAGAGCCGCCGAGGACCTGTCGTGCAGCTCTCGGCATGGGCGGCGGCGCAGTCGCACGGGCTACGGATGTGCGTCAGCCAGGTCGCGGGCATCAGCGATGCCCGCCACCACGAGTGGGATGGGCCGCCCCTCGGTAATTCCATTGATCCATACGGGTGATGCGAATGACAAGAGAACTGTCTGAATGTCACCCGTAAGGGGGGCGGGTGCCTACGGTCTCGAAGTCGTACGACCCCCAAAGAGCTTCCAGAGCACCTGCGTGCACCCTGATGCGCGACGATGAAGGCGTTTCATTCCCGCGCAAGTGCGGTAAGGAGGACCGTCGTTATCGGCGCATACGAAAAGGGCCCCCGAACAGCTCCGTGATGTCGCATCACGAGCTGTTCGGGGGCCCTCGACCGGATCCCGGCTCTCTTTGTCAGAAACTCGCTGAGCGGCCTCGGTGTTCAGCCGACATCGATGTGGTTGTTGATGCTCCCGACCACGAAGTTGAGCAGCCCCCCACAGGTGAGCAGGCAGAAGCCGGGGAACCCGATGGGTGGAGCAGGTGAGGGCGAGACCTGGACGGAGGCCGTGCTGCTGGAGGCGTCGCAGGAGGCGTTGCCGTTGTAGGCAGCAGTGATCTTGTGAACGCCAGGCGTGGTGAACGAGGTGGTGTACGTGGCCTGACCGTTGGCCACGACGGGCACCGTGTCCAGCAGTTCAGCGCCGTCGAAGAACGTCACGCCCAGACCTCCGCCCGGGTCGGACGCGCAGGTGACCGTCGCGGTGAGATCGACCGACGTTCCGACGGAAGTCACGGCGGGAAACGCGGTGACGCTCGTGGCCGACGGGGCAGCGGCTGCCGGAGAGGCGACAGCCACCACGGTCACCAGGGCTGCTGTCACGAGGCCTGTCCACCCGCCACCGATATGCCTACGCTCCACGAGTCAGCTCCTTTTGCATCTTCGGCTACTGGCTGTTGCTGGATGCGCTCACGCTAAGTGGCTTTCGGTGGTAAAACCGGGCGGCAGCCTGGCAAGAGGGGCCGCTTGGGGCAGATGATTACAACGATCGTATGAAAAGTACTCCTCAAGGACTCATGGAGGACTCCTTCACCGACCCCGTGACGGCCGGCGCCGCCCCTACTCCGGAACCGCGCGTTGCAGGCGCAGGTTCCTCAGGGTCCTGCAGACCTCCGCGTCCATCACGGGCCACGAGGCGAACCGCCAGTCCGGGTCCGGGGCGCCGGGCAACACCGCGCCCCGCGCCTCCCATTCGGAGGCGAGCGCCGCATACAGCGGCGTGAGGTGCAGGTCTGCGGACTGGGGCGGGGCGGCGTGGCGAGGCCCTGCGGCCTGTCGGCGCGGCAGCGGTGAGGAAGCCGGCAGCAGTGGCACCTGCGCCTGCTGCTCCTTCTCCTTCGCCGCCGGCTCGGACCGTGCCACGGGGACCATCACGTCCCCGCTGCTCCAGTGCACGGTCCCGACCACGGCACCCCGGCGGCCCTCGGGCAGAGCGGCAGTATCAGTCGGGGACACCGGACGCAGAATCATGCTTTGAGGAACGAAACCTCATGTCCGGGGACACTCTGGAATGCGGCCTGTTAGGCCACTGGGGTGATGCGGCGCAATGGACACCGGTCGAAGGAGACCGGAATCGGGCAACCGACCGGTCGGTCATGGTGTTTTCCCGCGGGGAGAGGAGTCGGCCAGGCTCACATCGCACCAGACGACCTTCCCTCCGGTGCAAAGTCCGCGCGCCCCCCAGCGGCGCGCGCAAAACCGGATGATATCCATGCCTCTTCCGCCCTCCGCGTACTCGGAGGCTTCCACGTGTACCGGCAGACGGTCTTCGTCGTCATGGACTTCGACACGTACATGTTTCGCCCGTAAGTACATCCCCAGCTCGAAGTACCGGGGGCGGTCATCCCGGTGGGGCGGCCGTTTTCCACCAGAATGTTGCACGGCATTCGTGACCAGCTCGGAGACCACAAGCACCACCGTGTCCATCACCTGCGGGACGATCTGCCACGACGACAGCAATTCACGCGTGTGCCGCCGTGAGGCCGGAACCGATGCAGGGGTGCACGAGAACCGGAGAATTATCGCCTCCTTTTCCTCTTCTCCTGGGGCCGGGCACCGCTCGTTGCACAATCCGAGCGGCCGACAATCGGGGCGCGAGAAGGGAAACGTTCTTCCGGTCGAGTGACAGGCGCGATGATTATCTTCATTCATATCCGGTTCCCGGAGCGGTCATCCAACTCGTTGGTCACTGCACATGCGAGGCACCCGTCGTCGACGAGTGATCCAACCGTACCCAGGGGGTGCGGGAAGGACGAGCGGAACCGGAAATGCCGAGGAGCGCAAGGGGGCTGGGAGCGGTCGGTTATTTCCCTGAGAAGCCTCAGTGCGCTCCACATGGGAGTGAATCTTCGCGAATGCCGTTGACATGGCCACCCATGCGGTTCGCAGGTGTGCGCCGCCAGGAAACGTCCGCGACGTCGCGGACGATCCCGCAATCACTCATCCGACCAGGACTTCCCAACGCTCGTCCAGATCCTTCTTGATTTCCTGCATCGTGGCGAAAAAAATGCCGATGGGGCTGCCCGGTTCGATGTTCATGATCGAAACTGCCGGGTTTCCACGGGTTCGGGCGAGAAGACCACCGGGGGCGGCGGGGACTCTGCGTGATCGATACAGCGAATATCTATTTGGTGCATTCACACCGGTACAAACGATAGCGGAGGCAATTCAGGGCAAGGCCGAACGGGTGAATTACTCTGCGCCTTATCCGACAGTGCGGATATTCTGGTCCAGGTGCGTCGGCGCGAACATCCGCAGGAGGGCCGGGAGCACGACCACGGAGGGGCCCGGCGTGGCCAGGGCGTTCCTCAGGTCCGCTGCCAGGGTTTCCGGGGAGGTGCGGGTCGCCGGGACGCCGAAGGACTCCGCCAGGGCCACGTAGTCGGGGCGGACCAGTTCCGTCGCCGTCGTCTCACCGAAGGCGTCCGTCAGGTACTCGCGGAGGATGCCGTAACCGCCGTCGTCGACGATGAGCCAGGTGACCGGGAGTTCGTACTGCCGGGCGGTGGCCAGTTCGGCGATCGAGTAGAGGGCTCCGCCGTCGCCCGAGACCGCGAGGACCGGGCGGGTCGGGTCGGCGACCGCCGCGCCGAGGGCCGCCGGGAAGCCGTAGCCGAGACCGCCGGCGCCCTGGGCGGAGTGCATGTGGCCCGGGCCCATCGCGTCGAAGGCCGACCAGGCCCAGTACGCCAGAATGGTCATGTCCCAAAAGGACGGGGAGTCCGCGGGGAGGGCCCTGCGGATCGATGACAACAGGCCCTGTTCCAGGGTCAGTTCCTGGGCGGCGAGGCGGTCGGCGACCTTCGTGAGCAGGGTGCGGACCCGCTCCGGGGCCTCGGCGTCCTCGCGTACGGACACCGTCTCCAGCAGTGCCTGCAGCGCCAGGCGCGCGTCCGCGTGGATGCCCAGGGCCGGGTGGTTGGACTCCAGTTTGCCGAGGTCGGCCTCGATCTGGACGACGCGGCCCCGCGGCTTGAAGGTGTGGTAGTTCGAGGAGAGTTCACCCAGGCCCGAGCCGACGACCAGGAGTACGTCGGCGTCCTCCAGGAAGTCCGTGGTGTGGCGGTCCTCCAGCCAGGACTGGAGGGACAGGGGGTGCGTCCAGGGGAACGCGCCCTTGCCGCCGGGGGTCGTGACGACGGGAGCGTTGATCCGCTCCGCCAGCTGTCGCAGCTTCCGCGAGGCGTCCGCCCGTACGACTCCCCCGCCCGCGATGATCGCCGGGCGGGCGGCGCGGGACAGGAGGTCGGCGGCCACGGCGGTCAGCTCGGGGCGCGGGGGGAGTTCCTCCGGGAAGGCGTCGCCGCCCGTCACCACCGGGATCGTCGTCTCCGCCAGCAGGACGTCCTGGGGTATCTCCACCCACACGGGACCGGGCGGGGCCGACAGGGCCGACTTCCAGGCCGCCTCGATCGCCGACGGGATCTGGGACTGGGTGCGGACGGTGTGGACCGACTTCACCACGCCCCGGAAGGAGGCCGCCTGGTCGGGCAGTTCGTGGAGATAGCCGTGGCGGCCGCCGCCCAGGCCCGCGGTGGGGACCTGGCTGCTGATCGCGAGGACCGGGGCGGAGGCCGCGGCGGCCTCCTGGAGCGCCGGCAGCGAGGTCAGCGCGCCGGGGCCGGTCGACAGCAGCAGCGGGGCCGCCTCGCCGGTGACCCTGCCGTAGGCGTCCGCCGCGAAACCCGCGTTGTTCTCCACCCGCAGACCGACGTAGCGCAGGGAGGAGCGGCGCAGGGCGTCGAACATGCCCAGCGCGTGCTGGCCCGGCAGGCCGAAGACCGTGGTGGTGCCGAGGGCGGCCAGGGTCTCCACGACCAGGTCTCCGCCGATGCGGCCCGGAGGGGGGTTCAGAGCCGCGGAGATCTGCGCTTCCGTCGGGCGGAGTACCAGGTCGTGGTCGTGGGTCACTTCGAACGAGCCTCTGCAATCCGGCGGGACATGATCGTGGTCAGTTCGTACGCCGTGTGGGACGCGGCCACCGACGTGATCTCCGCGTGATCGTACGCGGGGGCCACCTCCACGACGTCCGCCGAGACCAGATCGCAGGATGCCAGACCGCGCAGGATCTCCAGGAGTTCGCGGGAGGTCATGCCGCCCGCCTCCGGGGTTCCGGTGCCGGGGGCGTGCGCCGGGTCGAGGCAGTCGATGTCGATGGAGATGTAGAGGGGGCGGTCGCCGATGCGCTGTCGCAGCTGGTCGGCGACCTCGTCCACGCCGCGCCGCATCACATCGGCGGACGTGACGATGCCGAAGCCCATCTTCTCGTCGTCGGTGAGGTCCTGCTTGCCGTAGAGGGGGCCGCGGGTGCCGACGTGCGACAGCGCCGACGTGTCGAGGATGCCCTCCTCCACCGCGCGGCGGAACGGGGTGCCGTGCGTGTACTCGGCGCCGAAGTACGTGTCCCAGGTGTCGAGGTGCGCGTCGAAGTGGAGCAGGGCCACGGGGCCGTGCTTCTTCGCCACCGAACGCAGGAGGGGGAGGGCGATGGTGTGGTCGCCGCCGAGGGTCATCAGGCGGGCGCCCGTACCGAGCAGGTCGTCGGCGGCCGCCTCGATCGTCTCGACCGCCTCGTTGATGTCGAACGGGTTCACGGCGATGTCGCCGCCGTCCGCGACCTGCGCGAGGGCGAACGGGGAGGCGTCCTGCGCGGGGTTGTAGGGGCGCAGGAGCCGGGACGCCTCGCGGATCGCGTTGCCGCCGAAGCGCGCGCCCGGCCGGTAGGAGACGCCCGAGTCGAAGGGCACGCCCACGACGGCGACGTCGGCGCGGCCGACCTCGTCGAGGCGGGGCAGCCGGGCGAAGGTCGCGGGGCCGGCGTACCTCGGGACGCGGGAGGAGTCGACGGGGCCGCGGGGCGTCTCGTTGCCGGTCATGGTCGCATGCCTTCTTCCTGGGGGACTGCCTCGACGATAGGTGACCGAAAAGCGGGCGCGAAGTGTACGTTTCATCCATCTCGCACCCATGAAGTGAAGGGAACGCACACCATGCCCAAGCAGCCGTCCGTTCCCCTCACCCCGCCGGTGTCCCTCGCCTCCCTGCTGGCCCGCGAGGACCTGGAGCTGCGCCAGATCGCCGGGCCGACCGGTACCGGCACGGTGCTGCACGGGGCGCACGCCTCGGAGATGGCCGACCCGTATCCGTATCTGCTGGGCGGCGAGCTGCTGCTGACGGCGGGGGTGCACATTCCGGAGGCGGCCGGGTCGGGGACGTACTTCGACGACTACGTCTCGCGGATCGTGGCGGCGGGCGGCGCGGCGCTCGGCTTCGGGGTGGCGCCGGTGCACGACACGGTGCCGCGGGCGCTGGTCGCGGCCTGCGAGGCGTACGAGCTGCCGCTGCTGGAGGTGCCCCCGCGGACGACGTTCGCGGCGGTGGGCCGGGCGGTCTGGGATCTGATGGAGGGGGCCCGTACGGCCGAGCTGCGCCGTGTGACGGAGGCCCAGCAGGGCCTCGCCTCGGCCGCCTCCCGCCCGGACCCGGTGCCGTCCGTCCTGCGGCAACTGGCCCGGCGCGTCGGAGGCCGGGCGGTGCTGTACGGCCCGGAGGGCACGCAGATCGCGGCGGCGGGACGGGTGCCGGGGGCGGAGAACCCGGCGGCGGTGGCAGCGGAAGGTGCTCTGGCCGGGCTCGCTCGGCAGCTGGTCGCCCGGGGGTCGGCCACCGCCAGTGACACCGTCCCCTCCGGCATCCACCTCGCCGCCTACGCCCTCGGTGCCGGGCGGGGTCGCGTCCTCGGTGTCGCCGCGCCGCGCCGGGAACCCGGCGACCACACCATCGCCTCGGTCGCCGCCGTCCTGCTCTCCCTCCTCACCGGTGAGGAGCGGAGCGGCTCGGGCGCGGCCCGCTCCTCCGCCCTCGTACGACTGCTGCTGGGCAGCCCGCCGGAGGAGGTGGCACCCCTGCTGGGCGCCGACCGCTGGCTGGTCGTACACGCCCGCCCGGAACCCCGGGCGCCCGACCCCGTCGCGGCCTCCGCGCTGGGTGCGGCGCTCGGGTCGCCGTTGGTGGACCTCGCCGCCGGTGTCGTACGTGTCCTCGTGCCGGCGGACCGGGAGCCGGGAGCCCTGCCCGGGTGGACGCTCGGGGTGAGCGCCGCGGTGGCGGCGGAGCGGTTGGCGGCCGGGGACGGCCAGGCCGGGCGGGCGCTGGCGCGGGCCAGGGCGATCCGTGCGCCCCTTGTCCGGCACCGGGGGCGGGCGGGCCTCGCCGAGCTGGTCGCGGCCGACGAGGCGCGGGAGCACGCCAGCGCGCTCCTGGCGCCTCTGGGTGTCTCCCCCGCCCTCCCCGAGACCCTGCGCACCTGGCTGTCGCTGCACGGCAGCTGGGACCGGACGGCGGTCGCGCTGGGGGTGCACCGGAACACCGTGCGGCAGCGGATCGCGCGGTGCGCGGCGCTGCTGGGGGCGGATCTGGATGATCCGGACGTCCGGATGGAGCTGTGGTTCGCGCTGCGCGTGATCGGCCAGTGACGCACGTCCCAGCGCCTGGAACGGCGCAGCCGGGCACCGCCCGCTGCCTCACAATGGAGACCATGCCGATACCCGGGATCCCCAGCCGCGCCGAGCTCGTCGAGCACCTCGTCAGAACCCGTATCGCGGGTGAGGTCGCCACACCGCGCGAGAACAACCTGTCCCACTTCCGCCAGCTCGCGAACGGCAACCGCAACTACTGGTTCGGCCTGGAACTCGGCGACCGCTGGACCGACGAGCAGGACGTGCTCGCGGTGATGGCGGAAAGGGTCGGGGTGAACGACGATCCCGAGTACCGGTACGGGCAGGACACCATCGATCCCGAGCTGACCGTCGACGGCCTGGACCGGCTGGCGGCGCGGCTGCGCAAGGCCGCCGAGGGGCGCCAGCGGGTGCTCTTCGCGACCGGTCACCCGGGCGGGCTGCTCGACGTGCACCGGGCCACCGCCGCCGCGCTGCGCACGGCCGGCTGCCAGATCGTCGTGATCCCGGAGGGGCTGCAGACGGACGAGGGGTACGTCTGGCAAGTGGCCGACGTGGCGGTCCTCGAGCACGGGGCCTCGCTGTGGCACACCCACTCGAGAGAGCCGATGAGGGCGATCCTGACCGGGCTGGAGCGCAAGGGGCGGCCGCTGCCCGACCTGGTCGTCGCCGACCACGGCTGGGCGGGTTACGCGGGGCAGCACGGCATCGACTCCGTCGGCTACGCCGACTGCAACGACCCGGCGCTGTTCATCGCCGAGGCGGAGGGGACCGTGCAGGTGGCGGTACCCCTCGACGACCACGTCGTCAGCCCGCGGCACTACGACCCGATGATCGCCTACCTGCTGGCGGAGGCCGGGCTCACGGAGAAGTAGGCGCGGGCCTCGGTACCCGTACGACCCCTTCCTGGATCACCGAGACCGCGAGCTGTCCGTCCTGCGTGTAGATGCGGGCCTGGCCGAGGCCGCGCCCGCCGGAGGCGGACGGCGACTCCTGGTCGTAGAGCAGCCACTCGTCGGCGCGGAACGGCCGGTGGAACCACATCGCGTGGTCCAGGGAGGCCCCGACCACGTCCCCGACGGCCCAGCCGCCGCGCCCGTGCGCGAGCAGGACCGAGTCGAGGAGCGTCATGTCGGAGACGTAGGTGGCGAGGACGACGTGCAGGAGCGGCTCGTCGATGGCGCCGTCGAGCTTGCCGTTGGCGCGGAACCAGACCTGGCTGTGCGGTTCGCGCGGCTCGCCGAACCTGCCGTACGGCGGGTCGTCGACGTACCGCAGGTCGATCGCCTCACGGGCCTGGAGGAACCGCTCGACGATCGCGGGGTCGAGATGGTCGTAGCCGCGCAGTCGTTCCTGGCCGGTGGGGACGGTCTCCGGGTCGGGCGCGGGCGGCATGGGGGCCTGGTGGTCAAGGCCCTCCTCGTACGTCTGGAAGGACGCCGACAGCGCGAAGATCGGCCGGCCGTGCTGCACGGCGACCGCGCGCCGGGTGGTGAAGGAGCGGCCGTCGCGGATCCGCTCGACGTTGTAGACGATGGGCGCGCCCGGGTCGCCCATGCGCAGGAAGTACGCGTGCAGGGAGTGGGCGTGCCGGTCGGCGGGGACCGTGCGCCCGGCGGCGACCAGCGCCTGCGCCGCCACCTGTCCCCCGAAGACCCGGGGGACGACGGCGGAGCGGGACTGGCCGCGGAAGATGTTCTCCTCGATCTGCTCGAGGTCGAGCAGATCGAGGAGATCCTGAAGTGCCTGGCTCATGGCGTCTAGTTGTAGCGGCCAGTAATTGCGGTGGGCTTACAGACCCATGTCCTTCGCGATGATCGACTTCATGATCTCGCTGGTGCCGCCGTAGATGCGGTTGACGCGGTTGTCCGCGTACAGGCGGGCGATCGGGTACTCGTTCATGAAGCCGTAGCCGCCGTGCAGTTGGAGGCAGCGGTCGATGACGCGGTGGGCGACCTCGGTGCAGAACAGCTTGGCGCTGGCGGCCTCGGCGGGGGTGAGCTCACCGGCGTCGAGTGCTTCGAGGGCGCGGTCGGCGACGGCCTCGGCGGCGTCCACCTCGGCCTGGCAGGCGGCCAGCTCGAACTTGGTGTTCTGGAAGTGGGCGACCGGCTTGCCGAAGACGGTGCGCTCCTGCACGTACTGCTTGGCGAACCGGACGGCGGCCTTGGCCTGCGCGTAGGCGCCGAAGGCGATGCCCCAGCGCTCGGAGGCGAGGTTGTGGCCGAGGTAGTAGAAGCCCTTGTTCTCCTCGCCGAGGAGGTCCTCGACGGGCACCTTGACGTCGACGAACGCCAGCTCGGCGGTGTCGGAGGTGCGCAGGCCGAGCTTGTCGAGCTTGCGGCCGATGGAGTAGCCCTCGGACTTGGTGTCCACGGCGAACAGGGAGATGCCGTGGCGGCGGTCCTCGGCGGTGGGCGCGGCGGTGCGGGCGCAGACGATGACGCGGTCGGCGTGGACGCCGCCGGTGATGAAGGTCTTGGAGCCGTTGAGGACGTAGTGGGTGCCGTCCTCGCTGAGCTTGGCGGTGGTCTTCATGCCCGCGAGGTCGGAGCCGGTGCCCGGCTCGGTCATCGCGAGGGCCCACATCTCCTCGGCCGAGACGAACTTCGGCAGGAACCGCTTCTTCTGCTCGTCGTTGGCGAGCATCTTGATGTACGGCAGGCCGAGCAGGACGTGCACGCCGGAGCCGCCGAAGTGGACGCCGGCGCGGGCGGTCTCCTCGTACATCACGGCCTCGAACTTGTACGAGTCGATGCCGGCGCCGCCGTACTCCTCCGGCACGTTGATGCCGAAGAGGCCCAGCTCGGCGAGCTTGTAGTAGAAGTCGCGCGGCGCCTGGCCGGCGGCGAACCACTCGTCGTAGACGGGGACGACCTCGGCCTCGATGAAGGCCCGGAGGGTCTCCCGGAACGCCTCGTGATCCTCGTTGAACACCGTACGGCGCACCGCCGCCACCTCCACCTGGCTCAAAGGTTCCATATCTAAGCGCTTGCTCAGATGATTACCGTACCGGTGGGTAGCGAGAGGCGTCCAGGGTATCCAAGCACCCTCGGCCGTAACGCTCGTCACGCCCCCGCCGCCGCGAAGGCCCCCCTCGCCATCCGGTGCAGCAGGGTGGCGGTGGCGGTACGGCTGGGGAGAGCGCCCGGGCGGGCGAGGTGCGGGGTGGAGTTCAGCAGGCCGAAGACCGAGTGGACGGCCGAGCGGGCCGCCGGTTCGGTGAGGGCCGGGTAGATCTCCCGGACCACCTCCACCCACAGCTCGACGTACTGCCGCTGGAGCTGGCGGACCAGTTTGCGGTCGCTGTCGCGGAGGCGGTCCAGCTCGCGGTCGTGCAGGGTGATCAGGGGACGGTCGTCGATCGCGAAGTCGATGTGCCCCTCGATGAGCGAGTCGAGGACCACCTCCGCCGAACCCCCGTCGGCCTCCGCCAGGCGGCGCTTCGCGCCGGTCAGGAGCTGGCCGCTGATCCCCACCAGCAGCTCGGCGAGCATCGCGTCCTTCCCGGGGAAGTGCCGGTACAGACCCGGGCCGCTGATGCCGACCGCGGCTCCTATCTCGTCTACCCCGACTCCGTGGAAACCGCGCTCGGCGAACAGCCTCGCGGCCTCCTTGAGGATCTGCTCGCGGCGGGTGGGGGCGTCGGTTCTGGTGGCCATGCCCGTAATTCTAGACAGGGAGGTTAGCGCTCGTTAACCTGATGGAGATGGTTAACGCTCATTAACAGGCGATCACCGGGTGAGGGGAACCGCAGGATGCACGAGGCACCGGAGCTGACGAGCGCGGCAGACCCCGCGTCGGAGGCCTGGCAGGCCAACGAACAGGCTCACCTCGCACTCGTCGAGGAGCTGCGGGGCAAGCTGGCCGCCGCTCGGCTCGGCGGCGGCGAGCGGGCGCGGGCCAGGCACACCGCGCGCGGCAAGCTGCTGCCGCGCGACCGGGTGGACACACTGCTGGACCCCGGCTCGCCCTTCCTGGAGCTGGCGCCGCTCGCCGCCGACGGGATGTACGACGGGGCGGCCCCGGCCGCCGGGGTGATCGCCGGGATCGGGCGGGTCAGCGGGCGCGAGTGCGTGATCGTCGCCAATGACGCCACCGTCAAGGGCGGGACGTACTACCCGATGACGGTGAAGAAGCACCTGCGCGCGCAGGAGGTGGCCCTGGAGAACCGGCTGCCGTGTCTCTACCTCGTGGACTCCGGCGGCGCCTTCCTGCCCATGCAGGACGAGGTCTTCCCGGACCGTGAGCACTTCGGGCGGATCTTCTACAACCAGGCCCGGATGTCGGCGGCCCGCATCCCCCAGATCGCGGCCGTCCTCGGCTCGTGCACGGCCGGCGGGGCGTACGTCCCGGCGATGAGCGACGAGGCCGTCATCGTCCGCGACCAGGGGACGATCTTCCTCGGCGGCCCCCCGCTGGTGAAGGCCGCCACCGGTGAGGTCGTCACCGCGGAGGAACTGGGCGGCGGCGAGGTGCACGCGCGTGTGTCGGGCGTGACCGACCACCTCGCGGAGGACGACGCCCACGCCCTGCGGATCGTGCGCACCATCGCCGCCACGCTCCCCGCGCGCGGGCCGCTCCCCTGGGAGGTCGCGCCCGTCGTGGAGCCGAAGGTCGACCCCTACGGGCTGTACGGCGCCGTCCCGGTCGACTCCCGTACCCCCTACGACGTACGGGAGATCATCGCGCGGGTGGTCGACGGCTCCCGTTTCGCCGAGTTCAAGGCCGAGTTCGGGCAGACCCTGGTCACCGGCTTCGCCCGGATCCACGGCCACCCGGTCGGGATCGTCGCCAACAACGGCATCCTGTTCTCCGAGTCGGCCCAGAAGGGCGCCCACTTCATCGAACTGTGCGACCAGCGCGGGATCCCGCTGGTGTTCCTGCAGAACATCTCCGGGTTCATGGTGGGCAAGGACTACGAGGCGGGGGGCATCGCCAAGCACGGCGCGAAGATGGTGACGGCCGTCGCCTGCACGAGGGTCCCGAAGCTGACCGTCGTCGTCGGCGGGTCCTACGGCGCGGGCAACTACTCCATGTGCGGCCGGGCCTACTCCCCCCGCTTCCTGTGGATGTGGCCGAGCGCCAAGATCTCCGTCATGGGCGGCGAGCAGGCCGCCTCCGTCCTGGCCACGGTCAAGCGCGACCAGCTCGAGGCTCAGGGGCAGGAGTGGCCGGTGGAGGAGGAAGAGGCCTTCAAGAGCCCGATCCGCGCCCAGTACGAGCGTCAGGGCAACGCCTACTACGCCACCGCCCGGCTCTGGGACGACGGGGTCATCGACCCGCTGGAGACCCGCCAGGTGCTGGGTCTCGCCCTGACCGCCTGTGCCAACGCGCCCCTGGGTCACCCCCAGTTCGGCGTCTTCCGGATGTGAGGAGGGGACTCGTGTTCGACACCGTGCTCGTCGCCAACCGGGGCGAGATCGCCGTACGGGTCATCGCTACGCTGCGCTCGCTGGGGGTGCGCTCGGTCGCCGTCTTCTCCGACGCCGACGCGGACGCCCGGCACGTCAGGGAGGCCGACACGGCCGTACGGATCGGTCCGGCACCGGCGGCCGAGAGCTATCTGTCGGTGGAGCGGTTGCTGGAGGCGGCCGCGCGGACCGGCGCCCAGGCCGTCCACCCCGGATACGGCTTCCTCGCGGAGAACGCGGCCTTCGCGCGCGCGTGCGCCGACGCGGGCCTGGTCTTCATCGGGCCGCCCGCCGACGCCATCGCCCTGATGGGCGACAAGATCCGGGCGAAGGAGACCGTGCAGGCCGCCGGGGTACCCGTGGTCCCGGGGTCGAGCGGCAGCGGTCTGACGGACGACCAGCTCATCGCCGCCGCCCGGGAGATCGGCGTACCCGTGCTGCTGAAGCCGTCCGCCGGCGGTGGCGGCAAGGGCATGCGGCTGGTGCGGGACGCCTCCGCGCTGGCGGACGAGATCGCCGCCGCCCGCCGCGAGGCCCGCGCCTCCTTCGGGGACGACACGCTCCTCGTCGAGCGGTGGATCGACCGGCCCCGGCACATCGAGATCCAGGTCCTGGCCGACGGCCACGGGAACGTCGTCCATCTCGGCGAGCGCGAGTGCTCCCTCCAGCGGCGGCACCAGAAGGTCATCGAGGAGGCGCCGAGTGTGCTCCTCGACGACAGGACCCGCGCCGGCATGGGCGAGGCGGCCGTGCAGGCGGCCCGCTCGTGCGGGTACCGGGGCGCGGGCACGGTGGAGTTCATCGTCCCGGGCGGTGACCCCTCCTCGTACCACTTCATGGAGATGAACACCCGCCTCCAGGTGGAGCACCCGGTCACCGAACTCGTCACCGGACTCGACCTGGTGGAGTGGCAGCTGCGGGTGGCGGCGGGCGAGGCCCTGTCCTTCGGACAGGAGGACGTACGGCTCACCGGGCACGCGATCGAGGCCCGCGTCTGCGCCGAGACGGTGTCGGTCAAAGAGGGCGCCCGTGGCTTCCTCCCGTCCGGCGGGACGGTACTGCGGCTGTACGAGCCGCAGGGCGACGGGGTCCGCACCGACTCCGGGCTCAGCGAGGGCACCGAGGTCGGAAGCCTCTACGACCCGATGCTGTCCAAGGTGATCGCGTACGGCCCCGACCGCGCGACCGCGCTCAGAAAACTCCGGGCGGCCCTCGCGGAGACGGTCACTCTGGGCGTGCCGACCAACGCCGGGTTCCTGCGCCGGCTCCTCGCCCATCCGGCGGTTGTGGCGGGCGAGTTGGACACGGGGCTGGTCGAGCGGGTGGTGGACGAACTGGTCTCCACGGAGGTGCCGGAGGAGGTCTACGAGGCCGCGGCCGCCGTACGTCTCGAGGGGCTGCGGCCGCGCGGGGACGGCGGCTGGACCGACCCCTTCTCGGTGCCGAGCGGGTGGCGGCTCGGCGGTGTCCCCCAGCCCGTCGGCTTCCATCTGCGGACGCAGGAACCCATCGAGTACGTCCCGCGCGGCACCCACACCGTCACCGAGGACCGGGTGTCGGTCACGCTGGACGGCGTCCGCCACACCTTCCACCGCGCCGCCGACTGGCTCGGCCGGGACGGCGACGCATGGCACGTACGCGACCACGATCCGGTGGCCGCCTCCCTCACCCGAGGAGCCCACGCGGGCGCCGACTCGCTCACCGCGCCCATGCCGGGGACGGTGACGGTGGTGAAGGTCGCCGTCGGGGACGAGGTGACCGCGGGCCAGAGCCTGCTGGTCGTCGAGGCGATGAAGATGGAGCACGTCATCTCCGCCCCGCACGCCGGCACCGTCGCCGAACTCGACGTGTCCCCGGGCACGACGGTCGCCATGGACCAGGTGCTGGCCGTCATCAACCCGGCGGAAACCCCGGGGGCGGCCCCGGCAGAGGAGGACCGGTGACACTCCCCATGGTCGTACCCGCCCGGGGCCTGCCCGCGCGGGTCAGGATCCACGAGGTCGGCGCACGCGACGGGCTGCAGAACGAGAAGGTGAGCGTGCCGACCGAGGTGAAGGCGGAGTTCGTCCGCCGCCTCGCCGACGCGGGCCTCACCACCGTCGAGGCCACCAGTTTCGTGCACCCCAAGTGGGTGCCCCAGCTCGCCGACGCCGAGCAGTTGTACCCGCTGGTCGCCGACCTGCCCGTGGCGCTCCCGGTCCTCGTGCCGAACGAACGCGGGCTGGACCGGGCACTGGCGCTGGGGGCGACGCGCGTCGCGGTGTTCGCCAGTGCCACCGAGTCCTTCGCGAAGGCCAACCTCAACCGCACGGTGGACGAGGCACTGGCGATGTTCGAGCCGGTGCTGGCGCGGGCCAAGGCACAGGGCGTGCATGTGCGCGGGTATCTCTCCATGTGCTTCGGCGACCCGTGGGAGGGCGCGGTACCGGTCGCCCAGGTGGTGCGGGTGTGCCGGGCGCTGCTCGACCTGGGCTGCGACGAGCTGAGCCTCGGCGACACCATCGGCGTCGCGACGCCGGGTCACGTCGTCGCGCTGCTGGACGCGCTCGCCGAAGCGAACGCCCCGGTGGAGGCGTTGGGCGTGCACTTCCACGACACCTACGGCCAGGCGCTCGCCAACACCCTGGCCGCGCTCCAGCAGGGCGTCACCACCGTCGACGCCTCCGCGGGCGGCCTCGGCGGCTGCCCGTACGCGAAGTCCGCCACCGGAAACCTCGCGACCGAAGACCTCGTGTGGATGCTGCACGGCCTCGGCATCGACACCGGGGTCGACCTCGGCCGCCTCGTCGCCACCAGCGTGTGGATGGCCGACCACCTGGGCCGACCCAGCCCCTCCCGCACCGTCCGAGCCCTGTCCCACAAGGAGCAGTGACCCGCCATGGACCACCGTCTCTCCCCCGAGCTGGAAGAACTCCGCCGTACGGTCGAGGAGTTCGCCCATGACGTCGTCGCCCCGAAGATCGGCGACTTCTACGAGCGGCACGAGTTCCCGTACGAGATCGTCCGCGAGATGGGCCGTATGGGCCTGTTCGGGCTGCCGTTCCCGGAGGAGTACGGCGGCATGGGCGGCGACTACCTGGCGCTCGGCATCGCCCTGGAGGAGCTGGCGCGCGTCGACTCCTCGGTGGCGATCACCCTGGAGGCGGGCGTCTCGCTGGGCGCCATGCCGGTCCATCTGTTCGGCACGGAGGAACAGAAGCGCCAGTGGCTGCCGCGGCTGTGCTCGGGCGAGATCCTGGGCGCGTTCGGGCTCACCGAGCCCGACGGCGGGTCGGACGCGGGCGCGACGCGTACGACGGCCCGCCTCGACCCGGCCACCGACGAGTGGGTGATCAACGGCACCAAGTGCTTCATCACCAACTCGGGAACCGACATCACGGGGTTGGTGACGGTCACTGCGGTCACGGGCCGCAAGCCGGACGGCCGGCCGCTGATCTCCGCGATCATCGTCCCGTCCGGCACCCCGGGCTTCACGGTCGCGCAGCCCTACTCCAAGGTCGGCTGGAACGCCTCCGACACCCGTGAGCTGTCCTTCTCCGACGTGCGGGTCCCGGCGGCGAACCTGCTGGGCGAGGAGGGGCGCGGGTACGCGCAGTTCCTGCGGATCCTCGACGAGGGCCGGATCGCGATCGCCGCGCTGGCGACCGGGCTGGCGCAGGGGTGCGTGGACGAGTCGGTGAAGTACGCCCGGGAGCGGCATGCGTTCGGGCGTCCGATCGGTGCCAACCAGGCCATCCAGTTCAAGATCGCCGACATGGAGATGAAGGCCCACACGGCCCGGCTGGCCTGGCGTGACGCCGCGTCCCGGCTGGTGGCCGGCGATCCCTTCAAGAAGGAGGCGGCCCTGGCCAAGCTCTACTCGTCCACGATCGCCGTCGACAACGCCCGCGACGCCACCCAGATCCACGGCGGCTACGGCTTCATGAACGAGTACCCGGTCGCACGTATGTGGCGCGACTCCAAGATCCTGGAGATCGGCGAGGGCACGAGCGAGGTCCAGCGCATGCTGATCGCCCGGGAGCTGGGTCTGGCGGGCTGACGCCGACGGGGCCTATCCGCCGAGGAGTTGCCGCACCCCGTCGATCAGGCCCAGCACGGACTGTCCCGCCGCGGCCAGGGCGCCGGAGACGGCCGCCAGGGCCGTGAGCCGCTCACCGGGGGCGCGTGTGCCGTCGGCGACGACCGGCAGGTTGCCGTCGACGGTCCGCGCGGCCTCGGGCGTCAGCCGGCCGCGCAGTTCCTCGACCTCTCGCATCAGCAGCGCGATCGCCTGGTCCGCGGGGGTGCCCGTCTGCCCCTTGACGATGCCGATGCTGTTCGAGGTGTTGACCATGTTGACCTGGTCACCGGCGCCGCCGTGGCTGAAGTTGAAGGTGTTCAATTCTTCACGATCCCCGTGTTGGCCAGGCCGCCGTACATGTTCACCGTGTCCCCGAAGTGGTAGTTCCTCGGGTTGACCAGCACCTTCTCCACCCGGATCTCGAACTCCGCCTCCGGGTGCTCGATGGCGTTGACGATGTAGTCGACGAGCGTCCGCAGTTGGGCCGGATTGGGCAGCGTCACCAGGGCCGTGGACGCGCTGGACGTCTCGACGGCCAGGACGTGTTCGTTCGGGGCGGTCCACACCTTCGCCAGTCGCACGCCCAGCGTGATCAGCGTGGCGACCAGCAGGAGCGTCAGCAGCACCGCCATGCTGTCGTCGGCCATGAAGTTCATGGCGACGAGGTAGACCACCAAGGCGACGGCCGCCCACTTCAGGAAGTCGTTGACGGCCTCCCCCCGCTTCGGTCTGAGCACGAACGTATGGACGCGTGTGATGTTGTGCAGCGGGTAGGCGGCCTCGCCCACCCACAACAGCCGCTTGCTCACCTTGAGATCGACACCGCCCGCGCCCTGCGGAAGCGGCGGTTCGGGCAGCGGCCCGCCAACTGTTCCCTGAGTCTCCACACGTTCCCCCGTCAGCACGTGCACTTGTGACCACGTGGGGACCATTAAGCGCCCGAAGCGTGTTCAGCAAGAGGCGATTTACGGCCAACTCCCGCTCACAAACGGCAAATTGACTGAAGAGGGCGGAGCACAGAGATGCCACAGGTTCGGGATCACGGCACTCCCCCCTCTGGACATGTGCTGAGGTTAGGCTAACCTACCTTCGAATTGTCCGGCGGTGATCCGCACGTTCGAAAGCAGCCACTCTCATGCCCAACGCCAGCGCCAACCACCTCACCCGCCGCGGCATCCTGGCCGCCGGTGGCGCCCTCGGCCTCGGTGCCGTGCTCGCGGCCTGCGGGGACGACGACGCGAAAAGCAGTGGCTCGGCATCGTCGGCGAGCGCCTCCGCCAAGTCCGGTCCCTGGACCTTCAAGGACGACCGCGACACCACGGTCGAGCTCGACAAAATCCCCGCGAACATCGTCGCCTTCACCGGTGTCGGCGCCGCCCTCTACGACTACGGCGTCCAGGTCAAGGGTGTCTTCGGCCCGACCAAGACCACCGACGGCAAGGCCGACGTCCAGGCCGGCGACATGGACATATCCAAGGTCGAGATCCTGGGCAACGTGTGGGACGAGTTCAACGTCGAGAAGTATGCGGCCCTCGCGCCCGACGTCCTCATCTCCACGATGTTCGACGACGCCGGCACCCTCTGGTACGTCCCCGAGGCGTCCAAGGACAAGATCGCCAAGCTCGCCCCGAGCGTCGGCATCTCCGTCTACGACCGTCAGCTGACCGCTCCGCTGGAACGCATGTGGGAGCTCGCCGAATCCCTCGGCGCGGACATGGGCGCGGCCAAGGTCACCGACGCGAAGAAGCGGTTCGAGGCCGCCGCGACGCGGCTGCGCGCCGCGGCGAAGGCCAAGCCCGACATCAAGGTCATGGCCGGGTCCGCGAGCGCCGAGCTGTTCTACGTCTCCGGCACCAACCTCTCCATCGACCTTGAGTACTTCAAGGCCCTCGGCGTGAACTTCGTCGAGCCTCCGGAGAGTGCGAAGAAGGAGGGTGGCGGCTGGTACGAGTCGCTGAGCTGGGAGAACGTCGACAAGTACGCGGCGGACATCATCATGATGGACGACCGGTCCTCGGCGCTGCAGCCCGCCGCGATCACCGAGGCGACCTGGAAGAAGCTTCCCGCCGTGAAGGCCGGTCAGATCATCGCCCGCTCGCCGGAGCCGATCCTGTCGTACGACAAGTGCGTGCCGCTGCTCGAGAGCCTCGCCGAGGCCCTCGAGAAGGCGAAGAAGGTCGCCTGACCGGCCCTGGGCCAGTAGCCGTCCCCCACGTCTCCAGGAGCACCCCCATGACCACGGCCGTCGCCGCCCCGTTCCGTTTCTTCTCCCTCCAGGTCACGCGGACGAGACGGCTCGGTGCGTCCGTGGTCCGGGTGACCTTCGCCGGGGACGACCTGCGGCACTTCTTCTCCGACGGGCGCGACCAGTCCCTCTCCCTCTTCCTCCCGCACCCCGGGCAGGACGCGCCCGCCGTGCCCGTCGAGCTCGGTGACGGGTGGTGGCAGGGATGGCGGGAACTGCCCGATGACGTACGGGCGGTGATGCGGTCGTACACGCTCCGGGCGCTGCGGCGCGATCCGGACGAGATCGACATCGACTTCGTGCTGCACACCCCTGCCGGGCCCGCCTCCAGTTGGGCCTCGCGCGCGTGCGCCGGCGACCGGGTGGTGCTGCTCGGGCCGGCCGTCGCGGACAACCGGGCGATCCGCTTCCGGCCGCCCGCGGACTGCGATCTGATGCTGCTGTGGGGGGACGAGACGGCCCTTCCGGCGATCTCGTCGATCCTGGAGTCGCTCCCGGCCGGGCAGCGTGTCCGGGTGTGGCTGGAGGCGCGCGATCCGGGCACCGCGCAGGATCTGATCACCCTGGCGGACGCCGAGGTCACCTGGCTGGGCGCCGGGTCCTCGCTCGACGCGCTCCGTGCCGCCCAACTCCCGCCCGCCGTGCGGCCGTACGTCTGGATCGCCGGTGAGTCGGGGTCCGTGAAGGCGCTGCGCCGGCACTTCGTGCAGGAGCGCGGGATCGACCGGCGCCGGGTCACCTTCGTCGGGTACTGGCGCCAGGGTCTGAGCGAGGAGCAGTTGCGCGAGCAGGAGTGACCGACGTGATCACGGTCACGGCAGGGGCGGAGTTTCAGCCGGGTTAATTAGGTTAGGCTTACCTAAGTTGAACCCGAGGCTCCGCCCCTGAGTCCGTCCCGCAGCGGACCCGTCCCCACCCCCGGAGGGCCCCCACATGCGCTCGCACCTGCTCAATGACACGACCGCGGAGCAGTACCGCCGCTCCGTGACCGAAGGAGTCGAGCGGGTGGCCGCCAAACTCGCCGCCACCGACCGTCCGTTCACCGGCGTCACGGTCGACGCCCTCGCACCCCGTATCGAGGGGATCGACCTCGACCAGCCCCTGTACGACACCGCCGCGGTGCTCGACGAGCTGGAGGAGGTCTACCTCCGCGACGCCATCTACTTCCACCACCCCCGCTACCTCGCCCACCTCAACTGCCCGGTCGTCATCCCCGCCGTGCTGGGCGAGGCGGTCCTCTCCGCCGTCAACTCCTCCCTCGACACCTGGGACCAGTCGGCCGGTGGCACGCTCATCGAGCGGAAACTGATCGACTGGACGGCCGAGCGCATCGGCCTCGGACCGGCCGCCGACGGCATCTTCACCTCCGGCGGCTCGCAGTCCAACCTCCAGGCGCTGCTGCTGGCCCGGGAGGAGGCCAAGGCCGACGACCTCGGCAAACTCCGCATCTTCGCCTCCGAGGTCAGCCACTTCAGCGTGAAGAAGTCCGCGAAACTGCTCGGCCTGGGCCAGGACGCCGTGGTCTCCATCCCCGTCGACCACGACAAGCGCATGCAGACCGTCGCCCTCGCCCACGAACTGGAGCGCTGCGAGCAGGACGGCCTCGTCCCCATGGCCGTCGTCGCCACCGCCGGCACCACCGACTTCGGCTCGATCGACCCGCTGCCCGAGATCGCCGAGCTCTGCGACCAGTACGACACCTGGATGCACGTCGACGCGGCCTACGGCTGCGGTCTGCTCGCCTCCCTGAAGTACCGGGACCGCATCGACGGCATCGAGCGCGCCGACTCCGTCACCGTCGACTACCACAAGTCCTTCTTCCAGCCGGTGAGTTCCTCCGCCGTGCTGGTCCGGGACGCGGCCACGCTGCGCCACGCCACCTACCACGCCGAGTACCTGAACCCGCGCCGGATGGTGCAGGAACGTATCCCCAACCAGGTGGACAAGTCCCTGCAGACCACCCGCCGCTTCGACGCGCTCAAGCTGTGGATGACCCTGCGGGTGATGGGCGCCGACGGCATCGGGCAGCTCTTCGACGAGGTCTGCGACCTGGCGGTGGAGGCCTGGAACCTGCTCGCCGCCGACCCGCGCTTCGACGTCGTCGTGCAGCCGTCCCTGTCCACCCTGGTCTTCCGCCACATCCCCGCCGCCGTCACCGACCCCGCCGAGATCGACCGCGCCAACCTGTACGCCCGCAAGGCCCTGTTCGCCTCCGGCGACGCGGTGGTCGCGGGCACCAAGGTGGGCGGCCGCCACTACCTGAAGTTCACCCTGCTCAACCCCGAGACCACCGCGGCCGACATCGCCGCCGTCCTCGACCTGATCGCCGGCCACGCCGAGCAGTACCTGGGAGAGTCCCTTGACCGCGCTTCCTGAAACCACGGAAAAGACCTACGACTTCGTGGGGATCGGGCTCGGCCCCTTCAACCTCGGCCTCGCCTGCCTCACCGAGCCGATCGACGCACTCGACGGCGTCTTCCTCGAGTCCAAGCCCGACTTCGAGTGGCACGCCGGCATGTTCCTCGACGGCGCCCACCTCCAGACCCCGTTCATGTCGGACCTGGTGACGCTGGCCGACCCGACCTCGCCGTACTCCTTCCTCAACTACCTGAAGGAGAAGGGCCGGCTCTACTCCTTCTACATCCGCGAGAACTTCTACCCGCTCCGGGTCGAGTACGACGACTACTGCCGGTGGGCCGCAGGCAAGCTGAGCAGCGTGCGCTTCTCGACGACGGTCGCGCAGGTGACGTACGAGGACGAGCTGTACGTCGTGACGACCACGGCCGGAGATGTGTACCGCGCCCGCCGTCTGGTCCTCGGCACGGGAACGGTCCCGTTCGTCCCCGAGCCCTGCCGCGGGCTGGACGGCGACCTCTTCCACAACGCGCAGTACATGCGCCGCAAGGCGGAACTCCAGGCGAAGAAGTCCATCACCATCGTCGGCAGCGGCCAGAGCGCGGCCGAGATCTACTACGAGCTGCTCTCCGAGATCGACGTCCACGGCTACCGGCTCAACTGGGTCACCCGCTCCCCGCGGTTCTTCCCGCTGGAGTACACCAAGCTGACCCTGGAGATGACGTCCCCGGACTACATCGACTACTTCCGCGCGCTGCCGGAGGAGACCCGCTACCGGCTGGAGAAGCAGCAGAAGGGCCTGTTCAAGGGCATCAACTCGGACCTCATCGACTCGATCTTCGACCTTCTCTACCAGAAGGACGTCGAGTACGGCGACCGGCCCGTCCCCACCCGGCTGCTCACCAACTCCACGCTGCACAGCGCACGGTACGAGAACGGCACGTACACCCTCGGCCTCCGCCAGGACGAGCAGGGCAAGGACTACGAGATCGCCACCGAGGGCCTGGTGCTGGCCACCGGCTACCACTACGAGCCGCCGGCCTTCCTGGAGCCGGTCCGCGACCGTCTCCGCTTCGACGACCACGGTCGTTTCGACGTCACCCGCAACTACGCCATCGACACCACGGGCCGGGGCGTGTTCCTGCAGAACGCCGCCGTGCACACGCACAGCATCACGTCCCCCGACCTCGGCATGGGCGCCTACCGCAACAGCTGCATCATCCGTGAGCTGCTCGGCAGCGAGTACTACCCGGTCGAGAAGACCATCGCGTTCCAGGAGTTCGGCATATGACCTTCACCTTCCGCCCGCTCGACCCCCTGAAGGACGCCGAGCTTCTGCACTCCTGGGTCACCCACCCCAAGGCGGCCTTCTGGATGATGCAGGACGCCAAGCTGGAGGACGTCGAGCGGGCCTACCTGGAGATCGCCGCCGACGAGCACCATCACGCGCTGCTCGGGCTGCTCGACGGCGTCCCCGCCTTCCTGATGGAGAGGTACGACCCCGCCCACCGCGAGCTGGTCGGCCTCTACGAGCCGCAGCCGGGCGACGTCGGCATGCACTTCCTCACGCCCCCGACCGACACGCCCGTGCACGGCTTCACCCGGTCCGTCATCACCGCCGTGATGGCACACCTCTTCGAGGACCCGTCCGTGCGACGCGTCGTCGTCGAGCCGGACGTGTCCAACAAGGCCGTCCACGCCCTGAACGAAGCCGTCGGATTCGTGCCCGAACGGGAGATCCAGAAGCCGGAGAAGAAGGCCCTGCTGAGCTTCTGCACCCGGGAGCGGTTCCTCGCCGCGACGGGGGTGGCCGCATGAGCCTCGCCGACGCCGTCGCCCACCTCTCCCCCGAGCGCTGGGAGAAGGCCAACCGTCTGCTGGTCCGCAAAGCCCTCGCGGAGTTCGCCCACGAACGGCTGATCATGCCCGAGGAGCAGGGCGGGCGGTACGTCGTCCGCAGCGACGACGGGCTCACGTACTACCGTTTCACCGCCGTACGCCGCGCCCTGGACCACTGGCAGGTGGACGCCGACTCCATCAGCCGTACCCGCGACGGGGCCGAACTGCCGGTCGCCGCGCTGGACTTCTTCATCGAGCTCAAGCAGGCGCTGGGGCTGAGCGACGAGATCCTGCCGGTCTACCTGGAGGAGATCTCCTCCACCCTCTCCGGCACCTGCTACAAGCTCACCAAACCGCAGATCACCTCCGCCGAGCTGGTCAGAAGCGGCTTCCAGGCCATCGAGACCGGCATGACCGAGGGCCACCCCTGCTTCGTCGCCAACAACGGGCGGCTCGGCTTCGGCGTCCACGAGTACCTGTCGTACGCCCCGGAGACGGCGAGCCCGGTCCGGCTGGTGTGGCTGGCCGCGCACCGGTCGCGCGCCGCGTTCACGGCGGGTGTCGGGATCGAGTACGAGACGTTCGTACGGCAGGAATTGGGCGAGGAGACGGTCGAGCGGTTCGACGGGATCCTGCGCGAGCAGCACCTCGACCCCGCCGACTACCTCCTCATCCCCGTCCACCCCTGGCAGTGGTGGAACAAGCTCACCGTCACCTTCGCCGCCGAGGTCGCGCGCAAGAACCTCGTCTGCCTGGGCGAGGGCGACGACGAGTACCTGGCCCAGCAGTCCATCCGGACCTTCTTCAACCGGTCGCACCCCGAGAAGCACTATGTGAAGACGGCTCTGTCCGTCCTCAACATGGGCTTCATGCGCGGCCTCTCGGCGGCGTACATGGAGGCGACCCCGGCGATCAACGACTGGCTCGCCCAGCTGATCGACAACGATCCGGTGCTCAAGTCGGCCGGTCTGTCGATCATCCGGGAGCGGGCGGCCGTGGGCTACCGGCACCTGGAGTACGAGGCGGCGACGGACCGCTACTCGCCGTACCGCAAGATGCTGGCCGCGCTGTGGCGGGAGAGCCCGGTGCCGATGCTCCAGGACGGGGAGTCGCTCGCGACGATGGCGTCCCTGGTGCACGTCGACCACGAGGGGAGGTCGGTCGCCGGCGCGCTCGTCGAGCAGTCGGGGCTGGCGCCGGCCGAGTGGCTGCGCGCCTACCTCCAGGCGTACTACACGCCCCTGCTCCACAGCTTCTACGCCTACGACCTGGTCTTCATGCCGCACGGCGAGAACACGATCCTGGTGCTGAAGGACGGGGTCGTGCAGCGGGCGATCTACAAGGACATCGCCGAGGAGATCGCGGTGATGGACCCGGACGCGGTACTGCCGCCGGAGGTGCGGCGGATCCGCGTCGAGGTGCCCGAGGACAAGAAGCTGCTGTCCATCTTCACGGACGTCTTCGACTGCTTCTTCCGCTTCCTCGCGGCCGAACTGGCCACCGAGGGGATCCTGACGGAGGACGACTTCTGGCGCACGGTCGCCGAGGTCACCCGTGCCTACCAGGAGGCCAACCCCGAACTGGCCGACAAGTTCCGCCAGTACGACATGTTCGCCCCCGAGTTCGCCCTGTCCTGCCTCAACCGGCTCCAGCTGCGCGACAACAGGCAGATGGTCGACCTGGCGGACCCGTCGGGCGCCCTCCAGCTGATCGGCACCCTGAAAAATCCCGTCACAGGGTTCTGATCAAGACGGACGGGCGCCCCGAGTACGGTCCTCGGGGCGCCCGTCGTGTCTTTGCGCAGACCTCTTGGAACAATCATCACATGGCGGAAATCCTCCAGAAGGACGGCACTTGGGTCTTCGACGGTGACGCGCTGCGGCTGACGCCGGGGCGGGACAAGGGCGTCGGACTGCTGCGAAAGGAACTGGGTGAACTGGTCCTCCCCCTGGGGGCGTTGGCGGGGATCTCGTTCGAACAGGGGAAGCGGACCGGGCGGCTGAGGCTGCGGCTGCGGGACGGCGCCGACCCCTTGCTGCACGCCACCGGCGGCCGGCTGACCGAGCCGCACGACCCCTACCAGCTGATCGTCGAATCCGACCGGTACGGCGTCGCCGAGTACTTCGTGGACGAGGTGCGGCACGCGCTCCTGCTCGACGAGGTGCCGGCCGGTCCCGTGGACGCGTATCTGCTGCCCGGCCCCTCGGTGCCGCTGTCCTGCTCGGCCGGGGACGGCACCGCGAGCTTCGACGGCGACCACGTGCGCCTGGAGTGGAACTGGAAGACGGAGGACGCGAAGGCCTCCGCCGGCACCCGCACGATCCGCGTCGAGGACATCACCGGCGTCGAGTGGCAGCCGGCCGTCGGCCTGGAGAACGGCCACCTGCGGTTCCGGGTGCGCCACGCGCCCACGAAGGCCCCGCCGAAGTACGACCCCAACGCCGTGGAGCTGTGGGGGTTCAAGAAGGACCCGCTGATGGCGCTGGTCGCGGCGGCGGTGCAGGCCCGGCTGCCGCATCCGGCCACCGGCCCGCAGGACGCCCTACGGCCCGCCCTGCGGCCGTCCGGGCCCGAACCGGACGGCCCGAGTCCCGGCGGCGACCACGACGCGCTTCTGCGCCGGCTGCGCGAGCTCGGCGAGCTGCACCGGGAGGGTGTCCTGACGGACGACGAGTTCACGATGGCCAAACAGGCGGTCCTCAAGCGTCTGTGACGCCGGTGAGGACCGCCCGCCGGCGGGTGGTGCGCCCCGCCCTCCGGGCGCACTTCGGGGCGGCTCGGCCTACTTGGCCTTGCGGGCCACCGTGAAGTGGTCGATCCGGTCACCGGTCTCGGCGATGCCCTGGACCGTCAGGGTCGTGTAGTGGCCCTTCGGCGCGGGGGTGACGTCCACGCGCAGGAACGAGTAGTTCAGGTAGCGGACACGGGACCAGGTGACGGTCTCGTCGACCTTGCCGTCCTTGGTGTTGATGAAGGAGGCCACGGAGTCGACCTCGTGCTCGTGACCCTCGTAGGAGTCCGGGGCGCTGAAGGCGTACAGGCTGCGGCCCGCCGCGCCCGCCGTCACGTACACCACGCCCTCGGTCTCGGGGTAGGCGGTGCCGCCGATCGGGAGCTTCTTGGTGACCGTGTCGCCCTTGATGACGTCCGTGCGCTCGTACTGGTGGTTGTGGCCGTTGATGACGAGGTCCACCTGGTACTTGTCGAACAGCGGCACCCACTCCTGGCGCACGCCCCCTTCCGAGGCGTGCGCGGTGGAGGTGCAGTACGCGCAGTGGTGGAAGAACACGACGACGAAGTCGATGTCCTTCGAGGCCCGGAACTTCCTCAGTTGCGCCTCGAACCACGTCGTCTGGGTGCCGCCGGAGATGCCGAGGTTGGCCGGGATCTCGAAGGAGACGTCGTTGGGGTCCAGTGAGATGACCGCCGTGTTGCCGTAGACGAAGGAGTAGACGCCCGGGAGGTTCTTCTTGTCCGGGCCGTTGTCCGGAAGGTTCCAGCGGGCCTCCTCGCCGCCGTAGCCGTTGGGCGAGTACCAGGCCTCCATGTCGTGGTTGCCGTAGGACACCATCCACGGGACCGACTTGGCGACGGACTCGGTCTGGGCGAGGAACTGGTCCCAGGTGCGCGAGTCGAAGCCCGTGTCGGAGGTCTTGCCCTGGCCGGCCGGGTCGCCGTAGGCGATGTCGCCGGCGTGCAGGTGGAAGGCCGGGTTCTGGCCGAGGATCAGGCTGTCGTTGGCCAGCGCGTGGTAGCTGACGCCCTGGTCGCCGAAGGCGGTGAAGGTGAAGGGCGCCTTGTGGGCGGGGGCCGTGGTGAAGGTGCCCAGGGTGCCCAGCAGGTGCGGCTCGGCCGGGTCGAAGCCCTGGTGGCCGACGCCGTAGTAGTAGGTCCTGCCGGGGCGCAGCTGGGTGAGCTCGGCGTGCAGGTAGTACTGGCTGTGGTCGCCGCTGGCGCCGACCCCGGCGGGGGTGTGAAGGGTGCGCACCTCGGCCTCGATCTTGCGGGAGAGGTCCCAGGGGTGCGCGCCGATCCGGATGAACGGCTTCTTCACGGCGACCGGGACCTGCCAGGAGACGGTGACCTCCGTCCGCGGGTCGTTGCCCCAGGCGAGGTGACGGCCGAAGGGGGCGACGAGGGAGCCGTCGACGGTCTCGGTGTGGGTGAGGGGCTGCGTCGGTACGGCGGCCCGGGCCGTGGCCCCGGTCACGAACGCGCCACCCGTGACGGCGCCCAGCGTGACGGCACCGCCGCGGATCATCGTGCGGCGGGAGAATCTTGCGCGCAGGTACTCGTGCTGCTCGGCCATGCTCATGCGCTCGGCGAGCTGCTCGGGTACGCCCATGCGAGGAGTGTCCATGACGTCTGAAACTCGTCGCCCCGGACGACGGACCGCAAGACGCCACATGGACGGTGCGCGAACAGGCGCTCATAACACATTCAAGGTTCCGCCAAGACCCCTTAACAGGGTCCTGCCCGAAATCGGGCAGGTTTCTTGCGAAACCCGCTCGCGTACCTCAGGATCTACCGGGTGCACGACGAACTTGTTGATCATCTGATGCGGTCCACGCCCCTCCAGCGGGGCGAGGCACTGCGGGTGATCCAGGACGTCCTCGCCTACTTCGACGAGACGACCGAGGACTACGTCCGTCGCCGCCACCGTGAACTCCAGGCCCAAGGCCTGGTGAACACGGAGATCTTCGAACGGATCGGGGCGGATCTGAAATACCGGGCGGTGGCGCCGCCGGAGCTGTCGGTCAGGCAGTTGCGGCGCATCGTCTACGGGTGAGTCCACCCACTCCAGGACTGAGGGATACCTATACATGTGCGGAATCGTCGGATACATCGGGAAGCGTGACGTGGCTCCCCTGCTGCTGGAAGGCCTGCAGCGCCTGGAGTACCGGGGCTACGACTCCGCGGGCATAGTCGTCACCTCCCCGAAGACCGCCGGCCTGAAGATGGTCAAGGCCAAGGGCCGGGTACGCGACCTGGAGACCAAGGTCCCGGCGCGCTTCAAGGGCACCACCGGTATCGCGCACACCCGCTGGGCCACCCACGGCGCCCCCTCCGACGTGAACGCCCACCCGCACATGTCGGCCGACAACAAGGTCGCCGTCGTCCACAACGGCATCATCGACAACGCCTCCGACCTGCGCCGCAAGCTGGAGGCGGACGGCGTCGAGTTCCTCTCCGAGACCGACACCGAGGTCCTCACCCACCTCATCGCCCGTTCCCAGGCGGAGACCCTGGAGGAGAAGGTCCGCCAGGCCCTCCGCGTGGTCGAGGGCACGTACGGCATCGCCGTCATGCACGCCGACTTCTCGGACCGTATCGTCGTCGCCCGCAACGGCTCCCCGGTCGTCCTCGGCATCGGCGAGAAGGAGATGTTCGTCGCCTCGGACATCGCCGCGCTGGTCGCCCACACCCGCCAGATAGTCACGCTGGACGACGGCGAGATGGCGACCCTCAAGGCGGACGACTTCCGGACGTACACGACGGAGGGCACCCGCACCACGGCCGAGCCGACCACGGTGGAGTGGGAGGCCGCGTCCTACGACATGGGCGGCCACGACACCTACATGCACAAGGAGATCCACGAGCAGGCCGACGCCGTGGACCGCGTGCTGCGCGGCCGCATCGACGACCGCTTCTCCACCGTGCACCTCGGCGGCCTCAACCTGGACGCCCGCGAGGCACGCAAGATCCGTCGCGTGAAGATCCTCGGCTGCGGCACCTCGTACCACGCGGGCATGATCGGCGCCCAGATGATCGAGGAGCTGGCCCGTATCCCCGCCGACGCCGAACCCGCCTCCGAGTTCCGCTACCGCAACGCCGTCGTCGACCCCGACACCCTCTACATCGCCGTCTCCCAGTCCGGTGAGACGTACGACGTCCTCGCCGCCGTCCAGGAGCTGAAGCGCAAGGGCGCACGGGTGCTGGGCGTGGTGAACGTGGTCGGCTCGGCGATCGCCCGTGAGGCGGACGGCGGCGTCTATGTGCACGCCGGCCCCGAGGTCTGCGTCGTCTCGACGAAGTGCTTCACCAACACCACGGTCGCCTTCGCCCTGCTCGCCCTCCACCTCGGCCGCACCCGCGACCTCTCGGTGCGCGACGGCAAGCGGATCATCGAGGGGCTGCGCAAGCTGCCCGGCCAGATCGCGGAGATCCTCTCCTACGAGGAGGAGATCAAGAAGCTGGCCGACGAGTTCGCCGAGGCCCGCTCGATGCTCTTCATCGGACGCGTCCGGGGCTACCCGGTGGCGCGCGAGGCCTCCCTGAAGCTCAAGGAGGTCTCCTACATCCACGCCGAGGCCTACCCGGCCTCCGAGCTGAAGCACGGCCCGCTGGCCCTCATCGAGCCCGCCCTCCCTACGGTCGCGATCGTCCCGAACGACGACCTCCTCGAGAAGAACCGCGCGGCCCTGGAGGAGATCAAGGCCCGCAGCGGCCGGATCCTCGCCGTGGCCCACGAGTGCCAGGAGAAGGCCGACCAGACCATCGTCGTCCCGAAGAACGAGGACGAACTGGACCCGATCCTGATGGGCATCCCGCTCCAGTTCCTCGCGTACTACACGGCGAAGGCCCTCGGCCGGGACATCGACAAGCCGCGCAACCTGGCGAAGTCGGTCACCGTCGAGTAGGGACTCGCTCCCGCGGAACCGAGCCCCGCGCGGCTCGGTTCCGCGGGGGTCGGTTCCGCGGGGTGAAGAGCCAGGTGCCGTGCGTGGGCGATGACCTGATCACAGGCCCGGTGCCACAGGTGGACGAGGCTGAATTCCAGGCGGGGCACAGGGAACGGACCCCACGTGACGCCACCTGTCACGGGGGTCCGTCCAGATCGCCGGGGAAGCCCGCCCCGGCGCCGGCCGCCCTTTCAGCCGGTGGCCGTCACACCCCGGCCGGCAGCCCGTCGTGGCAGCGCCGTGGGCCAGTGGGCCATCGCCGCGGTCGCCGCGTACCACGCCACAGCGCCCGCGGCGACCGCGAACCAGCCGCCGACCTTGGTGAGCGAGTCACTGTCGGCGAAGCGCGCGACCGCCGTCAGCACGAGCGCGACCAGGAACAACCCGTAGGTCCCACGGGAGAGTTGGTCCCCGCCCGCCGCGGTCAGGGAGAGCGCCACGAGGGCGAAGAGGAGCAGGAAGAGCCCGGCGGCGTTGTCGGAGACCTGGTCACCGGCCGAGACGGCCCAGGTGAACCAGAAGGCGCCGAGGACGGTGAAGGCCGTACCGCCGGCCCCGTCGCGGTCCCGGAGGGCCAGCAGGCCGACGACGAACAGTGCGACGCCGCCGACGTACTGGGCGATGGTCACGGCGTCCGCCGCCGTCACGCCGTCGATCAGATCGGTGTACCCGAGTCCGAACGCCAACAGGGTGATGCCCAGGGCGAGTCGGCCGGCGATCGTGGTGATGCTTCCCGCAGAGACGTCATTGTCCACGGCGGGCTCCCTTCATGCGGTTGTGCGCGGTGACCGATATATGCCCTTCACAAGGGCACAAACACCTCTACGGCGAGGTGGATTCATGCGGCGCACAAAGGAGTTGGGAGGCCTGAGAGCCAGGAGCCCCGGTGGGACGACAGAGCCGGAGATCGCTCTACGGGATCACGATGACGGGCCGCTTCGCCCGCTTCGCGAGCCGCCCCGCGACCGATCCGAAGATCCGCCCCACGATGCCGTGCGTCGAGCCGACGACGATCGCGTCGGCCTCGTACTCCCGCCCCACCTCTTCGAGTTCGTGGCAGATGTCACCGCCGCGCTCGACGAGAATCCAGGGCACTTCCGCGAGATAGTCCGCGCAGGCGAGTTCGAGACCGAGGACCTCGGTGCGGTGGTCCGGTACGTCGACGAAGACCGGCGGCTCGCAGCCCGCCCACACGGTCGTGGGCAGCCGGTTGGCGACGTGGACGATGATCAGGCCCGAGCGGGAGCGGTGGGCCATCCCGATGGCGTACGCGAGGGCTCGTTCACTGGAGGTGGAGCCGTCGAAACCGACGACCACGCCATGCTTGAAGGCGGGATCGCAGGTGGGGCGTGCCTCTTCCGCCGCCTGGGGCTCGGCCGCCGTGGGGTCGGCGACGGGCCGCTTGCGGTCCGCGGGTTCGAAGAATTCGTGACCGGCCATGGCTGTCTCGGCGTATCGATCCTTTATGGGTGGGACGCAGGTGAGCGGCGGAGCGTGTGTCCGGGAATCATCTTCCCAACCCCATACCCCCAAGGGTACGGCGGCACGCATCCGATGCCCAGATCCCGCACACGTCCGTGGGGGTTCCAGGGAGCATGCACGACGGCCCGCCCGTAACGCAATGGTTGCTGCCCGGTACAGGCGGTTTGCACAGGGTTCACTCGCCCCCGGGCCTACCGTGTGAGTGACCGACGGCCCCTTCGGGCGTTGATCCTCGTGTACGACCGTCCCGCGCACCGCCGTCCTCGTCCGCCGCCGCCCCGACCACCGTCCTCGTGCACCGCCGCCCCAGGGAGGAGCCCGCCATGCCGCCCTCGTCCCGCACGCCCTCCCCCACCCGCCCCGGCGACGAGCGCACGACCGACCTGATCCGCTGGGCGGCCTTCTCCTGCGTGCTCGTCCCGGTGGTCCTCCTCCTGTACGGCACCTCCCTGGCCGGCGCCGGCGGCACCGCTCTCGGCCTCGCCGCCGTCACGGCCGTCTGCCGGCTGCTGCTGCGCCAGTCCGAGCGGGGCGCGGCCCAGCCGCCCGCCGGGGAACACACGCCGCCCGCGCACCACCGGGGGCGCCATCAGCGCACCGGAACGGGGTCACACCGTGGCGGTCGTCACTCCGGGGGAAACTCACCGGCCGGTTGACCGGTTTTCATGCACCGGGGCGTTGGTTTTCAGCCAACTTCCGCCCCCTGTGCATCTCTTGCCGTAACCACCCCCCACCCCCCGCGCCACCTGCGCGGACAAGCCCTCGGGAGCCCCGCGCACCCTATGGGGATTGGCCACTACGACGAGGCGCACTTCCCTGCACGCCCCACGAGTGCAACGCTTCGTGATCGAATGCTTCACGCCAAGTTGCCAAGTCGACATTCTGCCGGGTGCTGAACTGGCCACTCCGGCATCACGCGACACAGTAGATTCGATCTTGACTGTCTACGGCGGGGGACTCGTGCAGGACCGAGGGGAAACGTGCAGGAGCGACACAACCGAGGAGCCGCGACCACCGAGGGGGGCTTAGCAGGATGAGCCACGACTCCACTGCCGCGCCGGAAGCCGCGGCCCGGAAACTCTCCGGGCGACGCCGCAAGGAGATCGTCGCGGTGCTGCTGTTCAGCGGCGGCCCCATCTTCGAGAGTTCCATTCCGCTGTCGGTGTTCGGGATTGACCGCCAGGACGCCGGCGTGCCGCGCTACCGCCTGCTGGTGTGCGGCGGCGAAGAGGGCCCGCTGCGGACCACAGGGGGCCTGGAACTCACCGCGCCGCATGGCCTGGAAGCGATCTCGCGGGCGGGCACGGTCGTCGTGCCGGCCTGGCGTTCGATCACTTCTCCGCCACCGGAGGAGGCGCTCGACGCGCTGCGCCGGGCGCACGAAGAGGGTGCCCGCATCGTGGGCCTGTGCACCGGCGCGTTCGTGCTGGCTGCGGCGGGCCTGCTGGACGGCCGCCCCGCCACCACGCACTGGATGTACGCGCCGACGCTGGCCAAGCGCTACCCGTCCGTGCACGTGGATCCACGAGAACTCTTCGTGGACGACGGCGACGTCCTGACGTCGGCGGGCACGGCGGCCGGAATCGATCTCTGTCTCCACATCGTGCGGACGGACCACGGCAACGAGGCGGCCGGCGCGCTGGCCCGACGCCTCGTCGTCCCGCCGCGCCGGTCGGGTGGCCAGGAGCGCTACCTCGACAGGTCTTTACCAGAGGAGATCGGCGCCGACCCGCTCGCCGAGGTCGTCGCCTGGGCACTGGAACACCTCCACGAGCAGTTCGACGTGGAGACGCTGGCGGCACGCGCCTACATGAGCCGCCGCACCTTCGACCGCCGGTTCCGGTCGCTGACGGGAAGCGCACCGCTCCAGTGGCTGATCACGCAGCGCGTGCTCCAGGCCCAGCGCCTCCTGGAGACGTCGGACTACTCGGTGGACGAGGTCGCGGGCCGCTGCGGCTTCCGCTCACCGGTGGCGCTGCGCGGCCACTTCCGCCGCCAGTTGGGCTCGTCCCCGGCGGCGTACCGGGCGGCGTACCGGGCGCGCAGGCCGCAGGGCGAGCGTCCCCTGGAGGCCGAACCGTCGTCGCCACCACCGGCGCCGGCGGGCCCCCCTCCGGCACTGCATCCGGACGGCCCGGGCTCGGTCCCTCCGCAGGTCAGGCGCACGGCGGCAGCAGCGGCCGCGATGGGCTCCCCGACCGGACACCCGGCGGAACACGCCCGCGAGGCGTACGCGACCTCGCGCGCGAGCCTGCCGGGGCAGCGAAGCGGAATGTGAGGCGCTGACCTCTTGAACGCCGGACGGGCATCCCTGCCCGTCCGGCGTTCCGCGTACGTGCCGTGTCCTCGAACGCCCTGGGCGCGGAACGCGGCGACCTTCCCCGGGGCGTCCACCCCGACGCGGGGCACCCCAAAAGCGGACGTCAGCTTTAGGGTGGTCGCATGAACGATCGCATGGTGTGGATCGACTGCGAGATGACCGGCCTCTCGCTGTCCGACGACGCGCTCATCGAGGTTGCCGCCCTCGTCACCGACTCCGAGCTGAACATCCTCGGCGAGGGGGTGGACATCGTCATCCGGCCGCCGGCGAAGGCACTGGAGACGATGCCGGAGGTGGTGCGCCAGATGCACACCACGTCCGGTCTGCTCGACGAGCTGGCCGGCGGCACGACCCTCGCCGAGGCCGAGGAGCAGGTGCTGGCGTACGTACGGGAGCACGTGAGGGAACCCGGCAAGGCACCCCTGTGCGGCAACTCCGTCGGCACCGACCGCGGTTTCCTGGGGCGTGACATGCCGGCGCTCGAGAACTACCTGCACTACCGCATCGTCGACGTCTCCTCCATCAAGGAGCTGGCCCGGCGCTGGTACCCGCGGGCGTACTTCAACAGCCCCGAGAAGAACGGCAACCACCGCGCCCTCGCCGACATCCGCGAGTCCATCGCGGAACTGCGCTACTACCGCGAGGCCGTCTTCGTGCCGCAGCCGGGGCCGGACTCCGACACCGCCAAGACGATCGCCGCGAAGCACGTCCTGCCCGCCCGGTAACCCGCCCCGGCGCCCCGCCGGAGAAATGCGTGCACGAGCACCCCTTCGGACCCTGTACACTTTTTCTCGGCCGGTCGGAGAACGACACAAAGTGAACCGCCGGTCGTGGTGGGTGTAGCTCAGCTGGTAGAGCACCTGGTTGTGGTCCAGGATGCCGCGGGTTCGAGTCCCGTCACTCACCCTGAGTCATCAGCCGGTGACTTCCCGAAAGGGAGGTCACCGGCTGATGCGTTTCCGGGGAACGCCCTATACGGAGGCCGCCATCCACCCGCAGCTGATCACCACCGCCCGGCTCACCCTGCTGCCCCTACGGGTCGAGCACGCGGCGGACATGGCCGCGGTCCTGGACGACCCCGCCCTGCACACCTTCATCGGCGGCACCCCCAGCACCCCCGCCGCCCTGCGGACCCGCTACGAACGCCTCGTCGCCGGCTCCCCCGACCCGGCCGTCTCCTGGCTCAACTGGGTTCTCCGGGAGGGATCGCGGCTCGTGGGCACCGTCCAGGCCACGGTGACCGGCGAGGAGCAGGCAGAGATCGCCTGGGTGGTCGGCACGGCGTACCAGCGCCGCGGCCTCGCCTCCGAGGCGGCCCAGGGGCTGGTGACCTGGCTGCTGGAGCAGGGCGTCCGCACGATCGTCGCCCACGTCCACCCCGGCCACTCGGCCTCGGCCGCGGTGGCCCGGGCGGCCGGACTGGCGCCCACGGAGGAAACCCAGGACGGCGAGGTGCGCTGGCGGCTCGACGCGTAGGGGGCCGCGGGCAACCGCTCCCCCGCCCTACGAGGAAGCCCGCTCCACCAGATCCGTGGCCAGCACCACCTGCCGCGGCTCCAACCCCCGTGACACCGCCGGACGGCGATCCGCGATCTCCGTGAGGAGGAGGTCGAGCATCCGCCGCCCCATCTCCTCGATCGGCTGGCGCACGCTCGTCAGCGGCGGGTCCATGTGGCGGGCGATGGCCGAGTCGTCGTAGCCGACCAGGGCCACGTCCTGCGGGATGCGGCGGCCCGCCTCGCGCAGGGCCTGGCGGGCGCCGGCCGCCATGACGTCGGAGCCGGCGAAGACCGCGTCGAGGGAGGGGGTACGGGCCAGCAGCGCCGTCATCGCGCGATGGCCGCCCTCCTCGGTGAAGTCGCCGGGCTCGATAAGACCCTCGTCCACCTCGTACCCGGCGTCGCGCAAGGCGTCGCGGTAGCCGTCGACGCGGCGCTGGGCGCCGTAGACGTCGAGGCGGCCCGTGATGTGGGCGATGCGGGTGCGACCGCCGGCGAGGAGGTGCTCGACCGCCGAGCGGCCCCCGCCGTAGTTGTCGGAGTCCACCGAGGGAAGCGTCTCCGCGGCGGACCGCGGACCGCTGATCACCGCCGGGATCTCCAGCTGTGAGAGCAGATCGGGCAGGGGGTCGTCGGCGTGGACGGACACCAGCAGGACGCCGTCCACCCGGTGTGCCGCCAGGTACTGCGCGAGGCGTTGGCGTTCCCGATCGCTACCCGCGAAGATCAGCAGCAACTGCATCTCGGTGTCGGCGAGTTCGGCGCCCACACCGCGCAGCATGTCCGAGAAGTACGGTTCGGCGAAGAAGCGGGTCTCCGGCTCGGGGACGACGAGCGCGATCGCGTCCGTACGGTTGGCCGCCAGGGCGCGGGCCGCCGTGTTGGGGACGTAGCCGAGCTCGGCGACCGCCGCCTCCACCGCCGCGCGGGTCGCGTCGCTGACCCTCGGGGAACCGTTGATCACTCGGGAGACCGTGCCGCGGCCCACTCCGGCGCGTGCGGCCACCTCCTCGAGGGTGGGCCGACCGCCACTCCGCCCCCGCGCTCCGTGGCTTGCCATGGGCTCCGCCTTCCCGCCGTCGTCATCACGCTGGCCTGGAATCTAACAGTCCCGGCCGTTCGGCCAACCCGGAGCCCAACGGTCTGTTCTGCCCCGAAATAGACCAAACGTGCACCACTCTCCGGGGTTAGCTAACAGCCGGATAACTGAACGCATCTCTCCGTGTCCCCACCCTTGACACCCCCGCCCGAACCGACGACTCTTCAACACATCACCTGTGGGAGCGCTCCCACGGTACCTGACACATACACATCCCGCACGTTCCCCGCCCGAGCCGCAGCGAGAAACAACGGGCCCAACAATGCAGTTGGCCGGGGGGTCGGCACGTCAGGGCAACAGGAGGACGCAATGCGAGCACGTACCGGAACCTCCCGTCGGGTGGTGGTCCTGGCGACCGTCGCGACACTCGGCGCCGGGCTGCTGGCCGGCTGTGCCGACGACGGCGGCGACGCATCCGACGATTCGTCGTCCGGCAGCGGCAAGGGCAAGACCACGATCACGCTCGGCCTTTTCGGCACCTTCGGCTTCAAGGAGGCCGGCCTCTACGCCGAGTACGAGAAGCTCCACCCGAACATCAAGATCGAGGAGAACGTCACCGAGCGGAACGAGAACTACTACCCGGCGCTCGTCAACCACCTCACCACCAACAGCGGCCTGATGGACGTCCAGGCCATCGAAGTGGGCAACATCGCCGAGGTCGTGGCCACGCAGGCGGACAAGTTCGTGGACGTGTCCAAGATCTCGGGTGTGGACAAGAGCAAGTGGCTGGCCTGGAAGTGGGCGCAGGCCACCGCCAAGGACGGTCAGACGATCGGGCTCGGCACCGACGTCGGCCCGATGGCCATCTGCTACCGCAAGGACCTCTACGAGGCGGCCGGTCTGCCTACCGACCGCGCGGAGGTCGCCAAGCTGTGGACGGGCGACTGGAACAAGTTCGTCGAGGCCGGCGAGCAGTACAAGAAGAAGGCCAAGGCCGGCACCTTCTTCATGGACTCCCCCGGCGGTCTGCTCAACGCGATCCTGGGCAGTGAGAAGGAGAAGTTCTACGACTCCTCCGGCAACATCATTTACAAGTCGAACCCGGCGGTGAAGACCGCCTTCGACCTGGCGGCGAAGGCCGCCGAAGAGGGGCTCGTGCAGTCCCAGACCCAGTTCCAGCCGACCTGGGAGCAGACGATCGCGAACAGCAAGTTCGCCACCATCGCCTGCCCGCCGTGGATGCTCGGCACCATCAAGGGCAAGGCGAAGCCGGAGGACGCCGGCAAGTGGGACGTGGCCACCGCGCCCAAGTCCGCCAACTGGGGCGGCTCCTTCCTGGCCGTGCCCAAGAGCGGCAAGCACGTGAAGGAGGCCGAGGCGCTCATCACCTGGCTGACCGCGCCCGAGCAGCAGACGAAGCTGTTCAAGGTGCAGGGCAACTTCCCGAGCGCGCCGAGCACGTACACCTCCCCCGAGGTGACCGGCGCCAAGAACGAGATGACCGGTGACTCCCCGATCGGCACGATCTTCGCCGAGGCCGCCAAGACCGCCCCGGTGCAGGTGATCGGCCCGAAGGACCAGATCATCCAGCAGGGTCTGAGCGACAACGGCGTCTTCCTCGTGACGAAGGGCAAGTCGGCGAAGGAGGCCTGGGAGACGGCCACCAAGACCATCGACAACAACCTGGACAAGTGACCCGTATGGCCACCCGCCACGACATCGCCGCGCCCCCCGTGAAGGAGGGGGGCGCGGCCCCGGGCCGCCCGCCCGCGAAAGCCACGGAGGCGGAGACGCGGCGCCGGGCCCGGCTCTCGCGCCGCTGGCAGCGGGACATCCGCTGGAGCCCGTACGCCTTCGTCTCGCCGTTCTTCCTGCTGTTCCTCGCCTTCGGTCTGTTCCCGCTGATCTACACGGGCTGGGCCTCGCTGCACCAGGTGGAGATGACCGCCCCCACCGACATGACGTGGGTGGGCCTGCGCAACTACACCCGGATCTTCGACGACGAGTTCTTCTGGAACGCGGCGAAGAACACCCTGACCATCGGCATCATCTCGACGGTCCCGCAGTTGCTGATGGCGATGGGCCTCGCGCACATCCTCAACTACCGGCTCCGTGCCTCGACCTTCTACCGGGTCGCGATGCTCGCGCCGTACGCGACCTCGATCGCCGCCGCTTCCCTGGTCTTCGTGCTGCTCTTCGGCCGTGACTACGGCATGATCAACTGGGCGTTGCACTTCGTCGGGATCGACGCGATCGACTGGCAGAACGACAAGTGGCCGTCCCAGATCGCGGTCTCCACGATCATCATCTGGCGCTGGACCGGCTACAACGCGCTGATCTATCTGGCCGCGATGCAGGCGATCCCGCAGGATCTGTACGAGTCGGCGGCGCTGGACGGCGCGAACCGCTGGCAGCAGTTCTTCCATGTGACGCTGCCGTCGCTGCGGCCGACGATCCTGTTCACGGTCGTCGTCTCCACGATCGGCGCCAGCCAGGTCTTCGGCGAGCCGCTCCTGTTCGACGCGAACAAGGGCGCGTCGGGCGGCGCTGAACACCAGTTCCAGACGCTCGGCCTGTATCTGTACGAGCAGGGCTGGGTGAACCAGCACCTGGGACGTGCCTCGGCGATCGCCTGGACGATGTTCCTGATCCTGATCGTCGTGGGCATCGTCAACTACGTCATCTCGCGCCGGCTGCGCGCCAGTAGTTAGGAGTACCGGCCGTGACGACGACCCTGACCAAGAGCGAGCCGGAGGACGCCGTACCGGCGGACCGCCGGGTGCGCCGGCCCAAGTCCGCCCGGGCGGGCGGCCAACTGCACGGCGGCCCGATCGCGTACGCCGTCCTGATCCTGTTCACGATCGGCTCGCTGTTCCCGCTGGTGTGGACGGCGATCGCCGCCTCCCGCGACAACAACCGACTGGCGCAGACGCCCCCGCCGCTCTGGTTCGGCTCGGGCCTCTTCAAGAAGCTGGACCTCGCCTGGAGCGACGCCAACCTCGGCAAGGCCTTCCTCAACACGACGATCGTCGCGGGGACGTCGGCGGCGACGATCGTCGTCCTCTCCACGATCGCCGGTTTCGCCTTCGCCAAGCTGCGGTTCCGGGGCAAGGGCGCGCTGATGCTGATCGTGATCGGCACGATGATGGTGCCGCCGCAGCTGAGCATCATCCCGCTGTACATGATGGTCGCCAAGCTGGAGTGGACCGATCAGCTCCAGGCGGTGATCCTGCCGTCGCTGGTGAGCGCCTTCGGTGTGTTCTTCATGCGGCAGTACCTGATCCAGGCGCTGCCCGACGAGATCATCGAGGCGGCCCGGGTGGACGGCGCGAGCAGTTGGCGTGTGGTGTGGCACGTGGTGTTCCCCGCGGCACGCCCCGCGATGGCGGTGCTCGGCATGCTGACGTTCGTCCAGACGTGGAACGACTTCCTCTGGCCCTTCCTGGTGCTGAGCCAGACCGGCAACCCGACCGTGCAGGTCGCGATCGCGGGCCTCGGCCGCGGGTACACCCCCGACCAGTCCCTGATCATGGCGGGTGCGCTGCTGGGCACGCTGCCGCTGCTGGTGGTCTTCGCGATCTTCGGCAAGCAGATCGTGGGCGGCATCATGCAGGGCGCGGTGAAGGGCTGATGCCCCCCGCCCCGTGACCTCCGGGGGGGCCGGGTCACCGCCGCCCCGGCCCCTTCCGCCCCCCACTTCATCCCCCCAACCTCGTCGGTCGGTCTCGACGACCTCGACGACCATCCATGGGAGCGCTTCCATGTCCGAGTCCGCAGAGCCGGTGACCCCGGTGACCTTTCCTCCCACCTTCCTGTGGGGCGCCGCGACCTCCGCGTACCAGATCGAGGGGGCGGTGCGGGAGGACGGCCGCACCCCCTCGATCTGGGACACCTTCAGCCATACCCCGGGCAAGACCGCCGGCGGCGAGCACGGTGACATCGCTGTCGACCACTACCATCGCTACCGTGACGACGTCGCGCTGATGGCGGAGCTGGGCCTGTCGGCGTACCGCTTCTCCATCTCCTGGTCCCGGGTCCAGCCGACCGGCCGCGGCCCGGCGGTCCAGGTCGGCCTGGACTTCTACCGCCGGCTGGTCGACGAGCTGCTGGCGAACGGCATCAAGCCCGCGATCACCCTCTACCACTGGGACCTCCCCCAGGAGCTGGAGGACGCGGGCGGCTGGCCGGAGCGGGACACGGCGTACCGGTTCGCCGAGTACGCGCAGATCGTCGGGGAGGCGCTCGGCGACCGCGTGGAGAACTGGATCACCCTGAACGAGCCGTGGTGCAGCGCCTTCCTGGGCTACGCGTCCGGCGTGCACGCGCCCGGCCGTACCGACCCGGTGGCCTCCCTCCGGGCCGCGCACCACCTGAACCTCGCCCACGGCCTGGGCACGTCGGCGCTCCGCTCCACCATGCCGGCCCGCAACACGGTGGCGATCAGCCTCAACTCCTCGGTGGTGCGGCCCCTTTCGCCGGGCGACCCGGCGGACCTGGCGGCGGTCCAGAAGATCGACGACCTGGCCAACGGCGTCTTCCACGGCCCGATCCTGCGGGGCGCGTACCCGGAGACCCTGCTGGCGGCGACAAAGTCGCTGACGGACTGGTCGTACGTCCACGACGGCGACCTGAGCACCATCAACCAGCCGCTGGACGCGCTCGGCCTGAACTACTACACCCCCACGCTGGTCTCGGCGGCGGACGCGCAGGTCAAGGGGCCACGCACGGACGGCCATGGCGCGAGCGACCACTCCCCCTGGCCGGCCGCGGACGACGTCGCCTTCCACCAGACCCCCGGCGACCGCACGGAGATGGGCTGGACGATCGACCCGACGGGCCTGCACGAGCTGATCATGCGCTACACGCGCGAGGCCCCGGGCCTGCCGATCTACGTGACGGAGAACGGCGCGGCGTACGACGACAAGCCCGACCCCGACGGCCGCGTCCACGACCCGGAACGCGTCGCGTACCTGCACGGCCACCTGTCGGCGGTCCGCCGCGCGATCGCGGACGGCGCGGACGTGAGGGGCTACTACCTCTGGTCCCTCCTCGACAACTTCGAGTGGGCGTACGGCTACGAGAAGCGCTTCGGGGCGGTGTACGTGGACTACGCGACGCTCGCCCGCACACCGAAGTCGAGCGCCCACTGGTACGGAGAGGCGGCCCGCACCGGCACGCTGCCCTCGCCCGAGACCGCCTGACCCGGGGAAAGGGGAGGGGCGCGGCACGCTGTGGGGGCGTGCCGCGCCCCGGCGTTTCTCAAGGGCCTGCTCAGGGAGTCCGGCGTGAGCCCCCGGCGGACGGGCGTTTCCCGCGGGATGTCACCTCGCGGCCCGAGGAGTCACCCGGAACCCGGTTCCCGCACCACCACGACCTCCCCGGGCGGCACCCGCACCGACCCACCGTCCACCGGCTTCCCGGAGAGGAGTTCCACGCCGTCGGCCGCGACCGGGACCTCCGCGCCCCGGCCCGTGTGGTCGATGAGGAAGAGGTAGTCGGCGTCGGCGCCCCGGCGCACCACGGCCTCGATGCCGCGGGGGATTCCGGCGCGCACCGGTGCGACCCCGGCCTCGCGGCCCGCGCGGGCCAGCAGGGCGGCCAGGGTGTCCGGGTCGGGCAGGGTCGCCACGTACCAGGCGGTGCCCGTGCCGTAGCCGTGGCGGGTGATCGCCGGAACTCCGGTCAACGGGCCCTCCGTGTACGAGGACACCGCCTGCGCGCCGGCCAGGCGTACCCGCTCCGACCACAGGGAGCCGCTGCCCCCGCCGTCGAGGCCGGCCCTCTCCCCCGGCAGCAGCGGGAAGAGCTCGTCGGTCCTCACTCCGAGCGCCTCCCGGAAGGCGCCCGGGTAACCTCCCAGCCGGACGTGGCAGTTCGCGTCCACCGCCCCGCTGTGGAAGCCCACCACCAGCGTGCCGCCGTGCTCGGCGAAGGCGGTCAGGTTCGTGGCTCCCCGGTCGTCGACCAGGTACAGGCTCGGGGCGAGGACCATGCGGTACGCCGACAGGTCCGCGTCCGGTCGTACGAAGTCCACGGCGACGCCCGCCCGCCACAGCGGCTCGTACCAGGAGCGGACCAGCTCCAGCTGGCGGACCTGCTCGCTGGGCTGCGAGGGCAGTTCCAGCGCCCACTTCGCGTCCCAGTCCCAGACGATCGCCGTCTCGGCGGTGCCCGTGCTGCCGCGCACCTCGGCCAGTGCCTTCAGGTCCGCGCCCAGCGCCACCACGTCCCGCCAGATCACGCTGTCCGTGCCCGCGTGCGGCAGCATCGCCGAGTGCCACTGCTCGGCGCCCGCCTTGGCCGCCCGCCACTGGAAATAGGCGATGCCGTCGGCGCCGTGGGCGACCTGGGCGAGCGCGTTGCGCCGCAGCTCACCCGGCCCCTTGGCACGGTTGACGGGCTGCCAGTTCACCGCGCCCGTCGAGTGCTCCATCAGCAGCCAGGGGCCGCCCGCGAGAGAGCGTACGAGGTCACCGCTCATCGCGATGTCCATCTCCGACTCGGGGTCGGTCGAGCGGAGGTAGTGGTCGTTCGAGACGATGTCCAGTTCCGGCGCCCAGCGCCAGTAGTCCAGCGCGTCGAAGTTGTACATCACCATGAAGTTGGTCGTGGCGGGGATGGTGGGAGCGGCCTCGGCCAGTACCTCCCGCTCGGCCTTGCACAGCGACAGCAGCTCGTCGCTGCAGAAGCGGCGCCAGTCCAGCTGGTGGGTGGGGTTGGGGACGGCGCCGGTGGCGCGGGGCGGGATGATCTCGTCCCAGTCGTAGTACCACTGGCTCCAGAAGGTGGTGCCCCAGGCCTCGTTCAGCGCCGGCAGATCCCCGTACTTGGCCCGCAGCCACCCCCGGAAGGCCTCCGCGCTGGTGTCGCAGTAGCACTCCGCGTTGTGGCAGCCGTACTCGTTGTGGACGTGCCACATGACGACGGCCGGGTGGTCGGCGTACCGCTCGCCGAGCACGCGGGCGACCCGAAGGGCGGCCTCGCGGTAGGCGGGGCTCGAGGGGCAGAACGTCTGACGGCTGCCGTACGACAGTCCCCGCCCGTCCCGGTCCACCGGCAGCGCCTCGGGGTGGGCCTTGAAGAACCAGGCCGGCGGCGCCGCCGTAGGGGTGGCCAGGTCCGCGGCGATGCCGTGGGTGTACAGCATGTCGAGGATGCGGTCGAGGCGCGAGAAGTCGTACGCGCCCTCGGCGGGCTCCAGCAGCGCCCAGGAGAAGATGTTGACGCTGACCATGTTCACCCCGGCCTCGGCCATGAGGCGCACGTCCTCGGCCCAGACCTCCTCGGGCCACTGCTCGGGGTTGTAGTCACCGCCGTACGCGATACCGGGGACCTTCAGAACGCGTTCCATCACTCGCCTCCCGACAGCAGACGGCGTGTGGTGTCCACGCCCCACGGATCCAGGGACGGGAGACGGTCGCTGGAGGCCATCAGGCCGCCCGTCGCCTCCACGTGTGCCGCCCACCGCTCCCGGGTCTCCACCGCCGGGCGGGCCGTCGGACAGTCGGGGTCGTTGGTCCAGAGCCGGCCGTGCTGCCACTGGCGGGCGGCCCCGGTGAACTCGGCCGGGTCCTGGCCGGGCCGGCTGTAGTCGCCGACCCCGGGGCGGTAGCAGACGGTGGCCCGGTTGGCGTTCGTCGGGCGGTGCGGACGCGCGTCGAGGGAGTATGCGCCGCTCGGGCTCCAGGACTGCCAGCCCTCCTCGTGGACGCGGGCACGCCGCGGGTCCACGGGGACGGAGGCCACCGGGGTGAAGGGGTGGTGCACGAGGGTCTCTTTCGGGGGGAGCTTGTGCGCGGGGGCCGTCAGCCCTTGTTGGCGCCCAGGGTGAGGCCGCTGACGAACTGGCGCTGGAGCGTGAAGTACACGATCAGGGTGGGGATCGCGGTGAGCAGGGCGCCGGCGGCGACCAGGTTGGGGTCGGTGAAGTACTGGCCGGAGAGGTTGTTCAGGGCGGAGGTGATCGGCATGTTCTCGCCGGTGGAGATCAGCACGATCGCCCAGAAGAAGTCGTTGTAGATCCAGATGGAGAGCAGGGTGGCCAGGGCGGCCATCGCGGGCTTGCACAGGGGCAGCACGATCTGCCAGTACAGGCGCCAGACGGAGGCGCCGTCGACGAGGGCGGCCTCGGTCAGCTCGTGCGGCAGGGAGCGCATGTAGTTGCTCAGCACGAAGGCGCAGAAGCCGGACTGGAAGGCGACGTGGATGAGGACCAGGCCGAGCGCGGAGTCGTAGAGCTTGCCGCTCATGGTGATGCCGGGCAGGTCGATGAGCAGGTACATGCGGTACAGCGGGGTGATGATCACCTGCTGCGGGAGGAGGTTGCCCGCGGTGAAGACCAGGAGCAGGAAGAGGTTGACCCGGAAGTCGAAGCGGCTGACGTAGAACGCCACGCACGACGACAGGAACAGCGTCACCAGCACCGCCGGGACCGCGATGAGCAGCGTGTTCCCGAAGTAGTGCAGCATGTCCGACTGCTCGAACGCGTTGGTGAAGTTGTCGAAGCCCAGCTTGTCCGGCCAGGA
>NZ_JBITLN010000015.1:0-193401 GCF_044465285.1 Streptomyces sp. NPDC049687
CGGTACGCGGACGACCCTCCGCCTTGCGATGCACCGCACCAGACGCCGCGGGCCCCGCCCTCCGGGCGGACGACGCTACTTTCGAAACACGCCCTGGGGCATCGCTCGCGGGAGCCCGCCCGTCTCCGGGTCGCGGCCGGTGAGGCAGTACAGGCCGCCCGTCGGGTCGCGCATCACCGTCCAGTGGGGGCCGGGGGCGACGGGGGTGGCGCCGAGGCGCTCGTGCCGGGCGCGTACGGCGTCGATGTCGGGGCCGCAGGCCAGGTCCAGGTGGGCGGAGACCGCGTCCCCCTCGTCGAGCCGCTGGAGCAGGATCCGGACCGGCAGGTCCGGCAGCGGGGCGAGCACATGGAACTCGGGCCGGGAGCCCGGCCGTGACGACCAGTCCGGCAGCAGGCCGCTCCAGAACGCGACCTCGGTGTCGTACGCGGACGGCGGGACGTCGACGCAGACCTGGTCCAGACGGCTGCCCCCGGTCACCGGCGGCCGGACGGACTCGCCGTGCCACGGCACCGCGCAGAACAGCTGTCCGGCGGGCGAGCGCAGTACGGCCCATCCGTCGTGCGAGGCGGACGTTCCCGCCCCCAGTTCCAGCGCCGCCCGGACGAACCCGGCCACGTCCTCCACGGCGAAGTCGAGATGCGCCCCGCCGTCCCCGGCCGCGACCCCCTGGGCCTTCACACAGGCGTCGGCGCCGCCGCCGGGCAGCAGGGTGACGAACTCGTCCCGCTCACCCCGGGGCGCGGACAGGGAGGTGTCCGTGACGGCGGTCCAGAAATCGCGGGCCCGCTCGAAGTGCTCGGCGGGCCGGTCCAGGAAGGCGTACGTCCACCGGACGGGTGTGTGGGTGCGGGAGCTCATGGGGCGATCGTAGGGCGGTGGCCCGCGCGGGTTCGCCCGGGATGCGATGGGTCATATCCCGGTCGACTCCGGGACGGTGGTCGCCCACCGAGTCGCCGCGGATGTTCTCCGGTGGCTGAGAAGACCGCACCCGGACCGCGGTGGACGCCGTTGTCGGCGGCCTGCGGGCCGGGTGCGGGGGATACGACCGGGCGAACGAAGAACGCGCAGGTCAAGAGGCGTGAAAAAAATCAGGCCTTCTTCGTCTCCCAGAAGATCTTGTCAATCTCGGCGATCAGCTCCAGGGCCTTCTCACCGGTCTTCGGGTCGGTCGACGCCTTGGCGGCCGAGAGCGCCTTCAGGGTGTCGTTGACCAGGGTGTGCAGCTGGGGGTACTTCTCGAAGTGCGGGGGCTTGAAGTAGTCGCTCCACAGCACGGAGACGTGGTGCTTCGCAAGCTCGGCACGCTGCTCCTTGATGACGGTGGCGCGCGCCTGGAAGTGCGGGTCGTCGTTGGCGGCCATCTTCTCCTGGACGGCCTTCACCGACTCCGCCTCGATGCGGGCCTGGGCCGGGTCGTACACACCGCAGGGCAGGTCGCAGTGTGCGCTGACCTTGACCTTGGGGGCAAACAGGCGGGAAAGCATGGAGCATTCCTTCCTCGTGATCGTCTTCTCAGGTGGGACATTACTCCCTGCAAGGCTGGTTTACGCGGGTGCCCCCATGGGCTTAGGACAAAAGTCGGGGGTGAGACTGAGACTGGTGGAGGAACGGACCGGGGAGGTGCCGGGGATGCCGGAACTGTCGCAGGAGACGGAGCGGGGGAGGGTGGTGGCACCCTTCGGGCTGGCCGAGGTGACCGGGCCGTCCATGGTGCCCACGCTCCACCACGGGGACCAACTGGTGGTGCACTACGGCGCGCGGGTGCGGGCCGGTGACGTGGTCGTGCTGCGGCATCCCTTCCAGCAGGACCTGCTGGTCGTGAAGCGGGCCGTGGAGCGGCGGGACGGGGGGTGGTGGGTGCTGGGCGACAACGCGTACGCGGGTGGGGACAGCACCGACTACGGGACCGTGCCCGACGAGCTGATCCTGGGCAGGGTGCGGCTGCGCTACCGCCCGCTGAAGCCGGATCAGCGCTCGCCGCTGGCGGTGGTGCGCTGGGCGCTGTCGGCGGCGAGGCCGGTGCTGACGGTCCGGTCGGCCTCCAGGCGCTTTCGGGCGCGGTAGGCGGCCACGTTGGCGCGGGTCGCGCAGCGGTCCGAGCAGTAACGCCGGGAGCGGTTGGTGGAGGTGTCGAGGTAGGCGTTGCGGCACGGGGCCGCCTCGCACAGCCCCAGGCGGTCGACACCGTACTCGGTGAGATGGAAGGCCAGGCCCATGGCGGCGATGGCGGCGTAGCCCGCGGTCGCGTTCGAGGGGTGGTCGGCCAGGTGCATGTGCCACAGGGGGCGACCGTCGTCGTCGCGGAAGTTGTGCCCGGAGATCTGAGGGCTGACCGGGAACTCCAGGAGCAGTGAGTTCAGCAGGTTCACCGCCAGCGTCTCGTCACCGCCGTCCGCCGCGTCGAAGACCGCCCGCAGCCGTGCCCGGACCGAACGGAAGCGGGTGACGTCGGCCTCGGTGGCGCGGCGGGCCGCCTCCTGGTTGGTGCCGAAGAGGTCCCGGACGGCCTCCACCGAGGTGAGCGAGTCCTTGGCCCTCAGCGGTTCCTCGGTGTTGACGAGGCGAACGGCATAGTCCGAGTAATAGGCCAGTTCCACTTGTAGTCCTTACGGAGGGGCTCTATGGCACGGGTGCGGTCGGGTAACGGCTGATCGTGCTTTCAGGGTATTACGCGACGGGCGGCGAAGGGGGTTTCAGGACCACCACCGGTACCGAACCGACTGGCAGGCCTGACAACAGAGCAGGGACCGGCACGGGAAAGGGGCGGCACGGGAATGTCCGTACCGCCCCTTCGCCGTCGTGCCGCTACAGCACCTTCGACAGGAACGCCTTCGTCCGCTCGTGCTGCGGGTCGGTCAGGACCTCGCGCGGGTTGCCGGACTCGACCACCACGCCGCCGTCCATGAAGACCAGGCTGTCGCCCACCTCGCGGGCGAAGCCCATCTCATGGGTGACGACGATCATCGTCATGCCGGACTCGGCCAGGTCGCGCATGACGTCGAGGACGTCGCCGACCAGTTCCGGGTCCAGGGCCGAGGTCGGCTCGTCGAACAGCATCAGCTTCGGGTCCATGGCCAGCGCCCGGGCGATCGCCACGCGCTGCTGCTGGCCGCCGGAGAGCTGCGAGGGGTAGCTCGCGGCCTTGTCGGCCAGGCCCACGCGCTCGAGAAGCTGCATCGCGCGCTCCTTGGCCCGGGCCTTGTTCACGCCCTTGACCTGGACCGGCGCCTCGATGACGTTCTCCAGCGCGGTCATGTGCGGGAACAGGTTGAACCGCTGGAACACCATGCCGATGTCCCGGCGCTTCAGCGCGACCTCGCTGTCCTTGAGCTCGTACAGCTTGTCGCCCTTCTGGCGGTAGCCCACCAGGTCGCCGTCGACGTACAGACGGCCGGCGTTGATCTTCTCAAGATGGTTGATGCACCTGAGGAACGTGCTCTTGCCCGAGCCGGAGGGGCCGATGAGGCAGAACACCTCGCCGGACTTCACCTCCAGGTCGATGCCCTTGAGCACCTCCACCAGGCCGAACGACTTGTGGACGCCCTCGGCCCTGACCATCGGCACCGCGGAGTCCCTGACGGACGTGGTGGCCTTCGCGATCTTCTCGGTCATGCCATGCCTCCCTCGCGTCGGCCGATCGACAGCACGTTGGCCCTGATCTTCTGGAAGGGGGTCGGCGGCAGCTGACGCAGGGAGCCGCGGGCGTAGTACCTCTCGAGGTAGTACTGGCCGACGCTGAAGATCGAGGTCAGCACCAGGTACCAGGCCGCGGCGAGGAACAGCATCTCGGCCGGGGCGCCGGAGGTCTGGCCGATGTCCTGGGCGACCCGGAGCAGCTCCGAGTACTGGACCACGGACACCAGCGAGGTCGTCTTCAGCATGTTGATGACCTCGTTGCCCGTGGGCGGCACGATCACGCGCATCGCCTGGGGGACGACGATCCGGCGCAGCGTCCTGCCGTGGCTCATGCCCAGCGCCTGCGACGCCTCGGTCTGGCCCTCGTCGACGGAGAGCAGACCGGCACGGCAGATCTCCGCCATGTACGCGGCCTCGTTGAGGCCGAGGCCGAGCAGCGCGGTCAGGAACGGGGTCATGAAGTCCGACCACTCGTTCTTGTAGACCGGCCCGAGGTTGATGTACTCGAAGACGAGGCCCAGGTTGAACCAGACGATGAGCTGGACCAGGACCGGGGTGCCGCGGAAGAACCAGATGTAGAACCAGGCGACGGACGACGTGACCGGGTTCTTCGAGAGGCGCATGACCGCCAGCAGAATGCCGCCGACCACGCCGATCAGCATGCACAGCACCGTGAGCAGGAGCGTCTTGCCCACGCCGCTGAGGATGCGGTCGTTGAAGAAGTAGTCGGGGATCGCCCCCCAGTTGATCCTGCCCTGGGAGAACGCGTAGACGATGCCGGCCAGCACGGCCAGGGCGACCACGGCGGAGATGTACCGCCCGTAGTGCCGGACCGGGATGGCCTTGATCGCCTCCGGGCCGGCCGGCGGGGTGTCCGCCGGCCCGTCCGTCTTGTCGATGTCAACAGTCACGGGTGTTGCCTTTCAGTGGCCGCGGAACGCGGTCACTTGCCGCCGTTGATGGTGACTTCCTTGACGGCGCCGTCGGCGACGCCCCACTTCGCGATGATCTTCTCGTACTCGCCGTTCGCGATGATGGCATCCAGCGCCGCCTTCAGGGCGTCCCGCAGCTGGGTGTCGTCCTTGGCGACCGCGATGCCGTACGGGGCGGCCTCGACCTGCTCGCCGACGAGCTGGAAGTCGTTGCCGCCGCCGGAGGTCTTCACGGCGTACGCGGCGACGGGGAAGTCGGAGGAGCCGGCGTCGGCGCCGCCCGCGCGCAGGCGGGTCTGGGCCTGCTGGTCGTTGTCGAAGGCCTGGATGGAGATCGTCTTGCCGCCGGTGCACTTCTTGGCCTCGGCCTTGGCGAGGTCCTCGGAGACCGTGCCGCGCTGCACCACGATCTTCTTGCCACACAGGTCGGACCAGGTCTTGATGCCCTGGTCGTCCCCCTTCTTGGTGTAGATCGACACACCGGCGGTGAAGTAGTCCACGAAGTCGACGCCCTCACCGACCTTCTTGCCGGTGTCGGAGTCGATGCCCTCCTGGCGGTCCTTGGTGTCGGTCATCGCGGACATGGCGATGTCGTACCGGTTGGAGCGCAGGCCGGTGATGAGGGTGTCGAAGGTGCCGTTCTGGAAGTCGAACGTCACGCCGAGCTGCTTGCCCATCGCGGCCGCGAGGTCCGGGTCGATGCCCACGGTCTTGCCCGCGGAGTCCTTGAACTCGACCGGGGCGTACGCGATGTCGGAGCCGACCTTGATGACGCCGGCGTCACGGATCGCCTTCGGAAGCTTGCCGGCCAGCGGGGCCGAACTCGTGGAGGCGGAGCCACTGCTCTCCGAGCTGCCGCTGTCTGTCTGGTCGCCGCAGGCGGAGAGCAGCAGGGCGCCCGCGACCGCGAGGGATCCGACCGCTGCCAGGCGGGTGCGCGCGGCGGTCGTGTGTCGGGTGGTGCGTGCGGTCATGGTGGGTTCCTCCGGCGGATGGATGGAGATGCCGATGGGTCGGCACATGCCGATGGGTCGACGAGAACACACACCTTTGGGTGTCGCGACCTCGTGTGATTACCGCATCTTGCCATTCGGACTAGGCCAATCAGGGGGCCAGCCATGTCAAAATCGGATAACGGGCGACCCCCGAACCGCATAGTCCGGTACATCACGCCCGGACGACGCCGGACCATCTGCGGCAATCCGCTCCTCCAGCCGGAGGATCTTCGGTTCCTCTCACGAGGCGTTCGCGAGCCGTACGGCCCATCCGTTGACTTGAGTCCGTGTCAAGGGTTCAACGGCGCCCCTGGCCGGTCTTCGAGCATGAGTCGTGTCACTTGTGATCACCTCTGTCGAGGGTCCACAGACCGAGGGATGTGACCTTGCACGGATTGGACTCGTCGGCTGTGGTCTCCGTCCGGTAAGAAGGTTCTTTACACCCCTCATCCGGGGCTCAGGGCGCGTGTGCGGCGCGCCCGACGCGCAGGCGCCCGTACGCATCACCTCTGGGCCCTGTGCGACGCCCGCCCACTCCTCACCCGGAGTGGCCACCCTCATCCAAGAACACCTAAGGGGTACAACACAGTGGCAGCGGAGATCGTCAATCCTCGCAGCGAGAGCGCGGACCAAACGGGCCAGGAGGGCGGTGCGGAACCCCTCGACTCCTTCGATCCGGCGTTCGCACTGCACCGCGGCGGGAAGATGGCCGTGCAGGCCACCGTCCCGATCCGTGACAAGGACGACCTGTCCCTCGCCTACACGCCCGGCGTCGCACGCGTGTGCACCGCGATCGCGGAGCAGCCGGACCTGGTGAACGACTACACCTGGAAGTCGTCCGTCGTCGCCGTCGTGACCGACGGTACGGCCGTCCTCGGCCTCGGGGACATCGGGCCGGAGGCCTCCCTCCCGGTGATGGAGGGCAAGGCCATCCTCTTCAAGCAGTTCGGCGGGGTCGACGCGGTTCCGATCGCGCTCGCCTGCACGGACGTGGACGAGATCATCGAGACGGTGGTGCGCCTCGCGCCCTCGTTCGGCGGTGTGAACCTGGAGGACATCTCGGCACCGCGGTGCTTCGAGATCGAGCGCCGACTCCAGGAGGCGCTCGACATCCCGGTCTTCCACGACGACCAGCACGGTACGGCGGTCGTGACGCTGGCGGCGCTGCGCAACGCGGCGCGGCTGAGCGGACGGGCCGTCGGTGACCTGCGGGCCGTCATCTCGGGCGCCGGCGCGGCCGGTGTGGCCATCGCCAAGATGCTGGTCGAGGCCGGTATCGGGGACGTCGCCGTCGCCGACCGCAAGGGCATCGTCTCCGCGGACCGGGAGGACCTCACCGAGGTCAAGCGCGAGCTGGCCTCCTTCACCAACAAGGCCGGGCTGACCGGCTCCCTCGAGGACGCGCTGGCCGGCGCCGACGTCTTCATCGGCGTCTCCGGCGGTACGGTCCCGGAGGAGGCGGTGGCCTCCATGGCCGAGGGCGCGTTCGTGTTCGCCATGGCCAACCCGAACCCCGAGGTGCACCCCGAGGTCGCCCACAAGTACGCGGCGGTCGTCGCGACCGGGCGGTCGGACTTCCCGAACCAGATCAACAACGTGCTGGCGTTCCCCGGGATCTTCGCGGGGGCGCTGCAGGTGCGGGCGTCCCGGATCACCGAGGGGATGAAGATCGCCGCGGCTGAGGCGCTGGCCGGGGTCGTCGGCGACGATCTCGCGGCCGACTACGTCATTCCGTCGCCCTTCGACGAGCGGGTCGCGCCCGCGGTGACGGCCGCGGTCGCGGCCGCTGCTCGGGCCGAGGGCGTTGCCCGTCGCTGACGTCCGCCTCGAATGGCCCCGTCCGTCCGGGCGGGGCCGTTTCTTTGCCCATCCGCCCGCCCGTCCGGTGACTTGAAGGGTCGGCATCGCTTGGAGGAGCGGGGGTCGTACGGCGGCCGCGGGAGCGTTGTGGCCGGGCGCGCGGTTCCCCGCGCCCGTCGGGCCTCTCCGGTCACGCTTCCCGGCCGGCCGCGCAAGAGGGCATGTCTCACAGTGGCCTCCGGTTTCGCCGGCCCCTCCCCGGCTCTATCGTCGTGCTCATGTTCGCCGTCTACGCCGCCCGAATCGACCGCGACCAGCCGCTTTCCGGACTGGAGTTGGGGGAGCGCCCGGCCCCCGAGGCCCGGCCAGGCTGGAGTACCGTCACCGTGCGGGCCGCTTCCCTCAACCATCACGACCTCTGGTCCCTGCGGGGCGTCGGTCTCGCGGAGGACAAGCTGCCGATGATCCTCGGCTGTGACGCCGCCGGTGTCGACGAGGACGGCAACGAGGTCGTCCTGCACTCCGTCATCGGCCAGACCGGGCACGGAGTCGGGCCCGACGAGCCGCGTTCCATCCTGACCGAGCGCTACCAGGGCACCTTCGCCGAGCAGGTCGCGGTGCCGACCTGGAACATCCTGCCCAAGCCGAAGGAACTGTCCTTCGAGGAGGCCGCCTGTCTGCCCACCGCGTGGCTGACGGCGTACCGCATGCTCTTCACCAACGCGGGTGTCAGGCCGGGCGACTCGGTTCTCGTCCAGGGGGCCGGCGGTGGTGTCGCCACCGCCGCGATCGTCCTCGGGAAGGCCGCCGGGCTGCGGGTCTTCGCCACCAGCCGGGACGAGGCCAAGCGGAAGCGGGCGCTGGAACTCGGTGCCGTGGAGGCGGTGGAGCCGGGTGCGCGACTGCCGCAGCGGGTGGACGCCGTCATCGAGACCGTCGGCGCGGCCACCTGGTCCCACTCGGTGAAGTCGCTGCGGCCCGGTGGCACCCTCGTCATCTCCGGCGCGACCAGTGGTGACCGGCCCTCGCACGCCGAACTCACCCGGATCTTCTTCCTGGAGCTGAAGGTCGTCGGTTCCACGATGGGCACCAAGGACGAACTGGAGGACCTGCTCTCCTTCTGCGCCGCCACCGGTGTCCGCCCCGTCGTCGACGAGGTACTGCCGCTGGACCGGGCCCGCGAGGGCTTCGAACGCCTGGCCTCCGGCGACCAGTTCGGCAAGATCGTCCTCACTCACTAGTGCCGCGGCACTGGGGCAGATCCCAGTCGTCGTCGGTCGCTGCTCGGCGGGTCCGGGTCCCGGACCCGCCTTTTGCGTGCCGCATACGTCAACCTGGGTTGACATGGAGAGGCCTGTCAACCTAAGTTGACGTCATGACCGAAGCAACGGATCTCGCCGAGCGTGCCGGTGACCGCGATCCACGGGTCGGACTGCGTGCCGTCGCCGCACTGCGCCGGCTGCTGGAGCAGCTGGAGACGGTGCAGGTGCGCAATGCGCGCAACCAGGGCTGGTCGTGGCAGGAGATCGCCGCGGAGCTCGGAGTCAGCAGGCAGGCCGTGCACAAGAAGTACGGGAGGCAGTGATGTTCGAGCGATTCACGAAGGACGCCCGCGACGTGGTGCGCGGTGCCGTCGAGCGCTGCGAGGGGGCGGGGGCCCGGACCGTCGGTACCGAGCATCTGCTGCTCGCACTGCTGGACCGGGAGGGCAGCCGGGCGTCCTTCGCGCTCGCCGCCCTCGGGCTCGCGGAGCGCAGGGACGCTGTACGGGAGGCGCTGGACGAGACGCGTCGGCGCGCGGGCCTCTCGCGCGCCGAGAGCGACGCCCTCGCGGGACTGGGCATCGACGTCTCGGAGATCGTCTCGCGGATCGAGGAGGTGCACGGCGCCGGCGCGATGTCCGACGGCTCCCCGTCCGGCGGAGCGGCGGGCGGCGGAGCGAAGGGCGCGGGGCGGCGGACGGGGCGGCCGGCCTTCGGCCGGGGCGCCAAGCGGATCCTGGAACAGTCCCTGCGGATGGCGCTGTCCCACCACGACCGGCGCATCGGGGACGAGCACATCCTCCTGGCCCTGACCGTCCACCCCGGCCCGGCCGCCGAGGTCCTCGCCGACCACGGGGTCACCCATGCGTCGCTGACACGGGTGCTGTACGGCGGGGGAGAGGCCCAGGCGGGCTGACCCGGCCTCCCCTCCTCCCCCGAGGAGCCTCAGCCCCTCGGCGCCCGGAGTACGGCCCCGATGTGCGCCGCCGCCGCCGACAGGTGGCGGCGGGCGTCGCGCAGTTGGTCGACCGTGACACCGTGGTCCCGGGCCGCGTCGCGGATGTCGTCGCGGAAGCGGTCGAGCAGACGGTCCAGATCGCGGGCGGGGTCGCCGCTGGAGTCCTCGTGGGCCCAGGTGGGCTCGTAGTCGGCCGGGAAGTCCTCCGGGGTGCGGGAGTACTCCGGGCGGGCGGTCGCCGCCGAGGACGGCGGCGCCGACGACTGCGTACCGCCGGCCGAGCGGCCGAAGCCGAGGTCCTTGCCGAACTCCTTCCCGAAGTCCTTGCCGAACTCGCCGAACTCCTTCGCCAGTTCGGTCAGGCCCTCGCGGACGCCCGTCGGCCAGTCGCCGCGCGCGAAGTGGTCCTGGACCTGCTCCTGGACCCGCCGCGCGATGCGCTGCATCTCCTCCTGCGCCTGGGCCCGGGCGTGGTCCTGCGCCTCCTTGGCCTGGCGGCGGGCCCGTTGGGCCTCCTCACGGGCCCGGCGGCTCTCGTCCTTGGCCCGCCGGGCCTGCTCCTTCCACTCCTGCTTGACGCGGCGCATCTCCTCCTTGGCGGCGCGCCAGGACTCCTTGTCCCCGTACTCGCCCTGGTCCGGGCCGGGACCGGCCGGGGCCCCACGCCGGGCCTCGGAGGCCGCCGCCCGCATCTCGCGCCGCAGATCACCCGCCGCGCCCCGCACATCGGCCCGGATCTCGGCGGCCAGCTCGGCGACCGACTCGCGGATCTCGAGCTCCAGGTCGGCCAGCTCACCGCTGCGGTCGGCGAGTTCGGCTCGGCCGGCGTCCGTGATGGCGTACACCTTGCGGCCGCCCTCGGTGGTGTGGGTGACCAGGCCCTCCGCCTCCAGCTTGGCCAGGCGGGGGTAGACCGTGCCCGCCGAGGGGGCGTACAGGCCCTGGAAGCGTTCCTCCAGGAGGCGGATCACCTCGTAGCCGTGGCGCGGGGCCTCGTCGAGCAGCTTCAGCAGATAGAGGCGGAGACGGCCGTGGGCGAAGACGGGAGGCATGTCAGAGCACCTTCTTGTCGGTCGTGCTGTCGGCCGGGCCGTCGGAGGAGGACGCGCCGTTCTGGCCGGAAACGGCATTGTCTCCCGCGGAGGAAGCGGCTTCGCCGGCGGCGGGCTCCCCGGGAGCCGGTTCGCCGTGGGCCGGGCCGTCCTCCGTCGGTGGGCGGCGCAGCAGGGCGATCGAGCCGGAGATCGTCGTCGCCTTCAGCCTGCCGTTGCCCGCGCCGAGGCGGCCGGTGATCCGCTTGGCGCCCCACTGGCCGCTGACCCGGAGGTCCTCGAAGGCGTTGGACACCGAGCCGCTCGCCGTATTGGCCTCCACCTCGGCGTCCGCCGGATGGGGCAGCCGGATGGCGATCTCGCCCGAGACACTGGTCAGGCTGATGTCGGTGGGACGGCTCGCCGGGTCCAGGTCGACGATCATCGACCCGCTCACCGAGTCGGCCTTCACCGAGGAGCCAGCCTCGACCACGGTCAGATCCCCCGAGACGGAGTTGAAGCGCAGATCGCCGGTGAGGGCCTGGGCCTCCACGTTCCCCGAGACGGTGTCCGCGCGGGCCGGGCCCGCGAGGCCCACCAGCGCGGTGTCCCCGTTGACGCTCTTGACCTCGGCGTGGCCGTCGATCCCGGAGACCACGGCGCCGGCGCTCACCACGCCCACCTCCACGCGGGTGCCCGCAGGCACCGCGAGCGAGACGACCGCGCTGCGCCGCCACCCCTTGCGGTCGAGCCACTTGAGGAACCCCTTCCAGGGCAGGTCCTCGTACGCCACCGTCAGCGTGCCGTCGCGATGACTCACCACCAGGGGCGGTCCCTCGATCCGGGACACCTCCAGGCGGGCGGCGCCCTCCTCCGTGCCCACCACGTTCACCGTGCCGTCGACGATGCGTACGTGCAGTTCGCTGACGGGCTCGTCGAAAGTGAGCTTGCTCGGCTCGGCGACGGACACTTCGGACATGGTGACGACCTCCTCGACGACACGACACGCCATATCGCGTCTTCCTCGATTCACGATATATCGCGCCTGGGGAAAGTCAAGGCATCCCGGACACCGTCCACGCGAAAGAGGGCCGCGCACGCAAAAGGGGCGCCCGAAGGCGCCCCGCCGAGTCAGCCGCTCTACTCGTCGTCCTCGTCGTCCAGCCGCGCCAGCCACGTCGCCAGCCGCTCCACCGGCACCTCGAAGTCCGGGTTCAGATCGACGAACGTACGCAGCTGCTCGGCCAGCCACTCGAAGGTGACCTCCTCCTCGCCGCGCCGCTTCTCCAGCTCTTCGATGCCACGGTCCGTGAAGTACATGGGTCAAGGATAAGTGCGTAAAACGGCCGGGCCGCACCCCCGGAAAGGGGTACGGCCCGGCCACGTACGGCCCACGAGAGGGCTCGGCGACTACGCCTCGAACACCTCGCGCACCAGCTGCTCCTGCTCCGCCTGGTGGCGCTTGGCGGAGCCGACGGCCGGGGACGAGCCGTGCGGCCGCGAGATGCGGCGCAGGCGCTCGCCGTGCGGGATGTCGGCGCCGACCGCCAGGTCCAGGTGGTCGATGAGGTTCAGGGCGATGAACGGCCAGGCACCCTGGTTGGCCGGCTCCTCCTGGACCCACAGGTACTTCTCGGCGTTCGGGTACTTGTTGACCTCCGCCTGGACCTCGGCACCCGGCAGCGGGTACAGCCGCTCGAGGCGGATGATCGCCGTCTCCGTGTCACCGCGCTTCTGACGCTCGGCGTCCAGGTCGTAGTAGACCTTGCCGGCGCAGAAGACGACCTTCTTGACGGCGGCCGGGTCCGTGACCGACGTGTCGCCGATGACCGGGCGGAACTGGCCCGTGGTGAACTCCTCCGCCTTCGAGGCCGCCGCCTTCAGGCGCAGCATCGACTTCGGCGTGAAGACGACCAGCGGCTTGTGGTGCGGGTTGTGCACCTGCCACCGCAGGAGGTGGAAGTAGTTCGACGGGAGGGTCGGCATCGCGACCGTCATGTTGTTCTGGGCGCAGATCTGGAGGAACCGCTCCGGGCGGGCGGACGAGTGGTCCGGGCCCTGGCCCTCGTAGCCGTGGGGGAGGAGCAGGACCACGCCGCTCGTCTGGCCCCACTTCTGCTCGGCGGACGAGATGAACTCGTCCACGACCGTCTGCGCGCCGTTGACGAAGTCGCCGAACTGCGCCTCCCACATCACCAGAGCGTCCGGGCGGGCCAGCGAGTAGCCGTACTCGAAGCCCATCGCCGCGTACTCGGAGAGCAGCGAGTTGTAGACGTTCAGGCGGGCCTGGTCCTCGGAGAGGTACAGCAGCGGGGTGAAGTCCTCGCCCGTCTCACGGTCGATGATCACCGCGTGGCGCTGGCCGAAGGTGCCTCGCTGGGAGTCCTGGCCCGCCAGACGGACCGGGACGCCTTCGAGGAGCAGGGAGCCGACGGCGAGGGTCTCGCCCATGCCCCAGTCGATCGTGCCGTCCTCGACCATGGCCGCCCGGCGCTGCAACTGCGGCAGCAGACGCGGGTGGACGGTGATGTGGTCGGGGATGTTGACCTGGGACTCGGCGATGCGCTTCACGACCTCCGTGGAGACCGCGGTCGGCACCGAGACCGGGAAGCCGTCCTGCGGCTCCTGGGCGTCGCTGCCGACGGGCTGCGCGGTGGTGGCCTCGCGGACCTCCGTGAAGACCTTCTCCAGCTGGCCCTGGTAGTCCTGCAGCGCCTGCTCGGCCTCTTCCAGGGTGATGTCGCCGCGACCGATCAGGGACTCGGTGTACAGCTTGCGCACCGAGCGCTTCTTGTCGATCAGGTCGTACATCAGCGGCTGGGTGAAGGCCGGGTTGTCCGACTCGTTGTGACCGCGGCGGCGGTAGCAGATGAGGTCGATCACCACGTCCTTGTTGAACGCCTGACGGAACTCGAAGGCCAGCCGGGCCACGCGGACCACGGCCTCCGGGTCGTCGCCGTTCACGTGGAAGATCGGGGCCTCGATCATGCGGGCCACGTCCGTCGCGTACATCGACGAACGCGAGGACTCGGGGGCCGCGGTGAAGCCGACCTGGTTGTTGATGACGATGTGGACCGTGCCGCCGGTGCGGTAGCCGCGCAGCTGCGACATGTTCAGGGTCTCGGCCACCACGCCCTGGCCCGCGAAGGCCGCGTCGCCGTGCAGGGCCACCGGCAGGACGGTGAAGTCCGTGCCGCCCTTGTTGATGATGTCCTGCTTGGCGCGGGAGACACCCTCCAGGACCGGGTCCACGGCCTCCAGGTGCGAGGGGTTCGCGACCAGGCTGACCTTGATCTGCTCGCCGTCCAGGCCGGTGAAGGTGCCTTCGGCGCCCAGGTGGTACTTCACGTCGCCGGAGCCGTGCATCGACTTCGGGTCGAGGTTGCCCTCGAACTCGCGGAAGATCTGCGCGTACGACTTGCCGACGATGTTCGCGAGGACGTTCAGGCGGCCGCGGTGGGCCATGCCGATGACGACCTCGTCCAGGCGCGACTCGGCGGCGGAGTCGAGCACCGCGTCGAGCAGCGGGATGACGGACTCGCCGCCTTCCAGGGAGAAGCGCTTCTGGCCGACGTACTTCGTCTGCAGGAAGGTCTCGAAGGCCTCCGCCGCGTTCAGCCGGCGCAGGATGCGCAGCTGCTCCTCGCGCTCCGGCTTGGTGTGCGGGCGCTCGATGCGGTCCTGGATCCACTTGCGCTGCTTGGGGTCCTGGATGTGCATGAACTCGACGCCGGTCGTGCGGCAGTACGAGTCGCGCAGCACGCCGAGGATGTCGCGCAGCTTCATCAGGGACTTGCCGGCGAAGCCGCCGACGGCGAACTCGCGCTCCAGGTCCCACAGGGTGAGGCCGTGCTCGGTGATGTCCAGGTCGGGGTGCTTGCGCTGGCGGTACTCCAGCGGGTCGGTGTCGGCCATGACGTGGCCGCGGACCCGGTAGGAGTGGATCAGCTCGAAGACCCGGGCGGCCTTGGTGACGTCGTCGTCGTGGCTGGCGTCGATGTCCTTGAGCCAGCGGACCGGCTCGTAGGGGATCCGCAGGGCCTCGAAGATGTCGTCGTAGAAGCCGCTCTCGCCGAGCAGGAGGTTCGCGACGATCCGCAGGAACTCGCCGGAGGCGGCGCCCTGGATGACCCGGTGGTCGTAGGTCGACGTGAGCGTCATGACCTTCGAGATGCCGAGCTTGTTCAGGGTGTCCTGGCTGGTGCCCTGGAACTCCGCCGGGTAGTCCATGGAGCCGACGCCCATGATCACCGACTGGCCGGGCATCAGACGCGGCACCGAGTGCACGGTGCCGAGGCCACCGGGGTTGGTCAGGGAGACCGTCACGCCGGTGAAGTCGTCCATCGTCAGCTTGCCGTCGCGGGCGCGGCGGACGATGTCCTCGTAGGCCTGCCAGAACTCGAAGAAGTTCAGGGTCTCGGCCTTCTTGATGCCGGCGACGACGAGCTGGCGGTCGCCGTTGGGCTTCACCAGGTCGATGGCCAGGCCGAAGTTGACGTGCGGCGGCTTGACGAGGGTGGGCTTCCCGTCCTTCTCCGCGTAGTGCCAGTTCATCGACGGCATGGCCTTGAGGGCCTGCACCATCGCGAAGCCGATCAGGTGCGTGAAGGAGATCTTCCCGCCCCGGGCGCGCTTGAGGTGGTTGTTGATGACGATGCGGTTGTCGAACAGCAGCTTCACCGGGACCGCGCGGACCGAGGTGGCGGTCGGCAGTTCCAGGGAGGCGTTCATGTTCTTCGCGACCGCGGCGGCCGGGCCGCGCAGCGTCACCAGCTCGGGGCCCTCGGGGGCCGCGGCGGCGGGCGCGGCCTTCGCGGCGGCGGCCGGCTTCGCGGGGGCCGGGGCGGCCTTCGCGGGGGCCGGGGCGGGCGCGGCGGCGGCGGGCTTCGGGGCGGCGGCCGGAGCCGGCACGGAAGCCGGAGCGGCGGGCGCGGCCGGGGCGGCGGGCGCCGGGGGCGTGGTGGTGGTCCCTGCGGCCCCCGCGGCCGCAGTACCCGCCGGAGCCGAGGGACTGGCCGCCCCCGGCTTGTAGTCGGCGAAGAAGTCCCACCAGGCACGGTCTACCGAATTCGGGTCCTGGAGGTACTGCTGATAGATCTCGTCGACGAGCCACTCGTTCGGACCGAACGCGGCCGCGGGGTTCTTGCCCGCTTGGTCTGCGTCGGTCGAGATGCTCGAGTTACTGGGGGACTGTGGCGACACGGCGGCAACCGCCCTCTTCCGCTTCACAAGGTGATGGACAGCGGGAATAAAGGCTACGCCTCCAAGACCGCCAAGGTCAGGTCGAGCCGGTCCATCGTCGCGTAAGTCACATCAGAAAGTGTGTTTCGGGGGTTGAAATGGCGGGAAACAAGCGCGGTTACGCTCGGAAAAGGATGCGTTGACGCAGGTCGCGCACGCCGAGCGCGCGGACCCGTGCGAACCGGTGCCGACCTGCACCGGACCTCTGCCTGATCACAGGTGTCCGGCAGCGCGGACAACCGGTGGATCTTGGGGCTCCGGTTCGCACTTTACGTCAACTTGGCAGAGATGGCTCTCCTGGAAGAGTGATAAGAATCCGGCAACCCCGATGGGATTCGGCCACTCCGATCCGGCCGCCGTGCAGATCGACCGCCCAGCGGGCGATCGCGAGCCCCAGTCCCGTGCCGCCGTCGCTGCCGGGACCGTGCGGCCGGCGGACGGCTCCCCGGTTGAACCGCTCGAAGACGCGGTGCCACTCCGAGCGGGGAATGCCCGGACCCTCGTCCAGGACCTCCAGCTCCAGCGAGTCCGGCTGCGCCCCGCGCCGCGCCTTCACCGTCACCCGGCCGTGCGGCGGGCTGTGCTTGACCGCGTTGTCGATCAGGTTCGCGACGACCTGGTGGATGCGCTCCGGGTCCGCGTGCGCGGTCAGCTCCGGAGGGGTGACGTCCAGGTGCAGATGGACGTCCGTACGCGTGTGGCTGCCACCCGAACCCATGGTCGCGCGCGCCGAGGCGACCATGTTGGCCTCCTTCAGCACGCCCGACAGGTACGGCCACACCTCGAAACGCCGCTTGCGCAGCGGTACGACGCCGTTGTCGAGGCGGGAGAGGTCGAGCAGCGTCTCCACCAGCCGCCCGAGCCGCTCCGTCTGCTTCAGTGCCGTACGCATCGTCTCGGGGTCGGCCTGGGCGATGCCGTCGACCACGTTCTCCAGGACGGCGCGCAGACCCGCGATGGGGGTGCGCAGCTCGTGCGAGACGTTGGCCACCAGCTCCTTGCGCTGGCGGTCCTGCGCCTCCAGCTCGTCCGCCATGACGTTGATCGTCTGGGCCAGGTCGCCCAGCTCGTCACGGCGGTTCTCGCGCACCCGGCGGGTGTAGTCGCCGTGCGAGATGGAGCGGGCGACCGCGTTCATCTCGTCCAGCGGCGAAGTGAGCGAATGGGCCACGAACTGCGTAATCAGCAACGTGGCGATCATCGAGAAGACCGTGATGAAGCGCAGTTCCGTCTTGGTGTGCACCGCGATCATCGACAGACCGGTGGTGATCAGCACCGAGATGACGACCAGTGCGCCCAGCTTGGTCTTGATCGAGAACGGGCGTACGCCGCCCCAGGGCTCCCCGGGGCTTCTCGGTCCGTCCGCGCCACTCATGGCGTCGGGGTCTCCAGCGCGTAGCCCACGCCGTGCACCGTGCGGATCCGCTCGGCGCCGATCTTCCGGCGCAGCGCCTTGATGTGGCTGTCGACCGTGCGGGTGCCGGAGGCGTCCGCCCAGTCCCAGACCTCGGCGAGGAGCTGCTCACGGGAGAGCACCGCGCGCGGGGTGTTCGCCAGGCAGACCAGCAGGTCGAACTCGGTGGGCGTGAGGTGCACGTCCTCCGAGCGCACCCGCACCCGGCGCTGCGCGTGGTCGATCTCCAGCTCGCCGAGCCGCAGGATCCCGCTGCGGGGGGTGGTGGCCGCGATCGCGGCGCGCTCCACCCGGCGCAGCAGGACGTGCACGCGTGCGGCCAGCTCCCGCATCGAGAACGGCTTCGTCATGTAGTCGTCGGCGCCCACGCCGAGCCCGACGAGCATGTCGGTCTCGTCGTCGCGCGCGGTGAGCATGAGCACCGGCACCGGACGGGCGGCCTGTACACGACGGCAGACCTCCAGACCGTCGAAGCCGGGCAGCATGATGTCGAGGATCAGCAGATCGGGCTGCCAAGCCTCGGCGGTGTCGACGGCCGCCGGACCGTCGCCCGCCGTTTGCACGAGGAATCCCTCGGCGCGCAGGCGGGCCGCGATGGCGTCGACGATCGTCGGGTCGTCCTCGACCACCAGGACGCGCCGCTGTGCGCCCGGCGTCGCCGTCGCCGTGCTGTTGTGTGCGGTGTGTGTCTGCTCCATCGCCCGCCCCTGAGTGTGCTTTCCGGAACCAGTGGGGTGATCCCTTGTCTGCGCATGACTGCGGTTGACGCGTAAATGATCGGCGTCAGGGATGCAACGTACCCGGAGTCACCTCGCCTTTGCTATCCAGGCCTGACGGCGATGTGTACGACGTCCGGCACGCCTCGGGCAACCGGGATCTCTTCGGTACGCACCTGTTGGAACCCGGCATTCCCCAAGGTTCCCTCGAATTCCGGAGAGGGCCGCGCCGACCAGACGGCCAGTACTCCACCGGGTCTCAACACCCTTGCGCAGCCTGCGAGTCCGGCGGGCCCGTAGAGACTGTCGTTGTCCTCGGTGACGGTCCAGTCGGGGCCGTTGTCGATGTCCAGGCACACCGCGTCGAACGTGTCGGATGTCTCATTGACGTAGTTCAGCAGGTCCGCTTCGACGAGTGTCGTGCGCGGATCGGCGAGGGCCGGCGAGGAGAGTTCCCCGAGCGGCCCGTCGAGATGCCAGTCGATGACGGCCCGCTCCCGCTCCACGACGGTGACGGCGCCCCAGCGCGGATCGGCGGCGGCATGGGCGAGCGAGAACCCGACACCCAGGCCGCCGATCAGCACCTCGGGGGCGGCGCGGTCCCCGAGCGCGTCCAGCGCGGCGTCGACGAGCAGCCGCTCCGAACGGCCGTCGGAGGTGTCCATCAGGAAGCAGCCGTTGGCGATGATCTGCAGCAGTCGGCCGTGCCGGCGCAGCACGATCTCGCCGTAGGGCCCCTCGCGACGGTCCAGGACTTCGGGTGCTTCTGGGATGTCGTACGAGCTGGGCATCGCCCCATCCTGGCACTTGCCTGACGGTTTGTTGACGCATTTGGGAGAGGCCTGGTCGAAGGCGGGTGAGTGGCTGGTGTGACGTTGACGAGCTCTTGTGCGCTGAACATCCAGGAGCCTGAGGATTCTTCAGAGCTTCCTGTGAATCGGCCCCGGCGTGGCGCCGATCACAGACACGGCACAGGTCGGGCACGAAGGGTGGGGTGAAACGGAAGGAGCGCCTCACAGTGGAACCCTCGGTTGCCCGTACGAGCCCGCCCCTTTCCGATGCCTCGGAACTGCTGGACGCCATCCCCGCCCAGCGTCCGCCGCACCACGCCGAGACGCCCGTCCGGACGAGCCCCCGCCCCCGGCTCCCACGGATCCCCGTCCCCTTCACCCTCTCCTACGGCGCCGTCCTCGCCGTCACCTCCTACGTCACCGCACACGCCGACCCGGCCCTCGTGCACGCCCTCCATCAGGGCTCCAGCACCGACGTGGCCCATCTGCTGCGCACCCCGGTACTGGTGCTGGTGGCCAGCGCGCTGTGGGTGGCCGGCGGTTTCGTCTCGCCCTTCGCGCTCGCCTTCCTGGTGGTCCTCACCGCCCTGGAGCGGCGCGTCGGCGCCGCCCGGACCGCCGTCGTCTTCCTGCTCGGACACGTGCTGGCCACCCTCGCGACCGAGGTCCCGGTGGGCCTGGCCGTCCTGGTGGGCCATCTGCCCGACAGCTCGCTGCACCGCCTCGACTACGGCATCAGCTTCGGCGTCGCCGCGAGCGTGGGCGCCCTGGCCGGGCTGCTCCGCCCCTGGCTCCGGTGGCCGCTGCTCGCCGCGTTCGCCGGAATGCTGTTCCAGGACCTGATCGCCTTCACGGACCCCCTGACGAACTGGGGGCATCTGATCGCCCTGTCGACAGGGGTCGCCACCTGGCCGTGGGTACGGCGCTGGAGCAGGGAAGCCCGCTCCTAGTGCCGCCTGCCGCCTCAGCTGTTCTGCCGCCGCCAGGCCCCGGGCCGGTGCCGGGATGCTTGCTCGCTGTGCACCGGTTTGCGGTGTGCGTGAGTTGCCCGTGAGTTCTGTTGCGGGTGTGCAGCGGTGCTCCCGCGAGGACATGGCGACGCGACCGGCGGAGGTCGTCCGGACGACGACGGACGCGGTGTACCGCGCGCCCGCCGGTCAGTCGTCGTACCGGACCGTGCCGTCCTCCCGCAGAGTCGGGTGGATCTTCATCGGGCCGTACTCGTCGACGTCCGACCGACGGGGCGGTTCGGGGCCGTCCGGGCCCATCCGGACCATGCGCTCGACGCGGCAGACCCGGAACAGGCGGTCCTCCACGCTCACCTCGTCGGCCCGCCCGGCCGCCCGGAACGCCTCGGCGGCGCGCGCGTAGCGGGCCTTCTTCCGGTCGTCGAAGCGGTACAGCATCGCCCAGACGCGCGCCATCCCGTCGTACAGCGAGCGGCGTGCGTCGTGCGGGGTCGGGTGGAGGGAGCCGCGCGGGGTCCAGCCGGTGTCGCCGCGTTCGGCCACCGCGAAACCGACGGGCAGCCGGACCACGTCCGGATGCGTGGTGGCGGCACGGGCGGAGTCCGCGCGCACCTCGGGGGGAAAGCGGGCGCCCGTGTACACGAAGTCGCGCAGACCCAGGCAGAGGGCGCCCGCCATCGGCCCCTCGTCCCGGCCCGGGTCCAGGGCGAAGCCGACGTCGGGCGAGGGGACGCCGATCCGCTCCTCCCAGGAGGGGGTCACCGGCTCCGGATCGGTGGGCCGGGGCGGCTCCAGGCCGTCCTCGCCGGTCCGCGCGAACTCGTCGCCGCGTACGACCCGGTAGCGCACCCCGAGCGCCTCCACCTCGTCGGCCGGGTCCCGCTCCAGCACCGACACGGCCGCGAGCAGGGCGCGCCGGACGGCCGGGTCGTCCGTGCCGTCCTTCGCCGTGAACCACAGGTACGAGTTCAGCCCGTCCCGGGCCTGCTGGGGCATGCCGTCCACCATCGGCTGCAGCAGCCGCCAGCGCGGTTCGGCGGCGGCGGGGTCCCGGGCGGCGACACCGAAGACGGGCCCGCGCAGCGCGATGTGCGGATAGCGCCGGGAGGCCTCCACGGCATCCGCCTCCGTCACCCAGGCGACCGGGTCGTCCCGGCGCACCAGCTCCGCGTGCAGCGCGTCGAGTCGTCGCTTCCAGTCATCGGTCATACGCGCATTGTGGTCGCGGCACGCGACCGCTTCGGGCCGAATGCCGGAAGTGGGCGGGCCCGGGGGAGGGGCGGCTGGAGCGGGGAGGCGCATCCGCCCGCGGAACACCCCACGATGCGCCCCCGAGCGCCCCGCGCGTCCGTATGACGAGGGCGCCGACGCCGCGACGGCGGTGGAGGAGGAGGTCTCGATCAGGTCGACGACCGCCGCCGCGGTGCGACGGCTCGGTCACGGCGGTGCGGCGCCGCGCGAGACGACTCAGCCGTCAACCCGAGCCTGAAAACCGGTCCATGTCCCGCCCGCCGTAATGCCTGGGAATTCCCCCCGTCCATGACGGGCTGAAGGTAGGTGTGAGCTCCCGCCCCGCCCTCCGTGATCGCCCACAGCGAACGGGCGCCATCGTGGGGAACATTCGAAGGCTCATGTGCATTGAGTCGGCATAGCTCAACTTGACTGCCGAAGGGGAGATCATGGCTTCGACGTCCGCATCGCTCACCCTGCCCGTACTGCCTCTCGATGACGAGGTCGTACTCCCCGGCATGGTGGTTCCGCTGGACCTCAACGACACCGACGTCCGCGCCGCGGTGGAGGCCGCCCAGGCCGCCGCCCGTTCGGAACCGGGCAAGCCGAGGGTGCTGCTGGTGCCCCGCATCGACGGGACGTACGCGAGCACGGGTGTGCTCGGCACCGTCGAACAGGTCGGCCGGCTGGCCGACGGCGACCCGGGCGCGCTGATCCGCGGCCGCAGCCGCGTGAAGATCGGCGCCGGGACCACCGGTCCGGGGGCCGCCCTGTGGGTCGAGGGCACGAGGACCGACCAGACGGTCCCCGAGCCGCTGCCCGGTCATGTCGCCGAACTCGTCAAGGAGTACAAGGCGCTCGCCACCGCCTGGCTGCGCAAGCGCGGCGCCTGGCAGGTCGTCGACCGCGTCCAGGCCATCGACGACGTCTCCGCGCTCGCCGACAACTCCGGTTACTCGCCGTTCCTGACCACCGAACAGAAGGTGGAGCTCCTGGAGACCGCCGACCCGGTGGCCCGTCTGAAGCTCGCCACCCAGCAGCTGCGCGACCACCTCGCCGAGCAGGACGTCGCCGAGACCATCGCCAAGGACGTCCAGGAGGGCGTCGACAAGCAGCAGCGCGAGTTCCTGCTCCGCCGCCAGCTGGAGGCCGTCCGCAAGGAGCTGCGCGAGCTCAACGGCGAGCAGGAGGGCGAGGAGTCCGACGACTACCGCGCCCGCGTGGAGGCCGCCGACCTGCCCGAGAAGGTCCGCGAGGCCGCCCTCAAGGAGGTCGACAAGCTGGAGCGGTCCAGCGACCAGTCGCCCGAGGGCTCCTGGATCCGCACCTGGCTGGACACCGTCCTCGAACTGCCGTGGAACGAACGGACCGAGGACCGGTACGACATCCAGGGCGCCAAGTCGGTCCTCGACGCCGAGCACGCGGGCCTGGAGGACGTGAAGGAGCGCATCACCGAGTACCTGGCCGTGCGCAAGCGGCGCGGCGAGCGCGGCCTCGGTGTCGTCGGCGGACGGCGCGGAGGTGCCGTCCTGGCCCTCGTCGGACCGCCCGGCGTCGGCAAGACCAGCCTCGGCGAGTCCGTGGCGCACGCCATGGGCCGCAAGTTCGTCCGGGTCGCCCTCGGCGGTGTCCGCGACGAGGCCGAGATCCGGGGCCACCGCCGTACGTACGTCGGCGCCCTGCCCGGCCGGATCGTGCGCGCCGTCAAGGAGGCCGGGTCCATGAACCCGGTGGTGCTCCTCGACGAGATCGACAAGGTGGGCTCCGACTTCCGCGGCGACCCGGCCGCGGCCCTCCTGGAGGTCCTGGACCCGGCGCAGAACCACACCTTCCGGGACCACTACCTGGAGGTGGAGCTGGACCTGTCGGACGTCGTCTTCCTCGCCACCGCCAACGTGCTCGAAGCCATTCCGGAGGCACTGCTCGACCGCATGGAGCTGGTCCGCCTCGACGGCTACACCGAGGACGAGAAGGTCGTCATCGCCCGCGACCACCTGCTCCCGCGCCAGCTGGAGCGGGCGGGCCTGAACCACGACGAGGTCGTCCTCGACGAGAGCGCGCTGCGCAAGCTCGCCGGCGAGTACACCCGCGAGGCGGGCGTGCGCACCCTGGAGCGGTCCATCGCCCGGCTGCTGCGCAAGGTCGCCGCCCAGCACGAACTGGGCGAGCGGGAGCTGCCGTTCACCATCACCGACGCGGACCTGCGCGGTCTGATCGGCCGGCCGCACCACGTGCCCGAGTCCGCCCAGGACCCGGCCGAGCGGCGGACGGCCGTGCCGGGTGTGGCCACGGGCCTCGCGGTCACCGGCGCCGGCGGTGACGTGCTCTACGTGGAGGCGTCCCTGGCCGACCCGGAGACGGGCGCGGCCGGCCTGACCCTGACCGGTCAGCTCGGGGACGTGATGAAGGAGTCGGCGCAGATCGCGCTGAGCTTCCTGCGGTCGCACGGCGCGGAGCTGGAGCTGCCCGTCGGCGACCTGAAGGACCGGGGCGTGCACATCCACTTCCCGGCGGGCGCGGTCCCCAAGGACGGCCCGAGCGCCGGCATCACGATGACGACGGCCCTCGCGTCCCTGCTCTCCGGCCGGCTGGTCCGCACGGACGTGGCGATGACCGGCGAGGTCTCCCTGACCGGACGGGTGCTGCCGATCGGCGGCGTCAAGCAGAAGCTGCTCGCCGCCCACCGCGCGGGGGTGACGACCGTCATCATCCCGAAGCGCAACGAACCCGACCTGGACGACGTCCCGGCGGAGGTGCTGGACGGGCTCGACGTCCACGCCGTCACGGACGTCCGCCAGGTCCTGGAGCTGGCGCTCGCGCCCGCCACGAACGGCGCGAAGCCGCAGGTTCCGGCCGCGGCGTGACGGACGCGACCGGATGAAGGCAAGGCCCGGGTTCTCCGTGAGGGAGGCCCGGGCCTTCGCCGTACCCCTGCCTTGCCCCGCACTCATCCGTCCCCCGGACGGCCCAGGAAGGGCTACGCCCGTAGACGAGCGGCCGGGAGGGGGCCTGGGAACAGCCACTGGTCTGCGCCTGCGAAATACTTGAAGTGCCGCGGCCATGGTGGGAACCGGCGGAAACAGGAGTGTGCTGACGTGCACGAGGAAGCGAACGGCGACGCGTCGCCGCGCGGTGTGGAGCAGGGCGACCGGGAGTTCCTCTCCCTGGAGAGGGAGCTCACGGTGCTCTTCCGGCGCGCCCGGGCCAACCAGGGCGAGATGGCCCGCGAGGTCCACCCGGACCTGGAGTCCGCCGCGTACGGCCTTCTCGTCCGGCTGGAGGAGTGCGGCCGCCAGCGGGCCACCGAGCTGGCCGGCTACATCGGCGTCGGCAAGGCCACGATGTCCCGCCAGCTGCGCGCCCTGGAACAGCTCGGCCTGATCGCCCGCGAACCCGACCCGGCGGACGGCCGCGCCTGGCTGGTCGACCTGACCGGGGAGGGCCGCAGCCGGGTGAGCAGGGTCCGCGAGGCCCGCCGCGAGCGGTACGTCAGTCACTTCTCGCACTGGGACCGCGGCGAGGTCGCGGAGCTGGCCCGGCTGCTCCACCAGCTGAACCGGGGCATGGAGAAGTAGCGCTCAGCGACGGGACGTCAGAGCTCGGCGTACACCACCGTCGCGTCGTCGTGCGTCTTGCCCCGGCCGGGACGAACCGGGTCGGCGTCCGCCCGTTCCAGGGCCCGCACCCGGTCCACCAGGGCCTGCGGGCCCTCCGTGCCGAGCAGGGCGAACAGGTCCGTCCAGTCGCCCTCGCGGAAGGTCTCCGCCCAGCGCGCCGCTCCGTCCGACAGCGCGGCCAGGGCCCGCACCTGCCCGCGCGGCACGCTCCCGGTCACCGCTTGCCCGGCCACCGCCGGGTCCGCGGCGGCCGTGAAGAAGCCGCCCTCCCGGTTGCGCAGGGTGCCGTCGACGAACGCCGCGCTCCGCAGCAGCTCGCGCGGGATCCGGGCCAGCCGGTCGTCCAGCACCGGGGTGACCTCGCCGTCGGGGGAGGCGAGCAGAAGCGCCGCGTCGGACAGGACCAGGTACTCGACGTGCTCCGGAGACCAGCGCGCGACGGCCACCGTCGCCTGTGGAGTGCGCGGGTGAGAAAGGTCACAGGTTTCGGCATGAGCCTCAGCGGTACGCGCAATCGCGAGGGAGAGGGCCTCGACCAGCGGAACATCCGTGAGTGAAACGGTCAGTTCGGTCAGGGCCCCGCCCAGGCGTGCCGTGAACCAGGGGACCGAATGCAGACAGCCCGCACCGCCCGGTGGCGGAGTCACTCCGTCGAGGACGACGACCGAACCGCCCTGTCCGGAGGCGGGAAGTCCGACGCTCGCGAAGTCCTCGTTGGGGCGGGCCGGATCGCCGGGTTCCGACACAAGTTCCGTACGCATTCGGCCAGTCTGCACGAGCCCTTCACGAGCTCCCCGAAAGGCTTGCATCGCTCCCCGAACAGCCGTGCCACCGCAGGTCAGACGCCTGTTTTGGGGCGTAATGCAGGGGTGCGGAAAGGTGTGGCGGCGAATCCTGCCAAAGCCCGCCGCCCACGTCCAACCGGCCTGCCCGGCAAGGGCGCTGCACGCGCCAGAGGAACTTGCCCGCCAACTCCCCTCCGATGTTCACTCCTTCGGGTGGCGGGGCAGGCGATGCGCGGCCCCCGCCCACCGGCACTGGGAGGGTCGGGGACCGAACCGGGCGTACGCGACAGTTGACGGAGCGTCACATCCGGCCCATGGGTACACGAGTCAGGAATGCGAGCACCGGTGCAGAAGACGCGGCCTCGGCGCACAGGCAGCATGACGGCCTCCGAGGGGGGCGCGGAGCGCACCCCCGTCGGCAAGGGCCGTCCCACCCACGTACGCAACCGGCTGATCGTCGCCGTGGCCGTGGTGGCCGCCGCCATCGCCGGAGCCGGCGCCCCCGCCGTCCTCACCGCCTCCGGGCAGCTGAAGGACTCCCAGGACCTGGTCACCCTGGCCGAGCAGACCCAGGACGCCCTCGTCCTCGCCCAGTCCGTCGCGGACGAGCGCGACGAGGTCACCTCGTTCGTCGCGGCCGGCCGCCCCAAGTCCAAGGCGCCGTCCACCGACAGCAGTACCCGGGTCGACCGGCAGGCACGCGAGCTGACCGGGGAGACGGACACCTCCGCCGCCCTGCGCACCGCCCTCGCCACCCTCGGGTCCGTGCGGCAGTCGGCGCTCACCGGCAAGAGCACCGCCCTGGAGGCGCACGAGGCGTACTCCAAGGTCATCACCGCGCTGCACGGCCTCGCCGACCGGCTCGCCGAGGACATGCCGCCCCGCGCGGGCTCTGGCGCGTACGCCCTCGCCGAGCTCGACACGGCCGTCCAGCAGGCCTCCGCCGCCCGCGGACTGCTGCTCGCCGCGCTGGACGTGCCGACGACCACCAAGTCCGTCTACGACCCCGTCACCGGGCTCACGAACTCCGAGCGGACCTCCTCCGAGGCCGACGCCAAGCAGCGCGACGCCCTCACGGCCGCCGCCCAGCAGGCCCGGGTGCGCTCCGACGCCGCCCTCGCCGCCTTCCGCGAAGGCGCCCCGCAGAACGCGGTCGACTCCTACGACTCCACCGTCACCGGCGGCGACGTCGACACCGCCGAGAAGTACCTCGCCGACCTCACCGACCAGCCCCGGCTGAGCGACGGCGAACTCGGCACCGGCGTCACCAGGCTGGACACGGCGCTCTCCGCCCGCGTCGACCTCATGCGCGGCGTCGAGTCCTCGTTCTACGACCATCGCACCAAGGATCTCGCCCAGCTCCGCGACGACGACGTCACCGCGCTGGAGATCCGGGTCGCCCTGCTCGGCGCCCTGATGCTGCTCGCCGTCGTCGTCAGCACCGGCATGGCCCGCAGCCTCACCTTCCCGCTGTCCGTGCTGCGCCGCGGCTCGGCCCGGCTCGCCGGGGCCGAGAACCCGGCCGCCGAGGAGCCCGTCAGGTTCACCGGCCGCAACGACGAGTTCGCCCAGGTCGTCCGCTCGGTCAACGCCCTGCACGCGCACGCCGTCGCCCTCCACGAGCGCGTCACCACGCTGGAGTCCGACCGCAAGCACCTCGTCGGGCAGCGCCAGAGGATGGCCGACGCCCGCGAGGAACTCCGCGCCGAACTCGCCGACTCCGCCGCCCGCCTCGAGGGGCTGCGCGGCGCCATCACCGGCACCTTCGTCAACCTCGCCCTGCGCACCCTCGGCCTCGTCGAGCGCCAGCTCGCCGTCATCGAGACCCTCGAGGAGCGCGAGCAGGACCCGGACCGGCTGTCGACCCTCTTCAAGCTCGACCACTTCGCCACCGTCATGCGCCGCCACAGCGAGAACCTCCTCGTCCTGGCCGGCACCGAGCACGTCCAGCAGCACGCGGGCCCCATCCCGCTGGTGGACGTCGTCCGGGCGGCGGTCAGCGAGATCGAGCGCTACGAACGCGTGCGCATCGCCTCCCTGCCCCCGCACGCGCACGTGGCCGGCTTCGCCGCCGACGACCTGAGTCATCTGCTGGCCGAACTCATGGAGAACGCCACCTCGTTCTCCCCGCCGGACCTCCCCGTGGAGATCTCCGGCTGGCTCCTGGAGAACGGCGAGGTGATGCTCTCCGTCCAGGACGAGGGCATCGGCATCACCGAGGAGAAGCTGGCCCACCTCAACGCCCGCCTCGCCGAGTTCGACCCGGAGAGCCCGTACGACCAGGAGGGCGAGGAGGGGCTCGGCCTCGGCCTGTACGTCGTGGCCCGGCTGGCCCACCGGCACGCGGTGCGGGTGCAGCTGCGCGAGCAGAAGCAGGGCGGGGTGGCGGCCGTGGTCGTCCTGCCGACCCCGCTGCTGGCCACCGCCCCGGCCGCCGCGGTCCCGTCGGCCACGCCGGCCTCGTCGGCCACCCAGGTCTTCTCCCTGCCGGGCGCGGACGCGGAGGTCAACTCCAACGTCCTGCCGGGCCGCACGAAGGGCGGCGCCGGCGACCCGCTGGTCGCCCTGGCCGAGAAGGCCGTACGCCAGGCGGCGGAGCCCCCGGAGCAGACCCCTGCCGAAACGCGGAACGAGACGCCCACCGAAACGCCGGCTGAGGCGCCCGCCGAAACGCCGAAGGCGACTCCCGCCGAAACGCCGGCCGAGACGACCATGGAACTCCTGCTGCCGATTCCGCAGGAGGCCCCCGAGCCCGAGACGCGGGCCGGTGCGGAGCACAGCCGTGTTCCGGACGAACCCGAGGAACTCGTCACCGACAAGGGACTGCCCAAGCGCACCCCCAAGATCACCACACCCGCACAAGCCCCGCGCCAGCGGACCGGCTCGGTCGACGCCGAGGCCCTCCGCCGCCGCCTGGGCGGCTTCCACCGGGGGGCGGAGGCCGGCTACCGCGACGTAGAGGCGGAGATCGAAAAGACGGGCCGGAACCAGGCTCCGTCGCCTCGAGAAGCACACGCACACGCCGAAGAAGACACGGGGGGCACAGTCGAGGAGGCAAGCAGTTGACCGCGCCCAGTACCTTCGGACTGAGCAGTGAAGCCCGTAATCTGCACTGGCTGTTGACCAACCTCGTGGAGGAGGTCCCCGGCATCCAGTCCGTCGCGGTCGTCTCCTCCGACGGCCTGCTTCTGCTCTCCTCCGACCCCGGCCGGAACGACGAGGCACGTCAGCCCCGGGGCGGCAAACCCACCGGACCGCGCGGCTCCTCCGCCGACCTGGCCACCATCGTCTCCGGCATCGGCAGCCTCACCATCGGCGCCGCCAAGCTCATGGACTTCGGCGGGGTGAAGCACACCATGATCGCCATGGACGAGGGCAGCCTCTTCGTGATGTCGATCAGCGACGGCTCCCTGCTCGGCGTCCACGGCTCCGCCGACTGCGACATGAGCGTGGTGGCGTACCACATGGCCCTCTTCGTGGGCCGCGCCGGCCATGTCCTGACCCCCGAACTCCGCAGCGAGCTACGGCAGTCCCTGGAGTCGGCGGGGAGCGGCCGATGAGCACCGGCCCGGGCGACAAGAAGCAGCTCCCCGTCCGCGGCGGCGACCGCAAGCCCGCCCGTGTCCGTCCCTACTCGCTCACCGGCGGCCGCACCCGCTTCGGTCACGTCCTCCTCGTGGAGACCTTCGTGGCGGCGCTCGAAGCCCCCGAGGAGCGCAAGGAACTGACGAACGGCTCCCTCAAGGTCACGGTCATGCCGGAGCTTCGGGCCATCGTCGAACTGTGCCGCCGTATGCGCACGGTGGCCGAGATCGCCGCGCTGCTGAAGATGCCGCTCGGTGTGGTCCGCGTGCTGCTCAGCGACCTCGCGGACCAGGGAAAGATCCGTGTGTACGGCACCGGTACCGCTCACGGTACGGGCCGTCCCGACCGCGCTCTGCTGGAAAGGGTGCTGAGTGGACTCCGTCGTCTCTGACGCCTCCCCCTCCTTTGGCGTCACCCCCCTCGTCGAACCCGACGAGACCCTGCAGCCCTGGCAGACGGACCGCACCCGAGCCCCCATCGCCACGAAGATCGTGGTGGCGGGCGGCTTCGGCGTCGGCAAGACCACCCTCGTCGGCACCGTCTCGGAGATCGAGCCCCTCCAGACGGAGGCCCTGATGACCGAGGCGAGCGCCGAGACCGACGACCTGACCGGGACGCCGGAGAAGACCACCACCACGGTGGCCATGGACTACGGCCGCCTCACGCTCGACGACGACCTGGTGCTCTATCTGTTCGGCACGCCGGGCCAGCAGCGGTTCTGGTTCATGTGGGACGACCTGGTGCGCGGCGCGATCGGCGCGGTGGTCCTCGCCGACACCCGCCGCCTGAAGGACTCCTTCCCCGCGCTGGACTACTTCGAGAGCTGCGGACTGCCGTACGTCGTCGCGGTCAACCACTTCGACGGCAGCGAGCTGTTCGAACCGGAGGACGTGCGGGAGGCGCTGACGATCCCCGCGCACATACCTGTCATGATCATGGATGCGCGGCGCCGGATCTCGGTGATCGAGACCCTTCTGGCCCTGGTGGGCCACGCGCTCGACGAAACCCCCGAGTAGCACCGACCAAGGAGTCTCCCCGCATGCGGAAGATACTCGTCGTCGGAGCCGGTCAGTCCGGTCTCCAGCTCGCCCTCGGCCTCCAGTCGCACGGGTACGAGGTCACCCTGATGTCCAACCGGACGGCGGACGAGATCCGCTCCGGCCGGGTCATGTCGACGCAGTGCATGTTCCACACGGCCCTGCAGCACGAGCGCGATCTCCAGCTGAACTTCTGGGAGTCCCAGGCCCCGAAGATCGGCGGACTCGGCGTCTCGGTCGCGGCGCCCGGCTCCCACGACCCGGGCCCGACGCAGCGCGCGATCGACTGGGTGGGCCGGCTGGACGGGTTCGCGCAGTCCGTCGACCAGCGGGTGAAGATGGCCGGCTGGATGGAGACCTTCGCCCAGCGCGGCGGGCAGCTCGTCATCCACGGCGCGGCCGTCTCCGACCTCGACTACTTCTCCCGCGCCTACGACCTGGTCCTGGTCTCGGCGGGCAAGGGCGAACTGGTGTCGATGTTCGCCCGCGACCCCGAGCGCTCCCCCTACTCCGAGCCGCAGCGCGCCCTCGCCGTCTCCTACGTCCACGGCCTGGGCCCGCGCCCCGAGCACCCCGATCTCGAAGCCGTCCGCTGCAACCTCGTCCCCGGCGTCGGCGAGCTGTTCATCATGCCGACGTTCACCACCTCCGGGCGTGCCGACATCCTCTTCTGGGAGGGCATACCCGGCGGCCCGCTCGACGTCTTCGACGGCGTCAAGGACCCGGCGGAGCATCTCTCCCTGACCCTGGAACTCATGGAGAGGTTCACGCCGTGGGAGTACGCCCGGGCCACGAAGGTCGAACTGACGGATGCCGGTGGCACTCTGGCCGGTCGTTACGCGCCGACGGTGCGCAATCCGATCGGCCGTCTTCCCGGCGGGGGACTGGTGCTCGGTGTGGCCGATGTCGTGGTGGCCAACGACCCGATCACCGGGCAGGGGTCCAATTCCGCGTCCAAGTGTGCGGCGGCCTACCTCGCGTCGATCCTCGAACACGGGGAGAAGGAGTTCGACGAGGAGTGGATGCGGCGTACGTTCGACCGGTACTGGGAGACGGCTCAGTACGTCACCAAGTGGACCAACGCGATGCTGGCGCCGCCGCCGGAGCACGTCGTGAACCTGCTGGGTGCGGCGGGGGCGCTGCCGGTCGTGGCTGATCGTTTCGCCAATGCCTTCAACGATCCCGCCGACTTCGAGGACTTCTTCTACGAGCCGGAGAAGACCGCCGCGTATCTGACCTCGGTCACCGGCGCCTGAGGGCCCTCCGACCTGGACTCCGACCGTCGTCGTCTGTCGTTGCCGGTCAGCGTCGGCCGCCCTCGCACGGCCCACGGACGGCCCCGGAGACAGCCTCTCCGGGGCCGCCGGCGTTCTTGGCGTTCAGCCCTTCGAGGCGAAGCGCGGGATGGTCCCGCGCACGTGGGGGCCGGGGTGCGGCACGGCGGCACCGGCCCTCGGTGGCTGACGACCGCGGCGTCCTATGCGCGTACCGCGGCAACCGCCTCGTCGAAGGCCCGGTCCATGTCGACCGTGCCGTTGCTGCGGACCCAGGTTTCCGTTGCGGCTTCGGAGCAGGCCAGGGCGCAGGCGACGAGCGCGCGGGCCCGCAACTCGGTCATGGCGTCCGCCGGAGTGCCCAGTCGTCTGGCGATGTCCGGCAGCAGCAGCTCCGTCCACTGCTGCCGTTTCTCCAGCTGACGCCCCCGGAGAGAGGGCGACGCGTGCAGCATGCCGGTGATCTTGAGAAAGTCCTCCGGTGTGTAGGGAAGAGACTCGACGAGCGCCTTGAGCGCCGCCCTGAGTGCTTCCCACGGGGGCTCGTCCGCCGGACGGGCTTCCAGCGCGGCCCGCAGTGTCCGGCCGTTTTCGGCGTGGTCGCCGAGCACGATGTCTTCCTTCGTGCCGAAGTAGCGAAACAGGGAGCGCCGCGAGATGCCGATCTCGCCGGCGATCTGTTCCATGGTGGTCGCTTCGAAACCGTGTTCGAGGAACAGTCGCATCGCGGTGGCGGCGATCTCGGCCTGCACTGCCCGCCGGGTGCGCTGTCGTAGCCCGGGCGGGCCGCCTTCGCGATCGTTCATGAGCCCCAGTCTACCGCGTTATGCACTCGGTGCGGTATTGGCACTGGGTGACAAGATAGGCTTATGGTGTCACATGCTGAGTGCAGCCGCCGTCTCCCGGGAGCAGCCCATGAACGCCGTCGACTACCGCGGCCAGACCACCCTCATCACCGGTGCCAGCGCCGGCATCGGAGCAGAGTTCGCCCGCCAGATCGCCGCGCGTGGCTCACACGTCATCCTCGTCGCCCGCCGCCGGGAACGGCTCGACGAACTGGCCGCCGAACTCACCGCGGCTCACGGTGTCCAAGCCGCGGTCATCCCTCTCGACCTCAGCCGGCCTGGGGCAGGCCAGATGCTCGCCGAGGAAGTGGCACGGCGGGACCTGACCGTGACGAGCGTCGTGAACAACGCGGGCTTCGGCACCTTCGGCCCGTTCCACACCGAGGACCCGCAGCGCCTGCGGGAGGAGATCTCCGTCGACGTCGCAGGTGTGGTCGACATCAGCCGGGCCTTCATCGAGCCGCTGCGGACCTCCGGCACCGGGGTGCTGATCAATGTCGCGAGCATGGCCGCGTACTTTCCCTCCCCGAACATGGCCGTCTACGCGGCAGCCAAGGCGTTCGTGCTGAGCTTCACCGAAGCCCTGTGGCGGGAGTCCCTCGACACCGGGCTGCGCGTGCTCGCCCTGTCCCCCGGCGCGACCAGCACCGAGTTCTTCGACGTCATCGGCACGGACTCCGCGGACGGCGGCACCAGACGCCAGTCCCCCCAGGAGGTCGTGACGACGGCGCTGCGGACGCTCGACCGCCGCACGCCACCACCGAGCGTCATCTCCGGCCGGCTCAACCGCGTGATGGCGAGCCTGGGCCGGGCAGTCACCAGACGCCGCGCGGTCCTGCTCATGGGATCCATGACCGCTGCCCGCTAGAAACCGGGTTTTCGATCAGACAGGTCGGTGTCGCGGTCGTGCTCAGCAGGGGGATCTGCCCGACGAGGAGTGGGCGGTGCTGGAGCGGCTGCTGCCCAGCGGTCTGGATGAGTCGCTCGGCGCGTCCAGCCTCGTCCTCGCGGACGAGGCCGGCCCGTGCGTTGCGCAACTACCAGCGCGTGGTGACACCGTCCGGGCCATGCATGGGCGGCGAGTGCAGCCACAGCCGATACCCCGGGTGTGTCCGAAACAGACAGGCGGCCGCAGCGCCACGTACACCAGCGAAGGCTGCAAACAGTCACTACAGAGCGCCCTGGACCAGGCAGGCGTCTGAGACGACCTGTATCGCCCGTGCGACCGGGGCCCGTCAGGAGGTGCCCTTCACCAGTTGACCCGCCGCCCGTGACGGCGGGCACGCGGGAGCGCGTGCGTGCCTGGTCCTGCGGTCCTCAGGAACGCGGGGGCGCGAAGGGGCCTCTGAAGACCGACGTCAACCGCCTGCACGTCCTCATCGGCGGCCGACGGCACAAGACCCTGCCCTCCTGCGACGGCTTGTGGTCGTCGCGGAGCGCGCCGGACGCCATGAGCTTCTCCCGCGCCTGCGCGCTTCCCTTGTTCTCGAGTTCGGCGATTGCGGCCAGCTGGGCGGCGGTGAGGGAGGCGAGGAGTTTCTCCACGTCGTCGAGGCGCCGGCGGACGTCGTCGCGTTCCCTCTTCCTCCGCTCGGTGAGGGTGAGCTGGGCGTCCAGGGAGGCTCGGGCCTCGCGGGCCAGGCCGTCGGCCCTGCGCTCGCTGCCTTCGAGGCGGCCGACCGTCTCGGCCCGCTCCCGCGCCAACTGGCCGATCACATGGCCCTGGTCGAGGGCGTGCTGGGGATCGCGGGCGAGCAGCAGCCGTACGTAGGGGGAGATGTCGGTGGTGCTCTGGTACTGCTGGCGGGCCAGCCGACCGGCCGCGCCCCGGCTCTCGTGCAGGGTCAGCCGGGCCTTCGCCAGGTCGGCCTCCAGGCGGTCGGTCTCGGCGCGGCGTCGCTTGAGCGCCTCCTCGGTGGCGTTGTAGGCCTCGGTGGCCTTCTCCGCCTCCCGGTACACCCGCTGAAGGTCCGTCAGCAGCTCGGCCACGGTCCGCTCGGCGGGAGCCGGGGGCTCCGTTACGGCCATGGCGGCGCCGGTGGCCAGAACGGCCTGCGCGGCCATGACCGCCGTGGAGACCGCACAGGCCAGACGCAGCAGCCTTCCTGACACGTCATCACCTCCGCTGCGGCGGAGGCACCCGGGTGGCCCCTCCGTCCCGCAGGGCGAGCATGAGACGTACCGGCGCGGTCCGCGCGGCAGGCGTGCGCGGTTCGGCGCAACGGGGTCACCCGTCGGTGTCGTCCCGCTTCCCGCCCGGCGTGGGGGTTTCCGGTTTCGACCAGGGCCACTTCAGGCGGCTGCTCGCCTGTCCCGCCCCTTGGTCACCTTCGGCGGCGTACTGGTACTTCCACCCTTGCTGCAGACCGAGCCGCTTGCCGTGCCCGCGCGGCACCCGCCGGTACACGAGAACGGTCGGCGGGCCGCCCTCCGGGTCGGGGACCGGGATGCGGTACGTCTTCGGCGGGTGCCCGGTCATGCCCAGCAGGACGGGCAGGACGCGGCCGTCCATCGGGCCGCCCTCGAAGGGGGTGTCTTCGCTCTTCACGACACCAGTGTCGATCAGGACTCCGCGGCCAGCGCACCCCGGACCAGCTCGGCGGTCTGCGGGTCGCGTGCCGCGGTCACCGTGAGGAGCGCGACGAACTGCTCCACCAGCCAGTCCCGCAGCTCCTCGGCGGGCGGCTGCTGGTCCTCGTCCAGCCAGATGAGGGAGGCCGCCTCGACCGCGGTGATCCACATCCGGACGGTCATCCGGAGCCGGGGGCCCGGATCGACCACCCCGAGGTGGCTGTAGATGTGCTCGGCCGCGGACCGCCGTACGCCGTCCACGATCGCCGTCGTACGGGAGGTCTCCACCACGCTGCCGCCCTGCAGCAGGGCGCTGAAGCCGGCGTCGTGGCGGCCGACGAACCCGAGGTAGCGGTCCAGGGCGCGGGCGAGACGGGGGAGGAGCGGGCCGTCGTGGGGTTCGTCGAAGCAGTGCTGGAGCTCTTCCGCGGCGGAGCGCAGCGCGGCCTCGTACAGCTGCTGCTTTCCGCCCGGGAAGTACCGGTAGACCAGCGGGCGGGACACCCCGGCGGCCTCCGCCACGTCGTCCAGCGAGACGTCCTCGGGAAGCCGGTGCGCGAAGAGGGTGAGCGCCGCGTCGAGGAGCTGGCTGCGCCGCTCCTCGACACTCAGGCGGCGATAGGCGGGCGCGGCGGGGGGCATGGGTGCAGCGTAGTCGCGCGGCCGCGGGTCCGTCGTGGCCGGCCGTGCCCGGGCGGCGGGGCCGCGGAGCACACCGCCCCGGGCCTCTTCGGGTGGGCGTCCTCCCCTACGCGAGCAGGCCCGACGACCTCCACAGCCGCCGCCCCACCCCGCGCAGCACCCCGATGTCCTCCAGGAAGTCCGTCAGCTTCTTCGCCCCGGTCTGCATGACCTCCCGCCGATGCCCGCTGGCCTTCACCTGGGCCATCGCCTCCCGCTTGTCCAGCCCCACGTTCGTGTAGACCTCGGGATTCACGAAGGCCACCGAGAACACCCTCGCGAACTCACCCGACGTCACCCGGGTGAACTCCTGGGACCACCTCGGCGCGGTCACCATCTGGCGCCGCAGCTCCTCGCGGGCGTACCGGACATGGCGCGCCTCTTCCGCCACGTGAATACGGGTGACTCCCCGGACCAGCGGCTGCACCCGCTCGTCGGGGAAGGTCAGCCGCTGCATCCAGTCCAGCACCTCCTCGCCCAGCAGTGTCGCCGTGAAGGAGCCGGGCGTGGTGGAGACCGTCTTGAAGAGGCGGCCGAGGTTCTGGTGCACCCGGCTCACCGGGTACCAGGGCGTCCCGCCGGCCGTGATGAGCCGGGCGAACATCTTCGAGTGCCGGCACTCGTCCTCGATCTCGGTGAGCGCGTACCGCACATGCGCGCTCGTCGCCGCCTTGTCGTAGATGTGCCGGACGAGCAGCTGCATCAGGATGATCTCGAACCAGATGCCCAGCGAGGCCAGCGCCGCCGCCTCGTGCTGGGACAGCAGGATCCGCTGCTCCTCGCCCATCCGCTTCCACAGCGGTGTGTCGTACAGCGACACCAGCTCCGGCGGCCAGAACCACTTGCCCTCCTCGAAGGGCGCGTCCCAGTCCAGCTCCTTGTCGGGGTCGAAGGAGTGCTTGGCGGAGGACGCCAGCAGCCGCTCGGCCACCTGCTCCCGGTCCCTGAGCAGGCCCAGCGCATCCCGCAGCCCGTGCAGCGCGTCGGCTTCCGTGAGGGTCGTCATGGCACTTATGAGACTGCCTGTCAGCAAGGCCGTCAACCCTCGTGCGCATCGAATCGACGGCGGATCGACGGCTCCCCCCTATGGAGTAACGTGCTGACGTGTCCACGCCCCCGCCGCCGCAGAACCCCTACGGCCCGCAGAACCCCTACGGCCCGCAGAATCCCTACGGCTCCCAGAACCCGTACGGTCAGCAGCAGCCCCCGCAGCCTCCCCCGGGCCCGTACGCCCCCGGCCCGTACGGTCAGCCGCCCGCCCCCCAACAGCCGTACGGCGCTCCGTACCCGCCGCCCTACGGCTGGGCCCCGCCCCCGAAGAAGAGCCGGGTCGGGCTGGTCCTCGGGATCGTGGGCGGAGTCGTCGGGCTGGCCGTGCTGGGTGTGGTGGCGCTCGTGCTGATCGGCATGAAGGTCGAGAGCGACTTCCCCGAGGCCGAGTACCGGCTCACGCTGCCCAAGACGCTGGACGACGGCCGCTACGAACTCACCGACGACCTCTCCGACACCGAGGGGCAGAGCATCGAAGACGAGATGGACGGCGCCTGGGACGCCAAGGTCACCGCTTCCAAGGTGGGTCAGTACAGCCTGGGGGGTGACGAGACCGCGGGCGCGCTGCTGGTCTCGGGCATGTACGGCCGCTTCCAGAACGCGGACGACAACCGCGACGCCATGCTGAAGGGAGTCGGCGAGGCCGACGGGCTGACGGTGGCCGTGAAGCCCAGGGACTTCCGCCCGAACGGCTCGGACACCACGGTCACCTGCGAGGTGGTCACTCAGGAGGAGGCCGGTACGACGCTGACGTATCCGGTCTGTGCCTGGGTGGACGGCAACACGGCGGCCGTGGTCGCCGAGATCACCGAGGAGAACGTCTCCCAGGACGCCTCGGACGTGGACCTGGAGGCAGCCGCCGAGACCACCCTCAAGATCCGCTCCGAGACCCGGAAGCCCCTCCGGCAGGACGCGAGTTGACAACAATGAGCCAACATCGTCTGGCTCGTTTTCCTCTCGAACTCAGGTACGATCGGCGCCCCCAGTGCTGCCGGATGCGTGCGGCGCCGCTCTCCTGAAAGGACGCCACACCCGTGTCCGCTCCGCTGCCACGCCGGTCGAAGGGGCCGTCGGCGATCGCCGCGGCCTCCGCTGCCAACGCCAGGGGTCTTTCCGGGTCCGAAGGCGACACCGGGGGCAGGCCCGAGCGGGAGACACCCGAGGCCGCGCCGCCGCCCATGCCCGCGGCGGCGGTCACCTTCGTGGCGGGGCTCAGTGGTTCGGTGCCGGTCGGGGCGGCCGACGACCCGGCCGGGGCGGTCCCCCGGCCCCCGGCCCCGGTCCGGCGGCGGCTGCCCCGGGCGGTGCCGGCGGCCGGCGCGGCGGTGGCGGTGGCCGCCCTGATCGGCGGCGCCCTGCTCATGACCGGCGGCGGTGACACGCGGCCGTCGGCATCGGCGCCGGGTGCCGCACCGGGCATCACGCACGGGGGGCCGTACGGCAGCCCGCCGAGCGTGACCGGCTCGGCCTCGCCGTCCATCTCGCCGTCCGCCTCGTCGTCGGCGGACCGCGCGAGCGCGTCGCCGAAGGCGTCGGCCAAGGGATCCGCCACCCCGGGTGGCGCCCCCACCACGGCGGCGGCCAAGTCGACGGCCACCACGGCCGCCGGTACCCAGCGTTCCGGCACCGGGTCGGGCAGCAGCGGCGGCGGCAGCTCCTGTGTCTCCACCGCGGGCTCGGGCGCCATCACCGACCACTCCGCCTGCGCCTCCTCGGGAACCCTCACGTTCCAGGCGACCTTCCACGCCTCGGAGTCCTTCTACCACGTCTTCATCAACACCGACGGCGACACCTCGACCGGCTACCAGCTCCCGTATCCGTCGCCGTCGGTCCTCGGCGCCGACTACATGATCGAGAACGGCGGCCTCTACCGCAGCCGGTCGACCGGCTGGAGCTGGACCGAGACCGCCGCCCGGCCCACGATGAAGGTCAGCGGCTCCACGCGGACCTGGACGCTGTCGCTGAGCACGCTCGGCTCACCGGCCGGGACACAGAGGGTGGAATTCAACGCGGGGTCCGACTACACGCCGGTGATCACCTTCAGTCCGAAGTAGCGGCCGGCCCGGCACGGGGCCCGCTCAGGCCGAGCAGCCCAGGTCCTCCGGCACCGCGAGGCGCACCGGTTCCGCGCCCTGCGCCGGGAACGAGGTGCGCAGCGTGAAGGCGTACGGGGTCGGACCGTTGGTCCGCAGGTGCAGCAGGCGAGACTCGGCCTCCGCGACCGTGGGGCGGTGGCCCGCCGGGACCCACCACAGCACCGCCATCGCCTCCCGCACCCGCTCGAACCACTCCCTGCGCCGGGCGAGCATCTCGCGGTGGCGGCCCTGGTACATGTACGCGGTGAGGGCGTCGCTGTCCCGCCACACCGACATGTTGACGATCAGCCACTCGTCCCCGAAGACCGGGATGGCGGTCGCGTCGCCGCTGTTGTCCTGGAGGCGCCACACGAAGCCGGGCGCCGCGTCGGCGTCCGCGTTGACGGGGTCGAGGGCGTCGACGAAGTCCTTCAACTCCGGGGAATCCAGGGGGAACTTGAGGCGGGCGAGGTTGACCTGGGCGAGTTCGAAGGCGGTGGTGTTCTCGAGAGGCGCGGCGGCTTCAGACATGAGCAAACCGTAGGACGGGCCTGTACGGTCCCGGAACCCCCCGTCTCACGACGTGAGCACCGCCTCCATCGCCGCCCGTGCGATCGGCGCCGCCATCCCGCCACCGGTGATCTCACCACGGTTCGCCGACCCGTCCTCCACGACCACCGCCACCGCGACACTCGGCTCGAATTCCCGCTCGCCCTGCGCCCAGGAGACGCACCAGGCGTACGGCGTCCCGGCGTTGCCGATGCCGTGCTGCGCGGTGCCGGTCTTGGCGCCGACCCGCGCGCCGGGGATCGCCGCGTTCGTCCCGGTGCCCTCGCGCACCACGTCCTCCATCAGCTCCCGCAGCCGCCTGGCGGTCGACGGATACATCGCCTGCCGTGCGGCACGGGAGCCGGCCGTGGCCACCGTGGCACCATCCCGCCGCGTCGTCCGCTCCACCACGTACGGCTGGCGCACCACGCCCCCGTTGGCCACCGCCGCCGCCACCATCGCCATCTGCAGGGGCGTCGCCCGGGTGTTGTACTGCCCGATCGACGACAGCGCGAGCTGCGCCCGGTCCAGCGAGGTGTCGAAGGTGCTGGTGGCGACCGAGAACGGAATCCGCACGCCGGTGTCGTTGAAGCCGAACGCCTGGGCCGTGCGCGACATCCGCGCCAGCCCCACATCCACCCCGAGCTTCGCGAACACCGTGTTGCACGACCACTCGAAGGCCTCCCGGAGCGGGGCGTTCGCACAGCCGTCGCCCTCGTTCGTCAGGCTCGTCGTCGTCCCCGGCAGCCGGTACGGCGCGGGCGAGTCGGTCGGCTCGTCCAGGTCCTTGATCACGCCCGCGTCCAGCGCCGCCGCCGCGGTCACCACCTTGAAGGTCGACCCCGGCGGATACGTCTGCCGCACCGCCCGGTTCAGCATCGGCTTCTCCGGATCGCCGTTCAGCCGCGCCCAGGCCTGTTCGGCCCCGGCGTCGTTCCCGGACAGCAGGGAAGGGTCGTACGACGGACTGGACACCAGCGCGAGCACCCGCCCCGTCGCCGGTTCCACCGCCGCCACCGCGCCCTTGCGGCCGCCCAGCGCCTCGTACGCGGCCCGCTGGACACGGCTGTCGAGCGTCGTGACGACCATCCCGCCGGGCGGGCGGCCCCGCGTCACGTCGTTCCACAGCGGGAACGGCGACAGCATCGGGTCCACGCCGGACAGCACGTCGTCCTCGGCGTGCTCCAGGAACGTCGTCCCGTACTCCTGCGAGGCGAAGCCGGTCACCGGCGCGTACAACGGCCCGTCGCGGTACGTCCGTTCGTAGCGCAGCTGCTCGCCGGTGTCCCGGGAACCGGTGACGGGGCGGCCGTCGACCAGGATGTCACCGCGCGGCTGGCCGTAACGGGCGATGGACCCACGGCGGTTGGCCGCGTTGTCGTCGTAACGGGCGGACTGGACGACCTGGACACGCAGGGCGTTGGCCAGGAGCGCCAACAGGAGCAGGGCGCAGAAGGCGGCGGCGTGCCGGATGTGCCGGGTCATGCCGTTTCCTCGCCGGTCATGGTGCCGCCTTTCCGTCGTACTGGCGCCGCGCCGAGTCGCTCACCCGGATCAGCAGCGCCACGATCGCCCAGTTGGTGACCACCGACGAGCCGCCCTGCGCCAGGAACGGCATCGCCATGCCCGTCAGGGGGATCAGCCCGGTCACCCCGCCCGCGATCACGAACACCTGCACCGCCACGATCGAGGCGAGGCCGATGGCCAGCAGCCGCCCGAAGGGGTCCCGCAGGGCCAGACCCGCCCGGTAGCCGCGTTCCACCAGCAGGCCGTAGAGGAGGAAGAGCGCCGACAGACCGGCCAGACCCAGCTCCTCGCCCGCCGTCGCCAGGATGAAGTCCGACTTCGCGGCGAAGCCGATGAGGATGGAGTGCCCGAGCCCGAGTCCGGTGCCGAGCACACCTCCCGCCGAGAACGAGAAGAGGGACTGGGCCAGCTGGTTGGGCCCCAGGCCCGCCTCGATCGACGCGAACGGGTGCAGCCAGTCCTCGATCCTGCTGTGGACATGCGGTTCGAGCCGGCCGACGGCCACCGCGCCGAGCACCGCCAGCAGCAGCCCGACCGCGATCCAGCCGGTGCGGCCGGTGGCGACGTACAGCATGATCACGAACAGGCCGAAGAAGAGGAGCGAGGTGCCGAGGTCCCGCTCCAGGACCAGCACGCCCACGCTCACCAGCCAGATCGCGACGATCGGCCCGAGCACCCGGCCGGTCGGCAGCTGTATGAACCAGATCTTCCGGCCCGCGTACGCCAGCGCCGTGCGGTTGGCCGCCAGGTACGCGGCGAAGAACACCGCGAGCAGCACCTTCGCGAACTCCCCCGGCTGGATGGAGAACCCGGCGATCCGGATCCAGATCCGGGCGCCGTTCACCGCCGGGAAGAGGATCGGCAGCGTGAGGAGGGCGAGCGCGGCGACCACGCAGACGTACGCGTACCGCTGGAGGACACGGTGGTCGCGCAGCGCCGCCACGACGACGATGAACAGACCGATGCCCAGGGTGGACCAGACGAGTTGGGTGGGGGCGGCGTGGTCGCCGGGGGTCTCCAGGTCCAGCCGGTAGATCAGCACCAGACCGATGCCGTTCAGCAGCACGCCGATCGGGAGCAGCAGCGGATCGCCGTAGGGGGCGCGCAGGCGTACGGCCAGGTGCGCCAGCAGCGCGAGCACGCCGAGCCCGGCGCCGTAACCCGCGGCGCCGGGCGGGACGGTGCCGTTCTTGGCGAGGCCGACCGCGCAGTAGCCGTACACGGAGAGCAGGACGGCCACGACGATGAGGGCGAGTTCGACGCCGCGGCGCCGGGGGAGGCGTACGGCGGGGTCGGCGGGGACGCCGGCGGCCGCCACTGGGGTCGCGGCTCCGGCTCCGGCTCTCGTCATGCCCGGAACTTACCCAAATGGGGCTCCTTGTGAGCCTTGGACGTTTTTTCGTGTCAGCACCAGCGCGGGGCCTCGCCGATGTTGTCGATGTAGCGCGCCGCGCCCCAGGCCCAGGTGCCGTCCGTGAGGAGGTACCAGAGGGGGTTGCCCTGCACGTTCTGCCCGGCGGTCTTGCAGAAGATGGAGACGATCTCGCCGCGGTGCGCGACCCGGATCACCTGGCTGGCCCTGGTCGGCCTGCTGCGCAGGAGCAGTTGGCTCGCGGTGACGCGGCCCCGGTACAGGCGCTGGTCGTTGTTGTGGCCGCCGCCGCCCTGGTGCCAGCCGTTGCCGTCCCCGCCTTGGCCGCTGCCCTGGTGCCAGCCGTTGCCGTCCCCGCCTTGGCCGCTGCCCTGGTTCGAGTGGCCCCCGTTGCCCCCTTGGCCGCCGTTGCCGCCTTGGTTCTGCCAGGAATTCCCGTTGCCGCCCGGGTCGTTGCCGTTGCCGTTCCAGCCTCCGTCGTCACCCCCGCCCTGACTCCCGTTGTTCCCCGCACTGGAGCCGGGGTCACCGCCACCGTTCCCGTTCCAGCCGTCGTCGGCGGTGGCGGGGGTGACGGCGGCCGCGGTGACCAGTGCGCCGACGGCGGTCGCCAGGGCGAGGCGGGTGAGGGCGGAGCGGCGCAGGGACATGGCGATACCTCCATGAAGAGGGTGAAACTGACTAACCGCCACATTAGAAGTGCTGACCGGGCGTCGCCCGTCACGCTGGGCCATCGGGGAGGGTGTCACCGCCCGGAGGTGTCCGAGGAAGCGTCAGCGTGGCCACCGCCCCGCCGTCCGGCGCGTTGGCGAACTCCAGCCGGGCGCCCAGCACCTCCGCCTGGCCGACCGCGATGGTCAGTCCGAGCCCGTGGCCCTTCGCCCCGCCCTCCGTGCGGAACCGCTGCGGCCCGTGCGCGACGAGGTACTCCGGATAGCCGTCCCCGTGGTCCCGCACGGTGACCACCGGCCCGTCCACCGTGAGGACGACGGGTCCCCGCCCGTGCCGGTGCCCGTTGGCGACGAGATTGCCGAGCACCCGCTCGAGCCGCCGTCGGTCGGTCTCTGTCCGGGCGTCCCGTACGACCCTGATCTCGGTGTCGGTCCCCGACGCCCGCACCACCCGCCCGGCCAGCACCCCCAGCTCCTCGTCGTCGAGCTCCAGCCGCTCCCGCCCGGTGTCCAGCCGGGAGATCTCCAGCAGGTCCTCGGTGAGCGTGCGCAGCGCCGCCACCCGGTCGCGCACCAGCTCCGTGGGCCGGCCCGGCGGCAGCAGCTCGGCCGCCGCGTGCAGCCCGGTCAGCGGGGTGCGCAGTTCGTGCGCCACGTCGGCGGTGAAGCGCTGCTCGCTCTGCAGCTTGCCCTGGAGGGTCGCCGCCATGGTGTCGAGCGCGGCGGCCATGGCGGCCACCTCGTCCTGCGGCCGGCCCGGCTCCTTGGTACGGGGATCGTGCACCCGTGCGTCCAGGTCCCCGGCGCTGATCCGCCGGGCCACCTGTGCGGTGGTGTGCAGCCGCCGGGTCACCCGGGTCACCGCGAACGCGCCGACCAGCAGCGTCGCCCCGATGGCCAGTCCCGACGACCACAAGATCGCGGAGTCCAGACCCTCTATGGTTCCGGCGCTCTGCGCGTAGTCGACCTGGACGGCTAGGGCCCGCCCGCCGTCGGCCGGTCCGGCCGCCCACATCGTGGGGCGTCCCCGGTGGTCGGCGACCATCGTGCCGCGCTCCCCGTGCAGCGCCAGCGCCCGCAGCGAGGAGGGCAGTCCCGGCGGGTCCACGCCCGCGCCCCAGCCGAGTGTGTCCCCGGCCTCGAAGGCCGCCGTCGCGTCCTCGAGCCGGGACAGCGCGAGGTCACGGGCCTGGCCGACGGTCTGGTTCGTCACGGACACATGGACCAGGACGCCGAGCAGGGCGGCCAGCGCACAGCACATCACCGTGATGAACACGGCGGCCTTCACGGCGAGCGTGCCGGACCACCGGGGGAGCGCGAGCCTCATCGGCCGCTCGTGGAGGAGGAGGCGGACGGGGGCCGGGCCGGCGAGGGCGTCGGGCCGGGGGAGCGGCCGGCGGGACGCCTCGGGTCGCCGGTGCGCAGCATCTCGTCGTGGGTGAGCAGCATGGCGTGCTGCTGCTGGTCCCAGGTCCACTGCAGCCGGTACTCGTAGCCGGCGACCTCCGAGGGGGAGCGGATGATCACGGACCGCCCCGCCAGTTCGACCCCGCTCACGGCGTCCTCGTAGGCCATGACCTGTACGAGTCGCCGGTCGCGGACGGTGTAGACGCGTACGGCCGTGAGCTTGCCCGGCAGCTGACGGAAGCCGAGTGTCATCTCGTCGCGCCCGTCACCGGTCAGGTCACGGTAGTAGGCCTTGAGGACGGGACACTTGCGGCCCTGAGTCCCGCTCCTGCCGCAGTCGGCCATCAGCCGCGCGGTCTCGTCGTACGCGCCGGCGCCGTAGTCGCCCGGGGCGGCGGCGATCTCCGCGCGGACGACGGCGACCGGATCCACGTCCCGGATGTCGCCGTGGGGAACGGCGACCCCCTTGATCACCTTGGTGTCCACCTCGCCGATCTCGAAGGCCGGGCTGGAGGCGGGGGTCAGATGCGGCCAGAGCCTGTCCGGGCTCACCGCGGTCGGCGTGGCCCCCGCACTCTGCAGCTCACCGGCGTCGCCGCAGCCGGCGATCACCGAGGCCGACAGGGTGGCGAGGGCGAGGGCGCGGGCGGTGCGGCCGAGGCGGGGGAGACGGCGGGGACGACTGGGCGGCACGGGCTCGGGGCTCCTGTGATGCATGGCGATGCGGGACCCCGTACACCTTATTACCTATGGGTAGGTAAGTCCCTTTTGTGTATGGGGTGACTGGTGAAACGATTGTGCACGGTCACTCGGCCAGCTCCTCCAGCAGCCTGGCCGTGGGCAGCCCCGCCCGCAGGTACTCCACGAACAGCTCGTTGTGCAGGGCCCACGGCGAGCGCCGCGACCGTATCAGCCGGATCGACTCGTCGGCGGAGTGCCCCCGGCGCATCAGCGTGTGGCCGACGACGAGCCCCGAGCGGTTGTACCCGCTGTAGCACCGCACGAGGACGCTCCGCCCCTCGTCCAGGGCGTCACCGGCGGCCTGAGCCAGCCGGATCACCCCCGCGAGCTGGGTCCCGTCCAGCGGCCCGTCCGGAATCGGCCACACATGATGGACGACGTGGGGGTCGGGTCCATGCCCGTCCCGCGCCCGGGTCAGCGTCTGCACGAGATCGAACTCGTCCCGCACCACGGCGAGCACGGACTGCCCGGAGGCCCCCTGGTACTCGTGCCCGCCCATCCACAGCCCCGGCACGATCTCGTCCCACGGACGCTCCGGAGCCGGTACGTCGGGTTGCTTCCTGCGGCTCCGCAACGACGCCTCCCCACGCGCGCACCCTGAGCCCTATGACCTGCCCAACTCCTTCTCACGGTAACCGCCTTCTTGCCCTCGCAGCACCCCGCCTGTTCCCATGGTCGTGGGGTGATGGTGCATGAGCGGACTGCGCGTCGTACCAACCTGGCGGCACGGCCAGGAGCGGCTCTACGTCTGTCTCGCGGACGGCAGGAACATCGCCTGGTACGACCGTGAGGCAGCGAGGATCAACCTGCTCGTCGACGACCGCCGGGAGGACGTACTCCAAACGCTGGGCCCGTTCCTCACCGGCCCGGTCACGGTCGGCCCGCCCCCGGTACCGACCCCCGCGGAGCTGGCCCGCCTCGCCCTCCACCCGGACGACGACCTGGCCCCCAACCGCCCCGGCGAGGCCCTGCTGGTCGACCTGGACCGCGCCCCTGGCCCCGCCCACCGCCTCCGTCCCGACCCGCGCCGCCACGCGCTGGCCGCCGAGCAGACGATCGGCGAGGCCCTGGACCGCCTGGACGGGGCCGGCTGGCACACCCTGCACTCGATCCCGCTCCCCGGCGGCGACCGCGTCCACCACCTGGCCATCGGCCCGGGCGGCCTCTTCGCGATCCACGCCCTGCACGCGCGCAAGCAGCGCGTCCGCGTAGCCGACCCCCTGGTCACCCTGGGCCGCCGCCCCCCGGACGCCCTCCTGCGCCGCATCCGCTCCGACGCCGGCCGTGTCTCCTACGCCCTCACGGCCGAGGTCCACCCCGTGCTGGCCCTGGTCGGCCCGGCCGACGTCTCCTTCACCACCGCCCCCCGCGAGGTCCGCATCCTCACGGACCCCGAGATCGAGAGCTTCGCCCGCCTCGGCGCCGTCCTGAAACCGGCGGACGTGGAGGCGCTCCACGCGATGGCCCGCGACCGGAGAACCTGGTCGAAGGTGTGAGCCCTGGGGCCGCCGGTGCGCCTCGCTCGGCCGGGGCTCCCCTTCCGGGCGGGTCTCCGTCGCCCGGCCCGTCCGGTGTTCGAGGGCGGGTCCCGTTCAGGGCCCAAGAGGGTCCGGGGCCGCTGCCCCCGGCGGGGCCGAAGGGGCGGCGCCCCCGAGGAGGGGAACAGGTAAGGGCCGCGGAGGCGGAAAACCCCGCGGATCACGGCAGCGCCCCCGCCCGTCCGGCATCCAGCAAGGGCTCCAGCAGATCTCCCTGCTCCCGCACCCGCGCCGCGACATCCGACGCCCGCAACACCAACCGCTCCGCCGCCCGGAACTCGGCGACCTCCTCCACTTCCTCCCATCCCACCGGCGCCGAAACAGTCGGCTCCGCCCGGGCCCGCAACGTGTACGGCGCCGCCGTCGTCTTCCGTGCCGCGTTCTGACTCCAGTCCACGAACACCTTCCCCGGCCGCAGACTCCGCGTCATCCGGTGCAGTACCAGCCGGGGCATCGCCCGCTCCGCCTCCACGGCCAGCCGCTTGGCGTACTCGGTGACCCGTTCGGACGACGCCCCGCGCACCGCCGCCAGCAGGTGCAGCCCCTTCGACCCCGACGTCTTCGCATACGCCTCGATCCCGTCCCCGGCCAGCCGCTCCCGCAGCCACAACGCGACCTCGCAGCACTCCACCACACTCGCCGGGGCCCCGGGATCGAGGTCGAAAACAAGCCGGTCGGCCTGCTCGGGATCCTGAACCACCCACTGGGGCGTATGGAACTCGGTCACGAGGTTCGCCGCCCACACCAGGCTCGCCAGATCCTGCACCACCACCATCCGGGCCGGCCCCTCCGACCGCGGAACCTCGGCGGTGGTGACCCACTCGGGCGTCCCCGGTGGCACGTTCTTGGCGAAGAACATCTGCCCGTCGGGCCCGTCCGGATAGCGCAGAAAGGACAGCGCCCGGCCCCGCAGATGGGGGAGCAGCACGTCGGCGACGGTGACGTAGTAGTGCAGCACCTCGCCCTTGGTGAACCCGGTCGCCGGATACAGCACCTTCTCCAGATTGCTGAGCGCGAGCCTCCGCCCCTCCACCTCTGTGATCGGCGTCATACGATGAGAATCACACGAAACCGGCACAAAACGCCCGACGCGACGACATGGCCCGACACGACGACGCGGCCGGACCCGACGACTCGGCCCGCCACAACGCTTCAGGAGGACGCTGCCCGTGCGATCCATATGGAACGGCGCCATCTCCTTCGGCTTGGTCAGCATTCCGATCAAGCTGGTGAACGCCACCGAGAGCCACTCGATCTCCTTCCGCCAGATCCACACCGAGGACGGTGGCCGTATCCGCTACCGCAAGGTCTGCGAGCTGGAGGACCGCGAGGTGACCCAGTCGGAGATCGGCAAGGGGTACGAGGACGCCGACGGCACGATCATCCCCATCACCGACGACGACCTGGCCCATCTGCCGCTGCCGACGGCGAAGACGATCGAGATCGTGGGCTTCGTTCCGGTCGACCGGATCGACCCCCTCCAGATGGACGCCGCGTACTACCTCCAGGCGGGCGGCGCCCCCGCCGCCAAGCCGTACACCCTCCTGCGGGAGGCGCTGAAACGCAGCAACAAGGTCGGGATCGCGAAGTACGCGCTCCGGGGCCGGGAACGCCTGGGCATGCTCCGTGTGGTCGGCGACGCGATCGCCCTGCACGGCCTGCTCTGGCCGGACGAGGTCCGGGCCCCCGAGGACGTCGCCCCGGACACCGACGTCACGGTCCGCGAACAGGAACTCGACCTCGCGGACGCCCTCATGGACACCCTCGGCGAGGTCGACCTGGACGACCTGCACGACGAGTACCGCGAGGCCGTCGAAGAGGTCGTCGCCGCGAAGGCGGCCGGCGAGACGCCCCCCGAGGCCCCCGCCCCGCCGTCCGGCGGCAAGGTCCTGGACCTGATGGCGGCCCTGGAGAAGAGCGTGCGCGCCGCGAAGGAGTCGCGCGGCGAGGCCCCCGCCGAGGAGGCGGAGGTCAGATCCCTCCCGCGCGAGACGGCCCCCGCGTCCCCCAAGCAGACGGGCGGCAAGAAGTCGACGTCCGCCGCGAAGAAGACGGCATCGGCGTCCGGGTCCGCGCGGAAATCCACGGCCAGGACCGCGAAGACGGCGAAGTCGGCACAGGGCGCGAAGAAGGCGACGGCATCGAAGAACACGACGGCATCGAAGAACACGGAGGCCAAGAAGACCGCGGCGAAGAAGACGCCGGCGAAGAAGACCACCTCCCGCAAACGCCCCGCCTGACCGGACGCACCGCTCACCCTCCCCGGCCCCGTCCTGGTGGTCCCCGCCCGGTGGGGCAGCGCCCGCCACCGCCACCACTGCTGCGCGATGCCGGCCGAGGGGATGAACATCGCCGTGAACGTCTGCTCTCCGTGGCCGTCCGGGCGGGCGGCGCCGTGCCCGCCCTCCGCTCGGCCGAGACCGCCGCCCTCCGCTCGGCCGAGACCGCCGCCCTCCGCTCGGCCGAGACCGCCGCCCTCCGCTCGGCCGAGACCGCCGCGCACCGAACGGCCACGGTCGCCGAGCACGGCGAGACCCTGCCCGGCGGCGGAGTCACGTGGTGAGCGGCCGAACGGACCGTCGGCATGGGACGGCGGTTTCGCGCGCAGGGACACCCCGCCCCCACTCCCTCAAGCCGCCTCCTCCAGGGCACCCTCCACCGCCACCGGCCGGCGCGCACCCGCCCGCCCTCGCCCCGGGAACAGCACCAGCCCCGTCCCCACCGCCAGCCCCACCGCGGCGGCAACGGGAAACCGGCCGCCGTAGGCGAACCCGTGCCCGGCGAAGTACGTCAACGCCCCGACGCTCAGCCCCATCCCGGCCCACAGCCGCCATGCCGCCACCCCCCGGAGCCCCGCGTCGGGCCGCATCCGCCCCGACAGCTCCGCCAGCCCCCGCTCCAGCGGCCGCAGCGCTGCCACCACACCCCCCAGAACGCCCCCGAGCACCAGCAACCACGGCACCCGCATCGCCCACCAGGCCCCCGAGCCGTACTCGGGCTGAGGCGCGAGGCCGGTCAGATAGAAGGCGGCGGCCACCACCAGCACCGGCAGCATGTGCCACAGGTAGAGCGTCATACTGGCGGCCCCCATCCCCCGCACCACCCGCCACACAGCCGCCCGCTCCACCACCCGCCGCACCCCCGGCGCCACCAGCAGACACACCCCGACCTGTGCCACCGCCCACGCCAGCATGGCCATCGACGGCGGGTTGGTGTTGCTGGGGTCCTGCCCGGTCACCAGGATCAGACTCACGGGAAACGGCCCGAGGCCGACGAGCAGCGCGAAACCGACCCCGCCCCCCACCGCCATGGCGGCCGGCAGGGCCCGTCGTCTCCCACCCTCGCCCAGCGACCCGTCCCGCCAGCAGAAGCCGAGCTGATAGACGACACCCCAGACGAGCAGATAGTTCAGCGCCCCCACGGCCTCGACGACCCCGCCGTACGACGCCCCGCCGGCACCCCCCACCACCAGCGTCCCCACCCCGAGAGCCACCACCCCCATCCCCACGGGCACCCGCGCCCCCCACCGCCGATGCAGCCCATACATCGCCGGCGTAAGGGCACTGAGCAGCAGATACACCGGCAGGAACCAGAACTGCATCGCCATCGCCCAGCCCACGAGAGCGAGCGTGCCCCGTTCCACGCCGACCGCCGAACTGACTCCGACGGCGAGGAGCACCAGACAGCTGTACGCGGCCACGGGCAGCAGCAACCGCACCGCCCGCTGCCCCACCCACCCCGCGCCCGTCGCACCGCCGGCCCGCGCCCGCTCCCAGGACCCGCTCGCCGCATGCCCCCCGGCGAGAAAGAACAACGGCATGATTTGGAAGCCCAGCGTGAGCCACTGCGTCCACGGCACGGCCGCCAACAACTCCGGCGCCGCGATCCGCCCGTCCGGATCCCGCACCAGCCCCGTGATCAACCAGTGCCCCGCCACGACGAGCAGAATGGCCCACGCCCGCAAGAAATCGACATACCGATCCCGACTGCCGCCCATGCCCGGCATGCTTCCCCCCTTCCAACTCCAGGGCACCGAAGAGCCCTTGTCGCAACCAAGCCGTGCCCAGGACGACATCCCCGGCGTCCGGCCCGGCCCCGGTCCCGTTACTCGTTCCGAGACCGCACGAAACGGAGGACGGCGATCCGCTCGCCGGGCTCCGGCGGCCGGGTCCAGGACCGGGTGGTAAGGGTGTACGCCCGCCCCCGGGTCACGGCGAACCGGGGGATCCGCACCCCGAACTCGCCCGCGACGGCGTCCAGGAGCCCCGCCTCACCCGCACGGCCGCTCCCGAAGAAGCGGTCCGGATCGAGCGACCCGGGTACGGCTCCCCGCCGGTCGGTCGTCTCGTCCCCCCGGACCGTGAACGCGTACCGCTCCTCGCCGTCCTCCGCGACGGAGAGGTGGAAGACACCCGGCGGCCCGGGACGCACGGCGGGGGAGCTCCACACCACCACCGCCCGGCCCCCTTTCCTGCCGTCAGGAGCGTGCCCGCCCCGCGAGGCGACAACGGCCGGCGACACGAACCGCTGCGCGTTGAACGGATGCGGCCGCCCGTCGAACGCGAAACTCCACTCCGGCCCCGCCAGACCGACCGCCGTGGTCGCCCGGTCCTCCCAGTCGGCTGCGGCCTCCCGCCCGGCGTCGCGCCCCGCCCCGAAGAACACCTCGAACCGGCTCTCCGGCCCCCGCAGTCCGGACCCGCCCTCGGCCCCTATGAGGGCGGGCAACTCGTCCGGCCGGACCCCCTCGACGAGGACGAACCGGTACCCCGCCCGCAGCTCACTGTCCTCCGCGTCGGCCAGCCAGGCCAGCCCCGGAGGGTCGATGTCGGCCGCGGGCACGGGCGGATCCCCCGTCTCTCCGGCCCGGGGGGTGGCCAGCAACTCCAGTCCCCGCTCCCGGACACCGCACACCGGACCGAGGAAGGGATCGGCCAGCAGCCCGACCGGCGCCAGCAGCTCCGGTCCCCTGGGCCGCCACTGCGGCAGTGCGGCTCGCAGAATGCGCCAGGCCTCGTCGCTGAGCCCCCAACGGGCCGCTTCCCGGGCCTCCTCCACGGCCCGGCCGAACGGCCCCTCCGCGCTGTACAGATACGAACCGTCCCGCACCTGCCGCAGCACGGAGTCCCCCAGTTCCCGCACGGACCTGTCCGCGGTCTGCAGACGCATGGTCCAGGTGCTGTCGTCCTTCCAGCTGTCGCGGGCGTGATCGGCCGCGAGCACGGGCAGCAACTCGGGCGCATGCACGGGATCTGCGGCCAGCGGCCAGAAATCGACCATGTAACTGTGTCCGGACAGCCGCCGTATCTGGTCGTACAGCCCTCTCGCGCGAGGCCTGCCGTACTCCTTCGCCTCGGCCAGCACGGCCTCCGCCCGCTCGTACCGCCCGCCCAGGGCGTCCAGCCGGGCCTGCTCCACCGACGCGTCCAGCGCCCGGGTGGTGTCGTTGACGAAGGCGGACCCCAGCCGGCCCGCCGCCAGATTGTGGAACTCCCGGTGCATCGCCCGCATGTACTCCCGGAAGGAGCCGTACCGCGTGGGCGGGGCGGCGTGCCAGGACGCCCAGACGTACACGGCCCACTCACCCGAGTCGTCCACGTCCCCCGGATCCATCAGCACGTACATCGCGTCCGCCTCGACGCTCAACTGCAGCGCCCGTCCCCACATCCCCGCGAGCAGCACGTCCGCCGGTGCCGGGTCCTCCTCCAGCTCACCCGGAAAGTACTCGCTGAGCCCCGCGGCGTCCTGATGCCACGTCAACTGCTCAGTCCCGGCGAGCACCCAGACGAACCCGCCCGCGTGCCGCCACCCGTCGCTCACCTCCAGGAACGCCCGGTACGAAGGCGGCAGCCGACACCCGAGCCGCTCCTCGGCAGCCGCGATCCGTGCCTCGTCCGCGCCGGCGAATCCGAGCCACCGCTCCCGCAGAGGCCCCTCGTCCCGCGCCCCGACCTCCTCCCCGGGCTCCCGGGCATCAGCCCACTCCGCACTCCACTCCACCAGGAACTCACGCCACTCGAACCCACCCGTTCCGACCATGCAGCCATGCTGACACCCGCCACTGACAACGCCCGGGAACGAGGGGGCGGGCGACCGACGCAGACCATCTTGACGCCACTGATGTTACCGGTAACATCGACGCCTGTCGGAGCATCCACCCCTGCCCGCACCGCCGTGGCCCGTCCGCCCCTGGAGCCCGCGTGACCGACCAGCCCACGCAGCGACGGCCTGCCTCGCCGGAGCCGGAATCCCCGGAGGCACCACCCATCACCGGCCGCCCGGCGACGCGCCGCCCCGCCGTCAGCGCGCCCGTCCGCACCACACCCGTCTTCACGACGCCCGCAGTGGTCGCCTCCTGCCTCGGATTCGTCCTGATCGGCGCGCTGCAGGCCCTCTACGGCCCCGCGATCCCGGCCCTGCGCGAGGAGTTCGGGCTCGCCCCGTCCACCGCGGGTCTCGCCCTCAGCGCCCACTTCGTCGGCGGCGTCGCCGGAGTCCTCCTCTTCGACCGCCGGTACGGCCGCAGCGGCAACCGCCGGATCCTCGGCACCTCCTACCTCCTGATGGCCACCGGCGCCGCAGGCTTCGCCCTCGCCCCGAACTGGCCCCTGGCCCTCGCCGCCGCCCTCCTCGCGGGCCTGGGCTTCGGCGGCATCGACTACGGCCTCAACCAGCTCTTCGCCGTGGGCTTCGGCCACCGCTCCACCGCGATGCTCAACATCCTCAACGCCCACTTCGGCATCGGAGCGATCCTCGGCCCGGCCCTGATCGGCGCGGTCGGAGCCGACCACTACCCCGCCCTCTTCCTCGCCTTCGCGCTGGTCGACCTGCCCCTGCTCCTCTGCCTGCGAGGCGTGCGCGACCAGGCCCCGCAACCCCCCGCCGACACGGAAGGACCCAGGCCCGCCGCCCTCGCCCTGCGCTCCGTACTGGCGGTCTTCGTCACCCTCTACGTCCTGCACGTCGGCATCGAGGCAGGCGTGGGCGGCTGGGAGCCCACCCACCTCCAGAGCGTCGGCTACGGCGCCGGCCTCGCCGCCACCGCCACCTCGGTCTACTGGCTGATGATGACCGTCGGCCGCTTCCTGGTCGCCCCCCTCGCCCTGCGCCTCTCGGCCCAGGCGATCATCACCGTCTCCTGCGCGGGCATGACGGCCTGTCTGTTGCTGGCCGCCGTACCGGACCTGGCGCCCTACGCCTACGCCGGCGTAGGCCTCTTCATCGCACCGATCTTCCCGACCGGCCTGCCCTGGCTCCACCGTTCCGCCCCGAGGGCCCGCCGCGCCGGCGCCCTGGTCATCGCCGCGTCGATGGCCGGCGGGGTCGCGGCAGGCCCAGCCCTCGGCAAGGTCATCGAGTGGTCCGGCGTCCGCGCCGTACCCCTCCTCCTGTCCGCGGTCTCGGCGGCCTGCCTGGCGGCGACACTCTGGCTGACCCGGGCCACACGCACGAAGGACGGCCCCTAGCCACCCCCAGGCCCCCAAGCCCCCAAGCCCCCAAGCCCCCAAGAAGGGACCCGCAGTGCCGGCCCTCACCACCACCTCCGACGGCTTCCTCCTCCGCGGAGAACCCTTCCGCATCCTCTCCGGCGCCCTGCACTACTTCCGCGTCCACCCGGACCAGTGGACCGACCGCCTCCGCAAGGCCCGTCTGATGGGCCTGAACACGGTGGAGACGTACATCCCCTGGAACCTCCACGAGCCCCGCCCCGGCACCCTCGACCTCGACGGCCTCCTCGACCTCCCCCGTTTCCTCCGCCTGGCCCAGACGGAGGGCCTGAACGTCCTCCTCCGCCCCGGCCCGTTCATCTGCGCCGAGTGGGACGGCGGCGGCCTCCCCTTCTGGCTGACCACCGACCCCACCATCCGCCTGCGCACCAGCGACCCCCGCTTCACGGACGCCGTCGACCGCTACCTCGACCTCCTCCTCCCTCCCCTCCTGCCCTACATGGCGGCGGCGGGCGGCCCCGTCATCGCCGTACAGGTGGAGAACGAGTACGGCGCGTACGGCGACGACACCGCCTACCTCAAGCACCTGGAGTCCGCCCTGCGTTCCCGAGGCATCGAGGAACTCCTCTTCACCTGCGACCAGGCGGACGGCGACCACCTCACGAACGGCACCCTCCCCGGCGTCCTGGCCACCGCCACCTTCGGCAGTCGAGTCGACCGCTCGCTCGCCCGTCTGCGCGAGGCACAGCCCGAAGGCCCGCTGATGTGCTCGGAGTTCTGGATCGGCTGGTTCGACCACTGGGGCGGCCCGCACCACGGCCGCGACACCGCCGACGCGGCCGCCGACCTTGACCGCCTGCTGTCCGCGGGTGCCTCCGTGAACATCTACATGTTCCACGGCGGCACCAACTTCGGTTACACCAACGGCGCCAACCACCACCACGCCTACGCCCCGACCATCACCTCGTACGACTACGACGCCCCCCTCACCGAGAGCGGCGATCCGGGCCCCAAATACCACGCCTTCCGCGAGGTGATCGCCCGTCATACCACCGTGCCGGACGAGCCGGTGCCTGCGCCCGCAGCCAAACTCCCGTCCATCGAAGTCGAGTTGACCGACCGGCTGTCACTGTTCAGGCGCCTCGGCCACGACGGCACGCGCTCCGTCGATCCGGTCACCGCCGATGAACTGGGCCGGCGCGCCGGATACGTCCTCTACCGAACCCACGTGCCGGCCACGGGAGCCGGCCTGCTCCACTTCGATGGCGGAGTCGGCGACCGTGCCCAGGTCTTCGTGGACGGCGCGCCCGCCGGCGTCCTCGAACGCGAACGCCACGACGAGACGCTGCCCGTCCACGTCCCCCGCCCCGGCGCCGTCCTGGACGTCCTGGTGGAGAACATGGGCCGGGTCAACTACGGCCCCCGCATCGGCGTCCCCAAGGGCCTGCTCGGCCCCGTCACCTTCAACGGCGAGGCGCTGCGGGGCTGGGACTGCCACGCCCTGCCCGTGGACGACGTACCGCCCGAGACCGCCTTCACCCCCGCGAACACGCCCACCGCGGCCGGACCCGCCTTCCACAAGGGCACGTTCGAGGTCGCCGAGCCCGCCGACACCTTCCTCTCCCTCCCCGGCTGGACCAAGGGCCAGGCCTGGATCAACGGCTTCCACCTGGGCCGCTACTGGAACCGCGGCCCCCAGCGCACCCTCTACGTCCCGGCGCCGGTCCTGCGCCCCGGCGTCAACGACCTCGTCCTCCTCGAACTCCACGGCACCACCACCCCCCGCGCCCATCTCACCGACACCCCCGATCTCGGCCCGGCGCCGTCCTGATGCGGCACCACGAACGACCCGACGGCGTGCGTACGCGGGGGAGCGGCCGGTGGCCGACCAGTTCTTCGCGGCCCGCCGCCGGGACCAGGCCCAGGGCCGCCTGCCGCCCGGCGGGCAGGGATCCGTGAAGCGGCTGCCCCCGCAGCCCGAGGCGCGGGTGTACGTGCCGGGGGAGGCTCCGAGCGGGTGTCGCGGAGTGGGTGCCGCGCCGAAGACGGACGCTCGGCCGGGCCTGACCCCGGTCCCCCTCCCCCCTCCGGCCTATCCTGTGGTTCCGCCGGGCCGCGCAGCCCCGGCGGATCCGCGGTCGCGATCAGGACGCCCGCGGACCACCCGAGGCCGAAGGAAGCAGAGCACCCACCATGACCCCAAGCGCCGCCGACGGCCCGGCGACCAAGGGACGCAGCCGACGCAACTTCGCCGGCGCGCGCCCCGTGATGGACGACGTGGCGAAACTGGCGGGCGTCTCCAAGCAGACGGTCTCGCGGGTGCTCAACGACAACCCCGCCGTACGAGCCGAGACCCGCGAGGCGGTCCGGGCGGCCATGCGCACCCTCGGCTACCGCCCCAGCAGCAGCGCCCGCTCCCTGGCCAGCGGCCGCACCCGGATGCTCGGCGTGATCTCCTTCGACGCCGCCCGCTACGGCCCCGCCTCCACCCTGACCGCCATCAACACGGCCGCACAGGAGGCCGGGTACCTGGTGAGCTCGATCGCCCTGGACACGGCCGACAAGGCCACGGTGGTCCAGGCGGCGGACCGGCTGTCGGCGGAGGGAGCGGACGGCGTGATCGCTATCGCGCCCCAGCTGTGGGTGGCTCGCGCACTGGCCGAAGCCCGGCTGGACACCCCCCTGGTCGTCATGGACAACGATCTGGGCGACGGCACCCCCATGGTCACCTCGGACGCCCGCACCGGCGCCCACAAGGCCACCCGGCACCTCCTCTCCCTCGGCCACCTGACCGTCTGGCACGTGGCGGGCCCGGCCGGCTGGACCTCCGCCGACCGCCGCGCGGACAGCTGGCGGGACACCCTCAAGGCGGCCGGCGCCGAGATCCCCGCCCCCCTCACCGGCGACTGGAGCGCCGACTCCGGCTACGACCTGGGCCGCGAACTGGCCAGGAACCCCTCCGTCACCGCGATCTTCGTCTCCAACGACCAGATGGCCCTCGGTGTCCTGCGCGCCCTCCACGAGGCCGGCCGCCCGGTCCCCGACGATGTCAGCGTGGTGGGCTACGACGACATCCCGGAGGCCGCCCACTTCCTCCCTCCGCTGACCACGATCCGCACCGACTTCACCGACATCGGCACCACCTCCCTGCGCATCCTCCTCGACCGCATCGAAGCCTCGACGACCCCGGCCACCCCGGTGCCGCCTCTGACCCTCGTGCCGGTCGAACTCCGCGTCCGCGACAGCACCCGCCGCCGCGACTGACAGGTGCGACGGGCCTGTGCAGGCCAAGGACGGCACGCCCGGGACGTACGGCTTGACCAGGCGGCCGGAACCGAAGCCGCCGTCCAGTTCCCCACTGGGCGTGTCGATGACCGTCGCCGCCCGGGCGGTCAGCCCGCACAGGCGCGTCCCGCCGAAACGGTCGTCGACTCGATCGTCACCAACCGGTCAGCAGCAAGTGATTGAGGAGCAGGGCGATCAGGGCCTGCGCCGCCAGCCAGATACGGGGGCGGGTCAGGAACGCACACGAGGCCAGCAGCCACATGGCGAACGGCAGCCAGATGCGCTCGGTCTCCGCCTTGCTCATCCCGGACAGGTCGGCGATGAGCAGGGCGGCGAGCGTGGCGGCCACGAGCAGGGCGAGGCGGACGGCAGGAGAGACGCCGGTCTCACCCGACCGGGGCACGACGCGCCGGCGCAGGGCGGAGACGACACGGACGGGAGCGCCGTGCCGGTCGGGTGTCCGCACGAGCGGACGAGCGTCGGGGGAAGAACGCGTTCTGAGCCGTGCACGGGCCTCGAGGAGCGTGACGACCGTGCGCCGCAGGCCCGCCACCGTCGCCGGGCCCACGATCAGGACCGTGCAGGCGAGGTCGGCCCACACCCAGTAGCCGTACGGCCGGATGCCGCCCGCCCCCTGGTAGTAGCGCTCGACCAGAAGGCGGTACGCCTCCCACCACTTGAACCCCGCGAGGGTGAACACGACCGGGACGACGGTGACTCCGGCGAGGGCGTAGGGCATGGCCCGGGCCCGTGGGGGGCCGCCGAGCAGCAGGGCGGCACCCGCGATCACGGCGAAGAGGGTGAGCCCGTAGGAGAGGTAGCAGGTGAGGCCGAACAGGAGCCCGGCGGCGAAACCGGTGAGCGGCCGTCGGCGCCCGGTGACCGCGAGGGCGAGGAAGGCGATCGTCCAGGCGGCGACCGCCGCGAAGTAACCGTCCGCGGACGTCCCCATCCACACCGCGGCCGGCGCCATCACCAGGAACGGCGCCGCCCGGCGCGCGAGGGCCTCGTCCGCGAGCGCCCGCACGGCGACCAGCACCGCCACGCACGCGGACGCACCGAGGGTGATGCAGAAGACCCCGGCCCAGCCCCCGCCGCCGAGGCCGACCCGGTCGAGCAGCACGAACGTGACCGTCGCCGCAGGCGGGTGGCCCGCCACATGCGCGGGCCAGTTGTCGGGAGAGTGCAGCAGAATGTGGTCGGTGAAGTCCCGCAGCGTCGCGGGGATGTCCTGGAAGCGGTCGATGACCTGCAGGTACTCGTACCTGGTCGTGAGCCGGACCGCGATCCCGCGCTGCCAGCCGTCGATCAGCGCCAGTGACCACGTCCAGGCCATGGCCGCACCCCAGGCGGCGCCCAGCAGCGCGCGCCACGGGAGCCGGGCGGCCACTCGCGGGCCGTACGCCACGACGGTGACCGCGACGACGAGGGCCGCCGGGGTGCCGGGGCCGACGTGGGGGTCCCAATGGGCGTAGAGGGGAGGCCAGCCCACGTGCAGGGTGCCGTGCTCCCGCTCGATCGCGGTGCCGACCAGCGCGGCCGTCGCGACGAGCAGCGCGGCGGCCGCGGTCGCGTACAGGTCTCGGAGAAGATCACGGGTCACGGGGGAACGCTAGGCCGCGCGAACCGTGCCGAGGCCGCCGCGCGTGCGGACGTCAGCGTTTCGTCATGTGTCGAAGGCCCCTTTCCGCGGCCGCGGGCGCCTACGGTCGGCGCATGTCACGGTTGCACACCCCGCCCGCCTCGCCCTCGTCCCCCGGTTTCTGGCGTAGCCCCGTACGCGGACCCTGGTTCACCTCCGTGCTCGGTCTCGTACTGCTCGGCGGGATCACCGTGCTGTTCGTGACGGGGCTGCTGTCGTACGCCGCCTACAATCCGGGCCTCGCGCCGGTGAACGACAAGACCCCTGACAAGGGCCTCCTCGGCTTCTACCTCTTCGCCTGGCCGACGCGTCCGCACTGGCTGTACCGCCTCACCCAGGGCGTCCACGTCACGCTCGGCATCACGCTCGTCCCCGTCCTGCTGGCCAAGCTGTGGTCGGTGGTGCCGAAGCTGTTCGCGCTGCCGCCTGCCCGGTCGCTCGCGCACGCCCTGGAGCGGATCTCCCTGCTGCTCCTCGTCGGCGGTGTGCTCTTCGAGTTCGTGACGGGTGTGCTCAACGTCCAGCTGGACTACGTGTTCCCCGGCTCCTTCTACCCGCTGCACTTCTACGGAGCCTGGGTGTTCTTCGCCGCGTTCGTGGCGCACGTGGTGCTGCGGGCACCGGCCGCCGTCCGCAATGTGCGTCGCATGCGGGCGGGGAAGGGCCCCGAGGAGGAGACGGGCGGGGAGCCGGACTTCCCCCTGGTCTCCCCGCGACCCGCCGAGCCCACCGTGTCGCGGCGCGGTGCGCTGTGGCTGGTCGGGGGCGGTTCGCTGCTGCTGTTCGGGACCACGGCCGGGCAGAGCTTCGACGGTCCGCTGCGGCGCACGGCCCTCCTCGCGCCGCACGGTGCCGCCGATCCGGGCAGTGGCCCCGGTGGCTTCCAGATCAACAAGACGGCCGCCTACCGGGGGATCAGCGCGCGGGAGACGAGCGACGACGTGTGGCGGCTGGTCGTCACCGGGCCGACCGGGACCCTCCGGCTGAGCCGCGCCGAACTGCTCGCCCTGCCGCTGCGCAGTTCGGCGTTGCCCATCGCCTGTGTGGAGGGGTGGTCCACCGGCGACCAGTGGTGGCGGGGCGTGCGGCTGCGGGACCTCGCCGCGCTGGTCGGGTACGACGCGGACGCGGCCCCCGACGTCCTGGTGGAGTCCCTCCAGCGACGAGGCGCCTTCCGGGAGGCCGCCCTGCGGTCCAACCAAGTGCGTGACCCACGCTCGCTGCTCGCCCTGGACGTCAACGGCGAGACGCTGACCCCCGACCATGGCTACCCGGCCCGGATCATCGTGCCCGCGGCGCCCGGCGTGCTCAACACCAAGTGGGTGGCCCGGATGACGTTCGGAGACCTGTGATGCGCAGACTGTTCCCTCCGCTGGGAAGCCCCCTGCAGATCGTGCTCCTGGCCTGCTCATTCGCGCTCGCGGGCTACGCGGGCCTGCGGCTGCTGGCCGGGGACCCGCTCGGGGTGACGCTGTGGTTCGTGGGCGCGGCCGTGCTCCACGACCTGGTGTTCCTGCCGCTGTACGCGGCCGTGGACCGGGCCGTCACCGGTGTGCTCGGTGCCGGCGGCCGCCGGGTGGGGGCACCGCCCACGCCCTCAAGGCAGCGGGGGAGGACCCTGTACGTCCGGGTGCCGGCGGCCCTGTCCGGGCTCCTGTTGCTGGTGTGGTTCCCGCTGATCAGCGGCCGGGTCGCGGACGGCTACGAGTCGGCCACCGGCCTCTCCGCGGACGGCTTCCCGGCCCGTTGGCTGCTGATCACCGCCGTTCTGTTCGGCGCCTCCGCCCTGGTGCTGGTGCTGCGGCTGCGCAGCGAGACGAAGCAGCGGCCACCGGCCGACCACTGATCGATGGTGCGCCAGCCCAGCGGGCGGGCGTACCGCAGCAGCGCGGGGGTGCCGAGCCGGGCCCAGGGGAACGGGGCGCCGGAGGCGCCTTGAGGGTCGGTGCCGCGCACGATATGGACGTGGATGCGTTCGTCCACGTCGGCCTGTGCCGCTTCGGCGATCAACAGTCCGCCGGGCACCAGCAGTTGGGCCAGTCTGCGGAGCAGGGCGCGCGGGTCGCCGCCGATGCCGAGGTTCTCGTCCAGCAGCAGGGCGGTGTCCCAGCGGCCCTCGCCGGGCAGGGGTTCGAAGACCGAGCGCCACAGGGCCGGCCCGCCGAGCCTCAGGGTGTGGGCGACGGCTGCCTCGCTGACGTCGATGCCGAGTGCGGTCCGGCCGCGGGCGGCGAGTTCCGTGACCAGCCGTCCGGGCCCGCACCCGACGTCGAGGACGGCACCCTCACAACGGTCCAGGACCTGCCGGTCCACCAGGTCGGCCCGTGCGCACCACCGCTCGACGTCCAGCGGCAGCAGCCAGCCGTCGCTGCGGCGCAGGAAGAGGGGGCCGTGGCCGGCCCGGAGGGCGTCGGCGTAGGGGTCGGCGGACCAGTTGTGCCCGGCGGTGTCCCGCGCCATCACCTCATGCGCCGTGCTCATCGGCGGCCGGCCGTCCGCAGCCGGGCCAGTTCCGCCGCGAAGCAGCCGTGCGGCGCCGCGGCGGCGACCGCTTCGGCGTCGGCGAACGTGTCCACGTCCCGCAAGGGCGGCAGATCGCGTACTCGCAGACCCGCGGCGATCAGCCGGTCGCGCTGGACGGCGCCGGTGGTGGGCGTCGACATCGGGACACCGCGCAGCAGCCCGGGGTCCGGGTCGGCCAGCCCGAGCGCCCAGAAGCCGCCGTCCTCGGCCGGTCCGAAGCAGGCGCCGTACCCGTCGAGGTCGACGGCGAGGAGGTGCGGGGTGACCTGCGGTGTGTCCATCCCGATCAGCAGGGCCGGGCCGTCGCAGTCGGCGAAGGCCGCGGCCAGCCGCTCGTCCAGGCCGCCCGCGCACTGCGGTACGACGTCGAAGCCGGGCGGCAGCCATGGCCCGGTGTCCCCGTCGAGGACCAGGACCCGGCGGCGGGCGGGGGCGGCGGCCACCGCACGCAGGGTGTCGGTGAGCGCCGCCTCGGCGAGCACCGCCGCTTCCTCGGGCGTGAACGGCGGTGTGAGGCGGGTCTTCACCAGCCCTGGCCTCGGTTCCTTGGCGATGACGAGCAGGGTGGTCATCGGCGGGTGCCTCCTTCCGCCTGTGCCTCGGCCGCCTCGGGTGCGACGGGCGCTTCGGCCAGGACACGGCTCATGTCCCGTACCGCCTGCCAGGTGCCGCGCCAGGTCCCGGTCACCTTCGAGGCGCCGGAGCGCGGCAGGTACGGGACGTCGTGCTCGGTGACGCGCCAGCCTTCGTCGGCGGCGCGCACGACCATCTGCAAGGGGTAGCCGCTTCGCCGGTCGGTCAGGCTGAGGCCGAGCAGTGCCTCGCGGCGTGCGGCCCGCAGCGGACCGAGGTCGTGCAGCCGCAGGCCGGTGCGGCGGCGCAGCATCAGGGAGAGCGCGAGGTTGCCGGCTCGGGCGTGTACGGGCCAGGCGCCCCGGCCCTGCGGTCGGCGCCGCCCGAGCACCAAGTCGGCTCTGTCGCCCCGCACTTCGTCCACGAACGGCATGAGGAGGGCCGGGTCGAGCGAGGCGTCGCAGTCGCAGAAGCACACGATGTCGGCCGTGGCGGCGGTCAGCCCCGCATGGCAGGCGGCGCCGAAGCCGCGGCGGGGCTCGTGAAGGACGGAGGCGCCGAGGTCGCGGGCGATGTCGGCCGAGCCGTCGGTGGACCCGTTGTCCACGACGAGGGCACGCCAGCCATGAGGGATGCGGTCGAGCACCCAGGGCAGGGCTTCGGCCTCGTTCAGACAGGGGAGGACGACATCGACGTCCTCGGGTGCGGAAGAGGTCATCACGGTTCTCACCCTACGAACGCAAATAGTGCATATCGGACTTCGGGTCCTTACGAAACGCGGACGGCAGCGCCTGCGGACCGCTGGAGGGCGACGCGGAAACGCGTGCGGTGCGAGGCTGGCCGTATGGAACACCACCCGTACGAGCCGACGGCGGACGCCTTCGTCGGCAGGGGGGCCGGGGATGCCCGCGTCCTCGTCGTCGACGACGACCCCACGGTCGCGGAGGTCGTCTCGAGCTACCTCGATCGCGCCGGGTACGTCGTGGACCGGGCCGGGGACGGCCCGGCCGCACTCGCCAGCGCCGCCGCGAACTGGCCGGACCTGGTCGTACTCGATCTGATGCTGCCCGGCATGGACGGCCTGGAAGTGTGCCGCCGGATGCGTGGCCGCGGCCCCGTCCCGGTCATCATGCTCACCGCCCGCGGCGACGAGGACGACCGCATCATGGGCCTGGAGGTGGGCGCCGACGACTACGTCACCAAGCCGTTCAGCCCCCGCGAGCTGGTACTGCGAGTGGAGTCCGTGCTGCGCCGCACCCGGCCCCCCGCGGGCACGCGTTCCCTGAGCACTGCCGGACTCACCGTCGACCCGGCCGCCCGCCGCGCCGCCAAGAACGGCGCCGAACTCGCCCTCACCCTGCGTGAGTTCGACCTGCTCGCGTTCTTCCTGCGGCATCCGGGCCGGGCGTACAGCCGCGAGGACCTGATGCGGGAGGTGTGGGGCTGGGACTTCGGCGACCTGTCGACCGTCACGGTCCACGTCCGGCGGCTGCGCAACAAGGTCGAGGACGATCCCGCCCGGCCCCGGTTGATCCAGACGGTGTGGGGTGTGGGGTACCGCTTCGATCCGGCCGACGCTTCCGGCTCCTCCGGTCATTCCGGCGCAGGCGAGGAGTGATCATGCGCGACACCCTCCTCATCGCCCTGTTCGCCTTCCTCGGCGCCGGCGTGGCCGGTCTGCTCGGCGCGGGGGCACTGAGGCTGCTGCGCCGCCGCTCCCTGACCGCCTCACTCACCGTGGTGGCCGCCGTCGCCGTGACCGCCATGCTCGCGGGCACACTGGCCGTGGCACAGGCGATGTTCCTGTCCCGCCACGACCTCTCCGTCGTGACGACGGTGGTCGCGATGGCGGCCGTCGTCTCCCTCGGCACCGCGTTGGTGCTGGGCCGCTGGGTGGTCGCCCGCAGCCGCGAACTCACCCTCGCCGCCCGCTCCTTCGGCGACGGCGGTGACTTCACCGCGCCCCACGGCCCGGCCACCGCCGAACTCGCCGCACTCAGCCGCGAACTGGAGGCCACCAGCACGAGACTCGCCGAGTCCCGGGAGCGCGAGCGCGCCCTGGAGTCCTCCCGCCGCGAACTCGTCGCCTGGATCTCGCACGACCTGCGCACTCCGCTCGCGGGTCTGCGCGCGATGTCCGAGGCGCTGGAGGACGGCGTCGCCAGCGACCCCGGCCGCTACCTGCGCCAGATCCGCACCGAGGTCGAACGCCTCAACGACATGGTCGGCGACCTCTTCGAACTCTCCCGCATCCACGCCGGCACCCTGGCCCTGTCGCCCTCCCGGATCTCCGTCTACGACCTGGTCGGCGATGCCCTCGCCGGGGTGTATCCACTGGCCCACGAGTACGGCGTGCGACTCGTCGGAGGCCACGTCGAGCCCCTGCCGGTGGAGGTGGACGGCAAGGAGATGAGCCGCGTACTGGGAAACCTCCTGGTCAACGCGATCCGGCGCACTCCCGCCGACGGCACCGTCATGGTCGCCGCCGAACGCTCGCCGGACGGTGTGGTGCTGTCCGTGTCGGACAGCTGCGGCGGCATCCCCGAAGAGGACCTGCCCCGCGTCTTCGACACCGGCTGGCGCGGCACCCACGCCCGGACGCCTCCAGCGGGCGCCGGGCTCGGTCTCGCCATCGTCCGCGGCATCGTCGAGGCCCATCAGGGCCGGGCCACCGTACGCAACATCCCCGGTGGCTGCCGCTTCGAGGTGGTGCTGCCCGCGGCAGCTTCATGAACGCGGGCAGCACCACCGGTCCACCGCGGTCCTACGCGCCACGCATCCCGGCCAGCGCGAACTCCCGCATGCCCTCCGCGAAGCCGGTCTCCGGCTTCCACCCCAGCTCCGCCCGCAGCCGGGACGAGTCCGCCGTGATGTGCCGCACGTCCCCCAGCCGGTACTCGCCGGTCACGACCGGCTCCGGTCCGCCGTAGGCGGCGGCCAGCGTCCGTGCCATCTCCGCGACCGTGTGCGGCTCGCCGCTGCCCGTGTTGTACGCGGTGAGTACGCCGACGGCCGCATCCACCTCCAGCGCGGTGGCGTTGGCCGTCGCCACGTCCCGTACGTGCACGAAGTCCCGCCGCTGCCGGCCGTCCTCGAAGACGCGCGGCGCCTCACCCCGGGCGAGCGCCGAACGGAAGAAGGAGGCGACCCCGGCATACGGGGTGTCCCGTGGCATCCGGGGGCCGTACACGTTGTGGTAGCGCAACGACACCGCCACCCCGCCCGTCACCCGTGCCCACGCGGCCGCCAGATGCTCCTGGGCGAGCTTGGTGGTGGCGTACACGTTGCGCGGGTCCACCGGCGCGTCCTCGCCGACCAGCCCCGGCGACACCTCCTCCGCGCACACCGGACACCGCGGCTCGAAACGCCCGGCCTCCAGGTCGGTGACGGCCCGAGGCCCCGGACGCACCACCCCGTGCCGGACGCAGGTGTACCGGCCCTCCCCGTAGACCACCATCGACCCGGCCAGCACCAGCCGCCGTACGCCCTTCTCGGCCATGACCGTGAGCAGCACGGCGGTGCCGAGGTCGTTGCGGGAGACGTACTCCGCCGCATCGGCGAATCCGGTCCCCAGCCCGACCATCGCCGCCTGATGGCACACGGCGTCCACCCCGGACAGGGCGCGGGCCACGGCCTCCGGGTCCCGCACGTCCGCGTCCGGGTCCTCACGTACGTCGAACACGACGGGCTCGTGCCCGCGCGCCTCAAGCGCCTCGACGACATGGGACCCGATGAACCCGGCGCCGCCGGTGACCAGTACACGCATGCGCCCACGGTAGGGCGGCGCACCCGCCGTACCCGGGGCCGCACCCACCACGTCACGAGTTCGTAAGACGACGCGTCGCCGTCCGCACGGCCGCCCCTGGGGTCGCCCGTGCCGGATCCTGCCGCGCAGCGGGCGGCCGGTCATGTCGAAGACGCTTCTGCCGGGTCGGGGCAGGGCCGGGTGCGTGGTGTCAGGACCGACCCGCCCCCTCGGACAGTCGCCGCCCGCGCACTACGAGCCGTCGGGCGCCCCTGGAACCCACCGTGTGGCGGTGCGTCGCAACGGGACAGCGCCCGGTTTCCGCGAGACGCTGCCGCCGGGGCGGTACGGAGCGTTGCCTCCCCCGCCCCTCGACCCGTTCCGCTCTCCTCGGGAACCTCCGGAGTCCGCCATGGCAGCACCGCCCGCCCCGTCCGCCGACGACGCTTATCGCTTCGACGACCTGCGCGCGCTCTTCATCAACTGCACGCTCAAGCCGTCCCCGCAGCTCAGTCATACCCAGGGACTCATCGACAAGAGCCGGGCGATCATGGACGGGCGTGGGGTGACCACGGAACTCGTCCGCGCGGTCGACCAGGACATCGCGCCGGGCGTCTACCCGGACATGACCGAACACGGCTTCGCCACGGACGCCTGGCCCGCGCTGTACGAGCAGGTGATGGCCGCGGACATCCTGGTCCTGGCCGGGCCCATCTGGCTGGGCGACAACAGCTCGGTCACCAAGCAGGTCATCGAGCGCCTGTACAGCTGTTCGAGCCTGCTCAACCCCCTGGGGCAGTACGCCTACTACGGACGGGTCGGAGGGTGTCTGATCACCGGCAACGAGGACGGCGTCAAGCACTGCGCCATGAACGTCCTCTACAGCCTGCAGCACCTCGGCTACACCATCCCGCCACAGGCGGACGCCGGCTGGATCGGCGCCGCGGGTCCCGGCCCCTCGTACCTGGACCCCGATTCGGGCGGCCCCGAGAACGACTTCACCAACCGCAACACCAACTTCATGACCTGGAACCTGATGCACCTGGCGGCCATGCTCAAACGGGCCGGCGGCGTACCGGCCCACGGCAACCAGCGCACGGAATGGGACGCCGGCTGCCGGCCGGGGGCGGACAACCCCGAACACCGCTGATCGCCTGAGGCGCCCCATGGTCTCGGGGTGCCCCAGGCGCGTTTGTGCCGGTCCGGCCGATGGTCAGTGGTAGGTGTGGACGACCGCGTGGCCCTTGCCGCGGCCGATCATCCACTTGTTGACCGGGGTGGTGATCAGGAAGGCGACCGCGAAGCCGCCGAGCAGAGCAGACCAGAACAGCCCGTCGGAGAGGTGGGCGTCCATCGCGCCGGGGGTGATGGCGATGATGGCGTTGTCGACCAGCTCCATCACGGCGATGGAGACGGTGTCGGCGGCGAGCGCGACCTTGATCGCGGTCCTGAGGTCCAAGCCGGCCCGGCGCACCGCGAACAGCGTGAACGAGTAGCCGAAGACGAATGCCAGCGCGATCGCCAGGACCATGGTGGCCAGGTTGCCCCACAGCAGGGCGGTGCCGATGACCATGCCGACTATCTCACCGATGGCGCAGCCGGTGAGGCAGTGCACCGTCGCCTTCGCGGCCGTTCCCCACGAGGCCCCCGCCTGCCCGCCGTGCTGTGCGTGACCCTGCCGGCCCTCGTGGGCGGCGTGGTTGTGTGCGGTGCCGGTGTGATGGGCGGTGTGGTCCATGACCTCTTCCTCCTTCGCCTCCGGTGTGGCTCGGGTCCCGAGCTCCACGGTCATGAACAATATACCCCCCTGGGGTATTCCGCAGGTGGTATTCCGCAGGAGCGCTGAAACCGCCGGCGGAGCCGGACTCGATGCCCCGGCGCTCTTCACCGCGGTCCTCACGAGCGCACCCGACGAGCCTCTCGGCCGCGCCGCCCCGGCAGCGCTCGGTCACCACGGCCCGGGGCGGGACCCCTGAGTCCCGCCCCGGACCGGGTGCCGGAGGCTCAGGCTCCGTAGGCCACGAGCGCCATCATCCCGGCCTCGCCGTGGTAGGCGTTGTGGCAGTGCAGCATCCACTGGCCGGGGTTGTCCGCGTCGAAGACGACGGACACCTTCTTCCGGGGCAGCACGATGGCAGTGTCCTTGCGCGGGCCGGTGCTGCCGAGCTGGTAGGTGTGGCCGTGCAGGTGCATCGGGTGCCACATGTCGGTGGTGTTGACGAAGTCGAACCGGACGCGCTGGCCCTCCTCGACGAGCAGCGGGTCCGCCGTCGGGTCGGCCATGTCGTACCGCTTGCCGTTGACGGCCCAGTCGTACTTGTCCATGCTGCCGGTCAGTTCGATGCGGTGGACGCGGTCGGCCCTCTTCGTGTCCAGGCGCACCTCGTCGGCGGCGCGCAGCTGCGAGGCGGTCACGATCCGGCCGTCCAGTTCGGCCGGTCGTACGGTCGGCTTCGGGGTGCTTCCCGATCCGGTGCGCACCAGGGCCATGCCGGCGGCGTTCTTGCCCTCGGCGAGCGCGACGAGCGGGAAGACCCCGTCCCCGAGGGTGACCAGGACGTCGTATCGCTCGCCCATGCCGATGAGCAGCGCGTCGGTCTGCTGGTGCCCCACGGGGAAGCCGTCGGTGTGGGTGATGGTCAGCTTGTGGCCGCCGAGCGCCACCCGGTAGGCGGTGTCGCCGCCCGCGTTGATGATCCGCAGGCGGACGCGCCTGCCCGGCTTGCCGGAGTAGACGGCCGGGTCGGCCGGCACTCGCCCGTTGACGAGGTGGTACGGGTACTTCACGTCCCCCGCGTCGCCGCCGAGCAACCGGCTGGTGGCACCCATGAGCATGAACCGCATCGACATGCCATGCCCGGAGGACGAGGACGGCGAGGCCGCCGTCCCGTCCATGCCGGGGCCACCCATGTCCATCCCGTCCATGTCCCCCATGTCGTGACCGGACGAGCCGGCCGAACCGGAGGGGGGCGATGCGTCGCCGGAACCGCTCATGTCCATACCGCCCATGCCGTGCCTGAGCTCGGCGAAGGCTTCGTCGGGGGTGCCGGTCACGCCGTCGAGCCAGTCGTCGAGTACGACGACCCATTCCTCGTCGTACGACAGCGGTTCCTTGGGATCCTCGACGATCAGCGGGGCGTACAGGCCGCGGTCGAGCTGGACTCCGACGTGCGGGTGGAGGAAGTACGTGCCGGGTGTGTCGGCGATGAAGCGGTACGTGAAGTCGGACCCGGCTCGCACCGCGGTCTGGGTGACCGGCGGTACGCCGTCCATGTCGCCGCGCAGCGCGATGCCGTGCCAGTGGACGGAAGTCGTCGTACCGCCGGGAAGGTGGTTGGACAGCACGGCGGCGAGGGTGTCGCCCGCGGAGACACGGATCTCCTTGCCAGGAGCCTGGCCGCTGAAGGCCCAGGACTTCGCCATGGTGCCGCCGCCCAGATCGAGCATGGCGGGAGCGGCGGTCAGCTGGAGACGGCGCACCGTGCCCGTGCTGGTCCGCTCCTTCTCCGTGCGGGCGACCCGGGAACCGGACGGGCTGAGGAGGGAGGGTTTGCCGGAGACGTCGTCGCTGCAGGCGGCGAGCAGGCCGGAACCTGCCGCGCCCAGTCCGGCGAGCAGGACGGAGCGACGGTCGATGCTTTTCACGAAGGGTCCTCTTCTTGATGCGCGATAGGCGTTCGGGGCGGTCCGGACACGGTTCGCCGACGTCACGGGGACGCGGGAAGCCGTGGGACGCGGCCTATATGCGCAGTTGGGAGAGGAGAGACAGATCGGGCGGCGCACGATTCACGGAGCGCGCGATGCCCACCACCGAGAGCGCCGCGATCAGGGGCGGGAGGGGCGGGGCGGCGGACTCACGCGGTGCGGTGAGCTGTACGGCGTTGACGCCGGCGGCCGTGCAGAGCTGCATGGCCATGGAAGGGCAGGCGGCGCCGTCGGCATCAGGTGCCGCGACACCGGCTGCCGGTGAGCCTGTGTGGGGGTGGGCGGCAGCAGCCGCGACAGGTCCGGACATGGTGTGCGGTGCGGCCGCCGACATCGTCGTGACCGGCGAGTCGAAGAGTCCGTGGTGGAGCAGTACGGCGACCACGGCGCACAGCGTGACGAGCAGGCCGCGAGCCCAGAGCGCGGCACCGCCGGTCCGGGGCCAAGGCGATTCTCGTACCGTCATCGGGAGCGTCCGTTTTCCCTGCGATCGCGGGTGGCCAGTATACCCCGTACGGGTATCTCCGGTCGGCTGGAACGGCCGCCCGTCTACGATGAGCGTTCACTGGCTGGAGGGCTGCCACCCTTCGGCAAAGAGAGGAGTGGCCGTGCGTCAGCTGGGTGAGCTGGAGGCGGAGATCATGCACCGTCTGTGGGCCTGGGGACGTCCGGCGACCGCGCGCGACCTGCTGACGGACATCAACAAGCAGCGGCCGCTGGCCTACAGCACCGTCAAGACCGTGGCCGACATCCTGCACCACAAGGGCATGCTCAAGCGGCACAAGGAGGCCAGAGCCTGGGTGTACGAGCCCACCTGCACCCGGCAGCAGTACACCGCCGCGCTGATGCAGCAGGCCCTCGGCGGCAACCCGGACCCGGCCGGGACTCTGGTCAGCTTCGTGGAACAGATGACGCCCGACGAGGCGGACGCCCTCCGCTCGGCGCTCCGAGCGGTCAAGAGGCGGAGCACGGCATGAGCACAGCCGTGATCCTTGCCGGATACGCCGTCGTGGTGGGCGCCCTCGTGCCGTCCCTGCTGTCCCGAGCGGCGTGGGGGCACCGCGCTCCGGTCCTCGCGGTCCTCGCATGGCAGGGCCTCATGGTCACGTTCGTCTTCACCGCCACGCTCGCGGCGTACCACCTGCTCGTCGCCGATCACCACGCGCACGGCGGGCTCGTCGGGCTCCTCGGCGCCTGCGGTCTCGCTTTCGGCGCCCCGCTGTCGGGACCGGCGCCGTCCCTTCCCCAGGCCCTGGCGCTCGCCGGGCCCGCCACGATCCTGCTGCTGCCGCTGGGCCGGCTCGTCACCGGTGCCTGGCAGGCGCGCCGGGCACGACAGCGCCACCTCGACCTGCTCGCCCTCGTGGGCGACCCGGCGCCCGAGTACGGCGCCACCGTCGTCGACCATGTGACCCCCGCCGTCTACTGCCTGCCCGGCCGCCGCTGCCGAGTCGTCATCACGCGAGGCGCGCTGGACGCCCTGTCCGAGGAACAGCTGCGGGCCGTCCTGGAGCACGAGCGCGCGCACATCGACGGCAGGCACCACCTGCTCCACCTGCTGACTGACGCGTTCTCCCGGGCCTTCCCCGGTCTGCCGCTGGCGCGTCACGCCAAGGAGCAGACGGCGCTGCTGGTGGAGATGATCGCGGATGACCACGCCCTGCGGTTCCATCCGCGGGACGCGCTGGCGACCGCGATGTGCGAGGTGGCAGCGGGTCGGGTGCCGCCGGTGGCCCTGGGGGCCGGCGGGGCGGGTGCCCTGATCAGGCTCCGGCGTGTGCTCACGCCACAGCCCCGGCCGCACCGCGCGACCTGGCTGGGCGTGGCCGCGGCCACGGTCGTGGCGCCGCTGCTTCCGCTCCTGGTGGCCTGCGGGCCCTGATCCGGCGTAGCGGTTGTTCGCCGCCCGTACACCCCTTCGCTGCCCGGCCGTTGTTCGCGAAGGACAACGGCCGGGCAGCGGGTATCGGTTCGCAGGGTCTACTTGAAGGACCGCAGGCGCAGGCTGTTCGTGACGACGAAGACCGACGAGAAGGCCATCGCCGCACCGGCGATCATCGGGTTGAGCATGCCGGCGGCGGCGAGTGGCAGGGCCGCGACGTTGTAGCCGAAGGCCCAGAAGAGGTTGCCCTTGATGGTGGCCAGCGTCTTGCGGGACAGACGGATCGCGTCCGCCGCCACTCGCAGGTCACCCCGTACGAGGGTCAGGTCTCCGGCCTCGATCGCCGCGTCCGTGCCGGTGCCCATGGCCAGGCCCAGGTCGGCGGTGGCGAGGGCGGCCGCGTCGTTGACGCCGTCGCCGACCATGGCGACCGTACGGCCCTCCGCCTGAAGCCGCTTGACCACGTCGACCTTGTCCTGAGGCAGGACTTCGGCGATCACGTCGTCGATCCCGACAACACGGGCGACCGACTCGGCCACGAGTTGGTTGTCGCCGGTCAGGAGAACAGGCCTCAGGCCGAGTCGGCGCAGCTCGGCCACGGCCTCGGCGCTGGTCTCCTTCACCGCGTCGGCGACAGTGAGGACGCCGCGCGCCTCCCCGTCCCAGGCGACGACTACGGCGGTACGCCCCTCGGCCTCCGCAGCGGCCTTGGCCTCGACCAGTTCACAGGGCAGCTCGACGGCCCACTCCCTGAGGAGCTTCTCGCGGCCGACGAGTACGGCGTGCCCGTCGACGACGCCCTGGACGCCAAGGCCGGCGACGTTCTCGAAGTTCTCCGGTACCGGCAGGCTGCCGGCCCGCTCGATGGCGCCGGCTGCGACGGCCCGGGCGATCGGGTGCTCGGAGGCGTGCTCCAGCGCGCCCGCCAGCCGCAGGAGTTCGGCCTTGTCCACGCCCGGTGCCGTGAACACGTCCTGGAGCTGCATCCGGCCCGTGGTGACCGTGCCGGTCTTGTCGAGGACGACGGTGTCGACGCGGCGGGTGGACTCCAGCACCTCGGGGCCCTTGATGAGGATGCCGAGCTGTGCGCCGCGGCCGGTGCCGACCATGAGGGCGGTGGGCGTCGCCAGCCCGAGCGCACACGGGCAGGCGATGATCAGCACGGCCACAGCGGCCGTGAACGCGGCGGCCGCGTCACCCGTGACGGCCAGCCACCCCCCGAGAGTGGCGGCGGCGATCAGCAGGACCACGGGCACGAAAACGCCGGAGATCCGGTCGGCGAGGCGCTGCACCTCGGCCTTGCCGTTCTGGGCGTCCTCGACGAGCCGCGCCATGCGGGCGAGCTGGGTGTCGGCTCCGACGCGGGTCGCCTCGACGACGAGCCGCCCGCCGGCGTTCACCGTCGCGCCGGTCACGGCGTCGCCCACGCCCACGTCGACGGGCACGGACTCGCCGGTCAGCATGGAGGCGTCCACGGCCGAAGCGCCCTCGACGACGGTCCCGTCGGCCGCGATCTTCTCGCCCGGGCGCACGACGAAGTGGTCGCCGATCGCCAACCGCGCGACGGGGATGCGCACTTCCCTCCCGGCACGGAGCACCGAGACGTCCTTCGCGCCCAGCTCCAGCAGCGCCCTGAGCGCGGCACCGGCCTTGCGCTTCGACTTCGCCTCCAGATAGCGCCCGGCGAGGATGAACGCGGTCACGCCGGCCGCGGCCTCCAGGTAGATGGAGGAGGAGCCGTCCGAGCGGGAGATGGTGAACTCGAAGCCGTGCCGCATGCCCGGCATGCCGGCGTGCCCGAAGAACAGCGCCCACAACGACCAGCCCAGGGCGGCGAGAGTGCCGATGGACACGAGCGTGTCCATGGTCGCGGCGCCATGGCGGGCGTTCACCCAGGCGGCCCGGTGGAAGGGGAACGCGCCCCAGACGACGACCGGAGCGGCGAGAGTCAGCGACAGCCATTGCCAGTTGTCGAACTGCAGGGCCGGCACCATCGCCATGAGGACGACGGGCACCGAGAGCGCGACCGACACGAACAGACGCTGCCTCAGGGAGAGCAACTCTCCGTCCGCGGCGGGCGGCGTCGCCCGGACCTCGCCCTCGTCGTCGGCCAGGGCGGCGGGGGGAGGCGGCTGCTCGGCCGTGTATCCGGTCTTCTCGACGGTGGCGATGACGTCGGCGACATCGATTCCGTCCGCGTACGAGACCTTCGCCTTCTCCGTGGCGAAGTTGACGGTCGCCGTCACACCGTCCATGCGGTTGAGCTTCTTCTCGATGCGTGCCGCGCACGACGCGCAGGTCATGCCGCCGATGGAGAGCTCGATCTCGGAGACGGGCGCCGACGGGGGCGGCGTCTCACCGGGACGTGTCTTTTCGGGAGCCGTGCTGGTCATGGAGATTCTCCTGGGGAAGGCCGGGACGTACGGCGTCCGTATCAGCGGAGCGGCACGCCCCGGCGGGAGGAAAACGCGTGGTCCGGGGCCGGCTGACCCCGGACGGGCTCATGCCGGGCCGACGAGCTCGTAACCTGCCTCGTCGACGGCGGCGCGGACGGCCTCCTCGTCGAGCGGGGCGGCGGAGGTGACCGTCACCTCACCGGTCCCGGCGACGGCCGTGACCGCGGTGACGCCGCTCAGCTCGGATATCTCCTGCGAGACCGCGCCCTCGCAGTGCCCGCAGGTCATGCCGGACACCTTGTAAACGGCGGTGACGCCGCCGGCCCGGGAATCGGAGGCGGCGCCGGTGTGGCACGAACCGCCGGTGGAGCAGCAGGAGCCGGAGTTCTTCTGATCGGTCATGGCTTTCCATCCTCGGAGGTCGATGCGTGGACGACGCTCCGGGAGGAGCTCGTCCCCGCTCCTCCCCGAACGCACCCACACTATATACCCCCCTGGGGTATCCATGAGGGTGAGGGCGCCCACAATCGCTGGACTGGCTGCCGTGGTGTCCCTTGCCCGGCCGGCCGGCGGCCGGACCACCGCAAGGTGGGCGCCACCCGGCGCAGCCGGACGTGCCGACGGCTACGCGACCATCATCAGCAGCATGGCGGACATGGTTCCGCCCATCCCGATGTGAGCGGCGAGGGCCGCCTCGGGTGTAGCGCCGGCCCTGCGGCGACGACCGCCGTGGCGGCCCCGCTCCGCCGTGCGGGCCTTGTCCCAGACGGAGACCGTCAGCGACGCCAGAAACACCACGACGGTGTCCGGCATGGAGAGCAGCCAGCGGCCCCAACCGCGGCGCCGGCCGTTTTCGCGGCCGACCGTGAGACCGTTCCGTGCGGTGCCGCGGATGCGTGCCCAGACCGACGCGGCGATCGACAGCAGGAAGTAGACGGCGAGCGCGGCTATCACCAGACGCCAGACAGAAGGCGACGACGACGCGTTCGCCCCGGCGGCAGAGGCGTGCGCGGGCATGTCAGCCATGTCCATCCCCGGCATGGACCCCATGCCGGCCATGCCTTCCATGCCTTCCATGCCTTCCATGCCGGCCATGCCCTCCATGCCCTCCATGCCTTCCGTCCCGCCGGAGTGCCGCGAGGTCGCGGCATCCATCCCCGGCATGCCCGCCATTGCGGAGCCGTGGCCGTGGCCCAGCGCGAGGACGGGCCCGGACGACGTCGTCGTCATGGCCAACGTCATGATCACCATGCCGACGCTGCCGACGATGAGATGCACCCAGTGGCGGCCTTCCTTCCAGCCGCGTTCGCGCGCGTGCTTGACGGCCAACGCCAGGGCACCGAGCCCGAGGAGGGCGAACACCGCCGCCCACCACAGGCCGTACCCCCCGTACCAAGCTGCCGTCGCGGGCAGGGCCATGGTGGCCATGCACACCCCCATCAGCAGATCACCGCCCGCCGCGAACCGGCCGTCGCCGCTCGTGGTCACGACCCGGACCGCGCTGACGGCGGCGACCAGGGCGGCGACCGCCGCTATGGACCAGCTCAGAGCCAGAGTTCCCATGTCCACCCTTCCATGTGCGTCCCACTGAGCCGCGCAAGCGCTGGGCGGCTGGGACCTAGTACGCACGGGCGTGGGGGGAGGACTCAGAATCTGCTAAGCAGATTAGTGTTCGAGGGTTCGTCGGGCGCGTCGAGGTCGCCCCCGCAAACAGTGACCACTGCGTCTCCGGACAGCCGCAGCAGGGCCCGGTGCTGACACTGCCGTGCTTTGCAGTGTCGGTCAGCGAACCGACGACTGCCGGGCACTGGGCGAGCAGGGTTCCAAGGACCATCGAGTCCACCGGCGCCACCTTCGGACTCGGACTCGGACTCGGCCTGGCCGGGCATGGTCTAAGGTCATCCGGTCCCCTCCCGATGTGGAGGCCCTGCGGCGGGAGGCGACCTCGGAGCGCTCAAGGACAAGGGATGACTGAGCGCCGCACTGATGCGGCGGACAGCACCGGATGTTCAGTGCTGGTGACCGCCGTGCGCAGGGGTGTCGTGGTCAGCGTGATCGGGCGAGCCGCCCATCATCCGCATCATTGCCGGGCCGCCGGTGCGCCAGAACCGTATGAGCAGGGATGCGGCCAACAGCAGGAAGGCGATGTTGAGCCAGGTCGTGTAGTTCCAGGTGATCCCTTCCTCGGGGATCTTCGCGTCTGCCTGGTCGGGGACCAGTCCCAGCCCGCCGAAGACGAACTCGACGACGTACCCGGCGACCGCCATCGCCGCGAAGAACGTGACCAGCAGGAAGGCGGCCATTCGGGCGCCGTAGTACTTCCGGTAGATGTTCAGGATCGGGAGGATCAGCAGGTCGGCGTAGATGAAGGCGATCACCCCGCCGAAGCTGATCCCGCCCTTCCACAGCACCACGGCCAGGGGCACGTTGCCGATGGAGCAGACGAACGTCGCGATCGCCACCAGCGGTCCGACGAGCGGCCCGATCAGCTTGGCGGCGAGCGGATGGTCCGCCAGGAAGAACGTCTGCCAGAACTCGTCCGGCACCCACGCGGCGATCGCCCCCGCGATCAGCAGCCCGGTCACCAGGTCGCGCAGGATCGCCGCCCACTCCATGACGAAGATGTGCGAGACCGACGTGAAACCGTCCCGCGAGAACAGCCGGCGCACGAAGCCGACCTCTCCTTGCACGGACATGTCCATCGCCGCATGGCCCTCCATGGATCCGGCCACCCCGCGCTCGGCCTGCTCCCGGGCCTGGCGCAGCAGCCGCTCGCGCAGGAAGATCCGGAACAGGATGGCGAGTACGACGATCATGATCGGGCCGCCGACGAACTCCGCGGCCGTGAACTGCCAGCCCATCAACAGGGCCAGGATCACGCCCAGTTCGATCACCAGGTTGGTGGAGGCGATCTCGAAGGCCATCGCCGCGGTGAAGTCCGCGCCCTTACGGAAGAGGGAACGGGCGAGGGCGACGGCCGCGTAGGAACAGGAGGACGAGGCCGCGCCGAGCCCGGCGGACACGGCGAGGGTACGCGGCCGGTCGTCGCCGAGCAGCCGTACGACCGTGGCGCGGCGCACCAGTGCCTGCACCACTGCGGAGAGGGCGAAACCGAGGATCAGCGCCCAGGTGACCTCCCAGGTCATCGACCCGGCGATGGACAAGGCGTGCCCGAGAGCGTTCACGGAGCTGCACCTTTCCCGAAGCAATGGAGGCCAACGGTGAGTATCCCCCCGGTCTCCTGTGGGGATGCCGCCGCCCGGGATGAGTTCCCGGCCGGCGGCGCCATGTCATGACGCACCTCGCCCACGACCCGTGCGGAGATCCTGTCCATGCTGAAGGGCTGGAACATCCCGGTGAAACCGTCCTGGGAGAACCCGTCATGGGGGGCGAGCAGCAGGGATGGCGCGACCCCTCAGCGCAGCCCTGCGAACGTGCCCGCCGCCACCACCGCGCCCAGTGCCGCCCCTGCCACCACCTGGGCCGGAGTGTGATCGCGCAGGGCGATGCGGGACCAGCCGATCAGGGCGACCAGGGGGTAGGCGGCCAGCAGCCAGGGCCCGTAGGTGAGGGCGAGGATGGCGACGCTGCCGGAGGAGACGGCGGCGTGGACGGAGATCTTCCACGCGAAGGTGATGGCCATGATGACGACCAGGGTGGCGACCATCGCCGCGATGAGCGCGACCATGGCCGACGGGGCGCCCAGGAGGCCCATCAGCAGGGTGCCGGTGGTGACCGAGCAGATGATGAAGACCAGTACCACCAGCCGCTGCTGACGCACCCCGAGGTGACGGTCGGCCCAGGTGCCGCGCTTGATGCCGAGCTTGATGAAGAGCACCGGGATGACGGCCGCGAACAGTGCGCCGAACAGCCCCCATCCGACCCCGGCCAGCTTGTCCGCGTGCCAGCCGACGAGCAGCGTGACGACGAGGATCCAGTTCTTCGGCTCGAAGTAGTCGGTGACGAGCCGGGCGGCGCGGGACTCCGGGGGAGTCGTGGGAACGGTTTCGGTGGTGGTCACTGGGAGGCCTTCTGCTGGGCGGAGTGGGCGCCGTCATGGGCGCTGTCGTGGGTGCTGTGGGTGCTGTGGGTGCTGTGGGTGCTGTGGGTGCGGACGAAGTCCCGTACGGTGTCGGAGGCCCGGGCCGCCTCGATCCGCCGCAGCCACCGGGCCTCGGCCCTGAGGTCGAGGTCGACGGCGGCGTCATGGCCGGCGGAGCCGGCGTCCCGGCGCTCGACGGCCTCGTCGGGGGCGCGGCCCGCGAGCTTGGCGTGGCGCGCGATCTCGATCCAGCAGGCTTCCGCGATCTCCGGCCGGGCGGCGGCCTCCGCGGCGTCCCGCTGGGCGGCCGAGACATGCGGCTGGAGGGCGAGGATGGCGTCGCGGATCTCCACGACGCGGCGGTGCAGCCGCATTCGCAGCTCGCGGCGGCGCAGCTCCTCGCCCAGCACCACCTCGGGGACGGCCCCGGTCAGGTCCTGCCACAGCGGGCGCAGCGCGCGCAGATACCGCCACTGCCAGGCCGCCTGCCAGGCCACTCCGACGGCCGGTACGGAGCTGCCGACGAGGATCAGGCCGATGGCGGCCTGCTTCATCACGTCGGTGACCGTGCTCGCGTTCTCGTCGCTGCCGGGCCCGGCCACCTCGGTCAGGCGCAGTACGAGGTAGACGGCGCGGGAGAGCGAATAACCGACGCCGACGGCCGTGCCCGCGCCGAGCAGCCGCAGGCCGGTGCGCAGCCAGCCCGCGCCCGCGTGGCGGCTGGAGCCCCAGAACAGCCAGGTGGCCATGGCCATGGCGGTGCCCAGATAGGCGAGCCAGACCAGCAGATAGGCCGTGGCGGGGACGGATCCGGCGCTGCTCTCGAAGAAGTCCTCGGCCTCCGCCCGGCGCGGTATGAACGCGAAAAGCACCGTCAGCACGGCCATGGTGGCCCCGGCAGCGGCCATCCGCAGCCGTACCCCGGCACGCTGCTGGGGCCGGGCGATGACGAAGACGAACTCCAGGACGGCCGCCGCGGCGATGATGCCCAGGTACTGCTTGAGCAGGGTCGACAGGTTGACGATGCCGGTGTCGTCGTCGATGGCGTGCATGATGGGCGGGCGGCGCAGCGTCATGGCGAGCGTCAGCGCGGCGAAGGCGAACCACAGGGTGCGCTGCTTCGACGACCGTACGGCCGACGGAGCGCGCCACAGCGCGACCGCCCACAGCAGGATCAGAACAACGGTGCTCATGCGCGCGCCCTCACGATCTGCGGCCTCGGGAAGTGTCTCGGGAAGTGCGGATGGGGTGGCCGAGGGCGTCGCCCAGCCGGTCGAGCACGGGGTTGGTGGTGGCCTCGTGATCGAGGATGCGGTGGCTGAGAATCGTGGCCAGAAGTTCGGCGTCCTTCTCCTCGTTGTCGCTGTAGCTGGTGCGCCCGAGGATGTGCAGCACCTGGTCGAGGTCGATGCCGAGGTCGTCCTCGTCGTCCGGCGCGTCCACGCTGTCCGACAGCAGCCGGGTGGCGTAGGCGGGCCGTTCGGCGTCCGGCGAGCCGTGGTCCAGGAGCAGGTGGGCGAGTTCGTGCAGCACGATCTGGAGCTTGTGCAGGGCACTGGTCGCCGGCTCGTAGAAGATCAGGTCCGAGGTCTCGGTGGCCACCAGGACCCCGCAGGGCATGCTGCTGTTCGGGGCGCCCTCCAGCGGAACGAGGCGCAACGGCCGGCCTCGCCGGGCGGCGATGCCCTCGCAGAGGGCGTCGAGGTCGAAGGGGCGGGGGATGGCGACCGCGTCGGCGACGGCCTCGCAGCGGGCGCGGCGGCGCGTGATGTACATGCGGTCCTCGCTGGCCGGGCGGACCCGGGCTGGCCGTGAGCTCCCGGTGTTCATGGCGTTCCGCCGAAGCGTTGTCCGCGGAACGGAACGAACAGATTTCCGCGCGGAGCCTAGAAGATGGCACGCCTGTGCTCAAGTCGCGCCCAGCCGGTTGTGCCGTGCACCGATGCATTCAGGTCACGGACGGGCCGGAGGTCAGGACTTGGCGTCCCGCGCCCGGCCGGGCGGCGGCTCCGGCAGTCCCTCCAGCCTGCGTGCCTGGTCGATCACGCCACGGATGGCCTGGATGCTGCCGGCCGACAGGCCGTTCATGCGCAGCGCGACGTCCCGTACGTCGCTGTCCTCCAGGGCCTTCACCAGTTCCCGCTGGGCCCGGGTCAGTTCGACGCGTTCCTTGATCCGGGCGAGTTTGGCGTCGACCCGGTCGGCCACCTCGTCGTCGAGGAAGTAGGTCACCGGGACGCCGAAGAAGCCCGCGATCACGGTGAGCGTGCTGACCTTGGGGTCGGTGATCTCGCCCTTGCGGATCTTCTGGATCGTGGCGTGCGAGACCGTCGGCCCGTCCGGCCCGGCCTTGGTGCGGATCCCCTCGGCGATCTCCATGTAGCTGAGCGGACCCCGGTCCGGAGGATGGACGGTGCCGATCAGGTGGTCGAGCTTCTGGGCGATGGTGCGCCCGCCTGCCGGATTTCGGCTGTCCACCTGATCACCCCTCGCTGCTGACGCGGCCGACATCTCTTGCCGCCCTCGGCGGCACTTCACTACGGGCCCCTACTGTGGACCGAAGTTTACGGATGAGGATAGCGGCGCCGCTACGTAAAGTCTGATTGACAAGTCGGCACCACTCTCGGCATGCTGAGCGAGGCCCGTAAAACAGAGTAGACGGCGCCGCGTGCGGTCTACGGGGGAGCGCATGCTGCGCCGTCCACGACGGGAGCGGGCCAGCACGGGGGAACGGGGGAAGTGCCGGGCCGGGAGCGGGGGTCTTCCGGCCCGGCACTTTTTTGTGTCCGGGAAGCGTTCTCGCTCCCGGGGCGTCAGCCCAGCCGCTCTACCGCGGCGTGGCGGCGGTGGCGCCGCTCTCGTAGAGGAGCAGGGCCACGGCCGCGTTGCTCGTCCAGACGTCGGGGGTGCCAGCCGCCGGTGACGTCGGGTGTGCCGTAGACCAACGGGTAGGCGGCGTACGTGAAGGAGCCGGAGGCGTAGGCACTGTCACCGGCGAGGCCCGCGGCGGACGTGCCCGGGCTGGTGAGGACCGCGCCCTCTCCGTCGCTGCCGAGGACGCCCTTGCGCAGCACGAGGTTGCTCGCCGCAGTGCGGTAGGTCATGTCGGCCGCGCCGTCGGCGTTGTAGTCGGCGAGGGCCACGAAGTCCCGCTCCTGGTCGCCCCAGGCGGAGGATGTCATCGACCTGGGTCTTCTTCGTGGAGCGGGTGACGAGAATCGAACTCGTGCTCTCAGCTTGTGAAGCTTGGGTCTACGGGCTCAACAGTCCCGCTGACCTGCTGTCGAGCCGCGTCATCACCCGACGGGGCCTCTCTGGGTGGGTGACCGCTGTTCCCCGTGGTTCCCCGCAGTATCTGGCACGGCTCTGGCACGGGGCGGTTCAGGCGGGTTAGTCAGTCGCCCCGCGAACCCGGCACGCCGATAAGGGATCCGAGATCGGTGGAGGCGGTCAACGAGTGGGCCGAGGTCCTGAGATCGTTCTCCCATCCCGGGAGTTCGTCCGGTCCCATCCATTCGCTGTAGTCCGCTGCGACGGAGAGGAACTGTGTCTCCTCCGGTGTGCGGGCGGCGACCGTCATCGACAGCCGGTCGGCTACGTCCTTGGGGCCCAGCTCGCCTTTCGCAAGGCCGAACGCGAGGTTCACGAGGAGCCAGCGGCCGGCTGTCTCCTCGTCGGGAAGAGGTATGGCGAGTTCGTGCAGTGCTTGGACGTACAGTTCACGAATCTCGGTCTCGTCGCTCCCGCGCGGCAGGCCGGCCAATTCGCGCAGGGCGGGGGAATCACGCCCGTCAACGAGTGCATGAGCAGCAAGCATCGGCAGCTCCTCGGGTAGGAGTACCGCCGCCACATACCGCCAAGCGCTGTGCTGCAACCGGTCCATGCGCTCATCGTGAGAACAACGAGACTTCCTGGCAACCCGATTGCCGATCCGGCCTCGGCTTCCGTGGGGAGCGACCTCTTTGTCCCGAAGCAACCTGAGTGTGGGCGCTGCCTTGGGCTGGTAGGGCTCTCACTTGCCTGGCCGATCCAGACCGCACCGGAACGCAGAAGACGGTGTGCTCCACGTCGAACAGCACCCCGTCCACCGGCCAGGCCAACCGCTCCGCCAGGTCCTCCGGCTCGCCATCCCGCCAATCGGGCCAACCGCGGCTCCCTGTGGGTAGCCCTGCGCCCAGCAGCACGCGGTGCTCCGGCGCGAAACGGAAACCCCAGCGCTCCTCGACGTGATCAAGTTCCCGCTCGCTCATGCCTCGCTTCACCTCGACGCGGGCAGAGAGCATGGCAAGCAATGCCTGAGCGTCTTCGGAGGTCAGTGGGTTAGGAGCTGATCGGAGTCATGCGTGGAACGGTAGGACACCTTGGGGAGTGCGAGCAGGGGCGATTTCGCCGAGACCTCAGCTTGGGAAACTGCGGGCACGGAGGGCCTGTTGTAGGCGCTGACCGCCTGGAACGGCCGGTTCGCGACCTCTGCGGGCTCAGCTGCTCTTAGCGTGACTCCCGGCTGTTCCCCCTCGATCTGGTGCGCTTGTGGTGCGGTCACTGTCGGCGTGGGGCTCTAGGAACCGGCGCGACTGCAAGCGCCTCAGAGGTGTTGCTTGGCTGTTCTGACCAGTCGGCTGATGTCGTCACGGGTCCGTACCCTGGCGTCGTCGAGTTCGGTTCTGCTATCTGTCTTGGACAGTGCCGTAACGTCTGCCAGCAGGTCCTCCGCGGCCCGGCTCAGCGTCTCGTCGTCGGTGAGCATCTGCACCCTGAACAAGGCCTCTTGGGCGTTGGAGCGTAGGTCGTAGGCGCGGATCCGCACCGCGTCGGCGTCCTCCGGCGGTGGCTGTTCGTGCTCGCAGAACCAGAGGTGAACCAGGCAGCGGCGGTAGTTGACCAACGCGCCGGCGTAGGCAGAGTAGGCATCGAGTCGTTCCTGCCGGAGCTTCTCGCGGCGGGTGAACTGGTGGCTCCTGTCGGTGGTGCGCTGCTGGAATGCCAGGGTGATCCCCGATCCAAGCAGCGTTCCCAGGACGGCTATGCCGCTGGCGATGATGGTCTCCACACCCCAAGCTGATCACGCATCGCCGTCCTCCATGGGCATAACGCAACTCGGATGCCCACACGCTTTCCAACTGTGGTGGTGCCTCGCGGGGCCGCTGTAGGGGGTCCTGCACCTGCGTTCATGGCCGTTCGGTCGCGGGAGCGGCTACGGGTCCGGTCCCCTCTGAACGCCCGTGAACGGCGCTGAATGAGAAGGAAAATGAGACGGAGGGCAGGGCCGGGCTCGCTAGCATCGTCGCTGTTGAAGGGGGAGCCATGGCACTGGTCCGCAAGGGATCACGCCGGATCGTCGTCGACGGCACGGCCTATCGTTGGCGGCTGCGAGGCCGGCCGACGTACTTCCAGGCGCTGGCCTGGTCGCCGTGCACGTTCGCGGTCGAGCATGCGGATACCCCGGGCATGACGCTCGTGGTCACCATGAACGAGCCTCATCCGAGCAACTGGTTCGGACGCGAGGCCACGCCTGTATTGCCGTCCGGCGTTGCCCAGGCCATTCAGCTTGCTCTCCGCGCGGGCTGGACTCCGACGGCTCCGGGCTCCCCGTTCCACCTCGACCAATCCGCTGGCTTCGTGCCCTCGTCCTGAACGCGGTGGCGCTGGCACGGCTACCTCTTGCAGTGCTGGCAGGCTGTGAGCCCTTGCTCCTTGGCCCAGTCCTCGGATATCGACTCTTGACCCATGTAGGTGTCCGGCTTCCCGTTCAATGACGGGCAGTTGGCGTCAGTGTGGTACTTGGTTCGATGGTCCCCGATGCGTACGTGAACAGTGCTCATGAGGTCTCCTGCGTCGCTTGCCCGACGATGTGTAAGCCAGACACGGTAAGAAAACCCCATCTTGTCGGACGGCTACCCCTGGGGGAAACCCGTTCGGGCGGGGGGCGCTGACCTGCGGGTTTACTGGCGGCGGCTGCTCCTCGACTGTCATTGTCGGTCGTCGTCGAGTGGCCTTGGGGGACCTCGTACGGCCCAGGGACGGCCCGGGGGTGATCATCACGGACCGGCTGGTTGGCCGACTGCGGGCACTTCCGATTGGCCGACTGCGGGCACTTCCGACGCGGGCCGCCTGAACCTCAGCCGACGACAGCCAGCCACGACGGCGGGCGCGCCGACCGACCACGCACGCGTATGCCTCGCCCCGCACCCCCACCGACTCCAGCCACGCTGGCATGCCGCCGACCAGAGCAAGCCACGACGGCCGGGCCGTGACCACGGTGCCAAAGCCCTCAGTTTGGGAAGCTTGGGTCATGTAGGGGCGGTTGTAGAACTGACCTGCGGAGGAGCGGAGACGGGGCCTGACTGGCAGTCGACCTGGTCCCCGCCATTCCCCGTGGTTCCCCGCACGGCCTGGCACGGTCCTGGCACGACGTGTCGTGCTGTTGACCTCATCGTGACTACCGGGCATATGTGTACACGTAGGCCCCGTCCTGCGTCGTTCAGGTCAGCCGTGGATGTCACTTGCCCGGCCAGGGAACAGCGGAGGTGGGGTCCACGCCAGTCCGTTCCTGGCGAGCGTCGCCAGGATCCATGCTTGGCCGGCCGGACCTGCCACATTCCAGGTCCAGGCCATGGGGCGCTTCTGCTTGCGCGATAACCTCCACCGGGATTCTCGTCTCGCACCCATGGCAATGTTGTGAGCAAGGTCAGCAAGCCAGGCGATGCATGCGACGTAGTCATCGTCGGGCCAACTGGCAAGCGGCTGGTGCCGTCGGGCCATGTGTCGAATCTCGATCACAGCGGAGTAGGTCAGCATGGCCATTGCTGCATGGTCGTCAACGCGTCGATCCTTGCTCATGAGGCCCTCCAGCTTGCTGATGCCGCGCACCCTAGCGTGAGCTCGACGGCGCCGCGTTGCCGGTGTCCCGCTCGGGCCGGGGTCTGCGCACACGGCTCCGGAGGGCGCGTGCACCCCATGAGTTTTAGCAGGTCAAACAGGAAATACTTGCGCTGTGAGACACGCTGGTCCACAGATAGGCCGCGGACCGTAGGCCGTCGTGGCGACCTACAGCTCGTGGGGCGGTAGTCGCTGGCGTACTTGGGAAGCGACGCCCAGCCATGCCGCGGTGAGGGACTACGTCCAAGTAGTCCTTGGCCAGGCTCGGTTGGGGGCACTGCCTGGCTTGTGGCATCGGGTGTCGACTGCTCCTCGTCTTCTTCGCGATGCGTCGATGGAACTAGCATGTGCCTTGGTCTGTCGCGTCTGTACGCGCCCGGCTCAGTATGTTCACGGGCGTTGTGAGGTGGGGATGAGCACAAAACAGCGGGGGTCCTCCAGCATGCCGACCTATGTCCAGCACATCCGGCCCGCGCTGCTGCGGAACTACTCGGGCCTGATCTTCGAAGACGATCTAAAAGGTTACGATCAGAAAGGTCGGGATAACCGCTTCCTCTCGCGGGCGTTGGCGGCCGCCGCCGTCCGTTTGGTGACCGGCTGCGACTACGAGACGGCCGGCCAAGCTGTGATCGACGGCGAGGAGGATCAGGGCATTGACGGTGTCGCCGTGGGGGATAACTCGCGGGACGTCTGGCTAGTCCAAGCCAAGTGGAGCGATGAGGGAAAGGCGAAGCTAGACAAGGGCGAGGCCCTGAAGTTGATCGACGGGCTCCGGATCATCGACCGACGTGACTTCGACCAGTTCAACGAACGGCTAAGTCCCCACGTGGCGCAGTTGGACGCGGCGATGGGTGACCCGCGATTGCGGATCACCCTAGTCATCGCGGTCATGGGGGAGGGTGTGCTCTCTGAGGCTGCCACAGAGGTACTGGACCGAGCGCGCGCAGAATTCAATCACAATCAGGATCCAATGCTCAGGTACCAGGTGTTGAACAGCGCCGATTTCCACCGGCAATTGCGTCAAGACCTGCAACCGGACCCAGTCAACGTACAGGCCACAATGTCACGCTGGATCAAGCGGGACACTCCTTTCGAGGCTTGGCAGGGCACCGTGGCGGTCCGCGATATCGCTGATTGGTATGCCGAGCACGGCGACACACTTTATGAGCAGAATGTCCGAAATTCTTTGGGGATTACCCGGATTAATTCCGGCATCAAAGAAACTTTGATGGAAGAGCCAGAAAATTTCTGGTATTTCAACAACGGAATCACCGTTCTGTGTGACGACATCGTGCCTCATTGGCCAGGGCGGCGCAGGCCGGACGAACCGGTAAGGCTCGGACTGCATGGCGTAAGTGTTGTCAATGGTGCACAAACTGTCACCTCGATCCACGAGGCGATGTTGCGGAATCCTGACAGCGTTGAGAATGCCGACGTCACTGTCCGAGCATTTTCTTTGGGTGAGGACCGGCATGTCTATGCCAAACGAATCACCGAGACAACAAACACGCAGAATGACGTTTCACGGCGTGATTTTATCGCTCTGGAGCCGAATCAGGCAAAGATCCGGGAGGATTTCCAGCTGTCGTTGGGCAAGGTTTACGTCTATAAGCGGGGCGAACCTGATCCGGCGCCGGAGGCCGGATGTTCCGTGGTGCATGCGGCGATCGCGCTGGCGTGCGCCCACCACAGTCCGGAACTCGCTGTGCGCGCCGGCCAGGACACAGAGCTTCTTTGGGATCGTGGCACCGGTGGTGCATACCCGCGGTTGTTCGGCGAGGTTCCTAGCGCTCATCGAATCTGGCGCTCGGTGCAGGTACGCCGTGAAGTAGGAGCGGCGTTGGAGGTCGAGCAGAAACGGCTACACGGACGAGCTGCCGATATGGCGCGGCGCGGGGACATGCTCGTCACGCATCTCGTCTTCCAGCTTTTCGATAAAGACCTGCTTGACGAGCCGAACCTGGACTGGCAGCCAACGCTGGACCGTATCCCTGAGATGACATCGTCGGTGTTGTCCTGGCTGATCCATCACGTCGACGCCGAGTATGGCAAGAACTCTTTTCTCGCGAACACCTTCACTGATGAGACTCGCTGCAAACACTTGGCTAAACGGGTTCTAGAGGACCTAAGGCGCGGTGGCACCATACCGGTTCTTCCGGACGACTACCGGCCTCCAGTTCGGGCTCCACGTAAGCAACGGCGACCCAACGCGGTGCACACGCTCGTCAGTGCGCGGCGCCTTAAAGACGGCACTCCATTGGTTTTCCGTCCTAAAAGCGATGTCGAGAAGCAGGCTGTGGCCGGCTGGCTGGCCGAGGACTCGCAGAGAGCAAAGGCGACGTGGGTTAACGACCGGGTCAAATGCCTGCTATGGGCATACGACGAGAAGACTTATTCTGCGACCGGTCTCGTCACGCGGATCTGGGAGCTCGCAGGGTACGAAAATTCCCCCGTTGCAGTGCAGGGTCCGAGCCGTTGGACGACGGACGGCGTGAACTCACTTTGGGACCTCGCACTTCAGGTACTCAACGACGCTAACGATTCGGGCTGACCCTCCTCGGGACCGCACGGAGCACTCCGAATTGCACAGAACTACCTGCACGCGTCGGCCCGTTGTCTTTCGCGCTCGCGCCTGGCATCAGTTACCTTGGCCCCGTACGCCATCGTTAGAGCATTGTCGCACGGGGCCTTTCGCTGTCCTGGTGCGTTCGGTGCGCGCCTTGGTCACATGGGAGACAGATGGGAAAAATCCGCACCGAGCAGCGCAGGATCGGAGCCGAGGGCGGCCGCGGTCGCCGTGTTGACGACGGGCGCTACATCGGGTCCCCTCCGACCTTTGCCTGCGCCGAGCTGACCATGCCAGCCTTTACTCGGCCTCAAGACGAACGCCATGGAAGGCTCCTGCGATGATGCTGTCCAGGCCCTTTCCGTCGCCGACGACCTCGTCGACCGCCTTGCCGAGTTCGCCGGGGGCACTCATGAGCGTTGCCAAGATGCGGTCGCGTACTTTGGGGGACTTTAGGAAGTTTTCCAGACTGTTGCCCAGGGCGCGCGAGCGCAGCATCTCGTCGTCCTTGGCTGCCTTGATGACCAGAGCCATAAGCCCGGCGATCGTGGCCTCAGAGAGGTCGTCAAAAAGGGTGTTGAGGGTGTCTATGACGTCCAGGAGTGGCACCATCTTCGGGTCGCGGGACTTGGCGGTACCGATCGCAGAGGGGCCGGTGAGCTTGTCGCCGGACCGGTCGACCGAGACGTTGGAGATGCCCTTGTCCTTCTGCTCGATCGCGACCAGTCGGGCGGTGGAGATGTCGACCTCATCGTGGGCATTCTCCTCACGGATCCAAGCAGCCAACTCGCGGCAGAACGGGCACAGCCTTTCCAACGGGGATCCGGTCAGGTCGTAGATCTGCGAGAGGAAGTCGTACAGGCGCACGAAGGAGGAGACGTTCTTGCGGAACTGCTCCAGGCGCTCGATCTCCTGCTTGTCTTCGGCCTTGCGGGCGGCGTCCAGTGCCTGCACAAACCGCGTTTGTGGGCGAGACATCGCGGCTTCGACCGCGGCACGATTGCCCTCCTCTACCCCGCGGGTGAACTCAGCCAGATCGGCCGGATCAAAGATGCCGAAGGTTCGAAGACCCGCAGCAAGCACATGCAGCTGGTTGGGGTCGGTCTCCGATTCGATCTCGGCCTCTTCATAGAAGGTCGCGAACGCCTGCTGGATGTCCAGAGGCTCGTTGACGAAGTCCAGGATGTACACGCGATCCTTGACGATGTGACCGTCTCGAAAGGTCCGGTTCAGGCGCGAGAGGGTCTGCACGGCCTGGATGCCGTCCAGGCGCTTGTCGACGTACATCGCGCACAGCAGGGGCTGGTCAAACCCGGTCTGGAACTTATCTGCGGCAATCATCACCCGGTAGTGCGGCCCCGCGAAGGCCTCGGCCAGGTCGGAACCGGCGCCAGGATTCATCTTGGCCTCAGTGACCTCATCGACCACCCCGACCTCGGGGTCCTCCAAGGTGCCGGAGAACGCGACAAGGGTGCCCAGGTCGTACCCTTTGGCCTTGACGTACTTGTCGATGGCAAGCTTGTACCGCAGGGCGTGCTTGCGCTCGGAGGTCACGATCATGGCCTTGGCGTGACCGTCCAGCTGTCCGGCCACGTTCGCCCGGAAGTGCTCGACGATGATCTCGACCTTCTGCGCCACGTTCGTGGGGTGCAGACGCACGAACCGCTTGAGGGCCTTCGCCGCGGACTGCTGATCAACCAAATCGTCGGTGGCATCCGCCGAGACATTCACACCGTTCCTCTTGATCACCTCGGCGATCTGGTACACGGTCCGATAGGACTGATAGCACGGCAGCACATCCAGGATGAACCCCTCCTGGATGGCCTGCTTCATCGAGTACACGTGGAACGCCGCCGGCAGACCGCCCTCGTGCTTCGGGCGGCCGAAGAGTTCGATCGTCTTGGCCTTCGGCGTGGCCGTGAACGCGAAGAAGGACACGTTCGGGACCGGATCCTCGACCATCGAGTTCAAGGCGTCCTCGGTGTCGATTCCCTCTTCCTCGACCACCTCTGCGCCGCCCGAGAGCAGTACTTTGCGGACCTTGGCCGCGGTGGCGCCAGCCTGCGACGAGTGTGCCTCGTCGGCGATGACGGCGAAGCGGTGCCCCGCCAGGGAGGTCTCCTGCTTGAGGTGCCTGAGGACCGCTGGGAAGGTTTGGATGGTGACCACCACAATGCGTCGGCGGTCCTGCAGAGCCTTGAGTAGGGCCCTGGATTTGGAACCCTCGTCCGCACGGGCTTTCTTGTCGACGTTGTAGACGTAGTCTGGGGTGCCCTCGATCTGCAGCACTGCCCGTTGCATCTGGTCATCCAGCACCGTGCGGTCGGTGATCACGATGACCGAGTCGAAGACCTTCTGCCCGGCATCGTCGTGCAGGTTGGAGAGATGGTGTGCGGTCCATCCGATCGTGTTCGTCTTGCCAGACCCAGCTGAGTGCTGAATTAGGAACCGACCGCCGGCGCCCTCTGCCTTGACCTGCTCGATCATCTGAGCCACGGCCTGCCACTGGTGGAAGCGCGGGAATACCAGGTTCGTAGAACGCTTACGCTCCTGCGTGATCGCGTTCGTAGTCGTTTTCGAGTCCACGAACAGTAGCGACCCGAAGATGTCCAACCACGTGTCTCTGTCCATGACCTGCTCCCACAGGTAGGACGTGGCCGCACCGTGCGGGCGGGGCGGATTTCCCTTGCCGCCCTCAAAGCCCCGGTTGAACGGCAGGAAGTAGGTCGCTTCCCCAGCCAGCTTCGAGGTCATCCGCACCTCGGACTCGGTAACCACGAAGTGCACCAACGCTCCGGTACCGAACTCCAGCAGCGGCTCGCCCTTGGGTAGACGGTCCCTCTTATACTGCGCCACGGCCTTGTCGATGGACTGCTTGAAGTTCGTCTTCAGTTCGAAAGTGGCCACCGGAATGCCATTGATGAATGCGACCAGATCTATTGAGTCGTGCGGCTTCTTGACCGAGTAATAAACCTGTCGCATGATGCGCAGCCGTACCTTGTCGTAGGCACCCATTAGCGTGGCGTTCGTCGGGTCCGCCGGACGCCACTGCGTCATCTTCAGCTCGTCACGCAGACCTACAGGAACATCCGAGCGCAGCAACTGCAGCGTCCCGCCCGGGCCACCCCCTGAGTTGTCCAGCGGAGTGGAGCGCAGCTGCACGATAAGGTCCAGCAGCTGCTGCTTGGCGCTCGCCTCCCGAGAGGTGCCCTCCCCGATTCCGCGCACCCATGCCTTCGGGCTCAACCCCTTGAACCACGCGTAGATATCCTCGGGAAACAGGGCACGCTCACGGTCGTACCCATTGTCATTGGTGGAGTACAGCCACCCGTGCTGTGCCAGGTACTCACAGATCTCATCCTCGAACGCTTCCTCATGCACAAGGTTCACTGACGTCGAGGAGCTGTACTCCACCATGCTCAGACAGCCTTTCTAGTGTCGATCTGGCCGGTCACGGTCGCGGTAATAAGCGCACTACGACGTTCCTTCGCCAGCGCAATGTGCCGACGGGTCGTCTCAAGTAGTGTGTCAATCTTGGCCGTCTCGGCATCGAGGTGTGCCACGATGCGATGCTGCTCGTCTAGAGGCGGGAGGCCTACGGGTAGGCTTCCTGTGGTCCACTTGTTTGTGGAGGCCAGGTTGGTCGTCTTTTTCGCCGTGACTCGGAAGTAATTCCGTGCAGTCGGCCCGTCTAGGTAGTACATGAGGAACTTCGGATCCAGACGAGGTCCTGTACGTGCCGCGAAAATGTGGTTCTGGTGCAGAGCGTTCGGGATCTCCCCATACCAGACTGCGCCGCGCCCAAGCTTGTCAATATCGCCGCCCTCCGTCATAAGGACGTCTCCTACCCGAAGGCGAGCCTTCTGTGCAGCTGTATGCGACACTCGGATGGTCTTGATTTCGTCGAGATCCACGAATCCCATTTGGACATTAGCAACGCGGAGGTAAGGCCACTCAGGGTCTTCTGGGTCACCCTCTCCGCTGAGCGTGATGCCCGACTGGATGGTGGCCAGATACCTGAGGTGCACAGAGCTCTCGTTGTAGCGCTCTATCGAAGTTGAGATCGTGGAAGCACGTCGTTCGTCCAGCAGGCCGATAAACCGCTCCTGCGCAGCGATCAGCGCATCAATCTCTGCAGTCTCCCGGTCCACGAAGTCCACGATCGCACGCTGCTCAGAGAGGGGAGGAAGCGCGATGGGAATTTTGCGCAACTGGTCATTGTCGATCTCAATCTGTCCAGGGCGGACGCCTCGGGAAAGTCCTCTGTAGACGTCCCTGTAAGTCTCGGAGCGCAGCAGATAATTGAGATACTTCGAATCTGCGTTGTGGCGCGGCGCGAAACAGATGTAGTGCCCGGAGACGATGCCGCGGTAGTCGGAGATTCCGACCGACCCCTGCCAAGCCTTCATGCGGTTGACCACGAGCCAGCCAGGGTGGACCAACTGGTAGATATTACGGTTCTCGGCAGTCTGATTGAGGTTCTCGCGTGAGTCCTTCGGAATGACCCCGTACTCACGGAAGACGGAGAGCATCGTCTCTTCGGGATGCCCGGTGTCCTTGATTCTCTCAAACATCGACCATAGAGGCACCGTCGTCCAATGTGCAGGTAGATTTCGGAGTCCCGTTCCTCCTGGCCCCAAGAAGGACAAGTCCTTCACTTCGAACCCTCCTCAACCTTGTTGAGCAGATCGAGGATTTCCCTGAGAGAATCGTCGAGGTCAGCGTCGATCTCGTCGAGAGTACGCGGGGGCACGTGCTGGTAGAAGTGACGATTGAAGGGGATCTCGTACCCGACCCTCGTCTTAGTCCAGTCGATCCACGCATCCTCGACATGGGGCTTGACCTCGGTCGCAAAGTACGCCTGTACGGTCTCGTCGCGGGCTTCGTAAGACTTGGTGTGGCCATTCCATCCGAAAGGGATGATCTCGGTGTCGCGCAGACCAGGATCAGGCTCAATATCACCCGCGTTCTTCCCGCTCTGGACGCGACAGATATCAGCGGCCTCGTCACGCTCACCAAGGGTTTGCCACAGACTCTTACGTTGAGTTGTCGTCAGGCTGATACCTCGGGACCGCAGGTGTTTGCCGAGCTTGCCCATGAAAATTTCACGGTTGGTGTAGATTTCCTGCCCAAAGGCCTTCAGTGCGTTCGCGAGTCCGGTGATATTATTGAGCTTCTTATGCTCCTCCACCAAGGCAATGCGCTCAGGCGTGCATGCGAAATTGAGACGCAGGGGACGCTCGATGGTTACCTGCCAATAGGCGAAGTCAAGGTTCTCGAATACCTTAGAGGTCTCGGACTGCTCCATGGACTCGAATTGGCGCACGATCTCCTTGCGGGCAGACTCCTCGATGAATACGCGCTTGGAACCCAGGCCCTTGCGCATCTTGGAGCCACGATCGGTGGCGTCGATGAGCTGAACCTTGCCCTCCCGCTCGGGGCGCTTTGCGTTATCGAAGATCCACAGGTAGGTCGCGATCGGCGTGTTGTAAAACATGTCGTTCGGCAGGGCGACGATAGCTTCAACCAGATCGCTGTCCAGGAGCCACCCGCGGATGTCCGAGGATCCGGAGCCAGCGCCGCCCGTGAAAAGTGGAGAACCGTTAAGGACGATGCCCGCACGGCCACCGCCATCCTCACTGGTGGGCGGGTTCATCTTGGCGATGGCGTGCTGGACAAACAATAGGGAGCCGTCAGAGGTGGGCGGTAGGCCGGCGTTGAAACGACCGTGCGAGTTCGCGACAATCTCGTCGGCCTCATGTTTCCAGTCCACGCCGTAGGGTGGGTTGGACAGGATGTAGTTAAACGTCTCTCCCTCGAATTGGTCGTCGGTGAGGGTGTTACCTAGAGCGATGTTGTGGGGGTCTTGGCCTTTGGCAAGCATGTCGGAGCGGCACAGCGCATAGGACTCCGGGCGCAACTCTTGGCCGTACAGGATCAGTTCGGTTTCGGAGTTCATGCCGTGCAGGTGCTCCTCAGCAACCGACAGCATGCCGCCGGTGCCGACGGTGGGGTCGTAAATCGTACGGATTGCGTCCCCGGACAGAGCGCTATCATCCTCGGCGAACAACAGGTCGACTAGGAGGTTGATCGCGTCACGCGGGGTGTAGTGGTCGCCCGACTCTGCGTTTGTGGACTCGAAGTCCATATAGATGAGATGCTCGAACAGCTCACCCATCTTGGAGTTCGGCACCATAGCCGGAGACAAGTCAAGGTCCCGGAATGTACGCACGATCTCGGGCAGAATGCCGCCCTTGCGCATGCGCTCCACATGCTGGGGAAGGTTGAAGTTGGCGAAAACGTCGATGTCCTGACTGAAGCCGTCGATGTACTGCAGCAGAACCTCGGCCATGTCAGCCTCGCCAGCGTTGTAGACCTTGGCGAGGGTGAGTGTGGTCTTGTTGTAGAATGTCAGGCCGCCAGTGACGGCCTTAATCTTAGCCACGCGCAGTGTTTCGTTGGGCTGAGCGGCCACGATCTCAGCGATCTGGTCACGGTGGGGTGCCATGACACACTCGAGGCGCCGCAGGATCGTCATGGGCAGAATGATGTCGCCCGCCTTGTTGCGGGCGTACACGCCGCGCAAGATATCGGCGACGGCCCAGACGTTCCTGGTATCGACCATGAGTAGAGTCCTTCCTGATACACCCCGGCAGCGCGATTGAAGCTGATCAACAGCAGCGCTGCTCCTGGGACAAGATTAGGGGAGGCGACTGACAACGTTGCGGCCTTCCCGCTCCAGCCAGGCCGCCTTGACGGCGACTCCTTCGCCCAGGCCATCGACTCCTTCCTCCGCACCACGGCGACAGACCGGACGGCGATCGCAGTCGACGGCAAGACCCTACTCGGCCCCTACACCCCCGAGCGGCTGGCCGTTGCCTTGATCGCCGCCATGGAGCAGTACCGCAACGTCCTCTCCCGCCCCTCGTGTACGAGAACGTACCTAACGAGCCTTGCTGCGTCTCTAGGAACGCCTCGCGGCCTAACTCATCGTGCTCCGTGTCGGCCTTGAGCACTGACTCCTGTGTGATTGTCCTTCTCTCCAGGACGGAAGGCTACGACCGAGCACTGACGCACGCGGGCGGTGTAACGACTTTGGCCAGGAGCTGCTTTGGCGCGAGTGATCATGGCCCCGTAAGCTTCCGGCGCGTCGGGCAGTCTGTGGACCTGCCCGGTAAAGCACGACGTTGGGGCCATGATCTGCGAGGCTCGCGCCAAAGTGGCTGGCTAACTGGCCGTTCTCTATCCGTCCGTGTGGTCGGTTGGATTCGAACAAGGGCCTGGTTCGGGTGAGTTGGCGGGTGCGGGTGCATGGAAGAAGGGCCTCTTGGTAGCTCGCGGTTGTCGAGTCCAGCGAGGAGCAAGAGGCCCTGTTGTCGAAGTGTCGCGTGGTCGTGGTCGCCGGGTCCAGCTCGTCCACTCCTAGGTGTGACTGCCTCGCCCACAGGTTCGGGAACGCGGCCGACCGGCCGGAGCGCCGCCCCCGGTACGACTCGGACATGAGCGATGCGGAGTGGGCCCTGGTGCGGGACCTGCTGCCCGTTCCGGGATGGCTGGCGGGCCGGGGCGGCAGGCCGGAGGGCTACTGCCACCGGCAGATGATCGACGCGGTGCGCTACCTCGTCGACAACGGCATCAATGCGGGCGATGCCGTCCGACTTCCCGCCCTGGCCGCGGGTCTACGCCTTCTTCGCCCGCTGGAGGGATGCGGGGCTGGTGGACGAGCTCCACGACCGGCTACGCGAGGCCGTCCGCCTGGCTGAGGGCCGCAGCCCGGAGCCGACCGCGGCGGTCGTGGACTCGCAGTCCGTGAAGGCGGACGCCACCGTCACCCACGCCTCGCGGGGTTACGACGCAGGCAAGAAGATCAACGGACGCAAGCGCCACTTGCTCACCGACACCCTCGGACTCCTTCTGGCAGTGCTGGTCACGCCGGCGTCCACGACCGACCGGGACGCTGCCCGCATCCTGCTGCCCACAGCAAAGAATCACTTCCGGAAGCTGGCCCGCATCTGGGCCGACGGCGGTTACACCGGCCACCTCACCGACTGGACCACCCAGCACCTCGGAGTCGTCCTCGACATCGTCCGCCGCAGCGACGATGTCCAAGGTTTCCAGGTCCTGCCCCGCCGCTGGGTCGTCGAAAGATCCTTCGCCTGGCTCCTGCGCAGCCGGCGCCTGGTCCGTGAATACGAACGACGCACCGACACCAGCGAGGCCATGGTCCTGTGGTCGATGACCATGCTCATGAGCCGCCGCCTGGCCGCCCAGCGCCAACAGCGTCCTGCTCCGGCGCGGGCAGCCTGAACCTGCCCGGCTTCGCCTCGACCAGCCAGCCCCGCTCCACCAGCCGTTTCAGCCGGGCCCGCGCTCCCTCGACGCGCGAGGCAGAAGCGCTGTCCCATCCCAGCACCACCGCTACCCGCCGAGCACCGAGCCCATTCGGTCCCGCTTCCAGGGCAGCGGCCATCAACGCCTGGTAGTCCACCGACAGCACCTCGGTTCCGGCCGAGTCCTTTCGGTGCGGCACTGCCCGGCGCGGGCCCACCGGCTTCCTCGGCAACACGACGGCCACGGCAGGCGCATCCTCCTCGGCCAGCGCCTCCAGATACTGTTCCAGGCCGATCACCCGGCGCCTGAGTACCTCTTCGGCCTCCGTCAGAGCCGCCCGCACCCGCTCCAACTCGGCTTCGAGTTCCTCCACCCGCACCGCCGCGGCCTTCTGCCGCGCTTCCAAAACCGCCCGCACCGATGGCACCCGCCACCCCCACAACATCTCGGTCAGCAACGCACCAAGACTCCCGCGACAACTGCAATCTCATGCCTGACCAGCAGAAACCGCACACAAGGTTCGGAAAGAGAACGACCTCTAAGGGGCCCAGTCAGTGATGAAGCTGGCCTCCGCCACTTCGGCCGGTGAGACCTGGCCGAGCTGGGTTCTGGTGGTGGCCGCAGTGCTGGTGTCGGGTCTGCTTCTGGCGGGTCCGGCCCTGCGCCGCCGCTATCCCGTCGCCTGGTGGCTGTTGTGTGGATTCCCCGCCGAGGTGTTCCGGGTCGTGCAGACCTGGCGGCCTCTGATGGCTGGCTGCGGGCTCGCCGTGAGCCGTCGGCCGGCGCTGACCGTGGTGTCCGGGCTCGTCGGTAAAGGCGCGCCTCCGCCGCAGCCGCGCGTGCCCCGGCGGGGACTCATACGCCCGACGTCCAGCGGCTTCGTCCTGCTTGTCCGACTGCTGCCGGGCCAGGTGCCGGAGCACTTCGTCAAGGCTGCGCCCGCCATGGCGGAGAACTGGCAGGTGCACGCGGTGCGGGTGACCTCCTGGAAGCCGGGGGTCGTACGGATCGTCGCCTCGGCGACCGACCCGTTGGCCGATCCTCGGGTGCCGAAGCAGCGTGGGCCCGGCCATCTGCTCCGGGTGACCGTGGGTGCCTTGGAGACCGGGGCCGCGTGGGTGGTCGACCTGCGGCGCGTGCCTCACTGGCTGATCGTCGGGGCCACCCGCTCCGGCAAGTCGACGCTGATCAATGCCCTCGTGGCGGGCCTCGCTCCGCAACCCGTCGCCCTGGTCGGGATCGACTGCAAGGGCGGCATGGAACTGTCCCTCTACGAGCCGCGGTTATCCGCCCTCGCGACAAACCGAGAGCAAGCGGTCCGGCTGCTGGCTGCTCTCGTCGACCTGACTCTTGACCGGATGACCCTCTGCCGGGCGGCTCACGTCCGGAACATCTGGGGTCTGAGCGACGACGAACGCCCGGTTCCCGTCGTCGTGATCGTCGACGAGATCGCGGAACTGTTCCTCGTGGCGAGCCGGAGTGAGAAGGACGAAGCGCATGCGGCCGGTACAGCGCTGATCCGGCTGGCCCAACTCGGCGCGGCGCTGGGGGTGTTCCTCGTCGTGGCTGGCCAACGTGTCGGCTCCGACCTGGGGCCCGGTGTGACCGCGCTGCGGGCACAGCTCGGCGGCCGTGTGTGCCATCGCGTGGCCGACCCCGGCACCGCAGAGATGGCGCTCGGCGACCTCAACCCCGACGCGCTGAAGGCGGCGCAGGCCATCACCCCGGAACAGGCCGGTACAGCCGTCCTCGCCTCCGGAGACGGCTGGGAGCGCGCTCGGTCGCACCTGATCACGGAAGCGGAGGCGGAAGCCGTCGCCGCCGAGTACGCGCACCTGACTCCCGTCCTGTCCGAACTGCACATCGAAGCGCTGTGAGAGGGGCCTGCCGTGTTGGTGTCCATGTCGGCCGTTCTGCTGCTCGGCCTGTTGATCTGGTTCCTTCTGCGTATCCGGTACCTCAGGTGGGCCGACGCGCTGCTCTGCGGAACCTTCGGCTTCCTGCTCGCCCGGACCGTGGCCGCGCCCGTGGTTCAGGCCTTCCTCGACGGCGTGAACGGCTTCCTCGGCCAACTCCGATTCTGAAACACCCCACTACAGACCCGAGAAGGGGACTTCCTGTGCCCGACTACGTCATCCGCGCTGGCGACCGCGCCGCCTTCCTGGCCGGCCTGCGGGAGCTGGTCGACTTCCTGACCGCCAATCCGGCCGTCGTCGTACCGCGTCACGCGTCCGTCGTCGTCCTGGTCGACGCCTCCGACTCCGCCGCTCGTCGCGACGGTGTGGAGTTCGTCGCCGTTCCGCTCGGCGTGCCGACGGAGGACATCGGCCGGGGCTTCTTCGACGCACGCCGCGACTTCGGACCGATCTCGTACAGCGTCGTCGGGATTCCTCCCGAGGAACGGCAGTGATCGCCCGTACGACGGGCTCCCGACGGGGCGCGAAGTCGCCAAACCCGACCCCGTCAGGAACCCACTCCATCCGCCACATGAGCAGTGAAAGGAGCACTCACACTTTGTCCACCGCGCATCATTCGCGCAAATCCCCGTCGCTCGACTGCGACCTCAGGCAGCGTGACGCACAGGTCTCGACCTGCGCCGGACGGGAACAGATCGTCCTCGTCGAACTGGACGGAACCGAGCAGTGGCTGTGTCCCGCGCATGCAGCGGCCGTCTGGCTCACGAACCCGACGTTCCGCTTCAGCGCCAAGACCCGGCCCGAGGGGATCTCGGCCGTGATGGGGCAGGCGTTCGGCGGCGGGGGTGGTCGCCGATGACCATCGTCCTTCCGCAGAGCGTTGCCGCTCTCGTCGCCAGGGCGTCGGAGCCGGAGTTCTCGGCCTGGCGCCGGAACATCGTCCGTCTCGGTGGCTGCACCAACCCGATTCACCTGGTCGGCGCGGCAACCGTCTACGACACGACGACCGGCGCGGCTCTGCTCTCCTACGGCTCGGACGTCTTCGGCGGTCGCCTGCTCACCGCATGCGGCAACCGGCGGGCGACGGTCTGCCCGACCTGCTCGGCTGTGTACCGGGCGGACACGTACCAACTCGTCCGTGCCGGTCTCGTCGGAGGCAAGGAGGTGCCGGAAGCGGTGAGCGGTCACCCGCGGGTGTTCGCCACCCTCACCGCTCCCGGCTTCGGACCGGTCCACACGCGCCGTGAGCGTGACGGGTGCGTGCTGCCCTGTCGGCCTCGGCGGGTCGGAGACTGCTGCCCGCACGCGGCTCCGGCCGGCTGCCGGGAGCGGCACTCGGCGGATGATCCCCGTCTCGGTGAGCCGCTCTGCCCGCGCTGCTACGACTACGCGGGGGCCGCCCTCTGGCACGCGTTCGCGGGTCGGCTCTGGCACCGGTTCGGACTGGAGTTGCGGCGGGAGGTCGCACGGCGGGCCGGTCTGTCGCGTACGGAGTTCGGGGAAGACGCCCGACTCTCGTACGCGAAGGTCGCCGAGTATCAGCGGCGGGGTCTGGTCCACTTCCATGGCGTTATCCGTCTCGACGGTCCGGACGGGCCCGACTCGGATACGCCTGCCTGGGGGACTGTCCCGCTCCTGGTTGACAGCGTGCGGGCCGTGGTCGGTCGTGTCAGCCTGACCGCTCCCGGTGCGCGCGTCATCGGTCCCCGGGTGCTTCGCTTCGGTGCCCAGGTCGACGTACGTCCGGTCACGTCGTACCGACGGGACGCGGGGGAGCGGCCTGCCTCCGCGGCCACCGTGGCGGGCTACATCGCCAAGTACGCCACCAAGGGAGCCGAGTCCGCCGGCGCGGTGGACGGTCGTATCCGTCATTCGCGAGACATGGTCATGCTGCCGGTACGAGCGCACGTCTTGCGCATGATCAGTACGTGCTGGTGGCTGGGTGGCTTACCGGAGTTCGAGCCGCTCGGGCTGCGTCGCTGGGCTCACATGCTCGGATACGGCGGCCACTTCTCCAGCAAGTCGCGCCGTTACTCGACCACGCTGACGGCCCTCCGGCGGGCCCGTACGGATCACCGGGCGGAGCAACAGCGGGCCTCCCTCGGCCTCGCCGATCGCCCGACGGTCATGGTCGGCCAGTGGCGTTACGCGGGGCGCGGCTACTCGCCGGAAGCCGCGCTCCTGGCCGCGTCGGTACGGGAGGGCGGTGCTTCCCATGGCGCGTGACACCCGTACGAAGGCGGCCGAGCTGCTCACCGTGCGGCAGGTCCTCGACGAACTGGGCGGCATCTCCCGGCGCACCTTCTACCGCTGGAGGGAACTGCGCCTCGCGCCGGCCTGCATCCGGCTGCCGAACGGTGAGCTCCGAGTTCGGCGTGACGTGCTCAACGACTGGTTGGAGGAGCGGGCGGAGGGGGCGGCGTCGTGAAGTCGTACAAGGTCGTCATCTGGAAACTGAGCCTCAACCGGTCCGCCAAGAAGCCCACCTATCTCGTCCGCTGGTCCGTGGACGGGGAGCCGTTTCACGAGTCGTTCAAGACGACGGCACTGGCTGATCGTTTCCGGGCCAAGCTGCTTCGAGCCGCTGACAAGGGCGAACCGTTCGACACCGTCACCGGGTTGCCCGACTCGCTGCGCGGTGGGAAGGCGGCGCTGTCCTTCCTCGACCTGGCACGAAAGTACGTGGGCGTGCGGTGGGCCGAAGCGTCAGCCAAGCAGCGGGACAGCATGACCGATGCACTGGCGACTGTCGTTCCCGCCCTGGTCAAGCCAGGGCGGGGGCGGCCTGCTCCCGAGGTGCTGCGGCGGGCTCTGCGCTCGTATGTCCTGCCGGTTCCCCGCAGGGAGAGGGAGCGGCCTGACGAGATCGCCTCGGCGGTGCGCTGGATTGAAAAGGCATCGCTTCCGGTTGGGGAGTTGCAAGAGATCGCTCGTGTGCATGAGCTGATCGACGCGTTGGGGCGGAGGCTGGACGGCAAGCCTGCGGCCACTCAGACGTATCGGCGTCGGCGCGCGGTGGTCTTCAACTCCCTTGAATACGCTGTGGAGTTGGAACACCTCACGTCCAACCCGCTGAGCCGCGTTCGGCGCAAGCGAGGCAAGCGCGCGGTACAGGAAGTCGACCGTCGTGTGGTGGTCAACCCGCGGCAGGCTCGGGAGTTGCTCACCGCGCTGACCTACGTGGGCGGCTACGACCGGGCGAGCGGTCGGCGGCTACGGGCTTTCTTCGGGTGCCTGTACTACGCGGCCATGCGACCGGGGGAGGCGCTCGGGCTTCGCCGCTCCGACTGCACGCTTCCGGCGTCGGGCTGGGGCCGTATCGAGCTGACGGAGACCCGCCCGACCGCTGGGAAGGCGTGGACCGACTCCGGCGAGGCGCACGACCGGCGGGGGCTGAAGCAGCGTGCTCACGGTGAGGTGCGCATCGTGCCGATTCCGCCTCCGCTCGTGCGGCTGCTCCGTGAGCATCTGAAGGAGTTCGGTACGTCGGAGGACGGTCGGCTGTTCTCCAGCGAGCGGGGCAACGTGATCGCTGCCTCGTCTTACTCGCGTGCGTGGAAGCAAGCTCGGGAACTGGCACTCGTGCCCCGTCAGGTGTCGTCGGTCCTGGCCTTCCGGCCGTACGACCTCCGGCACGCGGGCGTCTCGCAGTGGCTCAACTCCGGCGTCCCGGCCCCGGAGGTCGCCGCTCGCGCCGGCCACTCGGTGGACGTCCTCCTGAAGATCTACGCGAAGTGCATCGACGGCCAGGAGCAGGAGATGAACGACCGGATCATGCAGGGTCTTGGCGAGGAAGAGCCATAGTGAAGGACCGCAGGTGAGTATTCGAAGGAGCTTCGGAGACATCCGGGGCTCCTTCGCGGTTCTGGCCTCCACCCAGTGGTAACGCTTCGGTTCTGGAGTGCCAAAATCTCTCCATCGCGGAACGAGGGGGAGAGAGTTGCCGGATCGGCGTGCCGCCATTCTGAGCGAGCTTGAGGCAGACCACGGGGTCACCGCTGTTTCGATGGGGTGGCTTCGAGAGCACTACGACCCTGAGTGGGGACGTCTCAGTGCGAGCCGCGCGGCGGAGATCAGCCGTTGGCTCGCGAGGCAGGACGTTGCACACCTTCCGTCGCCGCTGCCATCGAGAGAGACGGAAGAGGTGGTGCTCTACAAGCCCTCATCTCCGGTTGGTGTGTACATCAGCGCGGCGCGTTTGGAAGGCCCGTTCGAGCATCGCCCCGCAGCTGCCGCCTACATCTTGCAAGGCATTGCGCAGAGGTTGAGTCGTACCGAACAGGCCGAGCTGGATGCCGACTGAACGCCCATGGGGTGAGCTCCTGGAACGTCCTTCAGATCATGTGCCGGGCACCGAGCCCGGGGGCGTTGTCTGGGGCCATCGGCTTCGTGTTTTGTGGCAGCTGACCTGCGGGAAAGCCCGCCAAGATCATTACGTCGTCATTAGGTGATCACTGGCAAACGGCTGCTTCCGGCGGTATCCGCCTGCACATACGCGAAGACCCCGTCCTCAGCGTTCTCGCTGATGGCGGGGTCTTTAGGCACCTGATCCAAGGTGCCCCCGGCAGGATTCGAACCTGCGCACACGGCTCCGGAGGCCGTTGCTCTATCCCCTGAGCTACGGGGGCGTGTCGGTGCGGGCTGTTTGCTCGCGGCGACGGGTAGAACACTACCAGCTTCGTCGGGGTGTTCATGAACGGGTTTAGGTGGGGCGGGGCGGGGTGGTGGGTGCCCGCGCGGGGTGGAAGTGGGGAAAACCCGGACGCGGTGGCCGGTCCCGACCTACTCTCGAGTTGTGCCAGGCGCGTCGGGTCGGGTGCTTGTTGTGGACGACAACAAGGTCATCCGGCAGCTGATCAGGGTCAATCTCGAGCTTGAGGGTCTCGAGGTCGTGACCGCGTCCGATGGTGCCGAGTGTCTTGATGTCGTTCATCAGGTGCGGCCCGATGTCGTGACCCTCGATGTCGTCATGCCCCGTCTGGACGGGCTGCGGACCGCCGCTCGGCTGCGTTCCGATCCGCGGACGCGTGATCTTCCCGTCGCCATCATCAGCGCGTGTACGCAGTACGAGGTCGAGGCGGGCCTAGAGGTCGGCGTGGACGCCTTTCTTGCCAAGCCCTTCGATCCCAACGAACTCGTCACCCTCGTACGGCAGTTGCTGGAGGGGGAGCGGCGGGAGAGTGGTGGCGGTGGTGGCCGTGGTGGCGTGGGTGGGGGAGTGGGTGGGCTGGGGGTCGGCCTTGGGCTTGGGACCGTCCTTGGCGCCGGGGGAGGCGTCGGGGCCGGGCAGGGTAGTGGGGGGCCTGGCGTCGAGTAGGGGCCCGGTGTCGCGGTCAGGGGGCCGGGCGTCGCGGTGAGGAGGCCGGGCGTTGCGGTGAGGAGGCCGGGCGTCGCGGTGAGGAGGCCGGGCATCGCGGTCAGGGGGCCGGGCGTCGCGGTCATGGGGCCGGGCGTCGTATGGCGCGGCTGGCCGTTGGGAGTCCGAGTCAGTCGTTGTTCGCCTCGTCTGGTCCTCGCCGTCTCCGCCCTCGCTCTGCCTCCCCGCTGCCAGGGTCCCGCTCTGCTCCCCGCTGCCAAGGCTCCACTCTGCCTCCCCGCTGCCAAGGCTCCGCTCCGCCCCCCGCTGCCAAGACCCCACTTCGCCCCGCCACTACCGCGTCCCCGCTCTGCCCCGCCCCTACCGCGTCCCCGCTCTGCCCCGCCACTACCGCGTCCCCGCTCTGCCCCGCCCCTACCGCATCCCCGCTCTGCCCCGCCGCAGCCGGCGCCCGCCTCGCCGATCTGGAACCAGTCCCGTCTCATCCCCCTTCGCCCCTCACGCCGTCCACATCCCGGAACCTCCCCAAACCGGCTCGCGTACCCACCCCCCTCCTCCCCTACGCTTGTCCCGTGACTCCCGTCGAGCTCTCCCGCACCGTGCTGCACGCGGTACGTCGTGCTGTCGACGCCGGAGAGCTGAGCGTGGCCGTTCCGGCGCGGGCGGTGGTCACTCGGCCGGGTCCAGGGGGGACCGGGGACTACGCGACGAACATCGCCCTTCAGCTGGCCCGGCCGGCCGGGCAGCCGCCGTTGCGGATCGCCGAGATGCTGCGGCCGTATCTCGCTCGGGCCGAGGGTGTCGTCGGCGTCGAGATCACCGGGCCCGGTTTCCTCAACATCAGCCTCGATCACCTCGCCGCCTCCACCGGGCTCGTCGAGCAGATCCGCCGTGAAGGGCTCCGGTACGGGCACACCGACACCCTCGCCGGGCAGGTCTACGAACTCCGGGTGCCGTTCGAGGTCCGGGCCGAGGTCCTCGCCGACGCCCTGGTACGGATCGTCGGCTCGCAGGGCGGGCGCGTCACCACCCACCACACCGCCGGCGATGTCGCCACCCACCTCGGCAGCCACCACGGCGCCACCCCTCACGCCGTCCCCCAAGACCCCGCCTCCCCTGCCGCTGGCCCCCACGACACCACGCGCCACCGTAGCGACACCGAGCCCCCCAGCGCCGCCACCCCCACCGGCGTCACCACCCGCATCGCTCACCCCACCCCCTTTCTCCTCCACCCCCACCCCGCCCCCGAAGACCCCACCCCCCTCGGTCTCGACGCCGCTCGGTGGGCCCTGCTGCATCCCGCGCCCCATGATCGTCCCCGTGTCACCGCCGATCACCTGGCCCAGCGGGAGAGCAACCCCCTCTTCCGGGTCCGCTACGCGCACGCCCGTACCCGGGCCCTCGGTCGCAACGCCGCCGACCTGGGCTTCGCCGCCGAAGCCGGTGACGTGGAGGCCGCCTCCGCCGGGGGAGCGGAGACCCTCACCGCCCTCCTCGCCGACTACCCCCGCGTCCTCGCCACCGTCGCGGCCCTTCCCCGCCCGGAGGGCGTCGGCGCCCCCTCCCGCCTCACCCGGCATCTCGTCGCCCTCGCGGACGCCACCCTCGTCCTGCTCCCCCTCGTACTGCCGCTCGGCGAGGAGAAACCCTCGGCCGCCCACCGTGCCCGGCTCGCGCTCGCCGATGCCGCCGGGACGGTGCTGGCCGGCGGCCTGTCCCTGCTCGGTATCGACGCACCCGACCACCTCTGAAAGAGCACGCCCAAGATGAGCCGTTCCGCCCACCCCGCCGGGCCCCGTCACGCCGATGTCCTGCCCGAGGGGCACTACTCAGGGCCGCCCACCGACCTCAACGCCCTCGACCCGAAGGTCTGGGCGCAGACCGTCGGCCGCGACCGGGAAGGCGTCGTCACCGTGGGCGGCGTCGACGTCAAGACGCTCGCCGAGCAGCACGGCACCCCCGCCTACATCCTCGACGAGACCGACTTCCGCCAGCGGGCTCGCGCCTGGCGCACCGCCTTCGGTGCCGACGCCGACGTGTTCTACGCGGGGAAGGCGTTCCTGTCCCGTGCCGTCGTGCGCTGGCTGCACGAGGAGGGGCTGAACCTCGACGTCTGTTCCGGTGGCGAGCTCGCCACCGCCCTCTCCGCCGGTATGCCCGCCGACCGCATCGCCTTCCACGGCAACAACAAGTCCACGCAGGAGATCCACCGGGCCATTGCCGCCGGTGTCGGGCGGATCGTCCTCGATTCGTTCCAGGAGATCGTGCGGGTCGCCCACATCGCCCAGTCCCTGGGCAAGCGGCAGCGGGTTCAGATTCGTATCACCGTGGGGGTGGAGGCACACACCCACGAGTTCATCGCCACCGCCCACGAGGACCAGAAGTTCGGGATTCCGCTCGCCGGGGGGCAGGCGGCGGAAGCCGTTCGGCGGGCGCTTCAGCTCGACGGGATCGAGCTCATCGGGATTCACTCGCACATCGGGTCGCAGATCTTCGACATGTCGGGCTTCGAGGTCGCCGCCCATCGGGTCGTGGGGCTGCTCAGGGACATTCGCGACGAGCACGGGGTCGAGCTGCCCGAGATCGACCTGGGGGGTGGGCTCGGCATCGCCTACACCAGCGAGGACGATCCTCGTGAGCCCCACGAGATCGCCAAGGCCCTCACCGAGATCGTCACGCGGGAGTGCGAGGCCGCGCGGCTGCGCACCCCCCGTATCTCCGTCGAGCCCGGGCGCGCCATCGTCGGGCCGACCGCCTTCACGCTCTACGAGGTCGGCACCATCAAGCCGCTCGACGGGTTGCGGACGTACGTCTCCGTCGACGGCGGCATGTCGGACAACATCCGTACGGCGCTGTACGACGCCGAGTACAGCGTCGCCCTCGTGTCCCGGACGAGTGACGCCGAGCCCATGCTCGCGCGGGTCGTCGGCAAGCACTGCGAGAGCGGGGACATCGTGGTCAAGGACGCGTTCCTGCCCTCGGACCTGGCACCGGGTGACCTGATCGCCGTACCCGCGACGGGTGCGTACTGCCGGTCCATGGCGAGCAACTACAACCACGTGCTGCGGCCGCCGGTCGTGGCCGTGGCCGACGGGGAGTCACGGGTCATCGTCCGGCGGGAGACGGAGGAGGACCTCCTGCGGCTCGACGTCGGGTGAAACAGCAAAAGGAAAGCACCGGAAGCAAAGGGCGGAAGAATCTTTTGTCTGTCCACCCCGCGCAAATGAAATAAATGTCTCACGATCCGGACCGGGGATAGAAACTCCGGTTCGGTGGGTGAGACTGGACCAACCGTAGACGGTATGAGGAAACGAGGTCGGATGATGCGTACGCGTCCGCTGAAGGTGGCGCTGCTGGGCTGTGGAGTGGTCGGCTCAGAGGTGGCGCGCATCATGACGACGCACGCCGACGACCTCGCCGCGAGGATCGGCGCCCCGGTGGAGCTCGCGGGGGTCGCCGTACGGCGGCCTTCCCGGGTGCGTGAGGGTATCGACCCGGCCCTCGTCACCACCGACGCCACTGCCCTCGTCAAACGCGGTGACATTGATGTCGTGGTGGAGGTGATCGGCGGGATCGAGCCCGCCCGGACCCTCATCACCACCGCCTTCGAGCACGGTGCCTCGGTGGTCTCCGCCAACAAGGCCCTCCTCGCGCAGGACGGGGCCGCGCTGCACGCCGTCGCGGACGAGAACGACAAGGACCTCTACTACGAGGCCGCCGTCGCCGGTGCCATCCCGCTGATCCGGCCGCTGCGCGAGTCCCTCGCCGGCGACAAGATCAACCGGGTGATGGGCATCGTCAACGGCACCACCAACTTCATCCTCGACAAGATGGACTCGACGGGGGCGGGGTACCAGGAGGCTCTCGACGAGGCGACCGCGCTCGGGTACGCGGAGGCCGACCCCACCGCCGACGTCGAGGGGTTCGACGCGGCCGCCAAGGCCGCCATCCTGGCCGGGATCGCCTTCCACACGCGCGTGCGCCTCGACGACGTCTACCGCGAGGGCATGACCGAGGTGACGGCGGCCGACTTCGCCTCCGCCAAGGAGATGGGGTGCACCATCAAGCTGCTCGCCATCTGTGAGCGGGCCGCCGACGGCGGGTCCGTCACCGCTCGGGTGCACCCGGCCATGATTCCGCTGAGCCATCCCCTCGCCTCCGTGCGCGGCGCGTACAACGCGGTGTTCGTGGAGTCGGACGCGGCCGGTCAGCTGATGTTCTACGGCCCCGGCGCCGGCGGTGCTCCCACGGCCTCCGCCGTGCTCGGCGACCTCGTCGCCGTCTGCCGCAACCGGCTCAGCGGGGCAACGGGGCCCGGCGAGTCGGCGTACGCCGCCCTGCCGGTCTCGCCCATGGGCGAGGTCGTCACCCGGTACCACATCAGCCTGGACGTGGCCGACAAACCGGGCGTACTGGCTCAGGTGGCGACCGTGTTCGCCGAACACGGCGTATCCATCGATACGGTTCGGCAGCAGGGCAAGGACGGCGAGGCGTCCCTCGTCGTCGTCACCCACCGCGCGTCCGACGCCTCCCTCACCGGGACCGTCGAGGCGCTGCGCAAGCTCGACACCGTGCGGGGTGTCGCCAGCATCATGCGGGTTGAAGGAGAGTAACCAGCAATGACCCACCAGTGGCGCGGAATCATCGAGGAGTACCGGGACCGGCTGCCGGTTTCCGACACCACGCCGGTCGTGACGCTCCGTGAGGGCGGCACGCCCCTCGTGCCCGCGCAGGTGCTCTCCGAGCGCACGGGCTGCGAGGTCCACCTCAAGGTGGAGGGCGCCAACCCGACCGGGTCCTTCAAGGACCGCGGTATGACCATGGCCATCAGCAAGGCCAAGGAGGAGGGCGCCAAGGCCGTCATCTGTGCCTCCACGGGCAACACCTCTGCCTCCGCCGCCGCCTACGCGGTCCGCGCGGGAATGGTCTCCGCCGTGCTCGTGCCGCAGGGCAAGATCGCGCTCGGCAAGATGGGGCAGGCCCTCGTGCACGGCGCGCAGATCCTCCAGGTCGACGGCAACTTCGACGACTGCCTGACTCTCGCCCGCCAGCTCAGCGACAACTACCCCGTCGCGCTGGTCAATTCGGTCAACCCGGTCCGTATCGAGGGGCAGAAGACGGCCGCGTTCGAGATCGTGGACATGCTCGGGGACGCCCCCGACATCCATGTCCTGCCGGTCGGCAACGCGGGCAACATCACCGCGTACTGGAAGGGCTACAAGGAGTACGCCGGTGACGGGACCGCCCGGCGGACCCCCCGTATGTGGGGTTACCAGGCGTCAGGCTCCGCGCCCATCGTGCGCGGCGAGGTCGTCAAGGATCCCTCGACGCTCGCCACCGCGATCCGTATCGGCAACCCGGCGTCCTGGCAGTACGCGCTGGCCGCGCGGGACGAGTCCGGCGGTCTCATCGACGAGGTGACGGACCGTGAGATCCTGCGCGCCTACCGGCTGTTGGCCGCGCAGGAGGGCGTCTTCGTGGAGCCCGCGTCCGCCGCGTCCGTGGCCGGCCTGCTGAAGGCCGCCGAGCAGGGCAAGGTCGACCCGGGGCAGCGGATCGTGTGCACGGTCACCGGCAACGGTCTGAAGGACCCGGGGTGGGCCACCGAGGGCGCGCCGCGTCCCGTGGTGGTGCCGGTCGACGCCGCCGCGGCCGCCGGGCGCCTCGGCCTCGCGTAACAGGTCGCGGCAGGGGTAACCCCGTAAGGGGTGCACAGGGGGCTTACGACACGCATCGTGCGCCTCCTGTGCGCCCTATGTCGCCGCAGAACCTTCCTTCGATAGGCTGTACCGAACCCGCCCGCCGCATATGCCGCAGCGCCGCGTCGCCTCGCGGCCCCAGGGTTATCAGATACGTATCGAATATCAGTGTCGACGTCATTCGACAGTCACGCAGCTCAAGGAGAGTCATCGAGAGATGGCCGGTCCCGCCTTCCGCGCCGCCCCCGTCCGGGTGCGCGTCCCCGCCACCAGCGCCAACCTCGGCCCCGGCTTCGACGCCTTCGGCCTCTCGCTGGGGCTCTACGACGACGTCGTCGTCCGGGTGGCCGACTCCGGGCTGCACATCGACATCGCGGGCGAGGGCAGCGAAACGCTGCCGCGTGACGAGAAGCACCTCCTCGTCCGCTCCCTGCGCACCGCCTTCGACGTCCTGGGCGGCCAGCCGCGCGGCCTGGAGATCGTCTGCGCCAACCGCATCCCGCACGGCCGGGGCCTCGGCTCCTCCTCCGCCGCGATCTGCGCCGGCATCGTCGCCGCGCGCGCGGTGACCATAGGCGGCGAGAACAAGCTCGACGACACCGCCCTGCTCGAGCTCGCCACCGAGATCGAGGGCCATCCGGACAATGTGGCGGCCTGTCTGCTGGGCGGTTTCACCCTGTCCTGGATGGAGGCGGGGGCCGCGCGGGCTATCAGGATGGAGCCCGCCGATTCCATCGTTCCGGTGGTTTTCGTGCCCGGAAAGCCGGTTCTGACCGAGACGGCGCGCGGTCTGCTCCCGCGCTCCGTGCCGCACGTCGACGCCGCCGCCAACGCGGGCCGCGCCGCGCTGCTCGTCGAGGCCCTGACCAGGCGCCCCGAGCTGCTGCTGCCCGCCACCGAGGACCGTCTGCACCAGGAGTACCGCGCCCCGGCCATGCCGGAGAGCGCCGCCCTGGTGGAGCGGCTGCGCGCCGACGGGATCCCCGCGGTGATCTCCGGCGCCGGACCCACCGTGATGGCGCTCGCCGACGCGGGCACGGCCGACAAGGTCGAGGCCCTGGCGGGCGCGGACTGGGCCGCGAACCGGCTGGCCCTGGACCTGCAGGGCGCGAGTGTGCTGCCGCTCGCGCCGACTGGTGAAACGCACTCCGGCGACATTTAGTGCACGGTTGCCGGATTTCGAGAGGGGGAATGTTTGTTGGATCCGGTAGTGTTAACCTCAAGTCTGCACCCGACCCCACCATGGCGAGGTGCTTCACGTCCCCGTCCGGGACAGACATTCTTCCGGGAGCTCCCCACGCCGCACTGCGTTCCGTACGTCGTATCTGGGCAGTACGCCGTACACCGACGCTGAGCGGTCCGCAGGGCACGCTCCGGAATCGGTGCTACCACGCCACGTGACACTGGGTGCCACGGCTCGTCGTGGAAGCGCCATCACCAGCAAATCTCTCTTCCGCCCGTTGTGGCGGACCACCGCCCCGGCTTCGCCACAGCAAGGACCGAAGTCGGACAGCACAACCGGTCGCCGAGCCAGACAGGCCGACGTCCGCTCCAGGGAAGGACCCTTCGTGAGCGACACCACCGATCTGATGGGCGCACGTGTCGAGGAGACCGCTGCCGCGCCCGCCACGGACGCCTCCGCGCCTGCCACCGGTGCCGGCTCCCGGCGGCGCCGCGGTACCGGCCTCGAGGGCATGGTGCTGGCCGAGCTGCAGCAGGTCGCATCCGGCCTCGGCATCAGGGGCACCGCGCGTATGCGCAAGAGCCAGCTGATCGAGGTCATCAAGGAGGCGCAGGCAGGAGGCGGTGCCGCTCCCGCCAAGGCCGAGGCCCCCGCCGCCGAGACCAAGCCCAAGCGCCGTGCCACCTCCAAGGCGCGCACCGGCGACGCCGCCGAGAAGAAGGCGGACGCGGCCCCGGTCGCGGCCCCCGCCGACAAGGCCGTGGCCCAGCAGCAGATCGAGATCCCCGGCCAGCCGGCCGGTGCCGATGCTCCGGTCGAGCGCCGCCGTCGCCGTGCCACCGCCGACGCGGGCAGCCCGACGGCCACCGGCGCCGAGACCGTGGTCGCCGAGGCCAAGGCCGAGCCCAAGGCCGAGACGCCCGCGCAGCCGCAGGCCGAGAACAAGGCCGCCGACGCCGGCGAGGCCGAGGGCCGCCGCCGTGACCGCCGGGAGCGCAGCGACCGCGGGGACCGCAGCGATCGTGGGGAGCGCGGCCGTGACCGTGACCGCCGCGGCAAGGGCGACGACCAGCAGGGCGGCCAGCAGCAGCGCGGCCAGCAGACCCAGCAGCAGGGCGGCCGTCAGGACCGTAACGTCGGTCCGCAGGACGACGACGACTTCGACGGCGGACGCCGTGGCCGTCGCGGCCGCTACCGCGACCGTCGTGGCCGCCGTGGCCGTGACGAGATCGGCGCCGCCGAGCCGCAGCTCGCCGAGGACGACGTCCTGATCCCCGTCGCGGGCATCCTGGACATCCTCGACAACTACGCCTTCATCCGGACCTCCGGCTACCTGCCGGGCCCGAACGACGTGTACGTCTCCCTCGCCCAGGTACGCAAGAACGGCCTGCGCAAGGGTGACCACGTCACCGGCGCGGTCCGCCAGCCCAAGGAGGGCGAGCGCCGCGAGAAGTTCAACGCGCTGGTCCGCCTGGACTCCGTCAACGGCATGGCGCCCGAACACGGCCGTGGCCGCCCGGAGTTCAACAAGCTGACCCCGCTGTACCCGCAGGACCGCCTCCGCCTGGAGACGGACCCGGGCGTGCTGACCACCCGGATCATCGACCTCGTGTCGCCGATCGGCAAGGGCCAGCGTGGTCTGATCGTGGCCCCGCCGAAGACCGGCAAGACCATGATCATGCAGGCGATCGCCAACGCGATCACGCACAACAACCCCGAGTGCCACCTGATGGTCGTCCTCGTCGACGAGCGTCCGGAAGAGGTCACCGACATGCAGCGGTCGGTCAAGGGCGAGGTCATCTCCTCGACCTTCGACCGCCCGGCCGAGGACCACACCACGGTCGCGGAGCTCGCCATCGAGCGCGCCAAGCGCCTGGTCGAGCTGGGTCACGACGTGGTCGTGCTGCTCGACTCGATCACGCGTCTGGGCCGTGCGTACAACCTCGCCGCCCCGGCCTCCGGCCGCATCCTGTCCGGTGGTGTCGACTCGACGGCCCTGTACCCGCCGAAGCGCTTCTTCGGTGCTGCCCGCAACATCGAGGACGGCGGCTCGCTGACCATCCTCGCCACCGCCCTGGTGGACACCGGGTCCCGCATGGACGAGGTGATCTTCGAGGAGTTCAAGGGCACCGGCAACATGGAGCTCAAGCTCGACCGGAAGCTCGCCGACAAGCGCATCTTCCCGGCGGTGGACGTCGACCCGTCCGGCACCCGCAAGGAGGAGATCCTGCTCGGTGCCGAGGAGCTCGGCATCGTGTGGAAGCTGCGCCGGGTGCTGCACGCGCTCGACCAGCAGCAGGCGATCGAGCTGCTCCTCGACAAGATGAAGCAGACCAAGTCGAACGCCGAGTTCCTCATGCAGATCCAGAAGACGACGCCGTCGCCGGGCAACGGCGACTGAGCTGCGGCTTCCTCAAGGGCCGCCCCCCGTCACAGGAGTGACGGGGGGCGGCCCTTTGGCGCTGAGAGGAGTGGGTGCATCAGGCACCCATCCTCATCTCCTGTCTCTCTGGGGGGACTTCTTTGCGTACGCCCCTGTCCGCAGCCGGCCGGCACAGACGCCGGATACGTTTCGCCCTGCCCGTCGCCGCGGCCGGCCTGGCCGCCGCCGTCGCCGCTGTGCTCGTCACGACGACCGCGGGTGCGGCCACGGCAGCGCCGACGCCCGCGCACAGCGCCCCGTCGACGGCCGAGATCGAGGCGCGCCTGGCGACCGCGCTGGCCGGTGACGACACCGCGGGGGAGACGTCCTCGAAGTCGTCCCTGAGTGCGAGCAGCAGTTCGACGACCGTCGATCCGAAGATCATCGGCGGCAGCACCACGACCATCGCCACCGCGCCGTACATGGCCCAGCTCTGGTACGGCGACGACCGGGGCACCTCCATCACCACCGACGACGTCGGCTTCTTCTGCGGTGGCGCGGTCGTCGCCCCGACGAAGATCCTCACCGCCGCGCACTGTGTCGCGGGCTACAACTGGAACGCGCACGGCGTCGTCATCACCGGCACCGCGCAGCTGCTCTCCGAGGACTCCAGCGGCAACGTCGACCTGCACGGCGGCACCGCCAGCGGCGTCTGGCGGCAGTGGAACTACCCGTCGTACAACGAGTCGACCATCGACAACGACCTCGCCATCCTGACGCTCCCGAACCCGGTCAAGGCGACGCCGATCCCGATGACGACGGCCGGTGACACCACCTCGTACACGGCCGGCACCGTCGCGAAGGTCTACGGCTGGGGCCGCACCAGCTCCACCAGCCAGGACATCTCGGACACTCTGAAGACGGCCGACCTGCCGATCCAGTCCAACACCACCTGCTCGGCCGAGTACGGCGCCGACTTCATCGCGGGCCACATGGTCTGCGCGGGTGACCCCGCCACCGGCTCCGACGCCGGCACCACCTCCGCCTGCAACGGCGACTCCGGCGGCCCGCTGGTCGTCGGCGGCAAGGTCGTGGGCGTCGTGTCCTGGGGTGTGAAGGACTGCGTCGAAGCGGGCGCGTACAGCGTCTTCACCAAGCTCACGACGTACGTCGCCGCCGCCTACCCGCGCATCGACGACACCAACCTCAGCGGTGACCACAAGGCCGACCTGTTCGTGCGCAACGCCTCCACGAAGACGGGCTACGAGCTCGACTCCAAGGGCACCTCGCTGGCCTCCCGCCTGTCCTGGGGGTCGTACAGCGCCTGGAACCTGGTCCTGCAGACCGACCTCGACCGCGACGGCTACACGGACTTCATCCAGCGCCGCGCCTCCGACGGTGACGTCTACTGGCGGCACTGCGTGTTCTCCAGCAACGGAACCAACTGCACCTGGACCAGCAACCTGATCGGCGACGACTGGAAGACCCGCCTGGCCATCGTCGCCCCCGGTGACGTCACCGGCGACAACCTGCCGGACCTGCTGTCCGTGGACTCCGCGGGTGTCCTGTGGATCTATCCGGGCCAGGGCAACGGCAAGTTCGCCACGCGCGTGAAGGTCTCCACCGGCTGGAACCAGTACAACTTCGTGCGCGGTCACGGCGACTTCAGCAACGACGGCAGGGCCGACCTGCTCGCCCGCAACAAGAGCACCGGCGTGATCTACCTCTACAAGGGCACCGGCAAGGCCGGCACGGGCGCGTTCGCGGCCCGGGTCAAGGTGCGGACGTGGAGCAGCACGACCTACAACGCCTTCGACGCCGTCGGCGACGTCACCGGTGACGGCAAGGCCGACTTCCTGGCCCGTACGCCCGCGGGCACGCTCTATCTGTACAAGGGCACCGGAAAGGCCACGAGCGAGATCTTTGCCACAAGGGTGTCGCTCGGTACCAGTTTCAAGCAGTACGACCTCTTCGGCTGAGCTCGGCCGAAAGCGCAGGTGAGCGGGGTGCGCCCCGTTGAGGCTCCGCACGCTCCGTGCCCGGTCTGCCACAGATCGGGCACGGAGCGTTGTGCAACGCTGTGTCGAGTTTCCCCGTCTGACCGGGCGGAGTGACGATGGTGAGGTTGCACGAGAACAGAGGAGCACATGTCAGCCGAGAGCACGCCGGAGCCCGGCATACCGGGTGAGAACGACCGCGGCAAGGGGCCGCGCCACCGCAAGCGGCGGGGCAGGCGCAAGGGGCTGCTGGTCATGGCCTGGACGGCCGCGGGGATCGTCGTCCTGGGCGGTACCGGGGCGGGCTACCTGTACTTCAAGCTCAACGGCAACATCAAGAGCGTCGACATCGACCAGGCGCTGGGCACCGACCGGCCGACGAAGGTCGACAACGGCTCCGAGAACATCCTCGTCCTCGGCTCGGACACCCGCTCCGGCTCCAACAAGAAGCTCGGCGGCGGCACCGACGACGGCAGCGCCCGCTCCGACACGGCGATGGTCATCCATGTGTACGAGGGGCACAAGCGGGCCAGTGTGGTCTCCATCCCGCGCGACACCCTCATCGACCGGCCCGCCTGCACCGACACCGACGGCCACGAGCACGACGCGGCGTCCGGCGTGATGTTCAACTCGGCGTACACGACCGGCGGGGCGGCCTGCGCCGTCAAGACGGTCGAGTCGATCACCGGCATCCGTATGGACCACTACCTGGAGGTCGACTTCGCCGGCTTCGAGAAGCTGATCGACGAGCTGGGCGGGGTCGAGGTCACGACCACCAAGGCGATCGACGACTCCGACAGCCACCTGAGGCTGAAGGCCGGCAAGCACACCCTGAACGGCGAGCAGGCCCTCGGTCTGGTCCGCACCCGCCACGGCGTCGGCGACGGCTCCGACCTCGGCCGTATCCAGCTCCAGCAGGCCTTCATCAAGGCCCTGGTCGACCAGGTCAAGCACGTCGGTCTCTTCACCAGCCCGAAAAAGCTGTACGCCCTCGCCGACACCGCGACCAAGGCCGTCACCACCGACTCCGACCTCGGCTCGGTCGACTCCCTGATGTCCTTCGCAGGCGGCCTCAAGGGCATCAGCGCGTCCAGGATGCACATGGTCACCATGCCGGTACGGTACGACCCCGCCAACCCCAACCGCGTCATCGTCCTGAAGTCCAAGGCCGACCAGGTCTGGACGGCACTGAAGAACGACCGGACGATCCCGAAGTCGGCGACGACGGGCAACGCGACGGGAGAGGCGGCGGGCGTCGTGGCGTCGTCGTAGGACGCCCACCCGCCCTCGGGGAATAGTTGACGGACGCCCCCGGTTTTGGGGGATGGCGCCAGTCCTGGCAGACTGGTACGTCGGCTCCGGTTCACGCTTCCGTATCCCGCGGTGGCGACCCGGCGCCCTCCCGAAACTAGGAGACACCTTGAAGCGCGACATCCACCCCGAGTACGTCGAGACGCAGGTCAGCTGCACCTGTGGCGCGTCGTTCACCACCCGCAGCACGATCGAGAGCGGCACCATCCGCGCCGACGTCTGCTCCGAGTGCCACCCGTTCTACACGGGCAAGCAGAAGATCCTCGACACCGGTGGCCGTGTGGCCCGCTTCGAGGCCCGCTTCGGCAAGGCTGCCGCCGGCTCCAAGAAGTAGCGAGCCCCTTTTCGCCGGTCCACGGTCGCGCCCCGCCCGGGGTGCGCCCGGGACCGGCGTTTTTGGTCGTTCGCCTTCATCCACGCAACGCATTTCAGGAGCCCACCATGTTCGAGGCCGTCGAGGAGCTGGTCGGAGAACACGCCGACCTCGAGACGAAGCTCGCCGACCCGTCGGTCTTCGCCGACCAGGCCAACGCGCGCAAGCTGAACAAGCGCTACGCCGAGCTCACCCCGATCGTCGCCACGTACCGCTCCTGGAAGGAGACCGGCGACGACATCGAGACCGCGCGCGAGTACGCCGCCGCCGACCCCGACTTCGCCGCCGAGGTCAAGGTCCTGGAGAAGCAGCGCGAGGAGCTGACGGAGAAGCTGCGGCTGCTGCTCGTGCCCCGGGACCCGTCCGACGACAAGGACGTCATCCTGGAGATCAAGGCCGGCGCCGGCGGTGACGAGTCCGCGCTGTTCGCGGGCGACCTGCTGCGCATGTATCTCCGCTACGCCGAGCGCGTCGGCTGGAAGACCGAGATCATCGACGCCACCGAGTCCGAGCTGGGCGGGTACAAGGACGTCCAGGTGGCCGTGAAGACCAAGGGCGGCCAGGGCGCCACCGAGCCCGGGCAGGGCGTCTGGGCGCGGCTGAAGTACGAGGGTGGCGTGCACCGCGTGCAGCGGGTGCCGGCGACCGAGTCGCAGGGGCGCATCCACACCTCCGCCGCCGGGGTTCTCGTGACTCCCGAGGCCGAGGAGGTCGACGTCGAGATCAACCCCAACGACCTCCGTATCGACGTCTACCGGTCCTCCGGTCCCGGTGGGCAGTCCGTCAACACCACCGACTCCGCCGTGCGCATCACGCACATTCCCACCGGAGTCGTCGCCTCCTGCCAGAACGAGAAGAGCCAGCTGCAGAACAAGGAGCAGGCGATGCGTATCCTGCGCTCCAGGCTGCTCGCGGCGGCACAGGAGGAGGCGGAGCGGGAGGCCGCCGACGCCCGCCGCAGCCAGGTCCGCACGGTCGACCGCTCCGAGAAGATCCGCACGTACAACTTCCCGGAGAACCGCATCTCGGACCACCGCGTCGGCTTCAAGGCGTACAACCTGGACCAGGTCCTCGACGGCGACCTCGACGCGGTGATCCAGGCCTGCGTCGACGCGGACTCGGCCGCGAAGCTCGCAGCCGCGTAGGCGTCGCAGGACGTACGCACGACCCAGTACGACACGGAGGACTTGCGTGCAGCACTCATTTGGGGGGCGACCCCCAAGCACCCGCAGTCTGCTGCTCTCGGAGGTGGCCCAGGCCACCCAGCGGCTGGCCGACGCCGGCGTGCCCTCGCCGCGCAACGACGCGGAGGAGCTCGCCGCGTTCGTGCACGGTGTGAAGCGCGGCGCACTCCACTCCGTGCGGGACTCCGACTTCGACGCCCGCTACTGGGAGGTCATCGCCCGGCGTGAGCAGCGCGAGCCGCTGCAGCACATCACCGGACTGGCCTACTTCCGCTATCTGGAGCTCCAGGTCGGCCCCGGCGTCTTCGTCCCGCGTCCCGAGACCGAGTCGGTCGTCGGGTGGGCCATAGACGCCGTACGCGCGATGGACGTCGTGGAGCCGAGGATCGTCGATCTGTGCACCGGGTCCGGCGCCATCGCGCTCGCCCTCGCCCAGGAGGTCCCGCGCTCCCGCGTACACGCCGTGGAGCTGTCCGAGGACGCGCTGGTGTGGACCCGCAAGAACATGGAGGGGTCCAGGGTGGACCTGCGGCAGGGCAACGCCCTGGACGCCTTCCGGGACCTCGACGGCCATGTCGACCTGGTCATCTCCAACCCGCCGTACATCCCGCTGACCGAATGGGAGTACGTCGCTCCCGAGGCGCGTGACTACGACCCCGACATGGCGCTGTTCTCCGGCGAGGACGGCCTGGACCTGATCCGGGGCCTGGAACGCACCGCCCACCGCCTGCTCCGACCCGGCGGTGTCGTCGTGATCGAGCACGCCGACACCCAGGGCGGCCAGGTGCCGTGGATCTTCACCGAGGAGCGGGGCTGGGCCGACGCGGCCGACCACCCCGACCTCAACAACCGCCCCCGCTTCGCGACCGCCCGCAGGGCGATGCCGTGAGCACCCCCGACGTGAGCACCACCCCGACCTACGACCCGCAGCAGTACGTGCACGAGGAGGCCCGCTAGACATGGCTCGGCGATACGACACCAACGACGCGACCGATCGTGTGACGGGTCTGCGCGAGGCCGCGTCCGCCGTCCGCCGTGGCGAGCTCGTGGTCCTTCCGACCGACACGGTGTACGGCATCGGGGCCGACGCGTTCTCCAAGGAGGCCGTCGGAGACCTGCTGGAGGCCAAGGGCCGGGGCCGCAACATGCCCACCCCCGTCCTGATCGGCTCCCCGAACACGCTCCACGGTCTCGTCACGGACTTCTCCGAGCTGGCCTGGGAACTGGTCGACGCGTTCTGGCCGGGCGCGCTCACCCTCGTCGCCAGGCACCAGCCCTCCCTGCAGTGGGACCTGGGGGACACCCGGGGCACGGTCGCCGTGCGCATGCCGCTCCACCCGGTCGCCATCGAACTGCTGACCGAGGTCGGCCCGATGGCGGTCTCCTCGGCGAACCTCACGGGCCACCCGGCGCCGGAGAACTGCGACTACGCGCAGGAGATGCTGGGCGACTCCGTCTCCGTCTACCTCGACGGCGGCCCGACCCCCGGCAACGTCCCCTCCTCGATCGTCGACGTCAGCCGCGAGGTGCCGCTGCTGCTGCGCGAGGGGGCGATCTCCGCGGACGAGCTGCGGAAGGTCGTACCCGACCTCGAGGTGGCGAATTGACAGCCCCTGACGCGGGGCGTGGCATAGGCAACGGGGAACGCGCCGCGGAGATCACGACGACTTTCGTCGGGCTTCCGCGCGACTGCTTCCGCATCCTCCACGTCAGCACCGGCAACGTCTGCCGCTCGCCGATCACCGAGCGGCTGACCCGGCATTTCGTGTCGCAGCGGCTCGGGGTGCTCGGCGGTGGGCTGATCGTGGAGAGCGCGGGCACCTGGGGCCACGAGGGCGCGCCGATGGAGGCCAACGCGGAGACCGTGCTGGCCGATTTCGGCGCGGACGCCACCGGCTTCGTCGGCCGTGAGCTCCTCGACGAGCACGTCATCATGGCCGACCTGGTCCTGACCGCGACCCGCGACCACCGCGCCCAGGTCATCTCCATGGGCCACTCGGCGGGCCTGCGCACCTTCACCCTCAAGGAATTCACCCGCCTGGTCAACGCGATCGACCCCGCGACCCTGCCTCCCCTGGAGGAGGGCGTGGTCAGGCGTGCCCGCGCCCTGGTCCGCGCGGCGGCGGCCCTGCGCGGCTGGCTGCTCGCCCCGACGGCGGAGGCGGACGAGGTGTATGACCCGTACGGCGCACCGCTGCCGTTCTTCCGGTCGATCGGGGACGAGATACATCAGGCGCTGGATCCCGTCGTGACGGCGCTGACGGGTGTGCCCGCGCGGATGTAGCGGATGTGGACGACGGGCCTCGGGCCTACATTGGGGGTACGTCATCGTCGACGCCCCGGAGTTCGCCATGTCGGTCACCCATGCCCCCGCCGCGGTCGATGCCCTGCGTCGGCAGGACCCGGAGTTGGCCGAGATCGTGCTGGGGGAGGGCGAGCGGCAGGCGTCGACGCTGCAGTTGAGCGCCGCCGAGAACTTCAGTTCGCCGGCCGTGCTGGCGGCGCTGGGCTCGCCCCTCGCCAACAAGTACGCGGAGGGGTATCCGGGGGCCCGGCACCACGGCGGCTGCGAGATCGTCGACGTGGCCGAGCGGATCGCCGTGGAGCGGGCGAAGGGGCTGTTCGGGGCCGAGCACGCCAATGTGCAGGCGCATTCGGGGTCGTCGGCCGTGCTGGCCGCGTATGCGGCGCTGCTGCGGCCCGGGGACACCGTGCTCGCCCTCGGGCTGTCCTACGGCGGCCACCTCACCCACGGGTCTCCGGCCAACTTCTCCGGGCGGTGGTTCGACTTCGTGCCGTACGGGGTCGACGCGGAGACCGGGCTGATCGACCACGAGCAGGTGCGCACGCTGGCCCGCAGCCATCGGCCCAAGGCGATCGTGTGCGGCTCCATCGCCTACCCGCGCCACATCGACTACGCCTTCTTCCGTGAGGTGGCCGACGAGGCCGGCGCCTTCCTCATCGCCGACGCCGCGCACCCCATCGGGCTGGTCGCGGGGGGAGCGGCGCCCAGTCCGGTGCCGTACGCCGACATCGTCTGCGCCACCACGCACAAGGTGCTGCGGGGGCCGCGCGGCGGGATGCTGCTGTGCGGGAGCGAACTGGCGGAGCGGGTCGACCGGGCCGTGTTCCCGTTCACTCAGGGCGGCGCGCAGATGCACACCATCGCCGCCAAGGCGGTCGCGTTCGGAGAGGCGGCGGCACCGGCGTTCATCGCGTACGCCCATCAGGTGGTCGCCAACGCGAGGGCTCTCGCGGCCCGGCTGGAGAAGGAGGGGCTGGTGGTGACGACCGGCGGGACCGACACCCATCTCGTCGCCGCCGATCCCACGCCCCTCGGTGTCGACGGGCGTACCGCGCGCGGGCTGCTCGCGGCCGCCGGGATCGTCCTGGAGTGCTGTGCGCTTCCGCATGCCGACGCCCGCGGGCTGCGCCTCGGTACGGCCGCGGTGACCACGCAGGGCATGCGGGAGGAGGAGATGGCGGGCGTCGCGGCGCTGATGGCGGGTGTGCTGCGCGGGCAGGTCGAGGGCAGGCGGGCCCGCGAGGAGGTACGGGAACTGGCCACGGCCTTTCCGCCGTATCCCGGGTGAAAGCGGGTAGGCGGGGGTTCGGATGCGCCCCCGCGCAACCGACTTCACAGCCCCACGTGCAACCATCGTCGCTACCCGGATGTCCCCACACATATGCGCCGCGTGTGAGTCGATCGCTAGGGTGTGGGGCTGAGATGGCCAGCGAGACCTGTGGGGAAGCCCGTGCGTGAATACCTGCTGACGCTCTGCATCACGGCCGCGGTGACGTATCTGCTGACAGGGCCGGTACGGAAGTTCGCGATCGTGGCCGGAGCGATGCCGGAGATCAGGGCCCGTGACGTGCACCGGGAACCCACTCCGCGGCTCGGCGGTATCGCCATGTTCTTCGGCCTGTGCGCCGGCCTGCTGGTCGCCGACCACCTCACCAACCTCAACGAGGTCTTCGAGAAGTCGAACGAGCCGCGCGCCCTGCTTTCGGGGGCGGCGCTGATCTGGCTGATCGGCGTCCTGGACGACAAGTTCGAGATCGACGCGCTGATCAAGCTGGGCGGCCAGATGATCGCCGCCGGCGTCATGGTGATGCAGGGTCTGACGATCCTGTGGCTGCCGGTGCCGTGGGTCGGCACGGTCGCGCTGACCCAGTGGCAGGGCACCCTGCTGACGGTCGCCCTGGTCGTCATCACGATCAACGCGGTCAACTTCGTGGACGGCCTCGACGGGTTGGCCGCCGGCATGGTGTGCATCGCGTCGGCCGCGTTCTTCATGTACGCCTACCGCATCTGGTACTCGTACGGCATCGAGGCCGCCGCCCCGGCGACGCTGTTCGCGGCGATCCTGATGGGCATGTGCCTGGGCTTCCTGCCGCACAACATGCACCCGGCGCGGATCTTCATGGGCGACTCCGGATCGATGCTGATCGGCCTGGTGCTGGCCGCGGGCGCGATCTCGGTGACGGGGCAGGTCGACCCCGATGTCATGAAGCTGTTCTCCGGGTCCGAGCGCAACGCCGTGCACCAGATGGTGCCGGTCTACATCCCGCTGATGATGCCGCTGACGATCATCGCGATCCCGGCCGCCGACCTCATCCTGGCGATCGTGCGCCGCACCTGGCGCGGTCAGTCGCCGTTCGCCGCGGACCGCGGCCATCTGCACCACCGGCTCCTGGAGATCGGCCACTCGCACAGCCGCGCGGTGCTGATCATGTACTTCTGGTCGGCGCTGATCGCGTTCGGCGCGCTCGCCTACTCCGTGAACGCCGCGTCCATGTGGATCGTGCTCGGGGTCGTGTTCCTCAGCGCGCTCGGTCTGGTGCTGCTCCTGCTGCCGCGCTTCACGCCCCGCGCCCCGCGCTGGGCCGAGGCGTTCGTGCCGCCGCGCTACCGCCGCGGGCGCCGGGCCGCCGATGCCGCGGAGGCCGCGCTCGCCGCCGCCGACGGACCGGAACCGGAGCCGCGTACACCGGTGACCGTCGGGGTCTCCGGGGCCAACGGGGCGACCGCCGTGGGCCCTCGTTCGCGGTCGGCAAGGTAAGAATCTGACTAGAGCATTGCCAAGTCGTGGGGGAAGCGGGCGGGGGCAAAGATCCCCAATACCAGACAACTCGGCGCTCTTTCCGCACAGACGCGCACGGTCACTCTCATGTGTGACAGCAAGCACACCATCCAGGTAAAGACCTCATCAAATAGTTTGTGATACGGTTCACGAGAACCCCGGACACAGTCGAAGGACCCGAATACGACGGTCCCTTGGCCCGAGGTCGGCGTGAGGTCTTTCGCCCCTCGAACCGGGACTACGCTCGTCCATGACGACACCCCTGCCCCCTTTGAAAGCGGAGTTGCCGCCATGCCGTCCAACGACGTCCGGATCCTGGCTCAGGCCGCCGTACCCACACTCGCCGCCGGTGCGATCGCCGCCGTCGTCAGCGGTGTGGTCGCGGGCGGCAAGGGAGCCGTCGGAGCCGTCGTCGCGACCGTGGTCGTGATCGCGTTCATGGGGCTCGGCCTCTACGTACTGCAGCGCACCGCCAAATCGCTTCCGCACCTGTTCCAGGCCATGGGCCTGATGCTCTACGCGGCGCAGCTCCTGCTGCTGTTCATCTTCATGGCGGCGTTCAAGAACACGACGCTGTTCAACCCCCGGGCCTTCGCCATCACGCTCGTCGCCGCCACGCTCGCGTGGATCGCCGCCCAGACGCGCGCCCACATGAAGGCCAAGATCCTTTACGTCGAACCCGATCCGGTCTCCTCCGCGACTTCCTCGAAGGGCGAGAAGCCCGAAAAATCGGGGCACTCGTCGTGAGGGGTAGGGCCGGGATAAAGACGTCTGAGATCTCCTGCTATCGTCCGGTGCCAACTGCGGCATCGCGGGCGCGGGCATCCGAGCTGACGCCTGCTCAATCGCGAGGCGAGATGCCCCCAAGCCGCCCCCACATCCGAAACACCAGTCCCGTGCCGAATCGCGGTCGAACGCCGCGCCGACACAACGAGGTTGCCGTACACATGCGCCACGACGAAGGAGCCCGCGGTGAGTGCTGACCCGACGCAGGTGCTCGCTTTCGAGACCGACTGCCACCTGTTCGACGGTTGTGGCTTCCCGGCTCCGGGCCTGCACTCGTTCCTGTTCGAGCCGCTCTTCGGCGACGCGGACGGCAACTCCTACTTCAACAAGACGATGCTGCTGGCGCTGCTCGGCTCGATCATCATCGTCGGCTTCTTCTGGGCCGCCTTCGCCCGTCCGAAGGTCGTCCCCGGCAAGCTCCAGATGGTCGCCGAGGCCGGCTACGACTTCGTACGCCGCGGTGTCGTCTACGAGACCATCGGCAAGAAGGAAGGCGAGAAGTACGTCCCGCTCGTCGTCTCGCTCTTCTTCTTCGTCTGGATGATGAACCTCTGGTCGATCGTCCCGGTCGCCCAGTTCCCGGTCACCGCGATCATCTCCTACCCCGCGGTCCTCGCCGGCATCGTCTACATCCTGTGGGTCTCGCTGACCTTCAAGCGCCAGGGCTTCGTCGGAGCCTGGAAGAACTTCACCGGCTACGACAAGTCCCTCGGCGCGGTCCTCCCGCTGTCGATGACGATCGAGCTGTTCTCGAACCTCCTCGTGCGGCCCTTCACCCACGCCGTCCGACTCTTCGCGAACATGTTCGCCGGTCACACCCTCCTGCTGCTCTTCACGATCGCCAGCTGGTACATGCTGAACGGCATCGGCATCGCCTACTCCGCCGTCTCGTTCGTGATGGTCATCGTGATGACAGCCTTCGAGCTCTTCATCCAGGCGGTCCAGGCGTACGTCTTCGTCCTGCTGACCTGCAGCTTCATCCAGGGCGCGCTCGCCGAGCACCACTGAGCACTCCCGACCCCCATCCAGACATCCGGTGGCCAACCCCCACCGGTCCTTGAAAGAGAAGGAAGAACCGGCATGTCCGCTCTCCAGACCCTTGCCGAAGTCAAGCTCGTGGGCAACCTCGGCTCGATCGGTTACGGCCTCGCCGCGATCGGCCCGGGCGTCGGCGTCGGCATCATCTTCGGTAACGGCACCCAGGCGCTCGCCCGCCAGCCCGAGGCGGCCGGCCTGATCCGCGCCAACCAGATCCTCGGCTTCGCCTTCTGTGAGGCGCTCGCCCTGATCGGTCTGGTCATGCCGTTCGTCTACCCGACCTCCTGATCCGTCGGACCGCCCCTTTCGACGAAAGGCACTGATATGAGCCCCCTGGTTCAGCTGGCGGCTGAGGAAGCGGAAAACCCGCTCATCCCGCCGATTCCGGAGCTCGTGATCGGCCTGATCGCCTTCGTCATCGTCTTCGGCTTCCTCGCCAAGAAGCTCCTCCCGAACATCAACAAGGTTCTGGAAGAGCGTCGCGAGGCGATCGAGGGCGGTATCGAGAAGGCCGAGGCCGCTCAGACCGAGGCACAGAGCGTGCTCGAGCAGTACAAGGCTCAGCTCGCCGAGGCCCGCCACGAGGCCGCGCGCCTGCGCCAGGAGGCTCAGGAGCAGGGCGCCGCGCTCATCGCCGAGATGCGTGCGGAAGGCCAGCGGCAGCGCGAGGACATCGTCGCCGCCGGTCACACGCAGATCGAGGCCGACCGCAAGGCCGCCGCGTCCGCGCTGCGTCAGGACGTCGGCAAGCTCGCCACCGAACTGGCCGGCAAGCTCGTCGGTGAGTCCCTCGAGGACCACGCCCGGCAGAGCCGCGTCATCGACCGCTTCCTCGACGAGCTCGAGGAGAAGGCCGAGGCGTCGCGATGAACGGAGCGAGCCGCGAGGCCCTGGCAGCCGCACGTGAGCGTCTCGACGCGCTGACGGACTCCACGTCCGTGGACGCCGCGCAGCTCGCCGAAGAGCTGGCGGCCGTCACCGCGCTGCTCGACCGCGAGGTGTCGCTGCGTCGGGTCCTCACCGACCCGGCGCAGGCCGCTGAGGCCAAGGCCGGGCTGGCCCAGCGCCTGCTCGGCTCCCAGGTCAGCGGCACCACCGCCGACCTGGTCTCCGGCCTGGTGCGGTCCCGCTGGTCGCAGTCGCGCGACCTGGTGGACGCGCTGGAGGAGCTGGCGAACACCGCCGACCTCACCGCCGCGCAGCGGGCCGGCACGCTCGACGACGTCGAGGACGAACTGTTCCGCTTCGGGCGGATCGTCTCCTCCACCACCGAGCTGCGGGCCGCACTGACCGACCGGAAGGCCACCGCCTCGGCCAAGGGCGAGCTGCTGCGCAGCCTGCTCGGCGGCCGTGCCGACGCGGCCACCGTGAGGCTGGTGACGCGCCTTGTGACCGCTCCGCGGGGACGTAGCCTGGAAGCGGGACTCGAGTCCCTGTCCAAGCTCGCCGCCGAGCGCCGCAACCGCGTCGTGGCCGTCGTCACCTCGGCCGTGCCGTTGAGCGACACGCAGAAGCAGCGCCTCGGCGCCGCCCTCGCGAAGCTCTACGGGCGTCAGATGCACCTCAACCTCGACGTGGACCCCGACGTCGTCGGCGGAATCCGGGTGCAGGTCGGTGACGAGGTCATCAACGGTTCGATCGCGGACCGGCTCGAGGACGCGTTCCGCCGCATGGCGGGCTAGCAGCAACTCAATACGCAGTACGTACGCAAGCGGCCCTGGTTGGGCCGTGCAGAGGATTCACCTCGTTCAGGGGGGAGTCCGGGAGTTTAGGCATCCCCCCAAGTGAAACTTCGGGCCCAACAAGGAGAGCAGGGAACCCAGATGGCGGAGCTCACGATCCGGCCGGAGGAGATCCGGGACGCGCTGGAGAACTTCGTCCAGTCGTACCAGCCGGACGCGGCCTCGCGCGAGGAGGTCGGTACGGTCACCCTTGCCGGCGACGGCATCGCGAAGGTCGAGGGTCTTCCCTCGGCCATGGCCAACGAACTGCTGAAGTTCGAGGACGGCACCCTCGGCCTCGCCCTCAACCTCGAGGAGCGCGAGATCGGTGCCATCGTCCTCGGTGAGTTCAGCGGCATCGAGGAGGGGCAGCCGGTCACCCGTACCGGCGAGGTGCTCTCCGTGGCCGTCGGCGAGGGCTACCTCGGCCGCGTCGTCGACCCGCTCGGCAACCCGATCGACGGCCTCGGCGAGATCGAGACCGACAGCCGTCGCGCGCTTGAGCTGCAGGCCCCCACGGTCATGCAGCGCAAGTCGGTGCACGAGCCGATGGAGACCGGCTACAAGGCCGTCGACGCGATGACCCCGATCGGCCGCGGTCAGCGTCAGCTGATCATCGGTGACCGCCAGACCGGCAAGACCGCCCTGGCCGTCGACACGATCATCAACCAGCGCGACAACTGGCGCTCGGGCGACGCGGACAAGCAGGTCCGCTGCATCTACGTCGCGATCGGCCAGAAGGGCTCCACCATCGCGTCGGTCCGCCGCGCGCTGGAGGAGAACGGCGCGCTGGAGTACACGACCATCGTCGCCGCCCCGGCGTCCGACCCGGCCGGCTTCAAGTACCTCGCCCCGTACACCGGTTCGGCCATCGGCCAGCACTGGATGTACCAGGGCAAGCACGTCCTGATCATCTTCGACGACCTGTCGAAGCAGGCCGACGCCTACCGCGCCGTGTCGCTGCTGCTGCGCCGCCCGCCGGGCCGTGAGGCCTACCCGGGTGACGTCTTCTACCTGCACTCCCGTCTGCTGGAGCGCTGCGCGAAGCTCTCGGACGACATGGGCAAGGGCTCGATGACCGGTCTGCCGATCGTCGAGACCAAGGCCAACGACGTCTCGGCGTTCATCCCGACCAACGTCATCTCCATCACCGACGGCCAGTGCTTCCTGGAGTCGGACCTGTTCAACGCCGGTCAGCGCCCCGCGCTGAACGTCGGTATCTCCGTCTCCCGAGTCGGTGGTTCCGCGCAGCACAAGGCGATGAAGCAGGTCTCCGGCCGTCTGCGCGTGGACCTGGCCCAGTTCCGTGAGCTGGAGGCGTTCGCCGCCTTCGGTTCCGACCTGGACGCCGCGTCGAAGGCGCAGCTGGAGCGCGGTCAGCGCATGGTCGAGCTGCTGAAGCAGGCCCAGTACCAGCCGATGTCGACCGAGGACCAGGTCGTCTCGGTGTGGGCCGGCACCACCGGCCGGATGGACGACGTACCGGTCGCCGACATCCGCCGCTTCGAGAAGGAGCTCCTGGAGTACCTGCACCGCAAGGAGCAGGGCCTCATGACCTCCATCCGTGAGGGCGGCAAGCTCTCCGACGACACGCTGACGGCCGTGGCCGACGCGATCGTGGAGTTCAAGAAGCAGTTCGAGACGAGCGACGGCAAGCTGCTCGGCGAGGACGCTTCGCCCACCGCCAAGTGACGTAAGGAAGGGACCTGACTCATGGGAGCCCAGCTCCGGGTCTACAAGCGTCGCATCCGATCCGTCACCGCGACCAAGAAGATCACGAAGGCGATGGAGATGATCGCCGCCTCGCGCGTCGTCAAGGCGCAGCGCAAGGTGGCGGCCTCCACGCCGTACGCGACCGAGCTCACCCGCGCGGTCACGGCGGTCGGTACCGGTTCGAACACCAAGCACCCGCTGACCACGCAGGCCGAGACGGTCGTGCGGTCCGCGGTGCTGCTCCTGACGAGCGACCGTGGTCTCGCCGGTGCCTTCAACTCCAACGCCATCAAGGCGGCGGAGACGCTGACGGCGCGCCTCGAGGCCGAGGGCAAGCAGGTCGACACGTACATCGTCGGCCGGCGCGGTGTCGCCCACTACAAGTTCCGTGAGCGAGAGATCGCTCAGTCGTGGACGGGCTTCACGGACGAGCCGTCGTACGCGGACGCCAAGAAGGTCGCGGCCCCCCTGATCGAGGCCATCGAGACGGACACGGCGGACGGCGGCGTGGACGAGATCCACATCGTGTTCACCGAGTTCGTCTCGATGATGACGCAGACGGCGCTCGACGACCGTCTGCTGCCGCTCAGCCTCGACGAGGTGGCCAAGGAGGCGAAGCCGCAGGGCGAGATCCTTCCGCTCTACGACTTCGAGCCCTCGGCGGAGGACGTCCTCGACGCCCTGCTGCCGCGCTACGTGGAGAGCCGCGTCTACAACGCGCTCCTCCAGTCGGCCGCCTCGAAGCACGCCGCGACGCGGCGCGCGATGAAGTCGGCCACCGATAACGCCGGAGAGCTCATCGAGACGCTCTCCCGGCTTGCCAACGCGGCCCGCCAGGCCGAAATCACCCAGGAAATCAGCGAGATCGTCGGTGGCGCGGGCGCCCTGGCCGACGCGACCGCGGGGAGTGACCGCTAATGACCACCACTGTTGAGACCGCGACGGCCACGGGCCGCGTCGCCCGGGTCATCGGCCCGGTCGTCGACGTGGAGTTCCCCGTCGACGCGATGCCGGAGATCTACAACGCGCTGCACGTCGAGGTCTCCGACCCGGCGAACGCGGGCGAGAAGAAGATCCTGACCCTGGAGGTCGCCCAGCACCTGGGTGACGGCCTGGTCCGCACCATCTCCATGCAGCCCACCGACGGTCTGGTCCGCCAGGCCCAGGTCACCAACACCGGCACGGGCATCACCGTCCCGGTCGGCGACTTCACCAAGGGCAAGGTGTTCAACACCCTCGGTGAGGTGCTGAACGTCGACGAGAAGTACGACGGCGAGCGCTGGTCCATCCACCGCAAGGCCCCGAACTTCGACGAGCTCGAGTCGAAGACCGAGATGTTCGAGACCGGCGTCAAGGTCATCGACCTTCTCACCCCATACGTCAAGGGTGGAAAGATCGGTCTGTTCGGCGGCGCCGGCGTCGGCAAGACGGTGCTCATCCAGGAGATGATCTACCGCGTCGCCAACAACCACGACGGTGTCTCCGTGTTCGCCGGTGTCGGCGAGCGCACCCGTGAGGGCAACGACCTCATCGAGGAGATGTCCGACTCGGGCGTCATCGACAAGACCGCGCTGGTCTTCGGCCAGATGGACGAGCCCCCGGGCACCCGTCTGCGCGTGGCCCTCGCCGGTCTGACCATGGCGGAGTACTTCCGCGATGTGCAGAAGCAGGACGTGCTGTTCTTCATCGACAACATCTTCCGCTTCACGCAGGCCGGTTCCGAGGTGTCGACCCTGCTCGGCCGTATGCCCTCCGCGGTGGGCTACCAGCCGAACCTGGCCGACGAGATGGGTCTCCTCCAGGAGCGCATCACCTCGACCCGCGGTCACTCGATCACCTCGATGCAGGCGATCTACGTCCCCGCCGACGACCTGACCGACCCGGCCCCGGCCACCACCTTCGCCCACCTCGACGCGACGACGGTTCTCTCCCGTCCGATCTCCGAGAAGGGCATCTACCCGGCCGTGGACCCGCTGGACTCCACGTCCCGCATCCTGGACCCGCGGTACATCGCGCAGGACCACTACGACGCCGCCATGCGCGTCAAGACGATCCTGCAGAAGTACAAGGACCTCCAGGACATCATCGCGATCCTCGGTATCGACGAGCTCGGCGAGGAGGACAAGCTCGTCGTCCACCGTGCCCGTCGCGTGGAGCGCTTCCTGTCCCAGAACACCCACGTCGCCAAGCAGTTCACCGGCGTCGACGGGTCGGACGTCCCGCTGGAGGAGTCGATCGCGGCCTTCAACGCGATCTGCGACGGCGAGTACGACCACTTCCCGGAGCAGGCGTTCTTCATGTGCGGTGGCCTCGAGGACCTCAAGGCCAACGCCAAGGAGCTGGGCGTCTCCTGAGCTCTGAGCTCGCAGTGAGCCCTGCGGCTCACGTCTGAGGGGGCGGGCGCGTCCCGCCCCCTCAGCCACGCCCACTAGACTTAGTAACCAACACCCGGCAGAACCGCCGGGTGGTGACCCGAGGAGCCACCTTGGCTGCTGAGCTGCACGTCGCGCTGGTCGCGGCCGACCGAGAGGTCTGGTCCGGCGAGGCCACCCTGGTCGTCGCGCGCACCACGTCCGGCGACATCGGCGTCATGCCCGGTCACCAGCCGCTGCTCGGTGTGCTGGAGTCGGGCCCGGTGACCATCCGTACGAGTGATGGCGGGACGGTCGTCGCCGCGGTGCACGGCGGTTTCATCTCGTTCGCGGACAACAAACTGTCGCTGCTGGCCGAGATCGCCGAGCTGTCGGACGAGATCGACGTCCAGCGCGCGGAGCGGGAGCTGGAGCGCGCGAAGGCGGAGGGCGACGCCGCCGCCGAGCGCCGCGCGGACGTGCGCCTGCGTGCGGCGGCCACGCGCTGACAACCTGGCGCGGAGCTGTATGACGTCACTCAGCCGCGGTCGGCACCGGAGCAATCCGGAGCCGACCGCGGCTGAGGCAGATATGGATGTTTTTTCCGTTCCGTTACCTATTTTCGGTACCTAGGAGACGAGGAGGTCGGTGTCGATGGTCCTCGCTCTGACTGTGTGCGGAATCGTCGTGGCCCTGGTGGTGCTGGGGTTGTTCGTCTTCGGTCTGCGCCGCAGACTCATCCAGCGTTCCGGCGGCACCTTCGACTGTTCCCTGCGCTGGGACGTCCCCGAGAAACCTGACACGAGCGGCAAAGGCTGGAGCTACGGCGTCGCCCGCTACAACGGCGACCGCATCGAGTGGTACCGCGTCTTCTCCTACGCCTACCGTCCCCGCCGCGTCCTGGAACGCGCCTCGATCGAGGTGGCCGGCCGCCGGCTGCCCGAGGGCGAGGAGGAGCTGGCGCTGCTGTCCGACGCGGTGATCCTCGTCTGCACCCACCGGGGCACGCGTCTCGAACTCGCCATGAGCGAAGACGCGCTGACCGGTTTCCTCGCGTGGCTGGAGGCAGCCCCGCCCGGTCAGCGCGTCAACGTCGCCTGACTCGCCGAACTGTCTTACGACAGTCCGCTGTTGATGGCGCTCACCAGCTCACCGTTGCCGGTGTCACCGCTGAACTCCCAGAAGAACGCGCCGCCGAGGCCCTGCGTCTTGGCCCACGCCATTTTGGTACCGATGGTGGCCGGAGTGTCGTAGGACCACCAGTTGCTGCCGCAGTGCGCGTAGGCCGTGCCCGCGATGGTGCCGGTGGCCGGGCAGGACGTCTTGAGGACCTTGTAGTCCTCGATGCCCTGCTCGTATGTGCCGGGCGCAGGGCCCGTCGCGGTGCCGCCCGGGGCGTCCTGGGTGACGCCGGTCCAGCCGCGGCCGTAGAAGCCGATGCCGATGAGCAGCTTGCTCGCGGGCACGCCCTTCGCCTTGAACTTGGCCATCGCGTCGGCCGTGGTGAACCCGGCCGTCGGGATGCCGCTGTACGAGGTGAGCGGGGAGTGCGGGGCGGTCGGGCCCTGGGCGGCCCAGGCGCCGAAGAAGTCGTACGTCATCACGTTGTACCAGTCGACGTACTGCGCGGCGCCCGCGTAGTCGGCCGCGTCGATCTTGCCGCCGGAGGAGCCGTCGGCCGTGGTGGCCGCCGTGACCAGGTTGTTCGCGCCGAACTTGGCGCGCAGCGCGGACATCAGGTTCTTGAAGGCCGCGGCGCCGGAGGTGTCGCAGGACAGACCGCAGGCGTTCGGGTACTCCCAGTCGATGTCGATGCCGTCGAAGACGTCGGCCCAGCGCGGGTCCTCGACCAGGTTGTAGCAGGACTGCGCGAAGGCCGTCGGGTTGGCCGCCGCCTGGGCGAAGCCGCCGGACCAGGTCCAGCCGCCGAACGACCACAGCACCTTGATGTTCGGGTACTTGGCCTTCAGCTGCCGCAGCTGGTTGAAGTTGCCGCGCAGCGGCTGGTCCCAGGTGTCGGCGACGCCGCTGACGGACTGGTCGGCGGTGAAGGCCTTGTCGTAGTCGGCGTAGGAGTCGCCGATGGCGCACTGGCCGCCCGTGACGTTGCCGAAGGCGTAGTTGATGTGGGTGATCTTCGCGGCCGAGCCGGACGTCACCAGGTTCTTGACGTTGTAGTTGCGGCCGTAGATGCCCCACTCGGTGAAGTAGCCGAGCTTGACCTTGGAGCCGGTGGTCGGGGGAGGGTTGGTGCCGCCGGTGGTGTGGACCGCGACCGCGCCGCTGGCGGGCCCCGTCTGGTCGGCGGTGTCACGGGCCTGGACGGTGTAGGAGTAGTCGGTGCCGGCGGTCAGACCCGTGTCGGTGTACGAGGTCGTCGTGACCGTGGCGACCTTGGTGCCGTCGCGCAGGACGTCGTAGTTCTTGACGCCCTTGTCGTCGGTGGCGGCGGACCAGGTCAGTTTCACCGAGGTGTCGGTGATGCCGGACGCGGTGGGGGTGCCCGGCGCGGAGGGGGAGGCGTCGCCCGGCACGGTGGTGCCGTCGCAGCTGTCGCCGTTGAGCCTGCAGTTCGAGGGGGAGCCGGAGCCCGCGCCGTTGAAACCGAAGGAGACGGAGGCGCCGGGGGCGATCGAGCCGTTGTAGGACTTGTTCTTGGCGGTCCAGTGGGTGCCGGAGGAGGTGACGTCGGCGTCCCAGGCGGAGGTGACGGAGGTACCGGAGGGGAAGTCCCACTCGACCGTCCAGGAGCTGATGGCGGTGGTGCCGGTGTTCTTCACCGTCCACTTGCCCTCGAAGCCGGTGCCCCAGTCCTGGGCCTTGGCGTAGGTGGCGGTGGCGGTCGTCGCGGCCTGGGCCGGGCTCGCGAGGCCGACCAGTCCGGCCAGCGGGAGCAACAGGGTCGCGAACCCTGCCGCGGCTCTGTGTCTGAAGCGCATTCTGCGCCTCCTATGGGGAGTTGGGGGGCGCGACTGAGCCTTCGCACCCACAGTGCGGCGAGAATAGAAAGGTCTGGACCACGGGTCAATAGGTCTGGACCACTCTTGTATACGGCCGCTAGATCCCCAACTCCTGTGCCAGTACGGCCGCTTGAACCCGACTGCGCAGCTCCAGCTTCCCCAGCAGCCGGCTGACGTGCGTCTTGACCGTGGCCTCCGCCATGTCGAGCCGCTCGGCGATCCCCGCGTTGGACAGGCCCTCCCCGAGGCAGGCCAGCACCTCGCGCTCACGCCGGGTGAGGCTGTCGAGGACGGCGAGGTCGGTGGTGGGCCGCCGTACCGGCCCGGCGGCGAACTCGGCGATCAGGCGCCGGGTGACGGCCGGGGCGATCAGCCCCTCCCCGGCGGCCACGGTGCGGACCGCCGTCAGCAGATCCCTCGCCTCCGTGTTCTTCAGCAGAAACCCGGCGGCCCCCGCCCGCAACGCCCCGAAGACATACTCGTCGAGGTCGAAAGTGGTCAGCACGAGGACGTCCGCGAGTCCTTCCTCGACCACCTTCCGGGTCGCCGCCACCCCGTCCAGCCGCGGCATCTGAACGTCCATCAGCACCAGGTCGGGCCGCAGCTCCCGGGCCAGCGCCACCGCCCGCTCGCCGTCCGCCGCCTCGCCGACCACCTCGATGTCGGGCGCACTGCCCAGGATCAGGACGAGCCCGGCGCGCACGGCGGACTGGTCCTCGGCGACGAGGACGCGGATCACGGGCGGTCTCCTTCGGCGAGGGGGAGGGCGGCGCGTACGGTCCACAGCGCGCCGTCGGGCCCGGCCTCGAACGTGCCGCCCAGCAGCGCGGCCCGCTCCCGCATGCCGACGAGACCGGCCCGGGAGCCGGGGGCGCGCGGACCGTCCCGGTGACCGTACGGGCTGCTCACCCGCACGTCGAGCATCCCCTCGCGGCGGGCGAGGCGCACCGTCACCCGGCCCGGACAGGCGTGCTTGAGGGCGTTGGTCAGCGACTCCTGGACGATGCGGTAGGCGGCGAGTTCCACGGGGGTGGGGACCCGGCCCGGGTCGTGGTCGAGGGTGACGTCCAGCCCGTTGGCGCGGGCGCCGTCGACCAGGGCCGCGAGGCCGTCGAGGGTGGGTGCCGCGGCCGGCGCGTGGTCGCCGCTGCCGTCGCGCAGGATGCCGATCAGCCGCCGCATCTCCGCCAGCCCGTCGACGCTGTTCTCGCGGATGGTCCGTAACGCCTGCCGGGAGGTGTCCGGGTCGTCGATCGACAGCGCGGCCGTGGAGTGGATGGCGATCGCGGAGAGATGGTTGGCGACCATGTCGTGCAACTCCCGCGCCATCCGGGCCCGTTCGGCGAGAACCGCCTGCGACCGGTCCACTTCGGCCAGCAGCGCGGTCTGTTCGGCGCGCAGCCGGGCCGCCTCGGCGGCGTCGCGGTGGTCGCGCACGATCCAGCCGGTGGCGGCGGGCCCGAACGCGACGACGCCGACGACGACCCCGATCATCAGCGCCTCCGGCACCCGCCACACCGCGAACGGTACGACCGTCCCGGCCACCGTGAGCAGCCCGGTGATCCTCGGGATGCGGCGGGCCGAGGCGGGCGGACCGTACAGGACGGCCGCGTACACCAGGTCGGTGAACATCAGGATCGACGAGAGGTTGCCCTGGGTCACGGTGTCCGCGGTGATCGCGACGGTGCCGGTCAGCAGGGCCGCGCGGGGCGCCGTCCGGCGCAGCAGCTCACAGCCGGCCAGCACGCCGAGCGGTACCAGCACCGGCCAGGGGCCGTCGAAGAGGGTGATCGGATCGCTGGACGGGCGGACACCGAGCTTGAACACCACCAGCAGCAGCCCGCCGACCAGCCCGCCGAGCGCGACGTACCCGTCGAACCGATGCGGGCGGGGCAGTCGTCGTACGGCCATGCCCTCCATCCAACACGGCCCGCACGCCGTCCGCCTGCTCCCCGGGAACGGTCCCGAACTGCATCTTTCGATGTACCGCGACCTCGTCACCGCAGACGACGAACCCGGCCGCCGGGGACGGGAGCCTGGCAGGGTGAAGGAGAGGAGCGGATCGTGATCGTCGGACTGATCATCGCCTGCGAGGTGGCCTTCTGGGTGCTCCTGCTCGCGGGGCTGGCCTTCCGTTACGTCTTTCGGATGCCGCGCACCGGGCTGGCCCTGCTGCTGTGCGAGCCGTTGCTGGAGGTCGTGCTGTTCGCGGTGACCGCGGTCGACCTCGAGAACGGCGCCGAGCCGGACTGGCGGCACGGCCTCGCCGCTGTCTACATCGGATTCACCGTCGGCCTCGGCCACTCCACCGTCCGCTGGGCCGACGCCCGCGTCGCCCACCATTTCGCGGGGGGCCCGCCGCCCGTGAAGCCGCCGAAGTACGGTACGGCCCGCGCCGTCCACGAGTGGAAGATCGCGGGCCGCTGGATCCTCGCCGCGCTGGTCGCCGTCGCCCTGCTCCAGGCCGCGGTCTGGTACGTCGGCGGCGACGGGGACGCCGACTCGCTGCGGGCGTGGCAACAGCGGATGCTGTGGGTGATCGGCATCAACGTCGTCATCGCCGGGAGCTACACCCTCTTCCCCGGACAGCGGCCGAGGCGCAAACAGACCTCGGGCCCTTCCGACGGATCCCGCGGAGATCCGTCAGAAGGGCTCTAGCGCTCCCCGCCCGGCACCCACAGCACGTCCCCGGCCGCCTTGTTGGCCGTGCGGGCGAGGATGAAGAGCAGGTCCGAGAGGCGGTTGAGGTAGGTCGCGGTGAGGGGGTTCATCGCCGCGGCGTGGACCTCCAGGGCGGCCCAGGTGGAGCGTTCGGCCCGGCGGACCACTGTGCAGGCCTGGTGGAGGAGGGCCGCGCCCGGGGTGCCGCCCGGAAGGATGAACGAGCGGAGTTTCTCGAGGCGCTCGTTGAAGCGGTCGCAGTCCGCCTCCAGACGGTCGACGTAGAACTGCTCGACCCGCAGCGGCGGGAACTCGGGATTCTCCACCACCGGGGTGGAGAGGTCCGCGCCCACATCGAACAGGTCGTTCTGGACGCGGGTGAGGACCTTGACGATCTCCTCGTCCAGGCCGCCCAGCGCGATCGCGGTGCCGATGACCGCGTTCGCCTCGTTGGCGTCGGCGTACGCGGCGATCCTGAGGTCGGTCTTGGCGACCCGGCTCATGTCGCCGAGGGCGGTGCTGCCCTGGTCGCCGGTCCTGGTGTAGATGCGCGTCAGATTGACCATGCGGCCAATCTAGACGGTCCCCGCGGATCCGTTCCGTTCCCTTCGTCACCCCTGGTCAGTCCGGTGCCAATCGTCGTCAATCGGACAGGAATTGACGACGTGACCGGCGTCTCACGCCCTGAGACGTGAGACGCGTTACTAACCGGTCACACAGCGCCCTCACGACCGCTAATCTCCGGCCGAGAGCCAGACGGCGATGCGCCGGATGGTTGACGCCGGTGACATCGCACGCGAGAGCGGGCAGGGCTTACTCCAAGCGCCGAAACCGCACAGGCCCCAGGGGTCTCACCCCTGAGGGTGAATTCGGTATCGGTTCGCTCACAGACGGCAACCAGCGACCGCTTTACGCAGTCAGAGCATGCAACACCGGACACCACACCGCGGAGCACGAGACGCACGCTTAGGGGAGCGCTATGCACATCAGGGGCGACCACGTCGAGCTGGTCGTCGGGGGCCGCCTCGACGTGCGCAGCGCGGCGGACGCCCGCACGGCCCTGCACACGGCCGTGGACGACGGCGACGGCGACCTGGTGCTCGACCTGTCCGAACTGGACTCCTGGGACGCCACCGGACTCGGCGTCATCATGGGTGTCCACCGGCGGGCCGGCCGCTGCGGCCGGCGCCTGGTGCTGCGCGGCGTACCGCCACAGATGCAGCGCCTGCTGGTGGCCACCCGGCTGCACCGGATCCTGGCGATCGAGGGCGGCATCGGGGTGGAGTCGCTACCCCGGGTGTGACAACCGGAGGAGTCGGGTCCGTCCCGCCGCAGCCCGGGTGGCCTGCGGCGGAAAACATACGGCGGGCGCAATCCTCACCGGACTGTGACGTCTCGGACGGCCCGGCACCCCGGACTGTCGTAGATACTGGGCGAAGGTTTACCGTTCGTCTGCCCGCCGCCCGCAGCCCTCGAGCGGGCACCGGACCAGAAGCGACAGCGCAGTGTGCAGCAAGGCCGGGAGGGGCTACCGCCACACGACGCTTTTGGGGGGCTTGACCCATGGACCCGAACACCCGGGGACCCGAGGAGCACGGCCATGACGGCGACGGCGACACGCCGCGCCCGCGCCCGTCCAGGGACCCCCTGACACCCGACTTCGGCCAGCACGCCCCGGGCCCCGCCCGCACGGTGCGGCTCGTCGTCGGCGAGCACCTGCTCACGGTCAACCCGGTCGACGGCAGCGAGATCGAACTCTGCCCGCCCACCGAACGGCCGGAGCGCCCCGTCAAGCGCACCCCCGAGCAGCGCGCCGAGGTCGAGCGCGCCGCCCACCCGCCCGCCCCCGCCGGACCCACCCGGCCCGCGCAGCCGCTCCTCGGCCGCCAGGACGAACGCGAACAGCTCGTCCGCCTTCTCGCCCGCGGCCGCTCCGTCCGCCTCGTCGGACCGGCCGGCTCCGGCCGCACCAGTCTCCTCGACCTGGTCGCCGAGGACTGCGAGGACCTCGCCCCCGACGGCGTCGTCCGCCTCTCCGGCTTCGGCCGCACCCCGGCCGATCTGCTGCACGACCTCTTCCACGCCGTCCACGAAGCCGACCGTCACCGCCCCGACGACGAGGAACTGCGTGCCCTCGTCCGGGAGATCGGCGCGGTCGTCGTCGTCGACGACCTGGACTTCGGCGGGACCGCGCTCGACGACCTCCTGGACGCCACACCCGAGTGCGCCTTCCTGTTCGGCGCCACCCCCGACACCCCGCCGCCCTCCGACGACTCCGCCGTCGAGGAGGTCGTCCTCGGCGGCCTGGACCGCGCGGGAGGCGTCGACGTCATCGAACGCGCCGTCGGCCGGACCCTGACCGAGGAGGAGTCCAACTGGGCCGGCGACCTCTGGTTCGAGTCCGAGGGCCTGCCGCTGCGTTTCGTCCAGGCCGGCGCCCTGCTCCGGCAGCGCGACCAACTCCGCGCCGACGTCGACGCGGTCGACGCCTTCGGCGTCTTCGAGGACGCCCGCCCGCTCGCCGAGCCCGTCGACGCCGGAGCCGGCGACGCCGAGGACATACCCCTGCCCTCCCTCGGCGAGGCCGCCGCGCCCGCCCCGCTGCTCGCCGCCCGCCTCAGCGCCTCCGCCCGCGCCACCCTGCGCTTCGCGGTCGCCCTCGGCGGCGAGGTCCCGCACCAGGCGCATCTGCCTGCCCTGGTCGGCGACACCCACGCCGACGCGGCCCTCGGTGAACTGGCCGCCTGCGGGCTCGTCTCCCCGGTCGGCACCCGCTACCGGCTCGCCGCCGGCGTCCAGACCCAGCTGGAGGCCGCCGGATACGGCGACGACACCGAGACCCGCGCCCTCACCGCCGCCCAGCACTACGCCTGGTGGGCCGGCCATCCCTCCGTCACCCCCGAACGGGTCTGCGCCGAGGCGGACGCCGTCCTCGCCGCCCTGGCCCTCGTGACCCCCACGACGGCCCCGCCCGCCGAGGACGAGGAGGCCACCGCCGTCCGGCTCGCCCGCGCCGCCGCGCCCGCGTTCGCCGCGGGACTGCGCTGGAGCGCCTGGGAGCACGCCCTGCACGAGGGCGCCGAGGCCGCCCGGCTCGCCGGGGAGTCCGCCGACCGGGCCTACTTCCACCACGAACTCGGTGTCCTGGCGCTCTGCGTCGGCGACCTCGACCGGGCCCGCTCCGAACTGGAGGCCTCGCTCGGCCTGCGCAACTCCCTGGCCGACAAACGCGGCACCGTCGCCGGCCGTCGCGCCCTCGCCCTCGTCGCCGACGCCTGCGGGGACATTCCCGGCCTGGCCTCGGCGACGGTCGGCGAGGAGGTGCCCGACGCCCGCCACGAGGAGTCCGCGCCGCCGCCGCGCGGCATCCAGGCGGCGCTCCCGACCTACCCGCCCGAGGCCCAGACGCTCGCCCACCGGCCGGTGCCCCCGACGGCCCCGGCCCGCCACAGCCGGGGCGGCCTCAAGGGCCTCGCCAAGCGCAACCTTGTCGCGGCCGGCGCGGGCGCGCTCCTCGTCGCCGTGCTCGGCACGGTCGTCACGCTCGGCGCGACCTCGGACAACGACGCCGACAACCCCGCCGGCCGGGGCGGCGTCAACCCCTCCGCCAGCACCGGTCTCTCCGACGGCGGCCCCGGCTCGCAGACCCCGAGCGACGACACCGGCACCGGCGACACGGGCACGGCGACCAGCAGGCCGACGGACCCCGGACCGGACGGGACGATGGGGACCGCGGACGATCCGACACCGACGGGCTCCGCGACGGCCACGACGGGGGCGGGCGGTTCGCAGGGATCGAGCGGGGGCACCACTCCGACCCCGTCGCACTCCACGTCGTCGAGCCCGAGCTCCCGGCCCCCGTCCTCCTCGCCGAGGCCGTCGACCTCCAGCAGCACCGGTACCGGAGGTTCCCCGTCGGCCTCGCCGTCCCAGTCCCCGTCGACACCCCCCACCCCGAGCAACTCCCCGTCCACCGGGACCTCGGCCAGCGGCACGACCTCCAGCGCCCCGGTCTCGCCCAGCACGGCGGGCAGCGCGTCCTCCTCGTCCTCCTCGTCCTCGTCGGACTCGGTGATCTGATCGCCCCCGGGCACCACGAGGGCCGGGTTCCTCTCCCGGGAACCCGGCCCTCGTCGTCGTGGAACCGCCGCTCAGAACAACCGGAGCTTGTCGTCCTCGATGCCCCGCATCGCGTCGTAGTCCAGGACCTGGCAGCCGATGCCGCGGTCCGTGGCCAGGACGCGGGCCTGAGGCTTGATCTCCTGGGCGGCGAAGATGCCGCGGACCGGCGCGAGATGCGGGTCCCGGTTCAACAGCTCCAGATAGCGGGTGAGTTGCTCGACGCCGTCGATCTCGCCGCGCCGCTTGATCTCGACCGCGACCGTCTGGCCGTCCGCGTCCCGGCACAGGATGTCCACCGGGCCGATGGCCGTCATGTACTCGCGGCGGATGAGGGTGTAGCCCTCGCCGAGGGTCTCGATGCGGTCGGCGAGCAGTTCCTGGAGGTGCGCTTCCACGCCGTCCTTGATCAGGCCAGGATCGACACCCAGTTCGTGCGACGAGTCGTGGAGGATCTCCTCCATGGTGATGATGAGCTTCTCGCCCGCCTTGTTGACGACGGTCCAGACTCCCTCCTCGTCACCGGTGCCCTCCTTCAGCGTGCAGGGCGGCGACATCCAGTTCAGGGGCTTGTAGGCCCGGTCGTCCGCGTGGATCGAGACGCTGCCGTCCGCCTTCACCAGGATGAGACGGGGGGCGGAGGGGAGATGGGCGGTGAGCCGGCCGGCGTAGTCGACGGAGCACCGGGCGATGACGAGACGCATGGTGCGCAACGCTATCCGACACCCCGTGCCCCACGCGATTCGCCCACCCTTCTCCCACCACCGCCCTCGACCGGGGCCCTGCGGGCCGCCCCTTTTCATCGGGAAAAAGATCGTTCGAACCCGGACGGACTCTGGCCGATTGTGTCCCCAAGAGGGCTGCCCTATGTGCCCATTCTCCTGGTGCGGTCACGGTCCGTTGCCTACCGTAGTGAACGGGAGGTCGCGATGCGTGTACTCAGCGTTGCGGTGGTTCCGGCATGGCGAACTCCCTTTCCCTGTCCGGCAACCCCTGCGCTCTCGGGGGTGCGAGAGGAGTACCCATGTCGCTCGACGTCTCACCGGCCCTACTCGAACAGGCCGAGCGAGGCGAGGTCGACGAAGCTGAATTCGTCGACTGCGTCCGGACCTCCCTGCCCTACGCATGGGAGATGATCAGCTCCCTGGTGGCCCAGCTGAAGGTGGACGGCGGAGCCTTCGCCGACAACCAGACGCCCCCGCCGGACGAGCAGGCGCGCGGCCAGTTGCTGCGCGCGCTGGCGAGTGACGCCATACGCGGCGCCCTGCAGCGGCACTTCGGTGTACGGCTGGCCTTCCAGAACTGCCACCGGGTGGCGGTGTTCCCGTTGGACTCGGCTGTCGACGAGAAGCTCGTCCGCTTCACCTCGGTCCGCAGCCAGGTGCTGAACCAGTCTCCGGAATTCCGGGACTGCTGAGGCATCACTTTGAGCCTGTTGCTTGCCGCTCCTCACGCGGGAGGTGCCATCAGTACGGGAGCGGCAAGCTCCCGGCCCGGACGGGCCGTTCGGCATGGGTGTCAGCGGAGGTGGGGGAGTACCTCCGCGCCCAGCCGCCGTACGTTCTCCTCCGTGGCCGCCAGGTCGCCCGAGCCCTCGACGAGCAGGGCGAAGCGCGAGATGCCGGTCCGCTCGCTGGTCGCCGCGAGACGGTCGGCGCACAGCCGCGGCGTGCCCACCGGGTGCAGCCCGCAGAGCAGTTCGGTGTACGCCACCGGGTCCCGCATGGCGCGGGGGCGGCCGTCCACCGTCACATGCGCGTCGAGCCCCTGCTTCAGCCAGCCCGGCATCGCCTTCACCAGGCTCTCCACCGCGTCCGTGTGCCGGTCCGCGAGCTGGCAGACGCCCGCCGAGACATGGGCCGCGCCCCTGATCTCGTCCCCGGACCGCCCGGCCGCACGCGCGTACTTCCGCCACAGGGCGACCATCTCGGCCTTCTCCTCGTCCCCGACATGCATCCCGAGCAGCATCGGCAGCCCCCGCTCGGCGGCCAGCCGCACGGTCGCCTGCGAGGTGCACGCGACGACGACCTCCGGACCCTCGGTATCCGTCAGCGCCTCCGACGGGCGGGGCACGACGGGGACTTCACGGAAGCGGAAGCGGTCGCCGTCGGCTCCCACCGACGGTTCGCGCAGCCAGCGCAGCAGCAGATCGAGGGATTCCGGGAACCCCTCCTCGTACGCCTCCAGGCCCGACCCGAACACCTCCAGGTCGACCCACGGCCCGCCGCGTCCCACGCCGAGCGAGAACCGGCCGCCGCTCGTCAGATGCAGCAGCGCGGCCTGTTCGCCGAGGGCGACGGGGTGGGAGGTGGGCAGGACGCTCACCGCCGTACCGACCCGGATGCGCCGGGTGCGGCCCAGCAGCAGAGCGGCCAGGGTGACCGCCGACGGGCACGTGCCGTACGGCACGAAGTGGTGCTCGCCCAGCCAGACCGAGTCAAGACCGGCTTCCTCGGCGACCTCGGCCGAGCGGACCGCCCGGTGCAGCGCCTCCCCCTGGCCCTGCCCGGGGAACTGGGCACCCAACACGAAACTACCAACGCGCATGGACTTTCCTGCTTCCTTGGCTCCGACACGGAGCTCCCCCACCCGGCATAACCGTCTGACACGTGCCGAGGACACGGCCTGGCGGGGAGATTTGCGGATTGTCTGCAGAATGCGGTGCCGGGGAGGGGGACTTGTGGGGATCGGCGACTTACGGGTGCCCCCGTTCGCGCCGCGTAGGCTGGACGCGAACCCTGCTTCCTGTATAGCCCCGTGAGGTGTCCCGTGTCCCCGCGTCGCAACCGACCCAAGGGTGAGGGCTCGTCCGGCCGGAGCGCCGAGGACGACCGCGCGAGCCGCTACGGCGGCTGGCAGTCATCGACGAGCTGGCAGGGCGACGAGTGGAGCGTGCGGCATGTGGCCGGCGCGAGCGCGCAGGGCAAGACGTACCGGTGTCCCGGGTGCGACCAGATGATCCCGGACGGCGTCCCGCACGTCGTCGCCTGGCCCGAGCACTCGGGTGTCGACGAACGCCGCCACTGGCACAAGGCCTGCTGGAACGCGCGGGACCGCCGCACCCCCGGGGTGCAGCGGTCCCGTAACGCGCCTCGCTTCTGACGTCTACACGTCCCGCTTCTCCAGGAGGGCGAAGGCGCCGGCGAACGCGGCGGCGGTCACGCCCAGCGCGATCCACAGCGGATCCCAGCCGGTCGGGCCGCTGTCACTGAGCGAGGCCGAGTACCAGACGCCGAGCTGGCTGGGGATCGAGTACTCGAACAGGGCCTGGCGCAGGCCCTGCAGGGACGACGAGAACATGAAGATCGCGATGACCAGCGGGGCCAGCAGCAGGCCGATCATGATGGTGATGGCGCCCGCCGAGTGCCGGATGATCGAGCCGACGGCCAGGGACAGCAGGCCGAGCAGCGCGATGTACAGGGACACGCCGACGGTGGCCTTCATCCACTCGCCCGCGGACGGCTCACGCGCTTCGGCGAACAGGGACGAGTCCACCATGGCGACGAACCCCGTCGACACCAGCGTCACGACGAACGCGATCGTGAAGAACACGATGCCCTTCGCCGCGAGGACCCGGCCGCGTGAGGGACACGCGACCATCGTGGTCCGGATCATGCCGGTGCCGTACTCGGAGGCGGTGGTGAGCACGCCGAGCGTGATGATCGGCATGCTGCCCAGGAGCACCCCGAAGAAGCCGAACGACAGCGGGCTCTCGCCCGAGAGATCGGCCTCCGAGGCGTTCGCGTCGACGATCAGCGCGACCACCAACCCGATGCCGACGACCAGCAGCAGGAAGACACCCAGCGTCCACATCGTGGAACGCACCGACCGGATCTTCGTCCACTCCGAGGCGATGGCGTTCCCGAGGTGCGTGCGCACGACCGGGATCGGCGAGGTGTACGCGGGACCGGCGCCGTACGAGGGTCCGGGCGCCGCAGGCCAGACGGGCGCCGCGGCCTGCGGGGTCGGGTGCTGCGGGGTGCTCATCGGGCGTCCTCGGGCTGGTTCGTCGGGGCGGCGTCGGAGACGGGTGCGGGTGCCTTCGCGAGCGAGGCGGGCGCGGGCGGTACCTGGTCCTGTGGCGCGGCGGGCGCGGGGGCGGCCTGCCCTGCGGCCGGCGCGGCGGGCACGGGCGGGGCGGGGGGTGCCGCGGGCGGCGCCGGGCTTCCCGCCGGGGCGGGCTGCGGCGCGGGGGCGGCGGCCGGGATCGGCGGGCCTGCTGCCGGTGCCTGACCGGCGGGCGGGACGGGGGCCTGGGCGTACGGGTTGGCGCCGTTCGCGGGGGCCGCGGCCGGGGAGCCGTACGGGGCGGGGGCCGGGGCGCCGTAGCCGCCGTAGGGCTGGGCCGGCTGGGGCGGGGCGTAGCCCTGCTGCGGGGGTGGTGGGGCGTACCAGCCGGGCTGGCCCTGGCCGGGGACCGGCATGGGCGGGGTGGCGCCGGGGGGCAGGGGCTGCTGGAGGCCGATCTTCTGGTCGATGGTCGAGCGGTAGTCGACGGCGGCCTGGGTCATCCGCATGTACGCCTCTTCCAGCGAGGCCCGGTGCGGCGACAGCTCCCACAGCCGTACGTCGGCGTCGTGCGCGATGTCGCTGATCCGGGGCAGCGCCAGCCCCGTCACGCGGAGGGCACCGTCCTGTTCGGGAAGGACGTGACCGCCGGCCTCCGTCAGCGCGGCGGAGAGCTTCTCGCGCAGTTGCGGCTCGGTCTGCGGGGTGCGCACGCGTGCGAAGTCGGCGGAGTTGGCGGAGATGAACTCCGTGACGCTCATGTCGGCGAGCAGTTGTCCCCGCCCGATGACGATCAGATGGTCCGCGGTGAGCGCCATCTCACTCATCAGGTGGGAGGAGACGAAGACCGTGCGCCCCTCCGCCGCGAGCGACTTCATCAGGTTGCGCACCCAGAGGATGCCCTCGGGGTCGAGGCCGTTGACCGGCTCGTCGAAGAGCAGCACCTGCGGGTCGCCGAGCAGTGCCGCGGCGATGCCGAGCCGCTGGCCCATGCCGAGGGAGAAGCCCTTGGACCGCCTCCTCGCCACGTCCTGGAGGCCGACCACGCCGAGCACCTCGTCCACCCGCCGGGCCGGGATGCCGGACAGCTGGGCCAGGCTCAGCAGATGGTTGTGGGCGCTGCGCCCGCCGTGCACGGCCTTGGCGTCGAGCAGGGCGCCGACCTGGCGGGCCGCGTTCGGCAGCTTGCGGTACGGGTAGCCGCCGATGGTGACCGTGCCCGCGGTCGGGTTGTCCAGGCCGAGGATCATCCTCATGGTCGTCGACTTGCCGGAGCCGTTCGGCCCGAGGAAGCCGGTCACGGCACCCGGTCGTACCTGGAAGGAAAGGTTGTACACGGCGGTCTTGTCGCCGTAGCGCTTGGTCAGGCCGACAGCCTCGATCATGCTCCGCACCCATCGAGAGGATCAGGACAGCAGGGCACACGCCCCCGTAAGGGTTAGGAGCTTATCGAGGCGCTGACGGTTCCGCTCAACTCGAAGTAAAGCCCGGAGCATCACACGGCGTGTTCGGTCATGCGTCTCGCCGCTGCAGCAGCACACAGCCGCCCGCGAGCGCCGCCGCCACCCACGCCACCATGATCGCCAGACCGCCCCAGGGCCCGTACGGCGTGCTGTCGTCGACCGGGATGACCACCTGCATGATCCTGCTGCCGGCCTGGTCGGGCAGATAGCGGCCGACCTTCTTCGTGGCGGGGACGTTGCCGAGGATGTTGGAGATCAGGAAGAAGAACGGCATCAGGATGCCCAGCGACAGCATCGGCGAGCGCAGCATCGCGGCCACGCCCATGGAGAACACCGCGATGAGGGTCATGTAGAGCCCGCCGCCGATGACCGCCCGCAGCACACCTTCGTCGCCGATCGACGCCTTGTGCGAGCCGAGCATCGCCTGGCCCAGGAAGAAGGCGACGAAGCTCGTCGCCAGCCCCACCGCGAGGGCCAGCCCGCCGGCCACCGCGATCTTGCCGAACAGGAAGGTGCCGCGCCGGGGGACGGCCGCCAGTGAGGTGCGGATCATGCCGGTGCTGTACTCGTTGGACACCACCAGCACCCCGAACACGATCATCGCGAGCTGGCCCAGACTCATCCCCGCGAAGCTGATGTACGTGGGGTCGAAGTCCAGCCGGCGGCCGGGGCTCATGTTGTCGTACTCGTTCTTCGTCAGGGCCGAGATCAGCATGCCGAGGGCGACGGTGACGACCACGGCGAGAGAGAGCGTCCAGACGGTGGACGCCACCGACCGGATCTTGGTCCATTCGGACCGCACGACCTGGATCGCCGACATCCTCAGTCCCTCCTCGTCCAGTCGTCGCCCCACGGGCGGCCCGGGGGTTCCCCGCTGTGCGCGTGGTACTCCACCGACTCGGCGGTGAGCTGCATGAACGCCTCCTCCAAGGAGGCGTGCTGGGGGCTCAGCTCGTGCAGCACGATGCCGTGCCGGGCGGCCAGCTCCCCGATCTGCTCGGGCTTGCCCCCGTCGACCTCCAGCACCCCGCTGCCGGTCTCGACCACCGTGACCCCCGCCTCGTGCAGCACGTCGAGCAGCCGCTCGCGCTGCGGGGTGCGGATTCGGACGTACGCCCGGGAATTGCGGGCGATGAATTCCGCCATGGAGGTGTCGGCGAGCAGCCGGCCCTGCCCGATGACGACCAGGTGATCGGCGGTCAGCGCCATCTCGCTCATCAGATGCGAGGAGACGAACACCGTCCGCCCCTGCGCGGCCAGCGATTTCATCAGGGTGCGGATCCAGTGGATGCCCTCGGGGTCGAGGCCGTTGACCGGCTCGTCGAACATCAGGATCCGCGGGTCGCCCAGGAGCGCGCCCGCGATGCCGAGGCGCTGCCCCATGCCCAGCGAGAACCCCTTGGCCTTCTTCCTCGCCACGGCCGTCAGACCGACGGTGTCCAGCACCTCGTCCACCCGGCTGTCCGGGATGCCGTTGCTCTGTGCCAGGCACAGCAGATGATTGCGGGCGCTGCGCCCGCCGTGCACGGCCTTGGCGTCCAGCAGGGCACCGATGCACGTGAGCGGGTCCTCGAGACGGTCGTAGTGCTCGCCGTCGATCCGGACGTGCCCGGAGGTCGGCCGGTCCAGGCCCAGCACCATGCGCATGGTGGTGGACTTGCCGGCCCCGTTGGGACCGAGGAAGCCCGTGACGATGCCCGGTCTGACGGTGAAGGTGAGGTTGTTGACCGCCACCGTCTCGCCGTACCGCTTCGTCAGGCCCTCGAGCTCGATCATGGGGCCACGCTAAAACGACACGAAGCCCGCTGCCACCGCTGGCAGCGGGCTTCGTCCGACGTCGGCAGGCGTACGTCGGGTGTTACCGGGACTGCTGCGCCGGGACCCCGCGCGAGATCGGCTCGTCGTCCGTGGACGGCGTGCCGGCCGCGGCCACCGCGGCGCCGGTCAGCGTGGCGAGCATCTCGCGGACGTTCGTCAGCTGGGCGTTGATGCTGTCGCGGCGGTTGGTGAGGGCCGCCAGCTCGCGCTCGGATTCCGAACGGATCCGGTCCGCCTTGGCGTTGGCGTCGGCCACGATGTCCTCGGCCTGGCGCTGAGCGGTCTCCACCGTCTGGCGGGCGCGGCGCTCGGCGTCCGTGCGCAGCTTCTCGGCCTCCAGGCGCAGCTGCTCCGCGCGGTGCTCGATCTCCGCGAGGCGCTTCTCCGCCTTCTGCTGACGGGACGCCAGGTCGCGCTCGGACTGCTCGCGGCGCTTGGCCAGGTTGGTCTCGAAGTCGGCGGCGGCCTGAGCGGCCTTGGCGCGGGTCTCCTCGAAGAGGGCGTCCGCCTCCTCGCGCTTCGACTGAGCGTCCTTCTGCGCCTCCTGGCGCAGCTGCGACGCGTCGCTCTTGGCCTTCTCGACGATCCGGACGCCCTCGTCCTCCGCCTTGGCCTTGCGGTCCGCAGCGAACGATTCTGCGTCGTTGCGGACCTGCTGGGCCGCCGACTCGGCGAGCTCGCGGTGCTGCTCGGACGCGCGACGGGCCTCTTCGCGCAGATCCTTGGCCTCCTCCTCGGCGAGGCGGAGGATCTTCTCGACACGCGCGCCGAGACCGGCGTACGACGGCTCGGCGTCGCTTACCTGTGCCTGGGCGTTCTGCGTCTCGAGGTGGAGCTCCTCGATGCGCTTTTCCAGAGCGGTGATGCGGGCGAGAGCGCTGTCACGGTCGGAGACGAGCTTGGAGATCCGTTCGTCCACCTGAGCGCGGTCGTACCCACGCCGCACAAGCTCGAAGCCGTAGGGGGAAGTGTCGCTCATGGGGTTCCTGTCGAATGAGACCGGTGAGGTGATAGGTGGAATCCTAGGGGCCGAAGCGCTGTGTCATCGAGCGTATGCGTGTTTGATCTGGAGATTGACACCCCTTTTGGGTGGCTGCGGGGCCCACCCCTTGCCAAAACCGGGATCAAAGGCAGCAGACTTTAACCCAATCCACACATTCCGCTAACCGTCCGAGGCTTTCCCACCCGTTCGAGGCGCTCCGATGCTGGCGCCCGCCCGGACTCCGCCGTCCTTGTTCGCGGACGGGACCTCGAAGGACTCCAGCGCCTCCAGGACGTCCTGCACCCGGGAGATCTCGGCGTTGATGTCCTCGCGACGGCGCACCAGGACCTCCAGTTCGCGCTTGCCCTCCTCGACCGTGCGGCGCGCCTCGCGGATCGCCTCGGCCTTGAGCTCCTCGGCCTCCTTGATCAGTGCCGACTTCTTCTGCTCGGCCTCCTTCAGCAGGCCCTCCGCCTTCTTCACGGCGGCGATACGGACCTTGCCGGCCTCGGAATTGGCCTCCGACACCAGCTCCTTCGCCTTGGCCTGGGCCTTGGCGAGCTGCTCCTCGGCGGCCTTGATCAACGCGTCGCAGCGGTCGCCCGTCGACTTCATCGTCTCGGCGGCCTCGCGGCGGGCCCGCTCGTGCAGCGCCTCGATCTCGGCCGTGATGCGGTCGCGCAGCTCCTCGGCCCGCTCCCTTATCGCGGTGGCGTCCCGGCGGGCGCCGACGAGCAGCTCGTCCGCGTCCGTACGGGCCTTCTCCACCCGGGTGTTGCCCTCGCGTGTCGCCTCGGAGACCAGCCGGTCGGCCTCGCTGCGGGCCGCACCGACCATCGTGTCGGCCTGCGCCTCGGCGTCCGCGGTGGTCTGCAGGGCCTGTTCCTGCGCCTCCGTGAGGAGTTTGTCGACCTCGGCGGTGGTCTCCGTGATGAGCGTGTCGACCTGCTCGGCCGCCTCGGAGCGCCGCTTGTTGGCCTCCTGGCGGGCCGCGTCCAGCGTCGAGTCGGCCTCCTCGCGCGCCACGCTCATCAGCCGGTCGGCCTCCGCCGCCGCCTCCGCCTTGACCCGCTCCGACTCGGCGCGGATCCGCTCCGCGGCCTGTTGCGCCGCGCCCACCGTCTCGGCGGCCTCGGCCCGCAGCCGCTCCGCCTCCCCGCTCGCGTCCTGGATCAGCTTCTCCGCCTTGGCGACGGACTCGGCACGGACCCGCTCGGCCTCCGCGGCCGTCTCGGACGTCAGCCGCTCCGCCTCAGCGATGGTCTCCGTCTGGAGCCGCTCGGCCTCGTGTCGCGCCTCGGTGATGAGGGTGTCGGCCTGCGTCGCCGCGTCCGAGCGGATGCGGTTGGCGTCCTCGCGGGCGTCCGCCCGGGTACGGGCCGCGGCCTGGTCGGCCTCGGCGAGCGCGTCCGACGCCTCCGTGCGCACCCGCTGGGCGTACGCGGACGACTCCGAGCGCAGCCGCTCGGCCTCCGCGATCGCGTCGCCGACCGTCCGCTCGGCCAGCTCCTTCGCGGCCTCGGCCGCGTCGTTCGCCTCGCGCCGGATCCGGCTCGCGTCCTCGCTGGCCCGCTCCCGTTCGGCGTAGGCGTCGGCGCGGACCCGGTCCGCCTCCTCCTGGGCCTCCCGCCGGGTACGGTCCGCCGCGTGCTCGGCGGCCGAGCGCAGCCCGGTGATCTCCTCCTGGGCCTGCTCGTGCAGCCCGGCCACGGAGTCCCGTACGTGCTGTGCGTGCTGTTCGGCCGCGGCGACCATCTCGGTGGCGCGCCGGTCGGCCTCTTCCACCAGCCGCAGTGCCTCGGCCTGCGCCTCCTCCACACGCGTGCGCGCCGAGGCCAGCAGCTCCTCGGACTGCTCGCGGGCCCGCTCGCGCTCCTGGTCGGCCTCCTGGCGGGCGGAGCCGAGGAGTTCCTCGGCCTCGCGGCGCCGGCGGGCGGCCTCCTCCTGGGCGGCGGCAAGCGTCTCGGACGCCTCGGCGGCCAGCCGCTCGGCGGCGGCCTGCGCCTCCGCGCGCACCCGGTTCGCGGTGTCCTGCGCCTCGCTCTTGAGCCGCTCGGCCTCGGCGGAGGCCTCCGACCGCAGCCGTACGGCGACGGCCTCGCCCTCGGCCCGCGAGGAGGACGCGTCGGCGGCGGCCTCGGTGCGCAGCCGGTCGGCCTCCTCGGCGGCCTGCTGCTGGAGGGTACGGATCCGCTCGCCGGCCTCGGCGCGCAGCCGGTCGGTGTCCTCGGCGGCCTCGCGGCGGATCCGCGCGGCCTCCTCCCGGGCGTCCGTCAGCGCCTGCTCGGCGGAGGCGAGACGGGACTCCGCCTCGGCGTGCAGCCGGGTCAGCTCCTCGGCGGCCTCCGCCTGCCGGGCCTCGACCGCCCGCTCGGTCTCCTCGCGCAGCTCGCGCGCTTCCCGCTCGGCGTTCGAGGTGATGGTCTCGGCGAGCTCCACCGCCTCCTCGCGGTTGCGCTCGGCCTCCGCGCGGGTGCGCTCCAGGACCTCCTCGGCCTGCCGGCGCAGCGTCGTGGCGCGCTCGATGGCCTCGGTGCGGACCTTCTCGCTGTCGGTGGTCGCCTTCTGGCGCAGCTCGTCCGCGTCGGCCTTCGCCTTGGACAGCAGCTCCTCGGCGGACCGGGCCGCCTCCTCGATCTGCTGGACGGCCTCCTTGCGGGCCTCCGCGCGGATCTTCTCGCCCTCGCCGACCGCGTCGGCCCGCAGCTGCTCGGCCTCGCCGCGCAGTCGGCGGGCCTCCTCCTGCAGCTCGACCGTCTTGGCGCGGTACTCCTTGGTGTCGTCCTTCGCCGAGCCCTTGAGCTGCTCGGCGATGTCGTGCGCCTCCGCGCGCAGCCGGTCCGCCTCGGCCTCGGCCTCCCGGCGGATCCGCTCGGCCTCCTCGGCGGCGGCCTTCGTGGTCTTCCGCGCGTCCTCCTGCGCCTTGTTGAGGACGTCCTCGGCGGTCTTGGCCGCCTTCGACAACTGGGTCGCGCTCTCCTCGGCGGTGAGCGTGCGGGCCTTCTCGGAGGCCTCCGCGACGATCTTCTCGGCCTCGGCGCGCGCGTCGGCGACCAGCTGCTCGGCGTCCGCCTTGGTGGTCTCGGCCTCCTTGGTGGCCTCGCTGACCAGCCGGGCGACCTGCTCCTTCGCCGTACGGGTGCGCTGCTCGTTCGCCGACTCGGCGGAGGCGAGCGCCTTCTCGGCGGCCGCCTTGGCCTCGGCGAGCACCTTGTCGGCCTCGGACTGCGCCTTGCGCAGCGCCTCCTCCGCCTCGGCCATCCGCTGCTCGGCGGCGCGGCTGAGCTCACCGGCCTGGCGGCGGGCCGTGTCGGACTCGTTCACCGTGGAGCTGCGCAGCGCCTCGGCGTGCTCGGTGGCCTCCTGGGCCTGCGTGGACGCCGCGTTCAGCATCCGTTCGGCGTCGGTGCGGGCGCGCAGCAGCAGCTGCTCGGCCTCCGCACGGGCCGCCTCGGCGTCGGCCTGGAGCCGCTGCCGGGCCTCCGCGGCCACCCGTTCGGCCTCGGCGCGCGCGGCGGCCATGGCCTGCTCGGCCTCGGCGCGGGACTCCTCCAGGAGGCGGCGGGCCTGGGCCTCGGTGCGGGCGCGCAGCTGCTCCGCCCAGGCCACGTTCTCGTTGACGTGCGACTCGACGGTCTGCCGGCGCTCGGCCAGCTCCTGGTCCAGCTGCTGCCGACGGGCCACGGCCTCCGCGTGCAGCTCCGCCTGGAGCCGGGCGGCCTGCTCGGCGTGCTCCTGGAGGATGCGCTGCGTCTGCGCCCGCGCCTGGCTGAGCTCGCGCTCGGCGTCCATGCGCAGCTGGTCGGCCTGCATCTGCGCGTTGCGCAGCAGCTGCTCGGCCTGGTACCCGAGGTCGCCTCCGTCGAAGGCGGGCCGGGACATGATGGTGCGGCGCGCCTCGTGCAACTTGGCGCGCAGCACCTCGACCTGGTAGCCGAGGTCCTCGGCGTGCTGGATCGCCTTTTCCCGCTCGGTCTTCAGCCGCTTCATCTCGGCTTCGAACCGAGTCAGGTGGTCGACGTCAGCCGCCGGCTCCCGCTCCTGGCTCTCGTAGCCCCGCACTGCGCGGTCCCATCCGTCCCTGGTCACAAGCTTCCCGAACGAGCTCCGTCCATCCGCCGAACGGGGCCCCCGGGGAATGGTGTCAGATCAACGACGGAGCATGGGCTGCTGCCCCGACGCTCGTCCCCCGAAACCCGGACCCCGGCAAACGTCCCGCCGTCCAAGGCAGCAGGACCGGTCGCCCTGGTGGAGCGACGACCGCCCCCAACCCTACCGGCCCATATGTACGAGGGTCAGTGCTCAGGTGACTCAACAGGCGCCGATGTGACCAGTTCTGTCAGTACTCCGTGGCAATCCTTGGGGTGCAGGAAGGTGATTCGTGACCCCATGGAGCCGCGTCGCGGCTCTTCGTACAGCACGCGCACGCCCTTGGAGCGGATGTCCGCGGCCTCCGCGTCGACATCCGCCGTGCCGAAAGCGATGTGGTGGACGCCCTCGCCGTTCTTGTCGAGCCACTTCGCGACGGTGGAGTCCGGACGCGTCGGCTCGAGAAGCTGCAGGTAGGAGGCACCGCCGTCGGGGGTTTCGTTGATCTTGAGCATGGCCTCGCGCACGCCCTGCTCCTCGTTGACCTCGGAGTGGAACACCTCGAAGCCGTAGGTGGTCCGGTAGAACTCGACGGTCGCGTCGAGGTCGTGGCAGGCGATCCCGATGTGGTCGATTCGCGTCAGCATGGTGTTAGTGGAACGCGGCCGCGATGGTTACGCAACGTGCGCGCGATCACACTGACGGCCGGATGACGGCACGGAGTGCCACTCAGTACATTCGAAGTAAACCCTCGTTCACTCCTCGGCCAGTGCAGGCCGGTAAGGGGAATCGCAGCTCATGACTGGATCGACTGGAACGAACAGCACGACCTCGGTGATCGTCGCGGGCGCGCGTACGCCCATGGGGCGGTTGCTGGGCTCGCTGAAGTCCTTCTCCGGAGCCGACCTCGGCGGCTTCGCGATCAAGGCGGCCCTGGACCGTGCGGGGATCGGCGGCGACCAGGTGCAGTACGTGATCATGGGCCAGGTGCTCCAGGCCGGCGCCGGCCAGATCCCCGCACGCCAGGCCGCCGTCAAGGCCGGCATCCCGATGAACGTCCCGGCGCTCACCGTCAACAAGGTGTGTCTGTCCGGCCTGGACGCCATCGCGCTGGCCGACCAGCTGATCCGTGCGGGTGAGTTCGACGTGGTCGTCGCGGGCGGCCAGGAGTCCATGACCAACGCCCCGCACCTGCTGCCGAAGTCCCGCGAGGGCTTCAAGTACGGCGCGATCGAGATGCTCGACGCGATGGCGTACGACGGTCTCACCGACGCCTTCGAGAACATCGCCATGGGCGAGTCCACGGAGAAGCACAACACGCGCCTCGGCATCCTGCGCCCCGAGCAGGACGAGTTCGCCGCCCTCTCCCACCAGCGCGCCGCCGCCGCGCAGAAGAACGGTGTCTTCGAGGCCGAGATCACCCCGGTCGAGATCCCGCAGCGCAAGGGCGAGCCGGTCGTCTTCAGCAAGGACGAGGGCATCCGCGGCGACACCACCGCGGAGTCCCTGGGCAAGCTGCGCCCGGCCTTCACCAGGGACGGCACGATCACCGCGGGCACGTCCTCGCAGATCTCCGACGGCGCCGCCGCGGTCGTCGTGATGAGCAAGGCCAAGGCCGAGGAGCTGGGCCTGGAGTGGATCGCCGAGATCGGCGCCCACGGCAATGTGGCGGGGCCGGACAACTCGCTCCAGTCGCAGCCGTCCAACGCCATCGCGCACGCCCTGAAGAAGGAGGGCCTGGAGGTCTCCGACCTCGACCTCATCGAGATCAACGAGGCCTTCGCCGCCGTCGCGGTCCAGTCAATGAAGGACCTCGGGGTGTCCACGGAAAAGGTGAATGTCAACGGGGGCGCGATCGCCCTCGGCCACCCGATCGGCATGTCCGGCGCCCGCCTGGTCCTGCATCTGGCCCTGGAGCTCAAGCGGCGGGGCGGCGGTGTCGGCGCGGCCGCGCTGTGCGGCGGCGGCGGTCAGGGTGACGCGCTGATCGTGCGGGTACCCAAGGCCTGAGGCCGCCGTACGGCGTACGCGACGTTCAACCGTCGTAGCCGTCGTACGCGTTCGTGAACGGGACTGAACGGATCTGAACGGAGCACCGATGCAGGACGTCTCCTCGCTGGTCGCCCAGGCCAGGGAAGGCCGGCCACGGGCCGTGGCCCGGCTGATCTCCCTGGTGGAGGGGGCGTCCCCGCAGCTCAGGGAGGTCATGGCGGCCCTGGCCCCGCTCACCGGCAACGCGTATGTCGTCGGCCTCACCGGTTCCCCGGGCGTGGGCAAGTCGACCTCCACCTCCGCTCTGGTGACCGCGTACCGCAAACAGGGCAAACGGGTGGGCGTGCTCGCCGTCGACCCGTCGTCCCCGTTCTCCGGCGGCGCCCTGCTCGGCGACCGGGTCCGGATGTCCGACCATGCCTCCGACCCCGGCGTCTACATCCGCTCGATGGCCACCCGGGGCCACCTGGGCGGCCTCGCCTGGGCCGCCCCGCAGGCGATCCGGGTGCTGGACGCGGCGGGCTGCGACGTGATCCTGGTCGAGACGGTCGGCGTGGGCCAGTCGGAGGTCGAGATCGCCTCGCAGGCGGACACCAGCGTCGTCCTGCTCGCCCCCGGTATGGGCGACGGCATCCAGGCCGCGAAGGCCGGAATCCTGGAGATCGGCGACGTGTACGTCGTCAACAAGGCCGACCGGGACGGAGCCGACGCCACCGCCCGCGAACTGAACCACATGCTGGGCCTCGGCGAGTCCCGGGGCCCCGGCGACTGGCGCCCGCCGATCGTCAGGACCGTCGCCGCCCGGTCCGAGGGGATCGACGAGGTCGTGGCGGCGCTGGAGAAGCACCGCGCCTGGATGGAGGAGCACGGGGTCCTCGCCGAGCGCCGCCGCTCCCGTGCCGCCCGCGAGGTCGAGACGATCGCCGTCACCGCCCTGCGCGAGCGCATCGGCGACCTCCACGGCGACCGCCGCCTCAGCGCGCTGGCCGAGCGGATCGTCGACGGCGAACTGGATCCCTACCGCGCGGCGGACGAACTCGTCGCGGGGCTCACCCGGGGCTGAGCCCCGGGTGAGCCCCGGCAACCACCCTCGGCCGCTTGGGGCGGTCAGTCCTCCAGGTCCCGGCTGACCTCGCCCGTGCGGGCGTCGACCGTCCATTCGCCGCCCTGCGCGGTGTCCACGCTCCAGACGGCGGCCCGGTCCTCGTCGTCGAGGTCGACGCCGGTGACCATGCCCTTGGCGGCGACGGCCTGCGCGGCCTCGCGGGCGTCGACCCGGGTGCCCTTCAGCGCGGCGAGGTCCGCACGGGCCTCCCGCACGTCGTCGGCGTCGTCCTGGTCGCGGTGGACGCCGAGGACCTTGCCGCTGTCCGGGGAGACGGTGACGGTGTACTCGGTGCCGTCGCCCTTGACGACGTCCACGTGCCACCGGCCCGCGTCGGCGCCGTCGTCCTCGCGGTCGGCGCCGACCGCGGTGCCCGAGGTGTGCCGCAGCGCGGCCGCCACGACGTCCGCGGCCGAGGCCCGCTGCGCGGAGGCCGCGTTTCGCCCGGTGCCGGCCTCGGTGACCCGCACCTCCTTCGCGCCGGTCTTCGTCCCACCGTCCGCGAAGGCGGCCGCCGCACCCCCGCCGATCACGACGGACGTGGCGACGGCGGCGATGACGAGCTTGCGCTTCATGGGGTTTCCTCCCGGTTCGGGTCGTGTTCTCTTCGACGGGAACCAAGGTGCCGGACCGGACCTGAAGGGATGCTGAAGCCACCTGAAGATCACTTCAGGTTCGGTTTGGCACCCTGAGCCCATGCGCCCGCCCGTCACCCACCACCACCCTGCCCGAGGCGCTGCGCGCCGCCCCTTCAGATTCCTGATCGTCGAGGACGAGAGACGCCTCGCCCTCTCCCTGGCCAAGGGCCTCACCGCCGAGGGCTACGCCGTCGACGTCGTCCACGACGGCCTGGAGGGCCTGCACCGGGCGAGCGAGGTGCCGTACGACCTGCTCGTCCTCGACATCATGCTGCCCGGCATGAACGGCTACCGGGTCTGCTCCGCCCTGCGCGCCGCCGGCCACGACGTCCCGATCCTGATGCTCACCGCCAAGGACGGCGAGTACGACGAGGCCGAGGGTCTGGACACGGGCGCCGACGACTACCTCACCAAGCCGTTCTCGTACGTCGTCCTCGTCGCCCGGATCAAGGCGCTGCTGCGGCGGCGCGGCCAGGGGGCCGGGGCGTCGCCCGTGCATCTGCTCGGGGAGCTGAGGGTCGACACCGCCGCCCTGCGGGTCTTCCTGCGGGAGGAGGAGGTGGTGCTCACCGCCAAGGAGTTCGCCGTGCTCGAGCAGCTCGTGGTGCGGGCGGGTGAGGTGGTGTCCAAGGCGGAGATCCTCGATCACGTCTGGGACTTCGCCTACGACGGCGACCCCAACATCGTCGAGGTGTACGTCAGCGCGCTGCGCCGCAAGCTGGGCCCCGGGCTGATCCGGACGGTGCGCGGGGCCGGTTACCGGCTGGAGCCGTCGCGATGACACACCGGTTGGGTTCCGTCCGGGCCCGGGCGACACTCGGTGCCACCCTCGTGGTCGCCGTGGCCCTCCTCGCGGCCGGGACGGCCGTCCTGCTGTCCCTGCGCTCCAGTCTGACCGGCCAGGCCGACACCCGGGCGGAGCGCTCGGCGCGGGCCGTGGCCGCCCAGCTGGCCGTAGGAACGCCGTACCAGGACCTCTCCTCGATGGACGACGACGAGCGACCGGTGCAGATCGTCGACGCGAGCGGGCGGCGGCTCGCGGCGAGCGAGGATCTGCAGCGGATCGGCGTGCCGGCGGCGGACCCGGACGCGGGGGAGGATCTCGACCCGGGTGAGATCGACGACGAGACGCGCTTCACCGGCGGCTCCGCCACCGTCGACGGCGAGAGTGCCGCCTACCGGTTCGCCGCCGTCGCCGTGCGGGACCCGGAGAAGGGGCCGCTCACCGTCTACGCGGGCGCGCCCCTGGAGGCCGAGCAGAGCGCCGTGCGTACCGCCCTCACCGCCCTGCTGCTCGGCTTCCCGCTGCTGCTCGCCGTCGTCGCGGGGGTGACCTGGCTGGTCACGCGGCGGGCGCTGCGGCCGGTCGAGGGAATCCGGCGGGAGATGGCCGCGATCACCGCCTCCGCCGACCTCGCGCGCCGGGTGCCCGAGCCGGACACCCACGACGAGGTCGCGCGGCTCGCCCGGACCACGAACGAGACGCTGGCCGCGCTGGAGACCTCGGTGGAACGCCAGCGCCGTTTCGTCGCCGACGCCTCCCATGAACTGCGCAGCCCCATCGCCTCCCTGCGCACCCAGCTGGAGGTGGGCGCCGCGCATCCCGGGCTGCTGGATGTGGAGGGCGCGGTCGAGGACACCGTACGGCTGCAGCGGCTGGCCGCCGATCTGCTGCTGCTCGCGCGGCTGGACGCCGGGGAGGGGCCGGCGCCGGGGGCACGGGTCGATCTCGCGGCGCTGGCGCGGGAGGAGGCGGCCGGGCGGGCGGGAGTGGGCGTGGACGCCGAGGCGGTGGAGGTGGCCGGATCGCGGGGGCAGCTGGGTCGGGTGCTGGCCAACCTGCTCGACAACGCGCAACGGCACGCCCGGTCGGCGGTCACGGTCACCGTACGGCGGGAGGCGGGACGGGACGGGCGGTGGGCGGTCGTCGCGGTCGCCGATGACGGGGACGGGGTGCCGGAGGCGGACCGGGAGCGGGTCTTCGAGCGGTTCGTACGGCTCGACGCGGCCCGTGGCCGGGACGAGGGCGGCACCGGGCTGGGCCTGGCGATCGCCCGTGACGTGGCCGTCCGGCACGGCGGCACTCTCACGGCCCGGGAGACGCCGACGGGCGGAGCCCTGTTCGAACTCCGTCTGCCGGTCCCCTAAAACCTGTCCGGCGGGTCATGCCGCGGACGCGGGGCTCGGCACGCCCATCTGCGGCGTTGTCGTCGGTTGCCGACGCTCCGCGTCGACGCCCTCCTCCGCCTTGCAGCTGGACGCACCAAGCCCCGCTCACCTGCGCCGATGAGTCGGCGTAGGTTTCCTGCGACTTGATCCGCCGGACAGGCCCTGGTCCCTGCTGAGGAGGCGCTTACGGGCGTCCCCGCTGGCCGCGGAGGTGTTCCGCGATGGGCTTCAGGAACTTGTCGAGCTCCACGAGGGCCTCGGGGGAGAGCAGGTCGATGAAGTGCCGCCGCACGGATGCCACATGATGGGGCGCGACCTTCATCATCGTCTCCATGCCGTGCTCGGTCAGGACCGCGTAGAGCCCACGGCGGTCCGACTCGCAGTTCTCGCGACGGACCAGGTTCGCGTTCTCCATGCGGGTGATCTGGTGCGAGAGACGGCTCTTGGACTGGAGGGTGGCGGATGCGAGATCACTCATCCGCATCCTGACGTCCTCCGACTCGGAGAGGTTCACCAGGATCTCGTAGTCGTTCATTGTCAGGCCGAACGGCTGCAGATCCTTCTCGAGCTGGTACGTCAACAGCCTGTTGACCTCCAGGTGGGTGCGCCAGGCGCACTGCTCCGCATCGGTCAGCCAGCGCGTGGCCGTTTCGGTCTCCATGAATGAAGTCTACCTAAAATGTTGAAAGGCGAACTAGTGAGGGTGTTGGTGACGGTGCGCACGCGTTCGATGTCACACTCCGCAGACTACCGCTCACAGCCCGAAGCGACGCTGGAGGTCCCCCAGCTGTCCGGGAAGGCGCGGTACGCCACTCTGCCCACCGTGTCCGCCCGGAGCACCGGGAATCCCGCCTCCGCCGGGTACTCCCGGCTCGTGCGGAACCACCCCGGTGGCCTGCTCCGCCATGAGGGTCTCGGTCGACTGCAGCAGCACCGTGCCGGCGCCCACGAACTCGAACTGGTGCTCCTCCCCGGAGGCCCCGCCGAGGCCCGTCAGTGCACGTAGACCGCCCATGACGCCCGTCATGTACCCGTGGTCGTAGTGATGGCACGGGGACGGGCAGTCGGCCCAGCCGACGAGTGCCTGGGGATCCACCCGGAGGGGAGGCTCCATGAACACCACCGGACCGTTAGATGCGGCGACGAACTTTCCGGTTCCGATCAGGGTGAGAAATCCCGGCACGATCGACTGCTTGAGCGACAGGCTTGGCTGAAAAGCGAGCAGATTGCCCGAGCGAATGGTCAGATTGCCGTCGTCCAGGTCGTACGAGTTCACATCGAAGGCCCGGTCGGCGAGGAGCATCTTGCCCGAGCCCTCCGCCACGACCCAGTCGCTCGCGTGCAGAGGCGAATGGAAGGACGTGCGCACGAGACGGTCCAGCCGGCCGTGCCCGACGCCGTTGAAGTCGATCGAGCCGTAGTAGGCGATCATCTTCCCCTTCTGCAGGAACCACTGGCTCCCCTTGAGCTCCACGCAGAAGGTGTAGTTGTTGACGTTGTCGTCGACCGGCAGGGTCATGGGGTCGTAGACCGTCGGCCCCCCGCCCGGCGCCCCGTACGTGCTCACAGCTTCTCCTCCGACGCCTGGACGAACACCGCACCGCTGCCGCTGAGCTCCAGCTGGAACGCCTCGCCGGAGCCGCGCCCCACCATGTCCCGCCAGCCCAGCGCGGTCGACAGCTTGTTGCGGACGTCGCCGTGGTGGGCGACGTAGGCCTGCGGGTCGACATGGACCGGGCGCTGCGGGGTGATCGGGATCTCGAAGACACCGCCATGGGCCATCACGGCGACGGCGCCGTGTCCCCTCAGGGTGGTGGTGAACAGTCCCTGGCCGCTGATCTGGCCCCGGACCATGCCCATCACCCCGCCCTGGGAGCCCAGGAACATCGTGCCCTGCTCGAGGCTGCCCTCGAAGGCGAGGAGGCGGTCCGCCTCGACGTACAGGGTGTCACCGGTGAGCCGGATGACATGGACGTGGTGGCCGCCGTGACCGAAGAGGACGGTGCCGCTTCCCTCGACGGTCATCAGGGGAGTGTCCTCGTTCGCCAGCCGCCGGCCGATCATGGACATCACGCCGCCCTGGCCGCCCTGCATGTTGGGCGTGAAGGAGACGTCGCCGCGGTAGGCGAGCATGGCGCCGCGCTGACTGAAGAGCCGTTGGCCCGGGACGACGGTCGCCTCGACCATTTTTGAGTTGATCTCGCGGAAGGCCACCTCAGACGTCCCCCGCGATCGTGTTGCGCTCACTCGGCTGGACGTACACCAGGCCGTCCCCCTCGAACCGGATCTGGAAGGCCTCGCCGCCGCCCTCGCCCATGAATGTGCGGAAGGTCACACCGGACTGGAAGGACTGCCGGACATTGCCCTGGTGCGCGATGTACGCCCCCGGGTCGACCGTCAGCGGGTACTGCGGGCTGACCCGCAGCACGACCGCCGGGCCGTCGGACATGATCGCCGCCTGGCCGTGGCCCTCCACGGTCGTCGTGAACAGCCCGTTGCCCTGCGAGGCGCCGCGCAGGCCGGTGAAACTGGTCCCCGTCCTGAGCCCCGCGTCCGTCGCGAGCAGGTTGCTCGACTCCACGTACAGCTTGTCTCCCTGGAGACTGACGAGGTTGATCTCGGAGGCCCGGTCGGCGAACCAGCACGTCCCCTGTCCCCTCACCTCCATCACGGTCATCTGCTCGCCGGTGAGCCGCCGGGTCACCATCCCCCGGAGCCCCTCACCGCCGCCACTGAGCTTCTTGAAGGCCATCTGACCGTCGTACGCGACCATCGAGCCGTTCTTCGCCTTCACGGCGTCCCCGGTCATGTCGACGGCGAGCACCTTGCTGCCTTGCAGTCGGAACATCGCCACGCTGCGAAAGGTAGCGGCCGGACGGGTGCGCGGAACAGCACCCGTGGGTGGAGAACGACCCTGACCGCACCCCGAGGCGGACCGTTTGTCACAATGGGCGAATGCTTGTGCGTGCATTCACAAGCCCGCCCGTTCCCCCGCCAGCTCATCGAGCGTCTCCGAAGGTGACCCGTGGACCTGAAGACAGCCTCCGCCCTCCGCCGCCTCCGTCTGGTCTCCGCGCCCGAGGCCATCTCCTTCCTCCTGCTGCTCGTCTGCTCGGTGCTGAAGCGGACCACGGACTTCAACGCGGTCCCCGTGATGGGCATGGTCCACGGTGTGCTGTTCATCCTGTACGTGCTCTTCTGGGCGGACGCCTGGAACCGCACGAAGTGGTCGCTGGGCACCGCGTCCCTCTACTTCGTCCTCTCCGTCCTGCCGACCGGCGGCTTCTTCGCCGAGCGCAAGCTGCGCCGGGCGGCCGAGGACGCGGTGATCGCCTCCCGCGCCCGCAAGGAAGGGGTCGTGAACGCATGATCGTCGCCTTCTCCGTCACCCCGCTGGGCGTCGGCGACGACGTCGGGGAGTACGTCGCCGAAGCCGTCCGGGTGGTCCGCGAGTCCGGCCTGCCGAACCGCACCGACGCGATGTTCACCTCGGTCGAGGGCGAGTGGGACGAGGTCATGGACGTCGTCAGGCGCGCCGTCGCCGCCGTCGAGGAACGCGCCCCCCGCGTCTCCCTCGTCCTCAAGGCGGACATCCGCCCCGGCGTGACGGACGGCCTCACCTCCAAGGTGGAGACCGTGGAGAGGCACCTGGCGGCACGGGGGGAGTAGCGGCCACCGGCCCGGGCCGGGCGCAAGCGCGTCGCAGGTGCCGCCGGGCCACCGGGCCCGGTTCCGCCGCGAGCGGTTCGTCGACCGGGCCGAAGCGGTGGGGGACCGGCGCCTGATCGGGCGCCTCCTCACGGGCGAAGCCGTAGGTCGATCCGGGTGAAAGCGAAGTCCCCTCGCGGAGGCCGGGAGGGCTCCTGTGCCCGCGTCCGCACCGCGTCGAGGCCGGTGCGAAAGTGTGGACATCTGGTGAGCGTCAGGTGAATTCCCCAGGTGGGAAGGGCGTTTGACGATCGCTCAAACGCCGTGCGAACGGCAGCACGCGTGTTTGAGTCGTCACCCGATCGGGCGACTGGGGGAAGGGTTTCGACCCCGAGGGCCATGGCTAACCTCTCCCGGTGTCGATCAAGTCCTGTGTGATGAACCGTTGTTCGGCCGCCGTGCTGCTGGTGGCCTCGCTGGCGCTCCTGGCGTCCGGGGGCGGCGCGCACATGCGTGCGGAAGGCTCCGGCCAGGCGTGCGTGCTCGCACCCGGCGACCTGACCGTCGACGACCTTCCCGCCGGGTCCTCCGTGACCCGCTGCGGTGCCGTGGGCCGCTTGGTCACCCACGCCGGCGTCGGCCTCACGGTCCCCGAGCCCGGCACGAAGGTCAGCGTCGACGCCCTCACGGCGGACGGCACCACGCACGGCTTCACCCTGGCGGTAGCCGCCGACGGCACGGTGTCCTACGCCTACGACGACGCGACCCACGCGACGGAGGGGGCCGGTGCGCGCCTGACGGCGGGCAACCGCTCCGGCGCCCCCTCGCCCTGCGCCGACACCGCCTACTCCACCGCCGACCGCAAGGAGTACGGCACGTACCAGTGGTTCGTCGGTGACGGCCCCCAGCCGGGCGACCTGCCGCGCCGGGAGGTCCGCCAGGCCTTCGAGGAGGCCATCGCCACCATCATCCACGGCCGCAACGACTGCGGTCTCGACGACACCATCAGGGCGAAGGCGAGGTTCCTGTCCGCCACCGGCCGCGAGGCAGGCATCGACCCCCAGGCACGCTGCACCGGACGCGACGGCCTGAGCGTCTGGGACGCCGGCGACCTCAGCAGCGACTCCGTCGCCACGACCTGCTCATGGAGCCGTCCGGTCTTCCGCGGCCCGGACCGGCTGCTGGAGGCCGACGTCCGCTTCAACATCCACGACTACAGGTTCACCAACAGCCCCTCGGGCGCCTGCGACGGCTCCTACGACATCCGCAGTGTCGCCACCCACGAGGCCGGCCATGTCTTCGGGCTGGGCCACGCCGGCGCCGGCCACGAGAACCTCACCATGTACGCGAACTCCTTCGCCTGCTCCACCACCGCCCGCACCCTCGGCAGGGGAGACGTCCTCGGCCTGCGCAGCCTCTACTGAATCCGCCGTGGCGGCCCGCGCGGACGCCCCTGCTGACCGAAGGTCGAGACGGGGCTGACCGGGATATGACCGGCGGGTAGGGTCGGTGCCGTGCCGAAGCCGCTCAGTCTTCCCTTCGATCCCATCGCCCGAGCCGACGAGCTCTGGAAGCAGCGCTGGGGCAGCGTGCCGTCGATGGCCGCGATCACGTCGATCATGCGCGCCCACCAGATCCTGCTCGCCGAGGTCGACGCGGTGGTCAAGCCGTACGGGCTGACGTTCGCCCGCTACGAGGCGCTGGTGCTGCTCACCTTCTCCAAGGAGGGCGAGCTGACCATGTCGAAGATCGGCGAGCGGCTCCAGGTGCACCCCACGTCCGTGACGAACACCGTCGACCGCCTGGTGAGGTCGGGGCTGGTCGCCAGGCGCCCCAACCCCAACGACGGCCGCGGCACCCTCGCCGTCATCACCGACAAGGGCCGCGAGGTCGTCGAGGCCGCCACCCGCGACCTGATGGCGATGGACTTCGGGCTCGGGGTGTACGACGCGGAGGAGTGCGCGGAGATCTTCGCGATGCTGCGGCCGCTACGGGTGGCGGCGCACGACTTCGAAGAGGACTGACCCGGCCCAAGATCTACCGGAACGGGCGGTTACGCTCGACGGCATGAAGAAGAGCGTGCTGACCCGCTACCGCGTCATGGCCTACGTCACCGGTGTGCTGCTGGTCCTGCTGACCCTGGGCGTGATCGCCAAGTACGTGTTCGAGCTGGACGGCGCGGACGGTTTCACGCGCGTCGTGGGCATCGCGCACGGCTGGCTCTACGTCGTCTACCTCGTCTTCGCCTTCGACCTGGGCTCCAAGGCGAAGTGGCAGGTCAAGAAGCAGCTGTGGGTGCTGCTGGCCGGGACCATCCCGACGGCCGCCTTCTTCGTGGAGCGCAACGTCACACGCGAGCTGGAATCCGAGGTCACCGACGCCGCGCCGGCCGTCGCCAAGGCGTAGCACCGCCGCCGTACCCACACGTACGGCGGTTTGCCATCGACATTTACTAGGACGTCCTAGTAAATTTGAAGCATGGACGCTGACGCCATCGAAGAGGGCCGCCGCCGCTGGCAGGCCCGGTACGACGCTTCGCGCAAGCGCGACGCCGACTTCACCACGCTCTCCGGGGATTCCGTGGAGCCGGTGTACGGGCCCCGGCCGGGCGACACGTACGAGGGCTTCGAGCGGATCGGCTGGCCGGGTGAGTATCCCTTCACCCGCGGCCTGTATCCGACCGGCTACCGGGGGCGTGCGTGGACGATCCGGCAGTTCGCCGGGTTCGGCAACGCCGAGCAGACCAATGAGCGCTACAAGATGATCCTGGCCAACGGCGGCGGGGGCCTCTCGGTGGCCTTCGACATGCCGACCCTGATGGGCCGCGACTCCGACGACGGGCGCTCGCTGGGCGAGGTCGGGCACTGTGGGGTCGCCATCGACTCGGCCGCCGACATGGAGGTCCTCTTCAAGGACATCCCGCTCGGTGACGTGACGACCTCCATGACCATCAGCGGGCCGGCCGTCCCGGTCTTCTGCATGTACCTGGTCGCCGCCGAGCGGCAGGGCGTCGACCCCTCCGTCCTCAACGGCACGCTCCAGACGGACATCTTCAAGGAGTACATCGCGCAGAAGGAGTGGCTCTTCCAGCCCGAGCCGCATCTGCGCCTCATCGGCGACCTGATGGAGTACTGCGCGGCCGGCATCCCCGCCTACAAGCCGCTCTCCGTCTCCGGCTACCACATCCGCGAGGCCGGCTCGACGGCCGCGCAGGAGCTGGCCTACACCCTGGCGGACGGCTTCGGATACGTGGAGCTGGGACTGTCGCGCGGCCTCGACGTCGACCTCTTCGCGCCGGGCCTGTCCTTCTTCTTCGACGCGCACGTCGATTTCTTCGAGGAGATCGCCAAGTTCCGTGCCGCGCGCCGGATCTGGGCGCGGTGGATGCGGGACGTGTACGGGGCGAGGAGCGACAAGGCGCAGTGGCTGCGCTTCCACACCCAGACCGCCGGTGTCTCGCTGACCGCCCAGCAGCCGTACAACAACGTGGTGCGCACGGCGGTGGAGGCGCTCGCCGCGGTTCTCGGCGGCACCAACTCCCTGCACACCAACGCCCTGGACGAGACCCTCGCGCTGCCGAGCGAGCAGGCCGCCGAGATCGCGCTGCGCACGCAGCAGGTGCTGATGGAGGAGACCGGCGTCGCCAACGTGGCCGATCCGCTGGGCGGTTCGTGGTACGTCGAGCAGCTGACGGACCGGATCGAGGCCGACGCGGAGAAGATCTTCGAGCAGATCAGGGAGCGGGGGCTGCGGGCCCACCCCGACGGACGGCACCCCATCGGACCCATCACCTCCGGCATCCTGCGCGGCATCGAGGACGGCTGGTTCACCGGTGAGATCGCCGAGTCCGCCTTCCGCTACCAGCAGTCCCTGGAGAAGGGCGACAAGCGGGTCGTCGGAGTCAACGCCCACACCGGGTCCGTCACCGGCGACCTGGAGATCCTGCGCGTCAGCCACGAGGTGGAGCGCGAGCAGGTGCGGATGCTCAAGGAGCGCAAGGCGGCACGGGACGAGGCGCACGTACGGGCCGCGCTGGACGCCATGCTGGACGCCGCCCGCGACGGCTCCAACATGATCGGCCCGATGCTGGACGCCGTACGGGCCGAGGCGACCCTGGGCGAGATCTGCGACGCGCTGCGGGACGAGTGGGGGGTGTACACGGAACCGGCCGGGTTCTAGGTGCCGCGGCACTGGCCGGTTCCGGACCTCAGGCCGAACCCGCCAACCCCAGCAGAAGCACGCTCGTGAAACTCCGTACCCACTCCTCGTCCGCGGGTTCGGCGCTCACGAGGGTGCGGTGGACGACCGCGCCCGCGACGACGTCGAAGATGAGGTCGGCGGTGCGGGCGGCCTCCTCGGGGTCGGTCTGCGGGGGGAGTTCGCCGCGGGCCTGGGCGCGGGTGCGGCCCTCCAGGACGAGGTGCTTCTGGGGTTCCACGATGGAGGCGCGGATGCGTTCGCGCAGCGCGTCGTCGCGGGTGGACTCCGCGACCACGGCCATCAGGCCGCTCCTGGCCGCGGGGAGTTCCAGGATCGCCGCGAACCGCAGCACCACGCCCTCGATGTCGGCGTCCAGGCTGCCCCGGTCGGGGAGTTCCAGTTCGGCGAAGAGTTCGGCGACCGCGTCGACGACCAGTTCGTTCTTGCCGGCCCAGCGGCGGTACAGGGTGGTCTTCGCGACCCCGGCGCGAGTCGCCACGTCCCCGAGGGTGAGTTTCGACCAGCCCAGTTCGACCAGCGCCTCCCGTGTCGCGGCCAGGATCGCGGCGTCCGCGGCGGCGCTGCGCGGGCGGCCGGTGCGGCCAACGGGGGTGCGGCTCTGCATTCCCCGACCATAACCGCCGGTTCGCGGCCTATCGGAGACTCCGTCGCCGTGAGGGAGATCACGGCGGGGCGCTGTTGCGCAGACACTCAGTGCCATTACGCTACGACCCGTAGCGAAAGCGTGTGGCGAGGCTCGGGACGGACGTATCGCGAGCCGCGAGAGCGGGTGTGGGGTGGGGACCCCGGCGCCTGGGCAGAAACGCTTTCGGAACGCTTTTCACGTATACGCGCGGACGGGGGAGGATAGACGCATGCAGCCACGGAACATGTCCATGAGCGGAGTCGTCGACCTCGCCGCGGTGAAGGCGGCCCAGGAGGCCAAGGCGAAGGCGGAGCAGGCGCGCGCCGAAGCGGCCCGGCAGGGTGGCGCGGGGGCCGTCTCCCCGGCCGATCTCGTCATCGACGTCGACGAGGCGGGCTTCGAGCGCGATGTCCTGCAGCGGTCCGCCGAGGTACCGGTCGTCATCGACTTCTGGGCCGAGTGGTGCCAGCCCTGCAAGCAGCTGAGCCCGGTCCTGGAGCGGCTCGCCGTCGAGTACAACGGCCGCTTCCTGCTCGCCAAGATCGATGTCGACGCCAACCAGATGCTGATGCAGCAGTTCGGGGTACAGGGGATCCCCGCGGTGTTCGCCGTCGTCGCGGGGCAGGCGCTGCCGCTCTTCCAGGGGGCCGCCGCGGAGGCGCAGATCCGGCAGACCCTCGACCAGCTGGTGCAGGTCGCCGAGCAGCGGTTCGGGCTCACCGGCCTGACCGTCGACCCCGACGCCGAGCCCGGGGGCGAGCAGCCGGCCGCCGCCGTTGCGCCCGGCCCGTACGACGGGCTCCTCGAGGCCGCCGTACAGGCGCTGGACGCCGGGGACTTCGGCGGTGCGGTGCAGGCGTACAAGAACGTACTCGCCGATGACCCCGCGAACACGGAGGCGAAACTCGGGCTGGCCCAGGCCGAGTTGCTGCAGCGGGTGGGGAGCATGGACCCGCAGCAGGTACGCAAGGACGCGGCCGAGAAGCCGGCGGACGTCCAGGCGCAGATCGCCGCCGCCGACCTGGACCTGGTGGGTGGTCATGTGGAGGACGCGTTCGGGCGGCTCATCGAGACCGTGCGGGGCACGGCCGGCGACGACCGGGACGCCGTACGGCTGCGCCTGCTTGAACTGTTCGAGGTGGTCGGCCCCGACGACCCCCGGGTCGCGGCGGCCCGACGGGCGTTGGCGCGCGCCCTGTTCTGAGCCGACGGGCGTGCGGTTCTGACCAGTCGCTAAACGTCGGGGCCTGTGGTTCCCGGGTGAAAGTTCCGCCGAGATGGTTCCCCAGCGGCCGCGCTTTACCAAATCTTGGTAATCGCGGCCGCTGTTACTGGAAGTAAGGCGGGGGCGTTGATGTGTCAGGTTCTGTCCAGCGATCAACAGTTTTGTTCTGGGCCCCGTTGCCACCCTGTGTCGCCGCCCGAGACCTCTGGGTCGTTGTTCGGTTATCCGGCCGTTACTAGCGAGTAACGAACCCCCTTGTGCGGGCGGCGAGAATGCACCACGATCGGCCACGCTCGGTCCATTCCCGTACCCCGACAGCCGGTTGGGTCAACGGGTTTTCCTGGGTCCCCACCGAGCAGAGCCGACGGCACATGGCGCCGGCTCTTGGGCAGGGGGGTCTTCGCCGCTCGGTGAAGCCTGTCCAGCAAGGTTGTGCGTGATGCGTGTCAGGCGCGACCAGTGGTTGTCGCTCGGGGGTGATCGCCGGTGATCGGTGCGCGGTTCGCGCCTGAGAGACGGGCGCTCCCCTTCCCGAGGACGTAGCACTTCTCCCATCCCTGCCCGGCTGGGCCGCCGCATAAGTGGGGCGAGTCGGGGTCAGGAGATGTACGTCCGAGAAGGAGGAAATATGGAGTCCCAGGTGCGTGGCGGGACCAGATGGAAGCGGTTCGCTGTGGTCATGGTGCCCAGCGTCGCCGCCACGGCAGCGATAGGCGTGGCCCTCGCACAGGGTGCGCTTGCCGCGTCGTTCAGTGTGTCGGGTCAGTCGTTCAAGGTCAGCGCGGACTACCTGCACGGTGACGGCTTCTCGCAGTACGGGGCCGTCGACGCGGGCAAGTCTCTCGACGGCAAGGACCAGCTGCACCCGGTCGCGGTGTCCGCGTTCGACGACGCCACGATCACCAACATGTGTCAGTCGGTCACCACCCCGGGCATCCCGCTGCTCGGCAGTGTCACGCTGACGCTGAACGCGGGTACGGGCAAGGACAAGGTCCAGGCCCACAGCCTGTACATCGACGTCGAGGACCTGCAGACGTCGAAGGCCGTGTTCAACGGCATCGACATCGGTCTGGGCGCCGACAGCATCACCAAGGGCCCCAAGATCAAGCAGGGCGAGGTCGACCAGAAGCAGACGTACTCGCACGGGTTCGCCCAGCAGGCCACGTCGGCTGACCTCTACGACGTGAAGCAGACGGCGTGGGCGACCACTGCCGGTACCTTCACGCTGCCCGACCTGCACATGTCGCTGGCAACCGGTTCCAAGGGCTGCTACTAGCGCTCTGTGACGGGCGGGGGAGCCGAGTGCGTCCCCGCCCGTCCTGCTTCACCCCTCATGACCCCCCCCACATCCCACGCAGTACCACCCTCACCACAGAAACGCCGCACCAGGGAGCTGTTTTCCATGAGCGCCGAGACTTCCGCCGCACCCGGCCGGTTCACTCGCTGGAGGCTGCAGTTCCGCGCCTGGCGGGGCACGAGGCCGTTCTGGGCCGGTCTGTTCATGATGATCGGCGGCGTTCCGATCATGTACTTCCCCTACGCGCACCTCACGATCGGTCAGCTGACGGTGCGTATGTCCACCACGGCCGGCGCCGGATCACTCATCATCGGCGTCCTGCTCGTCGTCCTGGGCATCAGCCTCTGGTTCCAGAAGCACATCCGAACCTTCGCGGGCGTGGCGGCGATCCTGCTGGCGCTGGTGTCCCTCCCCGTCTCCAACTTCGGTGGCTTCATCGTGGGCTTCCTGTTCGGAATGATCGGCGGGGCGATGGCCGTGGCCTGGGTACCGGGCGTACCGCCCGCGCCGGAGGCGACGGAGACGGCGGCGGGCGAAGGCGGCGCCCCCGAGGGCGCGTTCCCCGCGGGCACCGCCCCGGCGGGCGAGCCCGTGGAGAACCCGTACAGCACGGGCCCGGCCCTCACCAAGGAGCCGCTCCTCAGCGAGGAAGCCGACGGCACGGGCGAGCCGAACGATCTGTCAGGAACGAGCCCGGCGAACGGGGCGAACGGGAGGCACAGTGTCGGCTGACGAGGTGACCCACGGGACGGACGTGGACGCGTCCCGTGCGAGAACCGGGCCGCGCCATGCGGCGCCCAAGAAGCCGCTGTTCGCCAGATTCCACATGCCGGCCGGCAAGGCGATAGCCCTGGCGGCGATGCCGACGGCGGTCCTCATGGGCATGGGGTTCACGCCGACGCTGGCCCAGGCGGACGACACTCCGACGTCGCGGAGCCTGACGGCCGAGGAGTACGAGGAGTGCGTCAAGGCCATGACGGCCGACGCGTCCGCCTCGGCGTCGCCGTCGGCCTCGGCGTCCTCCGGCGACTCCAAGGACGACTCCTCGTCCGACGACAGCTCCACGAGCGGCTCGAAGGACACCTCGAAGGACACCTCGAAGGACACCCAGAGCGGTTCTGGGGGCTCCTCCTCGTCGGATTCGGGTTCCGGCGACGGGGCCGAGCCCTCGCCGGCCGCGTCCTCCGAGGCCGGCTCCTCCACGGAGACGTCGGAGAACTCGGCGTCCTCGTCCTCCGGTGACACCGCGACGGCGAGCCCGTCGGCCACCGAGACGAGCAAGAACGTCCTGGACACCATCGGGGACGCCATTACGGACCTCTTCGACGGTGACAGCTCCTCCTCCGACTCCACCGCGAGCGCCTCCCCGAGCCCGTCGGCCTCCGCGTCCGCCTCGGACGGCTCCGGCGACAGCGGCGAGGACACCTCCTCCGGCTCCTCCGACACCGCCAAGAAGACCACCGAGAAGGTCACCGGCACGGTGAAGGACACCGTGAAGGACGCCGCCGGCGCGGCCTCCGAGGCGGCCGACGACGCCAGCGACGCCGCGAAGGACGCCGCCGAGGACGCCACGGCCTCTCCGAGCCCCTCGGCGAGCTCCACCACGGACGTCGACGACTGCCCGGTCGCCACGGACGACGAGAGCGGGATCGACAACAAGCTCCCGGTGCCCGACGACCCCTGGTACCTGAACGCCAGCTCCCTGCTCCTCAAGGGCGCCGACTACCAGGGCATCGTCAAGGTGAAGACCTCGGGCGGCAAGACCAAGGAGGTGCTGAAGTACGTCATCTCCGACGGCACGGAGATCGGCGACCTGCACCAGACGGTGAACGACAAGCTGTCCGGCAAGACGTACCACGTGCAGGCCGGCCCGGGGCCGAAGTCCACGATCACCGGCGGCCCCACGGTCATGTACACCGAGAGCATCTCGGGCAACCTGTTCGGTCTGATCCCGGTCACCTTCAGCCCGGAGAACCCGCCGCCGCTGAACATCCCGCTGATCTACTTCACCAACGTGAAGGTCCAGCAGGCCGGCCAGTTCGGCGGCAACCTGACCGTCCCCGGGCTCCACCAGTACATCACCTGAGCCGCCCCAGGGGCCCCGTCGGGGCCTGAACGCACCGGAGGGCGCCCCCTGGTTCCAGGGGGCGCCCTCGGCGTCGTACAAGGCCTTCGCGGGGCCTTTCGGTCATCAGCCGGCGGAGCCGCCGCCGAGGTGGTGGACGCGGAGCATGTTGGTGGTGCCGGGGACGCCGGGCGGGGAGCCGGCGGTGATGATGACGATCTCGCCCGGGTCGAAGCGGTTGATCTTGGCGATCTCCTGGTCGACCATGTCGACCATTTCGTCGGTCGAGTTCACGAACGGCACGATGTGCGACTCGACGCCCCAGCTGAGCGCCAGCTGGTTGCGGGTGCCCTCGTCGGTGGTGAAGGCGACGATCGGCTGGGACGCCCGGTAGCGGGAGAGCCGGCGGGCGGTGTCGCCGGACTGGGTGAAGGCCACCAGGCCCCGGCCGCCGAGGAAGTCGGCGATCTCGCAGGCGGCACGGGCGATCGAACCGCCCTGCGTGCGCGGCTTCTTGCCCGGCACTAGCGGCTGCAGGCCCTTGCTCAGCAGCTCCTGCTCGGCGGCGGTGACGATCTTCGACATCGTCTTCACGGTCTCGATCGGGTACGCGCCCACGCTCGACTCCGCCGACAGCATGACCGCGTCCGCGCCGTCCAGGATCGCGTTGGCCACGTCGGAGGCCTCGGCGCGGGTCGGACGGGAGTTGGTGATCATCGACTCCATCATCTGGGTCGCCACGATCACCGGCTTGGCGTTGCGCCGGCACAGCTCGATCAGGCGCTTCTGCACCATGGGGACCCGCTCCAGCGGGTACTCGACGGCGAGGTCGCCGCGGGCGACCATGACACCGTCGAACGCCATCACGACGTCCTCCATGTTCTCCACCGCCTGCGGCTTCTCCACCTTGGCGATGACGGGGACGCGGCGGCCCTCCTCGTCCATGACCCGGTGGACGTCGGCGACGTCCTTGGCGTCCCGGACGAAGGACAGTGCGACCAGGTCGGCGCCCATGCGCAGCGCGAACCGCAGGTCATCGATGTCCTTCTCGCTCAGCGCGGGCACGTTGACGGCCGCGCCGGGCAGGTTGATGCCCTTGTGGTCGGAGATGACACCGCCCTCGATGACGATCGTCCGCACCCGCGGGCCCTCGACGTCCAGGACCTTCAGTTCGACGTTGCCGTCGTTGATCAGGATCTGGTCGCCGCGGTCGACGTCACCGGGCAGCCCCTTGTACGTCGTACCGCAGATCGTCTTGTCGCCGGGGACGTCCTCGGTGGTGATGACGAACTCGTCACCCCGCACCAGCTCCACCGGGCCCTCGGCGAAGGTCTCGAGACGGATCTTGGGGCCCTGGAGGTCGGCGAGGACACCGACGGCCCGGCCGGTCTCCTTGGCGGCGGCACGGACCCGGTCGTACCGGCCCTGGTGTTCGGCGTGCGTGCCGTGGCTGAAGTTGAAACGGGCCACGTTCATGCCGGCCTCGATCAGCGACACGAGCATCTCGTGGGAGTCGACCGCGGGGCCGAGAGTACAGACGATTTTCGAACGGCGCATGGGGCGATCCTATCGGTTTGTTTCGCTACGGAATATTCCGTCTAGCGGAAGATACAAATGGGCGGGTTCGCGCTCAGTTGCTTTCCTGCTCAGTTGTCACGGAGGTGGAGTCGCACATCAATACCGACCGATCAATGCGTAGGTCTGTGTGGCGATCTCGAGTTCCTCGTCCGTAGGCACCACGGCGACCGCCACCCGGGCGTCCGCGGGCGAGATCAGCCGCGGCTCGTCGCCGCGTACGGCGTTGAGCCCGCCGTCCACCGCCAGGCCCAGGGTCTCCAGACCGGCGACGGCCGCCGCGCGCACCTCGGCGGCGTTCTCGCCGACCCCGGCGGTGAACGCGATCGCGTCCACCCGCCCGAGTACGGCGTAATAGGCGCCGATGTACTTCTTCAGCCGGTGAATGTAGATGTCGAAGGCGAGCTTCGCCTGCGCGTCCCCCTCGTCGATCCGGCGCCGGATCTCCCGCATGTCGTTGTCGCCGCACAGCCCGATGAGCCCGCTCTTCTTGTTGAGAAGAGTGTCGATTTCATCGATGGACATTCCGCCAACACGCGCCAAATGGAAGATGACGGCCGGATCGGTGTCTCCGGAGCGCGTACCCATCACCAGCCCCTCCAAGGGCGTCAGCCCCATGGAGGTGTCCACGCACCTGCCCCCCTCCACCGCCGACGCCGACGCACCGTTGCCGAGGTGCAGCACGATGACGTTCACCTCTTCGGGCGCCTTGCCGAGCAGCTTCGCCGTCGCCCGGGAGACGTACGCGTGCGAGGTCCCGTGGAAGCCGTAGCGCCGGATCCGGTGCGCGTCGGCGGTCTCGACGTCGATCGCGTAGCGGGCGGCCGCCTCCGGCATCGTCGTGTGGAAGGCGGTGTCGAACACGGCGACCTGCGGCAGGTCCGGCCGCAGGCCCCGCGCGGTCCGGATCCCGGTCAGGTTCGCGGGGTTGTGCAGGGGCGCGACCGGGATCAGCCGCTCGATCTCGGCGAGCACGGTGTCGTCGATGACGGTCGGCTCGGTGAAGTGCCTCCCGCCGTGCACGACCCGGTGCCCGATGGCGGCGAGTTCGGGGGAGTCGAGCCCGAGGCCGTCCTTGCCGAGTTCCTCGGCCACGGCCTTCAGCGCGGCCTCGTGATCGGCGATCGGCCCGGTCCACTCACGGGCCCGGTCGCCGCTGGCGAGGGGCGTGTGCCTGAGCCGCGAGGACTGCTCACCGATGCGCTCGACGAGTCCGTTCGCCAGCCGGCTGCCGTCGCGCATGTCGAGCAGCTGGTACTTCACCGACGAGGAGCCGGAGTTGAGGACGAGGACGCGGGTGGCGCTCACTGGGCGGTTGCCTTCTCGGTCGGGGAGCTGGTCGGGGTCTGGGCCTGGATGGCCGTGATGGCGACGGTGTTGACGATGTCCTGGACGAGGGCGCCCCGGGACAGGTCGTTGACCGGCTTGCGCAGACCCTGCAGTACCGGCCCCACGGCGATCGCGCCGGCCGAACGCTGCACGGCCTTGTAGGTGTTGTTGCCGGTGTTGAGGTCGGGGAAGATCAACACGCTGGCCTGACCGGCGACTTCGGAGCCCGGCAGCTTGGTGGCGGCGACGGTGGGTTCGACGGCGGCGTCGTACTGGATGGGCCCCTCGATCCTGAGGTCCGGGCGGCTTCGCCGGACGAGCTCGGTGGCCTCCCGCACCTTGTCGACGTCGGCGCCCGACCCGGACGTACCCGTCGAGTAGGAGAGCATCGCGATCCGCGGCTCCACGCCGAAGCGGGCGGCGGTGGCGGCCGACTGGACGGCGATGTCGGCGAGCTGCTCGGCGTCGGGGTCGGGGTTCACGGCGCAGTCGCCGTAGACGAGGACCTTGTCGGCGAGGCACATGAAGAAGACGGACGACACGATGGACGCGTCCGGCTTGGTCTTGATGATCTCGAAGGCGGGCCGGATGGTGGCGGCCGTGGAGTGCACGGACCCGGAGACCATGCCGTCGGCGAGGCCCTCCTGCACCATCAGCGTCCCGAAGTAGTTCACGTCGGAGACGACGTCGTAGGCCAGCTCGACGGTGACGCCCTTGTGGGCGCGGAAGCCCGCGTACAGCTCGGCGAAGGAGTCGCGCAGCTCACTGGTGGCCGGGTCGATCAGCTGGCAGTCGCCGAGGTCGATGCCCAGGTCGGCGGCCTTCTTGCGGATCTGGTCGACGGGACCGAGGAGGGTGAGGTCGCAGACGCCGCGGCGCAGCAGCACCTCGGCGGCGTGCAGCACCCGCTCCTCGGTCCCCTCGGGCAGCACGACCCGTCGCCTGTCGGAGCGGGCCTGTTCGAGGAGCTTGTGCTCGAACATCATCGGGGTGAGGCGGTCGCTGCTGGGCGCGGAGACGCGGCGCAGCAGCTCGGCGGTGTCGACGTGCCGCTCGAACACACCGAGGGCGGTCTCGGCCTTGCGCGGGGTGGCCGCGTTCAGCTTGCCCTCCAGGGAGAACAGCTGCTCGGCGGTGGGGAAGCTGAGGCCGGGCACCGATATGACGGGGGTGCCGGGGGCGAGCCGGGCGGCGAGGGTGAGGATCTCGTCGGTCGGGACCTCGTTGAGGGTGAGCACCACACCGGCGATCGGCGGGGTGCCGGCGCTGTGCGCGGCGAGCGAGCCGACGACCAGGTCGGCGCGGTCGCCCGGGGTGACGACCAGACAGCCGGGGGTCAGCGCGCTCAGGAAGTTCGGCAGCATCGCGCCGCCGAAGACGAAGCCGAGGGCGTCCCGGGCCAGCCCCGAGTCGTCGCCGAGCAGCACCTTCGCGCCGAGGGCGTGGGCGACCTGCGAGACGGTGGGCGCGGAGAGGGCGGGCTCGTCGGGGAGGACGTAACAGGGGACGGGCAGGCGGTCGGCGAGACGGGAGGCGATCTCCTCGCGGTCCTCGCGGGCCACGCGGTTGGTGATCATGGCGAGGACGTCACACCCGAGGCCCTCGTAGGCCCGGTAGGCGTTGCGGGTCTCGGCGAGCACGGACTCCGCGGTCTGCTTGCGGCCGCCGACGACGGGGATCACGGCGGCGCCGAACTCGTTCGCCAGGCGCGCGTTGAGCGCCAGCTCGTCCGGGAACTGGGTGTCGGCGTAGTCCGTCCCCAGGACGAGGACGACGTCGTAGTCGCGGGCGACGAGGTGGAACCGCTCGACGAGCGTCGAGACCAGTTCGTCCGCCCCCTGCTCGGCCTGGAGGGCGGACGCCTCGTGGTAGTCCATGCCGTAGACGGTCGCCGGGGTCTGTGCCAGCCGGTAGCGGGCGCGCAGCAGTTCGAACAGCCGGTCGGGCCCGTCGTGGACGAGAGGGCGGAAGACGCCCACCCGGTCCACCTGCCGGGTCAGGAGCTCCATGACCCCCAGCTCGACGACCTGGCGGCCGTCGCCGCGGTCGATACCGGTCACGTACACGCTGCGGGTCACGCGAGCACTCCGTTTCGTCTCTGAAGTCTCTGGGGCCTTGGAAGTCTCTGAGGGCTTTGGGCTCGGGTCTCTGGGGCTCGGGTCTCTGGGGCTCGGGGTCTCTGCGTCTCCGGGGTCTCCGGTGGCTCCGAGGCTGTTGGGCCACCGGGGTCACTGGAGTCATAAAAATCGCCCACCTAGGTGAGCAGAACCCTCTTGACAATACCCCTGCGCCTGGTTAAGGCGCCCGTCAAGAGACAGTGCCCTCGGCGGCGTGAAACAATCGGACCTGGCTCACCGGTTACCAACAGCGAGCGGAGACACAGCACGATGCGCATCGGAGTTCTCACCGCAGGTGGCGACTGCCCCGGCCTGAACGCAGTGATCCGGTCGGTGGTGCACCGCGCGGTCGACAACTACGGCGACGAGGTCATCGGCTTCGAGGACGGCTACGCGGGTCTCCTGGACGGCCGCTACCGCACCCTCGACCTCAACGCGGTGAGCGGCATCCTGGCCCGCGGCGGCACGATCCTCGGCTCCTCCCGGCTGGAGCGCGACCGCCTGCGCGAGGCCTGCGAGAGCGCCTCGGACATGATCCACGACTTCGGCATCGACGCGCTGATCCCGATCGGCGGCGAGGGCACGCTGACGGCGGCCCGGATGCTGTCGGACGCGGGCCTCCCGGTGGTCGGCGTCCCCAAGACGATCGACAACGACATCTCCTCGACGGACCGCACCTTCGGCTTCGACACGGCGGTCGGCGTCGCCACCGAGGCGATGGACCGCCTCAAGACGACCGCCGAGTCCCACCAGCGCGTGATGGTCGTCGAGGTCATGGGCCGGCACGCGGGCTGGATCGCGCTGGAGTCCGGAATGGCGGCGGGCGCACACGGCATCTGCCTCCCCGAGCGGCCCTTCGACCCCGCCGACCTGGTGAAGATGGTCGAGGAGCGCTTCGCGCGCGGCAAGAAGTTCGCGGTGATCTGCGTGGCCGAGGGTGCCCACCCGGCCGACGGCACCATGGACTACGGCAAGGGCGCGATCGACAAGTTCGGCCACGAGCGTTTCCAGGGCATCGGTACGGCGTTGGCGTACGAGCTGGAGAAGCGGCTCGGCAAGGAAGCGCGGCCGGTCATCCTCGGGCATGTGCAGCGCGGCGGTGTGCCGACGGCGTACGACCGCGTCCTCGCCACCCGCTTCGGCTGGCACGCGGTGGAGGCGGCGCATCGGGGGGAGTTCGGGATGATGACGGGGCTTCGGGGGACCGATGTGGTGATGGTGTCGTTGGCGGAGGCGGTCACCGAGCTGAAGACGGTGCCCAAGTACCGCATGGATGAGGCCGAGTCGGTTTTCTAGTGCCGCGACGGGGCGAACGTTGCCTGCCGCGGCCCGAGTGCCGCGGCACTGGATTCGTTTCCCCGTTCGGCTTTCGGGGGAGCGTCGCACCATGGACGGTCTCTACGAAGTGAACGGCGAGCTCGACGGTCATGCACGGGAGCGGTTGCTCGCGCCGAACTTCTGGCATCTCGCGACGGTCGGACCGGACGGGGCACCCCAGATCTCTCCGATGTGGGCGGACCTGGAGGGCGACCATGTCATGGTCAACACGTCCATCGGCCGTGTGAAGGAACGCAACCTGCGGCGCAACCCCTGGGTTTCCCTCTCCCACCACGACACCGAGAACCCCTACGACCGGGTGGAGATCCGGGGCCGGGTCGCACGGTTCGTGGAGGGCGAGGAGGCGGACCGGGCGATGGACCGCCTGACCCAGAAGTACATCGGGCAGCCGCGCTATCCCTGGCTGTTGGAGGGCGAGCGGCGCGTGATGCTGCTCATCGAGCCGGTGCGGGTGCGACGGGTGGTGGGGGTGGAGCCGTTCCCCGGGCGGTGAGAACCGATTCCGGGGCGGGGCGGCGCTGCTATTCGCCGGCCTTCTTCCCCACGACAGGCCCGTGAAAGACCCCGTTCCGGAAGTCGATGTGGTCGCCGCCGTACGTCGCGCCGCCCTCACCGCCACGCGCGGAGCCGCCCGACGCCCCACGTCCCCGATGCTTCCGCAGCACCGCCACCGCCACCGCCGCCGCCTGCCGGGCCGCCAAGTCCTGGGAGCCCGAGGCGTCCGCCCTCCGCTTCCCCGCGTCGGCCCGGTCGCTGATCCCCCGGATCACCAGGGCGTCGAGCTGCCCGCCGAGATGAGCCGCATGGGCTGCCCCCGAGCCCTCCGTCTCGATGGCCGCCGCGTCGTTGTAGTGCTCGCGCAGATGTCGGGCGATCTCGGAGCGCGCGTCCGCCAGAACCACGTCACCCGAGGCGATCGGCTTGAAGTGGGCCCGGACCTCCGCCATGTCCCGTACCGCCGAACGCGCCGCCTGCACCAACGCGTTGGAGGCCGGCCAGGCCTCCGGGCGGACCAGGAAGCCCTTCGAGGTCCGCTTGCCGCCCTGCACCGAGTACACCTTCGTACCGATGACGACGTCCCCGATCCCGATCTCGGCCTTCAGGCTGCCTGCCACGCCGACGAACAGCACGGCCTGCGGGCGGAGCCAGTCGATGAGGCGGGTGGTGAGCGCCGCGGTGTGCGCCGTGCCCTCTCCCAGCTCGGCGAGGGCGACCGTCCACGGGGCGCCCTCCAGCCGGCCGCGCTCCACGCGGGTTCCGTCGTCGTGGACGAGTTCCTCGCGGTCGGTGAGATGGGAACGTACGGCGGCGTATTCGAGCGCGAGCGCGGTGAGGATCACAACGGTGGGGCTTGTCTCCGGCACCCCACTAATCTACTTGGCACGTGGTCTACGGGGGAGGGGAGTTGGCGTGGCGGAGCCGGACGTCACCGTGGGGCAGTTGCTGCTCACGGAGTACCAGAGCGTCAAGGACGAACAGAAGGCCCGGATCGGGTTCCGGGACAACCTGCTGTACGTGACGCTGACCGTCGTGGCCGCCGTCATCGCGGCCGCGGCCCAGGCCGAGCAGGCGGCCATGCTGCTGGCGCTGCCGCCGGTGTGTGTGGTCCTCGGGTGGACCTATCTCGTCAACGACGAGAAGATCTCGGCGATCGGCCGGTACGTGCGGGAGGATCTGGGGCCCCGGCTCGCCGCGCTCGCCGCACCGGACGGCACCTTCGCCGCCTTCGGCTGGGAGAGCGCTCATCGCGGCGACGCGCGCCGGACGTCACGCAAGGCCGTGCAGCTGATCGTGGATCTGACCGCCTTCTGCGCCGTGCCGCTGGCCGCCCTGGTGGTGTTCTGGGTGGACGGCGACGGCGACGGCGGGGCGCTCCTGGTCGCCCTGTCCGTGGCGGAGGCGCTGAGCGTGGCCGGGCTGGGGGCCCAGATCATGGTGTACGGACGCCCGGCACCCACGTCGGGTGCCTGAGTCGTCACCGACCGGCCCGCACCCACCGGTACACCAACTCCGGCCTTCCCACCTGCCCGTACAACGGCTTGCGCTCCGTCCTTCCCGCCTCCACCAGATGCTCCAGATAGCGCCGGGCGGTGATCCGGGAGATGCCCACCGTCTCCGCGACGCCCGCCGCCGTCAGACCCTCCGCCGCCTCCCGTACCGCCGCCGTCACCCGCTCCAGGGTCGGCCCGCTCAGGCCCTTCGGCAGGGCCGCCGGGCTCGGGGCCCGCAGGGCCGCCAACGCGCGGTCGACCTCGTCCTGGCCGCTCGCCTCGCCCGCCGCGCCCCGGAACTCCGCGTACCGGACGAGCCGGTCCCGGAGGGTCGCGAAAGTGAACGGCTTCAGGACGTACTGCACGACCCCCAGCGACACCCCTTCCCGCACGACCGTGAGATCGCGGGCGGACGTCACGGCGATGACGTCGGCGTGATAGCCGGCCGCCCGCAGGGTGCGGGCCAGGTGCAGGCCGTGGCCGTCCGGGAGGTGGAGATCCAGCAACAGGAGGTCCACCGGCGTGCGGTCCAGCAGGCGCCGTGCCTCCGCCCCCGTGTGCGCCTTCCCGACCGCGACGAACCCCGGCACCCGCCCGACGTACATGACATGGGCGTCCGCGGCCACCGGATCGTCCTCGACGACCAGCACTCTGATGGGCTCCTCGCCCGGCACTTCCGTCATACCTCGACCTCGCCTCTCGAGACCGCCGTCGCCCGCAACGGCAGCCGCACCACGAACTCCGCCCCGCCCCCCTCGGCCTCCGCCACCGACAACGTCCCCTCGTGCCGGTGCACTGCCTGGCGGACCAGGGCCAGGCCCAGGCCCCGTCCGCCCGGTCCCGCCGGCTTCGTGGAGAAGCCGCGTTCGAACACCAGGGAGGCATGGGCAGGATCCACCCCGGCCCCCGTGTCCGCCACCCTCAGGAGCAGTTCGGTGTCCGCGGTGCGCGCGGTCACCGTGACCCGGCCCCGCACCGTGCCCTGCGCCGCGTCCACCGCGTTGTCGATGAGGTTGCCGAGGATGGTGACCAGGTCCCGCGCCGGCAGGGACTCGGGGAGCAGGCCGTCGTCGATGCCGCTGTCCTCGGACACGACGAGTTCCACGCCCCGCTCGTTGGCCTGGGCGGTCTTGCCGAGCAGCAGGGCCGCCAGCACCGGTTCGCTCACCGCCGCGACCACCTGGTCCGTGAGCGCCTGGGCCAGTTCCAGCTCCGCCGTCGCGAACTCCACGGCCTCCTCCGACCGGCCCAGTTCGATCAGCGAGACGACCGTGTGGAGGCGGTTCGCCGCCTCATGCGCCTGGGAGCGCAGCGCCTGGGTGAAGCCCCGCTCCGAGTCGAGCTCGCCCGTCAGGGACTGGAGTTCGGTCACATCGCGCAGGGTCACGACCGTGCCCCGCCGTTCGCCGCCCGACACCGGTGACGTGTTCACCACCAGTACCCGGTCGGCCGCCAGATGCACCTCGTCCACCCGGGGCTCGGAGGCCAGCAGCGCGCCCGTCAACGGGGCCGGCAGGCCCAGCTCCGCCACCGACCGGCCGACCACCCCTTCGGAGACGCCCAGCAGCTCCCGGCCGCCGTCGTTGATCAGCGCCACCCGGTACTGCCCGTCCAGCATCAGCAGCCCCTCGCGCACCGCGTGCAGCGCCGCCTGGTGGTAGTCGTGCATCCGGCTGAGCTCGGTCGCGTTCATGCCATGGGTGTGGCGGCGCAGGCTGGCGTTGATGACGTACGTCCCCACCGCGCCCAGCAGCAGTGCGCCCGCCGCCACCGCGATCAGGGCCGTCACCTGGCCCTGGACCCGCTTGCTGATCGCCTCGACCTTGATGCCCGCGCTGACCAGGCCGATGATGTGCTCGTCGTCGTCCTCGATCGGGGTGACCGCGCGGACGGACGCGCCCAGGGTGCCGGTGTAGGTCTCGGTGAACGTCCTGCCCCGCAGGGCGGCCGCCGTGTTGCCGCGGAAGCGCTGGCCTATCTGGTCCTTTTCGGGGTGGGTCCAGCGGATGCCCTCCGGGTTCATGATCGTCACGAAGTCGACCTCCGTGTCCTTCATGACGCGCAGGGCGTAGGGCTGGAGCCGGGCGGTGGGGTTCGGGGTGTCTATCGCCGCCCGCACCGAGGGGGAGTCGGCCACCGAGCGGGCCACCGCGGTGGCCTGGCGGCCCGCCGCCTCCTCGGCCTGTTTGCGGTCGCTGACGTAGGTGAACAGCGCGTACCCGGCCACGACGACCGTTATCAGGACGGCCTGCATGGCGAACAGTTGGCCGGCCAGGCTGCGGGGTCTCGGCACGCGGACGGGGATGCGCATGCCGTCAGTGTGCCCCTCGGGGTAAGCGCGAACTAAATGAACAGAAGGGTGACCGCCCTCACAGGCCGGGAGATAGTCACCGCATTCCCCATATCTCCCCGGACGTGAGCCGCACGCCGGTGATGCCGACGAAGACGTCAAGGAGGGCAGCCGTGGCCGCCAGCAGCACCCCCGATACGGCACCTGCCGCACCCGCTGTGAAGCGGGACCGCACCCACTATCTCTACATCGCCGTCATCGCCGCGGTGGCGCTCGGCATCGCCGTCGGTCTGATCTGGCCCGACCTCGGCGTCGAGCTCAAGCCGCTGGGCACCGGCTTTGTGAACCTGATCAAGATGATGATCTCGCCGATCATCTTCTGCACGATCGTGCTCGGCATCGGTTCCGTCCGGAAGGCCGCCAAGGTCGGCGCCGTCGGCGGTATCGCGCTCGGCTACTTCCTGGTGATGTCCCTGGTCGCGCTGAGCATCGGTCTCGTCGTCGGCAACATCCTGCACCCGGGCGACGGGCTGCACCTGACCGACGCGATCAAGGCCTCCGGCCACGAGCAGGTCTCCGACGAGGCGCTGCCGCCGGTCGAGTTCGTCCTGTCGATCATCCCGACGACCTTCCTCTCCGCCTTCACCGAGGGCCAGGTCCTGCAGACCCTCCTGATCGCCCTGCTCGCCGGCTTCGCGCTGCAGGCCATGGGCGACGTCGGCCAGCCGGTGCTGCGCGGTATCGAGCACATCCAGCGGCTCGTCTTCCGCATCCTCGCCATGGTGATGTGGGCAGCCCCGATCGGAGCCTTCGGCGCCATCGCCGCGGTGGTCGGCTCCGCCGGCCTGGACGCGCTCAAGAGTCTCGCCGTACTGATGCTCGGCTTCTACGCGACCTGCTTCCTGTTCGTCTTCATCGTGCTGGCCGCGCTGCTGCGCGCCGTCTCCGGGCTGAACATCTTCTCGCTGTTCAAGTACCTGGGCCGGGAGTTCCTGCTGATCCTGTCCACCTCCTCCTCCGAGTCCGCGCTGCCGCGGCTCATCGCGAAGATGGAGCACCTGGGCGTCAGCAAGGCGGTCGTCGGTATCACCGTCCCGACCGGTTACTCCTTCAACCTCGACGGCACCATGATCTACATGACCATGGCCTCCCTCTACATCGCCGACGCCCTCGGTACGCCGATGTCGATCGGCGAGCAGATCCCGCTGCTGCTCTTCCTGCTCCTCGCCTCCAAGGGCGCGGCGGGCGTCAGCGGCGCCGGCATGGCCACGCTGGCCGGTGGCCTGCAGTCCCACAAGCCCGCCCTGGTCGACGGCGTCGGCCTGATCGTCGGCATCGACCGATTCATGAGTGAGGCCCGCGCCCTGACGAACTTCGCGGGCAACTCCGTCGCCACCGTCCTGATCGGCACCTGGACCAAGGAGATCGACAAGGACCGCGTCAGGCAGGTGCTCTCCGGCGACCTGCCGTTCGACGAGACGACCCTGCTGGACGAGGGCGAGACCGTCACCGGCGCCCACGTGCCCGAGCCGCGCGAGGGCGGCGAGAAGGAACTCGCCAAGGCCTGATCCGCAGGCCCCTTCGCGGGGCCCCGCGGAAAACAGGATCCCTTGCGCAGGACCCCCGACCCCGGGTGTCCGGCCCCGCCTGAACCGGGGCCGGACATCCGGACCAGGATCCGGGCGGCTGAGTACTCCCCCGTAGCTCAGCCGCCCGGTTTCTTTCTCCGCCCGGTCCGCGTCGGCCATGTCGAGAACCTGTGACTGGCTCCGTCCCCGCAGTGAAGGCGACCACAATGGGACGCACCAGCGAGGAGAACCACCATGGCCAAGTACCTGCTGCTGAAGCACTACCGCGGCGCCCCGGCCGCGGTCAACGACGTGCCGATGGACCAGTGGACGCCGGAGGAGATCTCGGCCCACCTGCAGTACATGAACGACTTCGCGGCCCGGCTGGAGAAGACCGGCGAGTTCGTCGACGGCCAGGCACTCGCCCCCGAGGGGACGTGGGTCCGCTACGACGGCGAGGGGCGCCCGCCGGTCACCGACGGCCCGTTCGCCGAGACCAAGGACCTCATCGCCGGCTGGATGGTGATCGACGTCGACGGTCACGAGCGGGCCGTCGAGCTGGCCGGGGAGCTGTCGGCCGCCCCCGGGGCGGGCGGGAAGCCGATCCACGAGTGGCTCGAGCTGCGCCCGTTCTACGGCGTGTCGCCCACCGTCACGGAGTGACGACCCGGATGGACGAGGCCCTGCTCCGCAGCCTCACGCCGAGCGTGCTCGCCGTCCTCGTGCGCCGCGGAGCCGACTTCGCGGCGGCCGAGGACGCCGTGCAGGACGCGCTGGTCGAGGCGGTCCGCGTCTGGCCCGCCGACCCGCCGCGGGATGCGAAGGGCTGGCTGGTCACCGTCGCCTGGCGCAGGTTCCTCGACGCGATGCGGGCGGACGCCGCCCGCCGCCGGCGTGAGGACCGCCTCGACGAGGAGCCGGCGCCCGGGCCCGCGCCCACCAAGGACGACACGCTCCAGCTCTACTTCCTGTGCGCCCACCCCTCGCTGACTCCGTCGTCCGCCGTCGCCCTCACCCTGCGCGCCGTCGGCGGACTCACCACCCGCCAGATCGCCCAGGCCTACCTGGTGCCCGAGGCGACCATGGCGCAACGCATCAGCCGGGCCAAGCGCACCGTCTCCGACGTGCGATTCGACCAGCCGGGCGACGTCGCCACCGTGCTGCGCGTCCTCTACCTGGTCTTCAACGAGGGCTACTCCGGCGATGTCGACCTCGCCGCCGAGGCCATCCGGCTCACCCGGCAGCTCGCGGACGCCGTCGACCACCCCGAGGTCGCCGGGCTGCTCGCCCTCATGCTGCTCCACCACGCCCGGCGCGCCGCCCGGACCGCGCCCGACGGCAGCCTGGTGCCGCTCGCCGAACAGGACCGAAGCCGGTGGGACACCGCGTTGATCGCCGAGGGCGTCGGGATCCTCCAGGCGGCCCTCGCCCGCGACCGGCTGGGCGAGTTCCAGGCCCAGGCCGCCATCGCCGCCCTCCACGCCGACGCGCCCACCGCCGAGGAGACCGACTGGGTGCAGATCGTCGAGTGGTACGACGAACTCGCGCGCCTGACCGACAGCCCGGTCGTCCGGCTCAACCGCGCGGTGGCCGTCGGGGAGGCCGACGGACCGCGTGCCGGCCTGGCGGCGCTCGCGACGCTGGACTGTTCACTGCCCCGCCACACCGCGGTGGCGGCGTATCTCCACGAACGCGACGGCGACCTGGAGACGGCGGCACGGCTGTACGCCGAGGCGGCCCACAAGGCGCCCCACCTCGCCGAGCGAGACCACCTGACGCGCCAGGCCGCCCGGCTCAACGCCCGCCGGTGCCGCTGACGGGCGCGCTCGGATCTTCGGACAGTCCTGGCCATGGCGCGCCCCGTCGCTCACCGAGCGCGGCGGCCGACGCTCTTGCCTTGACGTCGGCGTCAAGTCGTACGTTCTTACGCATGCGAATCGGCGAGCTGGCCGCACAGGCCGGGACCACGACGCGGACGCTGCGGTACTACGAGTCACGGGGGCTGCTGCCCGCGCGGCGCGGGGAGAACGGCCATCGGACGTACGACGAGAGCGATCTGAAGCTGCTGCGGCAGATCAGGACGCTCCAGGCCTTCGGGTTCGACCTGGAGGAGACGCGGCCGTTCGTGGAATGTCTGCGGGCCGGTCACCCCGAGGGCGACTCGTGCCCGGCCTCGCTCGCGGTCTACCGGCGCAAGCTGGACGAGCTGGACGCGCTGATCGGGGAGCTGCGTGCGGTGCGGGAGCAGGTCGCCGGGCAGCTGGTGCGGGCCGAGCGGGCGCGGGACGAGCTGGCCGCCGAGGCGCTGGTTCCGGGGGGTCCGGAACCCGACTGCGAACTGGGAGGCCGGTAAATGGTGACCGATGTGACGGACGCGGACTTCGAGGCCGAGGTGATCGGGTCCGATCTGCCGGTGCTCGTGGAGTTCACCGCCGACTGGTGTCCGCCGTGCCGGCAGATGGGGCCGGTGCTCAAGGCCCTCGCCTTCGAGGAGGGGGACCGGCTGAAGGTGGTGCAGCTGAACGTGGACCACAACCCGGAGACGACCAACGCCTACAAGGTGCTGTCGATGCCGACCTTCATGGTGTTCCGGGCCGGTGAGCCCGTGAAGTCGATGGTGGGCGCGCGGCCCAAGCGCCGGCTGCTGGAGGAGCTGTCCGACGTGCTCTGACCTCGAACAATGCAAAAGAGAATCCCCCGGGCAATTGCGCTCGGGGGATTTCTTTGCGTATATTCGATGATTCGCGACTTCCAGAGAATCGAGTCGCGGAGAAGTTCAGTGGCCACAGTATATCCGGGCGGGAGCGGAATTGTCAAACACCGGCTTTCCAGACAATGAATTGCGGCGCGAGCAGGAATTCATCGACGACCTGTACGCCCGTGTGGACCGCCTGCGCGGTGACACCGAGGCCTCCGTCACGGACGCGCTCGCCCAGGGCAACACACCCATGCAGGCCCGACTGGAGCGGGACATCCTGGTCGCCGAGCGCTCCGGGCTGCTGGCCGCGCTGAACGCCGTGGACGGCTCGCTCTGCTTCGGCCGCATCGACCTCACCTCCGGGGTCAGCCACCACATCGGCCGGATCGGTCTGCGCACCGACGACGCCGAACGCACCCCGGTCCTCGTCGACTGGCGGGCGGACGTGGCCCGACCCTTCTACCTGGCCACCGGTCACACCCCGCTCGGCCTGCGCCGCCGCCGGCACCTCACCACCGAGGGCCGCAAGGTCACCGCCCTGCACGACGAGATCCTCGACCTCGGCGACCAGGAGCGGACCGGCCATGAGGACCCGACCGGCGACGCCGTCCTGCTCGCCGCCCTCGACTCCGCGCGCACCGGCCGCATGAACGACATCGTGCAGACCATCCAGGCCGAGCAGGACGAGATCATCCGGGCCCCCTACCGGGGTGTGCTGGTCGTGGAGGGCGGCCCCGGCACCGGCAAGACGGCCGTCGCCCTGCACCGCGCCGCCTATCTCCTCTACGAACACCGCGAGCTCCTCGCCAAGCGCGCCGTCCTCATCGTCGGCCCCAACCCCGCCTTCCTCGGCTACATCGGCGAGGTGCTGCCCGCGCTCGGTGAGACCGGCGTGCTGCTCGCGACGGTCGGGGAGCTGTTCCCCGGCGTCCGCGCGACGGCGACGGACACCCGCGAGGCCGCCGCGGTGAAGGGCCGCGCCGACCTGGCGGACGTGCTCGCCGAGGTCGTACGCGACTGGCAGTCGCTGCCCGACCCGGTGATCGCGATCGAGCACGACCGGGAGGTCCTGATGCTCGACGACGGCCTGGTGAAGGTCGCCCGCGAGCGCACCCGGGAGACGAAACTGCCCCACAACGTGGCCCGTGAGCACTTCGAGGGCCACATCCTCAACACGCTCACCGAGCTGTACGCCGAACGCGTCGGCACCGATCCCTACGACGGCTCCAGCCTGCTCGACGCGAGCGACATCACCCAGATCCGCGACGAGCTCGCCGAGAACCCCGAGGTGTGGGCCGCCGTCGACCAGCTCTGGCCGCGCCTGACGCCGCAGCGCCTGGTCGCGGACTTCCTCGCCGACCCCGTGGGCTACCTTCCCGACGAGGACGTGGCCGCCATCCGGCGTCCGGTGACCCGGGCGTGGACCGTGGCGGACGTACCGCTGCTCGACGAGGCCGCCGAACTGCTCGGCGTCGACGAACGGGTGGCCCGGGCGCGGGCGGAGCGCGAGCGGGAGACGCAGGTGGCGTACGCGCAGGGAGTGCTCGACGTGTCGTACGCCTCGCGCACCTACGAGTTCGACGACAAGGACGAGGAGGACTCCGAGGTGCTGTCGGCCCACGACATCATCGACGCCGAGCGCTTCGCCGAGCGGCAGGAGGAGGACGACCACCGCAGCGCCGCGGAACGCGCCGCCGCCGACCGGACCTGGGCGTTCGGTCACATCATCGTCGACGAGGCGCAGGAGCTGTCCCCGATGGCGTGGCGGCTGCTCATGCGGCGCAGCCCGACCCGCTCCATGACCCTGGTCGGCGACCCGGCGCAGACCGCGGAGGCGGCGGGCGTCGGCTCCTGGGAGAAGATCCTCGAACCCTACGTGGGGGACCGCTGGGAACACGCCCGCCTGGGCGTCAACTACCGCACGCCCGCCGAGATCATGGAGGTCGCGGCGGCCGTGGTACGCGCCGAGCACCCCGGCTTCGAGCCGCCGAGTTCCGTGCGGTCGACCGGGGTACGGCCCTGGGCGCGCGCCACCGACGACCTGCCCGGCGCCGTGGCCGAGGCGGTGGAGGAGCTGACGCCCGCCGAGGGCCGGCTCGCGGTCATCGCCCCGCGCCATCTGCACCGGAAGCTGGCCGCACGGCTGGACGGGGTGACGGCGGGCGCGGAGCCGGACCTGACGCGGACCGTCGTCCTCCTCGACCCGCGGCAGGCGAAGGGCCTGGAGTTCGACTCCGTGCTGGTGGTGGAGCCGGGGCTGTACGGCACCAGTGACCTGTACGTCGCCCTCACCCGGGCCACCCAGCGGCTCGGCGTGGTCCATACCAAGGAGCTGCCGAAGGCGCTGGTGACGGCGCTGACGTAACGCGGGATCACCAAGACGTAACAGTTCGCGCCGTGATCACTGCGTGTGCACGGCCGGTGCGGTAAGCGTAGCCGTATGGAAGCCCAGCCCCATGCCACCGCACCGGCCGACAGCCCCGCCCTGGGGTCGCTGCCCGTCCAGCCGCTGCTCACCGCGGAGTTCGACGCCGACCCCGGCGCGGTATACCGGCGGCTGCGCGGAACGTACGGCCCGGTGGCGCCCGTCGGCCTCATGGGCGTACCGGTGTGGCTCGTCCTGGACTACCGGGAAGTGCTGGAGGTCCTGAAGAACGAGAGCCTGTGGCGGCGGGACGTACGGCACTGGCGGGCGCGGGCGCTGGGCGAACTGCCGCACGACTGGCCGCTGCTCGCCGGCTACGAAGTGCGCCAGATGATGTTCATGGACGACGAGGAGCACCGCGCCGCCCGCCGCACCCACCACGCGGCCCTGCGCCCCTTCCAGGACGCCAAGAGCCCCGAGGGCTGGGAACTGCGCTCGGCCGTCGCCCGGTACGCCGACGAACTGGTCGCCCTGCTCGCCGCCGAGTCGGGCCGCACCGGCTTCGCCGACCTGGGCGCGCAGTACACCCGGCCGCTGCTGCTGATGGTCACCACCAAGCTGTTCGGCTGCCCGGTCGAACTCGGCGACGAACTCGTCATGGACCTGTGGCGGATGCTCGACGGCGGCCCCGACGCGGGCCCCGCCACCGGCCGGGCGCTGGCCGCCTTCACCCGCCTCGCCGCTCACCGCAGGGCCAGGCCCGGCGACGACCTGACCTCCTATCTGATGCTGGCCGACCCGGACCTCACCGACGAACAGCTCGGCCGGGAGCTGTTCATGAACGCCGTCTACCTCAACGACATCACCGGCAACATGGTCCTCAACACCCTCCTCGAGGTGCTGCGCGGCAACGCCACGGTCCGCCGCAGCCTGTCGGCGGGGCAGCTCGGCGAGACCGTCAACAGGGCCGCCCTCGCCAATCCGCCCGTCGCCAACATGTGCTTCCGGTTCGCCGCCCGGGACGTGCGGCTCGGCGAGTTCTGGATCCGCGCGGGCGACATCGTCTCCCCGTCCTGCGCCGCCGCCCACCAGGACCTGATCGCCATCGGCGCCTCCCACATGGTCGGCTCCGCCGTCTCCACCCGAGCCCATCTCGGCTGGGGCGCGGGCCCCCACCAGTGCCCGAGCGCGGCCCGCGACCTGGGCGCCCTCATCGTCTCCACCGCCGTCGGCCGCGTCTTCGACCATTTCGCGCAGGCCGAACTCGCCCTCCCGCCCGACCAGTTGCCCTGGCGCTCGGGCCCGGTGGTGCGGGGCCTGCGAGTCCTGCCGGTCCGCTACGAACTGGCCCATGACGCCCCGGTCCTGCACCGCCCGGACCCCGATCACTCCGCCGCCTCCCCCCATCCGGAGGGACAGGTCAGAGGACTGCTGGCGGCGCTGCGCCGGCTGATGTCCGGCGGCAAGAAGGACGGTTAGGCCGGCCGCAGCCACACCGTCGCGAGCGGGGGGAGGGCCAGGCGGATGCTCGCCGGGCGGCCGTGCCAGCCCTGTGGCTCCGGCTTGACCGGATCGGGCCGGCCCACCCCGCTGCCGCCGTACCGTTCGGCGTCGGTGTTGAGGGCCTCGTGCCAGGCCGGTACGTCGTCGGGGACACCGAGGCGGTAGTCGTGGCGGACGACGGGGGAGAGGTTGGAGACCGACAGGAGCGGGACGCCCTCGGTGTCGTACCGGAGGAAGGCGAAGACGTTGTCCTCGGAGGCGTCCCCGACCACCCACTGGAAACCGGCCGGGTCGGTGTCGCGCTGCCAGAGCGCGGGGGCGGAACGGTAGACGGTGTTGAGGTCGCGGACCAGGTCGCGCACGCCCCGGTGGTCGGCCTCGGCGCCGTAGGCCGGGTCGAGCAGCCACCAGTCCGGGCCGTGCGCCTCGGACCACTCCGCGCCCTGCGCGAACTCCTGCCCCATGAAGAGGAGTTGCTTGCCCGGGTGGGCCCACATGAACGCCAGGTAGGCCCGCAGGTTGGCGCGCTGCTGCCACCAGTCGCCGGGCATCTTCGACACCAGTGAGCGTTTGCCGTGCACCACCTCGTCGTGGGATATGGGCAGGACGTAGTTCTCGCTGTACGCGTACACCATCGAGAAGGTCATCTCGTGGTGGTGGTACTTGCGGTGCACGGGCTCGTGGCTCATGTACGCGAGCGAGTCGTGCATCCAGCCCATGTTCCACTTCAGGCCGAAGCCCAGTCCGCCGAAGCCGCTCGGGCCCCGGTGGTGGGTGGCCCGCGTGACGCCGTCCCAGGCCGTCGACTCCTCCGCGACCGTCACGACGCCCGGGTTGCGCCGGTACACCGTCGCGTTCATCTCCTGCAGGAACGCCACCGCGTCCAGGTTCTCCCGCCCGCCGTGCTCGTTCGGCGTCCACTGGCCCGGCTCACGCGAGTAGTCGAGGTAGAGCATCGAGGCGACGGCGTCCACCCGCAGCCCGTCGATGTGGAACTCCTCGCACCAGTACACCGCGTTGGCCACCAGGAAGTTGCGCACCTCGCGCCGCCCGAAGTCGAACTCCAGCGTCCCCCAGTCGGGGTGCGCGGCCCGCAGCGGGTCCTCGTGCTCGTACAGCGGACGTCCGTCGAACTCCGCCAGCGCCCACGCGTCCCGCGGGAAGTGCGCGGGCACCCAGTCCATGAGGACGCCGATACCGGCCTGGTGCAGCGCGTCGACCAGGTACTTGAAGTCGTCGGGGCTGCCGAGCCGGGCCGTGGGCGCGTAGAAGCCGGTGACCTGGTAGCCCCAGGAGCCGCCGAACGGGTGCTCGGCGACCGGCATCAGCTCGACGTGCGTGAAGCCGAGGTCCTTGACGTAGGCGGGGAGCTGCTCGGCCAGCTGACGGTAGGTCAGACCAGGACGCCAGGAGGCGAGATGGATCTCGTAGACCGAGAACGGCGCCTCGTGCGCCGGTAGGTCGGCCCGCCGGGCCAGCCACTCCTCGTCGCCCCACTCGTACCGCGAGCTGTGCACGATCGACGAGGTCGCCGGCGGGACCTCCGTGCGCCGGGCCAGCGGGTCGGCGCGCAGGGTGTGCGAGCCGTCGGGGCGGACGATGTCGAACTTGTACAGCTCGCCCTCGCCGACACCGGGCACGAACAGCTCCCACACCCCCGAGGAGCCCAGCGAACGCATCGGGTACCCGGTGCCGTCCCAGAAGTTGAACGACCCGGCCACCCGTACCCCGCGCGCGTTCGGCGCCCACACCGAGAAACTGGTGCCGGTCACACCCTCGTGGGTCCGCGGATGCGCGCCGAGCACCGTCCACAGCTCCTCGTGCCGGCCCTCACCGATCAGGTGCAGGTCCAGCTCGCCCAGGGTGGGCAGGAAGCGGTACGCGTCCTCGGTCTCCAGGGTCGTGTCCTCGTACGCCACGAGGAGCCGGTAGGCCGGGACCTCGGTCAGGGGCAGCAGCCCGGAGAAGAAACCGTCACCGTCGTCGTGCAGCTCCGCCCGCAGCTCGCCCGCGACGACCGTGACCGACCGCGCGTAGGGACGCAGGGCGCGGAAGACGACCCCTCCGGGCACCGGATGCGCGCCGAGCACGGAGTGCGGGGCGTGGTGAGTGCCGTGCAGAAGCCGCTCGCGGTCGCCGGCGTCCGGTGCGGGCGAGAAGGGCGGTGCGGGCGGGGCGACGGGGGCCGTCTTCGACGGCGCCTTCGTCGTGTCGGCCTTCTTGACCGCGGCCTTGACCGCCGCCTTGACCGCCGCCTTGGGTGTCGTCTCGGCCGTCGTCCTCTTCGCCACCGCCTTGGCCGTCGTCTTCTTCGCCGTTGTCGACTTGGCCGCCGTCGTCTTCTTGGACGCCGTCGTGTTCTTCGCTGCCGCCTTCTTGGTCACAGCCTTCTTCTTGCCCGCCGCCTCCTCGGCTGCCGCTTTCTTACCGGTGGCCTTCTTCTTCGGGGGAGTCACGTGCGGGGCCTCCTCAAGGCAAGTCGGGTGCGGCGAGGCGGTGTATCGCGGACAGCGGGACGGGGAGCCAGTCGGGGCGGTGCCGGGCCTCGTAGACGACCTCGTAGACCGCCTTGTCCGTCTCGTAGGCCCGCAGCAGGACCGGATCGGTGCGCGGGTCGCGGCCCGCCACCTCGGCGTACCCGGAGCAGTATGCCGCCCGGCAGGCCTGCGCCCAGCCGGGGACGGGTGACTCGGCCGAGTGGGCCGCGTAGTCGAAGGACCGCAGCATCCCCGCCACGTCCCGCACCGCCGGCTGCGGCATCCTGCGCTCGGCCGGCGGCCGGGCCGGCTCGCCCTCGAAGTCGATCAGCGCCCACTCCCCGGACGGCGCCCGCAGGCACTGCCCGAGGTGGAGGTCGCCGTGGACGCGCTGGGCGGTCCAGCTGTGCCCCTCGGCGGCCAGATCCGCCAGCGCGGTGTAGGCGGTGCGCAGCGCGGGCGCGTACGGCCGCAACGCCGGCACCGCCTGCGCCGCCGCGTCGAGGCGTACGACCATGGCGTCGACCATCGGCCCTATCTGCGCCGGTCCGAGCGTCGCCGTGGGCAGCGCCCGGGCCAGCGCCCCGTGCACCTCGGCCGTGGCCCGCCCCAGCGCCCGCGCCTCCGCGGCGAAGTCCTCCCCCTTGGCCAGCTCCCGCAGCGCCAGCTCCCAGCCGTCGGTCGCGCCCTGGACGTAGGGCTGGAGGACACCCAGGACGTACGAGCCGTCCGCGTCCTCCTCCAGGTCCGTCTCCATCCAGGCCGTCGGCGCGGGCACCCGGGGGCAGCCCTCGCGGGCCAGCGCCAGGGGGAGTTCCAAATCGGGGTTGATGCCGGGCGCGACCCGCCGGAACAGCTTCAGGATGAACGTATCTCCGTAGACGACGGACGAGTTCGACTGCTCGGCGGTCATCAGGCGCGGGACAAGACCCGACCTGATCTCCTGGTCCGGGTCCCGTTCGCAGCGCAGGGCGCCGATCCGGGCCCCGGTGCGCAGCGCCTCCAGGAGCAGCTCGGCGGGCCGGATGTCGTACAGGGCGTCGTACACGGTCCGTCCGGCCAGCGGCCCGTCCGGCACATGACCGATCAGGGCGGGCGCCAGCCGGGGCGGCAGGGCCTCGCGTACGCCGATGAGCAGCTGGTAGCAGTCTCCGGGGCTCTCCGGCTGATGGGCGCGCAGCAGCAGGTGGTACAAGCCGAACCGGGCTCCGGACGGCGCCAGCTCCGTGGCCGCGACCAGCGAGAACCCGGTGACCGGACGCCCCTTGCCGGCGAACCAGCGCTGCCGGGGCAGCCACTCCCGCAGCAGCGGGTCCAGTGACGCGAGGAGGCCCGGGCTCGTCGTGCCGGAGCTGCCGGAACGTGTGACAGTCTTCGCCATTGCGTCACATTCCTTTCCCCGGGGGGTCGGGGTGCTACTGATGCGTGCCCCGGGCGGGGCGAGGGAAACCGCCCCGCCACCGGAGTTCTAGGCGGCTTCCCTGCGGAGCCGGAACCAGTAGAAGCCGTGCCCGGCCAGGGTGAGCAGGTAGGGCAGCTCACCGACGGCCGGGAAACGCACCCCGCCGAACAGCTCGACCGGGTAGCGCCCGTTGAACCGGCTCAGATCCAGCTCCGTGGGCTGGGCGAAACGCGAGAAGTTGTGCACGCACAGCACCAGGTCGTCCTCGTATTCGCGCAGGAACGCGAGGACGGCGGGGTTGGAGGACTG
>NZ_JBITLN010000016.1:0-109442 GCF_044465285.1 Streptomyces sp. NPDC049687
ACGTGCACACCGTCCGCAAACCAGGCACTACGAAACAGCGAACCAAGAAGTCAACAACCCCACGACCCCGCCGCACAGGTTAAAGATCAAGCTAGGGGTGCCCCGTCACCCCCAGCTTTCCACGTCCACCACGGCGTCCACCGGGATCGGCCCGTACACGTGCGGGAACTCCTCACCGCCGGGCTCCGGGGCCTCATACCTCAGCGGGACGTCCAGCCGGGCGGGATCCACGACGAGGACCACCAGGTCGTCGGGGCCGTCGTAGGAGCCGTAGAGGAAGGCGGCCACCTTGGGGAGCTGGGCTCGGGTGGAGCAGTGGATGAAGCCCTCCTCCGCGAGGGTGCGGCCACGCGTGGACCAGTCGTACGCGCCCTGTTCGCGGGCCGCCGCCCAGAGCGCGCGTTCGGTGATGTGGAGGATGTGGGGTTCGGTCATGGAGGCACGCTAGCCGGTCGGCTCGGCCCGGGCGTCGTGCTCCTCGCGCTCACGAGGGACGGGAGCGCCCTCCGCGACGTACGCCTCGCATTCCGGGTTGTGGCACGGGCCCGGCACCCAGCGCGGGACCCACGCGCCCAGGGTCTTGTGGCGCCGGACGACGGACTGGACGGGCTGCCCGCAGACCGGACAGACGCGTTGTTCTCTGTCCATGCCATCAGGGTAGGGCGGACCGGCCGTCAGTGCTCCCTTCTGTACGTCCGAAGCGCGCCGGACCGGTCCGGCGCAGACGCCGGTCGGCCCCGCACACCGTGGGGATGCGCGGGACCCACCGGGGTCTGCACCGGGCGCCGCACGACGACTACGCGCTGCGCCGCGTCACGAACTCCGCCAGGGCCAGCAGGCCGCCCGCCGACTCCGGGTCCGGGATGGCCCGGGCCAGTTCGTCCATCGCGCGGGACATCCGCTCGGCCGCCTGGTCCTGGGCCCAGGCGCGGCCACCGGCCCGTTCGACGGCCAGGGCCGTGCGGTCCAGGTCGGCCGGCTGGTACGGGGCCGCGTAGAGCCCGGCCAGTTCCGCGGCGGCCGGGGTGCCGGAGGCCAGGGCGGCCACCACCGGCAGGGACTTCTTGCGGACGGCGAGATCCGCGCCGGCCGGCTTGCCGGTGTACCGCGGGTCGCCCCATATGCCGATGACGTCGTCGATGAGCTGGAAGGCGAGCCCGGCCTCCCGGCCGAACGCGTCCAGCGCCTCGACGTCCTCGTCCGCCGCGCCCGCGTACAGCGCGCCCACCGCGCAGGCGCACCCGAGCAGCGCGCCCGTCTTGGCCTCGGCCATGGCGAGCACCTCGTCGAGGGTGACCTCGGCCGGGCCGCGCTTCTCCATGGCCGTGTCGGCCTGCTGGCCCTCGCAGAGTTCGACCACACAGGCCGCGAGCCGGGCCACGGCCGCCGAGGACGCCGGGTGCGGGTCCCCGGCGAGCATGCCGAGGGCCAGCGCCTGGAGGGCGTCCCCCGCGAGGATCGCGTCGGCGTCGCCGAAGACCCTCCAGGCGGTGGGGCGGTGCCGGCGGGTGGTGTCCCGGTCCATCACGTCGTCGTGCAACAGCGTGAAGTTGTGGACCAGTTCGACCGCCGCGGCGGCCCGGACGGCGGCGGGCGGGTCCGCCGGTCCGCCCAGCGCGGCGGCCGCGGCGAGGACGAGCGCGGGACGGATCGCCTTGCCCGCGTTGCCCTCGGCCGAGGTGCCGTCGGCGTGCTCCCAGCCGAAGTGATAGCGCGCGATCCGGCGCATCGAGGAGGGCAAGGCGTCGACGGCCGCGCGCAGTTCGGGATCGACCGCCACCCGGGCGCGCTCCAGGATCGCCGCCGCCTCCTGCCCGTCGCACGCCGCCGGTCCGGCCGCCGCCCGGCTGTCCCCCCGGCTCCCGATGGACGTCCGCCTGTCCCGCATCCCGTACGGCCTGGTGGCGAAGGTCACCGCCAGCGGCCGATCTCGACGTTCTCCAGTACGCCCAGCGCGTCCGGCACCAGGACCGCCGCCGAGTAGTAGGCGGTCACCAGGTACTTGATGATGGCCTGTTCGTTGATGCCCATGAACCGCACGGACAGGCTCGGCTCGATCTCGTCCGGGATGCCGGACTGGCGCAGGCCGATGACGCCCTGGTCCTGCTCGCCGAGACGCATGGCGATGATCGAGCTGGTGCGGGCCTCGCTGACCGGGATCTTGTTGCACGGATAGATCGGCACTCCGCGCCAGGTGGGGATCCGGTTGCCGCCGACGTCGATCGTCTCGGGCACGAGCCCGCGCTTGTTGAGCTCGCGGCCGATCGCCGAGATGGCGCGCGGGTGGGCGAGGAGCATCTTGGTGCCGCGCCGCCTGCTGAGCAGCTCGTCCAGGTCGTCGGGGCTCGGCACACCGTCGTGCGGCTGGAGCCGCTGGTCGTACTCGCAGTTGTGGAGCAGCCCGAACTCCCGGTTGTTGACCAGCTCGTGCTCCTGGCGCTCCTTGATCGCCTCGACCGTCAGCCGCAGCTGCTGTTCGGTCTGGTTCATGGGCTGGTTGTAGAGGTCCGCCACGCGTGTGTGGATGCGCAGCACGGTCTGGGCGATGCTCAGTTCGTACTCGCGCGGACGGGCGTCGTAGTCCACGAAGGTGTGCGGGATGTCCGGTTCACCGGCGTGGCCCGCGGCCAGGTCGACGGCCTTCTCGCCGTACTTGTTGGTGCGCTGCTCGGGGATCGCGCGCTGCCGCTGGAGGTGCTCGCGCAGGGAGTCGGCGCGCTCCGCGACCTGCTCGACGTCCTGACGGGAGAGGATCAGGACCGTGGTCGCCGTGACGGTTCGGGCGGTGTACTCCCAGATGGGGTCGGCGTCGAGCAGGGCGTGCTCGCCGAAGTACGCGCCGTCGGCGAGGACGCCGAGGACCTGGTCGTCGCCGTAGGGGCCGGTGCCGACCTTCTCGATCCTGCCGTGGGCCAGCAGATAGACCTCGTCGGTCTGGGTGCCGAAGGAGGTGATGACCTCGCCCGCGGCGTACTCCCGCTGCCGGCAGCGGGAGGCGAGCTCCGACAGCACCTCCTCGTCCTCGAAGTCGCGCAGCGCCGGCAGTTCGCCCAGTTCGGCCGGGATCACCTCGACACGGTCGCCGGTCTTGACGAACGTGATGCGGCCGTCCCCGACCGCGTACGTGAGCCGCCTGTTGACCCGGTACGTACCACCCTTCACATCGACCCAGGGCAGGTTCCGCAGCAGCCAGCGGGAGCTGATCTCCTGCATCTGCGGTGCGGACTTGGTCGTGGTGGCCAGGTTCCGCGCGGCCGCGGTGCCGAGACTCTGCTGCGGCTTGACCGAATCCGTGCGGACCTCTTCGCCTACCGACATGGAGAAATGCCCTCCCGAATCACGCACGGGCGCCGAACTGCGCCGGTGCACTGGTACGTGCACCAGGCTTCCATCACGGTGTGTGCTCGTGCTATTACCCGAAAGAGCGGGAATGGATCATCACGGGCCGGGGAAGCAGGCCGGTTCCGCGATCGGTGTTCGACAATGGGCGGGTGACCGATCTGCGCCCCCGTCTGCCCTCCCCGCTCCAGGAAGTGGCCGACGACCGGTTCGCACGGCACGGCGTACGGCTGCTGCTGAAGCGGGACGACCTGATCCATCCGGAGCTGATCGGCAACAAGTGGCGCAAGCTGGTGCCCAATCTGGAGGCGGCGGCCGGGCGCACGGTCCTCACCTTCGGCGGCGCCTACTCCAACCACCTGCGCGCCACGGCCGCCGGCGGCCTGCTGCTGGGACTGTCCACGGTGGGCGTGGTGCGCGGTGACGAGCTGTCCGGCCGACCGCTGAACCCCTCGCTCGCCCGGTGCGCGGCCGACGGTATGCGGCTGCACTTCGTGGACCGCTCCACCTACCGCCGCAAGGCCGAGCCGGACGTGCTCCGGAAGCTCTCGGCCGCGGTCGGCGCCGAGGAGGCGTACGTCGTCCCCGAGGGCGGCAGCAACGCGCTCGCCGTCCGCGGCTGCCGGGCCCTCGGCGCGGAGCTGCGCGGCCGCGCCGATGTCGTCGCCCTCGCCTGCGGCACCGGCGGCACCCTCGCGGGCCTGGCCGCCGGCCTCGGCCCCGGACAGCGGGCCCTGGGCATACCGGTCCTCAAGGGCGGCTTCCTGGGCGACGGCATACGGGCCCTGCAGACCGAGGCCTTCGGCGCTCCCACGCGCGCGTGGGACCTCGACGAGCGCTTCCACTTCGGCGGATACGCCCGGGTCACCCCCGAGCTCGACGCCTTCGCCGAGGACTTCGAGCGCCGGCACGGCGTTCCGGTCGAACGTCTCTATGTCGCCAAGTTGCTCTACGGACTGGTCGCCCTCACCGAGGAGGGCGCCTTCCCGCGCGGGACCCGCCTCGCGGCGGTGGTGACCGGATCACCCTTCACCGTCTGAGCGATCCGAACCCGACACCGCACCTCTAGGGCGTGTTGTGACCCGCAGCGTTGTTCACACGGCTGATGGGTGGCCGGCCGCCGAGTGCGGTGTGGCAGCGGTGGTGGTTGTGGGTGTGCAGGAAGTCTGCCAGGGCTGCGGTGCGGTCCTAGGCCGTCTCCCGGTAGGCCGCCGCCTCCTCCAGGTCCAGTCGGCGCAGCAGGGTCCGCAGCATCTCGTCGTCGATGTAGCGGCCGTCGCGCAGCCGTACGAACATCGTGCGCTCGGCGCTGATCATCTCGCGGGACAGCCGGCGGTAGGTGTCGTCGACGGTCTCACCGGTGATCGGATTGACCTGGCCGAGGCGCTCCCAGACGGCGTTGCGGCGGCGTTCCAGGACGTCGCGCAGACGGTCGGCGAGCGGCGGGGGCAGGGCGTTGCGCTCGTCGGACAGCAGGGCTTCCAGGCGCTCCTCGGCCACGCGGGAGGCCTGCGCCTGGGCGTTGGCCTCGGCGAGCGTGGCGGCCTGCGGGTCGGGCCCGGGGAACTTCAGCACGCGGATCAGCGGGGGCAGGGTCAGGCCCTGGACGACCAGCGTGCCGATGACCGTGGTGAACGTCAGGAAGAGGATCAGGTCGCGGCGCGGGAAGGGCGCGCCGTCCTCCACGGTGAGCGGGATGGAGAAGGCGATGGCCAGCGAGACCACGCCCCGCATGCCGGCCCAGCCGATGACGAAGGGTCCCCGCCAGGTGGGGTTCTCCTCCCGCGAGCGGATGCGTGCCGACAGCGCCCAGGGCAGGAAGGTCGCCGGATAGACCCACAGGAAGCGGGCGACGACGACCACGAGGAAGAGGGCGACCGCGTACCAGGCGGCCTCCACACCCTCGTACGAACCGAGGCCCCTGAGGACCACCGGCAGTTGCAGGCCGATCAGGGCGAAGACCGCCGACTCCAGGACGAAGGCGACCATCTTCCACACCGCCTCCTCCTGGAGCCGGGTGGCGAAGTCGACCTCCCACGCGCGGTGACCGAGGTAGAGGGCGACGACGACCACGGCGAGCACGCCGGAGGCGTGGAACTGCTCGGCGGACGCGTACGCGACGAACGGGATCAGCAGGGAGAGCGTGTTCTGGAGGAGGGGCTCCTTCAGGTGGGTGCGCAGCCAGTGCAGCGGGGCCATGAGGATCAGGCCCGCGACGACCCCTCCGACCGCCGCGACCAGGAACTCCTCGATGCCGCCCGCCCAGGACGCGCCCTCGCCGACCACGACCGCCAGGGCCACCTTGTAGGCGGTGATCGCGGTGGCGTCGTTCAGCAGGGACTCCCCCTGGAGGATCGTGGTGATCCGGGACGGCAGGCCGACCCGGCGCGCCACCGCCGTCGCCGCGACCGCGTCCGGCGGAGCCACCACCGCGCCCAGCACGAGCGCCGCGGTCAGCGGAAGTCCGGGGACGAGCAGGTAGGCGGCCCAGCCGACGACGACCGTCGCGAAGAGCACGTAGCCGACCGACAGCAGGGCCACCGGTCTGAGCTGGGCGCGCAGGTCGAGGTAGGAGCTGTCGGTGGCCGAGGTGTACAGCAGCGGCGGCAGCAGCAGCGGCAGGACGACGTCCGGGTCCAGGGTGTAGTCAGGGACTCCGGGCACGTACGACACCGCCAGGCCGACCGCGACCAGCAGCAGCGGGGCCGGCACCGGGGTGCGCCGGGCCGCCGCCGCGATCGCAGCGCTGCCCGCCACCAGCAACAGCAGTGGCATCACGTCCATGTCTCGCCCGCCTCGTTTTTCCGCGCGGGCGTCCGCACGCCCGTCGTAATCTGGCAATCATGAAACAGTGCACGCACGCCGACGCGCTGCCCGACCCCGAACCCGTCCCGCTCGGCGAGACGTGTCCGGAGTGCCTGCGTGACGGCACCCACCCGGTGCAGTTGCGGCTGTGCCTGACGTGCGGCCACGTCGGCTGCTGCGACTCCTCGCCCAGCCGGCACGCGACGGAACACCACAAGGAGACCGGGCATCCCGTGATGCGGACCTTCGAGCCCGGGGAGAATTGGCGTTGGTGCTTCGTCGACCACGTCCTGGTGTGAACATCTGAGGAGGTCCGGACGTTCTACTTCCGAGACGGTCAGGCCGTCCGGCGGGTACGGTTCGACCATCTGACGCCTGGGTACGTCAACCCGGCGCGCCCTCTTCCCTTTTGGGCCCGCAGCCCCCTAGACACGGAGCGTGTTCACAGCTTTACTGTGAGTGACGCCAGGGGGTTGGGGTCCCAGGGACAGAAACGTGAGAGCGCGATAGCGTCACCGCTGCACCACACACGCGTTACCCCGGGGGGCAACCCTCGGCCCCGAAAAGCTTGTACCACCTTGGAGGTGAGGGTGTCCCAGATCGCAGGCGAGCCCGCGACCCAGGACTTCGTGGAAGTCCGGCTGCCGGCTGCGGGTGCCTACCTGTCGGTGCTGCGGACGGCCACGGCCGGTCTCGCGGCCCGTTTGGACTTCACCCTGGACGAGATCGAGGACCTGCGCATCGCGGTGGACGAGGCCTGCGCGATCCTGCTCCAGCAGGCCGTGCCCGGCTCGGTGCTCAGTTGTGTCTTCCGGCTCGTCGACGACTCGCTCGAGGTCACCGTCTCGGCACCGACCACCGACGGACATGCCCCCTCGCGGGACACCTTCGCCTGGACCGTGCTGTCCGCCCTCGCGGGCAAGGTCTCCTCCGCCGTCGACGAGGACAAAACCGTTTCGATCAGCCTCTACAAACAGCGCGGCGCGGGACCCGGGCCGGCGTGAGGAACGGGGACGGGCCGGTGCGGGACGAAGAGCGCGGCACACGGGAGCTGCCGGCCGAGAACGATTCAGTCTCTCCGGGCGGTTCCCGACGCATGACGGCGGACGGTATCGACGGTATCGACGGCATTCCCGAGCAGGCCCGGCCGCATCCGGAGGATGCCCCGGGACAGCGGCGGGACCTGGATACCGTGCAGGACCCGCCCCGTGAGGGGCGGATCGGGGGCTCCCCCGGCCGGGCTGAGGACAGGGCTCGACAGAGGGCGACGGGCGGGACGATGAGCGAGCACGAGCGAGACGACGAACACCGCGTGCCGGGCACGCAGCACGAGCCACGCAACCAGCAGGAGCCCCGCAACCAGCAGGAGCCCCGGGAGCAAGGGGATCGCAGCGGGGCGCGGGCGATGTTCGTCGAGCTGCGCGGGCTGAAGGACGGCAGCCCCGAGTACGCGGAGCTGCGCAACCAGCTGGTCCGTATGCACCTTCCGCTCGTCGAACACCTGGCGCGGCGTTTCCGCAACCGCGGCGAGCCGCTGGACGACCTCACCCAGGTCGCCACCATCGGCCTGATCAAGTCGGTCGACCGCTTCGACCCGGACCGCGGCGTCGAGTTCTCGACGTACGCGACCCCGACGGTCGTCGGCGAGATCAAGCGGCACTTCCGGGACAAGGGCTGGGCGGTGCGTGTCCCGCGCAGGCTCCAGGAGCTGCGCCTCGCGCTCACCACGGCGACGGCGGAACTCTCCCAGCAGCACGGCCGCTCCCCCACCGTCCATGAGCTGGCCGAGAAACTGGCCATCTCGGAGGAGGAGGTCCTGGAGGGCCTGGAGTCCGCCAACGCGTACTCCACGCTGTCCCTGGACGTCCCCGACACCGACGACGAGTCCCCCGCGGTCGCCGACACCCTCGGCGCGGAGGACGAGGCGCTGGAGGGCGTCGAGTACCGGGAGTCGCTCAAGCCGCTCCTGGAGGACCTCCCGCCGCGCGAGAAGCGGATCCTGCTGCTGCGGTTCTTCGGCAACATGACCCAGTCGCAGATCGCGCAGGAGGTCGGGATCTCGCAGATGCACGTCTCCCGGCTGCTGGCGCGCACACTGGCACAGCTGCGGGAGAAGCTGCTGGTCGAGGAGTAGGGCTAGGGGGAGGTGGTGAGGCCTTCCCGCGGAGCGACCGCTACTTCGGCGGGTTGCCGGGCCCCCGGATCCCGAGGGCCCGGGTCGTCTCGCCGTTGACGAGCAGGACGAGCGCCGCGACGGCGACGACCGCCAGGGCGATGCCCGCCGGGATCGCCATGCTGTCGGCCTGCAACAGGTTGTAGGCCACCGGCAGCGCCATGACCTGCGTGATGACGGCGGGCCCCCGGCTCCAGCTGCGCCGGCCGAGCAGTCCACGGGCGGCGAGGAGCGGCAGCAGCGCGAGCACCATCAGGGTCACGCCGCCGGTGACGGCCTGCTGACGGTCGTCCGGGTCGCCGGTGATCCCCAGGACCGAAATCCACACCCCGCCGACGACCAGCGCCAGCCCCTCGAGGCCGGCCAGCGCGGCGGCGTAGATCAGCCGGCGCGGCCGCGGACCGGTGGCGTCCGGGGCGGTTTCGGGGGCGAGGGGGCTCTGCTCACTGCTCACCTCTGAAGGGTAGCCCCGCCCGTGCGCGGGCCCGTGTCGAGGCTCACGCCCGATCTCTTACCGCTTCCCCACCTCGGCCTGTGCCCGGGTACCACCCAGTAGGTACGCTGCAACTCATGCGTGCACTCCTCGTGGTCAACCCGGCAGCCACCACTACGAGTGCACGGACGCGTGACGTCCTCATCCACGCGCTCGCCAGCGAGATGAAGCTGGAGGCGGTCACCACGGAGTACCGCGGACACGCGCGCGACCTCGGCCGGCAGGCGGCGGAGAGCGGGAACACCGACCTGGTGGTGGCCCTCGGCGGCGACGGCACGGTGAACGAGGTCGTCAACGGCCTTCTGCACGCCGGCCCCGAGCCGGACCGGCTGCCCGGTCTCGCGGTGGTCCCCGGCGGCTCCACGAATGTCTTCGCCCGCGCCCTGGGTCTGCCCAACGACCCCGTTGAGGCCACCGGCGCCCTGCTGGACGCCCTGCGCGAGCGGAGCCAGCGCACGGTCGGCCTCGGTCTCGCCTCCGGCACGCCGGGCACGGAGGACGAGGCGGTGCCCTCGCGCTGGTTCACCTTCAACGCCGGGCTCGGCTTCGACGCGGGAGTCGTCGGCCGGGTCGAACAGCAGCGGGAGCGGGGAAGAAGGTCCACGCACGCCCTCTATCTCATGCAGGCCGTGCGTCAGCTCCTCGGAGAGCCGGACCGCCGGCACGGATCGATCACGCTGGAACGGCCGGACGCGGACCCGGTGACCGATTTGGTGCTTTCCATAGTCTGCAACACGGCTCCGTGGACCTATCTGGGCAATCGCCCGGTGTACGCGTCGCCTAAGGCCTCGTTCGATACGGGGCTCGACGTACTCGGTCTGAGCCGTCTGTCCACGCCCGCGGTTGCCCGGTATGGCACCCAGTTGCTCACTTCGTCCCCCGAGCGGGGACCACAAGGGAAGCATGCCCACTCCTTCCACGACCTGGACCGGTTCACCTTGCATTCGAAGGTGCCCCTGCCCCTCCAGATGGACGGCGACCACCTCGGGCTGCGTACGAGCGTGACGTTCACAGGCGTACGCCGTGCACTGCGTGTGATTGTGTGAGCAGAAAGGGCTGAAGTCCTTTCACTCGAACGTTTAGGCCAGGGTCCACCCCATGGAAGTACGGCTGTGACCTAGTCGACACCGAGGAATCAAAAAAAACTTTCCGGAAGGGGTTGTATCCGCCGCTGAGGTTTGCGAGTCTCTACGTGGCGATCGGGACGGCCCGCAACACCAGCCTCCACTGATCACCAGAACCCCTCTTCAATCCACAGGACCACGCCAGCGAACCTGGCGGGTTGGCCCTTCACTTGTTGAGGGATTCGTGAAAGCGTTCACATTCACAAGCAACCTGCACGTAATACCAAGGAGAGGTAGCAGCCATGGACTGGCGTCACAACGCCGTTTGCCGCGAGGAAGACCCCGAGCTCTTCTTCCCCATCGGCAACACCGGTCCTGCGCTGCTGCAGATCGAGGAAGCCAAGGCCGTCTGCCGTCGCTGCCCGGTTATGGAGCAGTGTCTGCAGTGGGCGCTCGAGTCCGGCCAGGACTCCGGCGTCTGGGGTGGTCTCAGCGAGGACGAGCGCCGTGCCATGAAGCGTCGCGCCGCCCGCAACCGGGCCCGTCAGGCCTCCGCCTGACAACACCCGCCCCGCACACAGCCTGAGCTTGGCGGCGCGTACAGCGAGTACGCTTCTCCCGCCCCCGAGCCGCAGCGCGCAGTACCCCCGATGCGCAGCTAATCGCTGGCAACGAGCATTCGAGCCCCGGACCCCTGAACGGTCCGGGGCTTCTTGCTGCGTGCCGCCCCCTTACCGGCTCGCCTCTCCCCCTACTTCTGCGCGCGCACCGGGATGTCCAGGATCACCTGGGTACCGCGCTCCGGTGCCGGGACCATGTCGAAGCTGCCGCCCAACTCGCCCTCCACCAGCGTCCGTACGATCTGCAGGCCGAGGTTGCCGGAGGTGTGCGGGTCGAAGCCGTCCGGCAGGCCCACGCCGTCGTCCTGGACGGTGACCAGCAGGCGGGCCTCCTTCGTCGTCCCGCCGCGGACCGCCGAGACCTCGACCGTGCCGGTGTCGCCCTCGCGGAAGCCGTGCTCCAGGGCGTTCTGGAGGACCTCGGTGAGGACCATGGACAGCGGGGTGGCGACCTCCGCGTCCAGGATGCCGAAGCGTCCGCTGCGCCGGCCGGTCACCTTGCCCGGCGAGATCTCCGCCACCATCGCCAGGACGCGGTCGGCGATCTCGTCGAACTCCACGCGCTCGTCCAGGTTCTGAGAGAGCGTCTCGTGCACGATGGCGATCGAGCCGACCCGGCGGACCGCCTCCTCCAGAGCCTCCCGGCCGCGCTCGGAATCGATTCGACGGGCCTGCAGGCGGAGCAGGGCGGCGACCGTCTGGAGGTTGTTCTTCACCCGGTGGTGGATCTCCCGGATCGTGGCGTCCTTGGTGATCAACTCACGTTCGCGACGACGGAGTTCGGTGACGTCCCGGAGCAGGACGAGCGAACCGATGCGGGTGCCCTTGGGCTTGAGCGGGATCGTACGGAACTGGATGACCCCGTCGCTGGACTCGATCTCGAACTCGCGGGGTGCCCAGCCGCTCGCGACCTTGGCGAGCGCCTCGTCCACCGGGCCCCGGGTGGGGGCGAGTTCGGCGGTGGTCTGCCCCAGGTGGTGGCCGACGAGGTCGGAGGCGAGGCCGAGGCGGTGGTAGGCGGACAGCGCGTTCGGAGAGGCGTACTGGACGATGCCGTCGCCGTCGACGCGGATCAGGCCGTCACCGACACGCGGGGCGGCGTCCATGTCCATCTGCTGGTTGGGGAAGGGGAAGGAACCGGCCGCGATCATCTGCGCGAGGTCGGAGGCGCTCTGGAGGTAGGTCAGCTCCAGCCGGCTCGGGGTGCGCACGGTGAGCAGGTTGGTGTTGCGGGCGATCACCCCGAGGACGCGCCCGTCACGCCGTACCGGGATGGACTCGACACGGACGGGGACCTCCTCGCGCCACTCCGGGTCGCCCTCGCGCACGATCCGGCCCTCGTCGAGGGCGACGTCGAGGAGGGGGCGGCGGCCGCGCGGCACCAGATGGCCGACCATGTCGTCCTGGTAGGAGGTGGGGCCGGTGTTGGGGCGCATCTGGGCCACGGAGACATAGCGGGTCCCGTCGCTGGTGGGGACCCACAGGACCAGGTCGGCGAAGGAGAGGTCGGAGAGCAGCTGCCACTCCGAGACCAGCAGATGGAGCCACTCGAGGTCGGAGTCGTCGAGTGCGGTGTGCTGGCGTACGAGTTCGTTCATGGAGGGCACGTCTGCGAGCGTACCCGGGCGCCGGGACGTGTCCGAAAAACACCCGCGGGCCGCGGCGCCTGGGAGGGACCCTCAACCCTCCCGGCACCGCAGCCCGGAGCAATATCGACCACGGGGTGTGCGGTCCCGTCGGCCGAAGGTGAGGAGCCGGGGCAGTCAGGGCAGAGAGCTCCGGACCCTCGGTCCGCCTTCCTGTGCGGGGAAGACGGAAGTTCTCGTGTGGTTCCTCCGGGGTTGTTCCCCCGTGAACCATTGTGGACTAGACCACAAGGTGTGTCCATGCCCCCGCGTGCATAACGCAGCCTAGCCGCTGCGGGTTCCTCCAAGGGATGAGATATGGGGGGCAATTTCACGACGCTCTGCTAGATTGGTCTAAACCACTCAGCTCAGAACGGCAGGCCAGCGTGGAAGTTGTCATCGTTCCGGACGCCAAGTCGGGTGGCGAGCTGATCGCCGAGGCCATGGCGGGGCTGCTGCGGCGCAAGCCGGACGCGCTGCTCGGCGTGGCCACCGGCTCCACCCCGCTGCCCGTCTACCAGGCGCTCGCGGCCAAGGTGCGCTCCGGCGAGACGGACACCTCACGAGCGCGGATCGCCCAGCTCGACGAGTACGTCGGGCTGCCCGCCGAGCACCCCGAGTCCTACCGCTCGGTGCTGCGGCGCGAGGTGCTGGAGCCGCTCGGCATCGACATGGAGGCGTTCCTCGGGCCCGACGGCACGGCTGTGGACATCCAGGCGGCGTGCGCGGCGTACGACGCGGCGCTGGCCGCGGCCGGCGGGGTGGACCTCCAACTGCTCGGGATCGGCACCGACGGGCACATCGGTTTCAACGAGCCGTGCTCGTCGCTGCGCTCGCGGACCCGGATCAAGACGCTGACCGAGCAGACCCGGGTGGACAACGCGCGCTTCTTCGACGGGGACATCGAGCAGGTGCCGCACCACGTCATCACCCAGGGCATCGGCACGATCCTGGAGGCGCGGCACCTGGTGCTGCTCGCCACGGGGGAGGGCAAGGCCGACGCGGTCGCGGCGACGGTCGAAGGGCCGGTTGCCGCGGTGTGTCCGGCGTCGGCATTGCAGCTGCATCCGCATGCGACGGTCGTCGTCGACGAGGCGGCCGCTTCCAAGCTGAAGCTTGCGGAGTACTTCCGGCACACATATGCCAATAAGCCGGAGTGGCAGGGAATTTGACGCGGGGATGAAGCACTGCGGGCGCCGGTTCCGAAAAGGGAACCGGCGCCTTTCGTGTCGTGGGATTCACTTTCCGGCGATGATCTCCGCCGCCGCCCGGCCGCACACACGGGCCGCGCCGTGGGTCGCTATGTGCAGGGCGCCGCGGGGGGACGCCTGGGGGACGCCCATCTCCACCACGATCGTGTCGGGGCGGGCCGTCAGGAGGGTGTCCAGGGCCGCTGTCATCCAGGGGTGGCGGTGCTCGTCGCGGAGCACGGCGACGATGCGCCGCTCCCCCGCCGCGGCCAGCGCCGCCCGTCCGGCGTCCTCCCCGGTGAAGCTCCCCGTCATGGTGCCGGGCAGGATCCGGGCCAGCTCGGGTGCCAGGCCCCACGGCGTCTCGTCACCGACGGCGATGTTGGCGACCGGGGTGAGGGCGGCGACGTACGGGGGTTCGGTGAGGGGGGTGAACGTGCCGGCGCCGGTGACGCCGAGGGCGCGGCGGGCGGCCAGCAGGCCTACGTCCGGCCTGGCCCCACCGGTGTGCTCGGGAGCCGCCCCCGTCCAGCGGGCCAGGGCCCGTACCCGTTCCGCCGCGTCCGCCAGGCGCTCCTCGGGGAGCTCGCCGGTGCGGACGGCGGTGATCAGGGCGTCGCGGAGGCGGCGTACCGTCGCGTCGTCGGCGAGGCCGCCGCCCACGCAGATGGCGTCGGCGCCGGCGGCGATCGCCAGGACGCTGCCGCGTTCGATGCCGTAGGTGGCGGCGATGGCCTGCATCTCCATGCCGTCGGTGACGATCAGGCCCTGGTAGCCGAGGTCGCGGCGGAGGAGGTCGGTGAGGACGGGACGGGACAACGTTGCCGGGCGGATGGGGTCCAGGGCCGGGACCAGGATGTGCGCGCTCATGATCGCCCTGGTGCCGGCCCCGATGGCCGCGAGGAAGGGGATCAGTTCGCGTTCCGCCAGGGCGTCGGCCGGTACGTCGATGCGCGGGAGCGCGTGGTGGGAGTCGACGGCCGTGTCGCCGTGCCCCGGGAAGTGCTTGGTGCAGGCCGCCACGCCCGCCGACTGCAGGCCGGTGACGTAGGCGGCGGTGTGGCGGGCGACCAGGCCGGGGTCGGCGCCGAAGGAGCGGACGCCGATGACCGGGTTGGCGGGGTTGGAGTTCACGTCCGCCGACGGGGCCCAGTTCAGGTTCACCCCGCACTCCGCGAGCCGGCGTCCCAGTTCGTACGCCACCTCCCGGGTCAGGTCCGGGTCGTCCACCGCGCCCAGCGCGTGGTTGCCGGGGAAGCTGGAGCCCGTACGCACCTCCAGGCGCGTGACGTCTCCGCCCTCCTCGTCGATCGCGACCAGGACGTCGTCCCGTTCCGCGCGCAACTGGGCCGTGAGTGCGGTGAGTTGTTCCGGGGAGGCGATGTTGCGGCCGAACAGGCCGACCGAGGCCAGGCCCTCGCCGAGGCGGCGCAGCAGCCAGTCGGGGGCGGTGGTGCCGGGGAAGCCGGGCTGGAGGACCGTCAGGGCGTCCCGGGTCAGCGTGTCGGTGCCGCTGGCGAGTGTCGTCATCGGGGGCGTCATCCCTTCACGGCGCCCGCGGTCAGACCCGCGGCCATCTTGCGCTGGACGAGGAGGAACAGGACGACGATGGGGATCGCCATCATGGTGGCGCCGGCCATCATCGGGGCGTACTCGGTGCCGTGCTTGGTGGTGAAGTTGCCGAGCCAGACGGTCGCGGTCTGGTTCTTCTGACTGAGCAGCATCAGGGCGTACAGGTACTCGTTCCAGGCCTGGATGAAGCCGTAGACCGAGGTGGCGACCATGCCGGGGGCGAGGAGGGGGAAGACCACACGGACGAAGGCGCCGGTGCGGCTGCAGCCGTCGACCATCGCGGCCTCCTCCAGTTCCTTCGGGATGTTGACGATGAAGCCGCGCAGGGTCCACACCGTGAAGGGCAGGACGAAGGTCAGGTAGGTGATGATCAGGCCGGAGAGCTTGTCGTACTGCTCCAGGTCGTTCAGGAGCAGGAAGACCGGGATGATCATCGCGACCAGCGGGACCATCTGGACCGCGAGGATGCCCACGATCACGATCTTGCGGCCTCGGAAGGCGAACCGGGAGATGGCGAGGGCGGCCAGCATGCCGACGACGACGCCGATCGCCACGACCGCCAGGGAGACGATCAGGCTGCGGCCGACCGGGCCCCAGAAGTCGGCGATGGCCAGCGCGCGACGGAAGTTGGACAGCGTGACACCCGTCGGCAGCAGGCTCGGGTCGGGGTCGATCGCGTCCTTCGCCGGCTTGAACGCCGTGTTGAGCATCCAGTAGACGGGGAAGCCGACGACGGCGAAGACGAGGAGGCCGAGGAGGTTCCAGCCGAGCTTCGGCCGCCTCGGAGCGGAAACCGTACTCATGCTGCTCATTCGACTTCTCCGATCTTCAGCATCTGACGCATGTAGACGGCGACCACGCCGAGCAGCAGCAGGACGGTGATCAGGGCTATCGCCGAGCCCTGGCCGTAGTCGTTGACGACGAAGGCGCGGTCGTAGGAGTACGTGGTCAGGAGCTGGAACTCGGGCTCGGGGTGGCCGTTGCGCATCACGAACACCTGCGGGAAGACGCCCATGTCCCAGATGACCGAGAGGGTCGTGAGCATCACGACGATCGGCTTGAGGACGGGCAGGGTGACGTACCGGAAGACGCCCCAGGAGCCGGCGCCGTCGAGGCGGGCGGCCTCCTCCAGTTCGGCCGGGACCTGGGTGAGGCCGGCGCTGAGCGTGATGACCACGAAGGGGACCGCGCCCCAGATCACCAGCAGCATGATGACGGCCAGGCCCTGCGGTCCGCTGGCGAACCAGTTGTGGCCGATCAGCTCGACACCGGGCAGCTTGCTCAGGACCGCGTTGAGGATGCCGTAGTCGGAGTCGAACAGCCACTTGAAGACGGTGGTGGCGACGATGACGGGCATGCCCCAGCTGGCCACGAGCGCGATGTTGACGAGGGTCTTCACCCAGCCGGAGACCCGCTGGAGCAGCAGCGCGACCAGCATGCCGAGGACCATCGTGAGGATCACGCAGCCGGCCGCGAAGACGATCGTGCGGACGACGACCTGCCAGAACTCGCCGTCGCCCAGCACGCCCGCGAAGTTGTCGAAGCCGACGTTCTCGGCCGGCTGGAAGCCCCACAGCTGGGACTGGCCGAACTTCTGGAAGGAGAGCGTCACCAGGCGGACCAGCGGATAGCCCATGACCAGCGCGAGGATCAGCAGACAGGGCGCGAGGAGCAGCCAGGGGGTGGTGGCGGAGGTCTTCCGCCGCCCCCGGGGCTGTCTCGCCTCGGTCCGTGGTGGGGGTGACGGCCGCGTCGGCGGCACCTTGACAGGGGTGGTCGTGTCTGCGGCACTCATCCGCGCGCTCCTCAGCGGTCCCTCGGGTCGTACGGGAGGCGGCGCCCGGCACAGGGCGGGGCGCCGCCTTCAGGTCACTTGGTGTTGATGACCTTGTCGATCGCGGCGTCCGCTTCCTTCGCGGCCTCCTCGACCGACTTCTTGCCGGTGCCGATGCTCTGCAGCATGTTCTGCAGGACCTGGGCCTTCTCGACCTGGCCCCAGCCGGGGGCCATCGGGACGAACCAGTTGGACTCGGCCGCGGTGGCCGGGACGGCCGTCGCCGGGTCGTTCTTGAGGGTGGCGAGGTCGGTCTTGTTGTTGGGCAGGTTGCCCTTGGCCATCAGACCCTTCTGGCCGGAGGGGCCGGTGAAGGCGTTGATCCACTCTGCGGCGAGGTCCTGCGCGTCCGACTTCACCGGGACGGCGAGGTCGGAGCCGCCCAGGAAGACCGGGAGGTTCTTGCCGGACGGGCCGGGCATCACGAAGTTCTCGACGTTGCCCGCGAGCTTGCCGGTCTTGTCGTTCTCCTTGGCCGCGGCGGTCGCGCCCTCCCAGGCGGGGGCGAAGATCATGCCGGACTTGCCCTGGCCGTAGACGATGTACCGGTCGGACTCGTCCTTGGTCTTGTCGCCGTGCATGTACGAGTCGACGACCTTCTTGAACTCGGTCAGACCCTTGAGGGAGTCGGCGGAGGAGAGGTTGCCCTTCCACTGACCGCCGGACTCGACGGCGATCGAGCCGCCGGCGTCGTAGACGAAGGACATGGCCGCGTACCAGTCGCGGGTGGGCTGGTACCAGGCGGAGAACTTGTCGCCCTCCTTCTTCTGGACCTTGTCCAGGGCGTCGGTCAGCTCGGCGTACGTCTTCGGCGGGGACTTCACGCCCACCTTGGCGAAGACGTCCTTGCGCCAGTTGGCGACCCGGCCGCCGGCGTAGTACGGGACGCCGTAGATCTTGCCGTCGTAGGTCACCGAGGCCTTGAGGCCGTCCAGCCAGGCGGAGGAGTTGTCGAACTTCGAGGCGTCGAGGGGGGCGAAGGCGCCCTTCACCATGTAGCTGAGCATCTCGGTGTTGCCCATCTCGACCACGTCGGGCGCCTTGTCGGTGGCGAGGACCGCGTCGAGCTTGGCGTTCTTGTCGGGCCAGCCGTAGTACTCATGGGTGATCTTGAGGCCGGGGTGCTTCTTCACCATCGCCGCGTCGGCCGCCTTCACCAGCGCGGGCCAGTTGTTCTGGGCGTCGACCGTCAGCCAGACGGTCAGTTCCTTGGCGTCGGAGCCCTTCGAGTCCCCGCTGCCCTTGTCGTCCCCGCACGCCGCGATGGAGATCATGATGCCCGCGATTCCGATCGCGGCTATCAGCTTGCGCTTCACGCCACCCTCCTCAGGATGCCCACACACCCCCCGCGCCACGACGCCGGGACCTGGACCAATGGTGTAGACCAGTGCGCAGAGCTTGGCTCAGACCAATAGGCCTGTCAAGGGTGGCCGAAAACGCTTTGACCAGCCGTTATGCGACCTACATATGCAGGAACCTTTAAGTAAGAAACCGTCGAAAACATCGAGACCTGCGACCGCGCCTCCGCTAGACCACTCGGCGGTTGGACTAGACCAGCAAAGGTTGCGACGGTATACAGAGGGGATCACGGAACAGCGGGGCACTCACCGCCGTATCCGTGCCACGATGTGACCCGCATCCGGAGCCGGGAAGGCAGGCCATGACCACCGACGTCAGCAGTGCGGAGAACGAGGGTGGGACGACCGTCCGTACCGCGCGCGTGCCCAAGTACTACCGCCTGAAGAAGCATTTGCTCGATATGACGGAGACCCAGGCCCCGGGCACCCCCGTCCCGCCGGAGCGGACGCTGGCGGCCGAGTTCGACACTTCCCGCACGACGGTCCGTCAGGCGCTGCAGGAGCTGGTCGTCGAGGGCCGGCTGGAGCGCATCCAGGGCAAGGGCACGTTCGTCGCCAAGCCGAAGGTCTCCCAGGCCCTGCAACTCACCTCCTACACCGAGGACATGCGCGCGCAGGGCCTCGAACCCACCTCGCAGTTGCTGGACGTCGGTTACATCACCGCCGACGACACCCTCGCCGGTCTGCTCGACATCACCGCGGGCGGACGCGTGCTGCGCGTCGAGCGGCTGCGCATGGCCAACGGCGAGCCGATGGCCATCGAGACCACCCATCTCTCCGCGAAGCGTTTCCCCGCCCTGCGCAGGTCACTGGTCAAGTACACGTCCCTGTACACGGCGCTCGCCGAGGTCTACGACGTCCATCTCGCCGAGGCCGAGGAGACCATCGAGACCTCCCTGGCCACCCCGCGCGAGGCCGGCCTGCTCGGCACCGACGTCGGCCTTCCGATGCTGATGCTCTCCCGCCACTCGCTCGACAAGGACGGCCAGCCGGTGGAGTGGGTGCGGTCGGTGTACCGGGGCGACCGCTACAAGTTCGTGGCACGGCTGAAGCGGCCGGCCGAGTAGAGAGTCTGTGGAGGGTCTTCCGCTGGGCTTACCCGTCACTTACATTGCCTGCGCATTACAACGGTGATCAAGGCGATCAGTGAGGGGACGGAAGCCGCCGATGTCAGAATCCCCGGAAGTGACCAAGGAGCCGGTGGTGACGCCTCTGCGCGTCGTCATCGGCCTCTGTCTGCTCGCACCCTTCGTGGCGATGCTGTGGGTGGGTTCCTACGCGAAGGTGGACCCGGCGTTCATCGGGATCCCCTTCTTCTACTGGTACCAGATGCTCTGGGTGCTGGTCTCGACCGTGCTCACGATGGTCGCGTACAAGCTGTGGCAGCGTGACCGGCGGACGCGCCGGGGAGGTGCCGGCCGATGAACGACGGCGTGAACGGCGTCGCACTCGGCGTCTTCATCTTCTTCTTCCTGGCCGTGACGGCCATGGGCTTCCTGGCCGCGCGCTGGCGCAAGGCCGAGAACGAACACAGCCTCGACGAATGGGGCCTGGGCGGCCGGTCGTTCGGCACCTGGATCACCTGGTTCCTGCTCGGCGGCGACCTGTACACGGCGTACACCTTCGTCGCCGTGCCCGCGGCGATCTACGCGGCGGGCGCGGCCGGCTTCTTCGCGGTGCCCTACACGATCCTGGTGTACCCGCTGATCTTCACGTTCCTGCCGCGCCTGTGGTCGGTCTCGCACCGGCACGGGTACGTGACGACCTCGGACTTCGTGCGCGGCCGCTGGGGTTCGAAGGGCCTGTCGCTGGCGGTGGCGCTGACCGGCATCCTCGCGACGATGCCGTACATCGCGCTCCAGCTGGTCGGCATCCAGGCCGTCCTCGACGTGATGGGCGTGGGCGGCGGCGAGAACACGAACTGGTTCGTGAAGGACCTGCCGCTGCTGATCGCGTTCGGCGTGCTGGCGGCGTACACCTACTCCTCCGGTCTCCGGGCGCCCGCGCTGATCGCGTTCGTGAAGGACACGCTGATCTACATCGTCATCGCGGTGGCGATCATCTACATCCCGATCAAACTGGGCGGTTTCGACGACGTCTTCGCCAAGGCGGGCGAGGCGTTCAGCCAGACCAACCCGGCGACGGGCAAGCCGCGTGGCGCCCTGGCACCGGCGGAACCGGGCCAGTGGACGTACGCCACGCTCGCCCTCGGCTCCGCGCTCGCGCTCTTCATGTACCCGCACTCGATCACCGCGACCCTCTCCTCCAAGAGCCGTGAGGTGATCCGCCGCAACACCACGATCCTGCCGCTGTACTCCCTGATGCTCGGCCTGCTGGCCCTGCTGGGGTTCATGGCGATCGCGGCGGGCGTGAAGGTGCAGAACGGCCAGCTGGCGATCCCGCAGCTGTTCGAGAACATGTTCCCGGACTGGTTCGCGGGCGTCGCCTTCGCGGCCATCGGCATCGGAGCGCTCGTCCCGGCGGCCATCATGTCGATCGCGGCCGCGAACCTCTTCACCCGCAACATCTACAAGGACTTCATCAAGCCGGACGCGACGCCCGAGCAGGAGACCAAGGTCTCCAAGCTGGTCTCCCTCCTGGTGAAGGTGGGGGCCCTGGTCTTCGTCCTCACCATGGACAAGACCGTCGCCATCAACTTCCAGCTCCTGGGCGGCATCTGGATCCTGCAGACCTTCCCGGCCCTGGTCGGCGGCCTCTTCACCCGGTGGTTCCACCGCTGGGCCCTGCTCGCCGGCTGGGCGGTCGGCATGATCTACGGCACGGTCGCCGCGTACGGCGTCGCCTCCCCGACCCAGAAGCACTTCGGCGGCTCGGCGAAGGAGATCCCGGGCATCGGCGAGATCGGCTACATCGGCCTGACGGCGTTCGTGCTCAACCTGGCCGTGACGGTGGTCCTGACCTTCGCCCTGAAGGCCCTGAAGGCCCCGGAGGGCGTCGACGAGACCAGGCCGGAGGACTACACGGCGGACGCGGGCGACCCCGGGGTCGAGGTGGAGCTCCCGCCGGCGACCGCGGGCACGTCCCACTAGGGCGTTGGTGAAAGTAGCGTCGTCCGCCCGGAGGGCGGGCCCGGCGGTGCCCGGTGCGTGCGATCGCAAGGCGGAGGGTCGCCCCGACACTGGATGTATCGGGGCGACCCCGACAACGCAGCGAGCGTGCGTGCCAGGCGCCGCCGGGCAGGCGGGACTTTCACCACATGCCCTAGGAACGGGACTTTCGCGACACGGCCCGGTCAGTCCCGGGTCCGTCTGGCCATCGCGTCCCAGAAGCGGTCCAGTTCACGGACTCGCATGCCGACCCAGTGCGGGGTCTTCCTGCGCACTCCCCGGGGCAGCCAGCGCCGGACGCTGCCGGGCAGCAGGGCCTGCTGCTGGCGGCAGAACGGCTCGCGGATCTCTCCCCGGGGCAGACCGCCCCGGGGAGGGTACGGGCAGAGCTGGAACTTGCAGTCGGGCAGACAGGTGGAGCCCGGTGCGGGCGGGGTGGAGGTGCCGATCCGCAGCCCGGGGCGCAGCGGTTCCCGGTTGGTGCGGATGCACGGCGGCAGCGGCATGCCGGGCTGCTCCGCGCGGGCCAGCCGCTCCTCCACCTCGTCCGGGTGTCCGTCCCGTTCGATGAGGTTCAGCATCACCAGTACGTCGGCGACGAGACGTTGGGCGCGCGGGTCGAGGGTGCTCCAGCCGACCGAGGGCGGGATCCACAGGCTGTGCTTGCGGTACCCCCCGGTGTTGCCCGCGCGGGCGCCGATGTTGTCGGCGACGCCCTTCTCGTCGATCCACAGGAACCGCTCGGGCTGTCCGGTCTCCAGGGCGAGGGCGACCAGGTCGCCGGCCTCGGCGACGAACGGATGCAGACACCGCCGGGCCGGCTCGCCCGGCTGGTCCTCGTGGCCCGGCACGGAGTTCACCGTGCCCGCCATCGACAGCCAGCGCTCCGCCGTCTGTACGGCGGTGGCCCCGCCGAGCGGCTGGAACGGCTGGTGCCCGTCGGGGCGGCCGCCGGCGTTGTCCGCGAGCTCCCACAGGCACAGCGCCTGGAGCAGGCTGAGCTGCGCGTACCAGCACCGGGACTGCTGCAGCACGGTCTCCGCCTGCCGGATCAGGTCGGCGCGGCCGCCCGAGTAGGTGTGCGGGTGCCGTTGGCGCCGGTTGGCCGCGTACTTGAAGCCCTGGGCCAGCGCGGCCTCGAGGGCGAGCGGCAGGTCGGGGACCCCTCCGGTGAACTTCGGGTCGAGGTGGCGCAGCCACTTCGTGAGGCGCTCCCGGGCCTCGTCGCGATGGGCCTCGTCCACGGAGCCCAAGAGCATCGGGAGCATCCAGGCCCGCATCACGAACTCCCGGAAGAGAGCGAGCCGTTGCCCGCGGTAGCGCCGGTTCAGTGCCTTGCGGTCCTCCTGCAGCCGCCCGATGTCCTCGGCCGACTCGCCCCGCGGGGACGTACGGGCCGCCCTCGCCCGCCCCATGCGCGCGGCCCATGCCTCGTACTCCCGTCTCTTCCAGGCCCTCAGCCTGTCCAGCCGGTCGTTGTACTCCTGCACGGGGTCGCTGTTGAGACCGACCCGCTCGCGGATCACGGCGAACGCCGCGTTGCCGCCGGTGCCGAACTCCTGCGCGACGACCAGGCGGATGGAGTACGAGGATTCCTGGATGCCCAGCTGGAAGAGCTCCCAGTACAGCGGGGTGGTGTCGATCCGCTCGGAGACCTTCCGCAGCGCGGCTCCGACCTGTTTGAGGACTCTGCGCTTGGCGTCCCTCAGGGTGCGCCGGTCTCCCTTGATGCCGGGCCAGTGCCGGCGCAGCGCGATGACGATCTCCCTCAGGTGTCTCGGGTCGTTCTCGGCGCTCTCGATCTCCAGGGCGGCCGCATAGAGGTCCAGGGCCTTGGGGTCGTCGGTGCGGCGGCCCGCGGCGGCGCACAGCCGTTGGGCGAGCGGGCGGCCCCGTACGGGCGCCTGCCGTACCAGTTCCGCGATCTCCTTGCGTATCTCCGCCCGGACCCCGTGTCCCCGGACCGGAGGGTTCGCCGCCCGCCCACGGGAGAGCAGCACGAGGGCGATGAGCAGTTCGCGGCTGGGGCCGGGCGGTTGAAGCGCCTGCTCGGTCAGATCCCCCGCGCCCCGCTCCCCCAGGTGGTTGAGCACGCGACAGCCGAAATAGGCCTGGATGATGCTGTGCGGGAAACGGACCCGGTGCTCGAAGCCCTCCACCAGTTTGAGCTTGCTCGCATGGGCCGCGAAGCGGGCGAGGACGGCATGGCACTGGTCCATGTTGCCCTCGCGCAGCCGTCTGCGCTCCCCTTCGCCGAGCCGCTCGCACAGGGCGTCCCAGATCTGCTGCCGGTGCCACTCGGAGAGGGTGTTCCCGCGCTTGCCGTACTGGTCGAAACCGCGGCCGGCCCACACGTGCTCGGCTCGGGCCCGCGCGCGCCGTGCCGCGCCGGGGTGCAGGACGTCGGGGTCGGCCAACTCCGCGAAGCCGACCTCCAGCTTGTCCTGAAGCAGTCCGACGCAGGCCAGGGCGGAGACCACCTCGAGTGTGTCGCGGCGCTCCTGCGGAGCCAGCGCGACGTCCTCCCGCAGCTTCCCCTCGCACAGCGCCTCCGCCCAGGTCTCCAGCAGCCACAGCCGCAGGGTGGCGCGGTCGCGGCTGCGGGTGTTCATGTGCTGGGGGTCGTCGTCCGGCCGGTCGTGCTCAAGGATTCCCCGCCGGTGGAGTTCTCGGGCGATCTGAAGATAGATCGGCGACTCGGTCACCTCCGCCGTCTCCACGATCCAGTCCACCCGGCGCTCGTCGGTCTCCGGTACGTCCGCCTCGACGAAGCGCAGCGCCTCCTCCTCGCTGAGCGGTTCCAGCACGACGATCGCGGCGGAGGTGGTCTCCAGCGGGCTGTGCGGCCGGGAGGCGATGACCAGGGGCAGCTTCTCCTCGCGGGCGCGCTCGATGGCCCGGCGGATGACGTTGTCCCGGTTCTGCTGCCGGCCGTCGTCGAGCAGGGCCTCCTCAAGGCCGTCGGCGAGGACGACCGGCTTGTCGTCGGCGAGGAGTTGGTGCCAGACCCGGTCGGTCTTGCCCCGCGCCAGGATGCCCTTGGGCGCCTCCTCGGCGAAGCGCTGTCTGGCCAGGCGCTCGAAGTTCAGGTCGGCGCCGCCCGCCGCGTCCCGCAGTCTGACCGGCACCGGTACGGCGTGCTGACGGGCCAGGAGTTCGGTGAGCCGTACGAGGACGGCGGTCTTCCCCGCTCCGACGCCGCCGACGAGGAGATACGGCCGACGGGTGTCGCGCTCCCGCAGCCGCTCGGCGATGACCTGGGCGATGTCTTCGCGGCCCACGATCTGGGAGGTGTCGTATCCGGCGGTGGGCACGAGTCTGCGCGGATCCCGCAGTGCCTTGGTGAGATAACGCCGTTTGGTCCAGCGGTACCACCAGAACAGGAAGAGCGCGGCGGCGATCGAGGCGGCGAGGATCGGACCGACGAACTGGTAGACGGTCTTGAACCCCTCGTTGTCCTGCCGCCACTGCTCGAAACCGGTCGTGTCGCTCGTGATGAGGATGGACAGGCCCTCGCCGATCCAGGCGAGCAACGTCAGCACGGCGACCAGCCAGATCAACCTGGTGACGTTGGCGTAGGAGACGCACCGGCGCCACTTCTTGGGGCGGGTGACGCCGCGGCGGGCCTCCAGACGGATCGTCAGGGCGTGCCAGTGGCCGACGAACCCGCGTCCGACCCGGTATCCCGCCCGCCGGAAATGCAGTGTCGCCATCGGCGCGTCGCGCGGTCGCTCCTTGCCGGGCGGATGGCGGACGACCCTCGTCATGGTGCGGTCTCCTTCCGAGTTCCGGAGCGATTCCCGGGGCGGAGGATGCGCGGGGCGGAGGATTCGGCGGCGCCGTCGGCTTCTTCCATGGAAGCACTCCCGGCACGCTCCGCAACCCGGGCGTCCGGCAGACTCGGGCCATGGACATCGTGATACGGCATGTGGAGCCCGGCGAGTACGAGGTCCTCGGGGAGATCACCGCCCGGGCCTATCTCCAGGACGGGCTGCTCGACTTCGGGGAGAGTGACGGGTACCTGGAGGAACTGAAGGACGTGGCGAAGCGCGCCGCCTCCGCCCAGGTGCTCGTCGCCGTCGAGGGCGACAGGCTCCTCGGCGGAGTGACCTTCGTCCCGGGCCCCGGCCCCATGGCCGACCTCGCGGGTCCGGGAGAGACGGAGATCCGGATGCTCGCGGTCGACGGTGCCGCCCGCGGCCGGGGGGCGGGCGAGGCGCTCGTCCGCGCCTGTGTCGAGCGGGCGCGGGCCGTCGACGGCTGTGAGCGTGTCGTGCTGTCGACGCAGAAGGCGATGCGCGCGGCCCACCGCGTCTACGAACGGCTGGGGTTCGTCCGGGCGCCGGAGCGGGACTGGAAGCCCCTTCCGGAGCTGTACGACCTCACTCTCCTCACCTATGAGTTGACGCTCTGAAACCACCCTGCCACACCACCCCCGACACAACATCTGGGGGTGGCGTGCCAGGCGAGCACAAGATGTATGCTCATGCTCGCTGTCGCCCAGGGGAATCCGGTGGGAATCCGGAACTGTCCCGCAACGGTGTACTGGCGTGTGCGCACAGCCGTATCCGCACGCCTGTTTCAGTCCGAGGACCTGTCGACAGCGCGCCCGGCCGTCCGGTCCGGGTGCCTTGACGTCCGGGCCTCGTGGAGTGGGCCGGTGGACGCGACGCCGTGCGCGCTCGTGTGCTGCCCCCTGCCCCGCGCCAGGCCCCTTGCCGAGCGAGGGAGAGCCCCACGTGACCATCGCGCCAGCCGATCCGGCTTCAGCCACCCAGCTGGAACCCGACGGTCCCGGTGCCGCGCTGCTGCGGACCCTGACCGAGCTGACCGCCGACCTCCCCGACGCCGACCCCGGCCGGGTCGCGGCCGCCGCGCTGCGCGGCCGGTCCCTGCGGGCGGACGAGACGGAGCTGCGCGAGCTGGCCACGGAGGCGGCCGCCGGCCTGATCTCCGAGGACCCCGCCTACTCGAAGCTGGCCGCCCGGCTGCTGACGATCGGCATCGCGGCGGAGGCCGCCTCCCAGGGCGTGACCTCGTTCACCGAGTCCGTGGCCGTCGGCCACCGCGAGGGCCTCATCGCCGACCGCACCGCCGACTTCGTACGCCTGCACGCGGCCCGCCTGGACGCGCTCGTCGACACCGGTGCCGACGACCGCTTCGGCTACTTCGGACTCCGTACCCTGCACAGCCGTTACCTCCTGCGGCATCCCCTGACCCGCAAGGTCGTCGAGACGCCCCAGCACTTCCTGCTGCGGGTGGCGAGCGGTTTGGCCGAGGACGACACGACCCGTTCGGTCGACGAAGTCGCCGCGCTCTACGGGCTCATGAGCCGCCTCGACTACCTCCCGTCCTCCCCCACGCTCTTCAACTCCGGCACCCGGCACCCCCAGATGTCGTCCTGCTACCTCCTCGACTCCCCCGTGGACGAGCTGGACTCCATCTACGACCGCTACCACCAGGTGGCCCGGCTCTCGAAGCACGCCGGCGGCATCGGGCTGTCGTACTCCCGGATCCGCAGCCGCGGTTCACTGATCCGCGGCACCAACGGGCACTCCAACGGCATCGTCCCGTTCCTGAAGACCCTGGACGCCTCGGTCGCCGCCGTGAACCAGGGCGGCCGGCGCAAGGGCGCGGCCGCGGTCTACCTGGAGACCTGGCACTCCGACATCGAGGAGTTCCTGGAGCTGCGCGACAACACCGGCGAGGACGCCCGCCGTACGCACAACCTGAACCTCGCGCACTGGATCCCGGACGAGTTCATGCGCCGGGTGAACGCCGACGAGCAGTGGTCGCTGTTCTCCCCCTCCGATGTACCCGAGCTGGTCGACCTGTGGGGCGAGGAGTTCGACGCCGCCTACCGCAGGGCCGAGGAACAGGGCCTCGCCCGCAAGACCATCCCGGCCCGTGACCTGTACGGCCGGATGATGCGGACCCTGGCGCAGACCGGCAACGGCTGGATGACCTTCAAGGACGCGGCCAACCGCACCGCCAACCAGACGGCCGAGCCGGGCCAGGTGATCCACTCCTCCAACCTCTGCACGGAGATCCTGGAGGTCACCGACGACGGCGAGACGGCGGTCTGCAACCTGGGGTCGGTGAACCTGGGGGCTTTCGTGGTCGACGGCGACATCGACTGGGAGCGGCTGGACGCCACCGTCCGCACGGCCGTCACCTTCCTCGACCGGGTCGTCGACATCAACTACTACCCGACCGAGCAGGCCGGCCGGTCGAACGCCAGGTGGCGCCCGGTGGGCCTGGGCGCGATGGGCCTGCAGGACGTCTTCTTCAAGCTGCGTCTGCCCTTCGACTCCCCGCAGGCCCGTCAGCTGTCCACGCGTATCGCCGAGCGGGTCATGCTCGCCGCGTACGAGGCCTCCGCGGACCTGGCCGAGCGCAGCGGCCCGCTGCCGGCCTGGGACAGGACCCGTACCGCGCGGGGCGTCCTGCACCCCGACCACTACGGCGTCGAGTTCACCTGGCCGGAGCGCTGGGCGGCGCTGCGCGAGCGGATCGCGACGACCGGCCTGCGCAACTCGCTGCTGCTCGCCATCGCGCCGACCGCCACCATCGCCTCCATCGCCGGCGTGTACGAGTGCATCGAGCCGCAGGTGTCCAACCTGTTCAAGCGCGAGACGCTGTCGGGCGAGTTCCTCCAGGTCAACTCGTACCTGGTGCGGGACCTGAAGGAGCTGGGCGTCTGGGACGCGCGTACCCGTGAGGCGCTGCGTGACGCGAATGGCTCGGTGCAGGACTTCGCCTGGATCCCGGCCGAGGTACGGGCCCTGTACCGCACGGCGTGGGAGATTCCGCAGCGCGGTCTGATCGACATGGCCGCCGCCCGCACTCCGTACGTGGACCAGGCGCAGTCCCTGAACCTGTTCCTGGAGACGCCGACCATCGGCAAGCTCTCCTCGATGTACGCGTACGCCTGGAAGTCGGGCCTGAAGACCACGTACTACCTGCGTTCGCGCCCGGCGACCCGCATCGCCCGCGCCGCCCGGGCGGCTGTCCCCGTCCAGCAGGCCGCCGACCCCGACGCGGTCGCCTGCTCCCTTGAGAACCCCGAGTCCTGCGAGGCCTGCCAGTAATGACCAGCGAAGCCAAGAACCTGCTCGACCCGGGCTTCGAGCTGACCCTCCGTCCGATGCGCTACCCGGACTTCTACGAGCGGTACCGGGACGCCATCAAGAACACCTGGACCGTCGAGGAGGTCGACCTCCACTCGGACGTCGCCGACCTGGCGAAGCTGTCCGAGGGCGAACAGCACATGATCGGCCGGCTGGTCGCGTTCTTCGCGACGGGCGACTCGATCGTGGCGAACAACCTCGTGCTGACGCTGTACAAGCACATCAACTCCCCCGAGGCGCGCCTCTACCTGTCGAGGCAGCTCTTCGAGGAGGCCGTCCACGTCCAGTTCTACCTGACGCTCCTGGACACCTACCTCCCCGATCCGGAGGACCGGGCGGCCGCCTTCGACGCGGTGGAGAACATCCCCTCCATCCGCGAGAAGGCCGCGTTCTGCTTCAAGTGGATCAACGAGGTCGAGAAGCTGGAGCGTCTGGAGTCGCGAGCCGACCGCCGCCGCTTCCTGCTCAACCTGATCTGCTTCGCCGCGTGCATCGAGGGCCTGTTCTTCTACGGCGCCTTCGCGTACGTCTACTGGTTCCGCAGCCGGGGTCTGCTGCACGGCCTCGCCACCGGCACCAACTGGGTGTTCCGTGACGAGACCATGCACATGAGCTTCGCGTTCGAGGTGGTCGACACCGTCCGCAAGGAGGAGCCGGAGCTGTTCGACGAGCAGCTCCAGCAGCAGGTCACGGACATGCTCCGGGAGGCCGTCGAGGCGGAGCTGCAGTTCGCGCGGGATCTGTGCGGCGACGGTCTGCCCGGCATGAACACCGACTCCATGCGGCAGTACCTGGAGTGCGTCGCCGACCAGCGCCTCACCCGCCTGGGCTTCGCCCCGGTGTACGGCTCGGAGAACCCCTTCTCCTTCATGGAGCTCCAGGGCGTTCAGGAGCTGACCAACTTCTTCGAGCGGCGTCCGTCCGCGTACCAGGTGGCGGTGGAGGGCACCGTCGACCTCGACGAGGACTTCTGAGCCGTCCGTCGCCGGCGCCCGTGGAGACGCTCCCCGGGCGCCGGACCGGGCTTGCGTCACCCCGGCAGCGCGCGCAGCAGCAGCCGGCGCGGCCGGAGGGTGATGCCGATGTGCGTCCGGTCGTCGGAGCCGGGTGCCGGCTCGAAGCGGAACGCGCTCGCCACCACCGCGGTGATCAGGGTGAGCTCGGCCATCGAGAAGTGGTCGCTCGGGCACTTCCGGTTGCCGACGCCGAACGGCGCCATGGCGTGCCTGGGCACCGCCTCGGAGCGGCCGGGCAGCCAGCGGTCGGGATCGAACTCCTCATGCCGCTCGAACGACCGCGGATCGCGCTGGACCGCGTACGGGCTGTAGACGATGTCGGCGCCGGCGGGAATGCGGTATCCGCCGAGCTCGGTGTCGGTCACCGCACGCCGGGTCAGTATCCATACGGCGGGACGCAGCCGCATGGTCTCGATGACGACATTGGCGGTGTGCCGCAGTTTTCGCACGTCGTCGAATGCGACCGGCCGGTGACCGACAACGTTTTTCACCTCTTCGCGGATCTTGTCCACCTGCTCCGGGTGCTCCGTGAGGACGAGGAGCAGCGACATGAGCACGGAGCCGGCGGTTTCGCTGCCCGGGGTGAGTATGGCGACGACCTGGTCGTGGATCTCCTGTTCTCCGATCGAGTCGCCATTGTCGTCCTTCGCCTCCAGCAAAGCCGTCAGCAAATCGTCCGGTTTCTCACCGGACACCCGGCGGTCGGCCACGATCTCGTCGACGAGGCGATGCAGGTCGGCCAGTGCCCGGTTGAATTCGCGGTTGGCCGGAATCGGCACCTGATAAAGCGGTCCGAGGGGCACCACCATGCGTTGGTACATACCGGCGAACAGGGTGGCGAGCGCCGAGGTGATGCGCTCGGACCGGGCGTCCATGTAGCTGCCGCGCATCAGACAGCGGGCGGAGATGCGCACGGACACCCGGAAGGACTCCGCGGTGACGTCGAGGACCTCGCCCTTCGCCCAGCGCTCGACGAGCGCGTGGGTCTCCTCCTCCATGATCGGCCCGTAGGCGGGGATGGCGTCGAGGCGGAACGCGGGCTGCACGGTGCGTCGCTGGCGGCGGTGGAGCGGGCCGTTGGACGTGGCCACGCCCTCCTTGCCGAGCAGGCTCTCCAGGGACTCCCACAGGGGTCCGGCGACGATGAAGTCGGGGCTGAGGGCGAGTGCCCCGGTGAGCTCCGGCGCGGTCACGGCGTACACCGTCTTGGGGCCCAGCCTGAGGCGGACGACGTCGCCGTGCTCGCGGAGCCGGGCCAGGAAGGCCAGTGGGTCGCGGGCGAGCTTCCAGCCATGGCCGAGAAGCGGAACCCTGCCCCCGGCCAGGGGCGGCTCCCGCAGTTCGGACCTCTCGGGGGGTAAGGATTTCACGGACTCGACGGTCATTTCTCACCTGCCGCTTCGTTGGTGACGTACGGGGGCGTGGACCGGTCGTCCCAGCTGTCGACCATGTATCGGCCGGACTCGTGGTGGAACCAGTAGACGGAACTGAACCAGTTCCGCATGTTCGCGAGGCAGTTCCGTACGGCGGCGCCGAGTTCCTTTCCGTGAACCGCCCCGTCGGCGATCCGGTCGGCGAGCCGTATGACGTCCATTTCGACGGCGAGAAACCCGGATATGCATTCCCCGACGCGCCTGCGGACTTCTTCCACCGCCTCTTCCAGCGTCAGTCCCTCATGGACGATGAGACTGATTCCGAGATTGTGCACCTCGTCGCCCGCTATTTCCTTGGGCAGCGAACAGAGGTCGTTGTACAGGGCGGCGAACTCCTGACTCAGCGTGGCCGCCCGCCGATAGGAAGGGTGTTTCCGCACCGCGTCCGGGAGTTCCCTTCCCGCACTCAGCTCCAGCAGGTCGTTCCAGATGGAGTGCGCGAAGGTGAGCCGACGCAGTGCGAGGTATTCCTCGACACCGGGAATCCGCCCTTCGGTACGATTGCGGAATTCCCGGTCGTAGGCCTCGATCACGGCGTGGAAGTGGCGCGTGAACCGCGCGTTCCAGGTGCCGGGGAGGAAGGCGAACAGCCGGGCCACGCTGTCCGCGAGTCCGGCCACCAGCGCGTCCGGATGGTGCAGGTGGACCGCCGGGGCGTCCAGGGCGGCGTGCAACCGGAACCTCAGTCGGCGCCAGTCCGCGGCGCGGCCGTGCACGACGTCGCGGTCGTGCCGGTCGTCCCAGACGAAGAACCAGGCACTGTAGTCGGCGATGGCCTGCAAAACCTCGTCGGAGGCACCGAGGTAGTACCCCGCCATCAGGTCCGTATAGCACAGTCCGTCGGCATATTCTTCGACCTTGTCCGCCGGCATGAGGCGCTTTTCCAGCAGCCAGGAGCGGGTCTTCTCCTGCAACCGGGGCCAAAACGGATGCAGTTGCCGGGGAAAAGCCGCCTCGATGACCGGAAGCGAGAGCGAGGGCGGGACCGTGGGTACGGTCGCCGTCGCCGTGGTGCTGTATGTGGTGCTGTATGGGAAGGCTGGCACGAACAACCCCTCTCAGCCGCCAGTGGGCGCACACCCCTTCCGTCGTGCCGGCTGTGCGCCGGTGCATATCCCCGCACTCCCCATTCAGCACTACAACCGACCGTTCTGGGAATGGATTTGCTGCATTCACTACCCCGGCATGCCGGGAATCCACTTCGGCATGACCGGTTATGGATCAGCGGATGTGCATAAGCGATCGAACGTCCGTCGGACATACGAACGACGCCTGGCCGGGAGGATTCCCGGCCAGGCGTCGTGTAGGTGGTGGCGTGGTTCAGTCGTTGGCGACCACGGGGTAACGGGGCTCGTTCTCGGCCATCTGCCGCAGGGCGTCCTTGCGTTCGCGCTTGGACAGGCGGTCGATGTACAGGTACCCGTACAGGTGATCGGTCTCGTGCTGCAAACACCGAGCGAAGTATCCGGTGCCGCGCACCTTGATCGGGTTGCCCTTCTCGTCCTGCCCGGTCACCTCGGCGTAGTCGGGACGGGCGAGCGGCGCGTACGCGGTCGGCACGGACAGACACCCCTCGTTGCTGTCGTCCAGCCGGCGCTTGTCGGCGGGCAGTTCGACGAGCTTGGGGTTGCAGACGACTCCGGTGTGCCGGACGCCCTCGTCGTCGGGGCAGTCGTAGACGAAGACCTTCAGGTCGACACCGATCTGGTTGGCGGCCAGGCCGACGCCCTCGGCCGTGCGCTGCGAGGCGAACATGTCCGCGACCAGTTGCTGGAGCTCCTCGCCGAACGCGGTGACGTCCTTGCACTCCTTGTGCAGCACCGGGTTGCCGACAACGGTGATCGGCCGCGAGGTACCGGCCTCCCGCCAGGCCTGCTCGCGCTCCTCCGTCTCCTCGGTGTCGATGACGAAGCCCTCGTCGTCCACGGGGAGCACGCCCGCGTGCTGCTGATCGGTGTCCTGCTGCGCCATGACCGACGTATGCCTTCCTGCAACCTGAAGAAATCTGCGGAGTACAGCCTAAAGGGCGAGAGCTGGGGGGAGCCGTTCAGCAAACCTCTTCCAGGTCCCGCCAGTCCCTCGAATCCGGGCTGTCGGCCACCCACCCGTCCAACAACCCCCTCACCAGCGATGCCGGCGCGGCCACGCCGCACTCCCGCTCGGGAACCCACAGCTGCCCGTCGGTCCGATGGCCGAGCGGTCCCGGATGTCCCGGTTCGCTGTGGTCGTGCGGGTCGAGATGCTCCCCGTCGCCCTCGTCGGACGGCATCCGTGACTCCGAGCACATCCGGCACAGCAGCCGCACCGACGAGGACCAGTCCTCCGCGGCGAATCCCGCGTCGGCGGCCAGCCGCTCCAGCGCGTCCCGGTCGTCCTCGGTCGCGGCCTCCAGCAGGACCACCCAGGTAGGCACGGGGGACGGCGCCCACAGCTCGATCTCGTCGAAGACCGGGTAGGAGTGCCCGGCGGCCGTGGTCCGCTCACCGTGCGGGACGCCGTCGTGCAGCACGACCTCGCCCCAGCGCCGCCCGGAGGACGGCAGCGGGATCGACAGCACCTCCATGCGGGCGGGGTCCAGCCGCCGCCCCCACACCACCTCGGCCTCCCCCTCGGGCGACAGCCGTACGGCCGCGCTGCCCAGCTCCATGCCGAGCGGCTCGCCGGAGCCGATGCCGCTGCCGGGCACATGCAGCCCGTACGCCTGCCAGGCGCGGCGGGCCAACGGCCAGTCCTGCAGGGCGGTGGCGGCGATGCCCACGTTCCACCAGTCGGGGGCGCCGGTCTCGCGGTCGAGCAGGGCGACGGCACGCAGGCCGGCGGTGCGGGCCTGCTCCCAGTCGTGCCGGAACTTGTGCAGCAGCGCCAGGTTGAACCAGGACTCCGACAGCCAGGGCTCCAGATCGGCGGCACGTGTCAGCAGCGCGCCCGCGTCCTCGTACCGTCCGTCGCCGATCAGCGTGAACGCACGGTCGGTGGCCTGCCGCCAGGAGGCGGAGGGCCGGTGCCGTCCCTTGCCGAAGATCCTCACGATTCCCGCCTGCCAGTTCCGTGGTGTGGGCTGGCCAGTGCCCCCGGACACTCTCTCCCTCGCATCCAACCACGTGTGGCTGGGAGGTCGCTCATTACCCATGGGTTACCCAGCCTTGGGCAGAGTCAGACAGTCTCGTGACAGCACCCTGGCCAGCGCCTCGACGACCTCCGGCGCGTACTCCCCGCCGGTGCCGAGGCGCAGCTCCTCCAGGGCGGTGAGGGGGCCGCCGGGGCCGGCGCCCTGCACCTTCTCGTCGTACGCGTTCACCACCCGGACTATGCGGGCGGCCACCGGCTGCTCCGGGTAGGGGTCGGCCTGCCGCTCGACGACCGCGGCGACCTGGGCGCCGGCCCCGGTCTGGCGGACCACGGCGCCGCCGAGCAGCGCGATCCGCCGCTGCTCGGCCGCCGTGAGGCCCGAGGTGGCCCCGGCGGGCACCGGGTCGACGAGGCTGAGCTGGCCGATGTCGTGCATGAGGGCCGCGTACTCCAGGACGGTCAGCTCGGCCTCCGGCAGCCCCAGGTCCCGGCCCACGGCCTGACTGAGGGCGGCGACCCGGCGGGCGTGGCCGGCCGGGGTGTACCCGGCGATCTCGGTGGCGCGGGCGAGGGAGGCGATGGTCTGCCGGTAGGTGGCGCGCACGGCGGCGTACCGGCGCAGGGACAGCTGGGTGAGCAGCAGCGGCACGGAGAACACCGGCAGCGCCCACAGCCCCACGACGGCGACGGCGAGCGCCATGACCGCGCCGGTGGCGCACACGGCCGACCCGATCCCGGGGACCGCGCGCAGCTCGTCGCGCAGCAGTGGGGGGAACGGCCAGCCGGTGCGGGAGTGCGCCAGCGCGGCGGCGACCACGGCGTCGCACAGCACGGTCAGGACCAGCAGGGCGAGCAGGACGAGGGCGTGGGCGGGGCCCCGCCCGTGGTCGAACGCCCCGTGGTGGTAGAGGGGCTGGAAGCAGACGGCCGCGAAGCCGACGGCCAGGACGCGGCGGACGAGGTGGTCGAGAACGGGTCCCTGGCCGCGTGCGAGATGCGGCACGCTGCCCAGCAGCGAGGCGGTGGCCACGACCGAAACGGTCTGGGCGACCCCGTGGTGGCTGGGGTGTCCGGCGTGCTCCCCCAGCAGGGCGTACGACAGCGCCCCGGCGGCACCGAGCGGCGCGGTCTCCCGCAACCCGGGCCCTCCCGCGGTCGAGCCGGGCCCGCAACGGGGAAGGGTCAGCTCGCCGACGGCGACGAGGGTCCCGAAGGCGAGCGCGACGGCTCCCTCCTCGACGCCGGTGCGGAAGGTGACGAGGAGGGAGACGGCGGTGAGAAGGCCGGCGGCGGTGTGCAGAGAGGTGGCGGTGTCCAGGGGACGGCGCGCGGTCATCGGGGCACCCCGGGCCGGTCGGGAGCGGCCGGTGCGGGCACGGTGGGCGAGACTTCGTCGGCGGTGACCACGGGGTGCCAGCCGTCCCGCCCGATCACCCGTACCAGGGCGGTGACCATCCGCGGGTCGAAGTGCGTCCCCGCGCACCGCTCCAGCTCCGCCAGGGCGACCTCCACCGGCCGCGCCCGGCTGTAGCAGCGGTTGGACGTCATCGCGTCGAAGGCGTCGGCGACGGCCACCACCCGGGCGGGCTCCGGGATCTGACCGCCCACCAGCCCGTACGGGTAGCCGCTGCCGTCGATCCGCTCGTGGTGGTGGAGGATCGCCGAACGGGCCTCGCCGAGGAAGGAGATGCCCCGGGTGATCTCGTGCCCGTACTCCGGATGCAGCTCGATCACCCGTCGTTCCTCCGGTGTCAGCGGCCCGTCCTTGCGCAGCAGCCGGGTGGGCACGCCGAGCTTGCCGACGTCGTGAAGGATCCCGGCGAACCGGAGGACCTCCACCCGGCTCTCGTCCATCCCCAGCTCACGCGCGATCATCATGGAGGCGTGGCCGACGCGTTCGCTGTGGCCGCGCGTGTAGCCGTCCTTGATGTCGACGGCCTGCACCAGAGCGCGGATCGTCGCCCGGTGGGCCGCCCGTTCCCGGTGGTACTGCGCGAACACCCACCAGGAGACGGCCATCGGGAAGAGCACGAGCAGCGCGGCGACCGGCCCGTAGGGGCTGCGCCACAGCACGGCCATCATCAGCCCGGCGAGTCCGTGCACGGCGAGGGGCGCGAGCGAGCGCAGGAACAGCCCCCGGCAGCACCGCTGAAGCGGCAGCCCCTCGGCGAGCGCGAGCATCCCGCCGTCCAGGACGGCGAGCACCCCGCAGAAGACGAGAACGCCCGCGCCCGCCGGAACCAGCGCGTACGGCACGTCGGAGCCGGCCACGGCGTCCCGCCCGCCCAGCGCCCCGTGGACGCCGGACGCGGCCCACACCGCGAGCGAGGACTGGGCCGCCCGCCAGACCCGGCGCAGCAGGAAGGGGCCCTGCTCGACATGCGAGAACAGGGCCCCGGGAAGCGGTACGAGCGCCGCGGCGGGCGGTGACAGCAGAAAGGCCCCGGCGAGCAGGACGGGGGAGAAGGTCCCGGCGAACCGGCGCCGCGCGATCTGCTCGCCCCCGGCGTACAGGGCGGCGAGCAGGACCACGGCCCACCAGGGCGCGCGGGCACCGGTGATCGGCGACAGACAGAACAGGGCACCGAGGGCGATACAGGAGACGTACGCGCGCGCCCGCGCCGGAACTCCCTCCATGACGCCTCCCCAGCCGTCCCCGTCAGGCTCCGTCGCCCGTCCAGGCTCCGTCCTGGGTTCGGAGCCTAGGGTGGCGTCGGGTGCCCATGGGGCCGTATCACCCGGGGATTAGCACATTCGGGTGACGCCCGTGCTCACGGCGGTGGCCTTCAGGATTCCTGCGGGGTGGCCGTCACGTCGTGTTCGGGCACGGACTGTCCGGAGCGGATCAGTTCGATCCGGCCGATGACCTTGGAGCGCAGGTCGATCGGCACGTCGTCATGGCCGCAGCACCGCTTGACCAGCTTCTTCACGGCCTCTTCGAGCCCGTACTTCTCCAGGCACGGCGAGCACTCGTTGAAGTGCTGCTTGAACTTGTCCCGATCGACGTCCGGCATCTCGCTGTCGAGGAACTCGTAGAGATGATCCAGGACCTCACTGCAGTCCGTCTCATGCGGCTCTCCGCAGCTCATGACCCCGAGCCTTTCGCTTCGTTCGACTCTCCGGCGCCGGCCGGGACGAGCCCGCGCTCACGGGCGTAGTCCTCGAGCATGCCGCGCAGTTGACGGCGGCCCCGGTGCAGCCGGGACATCACCGTACCGATGGGTGTCCCCATGATGTCCGCGATCTCCTTGTAGGCAAAGCCCTCGACATCCGCCAGATAGACGGCGATGCGGAACTCCTCGGGGATCGCCTGAAGTGCTTCCTTCACGTCCGAGTCGGGCAGGTGGTCCAGCGCCTGCGACTCCGCGGAGCGCAGACCGGTCGACATGTGCGACTCGGCGCGGGCGAGCTGCCAGTCCTCGATCTCCTCGGCCGCACTGCGCTGGGGCTCGCGCTGCTTCTTGCGGTACGAGTTGATGAACGTGTTGGTGAGGATCCGGTACAGCCAGGCCTTGAGGTTGGTGCCCTCACGGAACTGGTGGAAGGACGCGTACGCCTTGGCATACGTCTCCTGCACCAGGTCCTCGGCGTCCGCGGGGTTGCGCGTCATGCGCAGCGCGGCCGAGTACATCTGGTCGAGGAACTCGAGCGCGTCCCGCTCGAAGCGCGCGCTGCGCTCCGTGGTCGACTCGTCGCTCGTCCCCACGTCCACGCCCTGGCCCTCGGGCAGCTCCGCCTGGCCGTTGTCGGTCCCTGCGTCGGTACCGGTGACCGGACCCACCTCCTCAAAGATCTGGGCGGGACCGAGACCGGTCCCACTCGAATCGGAGGATAGACGACGACCGGTGCCTGCCGCCGCTCCAATTGGAGCGGTCTTGGCCGCGTGCAGCACCGTCCAGTCCAGGGCGGTGCGGCTGGAGCGGCTCGGGCAGATGGTCGAACCCATGCGGCGGACTTCCTCTCCCAATGACGTCGGTGCTGGGTGTTCAGCACTTCTGTCGGGCTCAACAGCGGCCCGCCCCGCAACATTCCCCGGCCTTCACCCCAGTGACCCGGCCCACTTCACGACGGCGTCGGTGACAATCGCCACGGCCTCCTCCTGGCTGATCTCCGCCCTCTTGGGCACGGCGAAGCCGTGATCGCCGTAGGGCACCTCGACGAGTTCGTAGTCGCCGCCGGGGAACTCGCCGGGCCGGCCGAAGGTGTCGTTGCCGCCCTGGACGACCAGTGTGGGCACCCCCGCGCCGAGCAGTTCGCCGGCCCGGGACTTCTCCGGCCTGCCCGGCGGATGGAGCGGAAAACCGAGCGCGAGGACGGCGTGGGCGCCGAGCTCGGTGGCCGTGCGGCACGCCACGCGGGCCCCCGCCGACCGCCCGCCGGAGATCACCGGCAGCCCCGGCGCGGCGACGGCCGGCCAGATCCCGCGCCAGCCGACGTCGAGCGTCTTCGGCGCGGGCGCCACCTTCTTGCCGGCCACCCGCCAGGGCTGCTCGACGAGGGCGACGGTCACGCCGTGCGCGGGCAGGGCGGCGGCGAGGGCCTTGAGGTCACGGGCCTCGATGCCGCCGCCGGCGCCGTGGCCGACGGCGAGGACGAGCTTCGGCTGCTCGGCGGCGTGCCAGGTGATGCGGGCGTGCCCCGCGTCCGTACCGACGATCTCAGTGGTCACGCTAGAAGAGTGTGCCCTCTTCCGGCCCCTCCAGCTCCTTCAGCAGCTCCGGGCTGTTGTTGCGGACGTTGCTGACGGCGGTGGACACGGGGTAGGCGCGCATCAGCCCGGCCGGCGGGGGTTCCAGCAGGGACCGCAGGTCGTCGAGGTCCGTGCGGGCCGGGTCCAGCCAGGCGTCCCAGCGGTCCGGGGTGAGCATCAGGGGCATCCGGGGGTGGATGTCGACGAGGGCGTGCGGGCCGTCGTCGGGGGCGACGGCGAGCGGGGTCCTCTCCGCCTCCGTGGTGATGACGGAGCACGTCACCCACCAGGCCTGCGGATGGTCGTCGGGCAGGGTGCGGTCGCGCCAGAACTCGTAGAGCCCCGCCATCGCGAACACCGAGCCGTCGGCCGGCAGCACGAAGTACGGCTGCTTGCGCGCCCGCTTCTTCTTCCCCTCCACCTCCAGCTCCCGCTCCTCCTGGGCGGTGACCCACTCGTAGTAGCCGTCGGCGGGCAGGATGCAGCGCCGGGAGGTGAAGGCACGGCGGTACGACGGCTTCTCGTGCACGGTCTCGGCCCGCGCGTTGATCATCCTGGCGCCGCCCTCGGGCGACTTGGACCAGGAGGGCACGAGTCCCCACTTCAGCTTCCGCAGCTGTCGAACCGGCCGCTTGGTCTCGGCGTCTTTCAACGGACGGTCGAGGACGGCGTAGACCTCCTTGGTCGGCGCCACGTTGTAGTCGGGGGCCAGGGTCTCCTCGGGCTCCCACTTCTCGACTTCAAAGATTCCTGCGAGATCCTCGGGCCTGCGACTCGCTGCATACCGTCCGCACATACGTGCCACACTGCCAGACTCCGTACGACGAGAGGGAGCCACAGCCGAACATGGAGAGCACCGCCGCCACCGCTCTGCCCGACCTGTGGGACCGTCTCGTGGGCACCCAGCCCGACCCCGACCTGTGGGTGGTGATCGCCACCGCGGTCGCGGCCCTCGCGGTCGTCGTGCCGCACACCCTGTGGCGGATATCGCGCAACGCGATCACGATCGCCCACGAGGGCGGCCACGGCCTGGTCGCGCTGCTCACCGGCCGCCGGCTCACCGGCATCCGGTTGCACTCCGACACCAGCGGCCTCACGGTGAGCCGCGGCAAGCCGCACGGTCTCGGCATGATCCTCACGGCGGCCGCCGGCTACACCGCTCCCCCGCTCCTCGGCCTCGGCGGCGCCGCGCTGCTCGGCGCCGGCCGCATCACGCTGCTGCTCTGGCTGGCGACCGCCCTGCTGGTCGCGATGCTGGTGATGATCCGCAACGCGTACGGGGCGCTCACGGTGGTCCTGACCGGGGGCACGTTCCTGCTGGTGTCGTGGCTGGCCGGGCCTCAGGTACAGGCGGCGTTCGCGTACGTGGTGGTGTGGTTCCTGCTGCTCGGGGGCGTGCGCCCGGCCTTCGAACTGCAGATGAAGCGCCGCGCGGGCGGGGCCGGCGATTCGGACGCGGACCAGCTGTCCCGCCTGACGCACGTACCGGCGGGGTTGTGGCTGTTCCTGTTCCATGTGGTGAGCCTGTGCTCGCTGATGGGAGGGGGCCGCTGGCTGCTCGAGATGTGAGGGCGAGCTGCCTTCCGGAGCGCGAAGCCGTATCGCTACGCGGCTCCGCCGCGGGGCGCGACCAGCCCGGACGGCGCAGCACCCGAACGACGGCCAAAGACTAGAGTGGCCGCATGCCCGAAACCCCCGCCCTCTGGCCCGCCCCCACCGCGAGCGAGGCCGTCGACGCGACGGTCCACGTGCCGGGGTCCAAGTCCGTCACCAACCGCGCCCTCGTCCTCGCCTCCCTCGCCTCCGAGCCCGGCTGGCTGCGCCGCCCCCTCCGCTCCCGCGACACGCTGCTCATGGCCGAGGCCCTGCGGGCGATGGGCATCGAGATCGAAGAGGGCGTGGGCCCCGACGGCACCGGCGAGGCCTGGCGCGTACTCCCGGCGGGCCTGCGGGGCCCCGCCACGGTGGACGTCGGCAACGCGGGCACCGTGATGCGCTTCCTCCCGCCGGTCGCCGCCCTCGCCGACGGCCCCGTCCGCTTCGACGGCGACCCCCGTGCGTACGAGCGCCCCCTGAACGGCGTCATCGACGCGCTGCGCGTCCTCGGCGCCCGGATCGACGACGACGCCCGGGGCGCGCTGCCGCTGACGGTGCACGGATCGGGCGCGCTGGACGGCGGCCCGGTGGAGATCGACGCCTCCTCGTCCTCCCAGTTCGTCTCGGCTCTGCTCCTCTCGGGCCCCCGCTTCAACCAGGGGGTGGAGGTCCGCCACATCGGTTCGACGCTCCCCTCCCTGCCCCACATCCGGATGACGGTGGACATGCTGCGCGCGGTCGGCGCCCAGGTGGACACCCCGGAGTCGGGCGGCGAGCCGAACGTCTGGCGGGTCACGCCGGGCGCCCTGCTGGGCCGGGACCTGACCATCGAGCCGGACCTGTCGAACGCCCAGCCGTTCCTCGCGGCGGCGCTCGTGACGGGCGGCCGGGTGCTGATCCCTGACTGGCCGGCGCGTACCACCCAGCCGGGTGACCGGCTGCGGGAGATCTTCACCGAGATGGGCGGCTCCTGCGAGCTGACGGACTACGGCCTGGTGTTCACCGGTTCGGGTTCGATCCACGGCATCGATGTCGACCTGGCCGAGGTCGGCGAGCTGACCCCGGGTGTCGCGGCCGTCGCCGCCCTCGCCGACTCCCCGTCCACCCTGCGGGGGGTGTCCCATCTGCGCCTGCACGAGACGGACCGGCTGGCGGCCCTCACCAAGGAGATCAACGAGCTCGGCGGTGATGTGACGGAGACGGCCGACGGCCTGCACATCCGCCCGCGCCCGCTGCACGGCGGAACCTTCCGCACCTACGACGACCACCGTATGGCGACGGCCGGTGCGATCATCGGCCTGGCCGTGGCGGACGTTCGGATCGAGAACGTGGCGACGACGGCGAAGACGCTGCCCGATTTCCCCGAGCTGTGGGCCGGGATGCTCGGGATCTAGGGACTTTCGCCATGCGCCGCTACGGCAAGCACACCGACGAGGACGACATCCGCTCCCGCCCCAACCGCAAGGGCAACCGGCCTCGTACGCACATCAGGCCCAAGCACGAGGACGCCGCCGAGGGCATGGTCCTCACCGTCGACCGGGGCCGCCTGACCTGTCTGGTGGACGACCGGATCGTGATGGCGATGAAGGCCCGCGAGCTGGGCCGCAAGGCGGCGATCGTGGGCGACCGGGTGGCCCTGGTGGGTGATCTGTCCGGCGCGAAGGACACCCTCGCCCGGATCGTCCGCATCGAGGAGCGCACCTCGGTGCTCCGCCGTACCGCGGACGACGACGACCCGTACGAACGGGTGGTCGTGGCCAACGCCGACCAGCTCGCCGTGGTCACCGCCCTCGCTGACCCGGAGCCCCGCCCCCGTCTGATCGACCGCTGCCTGGTGGCGGCCTACGACGGCGGCCTGACCCCGCTCCTGGTCATGACGAAGTCCGACCTGGCCCCGCCGGACAAGCTCCTCGAGCTGTACGGCGACCTGGACATCCCGTACGTCGTCACCAGCCGTGAGGAACTGGAGAACGGGGACGCGGCGGACCGGGTGCGCGAGCATCTGGCCGGGCGGATCACGGCGTTCGTCGGTCACTCGGGCGTCGGCAAGACGACCCTCGTCAACGCGCTCGTCCCGCACGACAGGCGGCGGCTGACCGGTCATGTCAACGCGGTGACCGGCCGTGGCCGTCACACCACGACCTCGGCGCTCGCCCTGCCCCTGGCGGGCACCGACGACTGGGTGATCGACACCCCGGGCGTACGGTCCTTCGGCCTGCACCACGTCGACCCGTCCCGCGTGATCCACGCCTTCCCCGACCTGGAGCCGGGCACGGCGGGCTGCCCGCGCGCGTGCAGTCACGACGAGCCGGACTGCGCGCTGGACGAGTGGGTGGCCGAAGGGCACGCGGACCCGGCCCGGCTGTACTCGCTGCGCCGGCTGCTGGCCACGCGGGATCGCACGGAGGGCGACTGACCTCCGCGTTGTTTGTGATGCGGTGAGTGCGGCAAGTGCATAATCGCACCGAGCCGACCGGGTCGACCGCCGGGCGGACGAACGGGAGGACAGCACATGGCGTGGCTGCTGGTCATCGTCGCGGGACTGCTCGAGACCGGCTTCGCCGTCTGTCTGAAGCTGTCGCACGGCTTCACACGGCTCTGGCCCACCATCGCCTTCTGCGCCTTCGCTCTCGGCAGCTTCGGCCTGCTGACGCTCTCCCTGAAGAAGCTCGACGTCGGCCCGGCCTACGCGGTGTGGACGGGCATCGGAGCGGCGGGCACCGCGATCTACGGCATGATCTTCCTCGGCGACCTGGTGTCCATCCTCAAGATCGTCTCGATCAGCCTGGTGATCATCGGCGTCATCGGCCTTCAGCTGTCGGGGTCGGCGCACTGAGGTGAGCAAGCCTTGCCGGCGTCGACAACGCTCGTGATCACTACACCTGGGCGCTGCTGTGGCGTTGCAGGGCGCCCCGTACCAGTTCGGCCACCCCGTCCGCCCCGGCCGGCGGTGCCGCCACGCAGGACAGGGCGAGGCGGAGGGCGAGTTCGCAGGCACGGGCCAGGTCGGAGGTGTCCGCGCGGGCGGCGCCGGGGCCGCCGAGCACGGCGACGGCCCGGTCCCGGACCGCCGTCATGAGATCGCCGGGCGAGGGCAGCGGCCCGTCCGCCCGCCGCTGCGCCGGTACGGCGGAGGAGGACGGCACCGCCGAGAGCGTCGGCGCGGGCAGGCGCTCGCTCCAGCAGCCGGTGAGCAGGGCCCGTACGAGTACGTTCTCCCGGGCGAGCGAGGCGGTCCACTCGGCGGTGGCGACGAGCCGCTCACGGACGTCGCCGGGCACGGCCAGCGCCCGCTCGACCCCGGCGAGATAACCGTCGGCCTCCCGCCGCACCAGCGCCCTGGCCAGGCCTTCCTTGCTGCCGAACTCGTTGTACAGGGTCTGCCGGGACACCCCGGCGGTCGCCGCGACGTCCACCATCCGCACCGCGGACCACGGCCGCTTGGCGAGCGCCGAGAAGGCGGCGTCCAGTAGGGATTCCCGCGCTGCAGGCATCATCGCCTCCCGGGGGCGAGCGGATGGTGCCCAGGTTTGACGCGCCGGGGGGCACTGTCAAGGGTTCGTGTGGGGCACATGGGGGGTCTGTCCGCACTGCGGCCTGATGTAGCCCCGTCCCGCCCCGCCGGATACGGTTCGTCCCATGCCGGACTACCTCGACGACCTCCGTCTCGCGCACGTCCTCGCGGACGCCGCCGATGCCGCGACCATGGACCGCTTCAAGGCCCTCGACCTCAAGGTCGAGACCAAACCGGACATGACCCCGGTGAGCGAGGCGGACAAGGCCGCCGAGGAACTGATCCGCGGCCAGCTCCAGCGTGCCCGGCCCCGGGACGCGATCCTCGGCGAGGAGTACGGCATCGAGGGCACGGGCCCGCGCCGCTGGGTGATCGACCCGATCGACGGCACCAAGAACTACGTGCGTGGCGTGCCCGTCTGGGCCACGTTGATCTCCCTGATGGAGGCGGGCGAGGGCGGCTACCGGCCGGTGGTCGGGGTGGTCTCCGCTCCGGCCCTGGGCCGCCGCTGGTGGGCGGCGAAGGGGCACGGCGCCTACAGCGGCCGCAGCCTCTCCTCCGCCACCCGGCTGCACGTCTCCCGTGTCTCGAAGCTGTCCGACGCCTCGTTCGCGTACTCCTCGCTCTCCGGCTGGGAGGACCGCGGCAGCCTGAACGGCTTCCTCGACCTCACCCGCGAGGTGTGGCGCACGCGCGCGTACGGCGACTTCTGGCCGTACATGATGGTCGCCGAGGGCTCGGTGGACCTGTGCGCCGAACCGGAGCTGTCCCTGTGGGACATGGCGGCCAACGCGATCGTCGTGACGGAGGCCGGCGGCACCTTCACCGGCCTCGACGGCCGCCCGGGTCCGCACAGCGGCAACGCGGCCGCGTCCAACGGGCTCCTCCACGACGAGCTGCTGGGATATCTCAACGAGCGCCACTGAGGCCCACAGATGAGCGCGTGCGCCCTCAATTGGCGGCGCGCGCCCTCTTGTTGACTCTCGCTTTACCTGAGACTCTGAGGATCCCCCCACTTGTGAACTTGTGAATCCGTGCACGCGCGGGTCCGTCCGCCGGACGCACGGATTCCAGTAGGAGGTGGCTCCATCCCATGCTCGTCCGCGACGCCATGAGTTCGGTGGTCCTCACCATCGGCCCCGCCCACACCCTCCGCCAGGCCGCCGCCCTGATGTCCGCCCGCCGGGTCGGCGCGGCCCTCGTCCTCGACCCGGACGCGGGCGGCATGGGCATCCTCACCGAGCGGGACATCCTCAACTCCGTCGGCCTGGGCCAGGACCCGGACACCGAGCGCACCCACGCCCACACCACCAACAACGTCGTCTTCGCCGCCCCGACCTGGACCCTCGAGGAAGCGGCTCGCGCCATGGCCCACGGCGGCTTCCGTCACCTCATCGTCCTCGACGAGGGCGAGCCGGCCGGCATCGTCTCGGTCCGCGACATCATCCGCTGCTGGGCACCGGCCCGACAGCGCGTCCCCGCCTGAGCACACTCCCGGCCACCGCCGGCCGAGATGGACAGCCCCGATCCTATAATGGACAATGTCTAAGTCAGGGTCCGCTCCAAAATCACACCCGATCGGGATCTGTTCCTCCTGCTGTTAGGCTGGTGCGCATGAGTGACCTTCTGGAACGGCTGCGCGGACGCGGATGGCGGATGACCGCGCAGCGACGCGTCGTGGCCGAGGTCCTCGACGGCGAACACGTCCACCTGACGGCCGACGAGGTGCACGCCAGGGCTGTCGCCAAGCTGCCCGAGATCTCCCGGGCGACCGTCTACAACACGCTCGGCGAGCTGGTCTCCCTCGGCGAGGTGCTCGAGGTCGCCACCGACAGGCGCGCCAAGCGGTACGACCCCAACGCGCACCGTCCGCACCACCACCTGGTGTGCGCCCGGTGCGGCGCGATCCGTGACGTCCACCCGACCGGCAACCCGCTGGCCGACCTCCCCGACTCGGAGCGCTTCGGCTTCTCCGTCTCGGACGTCGAGGTGACCTACCGCGGCGTCTGCCCGGACTGCGCGGCAGCCTGACGGCTCGCGCTGAAGCCCCGGCCCCCTCCATGGCGGCCGGGGCTTCGCGCTGTGTGCGACCTTCCCGAATCTGACGGCCCGTCATAAAGTCGACGGCGCCCACACGTCCGTACCGCACCGCGCGAGGAGCGCCCGTGGGAGAGCCGTATCCAAAACTCAGCGCACACGATCTGACCCGAACCTTCGGCCGGGGCCCGGGCGCGGTCGACGCCCTCGGCCCCCTCGACCTGTCCGTCGCCCCCGGCGAGTTCGTCTGCGTGGTCGGCCCCTCCGGCTGCGGCAAGTCCACGCTGCTGCGGATCGCGGCGGGCCTGCTGCGCCCCGGCACGGGCACACTGGAGATCCGCACGTCGAGCCCCCGCCCGGCCGCCATGATCTTCCAGGACTACGGCATCTACGACTGGAAGACCGTCCGCGCCAACGTCCGCTTCGGCCTGGACGTCCAGCGCGTCCCACGCCGTGAGGCGAACGCCCGCGCCGACGACTGGCTGGCCCGCATGGGCCTGGCCGACTTCGCGGACGCGTACCCGGCGGCCCTGTCGGGCGGTATGCGCCAGCGGGTGGCGATCGCCCGGGCCCTGGCCGTGGAGCCGGAGATCCTGCTGATGGACGAGCCCTTCGCGGCCCTGGACGCCCAGCTCCGCAGGATCCTCCAGGACGAGCTCCTCGACCTCACCCAGACCACCCGCACCACCACCCTGTTCATCACCCACAGCCTGGAGGAGGCGATCGTCCTCGGCGACCGTGTCCTGGTGATGTCCGCCCGCCCCGGCCGGATCATCGCCGAGCACCGCCCGCCGTTCCCGCGCCCGCGCACCGGTGACATCCGTACGACACCGGAGTTCACGGCCCTCCAGGGCGAGCTGTGGGACCTGCTGAGGAAGGAGGCGGTGCCGGCATGACCACGACCGCTCCGGACAAGGAGAAGGAAAGGGAATCCGTCCTGATCCGCCGCCCCGGCCCCGAGGAACTCCACCCCGTCCGTACCCACCGCCGCCGCAGAACGGCGGAACTGACCCTGGCCGTCGCGGTCCCCGCTCTCCTGGTGCTGCTGTGGCAGCTGGCCGCGGCACGGTCCTGGATCGACGACCGCGTCTACCCCGCCCCCTCCACCATCCTCGCCGACGGCTGGGACCGCGCCGCGGCCGGCGAGCTGTGGCCGGACGTGTGGGCCACCCTGAAACGCGTCCTGGCGGGTTACGCGACCGGCACGGCGGCGGGCTACGCCCTGGGCCTGCTGATGGGGTCGGTGTCCTGGGTGAGAGCGGCGCTGGAGCCGACCCTGGACGCCCTGTACGTCGTACCGAAGCTGGCCCTGCTGCCGGTCTTCCTGAACATGTTCGGCCTGGGCGAGGGTCCGCAGGTGGCCCTGGTGGCGGCCACGGTCTTCTTCTTCGTCTGGATCTCGACCATGGCGGCGGTGATGGCCGTCCCGTCCGGCCACCGCGACGCGGGCCGTGTCTTCGGCGCCTCTCCCTGGCAGATGTTCCGCCATGTCCTGCTGCCGGCCTCGCTCCCGTCGGTCCTGGTGGGCGCGCGGATCGCGGCGGGCGTGGCAGTCCTGGTCATCGTCGCCTCGGAACAGATCGCCGCGACGGACGGCCTGGGCCACCTGATCTTCGACTCGCGTGCGCTGTTCCAGAACGACGTGATGTTCGTCGGCATCGTGTGCGTGGCCGTCCTGGGCGTGATCTTCTCCGAGGTCGTACGGCTGCTCGGCCGCCTGCTGACCCCGTGGGCGCCGACGGACCGGGGACGGGGGCAGTCATGAGGACGCTCCCCAGGACGTTCCACGGCGTGGCGGTCGTCGTCGGTGCCCTGCTGGCGTCGGCGGCGTGCACGTCGCCGGACGCGGACGGGGCGGCCCCGGAGGCGGCGGCTCCGCGCACGGTCCGCCCCGTGGCGGGCTGCGGCGACACCTCCTGGACGGACCCGTCGGACCTCTCCCCCACCCGCGCCCCGGCCCGCTGCCGCACCGGCGCCCCCGCTCCCGTCCCCCTGCCGAAGCGACGGAAGCTGACGATCGCGACGGGCACGCTGAGCGCGGAGTACGTGGCACCGCTGGAGGTCGCCCTCGACAAGGGCGAGTTCGAGCGGGAGGGCCTGGACGTCGAGCTGAAGGTGCTCCCCACCCCCGAGGCCCTCCCGCTGCTGGCCAAGGGCGAGGTCGACGCCCTGTGGGCGGCCCCGGAGGCGGCCGTGATGAACGGCGTCAGGGGCGGCTTCGACATCCGCTGGGTCGCGGGGAACTTCTCCCCCGACCCGTCCTCCAAGAGCGGTCTGTGGGTGAGGCTGAAGGACGGCGAGACGGCCGCGGACGTCTCCATGGCCGGCCGGCGCCTGGGCACGATGATCGGCAAGGGCTCGGTGATCGCGTATCCGATGGAGAAGGCGCTGAAGAGCCACGGCGGTGATCTGTCCCACATCCAGTACCAACAACTGGGCTCGGCGGACGTCCTCACCGCCCTGCAGAACGGCGGCGTCGACTCGGCCTGGCTCCTCGACCCGGTGTGGCGCAAGGTCGACGGCGACCCGTCCTACGCCTTCCTCGGCGGCCAGCCGATGGGCGAACCCCTGGGCGGCCTGCTGTACGGCCCGAACCTGCTCGCCGACGACATCGACGCGGGGGTGGCCCTGCTGCGGGCCTACATCCGCACGGTGAACACCTACTTCTCGGGGGACTACAAGAAGGACGCGGCTTTCGTCACCTACCTCGCGAAGCTCCTGAAGACCGACCGGCGGATCCTGGAGTCCACACCAGCCCTCCGTATGGACTGGGAGATCCGCGCCGGCACGACGGACCGCCTCCAGGCGGCCTACGAGGCCCAGGGCGTGGCGGAGGACGAACCCCTCCCGGAGTCACGGACGGTGAACCGAAGCCTCTACGAGGAGGCGGTGGGCCATACGCCCTGATCATGCACCGAGGGCCGGAACCCTTTCGGATTCCGGCCCTCGGCCTTCAGTAGCGGGGACAGGATTTGAACCTGCGACCTCTGGGTTATGAGCCCAGCGAGCTACCGAGCTGCTCCACCCCGCGTCGATGAATGCAACGTTACGTGAAGGATGAGGGCAGAGGCAAATCCGTTGTCCGGGGGTGCCTTTTCGACCGACCGCTTCGTCACGCCGACAGTTCCTCCCGCAGCGCGTCCCGCAACCGCGCCGCCCGCTCGGCAACCTCCCCCGGCCCCAGGGACACCGCCCGATCCGCCCACCGCTTCCCCTCCGCCAGCTCTCCCCGACGCGCGTAGACCAGGGCAAGCCGCAACGCCGCCCGCCCGTGCCCGTCGTCGGCGGCCCGCGTCCACCACACCACCGCCTCCGGCTCGCTCCCCTCCCGCGCCAGCAGCAGCCCCAGATTGAACGCCCCGTTGCGCGAACCGGCCTCGGCGGCCTCCCGGTACCACCGCGCCGCCTCGCACACGTCACCCCGCGCCGCGGCCAGCATTCCGACCCTCACCTGTGCCCGCCGGTGGCCCTGCTCGGCCGCCCGCTCGTACCACTCCTCGCACTCGGTCTTCTCGTGCACGATCTCGCCGAGCTCATGCGCGGGCTGCGGCGGACGCCGCGCGTCCAGTACGGCCGCCAGCCGGTACGCCGCCTCCGCGCTGCCCCCGCCCGCGGCGCACCGCAGATGCCGTTCGGCCTCCTGCTCGTCCCCCTCCCGCAGCCGGGCGATCCCGACCTGCAGCGCCGCCTCGGTGTGCCCGGCGGCGGCCGCCCGCTCGTACCAGCGCAGCGCGACGACGTCCTCGCCCCGCCCCGCGAAGAGGATTCCGAGGTTGAACGCGGCGTCGACGCTGCCCGCCTCCGCCGCCTTGGAGAACCAGGGCTCCGCCCCGGCGGTGTCGCCGACCTGGAGCAGCAGGACGGCCAGCGCGTTGGCCGCCTCCCGGTGCCCGGCGTAGGCCGCGCGCCGGTACCACTGCTCGGCCTGCGCGGTCCGGCCCTGCTCGGCGCAGAGCAGCCCGAGGTTGTAGGCGCCGTTGTCGTCACCGGCGTCCATCGCGGCCCGGTACCAGCGCTCGGCGGTCTGGGTCTGCCCCCGCTCGGCGTGCAGCGCGCCCAGCGCGTTCGCCGCGTTGCCGTCGCCGTCCTGGGCGGCCCGCAGCCACCAGATGGCGGCGTTCTCGGTGTCTCCGGCGTCGCGCAGCAGGAACCCCAGCGCACAGGCGGCCCGCGCCTCGCCGTCCTTGGCGGAGGTCAGGTACCAGCGCCCGGCCTCCTTGAGCTCGCCCCGCCGCTCCAGGATGGCCCCCAGGTGCAGCGCGGCCCTGCGGTGTCCGCGCGCGGCGGCCTGCCGGTACCACTGCTCGGCCTCCGTGTGCGGGGGGACACCGTTGTCGCCGTCGGAGTCCTGCGGGGCCCCGCGGTCCAGCGTCCGCGCCAGCCGGTACGCCGCCTCCCGGTGCCCCCGCTCGGCGGCGGCCCGCATCCACCGCTCGGCGTCGGCGTCCGCGCGGTGCTCCAGCAGATCGGCGAGGGCGTACGCGCCGAGGGCGTGCCCCTGCTCGGCGGACTGGCGCAGCCAGTACTCGGCGGCGGGCTCGTCGCCGCACTCACGGCAGTGGCGCCCCAGCGCGTGCGCGGCCGCGGCCGAACCGGCGACGGCGGCGACCCTCCACCATCCGGCGGCCTCGTCGGCGTACCCACGCTGATGGAGAAGGACACCCAGGTTGTTGGCCGCGGCCCGGTCGCCGGCCGCGGTGGCGGCGCGCAGATGGGGCTCGGCACCGTCGAGGTCGCCGCGGCGCAGCAGCATGGCCCCGAGGACGCTCGTCGCCTCGGCGTCGCCGGTTTCCGCGGCGAGCCGCAGGCGCATCTCCTCGACGGCTTCCCCCGTCTCGACGGCCTCGGCCGTCTCGTCCCGGCTCTCGTCCGGGGTCGCTTCTGCTTCCTCACCGGAAGTCTGCACAAACCGCCCTGTCTCGAACAGAGTTGCCTTGTCCCCCATAACGTCCATCGTCGCACCACCTGCAACCCGGGTACACCTGGTATACCGCAGCCCGTAAGGTCACTTCAGCGTTTTGTCGACATGCCCACAGAGAGACAAGTCAAACACAGTTCGGGCAACTCCCCACAGCGGCACAGCGGTCCGTCTCACCGGCACATGCGTTCGCACACCACGAAGGCCCGGATCCGTGTGCCGGATCCGGGCCTTCGTCTTCAGTAGCGGGGACAGGATTTGAACCTGCGACCTCTGGGTTATGAGCCCAGCGAGCTACCGAGCTGCTCCACCCCGCGTCGTGTTCCACAACCGTATCACGACGCGGGACGGGCTTGATCAGCCGCTACCGGGACTGCTGCTCGGACTGGGACTGCTGCCGGCCTTCGGACTGCCGCTCGCGCTCGGTGAGCTGCTCGGACTCGGGCTGCTGCTCGCCTTGTTGCCGCTCTTGTCCGCCTCGTCCTGCGCGTCCTCGGCCCGCTTCAGCGCGGCCTCGAGGTCCTTCTGCGCCTTGCCGTAGGCCTCCCAGTCGCCCTTCTTCAGGGCTTCCTGGCCGGCGGTGAACGCCTTCTGCGCGTCGTCCAGCGCCTCCTGGACCGTGGGGTTGGTGGAGTTCGGCGGTGTGGTGGTGCCGCCGCCCTCGTCCTCCGGCGGGGTCGTACTCTCCGCGCCGAAGACCTTGTTGAGGGCCGCGTCGAGGGTGTCCTCGAAGGCGGTGTTGCCGCCGTAGGTCACCAACACCTTCTTCAGCAGCGGGTACTTGAGTCCCCCACCGCGTACGTAGACCGGCTCCACGTAGAGCAGTCCTCCGTCGAGCGGCACCGTCAGCAGGTTGCCGTACTCGATGTCGGAGTCGCCGCCCTTGAGGAGTCTGATCGACTCGGCGATGTCCTGTTCGGAGTTGAACTGGCTCTGGACCTGTTTCGGTCCGTCGACGGTCGTGCTGGTCGGCAGTTTCAGGACTCTGATCTTGCCGTAACCGGGCGTCCCCGCCTCGGAGTCGACCGCCATGAACGCGCTGAGGTTGTCCCGTCCGTTGGGCGTGAACGTCGTCGTCAGCGAGAACGACTGCGCCTTCTGGTCGGGCATCTTCATGCTCAGGTAGTACGGCGGCACCGCGTCGCCCGACTTGTTGCTCGGATCGTCCGGCACCTGCCACACCTCGCTGCCGCTGAGGAACGTCGTGGCGTCCTTCACGTGGTAGCGGGTGAGCAGCTCGCGCTGGACCTTGAACAGGTCCTGCGGGTACCGCAGATGGGCCATCAGCGCGTCCGAGATGGCCGTCTTGGGCTCGACCGTGCCGGGGAAGGCCTTCATCCAGGTCTTCAGGACCGGGTCCTCGGTGTCCCACTGGTAGAGCTTGACGTCGCCGGTGTACGCGTCGACGGTCGCCTTCACCGAGTTGCGGATGTAGTTGACCTGGTTCTGCTGGGCCACCACTGCGCGGTTGTCGTTCGTCGCGGTCAGTGAGTCGGCCGTGGTGTCGCCGAGGGTCGTACGGGAGGCGTACGGGTAGCCGTTCGTCGTCGTGTAGGCGTCGACGATCCACTGGATCTTGCCGTCGACCACGGCCGGGTAGGCGTCGCCGTCGATGGTCAGCCACGGGGCGACCGCCTCGACGCGCTCCTTCGGCGTGCGGTTGTAAAGAACCCGCGAGCCCTCGCCGATGGCTCCCGAGTACAGGATCTGCGGCTCGCCGAACGCCACGGCGTACGCGGCCCGGTTGACCGGGTTGGAGAGGTTGACCCCGCTCTTGCCCGTGTAACTGGTGGTCTTCTCGCCCTTGTCGTCGGAGTAGTCGATCTCCTTCTGGGGACCGCCGACGATCGAGTACGTGGTCGTCTTCTCGCCGTAGTAGACCCGCTGCTGGTACGTGCCGAGGTCGCCCTCGGACGGCAGGTTGGACTCGGTGAAGACCGGGCGGCCCTCGGAGTCGGAGGTGGTGCCCTTGGCGGCGACCACGCCATATCCGTGGGTGTAGCGGAAGTGGTTGTTGATCCAGTTCTGCTTGTCGACGCCCGCGAGGTTCAGCTCGCGCAGACCGATGACCGTGTCCTGGTCGGTGCCGCTCTCGTTGTAGCGGTCCACGTCCAGGTTGGTCGGGAAGGCGTAGTACTTCCGCATCTGCTGGAGCTGCTGGTAGGTCGGCGAGACGATGTTCGGGTCCAGGACGCGGATACTGGCCGTGCTGTCGACGTCGTCGCGCAGCTGCGTCTTGTCCTTGGTGGTGCTGGTCCCCGAGTACTCGGTGACCTGGGCGCCGTCGATGCCGTACGCCTCACGCGTCGCCTTGAGGTTCTTCTCGACGTACGGGGCTTCCTTGGCCTGCTCGTTCGGCTGGACCTGGAACTTCTGGACGATCGCCGGGTACAGCCCGCCGATGAGGATCGCGGAGAGCACCATCAGGCCGAAGCCGATGACGGGCAGCTGCCAGGTGCGCCGCCACAGGGTGGCGAAGAACAGCAGGGCGCAGATCACCGCGATGCAGAACAGGATCGTCTTGGCCGGCAGGTAGGCGTTGGCGTCGACGTACCTGAGGCCCGTCCAGTTGTCCGTCGCCTTGAAGTCGCTGGACTTGACGGCGAGGCCGTACCGGTCGAGCCAGTAGGCGACCGCCTTCAGCGCGACGAAGACACCGAGCAACACCGACAGATGGCCGGTGGCCGCGGCCGTGGCCCGCGCGCCGGGGCTGGTGACGCGCAGCCCGCCGTACAGGTAGTGGGTGAGCGCGGCGGCGATCAGGGAGAGGATCGTGGCGGCGAAGCCGAAGCCGAGCAGGAACCGGTACCAGGGCAGGTCGAAGGCGAAGAAGGACACGTCGAGGTGGAACTGCGGGTCCTTCTGTCCGAAGGACACGCCGTTGACCCACATCAGCCAGGTCCGCCACTGGCCGGCCGCCGAGGCTCCGGCGATCAGTCCCACCAGGGCGGTGATGCCGAGCAGCAGCCACCTCTTGTAGGGGGCGATGCCCATGCGGTAGCGGTCGAGGCTCTGCTGTTCCACGGACATCGCGCTGAGCGGTGGCCGCAGCCGGTGGGCCAGCCAGATGTTGAAGCCGACGGCCAGGGCCATCAGCAGACCGAAGACGAAGAACAGGCCGATCTTGGTCCAGAGCGTGGTGGTGAACACGGAGGAGTAGTTCACCGACCGGTACCAGAGCCAGTCCGTCCAGAACCCGGCGAACATGGTGAACGCCATGCCGAGGACGGCAAGGACGCCCAGCGTCATGAGCAGGGTCCGGACACGCCGGGACGGGCGGCCCACTCTCATCCGCGGCCCTGTCGGGCCTCCGCCGCGGTCCGGCATCTGGAAAGCCAAGGTCTGCACCTCGAAGTCGCTGTCGATCCCTCAGGCCCACGTGTTCGCCGGCCCCCAGTGGCCCCCCGTGATCGTGGGCCCACACCTATGCAACTTACTCACCGTTTACTCGGTTCCCGATTCCGCCCAGGAACGAGGCAGGATTGTGACCATGTCCAACACTCCCATGGCGGCGAACCCGCTCACCCGGGCCGTACTCGAGATCGACGAGTACGCCTCCGGCCTCGGCTGGGACCAGCCCGCCCGCCTCTTCGCCCTCGTAGACACCGCTCAGCTGCGGGCTCAGGAACCTGCGCTCGCCGCCCAGCTCGGTCTGCAGGACGAGCCCGAGAACACCGGCCTCACCCCGATCGAGCAGGACGAAGTGCCAACGGACAAGCCGCTCGACGAGTTCCTGGCCACGATCGCCTGGCCCAACGCGGTGACCGGCTGCGCCCTCACCGTGGAGCGGCTGATGCTGCCCCCGTCCGCCGAGGCCCAGGTTCCGCAGGGCCTGAGCGAGGCGAAGCTCGCCACGTGGGTGGCCGAGCACCCGGACCGCCAGGAGGTGCGCATGACGGTCGCCGTCCTGCGTGACGGCACCCGCGAGTCGGCCCTGCGCCTGCGGGAGAAGGACACACCGACGGAGGTCCTCACCGGCGGTGCCCTGGTCCCCGGTCTGGCCGAGGCCCTGTCGGCGACCTTCGAGGTGTAGCGACCGACGTCACTCGGTGCACTTCGGCAGATCGGCGGTGTCGCCGCCGCGGATGTCCTTGAGGGCGCCGAGGGCGTCGTCGATGGTGTCGACCTTGACGAGCCTGAGGCCCGAGGGGGTGTCCTTGGCGGCGGCCGCGCAGTTGTCCGCCGGGGTGAGGAAGTACTGCGCCCCCTGGTTCCTCGCGCCGACGGTCTTCATCTCGATGCCGCCGATCGGCCCGACCTTGCCGGCGTCGTCGATGGTCCCGGTGCCGGCGACGAACTTGCCGCCGGTGAGGCTGCCGGGGGTGAGCTTGTCGTAGATGCCGAGCGCGAACATCAGCCCCGCGCTCGGCCCTCCGACATCGGCGAGCTTGATGTCGATGCTGAACGGAAACGTGTGATCCGTTCCCGCCGAGATCCCCACGATCGCCCGCTTCTCCCCGCTGTCGTCGGAGGTGGCGGTGGTGATGGTGATGTCCTGCGTCTTCGTCGCGGTCTTGTTCGCCTTCTCCGCGGCGGCCTGCTCCTTGGCGGGGGTGATCGTGAAGACGACGTTCTGCCCCGGCTTGTGCTCGGTCACCAGCTTCGCGACGTCACCCGGCGCCTTCACCGCGGTCCCGTCCACAGCCTTGATCACGTCCCCGGCGTGCAGCTTGCCCTCCGCCGGGGATCCCTTCACCACCGTGGAGACGATCACCCAGGACGTCACCCGGATGTCCAGCTCCTTCAGGGCCGCGACCTTGGCGCTCTCCTGGGACTGACTGAACTCCTCGGCGTTCTCCTGGGTGGACTCTTCCTCGGTCTTGCCGTCGGGGTAGAGCGCGTCGTGCGGCACCACTTTGTTGTCATGCGCCAGCCATCCGTACACGGCCTCGACGAGATTCATCCGGTAGTCGGCGCTGGTGACCCGCACCGTGGTCATGTTCAGATGACCACTGGTCGCATAGGTCTTCCGACCGGCGATCTGCAGCACCGGCTCGCCGTCGTGCTCACCGAGCGTGTTCACCGTCGGCCCCGGGGACATCTCCGAGTACGGCACGGGGATGAGTACCCCCGCGCACAGGAGCGCGATCAGCATCAGGGTGGAGGCGAGCATCGTCGCGGTGCGGCGTGGCATGCCTCGACAGTACGGGACGCCTCTGTCAGCGCACCGTCAGGGCCTCCACCCGGGTTCAGGTACCGGAATGGGACCTCTCCATGCCGGCGGATTTCTCCATGGCGGCCCGGAAGCGGGCGTATCCGTCCAGTTCGGGCCCGTCGCCGCGCATCTTGCGGGTGCGGTTGGCCCAACTCCCCCAGAGTCCGGCACCGATCGCAGCCACAAACGGAATCAGCAACCAGGCGAGCGCCGCCATGCCGACCTCCCAACCCCATACCGGCAACTGACTGATCAGCAGATTAACCATCCGCACTGACAACGCTCACGGCAGGGGTCCGGTTACGCAACCGGAGCACGCGGGCCGACCCCGCCCCGTCGCCCCCAACGACGGCGGCTACGCGCCGACCCGCCCTCCCGTCGCCCGACCACCACCCCCCAACGACGGCGCTACGCGCCGACCCATTCGTCTGTCCCGTCGGAGAACCTCTGATGCTTCCAGATGGGCACCTCGTGTTTGAGGTCGTCGATGAGCTTGCGACAGGCCTCGAAGGCTTCGCCCCGGTGCGGGCAAGAGACGGCGACGACGACGGCGAGATCCCCGACGGCGAGATCCCCGACCCGGTGCACGGCCGCCAGCGCCCGCACCGGGAACTCGGCGACGACCTTCTCCGCGACCCGGCGCATCTCCGCCTCGGCACTCGGATGGCAGGAGTACCCGAGCGCGTCGACATCGGCACCCCCGTCATGGTTCCGCACGGTGCCCACGAACAACGCGGTCCCGCCTGAGGCGTCGTCCCCGACGGCCCGGAAGACCTCGTCCAAGGAGAGCGCGGTGTCCCGGACGGCGATCAGCTTGACTGGGTCCTCTGCCGCCTGCTCACCGGGATGATCGTTGGTGGATGCCATACCCCCATCGTGCCGCACGCCGGGAAGCGGCGGGAATACGGGATCGCCCGGCACGCGCACGTGACGCATCGAGGGTCCTGCAGAGGCGGGAGGGCCCTACTGAGGCGGGAGTGACCTCTTCGGGGCCGGCCGCCTCATCTCCTCCGCGCCTTGCGAGCCCGCCGCACCACGGCCGCCGCCCCCAGCAGGGCGACCGTCGCCCCGGCGGCGCCCGCCGCGGTCGCGTCCTTGCGCCCGAGCCGCCGCCCGGCGACCGTGTGCCGCCCGGCCACCTCCTCCAGCAACTCGGCGAGCACCTCCTCATTGGTCCACTGCGCCCGCCACCCGGCGTCATGCAGCCGCGAACCGCTCACCACCCACGGATACATCGTGTAGGCCAGATCCCCCGCCGGAGACGGCGTCAGCCCGATCCGGTGCAACCGAGCCGCCGCGCCCAGCGCCACAGCCGAGGGCAGTTCCATCCGCCGGATCCCGCTGAGCTCCTCCACCTCCTCCTGCTCCAGCCACCCGTCACACCCCACGGCCAGCTCCCCGTCGACCTTCTCGAGGACGGCGTACTCCAGAGCACCGCACAGGTCCTCGACATGGCAGAACTGCCAGGCCGGCCGGGACCCGGCCACGACCAGCAGCCTGGGCGACTCGAAGTACCGGGTCAGCGCCGTGTCCGTGCCCCCGACCAGCACCGCCGGCCGCACCACCGTGACGTTCAGCCCCGGATGCGCCCGGGGCGCCCGCCGCGCCAGCCGTTCGATTTCCAGCAGGTCCCCGACGCCCGTCGCCTCCGCCGTCGCCCGCAGCTCCGCGTCCTCCGACAGCGGCAGCTCGTTGTCCGGCAGCGCCCCGTAGACCATCGCGGAGGTGCACAGCACCACCCGGCGCACCCCGGCCGCCGCCGAGGCGGTCAGCACGGTCTGGGTCCCCCGCACGTTGTAGGCCGTCCGGGCGGCGGCGTCACTCCCGAGGTCGAGGTCGAGCGCGAGGTGGACCACGACGTCCGCCCCGCGCAGCTTGTCGGCGATCGCCGGATCACGGACGTCGAGGATGTGCCACAGTGCCGCGTCGCACTCGCCCCGCCGCTCGTCGATGGCGATGACCTGCTTGACCTCGTCCGATGCGGCGAGCCGCTCGGTGAGCAGCGCGCCGACCCCGGTGGCGGCGCCGGTCACGGCGACGACGGGCCCGCGCGAACCGCCCGGGGTCGAGTGGTTTCGCGCTGCGCGAACCTGCGGATCTGGGGAACTCACCAGGTGTCTCCAGCGGTTGTCTTGGCATACGGGCGCGAGGGACGCGTACGTACCAGGTGGCATCCATCCTGCCGCAGGCCAAGAGTCGGCGAAGCACCGAGGCCCGATCGAGCCCCGGGGTGTCTACGCTGGGTGGTGTTGCAGGGCAGCCGCGCCGCCGGGCGAGAACCGGTGGCCTTACCAGCCGAGGAACTCCGTGAGTGACACCCCATTCGGATTCGGCCTTCCGCCGGAGGAGCCGGAAGACGGCGACGAGGGCAAGAAGAAGGACCAGGAGAGCGGTGGTGGTCAGGGACCGGCCAACCCGTTCGGCTTCGGGTTTCCCGGAGCCGGTGGCTTCGGCGGGCCCGGCGGTCCAGGTGCCGACAATCCGCTCGCGGCCATGTTCGGTTCGCTGAACCCCACCGACCTGGGCGCCGCCTTCCAGCAGCTGGGCCAGATGCTCTCCTACGAGGGCGGCCCCGTGAACTGGGACATGGCCAAGCAGATCGCCCGCCAGACGGTCTCCCAGGGCACGTCGGACGGTGTGAAGGACGCGAGCGTCGGTTCCGCCGAGCGCACCGCGGTCCAGGAGGCCGTCCGCCTGGCCGACCTGTGGCTGGACGACGCGACGTCCCTGCCGTCCGGTGCCGGCTCGGCCGTGGCGTGGTCGCGCGCGGAGTGGGTCGAGGCGACCCTGCCCGCGTGGAAGGAGCTCGTCGACCCGGTCGCCGAGCGGGTCGGCGCGGCCATGGGCGATGTCCTGCCGGAGGAGATGCAGGCCATGGCGGGCCCGCTGATCGGCATGATGCGCTCGATGGGCGGCGCGATGTTCGGCTCGCAGATCGGCCAGGCCGTCGGCGTGCTGGCGGGCGAGGTCGTCGGCTCCACCGACATCGGCCTGCCGCTCGGCCCGGCCGGCAAGGCCGCCCTGCTGCCGCTGAACATCGAGTCCTTCGGCAAGGACCTGGGCATCCCCCAGGACGAGGTCCGGCTCTACCTCGCGCTGCGTGAGGCCGCCCACCAGCGTCTCTTCGCGCATGTGCCGTGGCTGCGCTCGCACCTGTTCGGCGCGGTCGACGGCTACGCGCGCGGGATCAAGGTCGACACCGCCAAGCTGGAGGACGTGGTCGGCCAGTTCGACCCGCAGAACCCGGAGCAGTTGCAGGACGCGCTCCAGCAGGGCATGTTCCAGCCGGAGGACACCCCGGAGCAGAAGGCCGCCCTGGCCCGTCTGGAGACGGCCCTGGCGCTCGTCGAGGGCTGGGTGGACGCGGTGGTGCACGCGGCCGCGAAGCCGCGCCTGTCGTCGGCGGACGCGCTGCGCGAGACCCTGCGGCGCCGCCGGGCCACGGGTGGTCCGGCGGAGCAGACGTTCGCCACGCTGATCGGCCTGGAGCTGCGCCCGCGCCGCCTGCGGGACGCCTCCCGACTGTGGGCCTCGCTGACGGACGCGCGCGGTGTCGACGGCCGTGACGCCCTGTGGGCCCACCCGGACATGCTGCCGACGGCCTCCGACCTGGACGACCCGGACGGCTTCGTGCACCGCGAGCAGATGGACTTCTCCGAGCTGGAGAAGATGCTCGGCGAGGCGGGCAGCGGTGACGGCCCGGCCGGGAAGCCGAACCTGAAGAAGGACGACACCAAGGACGACGACAGGGGCGACGACGCCGAGTGAGTCTCTACGACGACGCGGTCCTCGTCCTCAAGGACTACGAGGAGCAGGCCGACCTGCGCCAGGTCTATCTGGACCATCTCGCGTCCCACCCGGACGGGCTGTGGAAGGCCTGCGGGGACGGGCACATCACGGCGAGCGCCCTGGTGATCGACCCCTCACGCGGGCGCGTGCTGCTCACGCTCCACAGGAAGCTGCGGATGTGGCTGCAGATGGGCGGCCACTGCGAGCCGACCGACGAGACGCTGGCGGCGGCCGCCCTGCGGGAGGGGACCGAGGAGTCCGGCATCCCGGGGCTGAGCCTGCTGCCCGGTGGTCCCGTGCGTCTGGACCGGCACCTGACACCCTGCGCCTGGCATCTCGACGTCCAGTACGCGGCGCTCGCCCCGGGCGGCGCCGTGGAGGCGATCAGCGACGAGTCCCTCGACCTGCGCTGGTTCGCCTACGACGAGGTCGCGGAGGTGGCGGACGACTCGGTCGTACGACTGCTGGAAGCGACCCGCGCGCGGATGTGAGCCCCGCGCATGCGCACGGGGCGGTCACCTGGGTGACCGCCCCTCACGTTTGCCTTTCGAACCGTCCGGGACGGGTCAGCTCCAGACATTGCCCTGGTTCTGCCCCCGGGCCCCGTGCTGGCCCATGCCGTAATGGGCGGCGAGGCCGGAGCCGATCTGGGCGTTCTGCGGCGGCAGCAGTTCGCTGGGCTGGACGAGGGCGAAACCGGTGCCCATGAAGCTGAGCTCCCAGCCCTCGCCGGTGTTGCCGCGGCGCCTCCACACCCCGGAGGAATGCGTCTGCGCCTGCATCTGCACACGGAGTCCGGTGGACCAGGCGACGATGGCGTCGGCGTCGCAGTTGACGTACCTGTCGGGCGTGACCTGCATCATCAGCGGCGCGCCCGAGGTCATCAGGGCGACCCGGCCGCGGCCGGTGATGTTGAGCTGGTACTTCCCCGAGCCGGAGATGCCGTAGAGGCTGTCGACGGCGATGACCTCGTGGTGCAGCGAGGAGTCCATGGCGAGGACGTAGCTGCTGTCGACGGTCAGGCCGTCCTGCTCCACGTCCACGAGGTGGACGTACTGGGCGAGGTTGGCGAGGTAGACCGTGCCCTGCCCGTGACAGCGCATCAGGTCCAGGCCCTCGCCCGTGTACGCACGCGCGCGTCCCTGCTGATTGCTCTGGTACTCGGCGTCGAACTCGACGAGTCCCTGGTAGGCGACCATCGTGCCCTTGCGGGCCAGGATGTCGTCGTGGCCCTCCAGGGCGACCCGGAGCATCTGCTTGTTCTGCAGACTCCAGCGTTCCTGGGTCTGCGAGTCGTTGTGCGCGAAAAGTGAGCTCTGCATGGCGGTTCTGGCTCCCCCTCAGCCCCGGACCCGGAGGCGGTCGGTGCTGTCCTCGCTGGGCTGGACGACGACGATGCCCTGGCCGGAGAAGGCCATCTGGAAGGCCTCGCCGCTGCCCCGGCCGATGAGCGACTGCGCCTTGAAGCTGCGCTTGCCCTTCACCTTGAGGTTCGGCGACCAGGCGACGAGCGCGTCCGGGTCGACGTACGTCTCGTCCTCGCCGCCGCCGCAGTCGACGACGATCGGCTTGCCCCGGGAGGTGAGCGCCACCCAGCCCTGTCCGGAGATCTTGGTGTTCCACAGGCCCTGCCCGGCGAACTTCGCCAGACCCTTCACCCGCTCGACGCCCCACGTCAGATGCGCGTCGAAGGCGAGCAGGTTGGTGGCGTTGACGGAGATGCCGTCGCCGTTGAGGTTGATCACGACGACGTTGGCGCCGTAGTCGGCCAGGTAGAGCAAGCCGTCGCCGGTGCACTTCATCAGGGGCGCGCCCTCGCCGGTCATCCAGTCGCGGGCGATCTGGCGCACGGCCGGCGGGTTGGGCTCGTACTGGACGAAGCCCTCGTAGGCGACCATCGAGCCCACGCGCGCGAGGAGGTCGTTCCCGGTCTGCATGGCGACCTTCAGCATGTGGTTGCCGTGGTTCTCCATGCGGGCGGTGACGGGTGCGGGGGCAAAGCCCGCGAGCGGCTGGTTCATGACGGGCTCCCTCAGACCTCGTACGGCTGGACGACGATGAAGTTGCCGGGCGCGGCCCGGAACTGGAGGTTGACGCTCTCCCCGGTGTCTCCGGGGTAGGCGTTGCGACGCATCCGCACCTGGCTGGAGACGATCACCTGGGCGGCCGACGACCAGGCGACCACGGCGTTGCAGTCGGCGAACGTGGTGGGGGTGACCGGCAGGACGACGGGCGTGCCGTGCGTCTTCACGACGATCGTGCCGGTGCCCGTGAACTGCATGGTGAACAGCGCGCCACCGGGGATGCCGTGCCCTTCGATGCGGCGGACCTCGTACTGGAGGCTCTCGTCGAAGGCGAGGACGTTCTCGGCGGAGACACAGATGCCGTCGCCCTGGAGCTCGATGGGATGCAGCATCGTGGAGTTGTCGGCGAGGAACACCTGGCCCTGGCCGGTACAGCGCATCAGCTGCATCTCCTGGCCGGTCGCGTTGCCCACCATGCGGCCGGCGAACCCGGCGCCCTTGTAGCTGAAGTCGACCTTGCCCTGGTAGAGCACCATGCTGCCCTGACGGGCGAGCACGGGCTGGCCGCCGATGCCGAGGTCGACGCGGATCAGCTTCTTGTTCTGCTGGGTCCAACGCTGCCCGGTGGGCGTCTCCTTGAACTGCTGGAGCGCCGCGGACACTCCGGCGCCGCCCTGGGGTGCGCCCTGCGGGGCCCCGTACACCTGCTGGCCGGGGACCTGCCCGAAGGGGGGCTGCTGGCCGTAGCCGGGCGGCATCGGGGCCTGGGGCGCCTGCGGTGCCTGGGGCTGGCCGTAGCCGGGGGGCATCGGGGCGGTCGGGGCACCTGGGGCCTGGCCGTACGGCTGCTGCTGGGGCGGCTGGCCGTAGGGCGACTGAGGGACACCGGGGGGCCCGGGCGGCGGCGGGGCCTGGATGCCGCCGGGCGGGGTGGTCATGGGCGCGACGATCGTCGGCGCGGCATGCACCGGGGGGACGGGCGCCGGGGCGGGCGGGGTCGCTCCGGGGGGCGGCGCGAAGCCCTGCGCGGCGGGCTGCGGCTGCTGCGGGGCGGGAGCCGGCGCCGGTACGGGCGCGGACGGCGCGGCGAACGCGGGCGGGGCGAAGCCGGGGGCCGCGCCGGTCTGGGGCTGCTGAGGGGCGGCGGGCGCCTCCTCCTCCGCGACCTCGCCGCCGAAGTTCTTCAGCAGCGCGTCCAGGCCGCCGTCGAATCCCTGCCCGACGGCCGCGAAGCGCCAGACGTCCTTCAGGTACAAGTCGCCCAGCATCACGGCCCGCTCGGTGGAGAACTCCGAGCCGTTGAACGCGTACCGGGCCACTTCCTCGCCGCCCGCGACGATCCGGATGTAGCCGGGGTTGATCTGCGACATCTGTCCGGCACCGTCGACGGTCGCCGTGAAGGACAGTTTCCGGATCTGCGGCGGGATCCGGTCCAGGGTGACGCGGAAGGACTCCGTGTCACCGGCCTGGGCGCCCAGGAGCTGGATGGATTCCTCGGGGGACTTCGGCTGGTTGAAGAAGACGAAGTACCGGTCGTCGGAGAGCCGTTCGTCGGCGTCGAGGCCGAAGCAACTGATGTCGAAGCTCAGGCCGGGAGCGGAGATCTGCACGCCTACGTACAGATCGGTGCCCGCCGTGAGGTCACTGATCCTGGCCTTGTGGCCGCGTTGGAATTCCCTGGGCATGCGTAACGACCGTCCCCCATCCCGAATTGCGAGTGCGTCGCGTCAGGCTAACGGCAAACTCCGACAACGCACGATGTCGGTACAGACCCGGTACACAACCCGCGTCTGCCGATACCGGGCGGAGCGACACTCCGCGCCGGTCGTGTCACTCCTCGCGCACGCCCGGCGGATGCGGCAGCCGCTCCGCGGCGACCACGCCCTCGAGGTAGCCGCGGGCCCGCTCGGTGCGCGGATAGGCCTCCAGCAGCCGCCAGAAGTCGGGGCCGTGGCCGGGCACGAGGAGATGCGCGAGTTCGTGGGCGAGGACGTAGTCGATGACGTACTCGGGCATGCCCTTGAGACGGTGCGACAGGCGGATGCTGCCCTCGGCCGGGGTGCAGGAGCCCCAGCGGGTGTTCTGATTGGTCACCCAGCGCACCGAGGTGGGCCGGGCCCGGCCGTCGAAGTACTGCGCCGACAGCCGCTCGGCGCGCTCCGCCAGTTCGGCGTCGCCCGGCACCCGCCTGCTCTCCTGTGCGGCGAGCTTGTCGAGCATGACGCCGACCCAGCGTTGCTCCTCCGCCTCGGACATCCGGGCAGGGATGAGCACGACGGTGCGATCGCCCTCGCGGTACGCGGAGACCGTCCGTCGTCGACGGGCGCTCCTGCGGACCTCGATCGCGCTCGCCCCCGAGCCGCCCGGCGGCTGGCTCGTCGTGCTGCGCTGTGGCGTTCCGGCGCGGTGCAGGGGGTCGGCGGGCACGCCCCGACGTTACCCGCTGCACATGGGGGAAGTCCCGACTCCGGGGCGGTCGGCTTTCGATCACGCACCCCCGCTTTGCCTCATACGACGGATTTGTACGATGAATCCCGCTGCCTGTGGACAACTTTCGGCACGCCGCGGCGAGTCCGGGCATGCTGGCACTCGTCGGCGGAGCGAGGACACCCCCACGCCCCCGCTCCGTCGGCTCACGGGGAGTTTCCAGACATACGGGGGCTTTTGATGCATCCGATGGTGAAGCCGGCGCTGCGGCGCGGCTGGCGGGACCTCAACACCGTGCAGTTCGGGATGACCCCGGCGCACGCTGTGACGCTCGGTCCGGTGGACACGGCGACGGGCAGTTTCCTCGACCTGCTGGACGGCACCCGCGGGCTCGGTCTGCTGCGGGAGGAGGGGCGCCGCATGCACCTGCCCGACGGCCATGTCGACCAGCTGGTGGGAAGGCTGGCCCGGGCGGGACTGCTCGACGACGCGCGCGGTGGCGGGCCGGACGCGGCGGCCCTGCGTGAGAAGACGGAGGTAGTGGACCGGCTCCGTCCCGATCTCGCCTCGCTGTCGCTGACCACCTCGGCGCCGGGTGACGCGATCGGACGGCTCGCGGCCCGGCGCCGCATGCGGGTGCAGGTGCGGGGCGCCGGCCGGGTCGGGTCGGTACTGGCGGCGCTGCTGTCGGGGGCGGGGGTCGGCGAGGTGGACGTGCGGGACGGCGGTCTGGTGGAGCCGGGGGACGTCGCACCGGGCGGGCTGCCCGCCGACGCGGTCGGCGAGCGCCGTGAGGCGGCCGCCCGCCGCGCCGTGTGCCGGGCCGCCCCCGGCCGCCCACCCCGCAGGAGCACACGGTCACCGGCCGAGGCGGACGCCCCCGGCTTCTCCCTGGTGATCATCACCCCGCGCGACGACGTATCCGTGCACGCGCCCGCTCCGCCCGCCGCGGAACCCCTGATCGCCTCGGGCACTCCGCACCTCCATGCCGGGGTGGTGGAGGCGACGGGTGTCGTGGGCCCACTCGTTCTGCCAGGGGAGACGGGCTGCGGGGGCTGTCTGCAGCAGGCGCGCACCGACCGGGACGCGACCTGGCCACGGCTGGTCGCGCAGTGGCAGTCCGGGAGGCGCCGTCCGGTGCAGGCCTGCGACCTGGCCCTGGCCACGACGGTCGCCGGCCTGGCGGCCGCCCACGCACTCGCCTTCCTCGACGGCCTGGTCCCCTCCAGCGCGGGAGCCCGCTGGGAGGTCTCCCTCCCCACCCTCCATTGGCACGCCCGGCCCGTGTGGCCGCACTCCGCGTGCCCATGCGGGGCCGCGAAGAAAGGCGAGAAGCAAGGCCAGGAGAAAGGTAAGCAGGAACACACCCCCGAGGACGGGGGATCGCACGCGACAATGGCAGGGCATCGGCATTCGAAGGAATTACGCCGTACGACAGTGGCGGCGCGGCAGGCTGGGACTTGGAGGGCGCATGTCTGATCTTCCCCGGAAGGCGGTCACCCGGACCGCCAAGCTCGCCGCGCTGCCACTCGGCTTCGCCGGACGGGCGACCTGGGGCCTGGGCAAGCGGATCGTGGGCGAGTCCGCGGAGATCGTCGGCCGTGAGCTGCAACAGCGGACCGCCGAGCAGCTGTTCAAGGTCCTCGGCGAGCTGAAGGGCGGTGCGATGAAGTTCGGGCAGGCCCTGTCCGTCTTCGAGTCCGCCCTGCCCGAGGAGGTCGCAGGCCCCTACCGCGCGGCGCTGACGAAGCTCCAGGACGCGGCACCGCCGATGCCGACCCGCACGGTGCACTCCGTGCTGGCGGAGCGGCTCGGGGAGGACTGGTCCGAGCTGTTCCTCGAGTTCGACGACAAGCCCGCGGCGGCGGCCTCCATCGGCCAGGTGCACCGCGGGGTGTGGCACGACGGCCGGGCGGTCGCGGTGAAGGTGCAGTACCCGGGGGCGGGCGAGGCCCTGCTCTCCGACCTGAACCAACTCAGCCGGTTCGCCCGCCTGTTGGGTCCGCTGATCCCCGGCATGGACATCAAGCCGCTGATCTCCGAGCTCAGGGACCGGGTCTCCGAAGAGCTGGACTACGCTCTGGAGGCGCAGGCCCAGCAGGCCCACGCGGAGGAGTTCGCCGGCGATCCGGACGTGGTGGTCCCGGCGGTGGTGCACCAGTGCGACCAGATCCTGATCACCGAGTGGATCGACGGGGTCCCGCTGTCCGAGGTCATCTCCGACGGCACCCAGGAGCAGCGCGACCGCGCCGGCCAGTTGCTGTCCCGCTTCCTGTTCTCGGGCCCGGCCCGCACCGGTCTGCTGCACGCGGACCCGCACCCCGGCAACTTCCGTCTGCTGCCCGGCGGACCGGACGGCGAGGACGACTGGCGCCTGGGCGTCCTGGACTTCGGCACGGTCGACCGGCTCTCGGGCGGCCTGCCGGAACCGATCGGCGAGTCCCTGCGCATGACCCTGGACGGCGAGGCGGACGCGGTCTACGAACTGCTCCGCACGGAGGGCTTCGTCAAGGAGTCCATCGAGCTGGACCCCGACGCGGTCCTCGACTATCTGATGCCGATCATCGAGCCGGCCAAGGTGGAGGAGTTCACCTTCACCCGCGGCTGGATGCGCAGCCAGGCGGCCCGGATCGCCGACCCCCGCTCCCCCGCCCACCAGTTGGGCAAGCAGCTCAACCTGCCGCCTGCCTATCTGCTGATACACCGGGTGACCCTGAGCACGATCGGTGTGCTGTGTCAGCTGGGGGCGACGGTGCGGCTGCGGGACGAACTGGAGGAGTGGCTGCCCGGATTCGTCCTCCCGGTGGCCATGGAGGAACTCGACACGGAGGAAGTGGCCGAGGCCTGACGGGAGCGCGCCGCCGGGTGGTGCCTCGGCGCCGCTCGACACGACGCACCGCGGGGGCCGGTCCGTCCGAACGGACCGGCCCCCGCGGGGACAGTTTCCGCCTCCCACGCGGGGAGGCCACCGCTTCCGGTGAGTGGGGTTACTGCATCACGGCCATGGCGAGCGCCCGGCGGGCACGCATCGAGGCGCGCTCGGCCTTGCGCTGCATCCGGCGGGCGGCCGCCAGGCGCACGGCCTGCCGGTCCCGCTCGGCCTCCCGCAGTCGCTCATGCATATGCGCACGTGCCAGGGCTTCTGGGATGAGTTGCATCTCGCGGGTCCTGTTCTGACGCGAGTCGATCGCGCCGGTGGTGGTGACGTCTTCGGTTGCGGAGCCTTCGGGCTCGCTGGTGAACGGCTTCATCGGGGCCTGCTTCTGGGGGTCTTGCGTGAGGGGGCGGTCGATCGTTCCTGCGGTGTTCATGCCGTGACCGGGTTCTTGCGCGGGCGGCCACGCGGCCGCTTCCGGGCGACGACGACACCCTGGACGAACAGCTCGCCACCCCAGACGCCCCAGGGCTCACGCCGCTCCTTGGCGCCGGCGAGGCAGGCCTCGATCAGCGGGCAGGTGCGGCAGAGGGACTTGGCGTACTCCACGTCCGCGGGCGACTCGGCGAAGAAGACCTCCGGGTCGTAGGAGCGGCAGGGGACGGGTACGCCGAGGTTCTCGATGGCGTCGTCGAGCGCGGTGAGCGCGGTGAGCGGGGTCAAGGTGGAGTCCTCCGTGAGGCCGGGCGGGGGGATCGTTTCGGAAGGCGGTACGGACGGGGCGTGCGCTTCGAGTTGCACGGTTCGTCTTCCTCGTCTGTCGGTCCGGTCCTGTTGGACCGGTATCGGCTTTTCTTGTCCCGAGGCCCCTTCGCCCGTCTGTCCCCGGTACGGGGACAAACAGAAGGGCCGCGGATCCCGGATGGGGTTCCGCGGCCCTGAAGGCGCCGGCCTGATCGACGATCAGGCTGGATCACTCCAGGGTTCTGGCCCACGGAAGGCCCACATCAGGTGGTGCTGCGTCGTCTGCTTCCGGAATCCGGCACCGGCCGCCGCAAAGGCATAGGCCTGCGCCTGTGCCGCTACTGCTTCCAGTGCCTTGGTCGGTCGCTCATTGCGCTCACGGACGGGAAGGCCCGCGGGAGCAACGGAGGAGGACGCCAGCCGGTCGGCACGAATGCCGGACAGACCGGTGCCCAGGGTCGAGGCGCCGAGCATGCACGTGGAGACGACCGAGCGATCGGTCAGTTTGGCGGTGAAGCTGCTGTTGATGATGATCACTGGAATCGCCTCCTCTCGGCGTCTCGGGGGACCGGGGGTGAGCCCAGCCCGACGGGTATGCAAGTACAGCACAGAATCAGGGCCTTCGAGAAGGCCGCCGTTCCCGTGTGCAAGAACCTATGGGGATTGCTGGGGCATGCGCAAACTATTTTTTCGACGAGTTCGCATCCATGCCCGTCCCGTCCCCTTCTTCCTCGTCCGCGAGCTGTTGGCCTGCGCAGATGGCCAGGACATCGGCTCCGTAGCGGTTGAGCTTGCGCACTCCGACGCCGGGGATCCGCGCGAGTTCGCCCGCGTCGTCCGGGACGGTCTCGGCGATCGCCATCAGCGTCTTGTCGGTGAAGACGCAGAACGCGGGCTGTCCATTGCGCCGGGCCTGCACCGCTCGCCACTCCCGCAGCCGCTCGTAGATCCCCTCGTCCATGTCGGAGGGGCAGCCCTCACAGCGCATCAGCTTCATCTCGCCGGCGTCGGTCAGCGTGCGCCCGCAGACCCGGCACCGGGCCGGGGTGCGCTGGGTCCGGCGCGGCACGGCCGCAGCACCCACGGCGGCGCCGCCGTAGCCGCGCTCGATGCCCCCGGAGGCTCCGCCGCCCCGGGCGGCTCCCGTCCCGGAGCCGGGGCGCAGTCCGTCAAGGAAACGGCTGGGACGGCGGCTCGGACGTCCGCCGGGTGAGCGGGCGAGCGCCCAGGAGACATGAAGGCGCTCGCGGGCCCGGGTGACCCCGACGTACAGGAGCCGGCGCTCCTCCTCGACCTGCTCGTCGGTCCTGGCGTAGGTGATCGGCATCATGCCCTCGGCGATGCCGACCAGGAAGACGACGTCCCACTCCAGGCCCTTGGCCGAGTGCAGGGAGGCGAGGGTGACGCCCTGGACAGTCGGGGCGTGCTGGGCGTTGGCCCGCTCGTCCAGTTCGGCGACCAGGTCGGCGAGGGTGGCGCCGGGGCTGGCGGCCGCGAAGTCCTGTGCGAGGTTGACCAGGGCGGCCAGTGACTCCCAGCGCTCCCTGACGGCCCCGGAACCGGCCGGTGGCTGGGGAGTCCAGCCCTCGCCGGAGAGGACGGCACGCACCTGCGAGGGCAGGTCGACGGTGTCCTCCAACAGGGTGTCGTTGCCGCCGAAGCGGGCCGCGCCGCGCAGGGCCACTCCGGCCTTGCGCACCTCGGGCCGGTCGAAGAAGCGCTCGGCGCCGCGCAGCTGGTAGGGGATGCCGGCGTCGGCGAGGGCCTGTTCGTAGGTCTCGGACTGTGCGTTGGTGCGGAACAGGACGGCGATCTCCGCGGCGGGGACCCCGGCGGCGAGGAGCTCGCGGATGCGGCGGGCGGCCCCCTCGGCCTCGGCGGGCTCGTCGGTGTACTCGGCGTAGACGGGCTCGGGTCCCGCCTCGCGTTGGGAGATCAACTCCAGGCGGTGGTCGGCGGCGCGGCCGCGGGCCTGGGAGAGCAGGCCGTTGGCGAGGTGGACGACCTGGGGGGTGGAGCGGTAGTCACGGACCAGCTTGACGACGGTGGCGCCGGGGTGGCGGGTGCGGAAGTCGAGGAGGTGGTCGGGGGTGGCGCCGGTGAAGGAGTAGATCGTCTGGCTGGCGTCGCCGACCACGCACAGGGTGTCCCGGTCGCCGAGCCACAGCTCCAGCAGACGTTGCTGGAGGGGGCTGACGTCCTGGTACTCGTCGACCACGAAGTGCTGGTACTGGGCGCGGACCTGTTCGGCGATGTCGTGCCGGTCCTGCAGGACGGCGACGGTCAGCAGCAGGACGTCCTCGAAGTCGATGACGCCGCGGTCGCGCTTGAGGTCCTCGTAGGCGGCGTAGAGCTGGGCGATCTCCGCGCGGTCGCGGGGGGCCTCTCGGCCGGCCTTGGCGGCGGCGAGGGCGTAGTCGGCGGGGACGGTCTGGGTGACCTTGGACCACTCGATCTCCGCGGTGACGTCCCTCAGCTCGCCCCGGTCGAGGCGGATGCGGCAGGCGGCGGCGGCGTCGGCGACGAGCTGGATCTTGCGGTCGACGAGTCGGGGCAGCGAGCCACCGATTGCTTTCGGCCAGAAGTACTGCAGCTGACGCAGGGCCGCGGAGTGGAAGGTGCGGGCCTGGACACCCTGGGCGCCGAGCTGGCGCAGCCGACCACGCATCTCGCCGGCGGCTCGGTTGGTGAAGGTGACGGCGAGCACGCTGGAGGGCTGCAGGATGCCGGCGCGCACGCCATAGGCGATGCGGTGGGTGATCGCGCGGGTCTTGCCCGTGCCGGCTCCCGCCAGCACGCACACCGGACCGTGCAGGGAGGTGGCCACCTCGCGCTGCTCGGGGTCGAGCCCTTCGAGCACCGCGTCGGCCGAGTCAGGTACCCGCGGGAAGAGGGGGGAGTGCGTTGCTGCTGTCACATGGCCATGCTGCCAGGTCGGCGGAGACGGCCGAGCCGGTTGTCCACAGGCGGGGCATCGCAGTCATATGAATGCGGCGTGCAGCACGCCCCGGGAATGGTGGCCCTTTCAAGTACGTTCACACTCTGCGAGCACCTGTCGTCCCCGACCCGTCGAAGGAGCACACGAGACATGCTGGGCACTGTGACGATGTACAGCACCACGTGGTGCGGCTACTGCCAGCGGCTGAAGAAGCAGATGGACCGCGAGGGCATCGCGTACACCGAGATCAACATCGAGCAGGACCCGGAGTCCGCGGCGTTCGTGGAGAAGGCGAATGGCGGAAACCAGACGGTGCCGACCGTGCTGTTCGCCGATGGTTCGACGCTGACGAACCCGTCGCTGGCGCAGGTGAAGCAGAAGATCGGCGCGTAGGCGGTTCACGCAGGCAGGAGGGGCGTCCCGGAGCGGGGCGCCCCTCCTGCGTCGTCAGACGAAGCTGCGTGTCGGCAGCGGCTTGCCGTACCAGAGCTCGATCAGGCGGGCCGCGATCGAGATGCCGTAGGGCGGCAGGACCTCGCCGGACTCGAAGGCGGCGCCCAGCTCGTCGCGGGAGAACCAGCGTGCCTCGTGGATCTCGTCGCCGTCGACGTCGATGTCGGTGGAGGTGGCGCGGGCGACGAAGCCCAGCATGAGGCTGGACGGGAACGGCCAGGGCTGGCTGGCGATGTAGTCGACCTGCCCGACGGTGATGCCGGCCTCCTCGAAGACCTCGCGGCGCACGGCCGCCTCGATGGACTCGCCGGGCTCCACGAAGCCGGCGAGGGTCGAGAAACGGCCCTCGGGCCAGTGCACCTGGCGGCCGAGGAGGATGCGGTCGTCCTCGTCGGTGACGGCCATGATCACCGCGGGGTCGGTGCGCGGGTAGTGCTCGGCGCCGCACGCGGGGCAGCGGCGGATGTGGCCGGCCGCCGCGATGACCGTGCGTTCGCCGCAGCGCGAGCAGAAGCGGTGGGTGCGCTGCCAGTTCTCCAGGCCGACCGCGTGCACCATCAGGCCGACGTCCCGCGGCGACAGCAGCAGTCCCGCCTCGCGCAGCCCGGCCGGGCGCGCGGACTGGTCGATGCGGCCGGGCAGGGCGTCCTTCTGGAGGGCGAAGTATCTGACGCCGTCCTCGTCGGTGCCCAGGAAGTAGCGGTGCGCCTCGGTGAGGGGGGCTTCGAAGGAGGGCGTCATGACGAGTTCGGTCCGGCCCTCGGGCGTCTCGTCGATGAGGACCTGGCCGCCGGAGACGACGAAACAGCGCGTCGTGGGGTGGCTCCACGCCGCGGCGAGCCAGGCCTCGTCGAGCCGGTGGTGGGCGGCCCGGTCGATGCCGCTCGGGGCGGTGAGCGAGATGGGCCGGTCGGCGTTCTGGTCGGTCCAGGTGGTCACGGGTGCTTCCAACTCCCCCGGTGGAACGGTTGATTCGGCGGGCGGTTCAGCGGGACGTGCGGGAGGGGGCGACCGGGTCCGGTGCGGCGCTGCGGTGCGGTCTTTCCAGTGTGCGCCGCGCGCAGACCCGCTCCGGGCCGAGCGGGGTTGTCAGGGCGCATGGCGCCAGTTCTCCGCCAGGTCGCCCCAGAGGTGGGCGGTGGTCTCGACGCCTTTGAGAAGGAGGTCCAGCTCGACCTTCTCGTCCGGGGCGTGCCAGCCGTCCGAGGGGACGGAGATGCCCAGGAAGAGCACGGGGGCGCCGAGGACCTCCTGCAGGTCGGCGGCGGGTCCGGAGCCGCCCTCGCGGGTGAAGCGGACGGGCCCTTCGAAGGCGCGGCCCATGGCGCGGACCACGGACTGCAGGGCGGGGTGGTCCAGGGGGGTCAGGCACGGGCGCGTGGCCGGGCTGAACGCGATCTCGTGACGGATCCCGGCGGGGATCTGCGCGGCGGCCCAGGCGCGGACGGCCTTCTCGACGTGCTCGGGGTCCTGGCCGGCGACCAGCCGGAACGACAGCTTCACGAAGGCCGAGGACGGGATGATCGTCTTGCTGCCGGGGCCCTGGTAGCCGCCGCCGATGCCGTTGACCTCGGCGGTGGGACGGGCCCAGATGCGCTCCAGGGTGGTGTGTCCGGCCTCGCCGTGGGTGGCGTGCGACTTGGCGGTGCGCAGCCACTCGTCCTCGTCGAAGGGCAGCTCAGCGAAGAGTTCGCGCTCGCGGTCGGTGAGCTCGACGATGCCGTCGTAGAAGCCGGGGACGGCCACGCGTGCGTGCTCGTCGTGCAGGGCGGCGACGAGGCGGGCTGCCGCGGTGGCCGGGTTGGGCACGGCTCCGCCGAACGAGCCCGAGTGGATGTCCTGGTCGGGGCCGAGGAAACGGATCTCGCACTCGGCGAGACCGCGCATGCCCGTGCACACGGTGGGGGTGTCCTCGGACCACATGCCGGTGTCGGAGACGATCACCGCGTCGGCGGCGAGCCGCGCGGTGTGCTCCTCGACGAGGGCGCGGAAGTTCGGGCTGCTGGACTCCTCCTCGCCCTCGATCAGCAGCTTGAGATGGACGGCCGGGGTGGTGCGGCCGGTGGCCGCGAGGTGGGCGCGCACGCCGAGGGTGTGGAAGAAGACCTGGCCCTTGTCGTCGGCCGCTCCGCGCGCGTAGAGGCGGTTCTCGCGGATGACGGGCTGGAAGGGGTCGCTGTTCCAGCCGTCCTCGCGGGCGGCCGGCTGCACGTCGTGGTGCCCGTAGACCAGGACGGTGGGCGCCCCGGGATCGTCCGAGGGCCACTCCGCGTAGACGGCGGGGGCGCCGGGGGTCTGCCAGACCTCGGCGGTCGGGAAGCCGGTCTCCTTCAGCTTGGCGGCGAGCCAGTCCGCGCTGCGCCGTACGTCGGGGGCGTGGTCGGGCTGGGCCGACACCGACGGGATGCGCAGCCACTCGGCGAGGTCGTCGAGGAAGGCGGCGCGGTGCTGCTCGATGTACGTGCGGACGGCGCTGACGGCACTGTCAACGGGATGGCTCATGGTCACGAGCCTATCGGCCCGCGCCGGCATCCTCGCCGGGCGGTCGGGCACGCTCTTCCCGCACGCCCGGTCCCGCGTCGTCGTCGGCGGGGGCTTCCTCTCCCGTCAACAGGCGCTCCAGGGCGGCACGATCGGGCAGTCCGTCGGGCCGTACGACCTCGCCGGTGCGCACATAGAGGAACGCCGCTGTGACGGATTCCACGGGCACACCCTGCTGCTCGGCCCAGGCAAGCCGGTAGAGGGCGAGCTGGAGCGGATCGGCGGTGCGGGCGCGGTGGGTCTTCCAGTCGACGATCTCGTACGTCGCCGTGGGGCCGTCGCCCTCCCTGTAGACGGCGTCGATACGGCCCCGTACGACGCGGCCGGCGAGGGCGAGCTGGAAGGGGGCCTCGACGCGGTGGGGGGTGCGGTGGGCGTACTCGGTGCGTTCGAAGGCCTCCTTGAGGTCTTCCAGGTCGCGTTCGTCGGCGATCTCGGCGTCGGCGCCGGGAAGTTCGTCCGGTTCCAGGAGCGGAAGCGTCAATTCCTCGAAGCGGGCCTCCACCCAGGCGTGGAACCGGGTGCCACGGCGGGCGGCCGGTTGCGGGGGGCGCGGCATGGGGCGCGCGAGTTCCTGTGCGAGACCGTCCGGGTCGGCGGCCAGGCGCAGCAGCTGTGAGGCGGTCAGTGTCGTCGGGAGGGGTACGTCGGTGACGCTCCGGCGGGTGCGCAGGAGTTCTCCGGCGAGCGCGTCGAGGTCACGGTCCCAGGAGGCGACGGCGCGGGCCTCTTCGGGCGTGAGGGAAGCCTGTCGGGGGCGCGCGGCAGGAGGCTCGGGGGCTGTGGCCTGGTGGGGGACAAGGGGGCGGGTGGGGGTCCAGTCGTCCCAGTCGGCGGGGTTCTCGGCGAGGTCCGCGGGCCTCTCGTCGAAGTCGGCGAACTCGGTGTCCGGGTCGTCGTCGAAGGGATCGGCCTCCTCGTAGGGGGGCTCGTCCTCGTCGGGCGGTGGGGGCCAGTCCGGGTCGTCGTACGTGTCCGGGTCGTGCGTGGCGGCGGGGTGGCCGTCCTCGTGGCGGGCGAGGGCGTCCAGGTGGGCGAGGACGGTCTCGGCGGCGGCGCGGCGGCGGGCGAGCGCGGCGTCGTCCAGAGGCAGCGGCCAGACCTGGTCGGCGGTCGCCCGGTGCAGGGTGGGGTTCTCCTCGTCCTTCTCCGGTGCGTCCGCCCAGGCCTCGATCTCGCCGTACCCGGCCGCGCAGTGGTCGTACAGGGCCTGGAGGAAGTCGGAGGGGCCGCGGGGCTTCTTCTGGGTGGGGCCCCACCAGTGGCCGGAGCCGAGGAGCAGGGAGCGGGGGCGGGTGAAGGTGACGTAGCCGAGGCGGAGTTCCTCGGTGTGCTGGTGGTCCTTCATGGCTTCGTGGAAGGTCTTCATGCCCCGGGAGTCCCAGGAGTCGATGTCGGGGAGCGTGTCGGCGTCGCCGCGCAGTCCGTGCGGCAGCACCTTGGCCTGGGCGGTCCACTTCTCCCGGCCTTGGCCGCTGGGAAAGGTGCCGGTGACCAGGCCGGGGACGGCGACGACGTCCCATTCCAGGCCCTTGGACTTGTGCGCGGTGAGCACCTTGACGGTGTTCTCGCCGCCGGGCAGGGCGTTGTCGAGACCCTTCTCGTACTGGGCGGCGGTGCGCAGGAAGCCCAGGAAGGCGAGCAGACTGGCCTCCTGCTCACCGGCGGCGAAGGAGGCGGCGATGTCGAGGAAGTTCGACAGGGTCTCCCGGCGGCGGGCGGCCAGCGCGTGCGGGGACGCCGACAGTTCCACCTCGAGGCCGGTGACGGCGAGGACGCGGTGCAGGACGTCCATCAACGGGTCGGACAGGGAACGGCGCAGGTCGCGCAGTTCGGTGGCGAGCCGCGCGAACCGCACGCGCGCGTCCGGTGAGAAGGGCAGACCGTCGTCCTCCGCACCGCCCAGGGGTGTCTCCAGGAACGTGTCGAGGGCGTCCGCGAGGGATATCACCTCGGACGGGTCGACCCCTTCCACGGCCTCGGCGAGCCTGCGGTCCGGGTCGTCGCCGTCGTCCCCGCGCGCGTGGGCGACGAGGAGCCGTGCCCGCCGGCCCAGGAGGGCGAGGTCGCGCGGGCCGATGCGCCAGCGCGGGCCGGTGAGCAGCCGGACCAGGGAGGCGTTGGCGCCGGGGTCCTGGAGGACCTCGCAGACGGCGACCAGGTCGGCGACCTCCGGCAGGTGCAGCAGTCCGGAGAGACCGACGACCTCCACGGGCACGTCCCGTGCGACCAGAGCGCCCTGGATCTCCGCGAAGTCGGTGGCCGTACGGCACAGGACGGCGATCTCGCCGGGCGCCTTGCCGGTGTCGACGAGGTGGGCGACGGAGTCGGCGATCCAGTCGATCTCCTCGGCGTGGGTGGTGAGGAGCGCGCAGCGGACCAGTCCGTCGCGTTCGGCGCCGGGGGCGGGGCGGAGGGCCTCCACGCCCGCGTGCATGGCGCGCAGGGGTTCGGCGAGGCCGTTGGCGAGGTCGAGGAGGCGGCCGCCGCTGCGGCGGTTCTCGCTGAGCGCCTGGCGGGTGGCGGGCCAGCCGTCGGCGTGGGCGAAGTGCTCGGGGAAGTCGTCGAGGTTGGCGACGGAGGCGCCGCGCCAGCCGTAGATGGCCTGGCAGGGGTCGCCGACGGCGGTCACGGGGTGGCCGGTGCCGCCGCCGAACAGTCCGGCCAGGAGGATGCGCTGGGCGACGGACGTGTCCTGGTACTCGTCCAGGAGGACCACGCGGAACTCGTCGCGCAGGATCCGGCCCACCTCCGGTACCTGGGCGAGCTGGGCGGCCAGGGCGATCTGGTCGCCGAAGTCCAGCAGATCGCGTTCGCGTTTGGCCGTGCGGTAGCGCAGCACCAGGTCGGCCAGTTCGCGGCGGGCCGAGGCCGTCTCGGGCACCTTCCGAAGATCGGCGTTGGTCAGCTCGGCGCCCTCCAGGGTGCGCAGCAGTCCGGCGTCCCAGGTGCGCAGGTCCTCGGGGCGTACGAGGTGTTCGGCGAGCTCGGAGTCGAGCGCGAGGAGGTCGCTGACCAGGTCGGCGAAGGAGCGCGTGAGCGAGGGGTAGGGGCCGGGGGCTTCGCGCAGCACTCGCGCGGCGAGCTGGTAGCGGGTGGCGTCGGCGAGGAGGCGGGACGTCGGTTCCAGGCCGATGCGCAGGCCGTGGTCGGTCAGCAGACGGCCCGCGAAGGCGTGGTACGTGGAGATCACCGGTTCGCCCGGCGGGTTGTCCGGGTCGATGACGTCCGGGTCGGTCACGCCCGCCCTGACGAGCGCCTTGCGGACGCGTTCGGCGAGTTCGCCGGCGGCCTTGTTGGTGAAGGTCAGGCCGAGGACCTGTTCCGGGGCGACCTGTCCGGTGCCCACCAGCCACACGACGCGCGCGGCCATCACGGTCGTCTTGCCCGACCCGGCTCCGGCCACGATCACCTGCGGGGCGGGCGGCGCGATGATGCAGGCCGTCTGCTCCGGGGTGAAGGGGATCCCGAGGAGCTCTTTGAGCTGCTCGGGATCGGTGATGCGGGCGGGCATGGGGAGAGGCTAGCGGCGGCCTCTGACAGTCGATGACACATCGCCCACCGTCACCTGAAGAAGCACAGGTCAGCATGGGCGGTGCAGTCGGTCACACGCCCCGTCACTCCACCACGTGCCGTCCCTCCGGCCGCGCGCTGCACGACGCCCGGAACGCGCAGTGCGTGCAGTGCTGGCCGGCACTCGGGGTGAACCGCTCGTCGAGGACCTTGCCGGCCGCCGTGGCGAGCAGTTCGCCGACCCATTCGCCTTCCAACGGCTCCTGGGCCTGAACCTTGGGGAGGGTCTCGCCGCCGTCCTTCCTGGCGGCGCCCTGCCGGAGCTGGACGAGCTCGGCGCCGCCCGGCTCGGGCCGTACGCCGCCGAAGGCCTCGTCGACGGCGCCCTCGTGGACCGCGAGCTGGTAGACGGCGAGCTGCGGGTGGCGCTCCACCTCGCGCGCGGTCGGCGCCTGCTTGCCGGTCTTGAAGTCGACGACATAGGCGCGGCCTTCGCCGTCCGCCTCTACGCGGTCCATCTGACCGCGGATGCGTACCTCGTAGTCGCCCGCGTCGAGGGTGACGTCGAAGTCGTGCTCGCTGGCGACGGGGGTACGCCCCGTGCGGTCCATGACATGCCACTTCAGGAAGCGTTCGAGCGCCATGCGGGCGTGCTCTTTCTCCTGCGCGGACTTCCAGGGCGCGTCGAAGGCGAGCGCGTTCCACACGGAGTCGAGACGCTCCATGAGGACGTCGAGGTCGGCCGGGGTGTGCCCGGAGGCGACCTCGTCGGCGAGGACGTGTACCACGTTGCCGAAGCCCTGGGCGACGGTGGCGGGGGCGTCGGCCTTCACCTCGCGGCCCAGGAACCACTGCAGGGCACAGGTGTTGGCGAGCTGGTCGAGGGCGCTGCCGGAGAGCACGACGGGCTGGTCGCGGTCGCGCAGCGGCATCTTGCTCTCGGTCGGCTCGAACATGCCCCACCAGCGGTAGGGGTGCGCGGACGGCACCAGCGGGCGGCCGTCCTCGTCGGCGAGCGCGGCGAGGCGCGCGAGGCGGCGGGCGGCGGCCTCTCTGAGGGCGGCGGAGGCGCGCGGGTCGACGGTCGTGGCGCGCAGTTCGGCGACGAGCGCGGCGACCGACAGGGGGCGGCGGGGGCGGCCGGTGACGTCCCTGGGTGCGACGCCGAGTTCGGTGAGGAAGCGGGAGGGCTGGTCGCCGTCGTCGGCGGGCGCCTTCACGGCGGTGACGACCAGGCGGTCACGCGCGCGTGTGGCGGCCACGTAGAACAGGCGGCGTTCCTCGGCGAGCAGCGCGCCCGGGGTGAGCGGTTCGGCGAGTCCGTCGCGGCCGATGCGGTCGGCCTCCAGGAGGGAGCCGCGGCGGCGCAGGTCGGGCCACAGGCCCTCCTGGACGCCGGCGACGACGACCAGGCTCCACTCCAGGCCCTTTGCGCGGTGGGCGGTCATCAGGCGTACGGCGTCGGGGCGTACGGCTCGGCGGGTGAGGGTGTCGGCGGCTATGTCCTCGGCCTCGATCTCGGCGAGGAAGTTCAGGGCGCCGCGGCCGCCGGTGCGCTCCTCCGCGCGCGCGGCGGTGGCGAACAGGGCACAGACGGCGTCCAGGTCACGGTCTGCGTTGCGGCCGGCCGCGCCGCCGCGCCGGGCGGCCCGCTCCAGGCGCGTGGGCCACGGTGTGCCCTCCCAGAGGTCCCACAGCGTCTCCTCGGCCGTCCCGCCGCGCGCGAGGCGTTCTCTGGCGGTGGCGAGCAGCGCGCCGAGGCGCTGGGCTCCGCGCGCGTACACCGGGTCGTGCGTGACGAGCCGTTCCGGCTCGGCCAGGGCACGCGCGAGGAGCTCGTCGGAGGGCGGCGGCAGCGGGTTGCCCGCGGCGCGCTCCTCCTCGCGCAGGGCGCGTCCCAGGCGGCGCAGGTCGGCGGCGTCCATGCCGCCGGCGAGGGGGGAGGCGAGGAGGGTGAGGGCGGTTTCGGTGTCGAGCCAGCACGGGGGCGGCTCCTCGGAGGGGGGCTCTCCGCCTTGGGGCTGCCCGGCGGCCTCCGCCGTCGCCACTGCCCGCAAGGCCGTCAGCAGGGGTGCCACCGCCGGTTCGTGGCGCAGGGGCAGGTCGTCGCCGTCGATGTCGAGGGGGACACCGGCGGCCGTGAGGGCGCGGCGGACCGTCGGGATCGTGCGGGAGCCGGCGCGGACCAGGACGGCCATCTCGCCCCAGGGCACGCCGTCCTCGAGGTGTGCGCGGCGCAGGATGTCGGCGACGTTGTCCAGTTCGGTGCCGGGGGTCGGGTACGTGTAGACCTCGACGCGCCCGCCCTCGCGCGCGGGGGCGAGGTCGCGGTGGGCGCGGACCTTCTCTGCCGGGAGGCGGGTCAGGGGCATGCGCTGGGTCAGCAGGCGGGTGGCGGTGAGCAGGACGGCGCCGGAGCGGCGGGAGGTGCGCAGGACCTCCACGGGTGCCGGGCGGCCGTCGGGGCGCGGGAAGGCGTTCGGGAAGTCCAGGATGCCGTTCACGTCGGCGCCCCGGAAGGTGTAGATCGACTGGTCGGGGTCGCCGAAGGCGACGAGGGTGCGGCCGCCGCCGGCGAGGGCGTGCAGCAGCCGGACCTGGGCCGGGTCGGTGTCCTGGTACTCGTCGACGTAGACGGCGTCGTACTGGGCGGCGAGCCGCTCGGCGGTCTCGCGGCGGTGGGCGAGGAGGACCGCGCGGTGGACGAGTTCCGCGTAGTCGATCACGCCGTGCAGGTCGAGGACGTCGAGGTACTCGGCGAGGAAGGCGGCCGCGGCCCGCCAGTCGGGGCGGCCGATGCGGGCGGCGAAGGCGTCCAGGGCGTCGGGGCCGAGGCCCAGCTCACGGCTGCGGGCGAGCACCGCGCGGACCTCGTCGGCGAAGCCGCGCGTGGTGAGGCAGGCGCGCAGTTCGTCCGGCCAGCGCACATGCGCGAGGCCGAGGCGCTGGAGGTCGAGCTGGCCGGCGAGCAACTCGCGGACGGCCACGTCCTGCTCGGGGCCGGACAGCAGCCGCAGCGGCTCCACGAACAGCTCGCTGTCCTGGTGGGCGCGGACCAGGGCGTAGCAGTACGAGTGGAAGGTGGTCGCCTGGGGCGCGCGGGCGGCACCCATGCGCAGCGCCATCCGGTCGCGCAGCTCCACGGCGGCCTTGCGGCTGAAGGTCAGCACCAGCACGCGCGCGGGGTCGCCGCCGCGGGCGATCCGGGCCGCCACGGACTCGACGAGCGTGGTGGTCTTGCCGGTGCCCGGGCCGGCGAGGACGAGCAGCGGGCCGGTGGCATGGTCAACCACGGAGCGCTGTGCGGCGTCCAGACGAGGGGGGTCCGTCCGGGCCGGCGGGGTACGCACCAGTCGGTAAGCGCCACGGTTCCCCTGTCGCCCCTGGGGGTGCGGCAGGCGCCTGGTGGAGGAAGAGGAGCTCACGTGGTTCGCCGGTCCTGGTGGGTGTGCTGGATGGTCGGGGGCCGCTTTCCCCGGCCCGTGCCCCTCGAACGTACGTCATGCCACCGACGTGCCCGGTTTTCCGGTTTTCCCCCGTACGGGCCACAGGGTCCCCTCCGGCGCGTCCGATGGCGGAAGCTGTCAGGTGTGACCGTCCGCGCGTTCGCCGCCGTCCCAGCGTGCGCGCCTCATGTCGAGGCGCGGCAGATGACCTTCGGCGGCCTTGCCGGCCTCCTTCAGAGGCGTGCCCTCGGCGCGGTAGTGGCCGAGGGCCCGCAGTTCGTGACCCGGCAGCAGCGCCCCGTCGGCGCGCACGACACGCCACCACGGCACGGCGCCGCCGTAGAGGGCCATCACCCGGCCGACCTGGCGGGGTCCGCCCTCTTCGAGCCACTCGGCGACGTCCCCGTACGTCATGACCCGCCCGGGCGGGATCAGCTCCGCGACCTCGAGGACCCGCTCGGCATACTCCGGCAGGGCTTGCGGGTACTCGGGGCGGGCGTCGTCCGGGCTGCTCTGCTCGCTCATCCGCCCCATCCTGCCCCACCCCACCGACATCGGGACGGTGCGGCGACCGAGCGTGACCCTCGCCCCCGCGCGGCGCTTCGGGCAGACTGTGCGCCCCGCGTTTGCACCCTGATGCCCCCGTGTGTCGGTGGAGCATGCCACCATCGTGCGGGCGGTGACCGGTGATACGAGATCAAGAAGAGACGATGAAGCAGCAGGGTGTGCATCCCGAGGACGCGGAGGGCACCTCTGACGCTGCGTCGCGCCCGGACGGCCCGGACGGCGCCGACGGCCCGAGCGAGGCCCGCGAAGAGGAATACGAGGAGGTGCACGCCGACGAGGTCGAGGGCGACGAACCGCTGCTCCCCGCGCGCGTGCACCGCCCATCCGACCTCATGCGGCTGCTGGTGGGCGTACTCGCGGTCGTCGTGCTGCTGGGGATCGCGGCCTTCGCACACGGGACGACCTCGGGTCTCGAGCAGGACATCAACAAGGGCACCGGGCAGGCGCCCGATCTGCTCATCAAGATCGCGGGACTGGCGTCCAGCATCGCGATCCTGCTGGTTCCGGTGGCCTTCGCGATCGAGCGGCTGATCAAGCGCGACGGGCTGCGCATCGCCGACGGTGTGCTCGCCGCCGTCCTCGCGCACGGTGTGACACTCGCCACCGACCTGTGGGTCGCCAAGGCCGCCCCGGACTCGATCCAGGAGGCCCTCACCCAGCCCTCGCCCGGTGACATCCACGCCCTGACGGACCCGGTGCACGGCTATCTCGCACCCGTCATCGCCTACATGACGGCCGTCGGCATGTCGCGTCGGCCGCGCTGGCGCGCGGTGCTGTGGATCGTGCTGCTCCTCGACGCCTTCTCGATGCTGGTCACCGGCTACACGACGCCGTTCTCGATCATCCTGACGGTGCTGATCGGCTGGACCGTGGCCTACGGGACGCTGTACGCGGTCGGCTCGCCGAACGTCCGGCCGACGGGACGGACGCTGATGGCGGGCCTGCGGCACGTCGGCTTCCACCCGGTGAGCGCGGCCCGCGAGGAGGCGCCGGACACGTCGGAGACCGGAGACCGCGGCCGGCGTTACTTCGTGACCCTGGAGGACGGCCCGCCGCTGGACGTCACCGTGGTCGACCGGGAGCAGCAGGCGCAGGGGTTCTTCTATCGGGCGTGGCGCAATCTGACCCTGCGGGGCTTCGCCACCCGCAGCAGCCTGCAGTCGCTGCGGCAGGCGCTGGAGCAGGAGGCGCTGCTCGCGTACGCGGCGATCGCGGCGGGCGCCAACGCGCCCAAACTGATCGCGACCTCCGAACTCGGTCCCGACGCCGTGATCCTGGTCTACGAGCACACCGGCGGGCGCACGCTCGACTCGCTGGCGGACGAGGAGATCACCGACGAACTGCTGCGGGACACCTGGCACCAGGTGCGCGCCCTGCAGTCCCGGCGCATCGCGCACCGCAGGCTGGTGGGCGACGCGATCTTGGTGGATCGTTCCGGCACGGTGATCCTCACCGATCTGCGGGTCGGCGAGATCGCGGCCGGCGATCTGCTGCTGCGCATGGACATCTCCCAGCTGCTCGTGACCCTGGGGCTCAGAGTGGGCGCCGAGCGCGCCGTCGCCTCGGCGGTGAGTGTGCTCGGCCCGGACGCGGTGGCGGACTGTCTGCCGATGCTGCAGCCCATCGCGCTCAGTCGCTCCACGCGCGCGACGCTGCGCAAACTGGCCCGGGAGCGCGCGCAACGCGAACGCGAGGCGGTCCTGGAGGCGTCCCGGCAGGCCAAGCAGGCCCGGCTGGAGGCCGGACACGAGGCGGAGCCAATCTCCGAGAAGGCCGAGAAGAAGGCCGTACGCGCGCAGGCGCGGGCCGAGAAGCGGGCCATCGACGAGGCGCTGGAAGGGGCGCGCGAGGAGGATCTGCTGACGCAGATCCGCCACGAGGTGTTGCGGATCCGGCCGCAGGCCCCGGTCGAGCCGGCCCGCCTGGAGCGGGTGCGGCCACGCACACTGATGAGCGTCATCGCCGGTGCGATCGGTGCCTACTTCCTGCTGACGCAGCTCACGCACATCGAGTTCGGTCCGCTCATCGCCAACGCCGAGTGGGGCTGGGTCGCCGCGGCCGTGCTGTTCTCGGCGCTGAGCTATGTCGCCGCGGCGATGAGCCTGCTGGGGTTCGTGCCGGAGCGGGTGCCGTTCCCGCGGACCGTCGCCGCTCAGGTCGCCGGGTCGTTCGTGAAGATCGTGGCCCCGGCCGCGGTCGGCGGGGTCGCCCTCAACACGCGCTTCCTGCAGCGCTCGGGCGTGCGCCCCGGGCTGGCGGTGGCGAGTGTCGGCGCGTCGCAGTTGTTCGGGCTCGGCTGTCACATCCTGATGCTGCTGTCGTTCGGCTATCTGACCGGCACCGAGAAGACTCCGTCGCTGTCGCCGTCCCGCACGGTCATCGCGGGTCTGCTCACCGTCGCGGTGCTGGTGCTGGTGGTCACGTCGGTGCCGTTCCTGCGGAAATTCGTCGTCACTCGCGTGCGCTCGCTGTTCGCGGGTGTCGTGCCGCGCATGCTGGACGTGCTGCAGCGGCCGCAGAAGCTGGTCACCGGCATCGGCGGCATGCTGTTGCTGACCTTCTGCTTCGTGATGTGCCTGGACGCCTCGATCCGCGCGTTCGGCACCGAGTCGAGCTCGATCAGCATCGCCAGCGTCGCCGTCGTCTTCCTCGCCGGCAACGCGCTGGGCTCCGCCGCCCCCACCCCGGGCGGTGTAGGCGCGGTGGAGGCGACCCTGACGGTCGGTCTGATCGCGGTCGGCCTGCCCAAGGAGGTCGCCGCTCCCGCGGTGCTGCTCTTCCGTCTGCTGACGCTGTGGCTCCCGGTACTGCCGGGCTGGCTGGCCTTCAACCACCTGAACCGCAAGGGCGCTCTCTAGAAACAGCGAGAACACGTGTCTGCACGGCGGTGGACGGACATCTGCTGGCCGGCACGGTGCCGGCCAGCAGGAACCGTCTGCTCCTGGCTGCCCCAGAATCTCGGGGAAACAGCAGGTCACAAGGTTATCCACAGGCTCGGACGGGTGGGCCGCACGCGGCCTACCATGGCCTGACAGCCGTCCCGCCACCCGGCGCGAACGGTCCGTGAGGGGGGAAGCACATGGGGCGATTCCTACGGTGGACGGCGCTGGGCGCCGCCACCGCACTACTGGTGGCGGGCTGCGGCGGCGGCTCGTCGGACGGTGACGAGGACGGCAAGGGCAGGACGGCGGACGCACGGCCGTCGGCCGGTTCCTCGAACACGGCCACGACGGCCGCCCTGCCCGCCTCGCTCACCGGCCAGAAGCTGGACTGGGGGCGTTGCAAGGCCACCGGCGACTCCGCCGCGCCCAGCAGCGACTGGCAGTGCGCCACCATGAAGGTGCCCCTGGACTGGTCGAAGCCGGACGGCGAAACCATCGGGCTCGCGCTGATCCGCGCCAGGTCCCGCGGCAGCGGCAGCGAGCGGATCGGCTCCCTCCTTTTCAACTTCGGCGGCCCCGGCGGCTCCGGCGTGTCGACACTGCCGCCGTACGGCGGCACGTTCTCCCAGCTCCGTGAGCGTTACGACCTGGTGAGCTGGGACCCGCGGGGGGTGGGCGGCAGCGAGGGCATCCGCTGCCGCAGCAACAAGGACATCCAGGCCGCCGAGTCCGTCGACATCACCCCGGACACCCCGGCCGAGGAACAGGCGTACCTCCAGGACGCCACCGATTTCGGCAAGGGCTGCGAGAAGGCGGCGGGCGAGCTGATGGCGCACGTCTCGACCACCGACACCGCGCGCGACATGGACCTGATGCGGCAGGTCCTCGGCGACACACGGATGCACTACTTCGGCATCTCCTACGGCACCGAACTGGGCGGTGTGTACGCCCACCTGTTCCCGAAGAACGTGGGGCGGCTGATCCTCGACGCGGTCGTCGACCCGAGCGCCGACACGGCGGGCCACGCCGAGAACCAGACGCGGGGCTTCCAGCGGGCGCTGGACGACTACCTGAAGTCGACGGGCCAGGACCCGGAGCGGGGCACCGCGAAGATCGCGGACTTCCTGGACGGGCTCGACGGCAAGCCGCTGCCGGCCGCCGACGGGCGCGAGCTGACCCAGGCACTCGCCGTCACCGGCATCGTCCTGCCGCTCTACAGCGAACAGAGCTGGCCGACCCTGACCAGCGCCCTGGAATCGGCCGAGGACGGTGACGGCTCCGAACTGCTGGCGCTCGCCGACGGTTACAACGAGCGGGACCCCTCGGGGAACTACGGCACGACGACCCACTCGCAGCGGGTCATATCGTGCTTGGACGACAAACAGCGGCCGACCGCCGAGGAGACGAAGGAGCTGCTGCCGGAGTTCGAGAGGATCTCGCCCGTCTTCGGCGACTTCCTGGGCTGGGACACGGCCGGCTGGTGCCACGACTGGCCGGTGGCCGGACAGTACGACACCCCGGAGGTGAGCGCGGCGGGCGCGGCACCCATCCTGCTGGTCGGCAACACCGGGGACCCGGCGACACCGTACGAGGGCGCCCGGAAGATGGCCGACGAGCTCGGCAAGGGCGTCGGGGTGCTGCTCACCTGGAAGGGCGAGGGGCACGGGGCGTACGGCAGCGGGAGCGACTGTGTCGACTCGACGGTGAACGCGTATCTGGTCAGGGGCACGGTGCCGAAGGACGGCAAGGTCTGCTCATGACGGCGGCGGGGGCTTCGGGCACTCGTGGCACCCGAAGCCCCCGCCGACCGGACAGGCAGAGCGGGTCAGTAGACCGGCTTGCTCGGCTCGATCTGGTTGACCCAGCCGATGACGCCGCCGCCGACGTGCACGGCGTCCGCGAAGCCCGCGGACTTCAGCACGGCGAGGACTTCCGCACTGCGGACACCCGTCTTGCAATGCAAGACGATCTTCTTGTCCTGCGGCAGGCCCTCCAGGGCGGTGCCCAGGAGGAACTCGTTCTTCGGGATCAGCCTGGCGCCCGGGATGGAGACGATCTCGTACTCGTTCGGCTCGCGAACGTCGATGATCTCGATGTTCTCGCCGTCGTCGATCCACTCCTTGAGCTGCTTGGGAGTGATCGTCGAACCGGCCGCCGCCTGCTGGGCCTCCTCGGAGACCACGCCGCAGAAGGCCTCGTAGTCGATGAGCTCGGTGACGGTGGGGTTCTCGCCGCAGACCGCGCAGTCCGGGTCCTTGCGGACCTTGACCTGGCGGTACTGCATCTCCAGGGCGTCGTAGATCATCAGGCGGCCGACCAGGGGCTCACCGGTGCCGGTGAGGACCTTGATCGCCTCGGTGACCTGGATGGAGCCGATGGACGCGCACAGCACGCCCAGCACGCCGCCCTCGGCGCAGGAGGGGACCATGCCCGGCGGCGGGGGCTCGGGGTAGAGGCAGCGGTAGCAGGGGCCGTGCTCGGACCAGAACACGGAGGCCTGGCCGTCGAAGCGGTAGATCGACCCCCACACGTACGGCTTGTTCAGCAGCACGCACGCGTCGTTGACCAGGTAGCGGGTCGCGAAGTTGTCCGTGCCGTCGACGATCAGGTCGTACTGGCTGAAGATGTCCATCACGTTCTCGGCCTCGAGCCGTTCCTCGTGAAGGATCACGTTCACGTACGGGTTGATGCCGAGGACGGAGTCGCGCGCGGACTCGGCCTTGGAGCGGCCGATGTCGGCCTGGCTGTGGATGATCTGGCGCTGCAGGTTCGACTCGTCGACCTCGTCGAACTCCACGATGCCGAGCGTGCCCACGCCCGCCGCGGCCAGGTACATCAGCGCGGGCGAGCCCAGGCCGCCGGCGCCCACACAGAGCACCTTGGCGTTCTTCAGCCGCTTCTGCCCGTCCATCCCGACATCGGGAATGATCAGGTGGCGGGAGTACCTGCGAACCTCGTCTACGGTGAGCTCAGAGGCTGGCTCGACCAGGGGTGGCAGCGACACGGGGACTCCGTTGGTCGGTCGATCACTACAGTTGTTCTCCCTGTAACACTGCCATGGCCTTCTTCATTCCGAGACACCCGTTCCGATCCGCGAGACGATTTCGTCCCAGTAGCCGGGCATGGCCTCCCAGGGGTCGTCCAGGCCGCCGCGATCACCGCGGTCGGTGAACCAGATGGTCGCCGCGCCCTGCCAGCGCGCGATGCGCAGTGCCTCGTCGAGGTGCCCGCGGGGCAGGCCGTGCACCAGGTGGCAGAACCGCTCGGGCGGATGGTCGGCGGTCCACTCGGCCACCTGGGACCAGCGGTAGTCGCTCCACGGGCCGGAGAAGGTGACCAGTTGGTCGGCGTGCTCGGCGTAGCCGTGATGCGGGTGGGTGCCATGACCGAGGACGATGTGGGGCGCCTCCCGGAGCGTGCGGAGGGTGCCGACCGTACGGCGGATCGCGGGCAGCGTCTCGCGGTCGGCCGGGCAGCGGTCCAGGAGGAAGCCGTCGACCTGGTACCAGTCGAGGTGGCGCTGCGCGTCGGAGACCAGTTCGGCGAAGGCGCGGGCTCCGTGGGCGGTGTCGAGGTGCCCGAGGACACGCACGCCCGCGTTGCGCAGCCGTCCGGCGGCCTGGAGGCAGTCCGGGTCGGGGCGGACGCCGGGGCCGTCGGCGATGTTCAGGACGGCCCAGTGCAGGAGCGTGCCGGTGCGGGCGAGGTCGCCCCACTCGGCCGGGGCGAGGAGAGGATGGGCGATACCGGGCACGCCGAGGCCGGTGCGCAGGTCGGTGGTTCCGGTGCCGGCGGTGCCCGCCGGGGTGCCGGTCAGATACGACATGCCGCCTCCATCCAGATGTCGGCGAGGGACTCCTCGAGGTTGATCCGGGGCCGCCAGCCGAGCCGGTCGCGGGCGGTGCGTACGTCGGCCTGCTGCCAGCTGCCGCAGCCGTCCGGGTACGCGACCGGGGTCGCGTGGTCGGAGTCGGCGCGCGGGTGTCCGATGGCCGGCCTCAGGTGGGTGCCGGGCGGGCCGTCGAGCTCATGGAGGGCGCCGCCGTATCCGGCCACGCGGGCGAGGACGGCGGCGGCGTCGCGGAGCCGGACGGCGCGGCCCGAGCCGATGTTGATGACGCCCTGCGCGGCGGAGAGGGAGGCGGCGTGCACGGCGCGGGCGACGTCACGGACGTCGACGAAGTCGCGCTGGGCACCGAGCCCGCCGAGCTTCAGCTCGCCGTCACCGGACTGCATGGCCCGGCGCATGGCCTCGGCGAGGCGCCCCAGTGGGGAGCCTGCGGGCGTGCCCGGTCCGGCCGGCGAGAACACCCGGAGCACGACCGCGTCCAGGCCGGAGCCCAGGACCAGTTCGGTGGCGGCGAGTTTGCTGACGCCGTACGGGCCGCCGGGGCGAGGGACGGCGTCCTCGGCGGTGGAGGAGCCGGGCTGGCTCGGCCCGTACTCGGCGCCACAGCCGATCTGCACCAGACGGGCGCCGCAGCCGCTGCGACGCAGGGCCTCGCAGACGGTGGCGACGGCGACGGTGTTGTGCCGGGTGAGTTCGCGGGCACCGCCTCGGGTGGCGCCCGCGCAGTTGACGACGACCTGGGGGTGGACCGCGTCGAGGAAACGGGTGAGTGCGCCAGGACTGCCGGACGCGAGGTCGAAACGGACGTCGGCGTCGTCGCCGCGGCCGAGCGCGGTGAGCTGGACGGCCGGGTCGGCGAGCAGTCGGTCGGCGACGAAGCGGCCGATGTAGCCGTTGGCTCCGATCAGCAGAACCCTCATCGCGCGGCTCCCTGGGTGTGCGCTGCGGCTGTCCGGGTGGCGGGGGCTCCGGTCGCCCCGGATGCTCCGGCTGCTCCTGTGACCGCGGGGGCTCCTGCGACCGCGGGTGCCCCGGTGGCTCCGGTCGCTCCGGATCGGGAGGTGGTCATCTGGTCTCTCCTTCAAGGGTGGTGCGGGTTGCCTGCGGCTGGATCAAGGAGCGCGTGCGTCGTGCGCCCGGCGCACGGTGGGGGTGGCGCTGCGCGCGGTGGTCGGGTGGCGGAGGAAGGCCGGCATCTGCGGAACCGCGTTCGCGCAGCCCCACGCTCGTCGGGGGGCGGAGAAAGCCCCGTGCCCGCGGAAACACTCTCGCCCCACCCCGCCCCGGCCGGAGGCGCAGAAGGCCCCGCTTCGGCGGAACCCCCCTCGCGCCACCCCGCCCCGGCCGGGGGCGGAGAAAGCCCCGCGCCCGCGGAACCCCCCTCGCGCCACCCCGCGCCGGAAGGGGGCAGCGCCGGCCCCGCGCCCACGGTGGAGCGCGGCCGTCGCCGGGCGGGCGGCGCGAGGGCGAGTGTGGCGCGGGTGCCGGGTGGCGAGGGCGCGGCGGGAGTGCGGGCGGTGGGGCGGGTCAGCACGGGTGGGCCGTTCGGGCGTGGGCCGAGGCTCTGGTCAGCGTGCGGGTCGCGTGGATGAGCAGGAGCAGGGTGGCGGCTCCGCGGAGCAGGACGGGGACGCTCGCCGGGCCGTGGGTGGTGACCAGGGTCTCGACAGGGACGGACAGGACACCGCAGCGCGGGAGACGGCCCGCGAAGACCGTGGCCAGGGCGAGTGCCTCGGCGGTGACGGTGGCGCCGAGGACGACCGCCGGGGCGTGGGAGAAGCCGTGCACGGTGAGGAGGCGGGCGAGGAAGAGCAGCGCCCCCAGGGTGAGGATCCGGGCGTAGGCGGCCGGCTCGCCCAGGGCGGCGGCGCAGAGCGCGGTCAGCGCCGCGAGGGCGCCCAGGAACAGGGCGAACACGCCGAGCAGCAGCGGCTGTACGGAGGCGGTGAACTCCTCCAGGCCCCGGCTGGCGTCGAGTCGGCGGCGGGCACGGGTGGCGAGGAGGTGCGCGCACCAGGCGGCGGGCGCACAGGCCAGGGTGAGGGTGAGCAGCGGCGTGACGGCGAGGGGCCAGGAGCCGTCCGGCGCACCGGTGGGCAGCCCGTCGGGGCCTCCTTCGACCGCGGAACGCAGAAGGCCGTCGCCGAGGGCCGCGTAGGCGAGGAGCCAGCAGGTCAGGGCAGCGGTCCCCAGTCGGCCGGAGCGAGTGCCGCCGCGTGGGCTCAGCGGGCCCCGGCGCAGGGCCGCGTGCAGGGCGAGAGTCACCGCGAGGATGCCGGCGGTGGCCACGAGGAGGCGCGTCCGCCCCTGGGTGAGGCGCAGTCCGGCCACCGCCCCGGCGCACAGCGCGCCCGGCAGGAGGGAGAGCAGGGCCCGGTCCAGACGGGGGCGGGGAAGCGTGGTGGGGGTCGGGCGCGCGGGTGTGTCGTCGCCGCGAGAGACGCGGGCGTACATCTCCTCCGCCAGGGAGAAGACGTCCCGGTGCCGGAAGCGGGCGGCGGTGCGGTCGGTGACGCCCTGGGCCTCCAGACCCGCCGCGATCTCCAGAGGGTCGACGGCCCTTTCGCACAGCTCCCGGTGACGGTGCATCAGCGCCTTCACGGGGTCCGCGGTGCCCCGCCGGGGAGCGGGCGGCACACGGTCGCCGGAACCGGCGCCGAGCGCACCCTCGGGGGCGCTCACCGCGGTGTGGGCGCCCGCGCTGCCGTCCTTCAGCTCCTCCCCGCACTCCGCTCCCCCGGCGCGCTCCCCCACGACCCACGCCTCGGACCGCTCGTCCCTGGCCTCGCCGCTCTCCGGGGCGCCCGGCCGGTCCAGTTCGCCCAGCCCGCTCATCGCGCCCCCTCGGGGACGGGGACCGCCGCGGCGGGCGACGTCCCCTGCGGTGGCCTCCCCCGTACCGGTGGTCCCGCCGTCCAGCCCGGGCTGTGCCGGGCGGCGCCCCGCGCTGCCGGGCCGGTCCAGCGGCCCGGCAGCCGGGCCTCGGCGGGGACGGCGAACGGCCGGGGGTCGCCCGCGTCGTCGAGGACGGTCCTGCGGGCCGGGCACTGGGAGACGATCTCCAGGTAAATGCCGTGGAACGCCGCGACGTTCTGTTCCACCGTGAACAGTTCCAGCGCGCGGGCGCGGGCGGCCGCGCCCAGGCGTGCACGGCGCTCGGGGTCGTGCAGCAGCGCCCCGCACGCCTCGGCGAGCGCCCGAGGATTGCGCGGCGGGACGACCAGTCCGGTGCCGCCGATGACCTCGACCACCGCGCCGACGTCCGTGGACACGGTCGCCCGGCCGCAGAACATCGCCTCGACCAGGCCGACCGGGAACCCCTCGACGACACTGGACAGGACGACGACGGCACCGGCCGCGTACACCTCGGCGAGGCTCGGCGCCTCGGGGCCGCCGATCTCCTCGAAGGACACCGGGTTGTCGCCGACGGAGTGGGGCCCCTCCGCCTCGTCGGGGAAGAGCTGCGCGGCCAGCATCCTGCAGTGGCCGAGGTATTCCTGCCCCTCGGGCCCGGCGGGCGCGCCGATGATCCGCAGGCGCGCCCTCGGTTCCGCCCTGCGGACCTGGGCGAAGGCGTGCAGCAGGGAGACGAGGTCCTTCGCCGGTTCGACCCGGCCGACCCAGATCAGGGTGTGCGGATCGGCGGCGTCCGGGGCGTCGCCCACCTCCGCGAAGCGGTCCGCGTCCATGCCCGGGTAGACCGTGCGCACCTTGCCGGGGTCGGCGCCGCAGCGTTCCTGCCAGCGGCGGGTGTGTGCGTTGCCGGGGGTGACACGGGCCGCCTGCCGGTAGACCTCGGCGGCGAGCCGGCCGTGGAAGGCGGCGAGCAGGGCGCGCACGGCGGGGGTGGTCTCGGCGGAGGGCGCCCCGGAGCTCAGGTAGTGCGTCCGCAGCCGCACCCCGTACTCCGTGACCAGCAGCGGTACGTCGAAGAAGTGCCGCGCGAGCAGCCCGGGCAGCGCCGCCGCCCCGCTGGACGCGGCATGGCACAGGTCCACCGAACCGAGAGCACCGCCGTGGGCGCCGTCGTTCTCGTACCAGTCGAGCGAGAGGGGGCGCAGGGCGCGCTCCAGGTGCCCGGCCACGGCGAGCAGCTCGGGCACACGGGCCTCGCGCGCCGGGCGCAACGCGCCGGGCGCGCGACAGGCGCTCTCCAGGGCGCGCACGGCGCTTTCCGAGCGGAGCGCTCTCACCAGCCCGCCTTCGTCGCGGGCGAGTTCGGCGAGCCCGTAGAGGGCATTGGCGAAACGGTCCGCCTGGGAGGCGGAGCCGTTCCGCGAGGGATCCGGAGAGGTCTGGGAGAGCTCGGGTCCGCCCGTGCACAGGGCGGCCACCAGGTCGCCGTAGGACTCGGTGAAGCGCCGGCGCGCACGCCGGCCGTACACGACCCCGTCGTCCTCGGCCGTCCACAGGGGTGCCGTCCGCACCCGCCCGACCTGCGGCGGAAGGTCGACCCAGCCGGCGTTCTCCTGCTGTTGGGCGTTGCTGAGCGCGTAGATGTCGAATTCGTGCTGCCCGAGCCCGCGTACGAGCCGGTCGCACCAGAGCCCGGCGTCACCGCTCACATACGGATAGCCACCCTCCGTCAGCAGTCCGATGCGCACGCACGCACCCCCGATCTCCCGTTGGGTGAGCCGTCGTTGACCCGGCGGCTCGCAGCGGGAAGAACGTATGCGGACAAGTGGGTGGCGCGACGGACGGTTGTCCATCGCGCCACCAAAAGGGGTGAACGGTCGTAACTTTCCCGTGCGGGCCGCGTTCGGTCGCGCTAGGAGTTCACTCCGGCGCGAACGCTACGACGGATAGGGCCAGGGATTGGGCAGGCAGTGGATGCCGTCGTGGTCGAGGAACTTCGTCTGCTGCTGCATGACCGGTGCGAGCTCGCCGTCCTTCTGACAGTTCGCGTGGTGGTTGCCGAGCCGGTGGCCGACCTCGTGATTGATCAGCATCTGGCGGTAGGCGTGGATCTCGTCGCCGTACGTCTCGGATCCCTGGGCCCACCGGTAGGCGTTGATCATGACGCGTTCGGTGGCGGCCGAGTCGCAGGAGACGTTGTCCACCGTGGTGTCCAGGCCGGACTTGGCGCACCAGGTGGCGGTCGTGCCGGGGCTGGCGAGGGTGATGACGAAGTCGGGTTTGCCCGAGTAGATCCGTTCGAAGGTGCGCGCGCCGTTGTGCGCCCAACTGCGGTCGTCGTTCAGCGTCTTCTGCACGGCCTGCGCGAAGAGCGTGCCGTCCAGACCGAGCCCCTGTTCCACGTCGACCCGGTAGGTGTACTTCTGTCCCTTGCCGGGCGCCTTGGCGATGCCCGGGATCGCGTCGAACTTCCCGTTGCCCTTGAGCTTGGCACCGAGTCCGTACTTCGTGTCCATCTTCTGCTCGTACGTCAGCTTCACGGCCGACGGGGACGCGGAGGGGCTCGGCGCGGCGGTGTCGAGGGTTCCGCCGGCCGCCGACTGCGACTGGACGCGGTCGTCGCGCCCGTCGGTCACCTGGCCGGCCACCACGACGGCCAGCACGGTCGTGACCGCGGCGGCGGCGATACCGGTGAACGTCCGACCCTTGGTGCCCTTGACGTCCACGGGCACGCCGGTGGGCGGCGCGTCGTCGTCCACCGGGAGCGCGACCGGGGCGCGGGGGTCCGCGACGGGGGCGTACGGATCACGCGGGCGCGGGGGCGTGACCGACCGTCCCGCGCGCGTGAAGACGTCGTCGTCCTCGTCGAGGCCGAAGGCGTCGAGGTACTCCTGGCGCGGGCCCTGGCGGGGGCCCTGTCGCGGGCCTTGGGCAGGAATGGGTCTCTGTCGCGGTATCACCGGCTGCCCGGTACCCGTCTGGCGGCCCCTCAAGTCACCCCAGCCGCCCCCGGCTTCGCGCTGTTCCGGATGCCCGCCCCGGACCTGCGGGAAGCCGTGGGCCGGGGTCGGGTCGGGGTGCCGGCCGGCGGCACCGTCTCCCGCGCCGCCGGAGAGCCCGGGAAAGCCGTACGGGGGTGTCCCGTCGGGTAGGCGGGGTGTTCCGCGCGCGGGCGTGCCGTCGGCGTCACGCGAGGGGGCACTCGGAGAGGTACCGGACGAACCCCTGGGCGCACTCTTGGGCGCCGGTCCACGCCGGCTGTGGCGTCCCACGTCTGCCTCAGCCCCCCGAGGTGGCGTCGGCGGTCTCGGCGAGCAGCTCCCGGAACGCCATGGCCACCGTGTCCGGGTACTCCATCATCGCCACGTGCCCGGCGTCCGGCAGCGTGAGCAGGCGGGAGTCGCGGAAGGCGCGGGCGGCACGCCGGGCCATGCGGAAGCCGACGAGCTGGTCGCGGCCGCCGTAGATCAGGAGGGTGGGGGCGAGGACGCGCTCGGCCTGGCGCCACAGCCCGTGCTGGCCGCCCAGGAGGTAGGCGCTGACCAGCCCGCGCGTGGAGCGCGTCATCGCGTCCCAGAAGTACGGCAGCCGCAGTCGCCGCTCGAGTTCCTCCACCGCGTGCCGGAACGCCTCCGGCGAGACGCGGCCGGGATCGCCGTAGCAGAGCGAGACGACGCCTCTGACGCGCTGCTCGGCCGTCCACTCCCGGGTGAGCCGGGTGAAGAGCGTGGCCACGCCGGGCACGCTGACCAGCCCGGTGGGGACCGCGGTGCGCTGGACGCGCAGCTCCGGCAGGGCGGGGGAGACCAGGGTCAGGGTGCGGACGAGGTCGGGGCGCACCGCGGCGACGCGCGTGGACACCGCGCCGCCGAGGGAGTTGCCGAGGAGGTGGACCGGACCGCGGTCGGACGCGTCGAGGTAACGGATCACGGCACGCGCGTGTGCCGTGACGGAGTAGTTGCCGTCGTCCGGCGGTGGGGAGTCGCCGAAGCCGGGCAGGTCCACGGCCTCGCTCTCCACGGCACCGTCGAGCAGCGCCATCAGCGCGGACCAGTTCTGCGAGGACCCGCCGAGGCCGTGCACGAACAGAGCGCGCTGGAGTCCCTCGCGCGCGGGCGGCCTGGAGCGGATCGTCAGGGTCACGCCCGGCAGCCCCACCGACCTCAGGCGCTCGCCCTCCGCGACCCTGACGGAGGCCACCTTCGGCAGCACACTGGTGGGCGGCACGGACGGCAGCTCGGTCGAAGACATGCGGGCAATGTTACGAGACGATCACGCACGACCATGTGTGTTCGGCGTCACAGGCGTCGAACAGGACGCCCGCCAGTACCGGCGCGAATCGGGGGCACATCGCATAGCGTCCGAAACAGGTGTCTCCTAGGCTCGTACTGAGGGCACCCGCTTGTGGCCCCTGCGTGTTCCAGGGACGTTCGTAGGAAGGGAGCCCACCATGGCCGCCGACCCCACCGACCCCGAGACCTTCATCGAGGAGGACGACGACTTCGGGGAGATCGACGTCGAGGCGCCGGAGAACGACGCCGCCGAGCAGTCCGCGGACGTCACCCCGGAGCGCGACGACCCTCTGGAGAGCGTGGACCCCGCCCGGGCGAACGAGGCGGACCTCGTCGAACAGGCGCGCGTCGTCTCGCTCGACGAGGACGACTACCGCTGACGCCGGAGCCAGGGGTGCCGCGCAAGGGGGCCGCATTATGCCCGGACCACCCCGTTTCGAAACCTTCTGTACGGCTTTCGTGATCGTCCGGTCCGTGAAATTCTGCGCTCGCACCGCGCGCCACAGGGTTACCGAAAAGTACGATGGCCGCGCGGCGCACACCGCATGAGGACGACTTTGGGAGGCGGCGTGACAGCCATCGAGCAGACAGAGGCGGCACGCCCGCGAGGCACGCGCCTGCCGCGCCGTGCCCGACGGAACCAGCTGCTGGGCGCCGCACAGGAAGTCTTCGTGGCGCAGGGCTACCACGCCGCCGCCATGGACGACATCGCCGAGCGGGCCGGCGTCAGCAAGCCGGTGCTCTACCAGCACTTCCCCGGCAAGCTCGACCTCTATCTCGCCCTGCTGGACCAGCACTGCGAGTCGCTGATCGGGGCCGTGCGCGGCGCGCTCGCGTCGACGACCGACAACAAGCAGCGCGTCCGGGCGACCATGGACGCCTACTTCGCGTACGTGGAGGACGACGGCGGCGCCTTCCGTCTGGTCTTCGAGTCGGACCTGACGAACGAGCCGGCGGTCCGCGAGCGCGTCGACAAGGTCACCAACGAGTGCGCCGAGGCGATCTGCGACGTCATCGCCGAGGACACCGGCCTCTCGCGCGCGGAGTCGATGCTGCTCGCCTCCGGGCTGGGCGGCCTGGCGCAGGTCGTGGCCCGCTCCTGGCTGCACAGCGACCGCAGCGTTCCGCGCGACCAGGCGGTGCAGCTGCTGGCCTCGCTGGCCTGGCGGGGCATCGCCGGTTTCCCCCTGCACGGCACCGATCAGCACTGAGCACACCCGGCGCCGCGCGTTTGTTCCCGCCCGCTGTTCGCTCCTGGCGTGGACGGCCGCGCCGCCTACGTCCCCTCACCGGGCTAATGTGTGCAGCGTACGGCGCGGACGCCCGCGCATCTCATGACCGTCGGAGGGACATAGCCGTGGAGGTCAAGATCGGCGTGCAGCACGCGCCCCGCGAGATCGTTCTGGAGAGCGGTCAGACTCCCGAGGAGGTCGAGCGCGTGGTGGCCGAGGCACTGGCCGGGAAGTCGCAGCTGCTCAGCCTCGTGGACCAGCACGGCCGCAAGGTCCTGGTACCGGCCGACCGCCTGGCCTACGTCGAGCTGGGCGAGCCCGCCCCGCGCAAGGTGGGCTTCGGCGCGCTGTAAGGCACACGCATCGAGGAAGGGGCCCGGCGGTCACGACGACGACCGCCGGGTCCCTTCTCCGTTTCCGCGACTTGTTCACGGACGGCGCACGACGCACCCCCACGGCAGGATTGCATTCCGCAGGTCACGGGTATGACGGGCTACGACCTTGATGCACGGCCCGGCCGCTCGGAAGGGACCCAGATGATCTTGGAAGCGCTCGGCTCCGCCGCGCTCGGGCTCGCGCTCGCGTGGACGGCGTTCCAACGCCTGTCCCACCGCCTGCCGGTCCGCGCCCTCGTCCTCGCGACGGGCGTCGCCGGAGCCCTGTTCGGTGACTTCGTCACCCACAGCGCGCTGGGCCCCGGCACCGTCCTGGTGAGCCTGATCGGCGCGGCGGTCGTCTCCGCCGCCTCGCTCTCCCTGCTGCTGCGCCCCGCGGGCCGACTGCGCCGACGATCGGCCTCGCCGGCTTAGGGCCCGGTCGCTACGCCGCGAGCCCCAGGGCCGCCATCCGCTTGGTGTGGGCCTCGGTGATGCGGGAGAACATCCGGCCCACCTCGGCGAGGTCGAAGCCGTCCGCCACACCGCCCACGAGCATCGTCGACAGCGCGTCCCGGTCCGCGACCACCCGCTGGGACTGCGACAGCGCCTCGCCCATCAGCCGCCGCGCCCACAGCGCGAGCCGTCCGCCCACCCGCGGGTCGGCGTCGATCGCCGCGCGCACCCGGTCCACCGCGAAGCCGGCGTGGCCGGTGTCGTCGAGCACGGCGAGCACCAGGGCGCGGGTGTCGATGTCCAGACGGACCGCGACCTCACGGTAGAAGTCGCTGGCGATCGAGTCGCCGACGTACGCCTTGACCAGGCCCTCCAGCCAGTCCGAGGGGGCCGTCTGCTTGTGGAAGCCGTCGAGCGCGGCGACGAACGGCTCCATCGCCAGGGTCGGCTCCTCGCCGATCTCGGTGAGCCGGTCGCGCAGCCGCTCGAAGTGGTGGAACTCGGCCGACGCCATCTTCGCCAGCTCCGCCTTGTCCTCCAGCGTGGGGGCCAGCTTGGCGTCCTCCGCGAGCCGCTCGAACGCGGCCAGCTCGCCATACGCGAGAGCGCCCAGCAGGTCCACGACCGCGGCCCGGTACTGCGGATCGGCGGAGGCCTGCGACCAGTCCTGGGCGGCGATGCCCGTGGGCGCGGCGGACTCGGTGGCGGAGGATTCGGCAGGCTCTTCGGACGCGTGGTCAGGCTTGTCAGAGGTGGTCATGGAGCGCACAATAGCCCGCTCGCCGCGCAGCGGAAGTCCCTGGTCAATCAGTGTGGCCACGACGACGCACCCGACCGCGTCCGACGGTGTGACAACCACAACGTGACCGAATCGGCCATCACGTGTGCACGTTTCCGGGGTATGGTGGTAATGCGCCTGCCGAGTATTCGACGGGCCGCACGTATGAGGATGCCCGGTCGGTGGCCCGATCGGCTCCGACCCGACAGCCCTCCCTGGCCGTACGGCACATTGCGTACGACGACCGGAGGGACACCCTCCAGCGGTACGAGCGCTAGAGCGTCGGCAGAGGTCCCGTGCCAAACGGCTTGCCCCTCGAGGCTTGCCCGTATGGCAGCCGACGTCCCCGGCACGGTCCGTCAAAGACCCCCGCGCTCGCCTCGCACCGCACACACAGAAGAGGCAGCACCCTGACTACGACGTTTCGAGAGCTCGGAATCCTTCCCGAGACCGCCGAGGCCCTGGAGGCCGTCGGCATCACCACTCCCTTCCCCATCCAGGAGATGACGCTCCCCGTGGCCCTGTCGGGCACGGACGTCATCGGACAGGCCAAGACCGGCACCGGCAAGACGCTCGGCTTCGGCCTCCCGCTCCTCGAGCGCGTGACCGTCCCCGCCGACGTCGAGGCCGGCCGCGCGAAGCCCGAGGACCTCACCGACGCCCCGCAGGCGCTCGTCGTCGTCCCCACGCGCGAGCTGTGCACCCAGGTCACCAACGACCTGCTGACCGCCGGCAAGGTGCGCAACGTACGCGTCCTCGCCATCTACGGCGGCCGGGCCTACGAGCCCCAGGTCGAGGCCCTCAAGAAGGGCATCGACGTCGTCGTCGGCACCCCGGGCCGGCTCCTCGACCTCGCGGGCCAGAAGAAGCTGAACCTGCAGCACATCAGGTCCCTCGTCCTCGACGAGGCCGACGAGATGCTCGACCTGGGCTTCCTGCCCGACGTCGAGAAGATCATCAGCATGCTGCCGGCGCGCCGCCAGACCATGCTGTTCTCGGCGACCATGCCGGGCGCCGTCATCGGCCTCGCCCGCCGCTACATGTCGCAGCCCACGCACATCCGCGCCACCGCGCCGGACGACGAGGGCGTGACCGTCGCGAACATCTCGCAGCACGTGTACCGCGCGCACAACATGGACAAGCCCGAGATGGTCGCGCGCATCCTGCAGGCCGAGGGCCGTGGTCCGGTCATGGTCTTCTGCCGCACCAAGCGCACCGCCGCCGACCTCGCCGACCAGCTCCAGCAGCGCGGGTTCGCCTCCGGCGCGGTCCACGGCGACCTCGGCCAGGGGGCACGCGAGCAGGCGCTGCGCGCCTTCCGCAACGGCAAGGTGGACGTCCTCGTCTGCACCGACGTCGCCGCCCGAGGCATCGACGTCGAGGGCGTCACCCACGTCATCAACTACCAGTCCCCCGAGGACGAGAAGACGTACCTGCACCGCGTCGGCCGTACGGGCCGCGCGGGCGCGAAGGGCATCGCGGTCACGCTGGTCGACTGGGACGACATCCCGCGCTGGCAGCTGATCAACAAGGCGCTCGAGCTTTCGTTCAACGATCCGCCGGAGACGTACTCCACCTCCCCGCACTTCTTCGAGGAGATGAAGATCCCCGCGGGCACCAAGGGTGTCCTGCCGCGCTCCGAGCGCACGCGCGCCGGGCTCGACGCGGAGGAGCTGGAGGACCTGGGCGAGACGGGCGGCCGCGGGGCACGCGGCGGTCGTGGTGGCGGCCGGGGCGAGCGCGGTGGCCGGGGCGAGTCCCGCTCCGCCGACCGTTCCGAGCACGAGCGCCCGGCCCGCACGCCGCGCCGCCGCCGTCGTACGCGCGGCGGAACCGCCCTCGACGGGACCCCGGAGGTCTCTACGGCGGAGCAGACGCCGGTGGCCGAGGAGGCCGCCGCGTCCCGCACGCCGCGCCGCCGGCGCCGTACGCGCGGTGGAGCGGGCGCCGAGACGGTCGCCGTGACTGCCGTGGAGTCCGTGCCGTCCGCCGCCCCTGAGGCCGCGGAGGCGGCCGTGACGACGGCGGAGGGCCCCGCCCTGGACGCCCCCGAGGCCACCGAGACCCCGGCCAAGCCGCGCCGGCGCCGCACCCGCAAGTCCGCGGAGACGGAGCCGACGGTTGTTCAGACCCCGGCCGCCGAAACGGCCGTGGACACGGCCGAGGCCGCGGAGGCCACGCCCCGGCGCCGTACCCGCAAGGCGGCGGCTCCGGCTGTCGCAGAGGTCGCGGCCGAGGCGGCGGAGGTCGTCGAGACCAAGCCGCGCCGCACCCGCAAGACGGCTGCGACCGCACCCGAGGCAGCGGTCGAGACGGTCGAGGCCGCACAAGCCGTCGAAACCAAGCCGCGCCGCACCCGCAAGACCACGGCCACCGCACCCGAGGCAGCGGTCGAGACGGTCGAGGCCGCACAAGCCGTCGAAACCAAGCCGCGCCGCACCCGCAAGACCGCGGCGACGGCCGCCGTCGACACCGCCGAGGCCGTCGAGGCCGCGCCGCGTCGCCGGACCACCCGCAAGGCCGCCCAGGCCCCGGAGACGGCCACGGCCGAGATCCCGGCGCAGGCCACGCAGGAGCCGGAGGTCAAGCCGCGCCGCACCCGCAAGACCGCGGCCGCGGCTCCGGCCGAGGCCGCCGTCGACACGGCGGAGGGTACGGAGGCCAAACCGCGCCGTACGCGCAAGACCGCGGCCGCTGCCCCGGCGGAGGCCGCCGTCGACACGGCCGAGGCCACTGCGGCCAAGCCGCGCCGCACCCGCAAGACGGCCACCGCGACGGTCGAGACCCCGGAAGCGGCCGCCGCGGCCGTGACCAGGCCCCGCCGCACGCGCAAGACGGCGGAGGCCCCTGCGGACACGGCCGAGGCCGTCGAGGCCAAGCCCCGCCGCACGCGCAAGGCGGCCGCCACGGCGGAGGCCGCTGTGGAGGCCGCTGTGGACACCGCCGAGGCCGTCGAGGCCAAGCCCCGCCGCACCCGCAAGACCGCGGCGACGGCCACGGCCGACATCCCGGCGCAGGCCACGCAGGAAGCGGAGGTCAAGCCGCGCCGCACCCGCAAGACCGCGGCCGCCGCCCCGGCAGCGGCCGAGGCCTCCGAGACGGCCGAGGCGAAGCCGAGGGTGCGCCGCACCCGCAAGGCGACGGCCGCCGCGGAGCCCGCGGACGGCTGACCGACACGGCGTCACCACCCGGACGGCCCGGTTCCTCCAGCGCGGAGGAGCCGGGCCGTCGGCGTTCGTGCCCAACAGGTCCCGGAGGGCGGCCCTCCGGGTAGCCTCGGCACGTGACCAGGCCGACCAGCACCTCGCCCGCTTTCCCCCCGCCCCCCGGCGCCCGCGCGTACCCGCTGCGGACCGCGCGCGGTGACTTCGCCGTCGTCGACTCGCCCGTGGCCGCCGGTGTGGAGCAGCGGGGTGTCGCGCTGCTGCTGCCCGGGTTCACCGGCAGCAAGGAGGACTTCCACCAGCTGCACGAGCCGCTCGCGGCGCGCGGCTACCGGACCGTCGCCGTGGACGGACGCGGGCAGAACGAGTCCGACGGTCCGGCCGACGACGAATCCCCGTACGCCCGCGAGGAGTTGGCGCGGGACGTGCTCGCGCAGGCGGCCGCCCTCGACACCCCCCTGCACCTCGTCGGGCACTCCCTGGGCGGCCAGATCGGCCGCGCCGCCGTCCTGCTCGACCCCTCCCCCTTCGTGTCGTTCACCCTGGTCGCCTCGGGCCCGGCCGAGATCTCGGAGTCGCAGAAGCAGCGGGTGAAGCTGCTGCACGACGCGCTCGCCGTGATGACGATGGCGCAGGTGTGGGAGGCGATCCTGGCGATGGGCCCGCCGGAGGAGGTCGGCGGTCCGGCGCGTGGCTTCGGCGACCCGGAACGGCTGCGGCTGCGCTGGCTGAACCACAAGCCGGCCCAACTCCTCGCCACCGGCCGCGAGCTGTGCACCGAGCCGAACCGCGTCGCCGAACTCGCCGCCGTCCCCCTCCCGTTCCACGTCCTCTCGGGCTCCCGCGACGACACCTGGCCGGTGCCCCTCCTGGACGAGATGGCCGTACAGCTGCGCGCGCACCGGACCGTCGTCCCGGGCGCCGAGCACTCACCGAACCAGGACCGGCCGCTGCCGACGGCCCACGCCCTCGCCGACTTCTGGGACCGCCACACCACGTCCTAGGAGTCTGAAGACCTTGCTCCGCCCGCCCGCCTCGCCCTGATGTGCCAGCACATGCCCATCGGGCCTGAAGCGGTGCGAGCCGGGGGCTGTTTCAAGATCTTCACGTCCTAGTACTGCGCCTGAACGTGCTCCCAGAACCCGTCCCGCAGTGCGCGTCTGAGGTCGGACTGGCCGCGCAGGGAGTACTGCAGGATGCCCTCGGCCTCGACGAGGAGGTCCTGATCGACGGAGCCGGGCAGGTAGGGGTGGCCGGGCAGCAGCTCGACCAGGGCCTCGCGGCCGCGCGCCGCCAGCCACTTGGCCGCGATCTGGGCGCCGACGAAGCGGACGTCCTCACGGGTGGGCCGGTTCGTGCCGTTCGCCTCGTAGGCCGGGGCGGTGCGCCGGGAGACGTACGGCTTGAAGAAGTCGAGGTCGAGGGTGCGCTGGCTGTCGACCTCCCAGAGCAGCGGCTCGGCCTGGTTGCGGCCCTCGGGTGCCTCGATGCCCCAGAGGTGGACGCGGGCTCCGTACCCCTGGGCGGCCTCCACCGCCGAGACCAGGTCCTCGTCCCCGCCGAGCAGGGCCGCGTCGCTGATGGCCCGGTGTCTGGCCAGTGACTCCAGGTCGCTGCGGATCAGCGAATCGACGCCCTTCTGCTGGTTGTTGGCGTTGAGGTTGCCCAACCTGACCTTGACGTCCGGGAGCTCGGCGATGGACTGCTGCTCGGCGGTGTGGATGCGGCGCCGGGCGCCGTCGTACCAGTAGACGCGCAGCAGGCGGCTGTCCGCGAAGATCGTGCGGGCGCGGTCGATGAGCGCCTCGAGCAGGCCCTCCGCGTCGAGGTCGAAGGCCCGCCGGTCCTCCGTCCCGGCGATCAGCCGGCCCGCGGCCGCGTAGAGATACCCCGCGTCGACGAAGATCGCATGGGTCGAGGGCGTCTTGGCCACCTCGGCGAGCATGCGGGTCAGCAGCTCGTTCGTGCGGTCGATGCGGGCGGCCAGGGCCGCGAGGTCGTCGTTCATCACCTCCATTGTCCTGGCGGTCACGCTGTGAACACAACCGATCCCGTTCAGTCTCCACAAGCTCTCGTACCGGTTGGTAATTAGCCGTTCGAAAAATTTCTTTAGCGTAGGGAATGTTTGTAACACGCAGCCCGTTGACTACTCGTGTAGCAAGCAATCCTCCAGGAGGATGACCAGACGAAGGGAGAAGCCGGTGCGCTTCGAAATCATGCGACTCGACGACGTCGACGGCACGCCCGTGGACAGCACCGTCGTGGACGCCGCCTCCGTCAACCGGATCGTTCAGGACGCCGCCGCCATCGGGCAGCGGCTGTGGATCCGTCCGGCCGACTCCACGGCCTCGTAACCCACGGGTCCCTTACAGAACCTTCAGAGCCCCGTACGGCGTCGACGCCGTACGGGGCTCTGTGCGCACCGGAGCGGTCAGCTCCCCCGGATCACCTGGGTGACCCCGTTGATGATCTGCTGCACGGCGATCGCGGAGAGCATCATGCCCGCGAGCCGTGTCACCAGGACCACGCCACCGTCCTTGATGACCCGGATGATCAGCAGCGAGTAGCGCATCACCAGCCACAGCACGACATGGATGGCGAGGATCGCCGCCCACACCGACACCTGCGTGGCGACACCGTCGGCCCGCTGCACGGCGAGGATGACGGACACGATCGCACCGGGACCGGCCAGCAGCGGCATCCCCAGGGGTACGAGCGCGACATTGACGTCCTTGGTCTGCTTCGGCTCGTCGGTCTTGCCGGTGAGCAGGTCGAGCGCGATCAGCAGGAGCAGCAGCCCGCCCGCGATCATCAGCGCGGGCACCGAGACGTGCAGGTAATCGAGGATCTGGTGACCGAGGAGCCCGAAGACGGCGATGACACCGCCCGCCACGCAGACCGCCTGGAAGGCCATCCGCTTCTGCACCTTGCCCGGACGTCCGGCGGTCAGGGCGAGGAAGATCGGGGTGATCCCAGGGGGATCCATGATGACAAAAAGGGTGAGGAAGAGGGAGCCGAAGACGGCAACGTCGAACATCAGTGCAGAGGCCTTGCGGAAGAGGGGTGAAGCGGAAGACGGGTGAATACGAGCCGAGGGGTGAGCCTCAGGCCCCGCCGGTCCCCGGCACCGGGAACGCCCCCGTCGCCCGCCGGGTGATCTCCCCGTACACCTCGGGGTCGGTCGTGTACTCGCCGAGCACGCAGGTCTTGCGGCTGCCGTGGTAGTCGGACGAGCCGGTGACCAGCAGTCCCAGTTCCTTCGCGAGCCCGCGCAGGCGCGCTCGGGTGTCGTCGTCGTGGTCCATGTGGTCGACCTCGATGCCGTCGAGGCCGGCGGCGGCCATCTCGGCGATCGCCGACTCGGGGACCGTACGGCCGCGCTTGGCGGCGCCCGGGTGCGCGAAGACGGCGACCCCGCCGGCACCCTTGACCAGCCGGATCGCCTCGAACGGATCGGTCTCGTGCTTCTCGACGTAGGCCCGCCCGCCGTCGGCCAGCCACCCGGCCGTGAAGGCGTCGCTCACCGTCGGCACGACACCCAGCTCGACGAGCGCGGTCGCGACATGCGGCCGCCCGACGGAACCGTCACCCGCGATCCGCGCCACCTGCTCCCAGGTGACGGGCACACCGAGCCCCTGAAGCCTGGCGACCATGCCCTGCGCCCGCGGCACCCGGTCGTCGCGCACCAGCTCGCGCTCGGCGAGCAGAGCGGGCTCCTCCGGGTCGAAGAGGTAGGCCAGCATGTGCATGGAGACCCCGTCGATACGACAGGACAACTCGGCACCGGTGACCAGCGTGAGCCCCTCCGGCACCGCGGCGATCGCCTCGGCGTACCCGCGAGTAGTGTCGTGATCGGTCAGGGCGACGACGTCCAGTCCGGCCGCGGCGGCATTGCGCACCAGCTCGGCGGGGGTGTCCGTACCGTCGGAGGCAGTGGAGTGGCAGTGCAGGTCAATGCGCACGAGCGAACTCCAGGACGGGACGGGGCGGAACGGGACGCTCCAGCATAGCGCCCATTTCGAACACCCCATGTCACACCCGCACCCCGGAAGCACCCCCTACACACCCGGCCCCGCGACCGCGGTCTACGGCTTGAGCAGGCGCGGCGACAACGCCCCGCAAGGCACCAACTCCACCTCTGCCCCCGCATCCCGCAGATCCGTCAGCACCAGCTCGTCGTACATCAGCAGCCCCGACTGCTCGGGCCACACCACCGCCCACAGCCACAACCCCCGCGCCTCCCCCGCGAACACCGCCCGGTCGTCCGGCGTGGCGGAGACATGCCACAGGGGAGTCGGCCGCCCGGCCGCCAGCACCTTCGCCTGCGCGGGTTTCTCCACGCTCATGTAGGGCCCGGGATCCGGCCCGTCGATCCCGGCGTACCACGCACCGAGTCCGACCCCGAGCTCCTCCGCGACCAGGATCAGCTCGCCCACCCCTCCGAGCGGCCCCGGTCCGGAGCAGGCGACGGCGGTGGCGCGACCACCACTGCGGTCGTCACCGGCGTACGTCACCCCCGTGAAGAGCCATCCGACGGGCAGGGGCCACGGCATCCACACAGGCACCTGCGTGCGGTGCACCACGACACTGAGGGCCTCGACGCTGGGCGGGATCACGGGCTGCAGCGGATGCACCGTCCCGTGCACATCGCACTGCCAGGAGTCGGAGAAGAGTCCGGGAGCCCTGACCCGGCCACCACACTTCGGGCAACTGGGTTCGCCCCTCATAGGGCCCCACGGTCCTACCGGAGCAGGCCCACGTCAAGGACGATCACCCGTCCGGACGGAACCAAAAAGGTAGATGTAACTTGCATTAATTAGTCCGTCTAACTTATCGTGTGTAAATACCAACCTTCTACCAGGACGGAGTCATCCCATGGACCCCTTCGACGCGGGAGCCGGCGGCCTGCTGCGACAGCCCGGGGCGGTCTGGGCGACCGCCGGCGCCTCGGTGGTCGCCTTCATGGGCATCGGCCTGGTGGACCCGATCCTGCCGTCCATCGCCCAGGGCCTCGACGCCACACCGAGCCAGGTCTCCCTGCTGTTCACCTCGTACTTCCTGATCACCGCGTTCGCGATGCTGGTGACCGGCTTCGTCTCCAGCCGTATCGGCGGCCGCAGGACGCTGCTGCTCGGCCTCGCCCTCGTGGTCGCCTTCGCGGGCCTGTCCGGCACCTCCGACTCGGTCGCCGAACTCGTCGGCTTCCGCGCGGGCTGGGGTCTCGGCAACGCCCTCTTCGTGTCGACGGCCCTCGCGGTCATCGTCGGCGCGGCGGCCGGCGGCAGCGCGGCGGCGATCCTCCTGTACGAGTCCGCCCTCGGCCTCGGCATGGCCTGCGGCCCCCTGCTGGGCGCGCTGCTCGGCGACGCCAGCTGGCGCTACCCCTTCTTCGGCACCGCGTTCCTGATGGGCGTCGGCTTCCTGTGCATCACGGTGTTCCTGAAGGAGCAGCCGAAGCCGGCCCGGAAGACCTCACTGCTCGATCCCCTCAAGGCGCTCGGCCACGGCGGCCTCGCCTCCGCCGCCGCCTCGGCGTTCTTCTACAACTACACGTTCTTCACCGTGCTGGCCTTCACGCCGTTCGTGCTCGACATGACCCCCTACAAGTCGGGGGCGGTGTTCTTCGCGTGGGGCGTGCTGCTCGCCGTCTGCTCGGTGGTCGTGGCCCCACGACTGCAGGAGCGGCTCGGCTCGCTCAAGGTGCTCGGCGGCTCCCTGGTGCTGCTCGCGGCCGACGTGCTGATCCTCGGTTACGGCGACCACACGACCGCGATCGTCTGCACGATCCTGTCCGGCGCCTTCATCGGCGTGAACAACACCGTCTACACCGAGCTGGCGCTCGGCGTGTCGGACGCCCCTCGTCCGGTGGCGAGCGCGGGCTACAACTTCGTGCGCTGGTTCGCCGCGGCGGCCGCGCCCTTCTTCGCGCCGAAGATCGAGGAGTGGACCGACATCCACATCCCGTTCGTGGTCGCGGCGGTCACCGCGGTCGTCGGCGCGGTCGTGGTCGTCGTACGGCGGAAGGCACTTGCCCACGAGGCGGAAGAGCTGACGCCCCGGCATGCGACCGAGGACGGTGTGACGGTCTTCGCCAACTGATGGTTTTCAGCCACCGGTTGGTGACATCGGTCACCCAAGCTCAGTCCAGCGGGACGGACTTGCGGGCGGGATCCCGCAGGTCCGTCCCGTTCGTCAGCCAGCGCTCCTGGAGGGCCTGGGCGCCGTGGACGCGCTTCCAGGCCGCCTCGTTCGGGGTCATGGGGAGCAGGGGCAGGAAGCGGACCGGATCGAGGGGGTCGTCGAGCTCCAGATCCTCCACCAGTCCGCCCGGCTCGGCGACCAGCACCGAGGTGAACGGAGCGCCGGGCCAGAGCGGCTCACCCACGTCGAGGGAGGCGCCCGGCGCCACGACCACACCCTCGACCTGCGGGGACGCGGCGAGCACGGCGAGCGGGCGGAGCACCTTGTCGGTCTCGGCGAGCCCGCCCCGTACGGAGAGGACGAGCTCGGCGCGCGGCCCCTTGACCGGATCGGCGACCGTCGCGGTGGGGTCCGTCATCGGCTGCGCGGACATGCCGAGCGTGGCGTAGCGGACGATGTCGCCCTCGTGGAAGCGGAGCACCTCGACGCGGTCCGTGCCCAGGAAGGTGACCGCCGCGCGGGCGTCCGGCTCGCCCAGCGCCGTACGCAACCGGGCCTCGACGAGAGGAAGAACATCAGCCATGTCGCGAGCATAGAACTCGTCAGTACCGGGCAAAGCAGCGCCTTGACACTTCAGTCGGCTGATACTCTTGCCCGGTGGTTCGGGGCAGCACGCAGAAGCGTCGCGATCTTGCCCCGACGCCGATGGGACTCCCTTACGAGGGACCGGCTGGAGGAGGTGGGGCTGTCATGGATCGAAGTCACCCGTGCAGTACCACTCGCTCTTCCCGCCGCTGATACAGCTGCTCTGGCTTCTGGGCCTCCGGCTGGTCGCCGCCTTTCCTGCTCGTTTCTTCGCGCGGAAGAGCACTTCGTTTCGCTTTGCCTGATCTGTCTGATCTGAATCAGTAACGAAACTCGCCACCGCGACGGTGCGGTGCTCCCCGCTTTGTGGACGTGCCAAACATCCGAAGCAGGACGTCCTCATTCCGGGTAGTTCCACCCGTCGCAGCGGCCTTTCGTCGCCCGATGCGAAGGAGCCTGCCATGTCGATGATCCGCGACCTGCGTGCCGTGGTCCGTCCCGCCCGTCCCTCCCTGCTCAAGGGCGGTGTCCGCAAGGGCACCGGCCGGGTGGACAGCGGCGCGTACGACACCACCCGCGACCCGGCCACGCCATCGGCGGTCGTCGACTGCGCCGTCTACCGCGACGGTTCCCGCGTGCCGTTCACGCAGTCGCTCACCCCGCAGGAGGCCATGCGCCAGGTGCGGCGCGACGGAGGCTTCGTGTGGATCGGGCTGCACGAGCCGACCGAGGCCGAATTCTCCGGTATCGCGAGCGAGTTCGGGCTGCACCCACTGGCCGTGGAGGACGCGGTCCAGGCCCACCAGCGCCCCAAGCTGGAGCGGTACGACGACTCCCTCTTCACCGTCTTCAAGACGATCCACTACATCGAGCACGACCGGCTGACCGCCAACAGCGAGGTCGTGGAGACCGGTGAGGTCATGTGCTTCACCGGCAAGGACTTCTTCATCACCGTCCGGCACGGCGGCCAGGGCTCGCTGCGCGCGCTGCGCCACCGGCTGCAGGACGACCCGGAGTTGCTCGCCAAGGGCCCCTCGGCGGTGCTGCACGCGATCGCCGACCATGTCGTCGACGGCTACATCGCGGTCGCCGACGCCGTGCAGGACGACATCGACGAGGTCGAGACCGAGGTGTTCTCGCCGGGTCGCAAGGGCACCCCGCGCGGCACCGACGCGGGCCGGATCTACCAGCTCAAGCGCGAGGTGCTGGAGTTCAAGCGGGCCGTCTCCCCGCTCCTGCGGCCCATGCAGCTGCTGAGCGAGCGGCCGATGCGGCTGGTCGACCCCGACATCCAGAAGTACTTCCGGGACGTCGCCGACCACCTCGCACGGGTCCAGGAACAGGTCATCGGCTTCGACGAGCTGCTCAACTCGATCCTCCAGGCCAACCTCGCGCAGGCCTCCGTCGCCCAGAACGAGGACATGCGCAAGATCACGTCCTGGGCGGCCATCATCGCCGTACCGACGATGGTCTGCGGGGTGTACGGCATGAACTTCGACTACATGCCGGAACTGCACTGGAAGTTCGGCTACCCGGTCGTCATGACCGTCATGGTCGGCATGTGCGTCGGCATCCACCGCACCCTGAAGCGCAACGGCTGGCTGTGACCGCCCCCGAGCAGGCCCTGACCAGTGCCGCGGCAGGCGACGTCCGCCCGGAGGGCGGGCCCGGCGGTGCCTGGTGCGTGCGATCGCAAGGCGGAGGGTCGCCCCGATACCGGATGTATCGGGGCGACCCCGACAACGCAGCGAGCGTGCGTGCCAGGCACCGCCGGGCCGGCGGGACTTTCACAACACGCCCTAGAAGGGGTACGGCG
>NZ_JBITLN010000016.1:109452-187836 GCF_044465285.1 Streptomyces sp. NPDC049687
GGGGGGCGCGCCGCCCCGGGGGCGGGGCCCCCCCCCCCCGGGGCCGCGGGCCCCCCCCCCCCCCCCCCGGCGGGGGGGGCCCCCCCCCACCGCCGGGCAGGCGGGACTTTCACCACACGCCCTAGGCTGGGCACCATGACAAGTGAGCTGCTCGACCAGGCCCTCGTCGAGGAGGCCACCAAGAAGTCCGGCCTCATCTGGGTCAGGGGCGCCGGCCAGCCGGCCGCGCGTGCGTTGTGGCACGCCTGGCACGAGGGCGCCGCCTGTCTGGTCGGCGACGGGCCCGGTGAGCAGTCGCTGCCGGGGCTCGTCGACGGCGGTTCGGCCGAGGTCACCGTACGCAGCAAGGACAAGGGGGGCCGGCTGGTCTCCTGGACGGCGACGGTCGTCCGGCTCGAGCCCGGCTCCGAGGAGTGGGAGGCGGTCGTCGCCGAGCTGAAGGGCAAGCGGCTCAACGCACCCGACGGCGAGGCGATGCCTCAGCGGTGGGCGCGGGAGTGCAGGGTGCTGCGCCTGGAGCCGACAGGGGCGACGCTGCCGCTGCCCGACGGCGATCTGGCGGCGCGGCCCGTGCCGTCCCCCGCCCTGACCCGTGAGCCGATCCCGGCGGGCCTGCACAAGCTGCTCCTCGGAAAGCGGCGCAGGTGATCCGGTCGCTCCGCGGAGCTCCGCGGAGGCGGCTCTAGGGCGTGTTTCGAAAGTAGCGTCGTCCGCCCGGAGGGCGGGGCCCGCGGCGTCTGGTGCGGTGCATCGCAAGGCGGAGGGTCGTCCGCGTACCGGGCGTACGCGGGCGATCCCGACAACGCGGCGAGGCGCCGTGCCAGGCGTCGCGGGCCAGACGGGACTTTCGAAACACGCCCTAGGAGTCAGGACGTCGGCAGCTGCTTGCCGTAGTCCACCGTCTCGCCCTTCGCCGGCTCCTCCAGGGCGAAGTCCTTGCCCCAGGCCGAGAAGCTCAGCGTGCCCGCGCCGCCGGCGCGCACCAGGCGCAGCGGATACGGCTCGCCCTCCAGGGAGACGTCCAGGGTGCCGCCGTGGCCGCCGTCGCCGGTGATCCGGATGGTGCGCACACCGGACTGCTCGTGGTGCCCGTCCGTCTTCACCGAACCGTGCAGGGTCAGCAGACCGTCGAGGAGGAGGTCCTTGTCCGTGAAGACGCTGAACTTCTTGTACGAGGGGTCCCCGGTCGGCACCTTCACATACTTGCCGTCCAGCTTCTCCGCGGCCGCCGTGTCGGAGTCGGACTTGCCGTCCTCGTGGTTCCAGAACGCCGCGTCCGCCTTCAGGTACAGCTCCTCTCCGACCCGCAGCAGATGGAAGGTGGCCCCCTGTGCGGTGACCGACCCGGTGCCGCCGTCGGCCTTCAGGCGCATGTCGAGCTTGTACGTACGGCCGCTGGTGACCACGGCTCCCGAGAGCCGCACCGCGTCCACGGAGCCGGCGGCGGTCCTCGTCTTCGCCTGGATCTGCTCGGCGGGCAGCTTGCCCACCCCGTTCGTGCCCGCGTCCGGATCCTCGGCGCACCCCGCTCCCATGCCCACGACCAGTGCGCACATCGCGCTCACCAGTGCGGCCCGGCGGGTACGGCCCTGGGGAATCGCAGTCACGAAGACGGTTGCCTTTCTGCGGGGGTGTGCTGAGCGGCGTACGGCAGCGTACCGGGGTCTCGGGATGCCGTCGGAACGGGACCGAGGGGAGCGCTCACCAGGGCGTATCCGATCGGGACGGGCTAGCCTGAAGCCCGCAGGAGCGGGCAATCCGGAAAAGGAAAGGGAACCCAGGCAGGAGAAGCGACCCAACAGCACCGCACTCCGCACAAGGAAGCAAGGAACCACCACCATGGCAGCCGGTGTCCCCCGGATCTTCGTCTCGCACCTCGCCGGTGTCCCCGTCTTCGACCCGAACGGCGACCAGGTGGGCCGGGTGCGCGACCTCGTCGTCATGCTGCGGGTCGGACGCCGGCCACCGCGGCTGCTCGGCCTGGTCGTCGAACTGTCCACCCGCCGCCGCATCTTCCTGCCCATGACCCGGGTCACCGGCGTCGAGTCCGGCCAGGTCATCACCACCGGTGTGCTCAACGTCCGCCGCTTCGAGCAACGGCCGACCGAGCGGCTGGTCTTCGGGGAGCTGCTGGACCGGCGCGTCACGCTCGTCGAGACCGGCGAGGAGGTCACCGTCCTCGACGTGTCCGTGCAGCAGCTGCCGGCCCGCAGGGACTGGGAGATCACCCGGGTCTTCGTCCGCAAGGGCAGAAAGGGCAGCGCCTTCCGGCGTGCCAAGGGCGAGACGCTGACCGTGGAGTGGTCGGCGGTCACCGGGTTCTCGCTGGAGGAGCACGGGCAGGGCGCCGAGAGCCTGCTCGCCACCTTCGAGCAACTGCGCCCCGCCGACCTCGCCAACGTCCTGCACCACCTCTCCGCCAAACGGCGCGCCGAGGTCGCCGCCGCCCTCGACGACGACCGCCTCGCCGACGTCCTGGAGGAACTCCCGGAGGACGACCAGATCGAGATCCTCGGCAAGCTGAAGGAGGAGCGCGCGGCGGACGTCCTGGAGGCGATGGACCCCGACGACGCGGCCGACCTGCTCGCCGAGCTGCCCGAGGCGGACAAGGAGCGGCTGCTGAGCCTGATGCAGCCCGACGACGCGGCCGACATGCGGCGCCTGATGTCTTATGAGGAACACACCGCCGGCGGTCTGATGACCACCGAGCCGATCATCCTGCGCCCGGACGCCACCGTCGCCGACGCCCTCGCGCGCGTACGCAACCGCGACCTCTCCCCCGCGCTCGCCGCCCAGGTCTACGTCTGCCGCCCGCCCGACGAGACGCCCACCGGCAAGTACCTCGGCACGGTCCACTTCCAGCGGCTGCTGCGCGAACCGCCGTACACGCTCGTCAGCGCCGTCCTCGACGACGACCTGCAGGCCCTCGCCCCGGACGCCGCGCTGCCGGTCGTCGCCGGGTTCTTCGCGACGTACGACATGGTCGCGGCGCCCGTCGTGGACGAAGCGGGCTCGCTTCTCGGGGCGGTGACCGTGGACGACGTACTGGACCACATGCTGCCGGAGGACTGGCGGGAGACGGAGTTCCACCTCGACGAGGGTGAGGAGGTGACTCCGCATGTCTCCTGAGCGCGAGAGCACACGCGACCGCACACCCGTCGGCGCGACCGCCACCACGCGCCCGCGCGTCCGGCTCGACCAGCCGCGCCCGCCCCGGCGCAGGCTGCTGCCGGAATGGGACCCCGAGGCGTTCGGGCGGCTGTCGGAGCGCATCGCGCGCTTCCTCGGCACCGGACGGTTCATCGTCTGGATGACGGTCGTCATCATCGTGTGGGTGCTGTGGAACGTCTTCGCCCCGCACGACCTGCGCTTCGACAACTACCCCTTCATCTTCCTCACCCTGATGCTGTCCCTCCAGGCCTCCTACGCCGCTCCCCTGATCCTTCTCGCGCAGAACCGGCAGGACGACCGCGACCGCGTCAACCTCGAACAGGACCGCAAGCAGAACGAGCGGTCGATCGCGGACACCGAGTACCTCACCCGGGAGATCGCCGCGCTGCGCATGAACCTGGGCGAGGTCGCCACCCGGGACTGGATCCGCTCCGAGCTGCAGGACATGCTCAAGGAGCTGGACGACCGGCGGGACGGCCACCGGGAGCACGGTGGCGGTCATGGCGCTCATGTCGTATTCCCGGCAGATCACCCGCGGGGACGTGACGCAGACGACCGTTGAGGGGCTGGGCGGGGGGCCCGGGGGGCGCCGTACCATCGTCCTTATGGCTAGCGATGACGCGGTGCGCGAGGCACTGGCGACGGTGAACGACCCCGAGATCAACCGACCCATCACCGAGCTCGGGATGGTCAAGTCGGTGGAGATCGGCGCGGACGGAGCGGTCGCGGTGGCCGTGTACCTGACGGTCTCCGGCTGCCCGATGCGCGAGACGATCACCCAGCGCGTGACCGAGGCGGTCTCCCGGGTCGAGGGCGTCACCCGCGTCGACGTCACGCTCGACGTCATGAGCGACGAGCAGCGCAAGGAGCTGGCGAACGCCCTGCGCGGCGGCCAGGCCGAGCGCGAGGTCCCCTTCGCCAAGCCCGGCAACCTCACCCGCGTGTACGCGGTCGCGTCCGGCAAGGGCGGCGTCGGCAAGTCCTCGGTGACGGTGAACCTCGCGGCGGCGATGGCGGCCGACGGCCTCAAGGTGGGCGTCGTCGACGCCGACATCTACGGCCACTCCGTCCCGCGCATGCTGGGTGCCGACGGCCGCCCCACCCAGGTCGAGAACATGATCATGCCGCCGTCGGCGAACGGCGTGAAGGTCATCTCCATCGGCATGTTCACCCCGGGCAACGCCCCGGTCGTGTGGCGCGGCCCGATGCTCCACCGTGCCCTCCAGCAGTTCCTGGCGGACGTGTACTGGGGCGACCTGGACGTCCTGCTCCTGGACCTGCCGCCCGGCACGGGTGACATCGCGATCTCGGTGGCCCAGCTGGTCCCGAACGCGGAGATCCTCGTCGTCACCACCCCGCAGCAGGCGGCGGCCGAGGTCGCCGAGCGGGCGGGCTCCATCGCGGTGCAGACCCACCAGAAGATCGTGGGCGTGGTCGAGAACATGTCCGGACTCCCGTGCCCGCACTGCGGCGAGATGGTCGACGTCTTCGGCACGGGCGGCGGCCAGACGGTCGCGGACGGCCTGACCCGTACGACGGGCGCCACGGTCCCGGTCCTGGGCAGCATCCCGATCGACGTCCGCCTGCGCGAGGGCGGCGACGAGGGCAAGCCGGTCGTCCTGACCGACCCGGACTCCCCGGCGGGCTCGGCCCTGCGCGCGATCGCGGGCAAGCTGGGGGGACGGCAGCGGGGTCTGTCGGGGCTGTCGCTGGGGATCACCCCGAGGAACAAGTTCTAGACCAGTTCCGGACCGCCGCACGACGATGGGGTGCCCTCCGCCGGGAGGGCACCCTTTTGTGCTACTGGGCGTACGCCGTGATGTCCTTGACCACGGAGAAGCCGAGCCCGTACGCGCTCATGCCTCTCCCGTACGCCCCCAGGTGCACCCCTTCCCGGGTCGAGCCGGCCAGCACCCAGCCGAACTCGGACTCGCGGTAGTGGAAGGGCGTCGGCACACCGTCGACGGGGAGGGAGAGGATCGACCAGTCGGGCCCCGACAGGTCGTCCGCGAGCACCCAGGCCGTCTCGGTCTGCTGGTCCAGCCAGTCGTCGCGCAGGCTGTGGTCCATCTGGCCCGGCCAGGTGAAGGACAGCAGGCCCACCCCCGCGAGCCAGGCCGCGGAGGACACCGAGGTGGCCTCCAGCAGCCCGGTGCCGTCCGCGCTGCGCCGTACCGGGTTCGCGGCGACGGTCACGACGACCGCGAACCTCCCCCGGTCCTCGCCGGCCGTCTCGTGCCGTACGGAGGGTTCGTCACCGTGTCCGACGGAACCGTGCTCGACGGCGCCGTCGGCCGCCGTGCCCACCTGCATCAGCCAGCGCGGCCCTGTGAAGGCCTCGTCGAGGCCGTACCAGGGGAAGGGTACCTCCAGGTAGCCGTCGATGATGCGCCGGGCGGAGGGGACCTGTGGTCCGCCCTCCGCGGCCGGCGTCTGCGCGACTGCCCGACTCGTCGTCTCCATGTGCCCGGACGCCTCCTCGCTTCTCGACGGAGCCGGCCGGCCCGCCCCCCTTCGGGCGTACTCGTCCGCTCCGCACAACAACCAGGCAGCATAGCCACCCCTCCCGGGAGGACGGGGAAGCCGCCCGGCGCGCAGGTCGCGCGGGGCGGCTCAGGGGTCGCCCGGAAGGGGCGCGGAGGTCGCTCGGGCGGGTCGCTCAGGTGGCGTCCGCGTCGAAGGGCGGACGGTCGTCCTTGCCCGGGTCCTCGGGCTTCTTGGTCATGTCGATGCGGCCGCCGGAGCCGCCCGCGGAGCTGTCCGCGTCACGGCTGTGGACGGCGTCGGTGACCTCGGCCATCTCCTTCTTCAGGTCGAAGCCGTTGCGGATCTCCTTGAGCCCCAGTTCGTCGTTGTCCAGCTGCTTGCGGATGAACGTCTTGGGGTTGAGGTCCTCGAACTCGAAGTCCTTGAACTCCGGGCCGAGTTCCTGCCGGATGTCCTGCTTGGCGCTCTCCGAGAACTCACGGATCTTCCGGACGGTGCGCATCACGTCCGCGATGACCTTCGGGAGCTTGTCCGGACCGAAGACGAGCACGGCCAGGACGACGATCGTCACCAGCTCGAGCGGGCCTATGTCATTGAACACCTGAAGCTCCTTGCGATGTCCGCGGTCCTCGGCCCTCTGCGGTCAGGTCAGGTCTTCCGTGGTCCGGGCCGGGTCCACGGTACCTGTCACACCTGGCCGACCGGTACCGTCCCGCCGGGTCCGAGTGGGTGTACGCGGCCGGTTTTTCGCGTTGTTTGCCTTGTGGGAGCCGCTTTCGGTGCCCGATCTGTGAGGTTTCTGTCAATCCCTGTGGGATGCGGAGGCCAATCCCTGTGGGATGCGGGGGCCGACCGCCGTCCCCCCGCCGCTCAGGTGCCTTCGGCGGAGCCGAGGACGAGGGAGAGCGTACGTTCCTCCCCGCCGCGTTCGATGGTCAGCTCCAGGCGGTCGCCGGGGCGGTGCGCACGGGTCTTGACGATCAGCTCGTCCCCGGAGTGGATACGGGTGCCGTCGACCTCGGTGATGACGTCCCCGGCCTTGATGCCGGCCAGGTCGCCGGGCCCGCCCGGGGTGACCGTGGGACCGCCGCTGCCCTTGGTGCTGACGCGGGCGCCGTCCCCGGCGTAGGACAGGTCCAGGGTGATGCCGATGACCGGGTGGGTGGCCTTGCCGGTGTTGATCAGTTCCTCGGCGACGCGCTTGCCCTGGTTGACGGGGATGGCGAAGCCGAGGCCGATCGAGCCTGCCTCGCCGCCCTCCTGGGCGGAGCCGTCGGCGGCGGACCGGATGGCGGAGTTGATGCCGATGACCCGGCCCCGGGAGTCGAGCAGGGGCCCGCCGGAGTTGCCGGGATTGATGGGCGCGTCGGTCTGCAGGGCGTCCACATAGGACACATCGCTCCCGTCGGCGCCCCCGCCGCCGGCCGTGATGGGCCGCTCCTTGGCGCTGATGATCCCGGAGGTGACGGTGCCCTCCAGGTCGAAGGGGGCTCCGATGGCGACGACCGGGTCGCCGACCTGGACGTTGTCGGAGTTGCCGAGGGGAAGGGGCTTCAGCCCGCCGACCCCGCTCACCCTGACGACGGCGAGGTCGTACCCGCTGTCCCGGCCGACCACCTCCGCCTCGGCGGTCTGCCCTCCGTTGAAGACGACGGTTATCCTGCCGTCGCTCCCGGCGGGTTCGACGACGTGGTTGTTGGTGAGGATGTGGCCGAGGGTGTCGAGGACGAACCCGGTGCCGGTGGCCGACTCCTCGCTCCCGCTGACATGCAGCGTGACCACGCTCGGCAGGGCCCGCGCCGCGATCCCGGCGACGCTGTCCGCGGCCCGCCCGGTGGGCTCCGCGGACGCCTGCGGCAACTCCACCCCACCGATGCCGCCGTTGCGCTCCAGCTGAGCCCCCACGACCCCACCGAGCACCCCTGAGGCCAGCGCGAGGGCCAACGCTCCCCCGACCAGGCGCTTGCGCACCTGCCTGCGCCGCTCGCCCTCGGTGGGGACGGCAGCACCGGTCCGATGAAGGGGGACGGGGGACCAGGGGTCGTAGCGCTGCCAGAGGTCGGGGGCGGGGACAGGCACGGGTGCGGAGGTGGGCGAGGGCGCGGGTTCGGCGGTGGGCGAAGGCGCGGGTGCGGCGCTCGGGATGGGCGCAGGCACGGCACTCGGGGCAGGCGCAGGCATGGCGCTCGGGAGGGGCGCGGATGTGGTCTCGGTGTGTGTGACGGGCGCGGTCGGCGCCGTGCCCTGTACGGCGGTGGCCGCCGGGTGCTGCACGGGCGGCGCGGGCGCCCAGGGGCCCGGCTGGCCGTACGGCGGGGTGCTGTAGGGGTCGGGATCGTGCAGGGGCTTGGGGGGCTCGTCAGCGACCGGGGCGGGGGCCTCGGGTGCTGCCTCGGCGGGTGACGGAACCGGCGTGCTCAAGGGCCGGCTCAGTTCGTAGTCACCGTCCTCCACACCCGTTCCCGCACCCGTCTCGGCCCCTGCGCCCGTCGCGACGTCATCGGCCTCGCCGCCGGAGGTCCCCGCCATCGTGGGCTTCCCCTCGTCCATGCTCTCCCCCCAGTCGGGCCCGGTCGGTGGCTGGGCGAACCCCGCCTCCTGGATTGAACCAGGTTCGCGGCGGACCGGCCCAGCGGCCGGGTCAGCGGGCGTTCTGCGAGGACGGCGAGGTGCTGGGGGCGGAGGTGGTGTGGGGGACCGGCGCGGCGAGCAGGCCGGGGCCGGTGGCCTCGGGAGCGGTGGTCCAGGAGCTCAGGGCGATCGGCGGGGTCGTACCGAGCGGACGTATCAGAGGGGACATGGCCGCTGCTCCGGCGACGACGGGCGCGGCGAGCCGGTGCAGAGCCGTCTGCTCCACCTGCCCGGTGGCCGGGGACGGCACGCCGGGCAGCAGCGGGGCGGACACCTCCGTCGGCGCCGCCGGGGTACCGAGGAACTGGCCCCCCTGGGCGAGCAGCGGCCCGGCGGCCCGGCGCCGCTGGTTCTCGGGGGTCGTGGCGGAGCCCGTGCCCGGGGTGCGGGCCGGGGTCACGTTGCTCCCGCCCAATCCGCCGCGCGCGTCCGCGGCGGTGTCGACCGGCGCTCCGGTGTTCATGCCGCCCAGGGCGATCGCGGCCAGCGACACGGCACCGGCGGCGACGAAGGCGAACCGCATGCCCCGCGAGCGCTCGGTGTCATGGCGGTCGCCGCCACGGCCGACGGGATGGATGCGGAAGCCGCGGTCCGGGGCGGTGGGGGGAAGGGCCGAGCCATGGCCGCGGGCGGGCACATAGCCGAACGAGAACGGCTCGTCCCGTCTCACTCCGAAGACTCCGTCGGCGAATCCGCCCCCGCCGAGCGGCGTGCCGCCGCCGTCCGGGTCACCTCCTCCGGGGAGCCCCTGGAGACGGGCCAGAAAGCTCTCGGAGGGGGCGGGCGGGGCCACTTCCGCGAAGACGTTCTTCAGCCGGCGCTGGGCGTCGACCTCCGCCTTGCACTTCGGGCAGGTCGCCACATGCGCCAGCACCCGCTCACGGGTGTCATGACCGAGTTCGCCGTCCACCAGGGCGGAGAGCCGGTCTCCCAGATGCTGCTCCGCGAGGAGTCCCTCGGCGGGATTGCGTCGAGTTCCACTCACGCGGTCGCGCCCCCTCCTCCCAGAGCGGGAACACGGGACACGAAGGAGCGGCGCTCGGCGCGGGCCGTGGGCGAGCGGTGTGCGAGGGCCTTGCGCAGCTGCGAACGGCCGCGGTGGATGCGCGAGCGGACCGTGCCCAGCTTGACGCCGAGGGTCGCGGCGATCTCCTCGTACGACAGTCCTTCGATGTCGCACAGGACGACCGCGGCGCGGAACTCGGGCGCGAGGGTGTCGAGGGCCTGCTGGACGTCCGCGTCGAAGTGGGCGTCGTTGAAGACCTGCTGCGGAGTCGGCTCCTTGCTGGCCAGCCGCTCGGCCGCGTCCTCGCCGAGCGCGTCGAACCGGATGCGCTGCTTGCGGCGGACCATGTCCAGGAACAGGTTGGTCGTGATGCGGTGCAGCCAGCCCTCGAAGGTGCCCGGCGTGTACGTCGACAGGGAGCGGAAGACGCGGACGAAGACCTCCTGGGTGAGGTCCTCGGCGTCGTGCTGGTTGCCGGTGAGCCGGTAGGCGAGCCGGTAGACCCGGCCGCTGTGCATGCTGACGATCTCCTCCCAGGTGGGCGGAGTCCACGCCTGCCCGTCCGCGTCGGTGGAGAAGGTCGCGGTCTGGGTCTGGCCGGTGAAGCCGGCGGCGTGACTGTGGTCAGCAGCGGTGTCGTTCACGGATGTCGGCCTGCCCGCCGATCCGAGGAAGCGCCGCAGCACTCCTCCCCGATCCACAGGCGCGGCCGCACCTCCCCTGTCAGCTCTGGTGGTGTCCAGTGGAGCCCCTACCATAGCCACCTCGCCCGTTAGCTCCGGATAAGCGGTTTTACGAGAATTTGATCTGTGCTGATACGGCTCATACTGCTGCGTCAGCACTTGCTCGGCATCCCGTCCCTCGTCGTGATCCAACTGTGTCCCCCCGTCCTCGTTCCCACCCCTTCAAACGCCCGGTCCCATCTGCGGGTTCCCGGCGGCAACGGATACAGTCACGCCCAGGCAACCACGGGGACAGGAGAGGGTCATTACCGGCAACCGGCAGACGAGCTGGGCGTTCGCCGACGCCTATGTCGCCGAGGACGAAGCGCTGCGCTGGGCCCGCGACCGGGCCCGCGAGGCAGGGCTGCGCTCGGTGTCGCCCAGCACGGGCGCCGCGCTGCGACTGCTCGCCGCCACCGTGGACGCGAAGGCGGTCGCGGAGATCGGCACCGGTACCGGTGTCTCCGGGATCCACCTGCTGTACGGCATGCGCCCCGACGGCGTCCTGACCACCGTCGACCCCGAACCCGAGCACCAGCAGTTCGCCCGGCAGGCCTTCCGCGCCTGCGGCTTCGCCAGCAACCGGGCCCGTTTCATCCCCGGCCGCGCCCTCGACGTCCTGCCCCGCCTCGCGGACGCCGGCTACGACCTGGTCTTCTGCGACGGCGACCGGCTGGAGTTCCTCGACTACCTCGCGGAATCGTTGCGTCTGCTGCGTCCGGGCGGCCTCGTCGTCTTCGAGGGTGTCTTCGCCAACGGCCGTACGGTCGACTCCGGCCCGCAGCCCACGGAGGTCATAAGGATCCGGGAGCTGCTGCGGGCGGTGCGCGAGAGCCAGGAACTGGTGCCGTCCCTGCTGCCCGTGGGGGACGGGCTGCTGTGCGCGGTCAAACGGTGAGCGCTGGACCGTAGGGGCAGCGCGGCATCCCCTGCCCCTGGGCGAGGCCGTAGGAGCAAACAGGGCCCCGGCATCCAGGGGGATGCCGGGGCCGCTGAAAGGGTATGGTCGCTTGCGCGTCAGCCGACGACCTTCTTGAGGGCGTCGCCGAGCGCGTCGGCCTCGTCAGGGGTCAGCTCGACGACGAGCCGACCGCCGCCTTCGAGCGGAACGCGCATGACGATGCCCCGCCCCTCCTTGGTCACCTCGAGCGGGCCATCACCCGTCCGCGGCTTCATGGCCGCCATGCTCGTTCCCCTTCCTGAAACCAGCTCACGTGAAAGCCGACGGCCCTGGCAGGGCACGCGCGGCCCAGCGTGGGACACGCGACACCGGCATCGAACACATTGCTTCCAAGCCATTATCCCGCATCTCAGGACCCTATGACCAACATCAGTAGGCATCGCTTGGGCAACGCGCGCGAGCAAAACCACTCAATTCGGCGATGTGACTGCGATACTGCCCGGCCGTACGGACAGGCGCGGTCGGCAGACCGAGCCGAATTCTTTGACGCAGGTCACACGTCGGGTCCGGCCCCTGGACGGTGATCTCCGCCATGCTGTCCTTCGTACACCGGCGTACCGACCAGTAGTACGCCGGGGAGCCGCGACACGGAGGGGATACGCCATGGCCGACACCGTGCTCTACGAGGTGAGTGACGGACTCGCGACGATCACCCTGAACCGCCCGGAGGCGATGAACGCGCTGAACGTGGCGACCAAGGTCGCCCTGCGGGACGCGGCGCGCGCGGCGGCGGACGACACGGACGTACGGGCGGTACTGCTGACCGCCGCCGGGGACCGGGCCTTCTGCGTCGGCCAGGACCTCAAGGAGCACATCGGGCTGCTGGCCGAGGGCTCGGGGCACGTCATGAGCACGGTCAAGGAGCACTACAACCCGGTGGTGCGGGCGCTGACGGAGGCGCCGAAACCGGTGGTCGCCGCCGTGAACGGGGTCGCGGCGGGCGCCGGCTTCGGGTTCGCCCTGGCCGCGGACTACCGGATCGTGGCCGACACGGCGTCCTTCAACACGTCGTTCGCGGGTGTCGCCCTGACCGCCGACTCGGGGGTCTCCTGGACCCTGCCACGGGTGATCGGGCCCGGCCGCGCCGCCGACCTGCTGCTCTTCCCGCGCACCATCAAGGCTCAGGAGGCGTACGAGCTGGGGATCGCCAACCGCGTCGTGCCCGCGGCCGCGCTGCGCACGGCGGCCGAGCAGGTGGCGCGGATGCTGGCCGAGGGGCCGACGGTGGCGTACGCGGCGATCAAGGAGGCGATGGCGTTCGGTTTCTCGCACTCGCTGGCCGAGACCTTGGAGAAGGAGGACGAGTTGCAGACCCGGGCGGGTGCGTCTGAGGACCATGCGATCGCGGTGCGGGCCTTCGTCGACAAGGAAGAGCCGAAGTACCTGGGCCGTTGAGTCCGGAGCCGCACATCGATGCGGCCCCGCGCCCGTCCTAGGGCGTGTTTCGAAAGTAGCGTCGTCCGCCCGGAGGGCGGGGCCCGCGGCGTCTGGTGCGGTGCATCGCAAGGCGGAGGGTCGTCCGCGTACCGGGCGTACGCGGGCGATCCCGACAACGCGGCGAGGCGCCGTGCCAGGCGTCGCGGGCCAGACGGGACTTTCGAAACACGCCCTAGGCGGGTCTGCTCACGCAGGTCGCCAAGTGGTCGTTCACCAGCCCGCACGCCTGCATGAGGGCATAAGCCGTCGTCGGGCCCACGAAGCGCAGGCCCCGTTTCTTCAGGGCCTTGGACAGGGCCGTGGACTCGTCCGTCACCGCCGGGACGTCGGCCAGGCTCTTCGGCACCGGGCGGGTGGCCGGGTCCGGGGCGTGGGACCAGATCAGCTCGTCGAGCTCGCCCGGGGTCCACTCGGCCAGCACGCGCGCGTTCGCCAGTGTCGCGTCGACCTTGGCGCGGTTGCGGATGATGCCCGGGTCGGCCAGGAGGCGCTCGCGGTCCTCGTCGGTGAAGGCGGCGACCGAGGCGATCTCGAAGTCGGCGAAGGCGGTACGGAAGCCCGGGCGGCGGCGAAGGATCGTGATCCAGGACAGGCCGGACTGGAAGGCCTCCAGGCTGAGGCGTTCGAAGAGCGCGTCGTCGCCGTGGACCGGGCGGCCCCACTCCTCGTCGTGGTACGTCACGTAGTCGGGGGTCGAGAGGGCCCATGGGCAGCGCAGGGCGCCGTCCGGGCCGGCCACGGCGGTGCCGTCGCTCACTGCTCGTCCTCCGAAGCGGGCTTCTCGAAGGAGACGTGGTGCTGCCTGGAGGTCTGGACCCCGGCCAGGGCGGACTCCAGGTCGGCGATGCGGGCGTCGCGCTCGGCGAGCTCGGCGGCGAGGCGGTTCAATGCGTCGTCGACGTCCTCCATGCGGTAGCCGCGGGCGGCCAGCGGGAAGCGGAGGTGGTCGACGTCCGACCGGTCGACCGGCCGGTCCTGCGGCAGCGGGTCGTGCAGCCGCTGGGGCGCCGCCTCGGGCAGCGGGCCGGTGCCCTCGCCGCCGCCCACCACGGCGAGTGTCACCGCGGCGACCACCACGGCGAGCGCGATGACCAGGAACAAGAACATAACCATCGGTGGGTCCCCAGGCTCGGTGTGCTCGGTCTCGAATGTGTGTGGGTCCGATCGTGCCATGCGGGTCCGGCAGTTAGGGTCACAGGCGGCGGAAGTGCAGGACGTACCAGGAGAGGTCACAGGCGATGCTCAGGCTCGGCAGGCGTGAGTTCGGGGCCCACGAGCCGGTGGTCATGGCGATCGTGAACCGGACCCCGGACTCCTTCTACGACCGGGGGGCCACGTTCCGCGACGAGCCGGCGCTCGCCCGCGTGGAGCGGGCGGTGTCGGAGGGTGCCGCCATCATCGACATCGGCGGGGTGAAGGCGGGGCCGGGCGAGGAGGTGACGGCCGAGGAGGAGGCACGGCGGACGGTCGGGTTCGTGGCCGAGGTGCGGCGGCGGTTCCCGGACGTGATCATCAGCGTGGACACCTGGCGGGCGGAGGTCGGGGAGGCGGTCTGCGAGGCGGGCGCGGATCTGCTGAACGACGCGTGGGGCGGCGTCGACCCGGGGCTGGCGGAGGTCGCCGCGCGGTACGGGGTCGGGCTGGTGTGCACGCACGCGGGGGGCTCGGAGCCTCGGACGCGCCCGCACCGGGTGACGTACGACGACGTCATGGCCGACATTCTGCGGGTGACCGTGGGGTTGGCGGAGCGGGCGGCGGGGCTGGGGGTGCCGAGGGAGTCGATCCTGATCGATCCCGGGCACGACTTCGGGAAGAACACACGGCACAGCCTGGAGGCGACTCGGCGGCTGGGCGAGATGGTGGAGACGGGGTGGCCGGTGCTGGTGTCCCTGTCGAACAAGGACTTCGTGGGGGAGACGCTGGACCGGCCGGTGAAGGAGCGGGTGGTGGGGACGCTGGCCACCACGGCCGTGTCGGCATGGCTGGGGGCGCAGGTGTACCGGGTGCACGAGGTAGCGGAGACGCGGCAGGTGCTGGACATGGTGGCGTCCATCGCGGGCCACCGCCCACCGGCGGTGGCCCGGAGAGGACTGGCGTGAAGACGCCTTAGCGGGCCGCCTCCTTGGAGACCAGGGCCACAGCCTCGTCGACGTCGTCCGTGACGTGGAAGAGGAGGAGGTCCTTCTCCGCCGCCTTGCCCTGGGCCACCAGGGTGTTCTTGAGCCAGTCGAGCAGGCCGCCCCAGTACTCCGTGCCGAAGAGGACGATCGGGAAGCGGGTGACCTTCTGGGTCTGGACGAGGGTGAGGGCCTCGAAGAGTTCGTCCAGGGTGCCGAGGCCGCCGGGCAGGACCACGAAGCCCTGGGCGTACTTCACGAACATCATCTTGCGGACGAAGAAGTAGCGGAAGTTGAGGCCGATGTCGACGTAGGGGTTGAGGCCCTGCTCGAAGGGGAGTTCGATGCCGAGCCCCACCGAGACGCCGCCCGCTTCGGACGCCCCCTTGTTGGCCGCCTCCATCGCGCCCGGGCCGCCGCCCGTGATCACGGCCCACCCGGCGTCGACCAGGGCGCTGCCCAGCCGTACGCCCGCCTCGTACTCCGCGGAGTCCACCGGTGTGCGGGCGGAACCGAACACGCTGATCGCCGGGGGGAGTTCGGCCAGGGTGCCGAAACCCTCGATGAACTCCGACTGGATGCGCAGGACCCGCCAGGGATCCGTGTGAACCCAGTCCGATGGGGCCCGCTCGTCCAGCAGCCGCTGGTCCGTGGTGCTCGCCTGCACCTGATCCCGCCTTCGGAGGACCGGTCCCAGGCGCTGTTCCTCCGGCGGCTGCTTCTTGCCCTCGGGGTTGCCTGTAGCCATGTGAGCTCCCTCCGCTTGCGGTAGTTCGTACCTCAGCGTAGATCTACGCGGGTTACGGGCGGGGGACGTCGGCGTGTCCGCCGCGAAGCCGCCTGACGCGCCGAGCCCTCCCCCGCGCCTTCTCAGGCCGTCAGCCAGGCCCGCAGGCGCTCCTCCCCCGCCAGGACCTTGGCCGTGTCCACCCGTTCGTCCCGCTTGTGCGCCAAGTGCGGGTTGCCGGGGCCGTAATTGACGGCGGGGACGCCGAGCGAGGAGAAACGGCTCACGTCGGTCCAGCCGTACTTGGGCTGCGGGGTGCCGCCCACCGCCTCGATGAAGGCGGCCGCGGCCGGATGGGAGAGGCCGGGGAGGGCGCCCGGGCTGTGGTCGTCGACGACGAAGTCCGAGACGCCGCAGTCCGCGAAGACCTCGCGGACGTGCGCGATCGCCTCCTCCTCGGTGCGGTCCGGCGCGTAGCGGAAGTTGACCGTCACCACGCACTCGTCGGGGATCACATTGCCCGCCACCCCGCCCGAGACGCCCACCGCGTTCAGGCCCTCGCGGTACTCCAGGCCGTCGATCATCGGCCAACGCGGCTTGTACTCGGCGAGACGGGCGAGGATGGGGGCCGCCGCGTGGATCGCGTTCGAACCCATCCAGCCGCGCGCCGAGTGCGCCCGCTCGCCCCGCGTCTTCAGCAGGACCCGCAGGGTGCCCTGGCAGCCGCCCTCGACCTGGCCGTCCGACGGCTCCAGCAGCACCGCGAAGTCGCCCGCCAGCCACTCCGGGTGGGCCTCGGCGACGTGCTTGAGGCCGTTGAGGTCGGCGGCGACCTCCTCGTTGTCGTAGAAGACGAAGGTCAGATCGCGGTTGGGGGCCGGGACGGTCGCCGCGATACGGAGCTGGACCGCGACCCCCGCCTTCATGTCGCAGGTGCCGCAGCCCCAGAGGACCCCGTCCTCGTCCAGGCGCGAGGGGACGTTGCCGGCGATCGGGACGGTGTCGATGTGGCCGGCGAGGATCACCCGCTCGGGACGGCCCAGGTGGGTGCGGGCGATCACGTTGTTGCCGTACCGGTCCACCGTGAGGTGCGGCAGCGCGCGCAGGGCGGTCTCGATCGCGTCCGCCAGGGGCTTCTCGGTGCCGCTCTCCGAGGGGAAGTCGACGAGCCGCGCGGTGAGGACGGCGGCGTCCAACGTGAGATCAAGAGGGGTGTCGGCCATGCCGTCGACCCTAACGCGCCAGATGTCCGTCGCGCTCCGCACACCCGTACGCACTCGCCTCCTGCGTCTCCATACTCTCCAGTACCTTGTAGGCGTGCCAGAGCAGTCCCCCTCCTCCAAGCGCCGCGGCCGTGCCCTCCGTTTCGGGGCGGCCTGCGTGGTCATGTCCGCCGTCGCGGGCTATGTCGTGGTCCAGTACGTCACCGGCGGCACCGGCGATCCCGGCTGCAGAGTCGTTTCCGGCAAGGACGGGGCGGCGTCGTACGAGTTCACGCCCGAGCAGGCGGTGAACGCGGCGACGATCGCGGCCGTCGGCACCAACCGGGACATGCCCGAGCGGGCCGTGGCCATAGCGCTGGCGACCGCGCTGCAGGAGTCGGGGCTGCGCAACCTCACCCACGGCGACCGGGACTCGCTCGGCCTGTTCCAGCAGCGGCCCTCGCAGGGCTGGGGCACGGCCCAGCAGGTCACGGACCCGGCGTACGCGGCGGGCATCTTCTACAAGCACCTCGCCAAGGTGCCGGACTACACCGGTCTGCCGCTCACGGTCGCCGCGCAGCGCGTACAGCGCAGCGGCTACCCGGAGGCGTACGCCAAGCACGAGACGGACGCCACGCTGCTGGCCGCCGCCCTCACCGGGACCTCGGCGGCCACCCTGACCTGTGACGGACGTCTGGGCGCCACGACGACGACCACGGGTCCGGCGGCGGTGCGCGCGGCGCTCGCGCGGGACTTCGGGCGGGACGCGGTCAAGGAGGCGGCGGCGAAGGCGGGGGACGCCGAGAAGACGTCCGCGTCGACCGGTGGTGACGTTCCCGCCGCCGAGACCGAGGGGCGGACCGTGACGCTGCCCGTGTCCGAGGGGACCACCGCCGAGGGGCGCAGTGCCCGTGAGCGGGGCTGGCAGCTGGCGCACTGGGCCGTGGCCAACGCCTCGGCGCTGCACATCGAGCGGGTCTCCTACGCGGGCCGGGAGTGGACCGCCGGGAACACCGACAGTCGGTGGCGGGCGGCGGGGGCGAGCAGCACGGAGGCGGCCGGGGCGTCGGGGGCGGGCGGCGGCACGGGCAGCGTGCGGATTGTGACCGGTCAGTAGTACGGCTGTTCACCAAGGCGGGTGATGACCGGGGCGTTCCGTCGGTCGCGTGCGCACGTTTTCGCGCGGTCACCCTCCCCTCGGCCGAAAGCCTTGAGAACAAAGGGCTCCGGGGGTTTGGCCGACTTTCACATCGGGCGGGTTTCGCCCGTTTTTATCCACAGCTGATAATGCGACGCATTGCCAACTCTTTACGTCGGGCGTCCGCAACCTTCGAGGGCTTCGAGCGGTAGTCACAGCGTTCTCTGTTCTCTCCCGTCGAAGGAGCATCATGTCCCTCCCCCTGACCCGCAGGATCGCCCGTGCCGCGCTGCTCGTCGCTGCGGGAGCGGCCGCCGGGGTCGGTGCGGCCGGCTCCGCAAGCGCGGCCCCCTCCACCCTGCCCGCCGCCCCGGACCTCGGCGGGCTGACGGCCCTGGACGGGGCGAACGTCGGCAACACCGTCGACGGCGCGACGCGGAGCACCACCGGGCTCGCGGGTGACGCCGGCGGCAAGCTGGTCAAGCAGGCGGTGCCGACCGCGGGCAAGACCGGCGGCAAGGCCGTGAAGAAGGCGGCGCCGGCGGTGCAGAAGGCGGCCGGTGAGGCCGCGGGGTCCGCCGGGGACGTCCTCGGGGACACCGCGAAGACGGCCACGAAGGGTGGCCTGCCGACGGAGGGCCTCACCAAGGGCGGTCTGCCGGGCGCCGGCACCCTGCCGACGAAGGGCCTGCCGATCGGCTGAGCGGCCGGGCCGAGCCGGTGACGGGGTCCAGGGTGTTTCCTGGGCCCCGTCGCCTTGTGCGCTGCCGCGGTTACAGGCGCCGCACCGCCGCCGCGACCCGCTCGTCCGTCGCCGTCAACGCCACGCGGACGAACATCTCGCCCGCCTCGCCGTAGAAGTCGCCGGGCGCCACCAGGATGCCCAGGTCGGCGAGGTGGGCCACCGTGTTCCAGCAGGACTCGTCCCGGGTGGCCCAGAGGTAGAGGCTGGCCTCGCTGTGCTCGATGCGGAAGCCGTGGTCGAGCAACGCCTCGCGGAGGAGGGTGCGGCGGGCGGCGTAGCGCTCGCGCTGCTCGTGGACGTGGGTGTCGTCGCCCAGGGCGGCCACCACCGCCGCCTGGGTGGGCGCCGAGGTCATCATGCCGCCGTGCTTGCGGATCTCCAGGAGCGGGGCGAGGACCGCCGGGTCACCGGCCAGGAAGGCGGCCCGGTAGCCCGCGAGGTTGGAGCGCTTGGAGAGGGAGTGGACCGCGACGACGCCCTCGTACGAGCCGCCGTTCACCTCCGGGTGCAGGACCGAGACGGGGTCGGCCTCCCAGCCCAGTTCGAGGTAGCACTCGTCGGAGAAGAGCAGGACTCCGTGCTCGCGGGCCCAGGCGACGATCCGTGTCAGCTCGGCCCGGGAGAGGACCTTGCCGGTCGGGTTGGACGGAGAGTTCAGCCACAGGAGCCTCAGACCCTCGGGGTTCAGCTCGGTGGGGTCGTCGTAGACCTCGTACTCCGCGCGCGCCAGGCGGGCGCCGACCTCGTACGTCGGGTAGGCCAGCCGCGGGTACGCCACCCGGTCGCCGGGGCCGAGACCCAGCTGGGTCGGAAGCCAGGCGACGAGTTCCTTGGAGCCGACGATCGGCAGGACGTGCCGGTGGGTGACCTCGCGGGCGCCGAGGCGGCGCTCCAGCCAGCCCGTGATCGCGTCGCGCAGCGCCGGGGTGCCCCAGACCGTCGGGTAGCCCGGGGAGTCCGCCGCGTCGATCAGGGCCTTCTGGATCAGCTCGGGGACCGGGTCGACCGGGGTGCCGACCGAGAGGTCGACGATGCCGTCCGGATGCGAGGCGGCCTTCTTCTTGTACGGCTCCAGCTTGTCCCAGGGGAACGTGGGCAGGCGGTCGGAGACTGCGGACACGGTTCTGGCTCTCACTTTCTCGTACGTACGGCAAACGCCTCGGTCCCGTACGGCCCGTCAGGGTGATCAGGGCGTACGGGACCGAGGCGGCACGTTGGTGCGGGCCGCTGCTGCGGTTACTCGGCCTGCGGCGGCAGCGCGGCGACGAACGGGTGGTCCCGCTCGATCAGACCCAGCTTGCTGGCGCCGCCGGGCGAGCCGAGCTCGTCGAAGAACTCGACGTTCGCCTTGTAGTAGTCCTTCCACTCCTCCGGCACGTCGTCCTCGTAGAAGATCGCCTCGACCGGGCAGACCGGCTCACAGGCACCACAGTCGACGCATTCGTCCGGGTGGATGTACAAGGACCGGGAGCCCTCGTAGATGCAGTCGACCGGGCACTCCTCGATGCACGCCTTGTCCTTCACGTCGACACAAGGCTGCGCGATGACGTAGGTCACGCTGTCGTTCCTCCTCGATAGGGCGCTGGCGGGCCTCCTCAGGCTCCGCCGCCTGGCGCGCGGGAGCGCGGCGTCGTCGATGCCCGCCCCTAGTATCTCCGTTCTTGGGCATGATCCGAACAGGAGGGGTGGACCGACCTGTGGAAATCTCGGCCTACGGACGCCTCGAGGTCCGAATCACCACTGCTGACGTGGGCAAACGCGTCTCCGTACGGCGATTGAGTGGAGCTGGGGTCACCGAGGGGAAATTCACCGACACGGTGGGTGTTCTCACATCATGGGACGACGGTGTGCTGGTGATCACACGGAAGAGCGGGGAGAGCGTCCGCATTGACGAGTCCTCGCTGGTCGCCGGGAAGGTGGTGCCGACCGCCCCGGCCCGCCGCCGGGGTCCCGCCGCCTCCTACGAGGAACTCGCCCGGGTGGCCTCGCGGGCCTGGCGGCCCGTGGAGAGCGAGCGGCTGGGCGGCTGGGAGCTGCGGGCCGCCGCCGGGTACACCCGCCGGGCCAACTCCGTGCTGCCGCTCGGCGACCCGGGCATACCCCTCGACGAGGCGCTGGGTGCGGTACGACGCTGGTACCGAGAGCGTGGGCTGCCCGCCTACGTCCAGACCGCGACCGGCGCCGAGGGCACCCAGGAGCTGCTCTGCGCCGAGCTGGAGCGGCGCGGATGGGTGCGGGAGGTGACCGCTCAGCTGTGGATCGGGGCACTGGCGCCGATCGCCGACCGGGCGGACGCTGAGGGTGTGATGTCGGCCCGGGAGGCCGACGAGGCGTGGCTGGCCCGGTATCAGCGCAAGGGGGTGAGCGAGGTGGCCCTGAAGGTGCTGGGGAGCGGACCGTCGGTGTGGTTCGCGTCCGTGGCCGCCGCGTCCGGTGGTGCTCCCGCCGCCATCGGGCGGTGTGTCGTGGACGGGCGGTGGGCCGGGTTCGCCGCCGTCGAGGTCGATCCGGCGCAGCGGCGCCAGGGGCTCGCCACGACCGTGATGGCCGCTTTGGCCCGGCGGGCGCTGGACGAGGGCGCCTCCGCCGCCTGGCTCCAGGTGGAGGAGGAGAACGCGGGGGCGCGGGCGCTGTACGCCGGGATGGGGTTCTCGGCGCACCACGCGTACCACCACTACCGGGAGCCGTCGTGAGCGCCTACGACGCCGGTGAGCTGCGGCGGCTGTTCGCCGAGGAGGCGCGGGCCGAGCGGCCCGACCTCGCCCAGCTGTGCCTGCTGGTGGGCGCGGCGGCGGACCCCGAGCTGGACGAGGCCGGGCTGGACGCCGCGCAGGCGGAACTCGACCGGCTGGCCGGGGAGGTGCCGTACCGGCCGGGTGCGCCGGGGGCGTGGGCGGAGGCGCTGCGGGAGCTGCTGGGCGAGCGGTACGGGTTCGGCGGCTCCGCCGCGGACTATCAGCGGCTGGAGTCCTCGCTGCTGCACCGGGTGCTCGTACGGCGGCGGGGGCTGCCGATCCTGCTGTCGGTGGTGTGGGTGGAGGTGGCGCGGCGGGCGGGGGCTCCCGTGCACGGCGTCGCTCTGCCGGGGCACTTCGTGGTGGGGTTCGGACCGGCCGGGGATCCGCAGCGGCAGGTGCTGGTCGATCCCTTCGACGGGGGGCGGGTGCTGAGCGGTGGGGACGCGGAGCTGCTGGTGGCCGGGGCGACGGGGGCTCGTCTGGAGCCGTCGATGCTGGTGCCGGCCGAGCCGTTGTCGGTGGTGATGCGGATACTGAACAACATCCGGTCGTGGGCGGCGGCCCGGCCGGAGCGGTCGGATGTGGGGCTGTGGGCGGTGGAGTTGTCGCTGCTCGTCCCTTCGCATCCGGCGCGGTTGCGGTACGAGAAGGGGGCGTTGCTGGTGCAGCGGGGGGACTTTCTCGGTGGGGCCGCGGAGTTGGAGGAGTACGCCTCGTTGGTGGAGGTGGTGGACGAGCCCGCGGCCGCGAAAGTGCGGCAGCAGGCGCAGGCGGCGCGAGCGATGTTGAACTGACGGTCGTGTCGCGTCCGCGGATGCGCGGGGGCGTGGAACCCCTTCACAGCCAGCCCTTGTCCCTCGCGATCCGCACCGCCTCCGCCCTGTTGCGTGCCGCCAGTTTCTGGATCGCTGTCGAGAGGTAGTTGCGGACCGTGCCCTGGGAGAGGTGCAGGGCCGCTGCCAGTTCCGCGTTCGTCGAGCCGTCGGCCGCCGCGCGCAGGATCTCCCTCTCGCGGTCCGTCAGCGGGTTCGCGCCCCCTGCCAGGGCCGCTGCGGCCAGGGTCGGGTCGATGACCCGCTCGCCCGCGAGGACCTTGCGGACCGCCTCCGCCAGTTGGGCCGCGGGGGCGTCCTTGACCAGGAAGGCGTCGGCGCCCGCCTCCATCGCGCTGCGCAGATAGCCGGGGCGGCCGAAGGTGGTGAGGACCACCACCTTCAGGTCCGGGAACTCCTCGTGGAGTTGGGCCGCCGCCTCGATACCCGTCCGGCCCGGCATCTCGATGTCGAGGAGGGCCACGTCGACGTCGTGGGTGCGGGCGGCCGCGAGGACCTCGTCGCCGCGGGCCACCTGGGCGACCACCTCGATGTCGTCCTCCAGGCCGAGGAGGGCCGCCAGTGCCTCGCGGACCATCGACTGGTCCTCCGCCAGCAGGACCTTGATCGTGCCGTCACTCATGTGCGGGATCCTATGTCCGCGGCGGTTCCGCCGGGACGCGGGCGACCAGGTGGAAGCCGCGTTTGACGCGGCCCGCCTCCAGGGTGCCGCCCGCCTTCTCCAGGCGTTCGGTCAGTCCGGCGAGGCCGTTGCCGGGGCCCTTGCCGGAGCCCCCGGAGCCGTCGTCCTCGACGGAGAGTTCGACGACCGGGCCGTCGAGGGTCTGGCGCCGGGCGAGTGCCACCTTGCAGCGGGTGGCCCCACTGTGCCGTACGACATTGGTGATCGCCTCGCGCAGGGCCCAGGCGAGGGCGGACTCGCTCTCCTCGGGAACACCGTCGAGGCCGGTTTCGGCGGGGACCTCGGCGGTGATGCCGGCCGCCGCCAACGCGACCTGTGTGCCCGCGAGTTCGGCGGCGAGGCGGGGACGCCGGTAGCCCGTGACGGCCTCGCGGACGTCGACCAGGGCCTGGCGGCTGACCTGTTCGATGTCGGCGACCTGCCGGGCCGCCTTCTCGGGGTGGTCGGGGAGCATCCGGCCGGCCAGTTCGCTCTTCAGCGTGATCAGGGAGAGCGAGTGGCCCAGCAAGTCGTGCAGGTCCCTGGCCAGGCGCAGACGCTCCTCGTTGGCGGCCAGTTGGGCGACCGTCGCGCGGGCCTTGCGCAACTCCACCGTCGTACGGACCAGTTGGCTGACGCCCGTCATCGCGAAGCCGATGAGCAGGACCAGGACAAGCAGGTTCAGCGCCTCCTCCTCGTCGGTGCGCAGGCCGACGAGGAGCATCACGGCGCCCGTCCCCGGGATCGTCCAGAACGCCCCCCGCAGTGGGAGCGTGATCCCGCAGGCGACGGAGACATAGCAGAACAGGCCGAGCCAGGCGGAGCCGAGCGTGAGGCAGAGGACGACGGCCAGCACCGCCATCGAGGCGATGAGGCCGCCGATGAGCTTCGGGGGGTAGGAGGTCGCCCCCATGTCCCGGAAGAGGAGCGAGAGGTAGACGGCGACGAACACCGCCAGGCCCAGCAAGCCGGCCACCGTGCCCCCGGTGGTGTGGCGGCCGGAGAGCAGGTCGCGGACCGGGGAGCTGAGGAACACCAGCCAGACACCGATCCACAGCAGCTTGCGCCGCCACAGCTCACGCCGGGTGCGGACCGGCAGGCCCAGCGGGATCTGCGGTTCCCGCCGGGCCTCCTGGGGCAGCGGTTCGTCCGTCGTGGCGCTCACGCCTTCAGGGTGTCCTTCCGGTACAGCCAGGCCGCGCCGCCCGTGAACAGGGCGAAGAAGACGGCCAGCACGGCGATGTCCTCGGCATGGGGGGCCTGGTTCTGTTCGATGGCCTGTCCCAGGGCAGCGTACGCGTGGGTCGGCACCCACTTGGCCACGTCCTGCAGCCACTGCGGGAAGGTCGTCGTCGGCATCCACAGGCCGCCCAGGATCGACAGCCCGAAGTAGGTGATCATCGTGATCGGGCGGACCGCGTCCCCGCCGGCGAGGTAGCCGATCGCGACCCCCAGGGCGGCGAAGACGAGGCTGCCCGCCCATATCGAGCCGGTGAGCGCGAGCCACTGCCAGGCGTCCAGCCGTACGTCCTTCACGGCCGCGGCGACGGCGAAGACGACCACGATGGACGGAAGGCTGACCACGGCGGCGCTCGCGGTCTTGGCGAGGACGTACCCGTGGCCCGGTAGCGGGGTCAGCCGCAGCTGCCGTACCCAGCCGCTCTCGCGCTCCTTGGCGATGCGCTCGCTGTTGCCCATCAGCACGGCCGTGAGCGCTCCGAAGGAGGCCATCGAGACCATCATGTAGGTCGGCAGCGTCAGGCCCGTGCCGTCGACCTTCTCGGTGGTGTCGGCGCTGCCCGCGATCAGCAGGAAGAGGACCGAGGGGTAGATCACCGAGAAGAACAGGAACTTCCGGTTGCGCAGGGCGCGGGCGAGCTCCAGCTTGATCAGGCCTCGCGAAGCGAACGTGTTCACTTGGTCTTCGCCTCCTCGGCGGCGGTGATGGCGACGAAGGCCTGCTCGAGACCGAGCCCGGCGACTTCGAGGTTGCGGGGGTAGACGCCCAGGCCGTAGAGCGCGTGGACGGTGGCGTCGGCGTCGGAGGACTGGATGCGGACCGTCTGGCCGGATACGTCGATGGCCGTCAGGAAGGGCAGCGCCCTCAGCGCGGTCTCGTCGATCCGCTCCTCCGCCAGGTCGAAGGAGATCCTCCGCGCCCCCGCCTTCGCCTTGATCTCGGCCGCCGTGCCGTCGGCCAGCAGCCGGCCCCGGTGCAGGACCAGGACGCGGTCGGCGATCGCGTCGGCCTCCTCCAGGTAGTGGGTGGCGAACAGGACCGTGCGGCCCTGGTCGGCCTGCTCGCGCATGGTGGCCCAGAACCCCTGGCGGGTGGTGACGTCCATGCCGGTCGTCGGCTCGTCCAGGACGATCAGGTCGCTGTCACCGGCGGTGGCGAGGGCGAAGCGGACGCGCTGGGCCTGGCCGCCGGAGAGCTTGTTGACCTTGCGGCCGGCGATCTGCGCGATGCCCGCCCGGGACAGCACCTCGGAGGTCTTGTAGGGCTTCGGGTGCAGCGAGCAGGCGAGCCCGACCAGCTCGGCGACCGTGACCTCGTCCATCAGGCCGCCGCTCTGCAGCATGGCGCCGACCCGCCCGGCGACGATCGCCTCGCGCGGGCTGGTGCCGAAGACACGGACCGTGCCGCCGTCGGCCTGCTTGAGGCCGAGCAGCAGATCGAGCGTGGTCGACTTGCCGGCCCCGTTGGGCCCCAGCAGCGCCACGGTCTCCCCCGGGTGCAGTGCGAGCGTCAGACCGTCCACGGCCCGCACGTCCCCGTAGCTCTTGCTCACCTGGTCGAAGCCGACCACCGGTGCTGTCTTCGTCGTCATGACAGCCATCGTCGTCCGGCGGGCCGGGGACGCGGCAGTGTCGGCCGTCCTCGGTGCCGCATGACAGATGTCATGGCGTGCGGCATCTCGATCAACTGTCAGGGCACCAGGGGCTACGCGGCCCTGTACTGCATCAGCACCGCGTCACCCGCCCGTAACCATGTGAAGCCGGTGAAGGCCCGCCCCAGGGGGTGGGCCTTCACCGGCTTCACGGACAACGGGAGGTCAGCTCGGGTTGGTGTCGATGACTCCGATGCGCTCCGCCGGCGTCTTGCCGCGCAGGGCCTTGCGCAGCGCGGCGACGACGTCCTGCGGCAGGACGTCACGCTTCCCGCTCGCACCCTCGACCTTCACACCGTCGAAGGTGCTGCCGTACGCCGCCTTGAGCGCCTCGAGGTTGTACGTCTCCACGAGCTTGCCGTCGATGGCCTTGACGCCGAGGATCTTCGGCAGGGACAGGGGGCCGAAGCGGATGCTGTGCAACGCGTCGGTCTGAACGGTGACGAGGCCGGACATCGCCGGTTCGGCGAACTCCTTCATCATCCGGTCGACCTCGGCGTCGGTGATCGACGGCTGCCTGGTCGTCGTCGGGACCTTCACCGCGGCGGTCGAGCCGGTCTCCACCTGGGTGCGGTAGGCCGCTACGACGGACTCCCCGGCCTTCGCCGCGTCGATGCCCTTGCCCGCCTTGCCGTAGACGGCGACGGCCTTGCCCGACCCGAACGTGATCGTGCCGTCGGTGGCCGAGCCGGAGCCGCCCGCGGCGCTCTGCAGAGCGGCTTGGAGCTTCTCCTCGTCGACGGGCATCTCGGGCTCTATCTCACGGTGCTCCCCGAACAGCGAGCCGATCACGGAGACCGGGTTGTAGTCGCTCTTCGCGGCGTCGTCGACCGTGGCCTGGATGTCGAACTGCAGGCCCGCCTGGTCCGGCTTGAGGGAGACGGTGTCGCCGTCGACGGACAGCTTCAGCGGCTGCGCGACCCGCTTGTCGAAGGCGTCGTCGAGCTTCTTGACGGCCTCGTCACGGGTGCCGCCGCCGATGTCCACGCCGAACACGGTGGTGCCCTTGGGCACGTCGGAGTGGTTCATCAGCAGCCCGGCGCCGTAGACGCCGACGCCCGCCAGGACCGCCACCGCGCCGAGCAGGACCAGCTTGCTGCGGCCCTTCTTCTTTTTCTTCTTGGCATCGGACGCGGACGCGTTCCGTGCGGCCGGGGCGGGCGCCTTGGGCGGGGTCTGCGTCCCCGGTCCGCCGCTCTGCGTGCCGCCGGGCGCGCCGGCCGCGCCCTGGCCGCCCTGGCCGCCCTGGCCGCCGGAGGGCACGACCGGGATGCCGCTGGTGACGGTGTGCCCGGAGACGTTGTCGATCGGACGGCCGTAACCGCCCGCCCCCGGCTCGGGCGCCGGCTTCTGCGGGGTGAGGATCGCGGTGTCGTCGCTCAGGCCACCGCCGGGAAGCCGACCGGTGCCCGGGCCGTGGCCGGTACCGGGAACGCCGGTTCGGGGGCCGCCGGGACCCGCAGGGCCACCGGGACGGCCGTAACCGTTGGGGGCACCCGGAGTACCGGGGGCGCCGACCGCCGTACCGGCCGCGCCGTGCGCCGCGGGGGGCACGATCGGGCCGTCGCCGGTGACCGGGCCGCCGGTGGGGCCCGAGGGACCCTGCGGGCCGCCTCGGCCGCCGGGGCCGGTGGGGCCGTCCGGGCCGTTGAAGTCGTGCCTGCCGCCCGGGCCGCCCGGGGCGTTGAAGTCGTGCATGCCGGCGGGGCCGGCCGGGGCGCCGCCCTGGCCGTCCGTCCCGGCGAAGCCGTGCTGGTCGCCTCGGCCGTTGTCCGAGAAGTACGGCAGCTCGTCGCGGCGCGCCTCGGCACCGCCGCCGCCCTGACCCGGCGCCTGTCCCTGCCCCTGCCCGGGGCGGGAGTTGCCGAGCGGGCCCGCTGCCAGCGCCTCGGTCACATCGAAGGAACCGGTGCCGCCGCCGTGCCCGGGAGCCACCGGACCGCCGGTGGCGCCGGGAAGTCCCGCGCCGTTGGTGCCGCCCGGACGGGAGCCGGTCGGTACATTCATGGAACCGACCACACCACCGGGACGCCCGACGCCGGGACGCGCGCCACCGGGCGCACCCGTGCCCGGACGCGCGCCACCCGGAGCACCGGTTCCTGCGCCCGCGCCCGAGGCACCCGGGAGACCCGCACCGGAGGCACTCGCCCCGGCGGCCGAACCGCCCGCGATGCCCGCGCCGTTGGTGGAGCCGCCGCCCTGACCGCCCTTGGCGGGCCCCGACTTGCGCGGGGCGAACCAGTCGCTCGCCTTCTCGTCGGCGGCGGGCGCGGGTTCGGCGGGCGCCTCGAAGGTACCGGTGTCGGACCCCGGGGACACCGGGGACATCGGGTACCCGGACGAGCCCTTGGCGCCCTTCGAGCCCGCGGAGGGCGCCGACGGCGCGTCGGTGCCGGTGTCGCCGCCCTCGGAGTCCCCGACGGGCTTGCGCACGACGACCGGCGGAATGGGCCGCGAACCGGGGATGTTGATCCGGATCCGGGTCGTCAGCGTGGTCTCGGTCTTGCGTTCCTCCGGCTGGGCGGCCGAACGGCCCGCGTCGGCACCGCCGTCGGACACCACGGGGGTTCCGTACGGCGGCGTACCCGAGGGGTACGCGGCGCCGCCGCGCCCGTTGGGCCCGGAGGACGGAGTGTCAGTTTCACGACTCAAGGCAGGTTCTCCAGGTTGGCTCCGCCGCCCGCCACGACCTCACGGGCAGCTCGGCGGCGCGCACCACCATACTGGCCACTTCTGGCGCGTATCCCGCGACCGCCGATGAAACCCACACGGGACTCGCACGCCCACGCCATGGCGAAGTGGTACGTCACTTGCGAAGTCGGACGTCACGACCGACCGGTTGCCGCCCGAACCCAAGCGTGGCGCAGATCACAGCGAGAGCCATCCCACCCAGCAGGAAGAGATAGGACCCGGCTCCCGCGCCGAACAGGTAGTCGCCCTCGGGACGGCCCGCGGTGCACACGACGACGGCGATCATCCAGCCGGCGGCGGGCGCGACCGCGCCGGCACGGCTGCCGACGGCCCGCGCGCCACCGAGGAAGAGTCCGGCCGCTCCGGCGAGCGCGAGCAGCAGCCCGCCGGGGAACCAGCCGGCCTGCACGAGGGCCCCGGCCAGCCCGGCGACCGCACCGAGGACAAGGAGCCCCAGGTAAGCGGAGATCCGTCCGGCGGACGGCGCCTGAAGGGGCTGGGCGAGCATGGAGCCGCGGTCGGACATCAGGCCACCTCCTCGACACCGGCGAACAGATCGGTCTCCCGGCCGCCTTCGCTCCGCTCCCCGCGCACCAGCTCGTAGTACTCGGTGGTGAAGAGGGGCTGCGCCAGCTCGTTGGAGAGCGCGAAGCTGCGCTCGCCCGGGGCGACCTCGATCTGGGTGGCGTGCGCGCGCATGGCGGCGGCCTTTGCGGACGCGTACGCGCCGCCGTCGATCTCGGTGGTGATCCGCTCGTCGTCCACGACGCCGGGCACGTCGGTGACGGCGGCGCACTTCGTGAACGGCAGGGAGGGCAGTTCCTCCCGGAGCCGGGAGAAGGCGCCCTCGGCGACGGTGCGGGGGACGCGGTTGTAGTAGACCTTGGGAACCGCCCACCCGGCCCCCGCCGCGAACTCCACGGCCCGCAGGGCGACCCGGTGGGCCTGGATGTGGTCGGGGTGCCCGTAGCCGCCGTTGTCGTCGTAGGCGACGACGACGTGGGGCCGTACCTCGAGGACGACCTCCACGAGCGCGGCGGCGGCCTCGTCGACGTCGGCCTGCCAGAAGCAGGCGGGGTCGTCGTTGTCGGCCAGGCCCATCATCCCGGAGTCGCCGTAGCGGCCCACCCCGCCGAGCAGCCGGAAGTCCGCGACGCCCAGTTCGGCCATGGCGTCGGTGAGCTCGCGCAGCCGGTACTCACCCAGGGCGGCACCCGTCAGATGCCTCAGGTGCGGCGGGATGACCTCGCCGCGCTCACCGAGGGTGCAGGTGACCAGGGTCACCCGGGCCCCCTCGGCCGCGTACCGCGCCATGGTCGCGCCGTTGTTGATCGACTCGTCGTCCGGATGCGCGTGCACCAGCAACAGACGACGGGCGGGCAGTTCCGTCATGGGGCCACCCTACGAGGCGACAGTCGCCGCCCGGACGCCTCCCCAGCCGCCTGTCACTCCGCGTGGCCGAGCACCTGGGCGACGGCCGGCGCGATCCGCTCGATCCAGTCGCGGTGCGGCCCTGGCAGAAGGCCTCGGTTTTTGCGCCGGATCCGTGCGACTCACAGCTTGAGGGCCGCGGAACAGTTTCCGATTCCGGTCCGGCATATGCGGACGGACCAGCCCGATTGGACGATACTCACCCACTGTTCCGTGGACGTGCAGACCATGTCCTCGTACCAGCGCCAACTGGTGTCGTCCCAGTCCTTCACCTGAAAGCGAGCGCAGTGGCCGTCGGTGAGAGGGTCGCGGGCGTAGATGTCCCACGTACCGTTGGCAGAGTAGTCAACTGCGCCCACCGCGCCGGTTGTGTTCAGGTTGTAGGTGTGAGCCTCGGCCGGAGCGGCCGTGAGGCCGATGAGGGCAGCGGTGCTGGATACGGCGAGTACTGCCAGCCTCTTCGGCCTTGAGGCCCGAGCCCTGATCTTCAAGATCCCTCCTCTCTGGACGGCGCGGCGTCAGCTGCAGGTGCGGTAGTCGTAGCCGGCGAGCCGGTAGCCGTCGGTGCTGCCGTCGTACATGTAGAAGCCGTACGTGCCGTCCGCCTTGCGAATGAAGGTGGGTTGCCGATAGATGCCGAGGTAATACACCCAGAGGTCACCGGAGCTTTCGTTCCAATACCGGAGGCCGTCGTCAGCCTTTCCGAAGGTCTCCTTGCCGGCCACGCCGTCGCGATCCGACAGCCCCTTTTGGGTTTGCCAGGCCTTGGTCGCGGCCTTGGTGTCCGGACCGAAGGCGCCATCGATGTCCGAGACATCAAGAAAACCGTCGGCCCACAGTATTTCCTGCCACAGGCAGGTGGCATTGGAGTACGTGTTCGTGCCGGTCGACAGGATCCCTTCGTCGCCCCAGTCGTCCTGAAAGCCGTTGGCGCCGTAAACGTAGGCTCGCCCGCTGTAGGTCCCGCTCGCCAGGGCTGGTGATGCGGTCAGCACAAGGGTGGCCGCTCCGGCGAGCAGTAGCGTGAACGTGACCGGTATGCGTCTGCGGCGCTTCGCAGTGCCTTCCATACTCAGTTCGCTCCCTTCTCGATGACGAACTGCGGTGCGCGGTTCCTCCCGAGGAATTGGGCCCGCGCCGCCCGTAGCCTGTGTGGCTCCGCTGGTCGGGCGGTGCCGCTGTGCCATGACGGTAGGGCGGCGGCGCGGCCGCCGCGTCACGCACCGGGTTGAACTCCCGCTCCACCGCGCGCGGTAACCGCGCGGCTCCTGCGACTTCCGCGGTAGTGGCTCCTGCGACTTCCGTGGTACCGCGGACGGTTGACGCCGCAGCATGAAGGTGATCAGCCGAACAGCTGGGAGCCGAGCGGGCGTCGTCGGTCGAAGCCGGGGAGGATCAGGAATGTCGCGCCGGCGGTCGTGGTGGTGAATCGCAGCAGTGCGTCGGAGGCGTCCATGCGGGTGAGAGTGGCGGTGAAGGTCCGCAGGTCGTTCTGGAAGCTGATGAAGAGCAGGCCGGGGGCGGGCTCGTCGGTGGTGTAGGAGCGGCGGAGCATGAGTCCGACCCCGACCACGGTGGAGTGCGCTCTGCGCACGTGGGCGTCCGCGGGAACGAGATAGCGCCCGTCCGGTGTCTTGGCGCCGAGTTCCGGGCCCGAGGCGGCGGTGCCGCCCGAGAGGGGGACGCCACTGGCCCGGCGCCGTCCGAAGACCGCTTCCTGCTCGGCCACGGACAGGGCGGCGAACCGCGGCAGGTCGAGTTCCATGCGCCGCAGCACGGCGATGGTGCCGCCGGCGACCGCGGGGGGCCCGGCCAGCCACAGGTCGCGTTGTTGTTCGGCGGTCGTGTGCGGGCCCACGATGCCGTCGATGAAACCGAGCGGGTTTCGTGGAGCGGTGCGGCCGTTGCCGAGGGACACGTTCGTACCGCGGCGTCCGGACTGCCGCCAGCGTTCGCGGATACGGTCACCTGCCTGGTCCAGGAGCGCGGCGGCGACGACCGGTAAGAGCACCGCGTCCTCGGCGCAGATCTGGATCAGCAGGTCACCGCCGCGTGCCCGCGGGGCGATCCGCTCGCGGGAGAATCGCGGGAGGTCGGCCGCGCCGGGCAGCGAGGCACCGGCCGCGCGCACCAGCCGGGGGCCCACGCCGACGGTCACGGTGAGATCGCCCGGCGGCAGGCCCAGCAACCGCGGGTCGGTCCCCGCGACGAGTGTGCGGATGGCCTGGCCGAGTTCGGCCAGCAACGGACCGGGATCCACGGTGGCACCGAGATCGGCCACCACGGCCAGCAGGTTGCCCTGGGCCGGCTGGGGAAGCGTGACGCCTGCCTGATGGGGGCCCGTCACCGGGACCGGCGTCGGCGTGGGCGCCGCGGACGGGGCGTGCCGGCCGGGCTGAGCGGAGTCCGATGTGCACCCGGCGGCCAGACCGGCGGTCACCATGGCACCGGTGACATCGAGGAACCTGCGACGCGACGGGTGGTGATCGGCTCGGGGCATGGTGTGCAGAGTGCCACACCCGCATCGTGCGTACCGGCCAACTTCGCGATTCTGGCGGGGAATTGGGCGTCATGACAGACTGGGATCATGCCTCGATCAGCTCTTCGTCTGTGGGCGGCGGTAGTCGGCACACTGACACTTGTGGTCGGCTGCGGCGGCGGCGACGGTGACGGCGGAGCCGGCAGCGGCCGGCGTCCGGCCGGTGCGCATGTGACGATCCGGGTACCTGGCGATGCCCCGACGATCTCGGCCGCGGTGTCGTTGGCTCGGCCCGGTGACCTGGTGCTGGTCGCCGCGGGCGTGTACCACGAGTCGGTGCGGATCGACACGGCTCGTGTCACTCTTCGCGGCGCGTCCCGGGACAAGGTCGTCATCGACGGGCGGTTGCAGCAGCCGAACGGTGTCGTCGTCGTGGCGCCCGGGGTGGCCGTGGAGAACCTGACCGTGCGGAACAACACGCAGAACGGGGTGCTGGTCACCGGATCGGCGAAGGCGGCAGCCGGTCTGCCGGGGGGAAGCGGCGGCTACGACACCGGCGACGAGCCCGTCACCTTCCTCAAGTCGTTCCTGGTCTCCCACGTGACCGCGACCCGCAACGGTCTGTACGGCATCTACGCGTTCTCCGCGCAGAACGGTGTCATCGAGCACTCGTACGCGTCGGGCGGCGCCGACTCGGGGATCTATGTCGGCCAGTGCAAGCCGTGCAACGTCGTGGTGCGGGACAACGTCGCCGAACTCAACGCGGTCGGTTACGAGGGCACCAACGCCAGCGAGGACATGTACGTGGTCGGCAACCGCCTGGTAGGCAACCGGGTCGGACTCACCACCAACTCCGACCACCAGGAGAAACTGCTCCCGCAGAAGGGCTCCGTCATCGCGGGCAACCTGATCGCCGCCAACCAGCAGACGGCCACCCCGGAGCAGGCCGACGGCGGGTGGGGCATCGGCGCCGGCATCGACGGAGGCAGCGACAACCGGTTCGTCCGCAACCGCATCGCCGGAAACCGCAACGCCGGGGTGGTGATCACCGCGACCGCCGACATACCCCCGGTCGGCAACCAGATCGTGGACAACACGTTCACCGGCAACGGCGTCGACGTCGGCTGGACGTTCCCCACCGCCACGCGGGGACGGGGCAACTGCCTGCTGGGCAACGATCTGCGCGCCACCGTGCCCGCCCGGCTCGCGACGACCGCGGCCTGCCCGCTTCCGGCCGGGTCGTCCTCGCCGGCCGGCACGTGGGCGGCGCCGACGGCACCCGGTGGCATCCCGTTCACCGAGGTCGCGACACCTGCGCCGCAGCCGCAGTTCCCCGACGCCACCACCGCGGGCGCCACCGTCGTCCCGCCCGTCCCGGCCCTGCCGAAGACGGAGGGCATCCGGCTGCCACCGGCGTCCCTGCTCGCCGCGAACGCGCGGGTGCAGACGTCCTGAACAGGGCTACCGGGACGGGGTGGTTCCGGGTACCGGCTCGACCGGAACGTACTTGTGGGTGTCGAAATCGATGACCACCGGCTCCGGCTGCGAACCCACGCTGACGCGGACCCGGTACATGGTGCCGTCGGAGCCGATCCAGTAGCGCACGTTGCCCGCCGTGCCGGAGCGGTCGGGGGACGACGGCCCGCTCATGACGTCCACCCGGCGCCCGTCCACCTGCTCCCGCCCCCACCAGGCGGCGCCGTTCTGCGGAAGCAGCTCGGCGTTGTCCGGCCGGTCGCCGCCGAGACCGAGCGCGATGGACAGGGAGGTGTCCAGCGCGCTGCCGGCCGACAGCAGCGGACGGTCGTACCAGCCCGAACGGGGCGGCGACGCGGGTGCGTGCGACGGCGCGTCCGTCATCGGGTGGACGTGCACCGAGGTGGGCGTCCACCGGATCAGCCCGTCGCTGGACGTGTCGCGTCCGGTGCCGTGCACCACGCCGTAGCCGACCTTGCGCCGGTAGTCGACGGACCCGGTGACGGTCAGCCCGCCGACGGTGCCCGGCACGGTGATCGTCATCGCGCGGCCCTGCGCCTGGTAGTTACGGAATCGCGTGATCGCCAGCCGGCCCGCCTCATCCGTCGTCAGCGGGCGGGGGCCGCCGTCGCCGGAGCCGCCCCCGGCGACCAGGAACGCGGCCACCGCGGCCACCGCGACGGCCGCGATGCCGACGGCGGCCGCGACCCGGCGCGACCGCGGCCGTCCGCGCCGGTCGGCCGGGCGGACCGGTGGAGCTTTCCGGATTCTCACGTTCCGCACGCGGTTCGACGCTGACACTCTCCGATTCATCCTTTCGATCACCACACCCTCCGGCCGCCGCGGGCTCGCGGCGGCACTCGGCAGTCCGATGGCAGACACGCCGGGGCCGGTCCTCGTGGACCGGCCGGGACGTGGCCTGCCCGTCCGCGCCGTCCGGATCGCGGACGGGCAGACCACCGTTGTGCGGTTCGTTCAGTGCTGCCGGGCGCGACGGTTCCGGGTCACGAACACGATGACCAGGCCCGCACCCACCAGCAGGCCGACGACGCCGATCATCTCCGCCAGTCCGGGCGTGCCGGTGTTCGCCAGCGAACCCCCGCCTCCTCCGGCCGGGGCCGGGTGGTTGGCAGACGGCACGGACGGCGGCGGCGTGGAGGCCGCGGGCGGCGTCGGAGTCGGTGTCGGTGTCGGTGTGGGAGTCGGCGTCGGGGTCGGCGTTTCCTTCGGGATGTACACCCCGGCGTCGATCGTGTGATCGACCCCGCCCGGCTTGTCCGGCGCCGTGACGGGCGCGTAGCCGTTGCACAACGGTCCGGTGGTCGGCGGGGTCACATTGGAGTCGTGCGCACGATCGGCACCGGCCCGCGGGAGGGTGAACCTCAGCTCGCTCGCCGGGGGCTGCTCGGGCACCTGGCCGGTGTCCGCGGTGCACACGTCGAACTGCACCGTGTACTTCGCGCCCGGAGTGAGCTCGTACGCGGCGCCGACACCACCGAAGTAGTACTCGCCGGCGGCATTGGTCCTGGTCGTGGCGACCTGTTTGCCGTCCGCGTCCAGCAGGTTGATCGTCGCCCCCGGCAGCAGCACGTGCCCCGGGTCCTGGATCCCGTTGTGGTCGCCGTCGAACCACACGACGTTGCCGATCTGGATCGGCGCGTTCGCCGCCGCGTAGGCGATGTCACCGAGCCCGCCCGCCTTGCCGAACCCGCCCTGCTCCCGGCTGACGAACTGGAAGCCGTTGGCGGTCGGGTTGTTGCCCGGGCCCTGACCCGTCGTGATGTCGTGGTACCCCGTCCCTGACGTCGCGACGTTGACGACCGGGTCGAACTCCGTGCTGACGACCCACTGCTGCTGCGCGATGTAGGCCACCGATCCCAGCGCGGTCTCCTGGTGCGCCCTGGCGTAGAAGTCGCCCGGGAAGTACTCGACGACATCGTCGGGCTGGCCGCCGTTGTTGGCGGGGGTGGCGTGGTTGGGGCAGCTCCCGGTGCCTTCCCACTGGTATTCACCGGTGGGAGTGGCGCAGACCATGGTGATGTCACCGCCGGACATGCCGTTTTCCGCCGTGTCGTTCCCCGGGCGGGGGTCCAGCCCTCCCCAACTGAGCACGTCCATGAACCGGTCGCGGAAACCCAGGATCATCGAGCCGTCACGGGCGAAGGCGAGGGAGGACAGCTCCGGCTGCGGATCGATGAAGACGTTGCCCGCCTTGCGGTCGTCCCACGTGTCCAGGCCGGTGTTCCACGGGTTCCAGTGGGTGGCCCGGTCGCCGGAACCGAAGACGGTGCCGCGTTCGTCCGTGAGCGGATGGCTCAGCACCGTGGTGAACCGACTGCCGTCGTAGGTGGAGACGACGGCTTTCAGGTCCGCGCGCCGCTGCGTGCTCTCCGCGCTGCACACGCCGCCGACGTACAGCGTGTTGTTGTGGACCTGGAGTCCGAACGGCCGCCAGTCGTCGGGGCTCGCGCACCCCGGGTCGGGGATCGGGACCGTCGACGCGGGCGCCGAGGCGGTGGCCCCTGTCGCGTCGAAGGTCACCAGACTGCGGGTCCGCAGGTTCACCGCGTACAGCGTGGAGCCGTCCTCCGACAGGGCCAGGCCACCGATGCTCTCCTTGCCCGGCGCGTCGGTGAACCCGGCATCCTTGATCATGGCGGCGGTGTCGTGCCGCGTCACCGCGGCGTCCGGCACCCGCGCGAACAACTCCGGCGCACCCGAGCCGTTGACCGGCACCGTGTAGATCGCGTTGCCGCCCTGCGGCCCGTACGGGGCGTACCGGCGGGCGAACGCGCTCTGGAACAGCCGGGTCCGGTCCTTGTCGTACGCCAACCCGAACGTCGTACCCACCTGGTCCTGGGTGGCCAGCGTGGTCGGGCAGGCCACGTCGGTGGGACACGTGCCCCGGATCTTGGTCCCGAACGCCACCAACGCCCGGTTGTCGGTCCCGTTGGCGCCGTTGTGGATCGGGACGAAGTACCGCGAGTCCGGCAGCGCGTAGTCGGCCGGATCCCACACCCCCGTCACCACCGAGGCGTTCTTTCCGCCCGACACGTCCACGAACGACGTGAAGCTGTCGAAGTGGTTCTCCGCCGTCGACGCGGGCGCCGCCCGCAGATAGTCGCTGTACGGCGCCGGGACGCTGACGTCGACGCGGTACCGGCCGCCGGCCAGCACCGTCGACCCCGACACCACGACCTTTCCCGTGGCATCCGTGACGCCGGTGACATCGTGCCCGGCGGGATCGGAGATCTCCACCTTCATGCCCCGCTGTGGCACGTCCATGGTCGTGTTGATCACGCCGGTGCCGAAGAAGTCGCGCAGCACCTGGACCGTCAGCGTGCCGTCATCGGTCGCAGCGGCGGTCGGTCCGGCTGTCGCTCCCACGGCGCCGCCCGCCAGGAGGAGAACGGATAACCCCGTGCGCGCCAGCGGCCCCGCAAGCGGTAAGGCCGGCCGGCGCGATTCTCTGTCGACTCGGTTCATGGCATCACACTCCACACTTCTCGTGTCGTGAAAACGAAGGACCCGCTTCTCGCTGCCCGCCCATTGAGCGGCCCGTGCGTCGGACGCCCGTCACGAACGCAATGAAAAAGGGCCCACTGCTGTCGCGTGGACCGCTTCGTGCTGATCGTTCGAGGACAATGCGGAGGAGTTGTAAGCGCCACAGACCAGAAAAGGGAAACAGGTGTTCCGGTCTTCGGGCAGGACCGCCCCGGTTTGCGCTTTCGTGCAGCTCAATCACGGCACCGTCCCCCCCACCTCCGACCTCACCGACCGCCATCGCGAGCACCACCCGATATCCTATGCGCTGGTGTCTCGCCGTCACCAGCAGGAACTCCGACATCCGTCTCCACGACGGTCTGCGAGCACTCGGAGAATGGCGACCGGCAGAATGTGCGGCGGAGAAATGATGGCCGAATCCGGTCCTATTGAGGGCGGGCGCGTGGATTACGCGGAGGGGCTTGGCGTCACTCGGTCGCCCGCGGTGGCAGGCGGTCAGAGGCGCGTTCCTCGCGGGCGAGCCGGTGGAGGCCGACCTCGCCGTCGACGCCGGGGGTGTCCGCGCGCCCGGCCGAGTGGAACGAGGTCGCCGCCTGGCTTCTGACGGAACCCCGGCCGCCCGACGGCGACGGCCGCCCGGTGGGGCTCGTGGTGCCCCTGCCGGCCCGGCCGTCGCCCCAAACGATCAGCTGTCGGAGCGGAATGCCCCGTGGACCCCGCAGGTTGCCCTGGATCGCCACCTGGTCGTCGTTGAGGTGCATGATCCACGCGCTCTCGGCGCCGTTGACCGCCGGCTAGCAACCGCCATTGACCTTGTCAGGCGGTCGTCTCCGTTTCCTGTGGCCGACGTGCGCCTGCTCGAGATCGCCAAGACGGGGATCCCGGCGGTCGACGCCGTCCGTGAAGTCGTCGGACAGTGAGAACCACCCGTCGGGCGCGAACGAACGCGCCGCGGCGGCGAAGGGCCCGCCGAGCCGAACAAGCTCACGCCGGCCGCGGTCCGCAAGGGTTCCGGAACCTGACCGGAGCACTGCGCACTGGAGAGCGGGCTCCGGCCCGAGCGGTCCTGGCATCCCCGCGGCCGGGGATGCTGCCGCCGGCCGGCCGTGGCTTCTACAGCGTGGAACCGTGGTGCGAAGCTGCGGCAACCGGGGCGGACCCGCTGTGGTGAGTCCGCGAAGACCTCGTGCTGCCGGTGGTCGAGCGGAATCGTCACAGAGAGATCGGGTCCGCGCCGTACTCGTCGCGCAGGGCGGTGAGCACTTCGTCCAGGCCGGGCACCTGGTCCTCGCTGCCCGGGCGCCAGGCCACCCCTATGGACACCGTGATCCCCGGTGCGCCCAGTGGCACCAGCCGGTAGTCCGGGGAGCCGAAGACCCTGGCCGCCGGATGGTTGGGGCCGCCCGGCGTGAGGTTGAGGGCTCCGGTCCGTGACACCTGCGTGGCCACCTGTATGACATCGGTGTGCGGGAGGTCGATGATCCGGGTGACGCCGGCGGCGAGCAGGGCCGCTCGAATTCCACCCATGAAGAAGGGATGCACCTTCGGCGATGCCATCAGGAATTCCCGGTGCCGCAACTCCGAGAGGGACAGTGAATCGCGCCCGGCGAACTCGTCATCGGCTCGCATGGCCACCGCGTACGGGCCGCGGCCGACGGTCAGGCTGTTCAGATCCGGTACGCCGATCGGAAGGTGGACGACCGCGAGGTCGAGGCCGTCGTCGGCCAGTTCGGCCAGCAGTTCCGCGGAGGGAGCGGGCGTGAGCGGCAGCTCGACATCCGGTGCCGCCTTGTGGAAGGCGTCCAGGACCGCGTCCACGACCAGCGGAGCCGCCAGCGGAGCCACCCCGAGCCTGCAGCGGCGGCGCCGGTAGGCCTCGGGATCCCGGGAGAGGTGCTTCAGGGCGTCGAACCGCTTCAGTACCTCGCGGGCCGGCTCGAGGAAGTCGAGGCCGAAAACCGTCAGCCGGACGCGGTGGTACTCACGGATGAACAGATCCGATCCGAGCTCGTGTTCCAGTTCCCTGATGCGCCGGCTCAACGGTGACGGGGTGACGTGCAGACGTTCCGCGGCACGTCCGAAGTGCAGCTCGTCGGCGACTGCCACGAAACAGCGCAGTTGCTGGATGTCCACATTGCCCAGTAGATCACCGGGATCCCGCCATGGCTACGGTCGTGCACGGGCCGGAAGCACCTTGCGGTTACGAGCACGTACACATGCGGAAATCGGCCATGGGCAGGGGCGCGGGTGGAGTGCCACCATGACGCCGGCGCCGTTAACAGCACGTAACGCGGAATGACCCGAGCCGCCGGACCGGCGGACGACCGGGTCCGCGTCCCCCGCACCTGCCGCTCTTTTCCATCCCCTGACGGGTTCCCCGGGTCATCCGGCATGCCCGGACGCCTCCGCGGCCCCGGACGGGGCCGCAGCGCACGGAAGGAACGTGGTGACCGATGGCAGCTCACCGTGACACCGGACAGGGACCTCTGTCCGGGGTTCGAGTGGTCGACACGACCGACGGCCGTGGGGAGACCGCCGGCCGATTCCTTGCCGACCTCGGAGCCGACGTGATCCTCGTCGAGCCACCCGAGGGCGCCGCCGCCCGGCGCCTGCCCCCGCTGATGGGCGACATCAGCCTGTACTTCGCGACGCACAACGCGAACAAACGCGGCGTCACGCTCGATCCGCGCCTGGCCACCGACCGTGCACGACTGCTGACGCTGCTGGACAGCGCCGACATCTGGATCGAGTCGGGCGCCCCCGGCGCCACGCGCGGACCGGGGCTCGACTTCGCGGCGGTGGCCGCTCGCAACCCCCAGCTGGTGACCGTCTCCATCACCGACTTCGGCCACACCGGCCCGTACCGCGACTACTCCGCGACCGAGCGCGTCCACTGGGCGCTCGGCGGCGTCCTGTCGCGCTCCGGCCTCCCCGGACAGCCGCCGCTGCTGCCCCCCGGCTCCCTGGCCACGGAGTCCGCGGCCCTCCAGGCGGGCTGGTACGCCGTACTCGCGTACCTCAACCGGCTGGACACCGGGCACGGCGACCATATCGACTTCTCGCTCCACGAGGCCGTGGCCCAGGTCTTCGACCCCGGCTTCGGCATCGGCGGCTCGGCCACCGGCGGCCGCCGGGCCAGCGACCTCCCCAGGGGCCGCCCCGACGCGCGGCACATGTATCCGATCTTCCCGTGCGCCGACGGCCATGTCCGGATCTGCGTCCTCAGCCCCCGGCAGTGGCGCGGCATGCGGGCCTGGCTCGGCGAGCCGGAGGAGTTCGCGGATACGAAGTACGAGTCGCTGGGTGCGCGGTTCCAGGCCGCCGACCGGATCCACCGGCTCATCGGGGAGCTGTTCCGGGACAAGCCACGCGATGAGCTCGTACGGGAGGGGCAGCGGCTGGGCGTACCGATCGCCTCCGTCCTCACTCCCGGCGAGGCGCTGGAGGCCGGGCACTACCTGGAACGGGGCGCGCTGGCCGACGTCGAAGTGGCACCCGGCCTCGATGCCCGGGTACCGACCGGCTTCCTCGAACTCGACGGCACTCGGGCGGGTTTCCGGCACCGGGCCCCGCTGCTCGGCGAGCACAACGCGGAGGTCTTCGCGGAGCCGGCCCGTCCGGCGTACGCCACCACGCCGCCCGCCCCCGAGGAGGGGGCCACCCCCCGGCAGAAGGGCGTCACCGAGCAGGAGCCCGCCGCCCGACGGCACCCGCTCAACGGGCTGCGGGTCCTCGACCTGGGCGTCATCGTGGCCGGGGCCGAGCTGGGACGGCTCCTCGCCGATCACGGCGCCGACGTCATCAAGGTGGAGAACCGGGCCTTCCCCGACGGCGGCCGCCAGTCGATCACCGGGGAGGCCATCACAGCCTCCTTCGCCTGGGGCCACCGCAACAAGCGCGGCCTCGGCATCAACCTGCGCTCCCCGGAGGGCGTCGAGCTGTTCAAGCGGCTCGCCGCCGGAGCCGACGTCGTCCTGTCCAACTTCAAGCCCGGCACGATGGACTCCCTCGGCCTCGGCCACCGGGAGCTGTCGAAGCTCAACCCGCGGATCGTCATGGCCGACACCAGCGCCTTCGGCTCCTGGGGCCCGTGGAGCGACCGCATGGGATACGGGCCGCTGGTACGGGCTTCCACCGGGCTCACCGAGCTGTGGCGCTACCCCGGCATGGAGGACGGCTTCAGCGACGCCATCACCATCTACCCCGACCACCTCGTCGGCCGGGTCGCCGCCGCCGCCGTACTGGCCCAGCTCGTCGCCGTACGCCGCACCGGGCGCGGCGGCACCGTCAGCATCTCGCAGGCGGAGGTCATCCTCACCGCCATGTCGGACCTCCTGCTCGGCGAAGGGCTCAATCCCGGATCTCTCACCGCCCGGGGCAACTCGGGTGTCTCGGACGCCCCCCAGGGCCTGTACCCCTGCGCGGGCGACGACGAATGGTGCGCCGTCGAGGTCAGGGACGACGACGACTGGCAGCGCCTCACCGCCGTGATCGGCCGGGCCGACCTTTCCGGGGACCCCCGGCTGAGCACCGCCGAGGGCCGCCTCGCACACCGCCAGGAGATCGACGAGGCGCTGTCGCGGTGGACCGCCGGGCACGAGCCGCGCAAGGTCATGGAACTGCTCCAGCAGGCCGGCGTTCCGGCCGGCGCGATGCGGCGGGTCCCCGAGCTGACGAGCGACCCGCAGCTGACGGCCCGCGGCTTCTTCGGCGTACTGCGGCAGCCGGGCATCGACGAGGACCTGCCCACCGAGGCGCGGCCCGCGCTGTCCCGGCGGATCGCCGACCCGCCGCTGCGCCCCGCTCCCCACCAGGGCGAACACACCAGGGAGCTGTGCCGGGAGTGGCTGGGCCTCACCGAACACGAGATCGACACGCTGGCAGCCGCCGGTGTGCTGGAAGAGGGAGAGTCCGCGTGAGCAACGACACCGTCGCACCGCCCGTACTGGTGGAGCGCCAGGACCACGTCATGATCGTGACGCTCAACCGCCCCGAGGCCCGCAACGCGGTGAACCTGGAGGTCACCCTCCGGGTCGGCGAAGCGCTGGAGGAGGCCGAGCAGGACCCGGACGTGTGGGTCGTGGTGGTGACCGGCGCCGGTGACAAGGCGTTCTGCGCCGGAGCCGACCTCAAGGCGGTGGCGCGCGGCGAGGCGTTCTTCCCGGAGGGCAAGGAGCACTGGGGCTTCGCGGGTTACGTCTCCCACTACATCAGCAAGCCCACCATCGCCGCCGTGAACGGTTTCGCGCTCGGCGGCGGCACCGAGATCGCACTCTCCAGCGATCTGGTGGTGGCCGCCGACACCGCGCACTTCGGCCTCCCCGAGGTCAAGCGCGGCATCATCGCCGGCGCCGGCGGCGCCTTCCGGCTCGCCGCGCAGCTCCCCACGAAGATCGCCATGGAGCTGCTGCTCACCGGCGACGCGGTGGACGCCGCCACCGCGCAGGGGCTCGGGCTGGTCAACCGTGTCGTCCCGCAGGACAAGGTGCTCGACGAGGCGCTGGCCCTCGCCGAGCGGATCACCGTCAACGCACCGCTGTCGGTGCAGGCGAGCAAGCGCATCGCGCTCGGGATCGTCGACGGAAAGGTCGCCTCCGAGGAGGCCGCGTGGCGGCTCAACGAGGCCGAGATCAAGGTGCTGATGGCGTCGGAGGACGCCAAGGAGGGCCCGCGCGCCTTCGCCGAGAAGCGCGCCCCGGTCTGGCGGGCCCGCTGATGCGCGGCGCCCGGCGCGGCATACCCGCGGCGGGTGAAAGGCGGCGCTCCGCGATGACCGCGACCGGGACGCCGCCGCGGACCCCAGCCGCGACCCGGACCACGGCCCCGACAACCAGTGAAGGAGACCCCACGTGAACGCCACGTCAGGAGCCGGATCGCGCCGACCGGTGATCGCCGGACTCGGTCTCACCGAGATGGGCAAGGTGTACGGCCGCTCCCCCGCCGAGTTCGCCGCCGACGCCGTGCGGCGCGCGGCCCAGGACGCCGGACTGCGGCTGTCCGACATCGACGGCCTGCTGTTCAGCAACGGAGTCGGCGGAGGAGTGGGACTGACGCTCCAGCGCGAACTCGGACTGCGGGACCTGCGCATGCTGTCGGAGGTCCAGGCGTACGGGTCGACGGCGGGCGCGATGGTGCAGTACGCGTCCATGGCCGTCCAGTCCGGCATGGTCGACACCGTGGCCTGCGTCTTCGCGGACGCGCCGCTGCGGGAGAAGGGCTCGGCCGGGGCCGCGTACAGCTCCGGTCTGAAGTTCACCGGCTGGCAGCTGCTGGACTTCGCGAGCGGCCTCGCCGGCGCCAACCCGATGTACGCGCTGGCCGCCCGGCGGCACATGGACACCTACGGTACGACCAGCGAACAGTTCGCCCACATCGCGGTGGCCCAGCGCGCCTGGGCGGCGAAGAACCCGCTGGCCCAGATGCGTGAGCCGATCACCGTCGAGGACCACCAGAACTCCCGCATGATCTCCGATCCGTTCCGCCTGCTGGACTGCTGCCTGGTCAGCAACGGAGGGGCCGCGGTCATCGTCACCTCGGCCGACCGGGCCGCCGACCTGCGGCAGCCGGCCGTGCACGTGCTCGGCTGGGGGCAGGCGCACCCGGGCTACGAGATGGGCCGGGGCAACGACTTCGGGCTGGTCAGCGGGGCGGCCACAGCCGGGCCCGCGGCGATGAAGATGGCCGGGGTCGGCCCGGCCGACATCGACATCGCGGAGATCTACGACTGCTACACGTACACCGTCCTCATCACCCTTGAGGACTACGGCTTCTGCGCCAAGGGCGAGGGCGGCGCCTTCGTCTCCAGCGGGGTGCTGGGCCCTGAGGGCTCGTTCCCCCTCAACACCGGGGGCGGCGAGCTGTCCTCGTACTACATGTGGGGCATGACTCCGCTTTCCGAGGCCGTCATCCAGGCCCGCGGACAGGGCGGCGAGCGCCAGGTGGCCAGACACGACCTCGTCCTCGTCAGCGGCAACGGCGGAGTCCTCGACCACCACTCGACGCTCGTCCTCAGCCCCCACCCGCACAGCTGAAGGGAGACCGCGATGACGGTCGGCATCATGCAACGGGACGCTGCCACGGCGGAGTTCTTCGACGGTACGGCCAGGGGCGAGCTGCTGATCCGCCGCTGCGCCGACTGCGGCCACCACAGCGCGCCGCGCTGCGAAACCTGTCCGGCCTGCGGCTCGGCGGCACTCGACCGGGTCCCGGCCAAGGGCACCGGGACGGTCGTCTCCTGGACGCTGGTCCACGGTCGCCCGCCGCGCGACGGCGGGCCCGCTCCGGTCACCGCCGTGGTCATCGTCGAACTCGACGAAGGCCCCTGGCTGCACTCGCAGGTCATCACCGCCGCCCCGCAGGAGGTACGCACCGGCCTGCGGGTGGCCGTGGCCTTCGAACGCCCCGAAGGCGGGGAAGCGATACCCGTCTTCCGGCCGGCACCGGACACCGTGCCCGCGTAGGCCCCTCCCCCCTCTCCGCCTCTCGTCCGCCCTCTCCTCTCCTCTCCCTCCCGCCCACGCCAGGAGCACGCATGTCCGACAACGAAGGCATCACAGCAGGCGGAAGCTCCGACTTTCTCCTCTACATCGACGGCGAGTTCACGCATCCGCTGTCGTCCGCCACCATCCCCGTCGTCGAAGCCGCCACCGAGCAACCGCTGGGGCACATCCCCGACTCCTCCGCCAAGGACGTCGAGCGCGCCGTCGACGCCGCCCGGCGGGCCCGGTCCGGCTGGGCGGCCACCGACCCGGCCGAGCGCGCCGCGCTGATGGAGCGGCTGGCCGAGGAGGTGGAGCGGCGCGGCAAGGAGATCAGCGAGACGGTCTCCCGGCAGAACGGCATGCCTCTGATGTTGTCCCGGATGTCCGAGGTCGATTCGGTGGCGGGCACCCTGCGCTACTACGCGTCCCTGGCCCGTGCCGGCTTCGACGACGAGAAGCGCCCGGCGCTGGCGTTCCCGGGCGATGTGCGCATCCAGCGAGAACCGGTGGGAGTGGTGGCGCTCATCGTGCCGTGGAACTACCCGCTGGGCCTCACCGCCATGAAGCTGGCCCCGGCGCTCGCGGCCGGCTGCACCGTGGTGCTCAAGCCGGCGCCGGAGACCTCACTGGACACCAGGTATCTGATGGAGGCGGTGCACGCGGCCGGCCTGCCCGCCGGTGTCGTCAACCTGGTGACCGGCGGACGCGACACCGGCGAGGCCCTGGTCCGCCACCCGGGCGTCGACAAGGTCGCCTTCACCGGCTCGACGGCGGCGGGGCGTGCCATCGGCGCCCTGTGCGGCGAGGCCCTCAAGCCCGTCACGCTGGAACTCGGCGGGAAGTCGGCCGCCGTGGTGCTGCCGGACGCGGATCTCTCCCAGGTGCTGCCGGGTCTCGCCTTCCTGTCCTTCGCCAACAACGGCCAGTCGTGCTTCCTCAACTCTCGGGTGCTGGCGCCGCGGGAGCGCTACGACGAGGTCGTCGACGGCCTCGCCCAGCTCGCGCGGTCCTTCAAGCTCGGCAATCCCCTGGACGCGGACACCACGATGGGCCCGCTCGTCAGCGACCGGCAGCGGCAGCGCGTGGAGTCGTACATCACCGCCGGCCGGACCGAGGGGGCGCGGGTGGTGACCGGCGGCGGCCGCCCGAGCGGCCTGGACCGGGGCTGGTTCGTCGAGCCCACCGTCTTCGCCGATGTCTCCAACACCATGACCGTGGCCCGGGAGGAGATCTTCGGACCCGTGATCTGCGTGATCCCGTACGGCACCGAGGAGGAGGCCATCGCCATCGCCAACGACTCGGACTACGGGCTCGCCGGCAGCGTGTGGAGTGCGGACTCCGCACACGCGCTGTCGGTGGCGAGCCGTATCGAGACCGGCAGCATCGGCGTCAACATGTGGACGCTGGACCCCGGTTCGCCGTTCGGCGGCTGGAAGGCCAGCGGCATCGGCAAGGAGTTCGGCCCCGAGGGCCTTGCCGCGTATCTGAAGACGCGGTCCGTCTTCGTCCCCTCCGCCGCCTAGGGCGTGTTTCGAAAGTAGCGTCGTCCGCCCGGAGGGCGGGGCCCGCGGCGTCTGGTGCGGTGCATCGCAAGGCGGAGGGTCGTCCGCGTACCGGGCGTACGCGGGCGATCCCGACAACGCGGCGAGGCGCCGTGCCAGGCGTCGCGGGCCAGACGGGACTTTCGAAACACGCCCTAGCCACCTCCTTCCCTCGGCCGCCCTGGCCACCTGTTTCCCCGTGGCCGTCCGCGGGCGACCTCCGTCCCGGACACCGCGGCCCGAGCCGCGCGGCCGCCTTCCCCTTCCGTACAGCAGGAGCACCCATGAAGATCACAGCCGCGGTGTCGCACGGACCGCAGGAGCCTTTCGCGATCGAAGAGCTGAACCTCGACGGCCCCCGGGACGGGGAGGTCCTGGTCCGCCTGGTGGCGACCGGCGTGTGCCACACCGACCTCACCATCAAAGGGATGCTGCCGGACGGTCTGGCGTACGTCCTCGGGCACGAGGGCGCCGGCGTGGTGCAGGAGGTCGGCCGGGATGTCACCGGTGTGCGGCCCGGTGACCAGGTACTGCTCAGCTTCGACTCCTGCGGCACCTGCCCGCCGTGCGCCGCAGGGCGGCCCGGCTACTGCGACAGCTTCCGGGTGCTCAACACCGGCGGCACCCGGCCCGATGGATCGACCGTGCTGACCAGGGACGGTTCGCCGGTCCTCGGCTCCTTCTTCGGCCAGTCCAGCTTCGCCAGCCATGTGATCACCACACCGCGGAACACCGTTGTCGTGCCGGACGACGTCGACCTGCGTACCGCGGCCCCGCTGGGCTGCGGCATCCAGACCGGCGCCGGAGCCGTGCTCAACGTACTCGGACCGGGCGACGGCAGCCGGTTCGTGGTCTACGGGGCCGGCGGTGTCGGACTGGCCGCGCTGATGGCCGCCGTGACCACCGGAGCCACGACTGTCGTCGCCGTCGACCCGGTGCCCGCCCGGCGGGAGCTCGCGCTGAAGCTGGGCGCCACCGCCGTGATCGACCCCGCGGACGGCGACCCCGTGGAGGCGGTGCGGGAGCTCACCCAGGGCGGCGCGACCCACGCCCTCGACACGACGGCGAAACCCGCCGTCATCTCCGGCGGCGTCAAGGCGCTCAGCGGCGGGGGAACACTGGTGGCGGTCGGCATCGGAGCCCCGGACGTGACCGTCGACGTGCAGGACATGATCTCGGGCGGCAAGTCGCTGCGCGGCAGCATCGAGGGTGACGCCGTGCCCCACGACTTCCTGCCGAGGCTGCTGAAGCTGCGTGCCGCCGGGCAGCTCCCCGTGGAGGAACTCATCAGCTTCTACCCGTTCGCGGAGATCAACCGTGCGGTCGACGACACCCGCTCGGGGGTGGCCGTCAAGCCGGTGCTCGTCTTCTGACACCGTTCCCGGTCCCGGTCTCCCTTCCGCGGGACCGGGTCCGCGAACGAGGGAGTCGGACGGCGCTTACAACGGCCGTGGGCTGACGGCCTCACCGGACGACGTCGAAGACGTTCTTCTGCAGACCGTTGGCATAGACCTCGTGCTCGACGAGGTTCAGCCTCTGGGTGTCCTTGTCCGTGGTACTGAAGAGCCGCTTGCCCGCCCCGAGCAGGAGGGGGAAGACGAGCAGGTGGTAGCGGTCGATCAGGCCGGCGTCCGAAAGCGCCTGGTTCAGCAGGGCGCTGCCGTGGACGATGATCGGGCCGCCCTCGGTCTGCTTCAGCGCGGCGACGTCGTCGAGCGTGCGCAGGATCGTCGTCTCGCCCCAGTTCGACACCAGGTCGTCCTCGGTGAGGGTGGTGGAGACCACGTACTTCGGCATCACCTTGTAGTCGGCGAAATCCTCCATGCCGGGCCAGACCGGGCTGAAGGCCTCGTAGCTGGCCCGGCCCATCAGCATCGCGGTGGCTTCCTTCTGCTCCCGGCCCTTGATCTCGAATGCCTCGGGGAGAAACTCGATGTCCTTGAAGGTCCACCCGGCGTTCCGGTAGCCGGGCTCGCCGCCCGGGGCCTCCACGACGCCGTCGAGCGAGATGAAGGCGGTGCTGATCAGAGTACGCATGTCGGGTTCCTCGGTGTCTCGTGTCGGTCCTCGGCAGATGCGGTCGGTGCACGTGTCGGCCGCACTCGCGGCTGCGGCGCACCCACCGTGGTCTCTGACCGCGGATCACGCGGAAACTCATCGCCCGACGATCGGCCCTCCCGCGGCCTCGGCCCTCCCGAGCCGCCCGAGGGACCACGCGCGTGCCCAGCCGCGGCACCTCCCGGCAACGGAGCGTGCAGCGCCCGGCCGAGTGAGGAACACGCTCCGGCCCAGCTCCGCAGGTGTCCCGGATCCGTCAGGCTTACGGAGCCGGATGCGGGGAAGGCGCGGACCATGGCAGCAGCGGGCGGGCTCCGGTCAACCACCCACCGGAGCCCCCGTGCCGGCACGCGTCAGAACTTGATACTGCCGATCATGCTCGCCACGCTCGTCGTCAGGTCGTTGATCGTCCCCGCCATCGTCGAGGAGGCGAGGTAGAAGCCGAGCAGTATGCAGACGACCGCGTGGCCGCCCTTCAGCCCTGACTTCTTGATCAACAAGAAGACGATGATCGCCAGCAGCACCACCGCCGAAATCGAGAGTGCCACGGCGGCTCACCTCCAAGAACCCGGGAACGTGGGGGAAGGACAGAACGAGGGAACTTGTAAATCCATACAACTGCCAGCAGGTTCATACCCACAGTGCGCTAGTGATCATAACTATGAGTACGTGCGCATCTCTCGGCGCACAGCCGCACAAGGGGGCGCATGGCCAATATGGTCGGGGGATGACGACCGAGTCCGACTCCTTTCCCCGCCGGCACGCACGCACCCAGCGCTTCACGCTCGGCGCGCCGCGTTCGTTCACGGTGGCCCCCGACGGCTCCCGGGTCGCGTTCCTGCGCTCCGGTTCCGGTACGGACCGCGCGGGCGCGCTGTGGGTCCTCGATCCGGCCGACGGCACGGAGCGCGTGGCCGCCGACCCGCGCGCCCTCCTGGGCGGCGCCTCGGAGCACCTCTCGCCCGAGGAGCGGGCGCGCCGCGAGCGCAGCCGTGAGGGGGGTGCCGGGATCGTGGGGTATGCCACCGACACGGCCGTCGAGTTGGCGTCTTTCGCCTTGTCAGGGCGGCTTTTCACGGCGGAGCTGCGGGCCGGGACGGCACGTGAACTGCCGGTTCCGGGCCCGGTCGTCGATCCCCGTCCGTCCCCTGACGGGCGGCTCGTCGCTTATGTCGTGGGGGGCGCTCTGCGGGTCGTGGGTGCCGAGGGCGAGGACGACCGGGCGATCGCGGAGCCCGATTCGGGCACGGTTTCCTATGGAATGGCCGAGTTCATCGCGGCCGAGGAGATGGGGCGTTCACGGGGCTTCTGGTGGGCTCCGGAGTCGGATCGGCTGCTGGTCGCGCGGGTGGACGACACGCCGGTGGAGCGGTGGTGGATCTCCGATCCGGCGCAGCCGAAACGTGACCCACAACACGTGCCGTATCCGGCTGCCGGGACGGCCAACGCGGACGTACGGCTGTTCGTCTTCGGCCTCGACGGAGTGCGCACGGAGGTCGTCTGGGACCGGGCGCGCTATCCGTATCTGGCGCGTGTGCACTGGTCAGGGGCGGGTGCGCCGCTACTGCTCGTCCAGGCGCGCGATCAGCGCAGCCAGCTGTTTCTGGCCGTGGACACCGACTCCGGGATGACCCGGATGGTGCACGCCGACGAAGATCCGATTTGGCTGGATCTTTTTCCTGGAGTGCCGTGCTGGAGCCCGTCGGGTCAGCTGGTCCGGATCGCCGACGAGGGCGGCGCCCGGGTCCTCGCGGTCGGGGAACGGCCGCTGACCGGAGCGCAGTTGCATGTGCGGGCGGTACTGGACGTCACGGCCGACGACGTGCTGGTCTCGGCTTCGGCCGGGGAGGAGGCCGAGAACCCGGAAATCGGCGAGGTGCATGTCTATCGCGTCAACGAGCTCGGCGTCGAGCGCGTTTCCCGGGAGCCCGGCGTGCACTCGGCCGTGCGCGCCGGGGGCGTGACGGTGCTGGTGTCGGCGGCGCCGGACCGGCCGGGGAGCCTGGTGCGGGTTCTGCGGGAGGGTGACCGAAGGGAGAGGGGGGTGCCCCGGGCCGAAGGCTGGGGGAGGACGGTGACCGTCCGGTCGTATGCGGAAGATCCGGGTCTGTCCCCCCGCGTGACACTCACCGAGGGGGGCGCACGGCGCATCCCGTGCGCCGTGCTTATGCCTACGGACTACCCCGGTGACACCTCGCACCGCCTCCTCCCGGTTCTGCTCGACCCCTACGGCGGTCCGCACGGCCCCCGGGTCCTCGCCGCGCACAACGCGCATCTCACCTCCCAGTGGTTCGCCGACCAGGGCTTCGCGGTGGTGGTGGCCGACGGCCGGGGCACCCCGGGCCGCTCCCCCGGCTGGGAGAAGGCGATCCACCACGACTTCACCGTCAGCCTCGACGACCAGATCGAGGCGCTCCAGGATCTGGCGAAGACCCACCCCCTGGATCTCGGCCGGGTGGCGATCCGCGGCTGGTCCTACGGCGGCTGGCTGGCGGGTCTGGCGGTGCTGCGCCGCCCCGACGTCTTCCACGCGGGCATCGCGGGCGCCCCGGTGACCGACTGGCGGCTCTACGACACCCACTACACCGAGCGGTACCTCGGCGATCCGGCGGCGCACCCGGAGTCGTACGCGAAGAGCTCGCTCGTCACCGACGAGGGGCTCTCCGCGCCCGCCGAGCCGCACCGGCCGCTGATGATCGTGCACGGGCTGGCCGACGACAACGTGGTCGTGGCCCACGCCCTGCGGCTGTCCTCGGCGCTGCTGTCGGCCGGCCGCCCGCACGAGGTGCTGCCCCTCTCGGGCGTCACCCACATGACCCCGCAGGAGCAGGTCGCCGAGAACCTGCTGCTGCTTCAGGTGGACTTCCTGAAGCGTTCGCTGGGATTGCGGTAGCGCAAGGCAACGGGCCGGGGCGACATGGCGCGCCCCGGCCCGTTTACGGCACCCGCACGGCCGTACGCTGTTCAGCCTGACGCGTCCGTATATCGGAATCGGGTCAGTCAAGTTGCCTGCGTGTTAACGCAGTTGCGGCGTGAATGTCCGGCTATGCACCCCGGTTTCCATGATCGTCCGACGCGAAGTGGCAGGCGGAGGCGTGTGCCGCGGGCCCGTCCGTGTCCCGGAACTCCTCGGGCACGGCGAGCGCCGGAACCTCCAGCGCGCACCGCTCCCGCGCCTTCCAGCAGCGAGTGCGGAAGCGGCAGCCGGAGGGGATGTTCGTCGGGGACGGGACATCACCGGTCAGGATGATCCGCTCCCGGTACTCCCGCGCCGCCGGGTCGGGCACGGGCACCGCGGAGAGCAGTGCCTGGGTGTAGGGGTGCGTGGGATGGTCGTAGATCTCGGCGTCCTTGCCGATCTCCACGATCCGGCCGAGATACATCACCCCGACCCGGTCCGAGATGTGCCGGACGATCGAGAGGTCGTGCGCGATGAAGAGGTACGACAGCTCGAACTCGGACTGGAGCCGGTCGAGGAGGTTGATGACCTGGGCCTGGACCGAGACGTCCAGCGCGGAGACCGGCTCGTCGGCGACGATCACCTCGGGGCGCAGGGCGAGGCCGCGGGCGATGCCGATGCGCTGACGCTGGCCGCCGGAGAACTGGTGGGGATAGCGGTTGATGTGCTCCGGGTTGAGGCCGACCACGTCCAGCAGTTCCCGGACCCTCCGGCGCCGGTCGCCCTTCGGCGCCACCTCCGGGTGGATCTCGTACGGCTCCCCGATGATGTCCCCGACCGTCATCCGCGGGTTGAGCGAGGTGTAGGGGTCCTGGAACACCATCTGGATGTTGCGGCGGACGGCCTTCAGCGCCTTGCCCGACAGCTTGGTGATGTCCTCGCCCTTGTAGCGGATCCGCCCTTCCGTCGGCCGCTCCAGGCTGACCAGCGTCTTCGCGACCGTGGACTTGCCGCAGCCGGACTCACCGACGATGCCGAGGGTTTCGCCCTTCCCGAGCGCGAAGTCGACGCCGTCGACGGCCCTCACCGAGCCGACCTGCCTCCTGAACAGGACGCCCTGGGTGAGCGGGTAGTGCTTGGACAGCCCGCTGACCTCCAACAGGGGCTCAGCCATGCAGGCACTCCCTCCAGAAGTGGCAGGCGCTCGCGTGGTCCTCGTCCACCTGGTGCAGGGGTGGTACGTCCGTACGGCACACGTCCTGGGCCATCGGGCAGCGGGGGTTGAAGGCGCAGCCGGGCGGGATGTCCGTCAGGTTGGGCGGCAGGCCCTTGATGGCGGAGAGCTCCCGGCCCTTCCGGTCCAGCCGCGGGATGGAGTCGAGGAGCCCGCGCGTGTAAGGGTGGGCCGGCGCCTTGTAGAGGTCGTGGACCGGGGCCGACTCGACGATCCGGCCCGCGTACATGACGGCGATCCGGTCGGCGACGTCGGCGACCACGCCGAGGTCGTGGGTGATGAGGACCAGGCCCATGCGGTACTCGCGCTGGAGCTCGGCGAGCAGGTCCATGACCTGGGCCTGGACCGTCACATCCAGGGCCGTGGTCGGTTCGTCGGCGATGATCAGCGCCGGTTCGAGGGCGAGCGCCATCGCGATCATGATGCGCTGGCGCATCCCGCCGGAGAACTGGTGCGGGTAGTCCCTGACCCGCTCCTTCGCGGCCGGGATGCGGACGCGCTCCATCAGCTCCACGGCCATGGCCCGCGCGTCCTTCCTGGACATGCCCCGGTGGACGACGAACATCTCGCCGAGCTGGTCGCCGACGGTGAGCACCGGGTTCAGGGAGGACAGCGCGTCCTGGAAGATCATCGCCATCTCGGCGCCCCGGACCTTCCTGCGCTCGTCCTCCCTGAGCCTGAGCAGGTCCCTCCCCCGGAAGAGGATCTCGCCGCCGGTGATCCGCCCGGGCGGCATGTCCAGGATTCCCATGACCGCCTGAGCGGTGACGGACTTCCCGGACCCGGACTCCCCGAGCACGGCGAGCGTCTCCCCCGCGTCCACGGCACAGCCGACCCCGTTGACCGCCTTGGCGATCCCGTCCCGCGTCCGGAACTCGACCCGCAGGTCACGCACTTCGAGCAGCATCCGGCCGTCACCTCAGCTTCGGGTCGAGGGCGTCGCGGACCGCGTCGCCGAGCATGATGAACGCGAGCACGGTCAGCGCGAGGGCGCCCGAGGGCCACAGCAGGGCGTGCGGGGCGTTGCGGATGTACGGGGAGGCGGCGGAGATGTCGATCCCCCAGGAGACGGCCGGCGGCTTCAGGCCGACGCCGAGGTAGGACAGGGTCGCCTCCAGCGCGATGTACGTGCCGAGGGCGATGGTCGCGACGACGATGACCGGGGCGACCGCGTTCGGGGCGATGTGGCGGAGCAGCAGCCGGGAGTCGGAGGCGCCCAGGGCCCGAGCGGCCTGGACGTAGTCGTTCTGCTTCGCGGTGATCACCGAGCCGCGGGCGATACGGGAGATCTGGGGCCAGCCCAGCAGCACCATGAAGCCGATGACCGGCCAGACGGTGTCGCTGGTGACGACGGACAGCAGGACCAGGCCGCCCAGGACGACCGGGATCGCGAAGAAGACGTCCGTGATCCGGGACAGGATCGAGTCGCCGAGGCCTCCGTAGAAGCCCGCGAGGCCGCCGAGGACGCTGCCGAGGAGCGCGACCCCGAGGGTGGCGAGGACGCCGACCTCGACGGACGTACGAGCGCCGTAGACCACGCGCGTGTAGACGTCGCAGCCCTGGCCGTCGTAGCCGAAGGGGTGGCCGGGCTGGGAGCCCTCCTGGGCCTTGGCGAGGTCGCACTTGAGGGGGCTCGTCCAGGTGATGGCCGACGGCCACAGGGCGATGAGGACGAGGAAGAGGATGATCAGCCCGGAGATGACGAAGACGGGGTTGCGGCGCAGGTCGCGCCAGGCGTCGGACCAGAGGGAGCGGGGCTTGCCCGAGGCCCCGGTGCCGAGGCCTTCCGCCCCTTCGAGGGGCTGTTCCAGCGGCAGCGCCTCGCTGGCCGCGAAGTCCGCCGCGGCGCCCGCGCCGGTCGCCGCGATGTCGCCCTCGGGCTCCAGTTCAGGCATAGCGGATCCTCGGGTCGAGTACGGCGTACAGGAGGTCGACGAGCAGGTTGGTGACCAGGAAGACCAGGACCAGGACGGTGACGAAACCGACCACTGTCTGGGTGTTCTGCCGCAGAATCCCCTGGTAGAGCTGGTAGCCGACACCGTGGATGTTGAAGATGCGCTCGGTGACGATCGCGCCGCCCATCAGGAAGCCGATGTCCGCGCCGATGAAGGTGACCACGGGGATGAGGGAGTTGCGCAGCAGGTGCCGGGTGACGACCCGGCGGTGCGGCAGCCCCTTGGCGACGGCCGTACGGACGTAGTCGGAGCGTCTGTTCTCGGCGATGGAGGTGCGGGTGAGGCGGGTGACGTAGGCCAGCGAGACGGAGGCCAGCACCAGGCCGGGCACGAGGAGTTCGTCGAAGCCGGCCGCCGCGGAGACCGAGGGCTTGATCCAGCCCCACTCGACGCCGAGCAGCAGCTGGAGCAGCAGGCCGGTGACGAAGGTGGGGACGGAGATCACGACGAGGGTGGCCAGCAGGACGCCGGTGTCGACGCTCCGGCCCCGGCGCAGGCCGGTGATCACGCCCAGGGTGATGCCGATGACGATCTCGAAGAGGATGGCGACGACCGTCAGCCGCGCGGTGACGGGGAACGCCGTCGACATCAGCTCGGTGACCGGCTGGCCGTTGAACGCCGTACCGAAGTCGCCGGTGAAGACGTTCCCCATGTAGGTCAGGTACTGCTGCCAGACCGGCCGGTCGAGACCGAACTCCTGCTTCAGCTGGGCGGTCGTCGCCGGGTCGCACCGCCGTTCGCCGCACAGGCCCGCGACGGGATCGCCCATCACGTTCACCATGAGGAAGATCAACAGGGTCGCCCCGACGAACACCGGGACCATCTGCAGCAGACGCCGCAGGACGTACCGCCCCATGGCGGGTCAGCCGACCTTGATGTCGGTGTAGACGGGGACGGAGAACGGGTTGAGCCGCACGCCGGAGAGGCGTTCCGCGTAGCCGCCGGTGCCGTTCTGGTACCAGAGCGGGATGGCGGCCATGTCGTCCCGGACGACCTCCTCGGCCTTCTGGAACAGCTCGACGGCCTTGGCGGTGTCGGTCTCGGCGTTGGCCTGGTCGACGAGCCGGTCGAAGTCCTTGTTGGACCACTTGCCGTCGTTTGAGGGGGCGTTGGTGTAGTACAGCGGCTGCAGGAAGTTCTGGATGAGCGGGTAGTCCATCTGCCAGCCGGCGCGGAAGGGGCCGCTCAGCTTCTGCTGGGTGGTCCTGCTGCGGTAGTCGGCGAAGGTGCCGATGGGGCTGCCGGCACAGGCCCTGTCGTCGCCCAGGACGTTGTTGATGGAGTTGCAGACGGCGTCGACCCACTGCTGGTGCGACCCGGCGTCCGCGTTGTACGTGATCCTCAGCTGCCCGCCGGGCAGTCCCCCGCCCTCCTGGATCAGCTCCTTGGCCCGGCCGGGGTCATAGGTGCACCACTCGCCGCACAGCCCCTTCTTGCCGCCCTTCACACCGAGGACCGGTGACGTCCAGTCGGTGGCCGGCACCCGGGTCTTCCGGTAGATCGTCTCGGTGATCCGGTCGCGGTCGATGGCCATGGACAGCCCCTTGCGGACCTTGTCCATGCCGGGCTTGCCCCACTGCTTGTCGTAGTAGGGGAAGGCGATCGTCTGGATGATGCCGGCGGGCTGGTTGAGGTACCGGCCGCCGAGGTCGCTCGGCGCGTTCTTGAGCTGGGCGGCGGGCACGTCGTCGGTGAGGTCGAGGTTGCCGGCCAGGAGGTCGGTGTAGGCGGTGTTCGGGTCGGTGTAGACCTTCAGGGTCACCCCGCCGTTGCGCGCCTTGTCCGCGCCGGGGTAGCCGTCCCACCGGACGAGGTTCATCTGCGAACCCCTGGTGTACGAGGCGATCGTGTAGGGCCCGTTGCCGACCGGCTTCCTCAGCCAGGCCTCGTGGTCGTCGAAGAACGCCCGGGGCAGGGGCGAGAAGACGGCGTAGCCGAGGGTGTCCGGGAAGGACGAGAACTTCTGGCTGAGCCGCACGGTGAACGTGCGGTCGTCGACGACCTTCAGCCCGGAGAGCGTGTCGGCGGTCTGCGCGCCCGTCTCCGGGTGCACCTCGGTGTAGCCGTCGATGTACTTGAAGAACTCCGCGGCCTTCTGCTTGTTCCTCAGGCTCGCGCCGTAGTTCCAGGCGTCGACGAAGGACTTCGCGGTCACCTTCTCACCGTTGCTGAACGTCCAGCCGTCCTTGAGGGTGATCGTGAAGTTCTGCGAGTCCGGCGTCCTGATGCTCTGCGCCAGCATGTCCTGCGCCTGGGCGGTCTCGGGGTCGTACCGCTTCAGCCCGCGGAAGATCATGTCGAGGACCTTGCCGCCCTGCACCTCGTTGGTGTTGGCCGGCTCCAGCGGGTTCTGGGGGTCTCCCCAGGAGGAGCTGAGCACCGCGGCGCCGTCGCCGCCATCCCCGTCCCCGCCCCCGCAGGCCGTCGCCATGAGCGCTGCCGCCACCGCGCATGCGGCCCACCTGACGTGCGTGGCTCCACGCATGCATGCCTCCTCTTGACTGCGCCGGACCCAGGAGTGCCTTGATCCTTTACCAGTCAATATCGGCACATGAGGGATTCCCTGCACTCTCACCCCACCCGTACGGGTTCAAAGGGGCGTCAGGAGGATGACCCCGAACGGCTCGGCTGAGCCGTTCGGGGTCGGTGGGTCAGCGCGGCAGCGCCTTGAAGACCACGCGGACGCCGCCGTGCGGCGACATGGAGATCAGCAGGTTCGACGACAGCGCCGCCGCCAGTCGCTCCAGCAGCGGCAGAGTCGGAACCCCGCGGCCGCACTCCATGCGCGACAGCGCGCCCTGGGTCATGCCCGCCTCGGTCGCGAGGCGTTCCTGGGTGAGTCCCAGCTCCAGCCGTCGGGCGCGCACGGCCGCGCCGAAGGGCGTCCCGACGCCGGCGCCTCTGTGATCCGCTGCAACCAACATTTCGTCACTCCCCGTTTGTGTTGGACCAACGATCAGGACTCGGGCCACCGGCACACGGTTCCGGCCTTGGCGAAGTCTTGGGCGCGCCTTTCATACCGCAAAGCACATGGAGTCCCGCGATGAGACGCTGATCACTTCATACAGACGATGCGATACCGACGTTCCGCGCAGAGACGGCCAATTCAACGCCCCCGCACCTGCGGGGACTTCCCGTCCGCACGCTTTGCCCGGTGGTGCTCCGGGCTGTCAATGCGCCGCGGTGCATGGGCGTGTTCCGGTGTCCCGCAACCCGTTTGCAGCCTTGTCCGCGCACGGCCAATCTGATGCCGCGCTCCGGTGAGCGCAGAGTTCCTGAAGGGGGAATCGTTCGTGCTGAGAATCGCAAGTGCCGCAGTCTCGACCGCCGTTGTCGCCGGTGGCATCGTGACCGGGGTGGCCGCTCCGGCCTCCGCGGCGTGTGCCCCGAGCCCCGGGACCGGCTACCACATCACCAACAAGTCCACCGTGAGCAGGCCGACCAACCTGCACAGCGAGTGGATGTACGACAACCTCGGCGGCACCCTCACCTACAACCACACCAAGACGGCCACGGTGAGCGCCAGTGGCACCGCGGGTGTGGAGGCCGAGGCCGGCGTCATCTTCGCCAAGGCGAGCACGTCGTTCAGCGTGACCCTCGGCAAGTCCTGGTCGAAGTCGAACAGCTGGAGCTACTCGATTCCGGCGAAGAACAAGGCGGGCAAGACCAAGGTCCGCATGACCATGTTCCACGAGTCGAAGAAGTTCAAGGCCACGAAGTACTCGTACTACTACGACGGCCACTGCAAGTACCACGAGAACAAGAAGTGGTCGAAGTGGTTCACCGCTCCGGTGAAGCAGGACTCCAACGTGTGGGGTCTCGAGTGGAAGTAGCGCGGTCCGCGCTGTGAGAGCGGCCCGCCGGGGTACCGGCGGGCCGCTCCGGCACGTGGGGCAGGGCGCCGGCCGGGCCGGTCAGCCGAACAGCGGGGGGCGCGGCGTCGGGGCCCAGCAGCCGCCGTTCGGCCTCCGTCAGAGGTGTCCGGCCGGTGGCGGCCCCGACGGCGCATCAACACGCGGCCGGCTCCTCACTTCGCCGACCTCGCCCTGGCGGTCGCGCTCGGCAAAGCGCCCCGGGGGAACCGCCTCACGCCTGGGCGAGAGGTGCGACCGGTACGGTGGCCCCGAGCGCGGCGCTCTGCAACGCGGTGATGCGCTCGATGACGAGCCCCAGCAGCACGGCCGCCGCGATCATGAGCGCCTCCGCCACCACGAGGAAGACCATCGACCCCGGGGCCACCCGGCCCCCCACCACGAGCACCACCGCGTGCGTGATCCAGGCGGCCCACCACAGGTTCACCAGTGTCGTGTCCCGCTTCTGCTGCCACGACGCGGAGCTCGCGCGCCCGATGTCGAGAACGATCCGGCGCGGGACGAAGAAGTTGACCACCGGTATGAACCACGCGCCGATCGTCCAGCCCCGACTCGGGACCGAGGCCCGGGGGGACAGCTCCTGGGCGTTGCGCCGGGACCGGGCGAGCCACACGAGGAACAGCACGATCGCAAGAGTCACCAGGTAGACGAAGATCATGGAGATGAAGCCCGACTCGTGCAGGGACGCATCCGTGTGGCGCAGGTAGTGATCCCGGACCGCTGCCGCGCGGAACACGTCCGCCACGGCGGCCGCAGCCGTCGCCGTCTGCGCTGAGCGGGCAAGGATCCAGGGAGCGGCTTTGCGAACGGTGCTCGTCATCGTCATCGGCCTGTCTCGGAGGCGTGCGCGGCCGCAGCGGACGCTGGGGCGGAGTGATCATAGGGGTTCCGCTCGCCGCACGTGCGTACGGCTTCGGGGTCGTCGGTCGGGGGCACGTCCCCGACGGCAGATGGCCGTGAGTGCGCCGACCAGACGGATGCGGTCGGGGCGCAAACGGCACGCGGTGTGCCCGGAGTTCCTCGCTCCGGGCACACCGCGACGCAGACGGCCGTGCGTTCTCAGGCCGCGTGCACGACGTCCTTCTCCTCGGCGAAGTGGCACGCCGACTCGTGTGCCGCCGGGGAGTCCGCGCCCTTGAAACGCTCGGGCACCGCCAGCAGCGGCTCCTCCGTCGCGCACTTGTCCTGCGCCTTCCAGCACCGGGTGCGGAACCGGCAGCCGGACGGCGGGTTCGCCGGGGACGGCACATCACCGGTGAGGATGATGCGCTCGCGGCCCTCACGGGCCTCCGGGTCCGGCACGGGGACCGCCGACAGCAGCGCCTGGGTGTAGGGGTGCGTCGGGTGGTCGTAGATCTGCTCGTCGGAGCCGATCTCGGCGATCCTGCCGAGGTACATCACACCGACCCGGTCCGAGATGTGCCGGACGATCGACAGGTCGTGCGCGATGAAGATGTACGACAGGTTGAACTCGTCCTGCAGTCGCTCCATCAGGTTGATGACCTGGGCCTGGACGGACACGTCCAGCGCGGAGACCGGCTCGTCGCAGATGATGATCTCGGGGTTGAGGGCGAGGCCGCGCGCGATGCCGATGCGCTGCCGCTGGCCGCCCGAGAACTGGTGCGGGTAGCGGTTGATGTACTCGGGGTTGAGACCGACGACGTCCAGCAGTTCCTGCACCTTGCGGCGCCGGTCGCCCTTGGGGGCCACCTCGGGGTGGATGTCGAAGGGCTCGCCGATGATGTCACCGACCGTCATCCGGGGGTTCAGGGACGTGTAGGGGTCCTGGAACACCATCTGGATGTTGCGGCGGACCGCCTTCAGGGCGCGCCCGGACAGCCTGGTGATGTCCTGGCCCTTGTAGAAGATCTCGCCGGCCGTGGCCCGCTCCAGGTTCATCAGGAGCTTGGCGACCGTGGACTTGCCGCAGCCGGACTCGCCCACGATGCCGAGGGTCTCGCCCTGGTACAGGTCGAAGGAGACACCGTCGACGGCCTTGACCGCGCCGATCTGCTTCTTGAACAGGATGCCCTGGGTGAGCGGGAAGTGCTTCACCAGGTTGCGCACCTGAAGGATCGGTTCGCCGCGGTCCACGGGCGCCTCGATCGCTGCGACCGCCTCCGTCTCGGAGTGCACGTCCGCGGTCTTCACCTCGGAGACGTTCGGCGTGGCCTCCTGCTCGTCGTTCTTGCTGAGCTCAGCCATGGATCGTCTCCTTCCAGAAGTGGCACGCCGAGGCCCGGCCGACCAGCTCGGTGCCGTCCCGCTCGGTCACCGGCACCAGGGCCGGGACGTCGGTGCGGCAGATGTCCTGCGCCTTGGGGCAGCGCGGGTTGAAGGCGCAGCCGGTGGGCACGTGCAGGAGGTTGGGCGGCAGGCCCTTGATCGCGAACAGCTCCTGGCCCTTCTGGTCCAGGCGCGGGATCGAGTCCAGCAGCCCGCGGGTGTAGGGGTGCGCGGGGCGCTTGTAGAGCTCGTGCACCGGCGCGCGCTCCACGATCCGGCCCGCGTACATCACCGCGATCTTGTCCGCGACGTCGGCGACCACGCCGAGGTCGTGGGTGATCAGGATGAGACCCATGTTGTACTCGCGCTGGAGTTCCGCGAGCAGATCCATGACCTGGGCCTGGACCGTCACGTCGAGGGCCGTGGTGGGCTCGTCGGCGATGATCATGTCGGGTTCCAGGGCCAGCGCCATGGCGATCATGATGCGCTGGCGCATACCGCCCGAGAACTGGTGCGGGTAGTCGCTGACCCGGGCCGCGGCGGCCGGGATCTTCACCCGGTCCATCAGCTCGATCGCCTTGGCCTTGGCGTCCTTCTTGGACAGGCCCTGGTGGACGCGGAACATCTCGCCGAGCTGGTAGCCCACGGAGAGCACCGGGTTGAGCGAGCTGAGCGCGTCCTGGAAGATCATGGCGATCCGCTGGCCGCGGATACGGCGGCGCTCCTCGCCGGACATCTTGAGCATGTCCTGGCCGCGGAAGAGGATCTCGCCCTGCGGGATCCGCGCCGGGGGCATGTCGAGGATGCCCATGACGGCCTGCGCGGTCACCGACTTGCCGGAGCCGGACTCGCCGAGCACGGCGAGCGTCTCGCCGGCGTTCACGCTGTAGTTGACGCCGTTCACGGCCCGGACGACACCCTCGCGGGTGACGAACTCGACGTGCAGGTCACGCACTTCGAGCAGCGGGGCGTCCCCGCCGTCGCGGGGGGCCGGAACCGGGGCGACTTCTTCGATGGTGGTCACGTACGCCTCCCTCAGCGCGTCTTCGGGTCAAGGGCGTTGCGGACCGCTTCGCCGAGCATGATGAACGCCAGCACCGTGATGGTGAGCATGATCGACGGGTAGAGCATGATCCACTGGGCCACCCGGATCGAGCTGCCGCCGTCGGAGATGTCGTTGCCCCAGGAGACGCCGTTCAGGCCGAGCCCCAGGAAGGACAGCGTGGCCTCGGAGCCGATGTAGACGCCGAGCGAGATGGTCGCGACCACGATCACCGGGGCCAGGGTGTTCGGCAGGATGTGCCGGAACAGGATGCGCGGGGTGCTCGCGCCGAGCGCCTTGGCCGCCTGGACGTAGTCGGACTGTTTGGTGGTGATCACCGCGCCGCGCATCACGCGCGCGAGCTGGGTCCAGCCGAAGAAGCCGAGGGCGCCGATGACGACCCAGGTGGTCCGCTCCGGGAAGGAGTTGAGGACGACCATGGTGCCCAGCAGGAACGGGATGCCGAAGAACACGTCCACGAGCCGGGACAGGATCGAGTCGACGATCCCGCCGAAGTAGCCGGCGATCATGCCGACCAGACCGCCCGCGACGGTCACCAGGATCGTGGTGCCGAAGCCGACGGCTATGGAGGCGCGGGCGCCGTAGATGAGCCGGGCGTAGACGCTGCGGCCCTGCTGGTCGTAGCCCAGCCACTCGGGTGAGAAGACCTTTCCGAGCTTCGGCTTCTGCAGGTAGTGCTTGGCCAGGTCGCCGTAGGTCGGGTCGGCGCTGGTGAACCAGCCGGGGAAGAAGGTGATCGTCAGCAGCAGCAGGATCAGCACCGAGGAGACGACGAAGATCTTGTTGCGCCGCAGGTCCTGCCAGGCGTCGCCCCACAGGCTGCGGACCTTCTCGGCCTTGACCGGAACTCCGGCCGGTGCGGCGGTGGCCACGGCGTCCGGTGCGGCGGTGGCGGTGTCGGATTTGGTCATGTCAGGCATAGCGAATCCTCGGGTCAAGGACCGCGTAGAGCAGGTCGACAAGGAGGCTGGCGACGAGATAGACGAGGACGAGGATGGTCACCAGGCCCACGAGGGTGGTGCCTTCCCGGCGGATGATCGACTGGTAGATCGTGCCGCCGATGCCCTGGATGTTGAAGATGCCCTCGGTGACGACGGCACCGCCCAGCAGGGCGCCGATGTCCGTGCCCAGATAGGTGACCACGGGGATCATCGAGTTGCGCATCAGGTGGACACTCACCACCCGGCGCTGGGGCAGGCCCTTGGCGATGGCCGTACGGACGTAGTCGGCGCGCATGTTCTCCGCGATCGACGTACGGGTGAGCCGGGACACATAGGCGAGTGACGCCGTGGCCAGCACAATGGCCGGCATCAGCAACTGCCCGTAGTTCGAGGCGTCGTTGACGTTCGGTTCCAGCCAGTGCAGTTGATCGGCGAAGATCCACTGGAGGATGAAGCCGAGAACGAACACGGGAACCGAGATCAGCAGCAGCGTGACCAGCAGGACCGCGGTGTCGGCGGAGCGTCCGGCACGCAGGCCGGCGAACACACCCAGGCCGATACCGATGACGACCTCGATGACGAAGGCGAAGCCGCCCAGCCGCAGGGTCACCGGGAACGCGTCGCCGAGCACATCGGTGACGGGTCGGCCGCTGGCGATCTGCGTGCCGAAGTCGGCGTGCAGGACGATGCCCTTCATGTAGTCCCAGTACTGCACCAGGATCGGCTGGTCGAGACCGTACTCGTGTCTCAGGGCGGCGATCACCTGGGGGCTGCCGCCCTTGTCGCCGAACAGTCCGCGCACGGGGTCGCCGGGCAGGGCGTAGACCATGAGGAAGATAAGCAGGGTGGTCCCGATGAACACCGGGATCATCTGGAGCAGTCGTCGTGCGACATAGCGCCCCATCGTGCCTCCATAAAAGTCACAGCGGCAGCAGGCGGGCCCTTCCCACGCGCACCGCCGCACGGTGCGTGTGGAAAGGGCCCCCCGGCCGCTGCCGTTGCCCGGGGCGCGGCGTGCGCGCCCCGGGCAACGGGTTGTCTGCGGTTACTTCTTGACCTCGACGCCGGTCAGGATGGGGTCTCCGTCCTGGGCGAACTTGACGCCCGAGACCTTCTCCGAGTAGCCCGCGTTGACCTTGTAGTACCAGAGCGGAATGCTCGGCATGTAGTTCGGGAGCTGCTTCTCGATCTCCTGGTACTTCTGCACCGACTCGTCCAGCGTCTTGGCGCTGTCGGCGGCGGCGATCTCCTCGTCGATCGTCTTGTTGGAGAAGCCGCTCTGGTTGCCGTCCGACTTGGAGCCGAACAGGTCCCGGATGAAGTTGGCGTTCATCGGGAAGTCCAGCACCCAGCCCGAGCGGTACATCGACTTGACCTCTTGGGCGTCACGGGCGTCGAGGTCGGCCTGGAAGTCGGCCTTCGGGTCGGTGCCGCACTTCACCCCGGTGGCGTTGGTGATGGAGTTGCAGACCGCCTCCACCCACTCCTTGTGACCACCGTCGGTGTTGTACTGGATGGTGATGGAGTTGCCCGGAACGCCGCCACCCTCCTTGATGAGCTGCTTGGCCTTGGTCGGGTTGTACGTGGTGACGTCACCCGCGGCGTTCGGCTGGTAGCCGAGGACGCCCTTGGCGACCCAGCCGGTGGCGGGCTCACGGGTGCCCTGGAGCACGGTCTTGGTGATGGTGTTCCGGTCGATCGCCATCGACAGGCCCTGCAGGACCTTCGGGTTGATGCCCTTCCACTGCTTGGTGTAGAAGGCCGGGGCGATGGTCTGGATCGCGGAGTAGGCCTGGTCGATCGCGCGGTCGCCGAGGTCCTGCTTGTAGACCGGGAGGTCCTTCGGGGCGATCTGGGTGATGACGTCGAGGTTGCCGGACTTCAGGTCCGCGTAGGCCGTCTCGGGGGTGGAGTAGTTCTTGAAGACCACGCCGCCGTTCTTCGCCGCGTTCGGGCCCTTGTAGCCGGCGTACTTCTTGACCGTGATGGCCTTCTTGTGGTCCCAGCTGACGAACTCGTAGGGGCCGTTGCCGACCGGCTTCTGACCGGCGGCCTTCGGGTCCTTGTAGAAGGACTCGGGCAGCGGCGAGAAGACCTCGTAGCCGAGCTTGTAGATGAAGTACGGGATCGCCTTCGACAGCGTGATGGTGAAGGTGCTGTCGTCGACGACCTTCAGGCCGGAGAGCTCGGTGGCCTTGGGCTTGCCCTTCGCGGGAGCGACGTCGTCGTAGCCCTGGATGTCGGAGAACCAGAAGCTGTTGGTCTGCTTGTTCGCCGGGTTGGCGGCCCAGTTCCAGGCCTTGACGTAGGACTCAGCGGTGACCGGGGTGCCGTCGTGGAACTTCCAGCCGGCCTTCAGCTTGACCGTGTAGGTCTTGCTGTCCGTCGTGTCGACCGACTGCGCGTTCATCATGACGATCTTGCCACTGCTGTCGTAGTCCACCAGACCGGTGAACAGCGACTTGATCACGATGCTGCCGTAGGACTCCATCGTGTTGGCGGGCTGCAGGGGGTTCTGCGGCTCACCGGACTCGACCGTGAACGTACCGTTCGGGTCGACGGCGGCCTTGCTGTCACCCTTGTCGTCGTCGCCACCACCACAGGCGGTCGCAGCCAGTGCCACCACCGCGGCCATAGCGACCCACTTGGCACTCCTCGCACCGCGCATGGGTTCCTCCTCAAGAATCCATAAGTTCAGCACATGGGGCAGCACACGACACAACACCGTTGCCGGCGCCTGAAAATGGTCGGTGCCCCCAGCGCTCGCGAGCCTGCGCCGCCTGTCGGCGCCTGACCCGTCCGTCCGAGCTCTACGCGCCTAACTATCTGCCATCAGCGAAGGCCGAACCACACCGGCAAGGTCTCGGTTCGATCACACCTGTCGGCTACTTCTTCCAAAATCCGGACAAAGGGATAGAGGGAAGATCCCTGCGAAACGGACTTGTTACACATCTATCGGCGATGAGTGTCCGCATTTCGGACGTCAGGGAGGGGAAAATCAGTTGCGGCTGCCTTGGCCGCTGTGCGGGGTGGAGTCGGCGTGTCCGCCCTCGTCCGACCGGTCGGCCAACGGGCCTCGCGTCTACGGCCGTTCGATCGGCACTCGTCCCCGGCTGCGCGTAAATCGCACCACCACGAGGCTAATACCGATCGGCCCCTGCCGGGCGTCTCTGGGGCAGATCAAAGGGTTATCCCTATGTCCCCGCAGAGTAAAAACTGTGTTCACCGCCCCGTGCACGCAACGAGCCAGGTCCCGTCTCGCGGGACCTGGCTCCTTGGTTCAGAACGCTGTGCGGGCCGGTCAGCCGTGCTTGGCGCGGCTCGCGGCGCGGGCGCGCTCGCGGGCGTCCAGGTTCACCTTGCGGATGCGGACCGCCTCCGGGGTCACCTCGACGCACTCGTCGTCACGGCAGAACTCCAGCGACTGCTCGAGCGACAGCCTGCGCGGCGGCACGATCGACTCCGCGACATCGGCCGTCGAGGACCGCATGTTGGTGAGCTTCTTCTCCTTGGTGATGTTGACGTCCATGTCGTCGGAGCGGGAGTTCTCACCGACGATCATGCCCTCGTACACCTCGGTGCCGGGCTCGACGAACAGCACACCGCGCTCCTGGAGGTTCGTCATCGCGAAGGCGGTGACGGCACCGGCGCGGTCGGCGACCAGGGAGCCGTTGTTGCGGGTCTGGAGCGTGCCGAACCAGGGCTCGTGGCCCTCGTGGATGGAGTGGCCGATGCCCGTGCCGCGGGTCTGGGTCAGGAACTCGGTCCGGAACCCGATGAGACCGCGGGACGGCACCACGAACTCCATGCGCACCCAACCGGAGCCGTGGTTGGACATGTTGTCCATCCGGCCCTTGCGGACGCCCATGAGCTGCGTGACGGCGCCCATGTGCTCCTCGGGCACGTCGATCGTCATGCGCTCGACGGGCTCGTAGACCTTGCCGTCGACGTCCTTCGTGACGACCTGGGGCTTGCCGATGGTCAGCTCGAAGCCCTCGCGGCGCATCTGCTCGACCAGGATGGCCAGCGCCAGCTCACCTCGGCCCTGCACCTCCCAGGCGTCGGGGCGTTCGGTGTCCAGGACGCGCAGGCTGACGTTACCGATCAGCTCGCGGTCGAGGCGGTCCTTCACCTGGCGGGCGGTGACCTTGCGGTCCTTGACAGCCGCCTTGGCGTCGGCGCCCTTGCCGGTGCCGCCACGGCCGACCAGCGGGGAGGTGTTGGTGCCGATGACCATGGAGATCGCGGGCTCGTCGACCGTGATCAGCGGGAGCGGGACCGGGTTCTCCGGGTCGGCGAGGGTCTCGCCGATCATGATGTCCGGGATACCGGCGACGGCGCAGATGTCACCCGGGCCGGCCTTCTCGGCGGGCTTGCGGGTGAGCGCCTCCGTCATCATCAGCTCGGAGATGCGCACATTGGCGACCGACCCGTCGCGCTTCAGCCAGGCGACGGTCTGACCCTTCTTCAGCTCGCCCTGGTGGACGCGGAGCAGCGCGATCCGGCCGAGGAAGTTGTCGGCGTCCAGGTTGGTGACGTGGGCCTGGAGCGGGGCCTCCTCGTCGTAGGTCGGGGCCGGGATGTGCTCCAGGATGGTGGAGAAGAACGGCTCCAGGCTGGTGGAGTCCTCCGGCACGGTCCCGTCGGCCGGCTTGGTCAGGGACGCGATCCCGTCACGGCCGCAGGCGTAGACGATCGGGAACTCGATCTGCTCCTCGTCGGCGTCCAGGTCGAGGAAGAGGTCGTACGTCTCGTTGACGACCTCGTCGATGCGGGCGTCGGGCCGGTCGGTCTTGTTGATGCAGAGGATGATCGGCAGCCGGGCCTGCAGCGCCTTGCGCAGCACGAACCGGGTCTGCGGCAGCGGCCCCTCGGAGGCGTCGACGAGCAGCACCACACCGTCCACCATGGACAGACCGCGCTCGACCTCACCGCCGAAGTCGGCGTGGCCGGGGGTGTCGATGATGTTGATGGTGATGACGTCGCCGCCATCCTTGGGGTGGTACTTGACGGCCGTGTTCTTGGCCAGGATCGTGATGCCCTTCTCACGCTCCAGGTCGTTCGAGTCCATCATGCGGTCGTCGACGCCTTCGAGCTGATGCGCGGCGAAGGCACCGGCCTGCTTCAGCATGCCGTCGACGATGGTCGTCTTGCCGTGGTCGACGTGGGCGACGATGGCTACGTTGCGAATGTCGTGGCGCGTGGCCATAAAGCGGCGTTCTCCCGGAGTGTGAGGACCGGCCCTGCTGCGTACGTGTTACGCGGGCCCTGCCGGGCTTGACACGCCACGGCCTCACCCCATGGTACGGGGCCCGGCGGGGAGCGCCCCCCACCGGGCCACGGGGCACCCCCGCGGGGCCGGGCCCGGGCGCGGATCAGGCGCCCTTCGTCGCGACCGATCCCGCGTCGCAGACCAGCCGGGCGGCGGACCGGGCGAGGGAGACGTCGTCGCCGGACAGGCCCTCGATGGAGTGGTCGCAGTCGAGGATCCCGCCACCGTCGGCCTTCCAGCCCACCGCGTGGCCCAGCACGGCCGTGCCGTCGGCGCAGGAGTAACGGAAGTCACCCGCCACCTCCGTCGTGAAGGCGTACCGGACGAAGCGGCCCGCGCCGTCGACGGAGTCCGTGCCGTTCTCGTTCAGTTCGGGGGCCTTCCGGTTCACGTCGGTGAAGGCGTCCTCCGAGTCGTCCTCGGCCGCGGTGGTTGCGTCGGACTCGATCAGGCCGGCCTTCTTGCCGAGCGAGAACAGCACCTCGGCGGAGGACAGGGCCGGACCGTGGCCCTCGACCGACTGGTGCGGTGTGTACACCCGGGCCAGGCGGTACGTCAGCCTGCCGCCGCCCTTGCCGAGGCTCTCCGGTTCGGTGACCCCCGTGAGCCGCTTCGTCTCGCCGATGCCGGTCCAGGTGTACGTCCCGTCCGTGCACGCCTGCTTCTCGGCCACCGGGCCCGCCGAGGCCCGCCGGGCGCCGGTCTTCCCGCCGGCGCCGTCGTCGTCCGATCCCCCGGTGCACGCCGTCGGGCCCGCCGCCAGGGCCACCGCGGCCACTCCCGCCGCCCAGGACCGTCGCGTGCTCCCCCGCATGTCACGCATGTGCAGCTCCCCCGTCTCCCCGTGGTGCGGCCGCTTCCGCGTCCGCACCGCTCGTCGCCTCATGGTGCGGACCCGCAGGTGGCCGCGGCAAGTGCCACGGGGGCGGCCGGGCAGGCCGTGACGTGCTTGCTTCACTCGTCGGCCTTGTTTCACTCGTCGGCCGAGGGGCGCGGGGGCCCCTGCGCACCCTTCTTCAGGAAGCCCATGTCCTCGTAGACGGGGGTCTGGAAACCGAAGGCGCCGGCGTTGACGAGGTTCTTCCTCACGGCGGTGAGCTGGGGGCGCTGGAAGAGGGGGATCGACGCGGCCGCCGCCCAGATGCGCGAGTCGGCCTTGCGGATCAGGGAGCGCTCCTCGTCCGCGTCCAGCGTGGTGATGGCCTGGTCGAAGAGCTGGTCGACCTGGTCGGTGCCGACGCGCGTGTAGTTCTGCTCGACGCTCAGCGAACCGTCGGCGGCCGGTACCGGCTTGGCGTAGATCGGCCGGGCGTCGGTGGCCGGGAAGGCGGTCGCGGGCCAGGAGTACAGGGCGAGGTCGTACTCGCCGGAGGCGATGTGGTCCTTGAAGTAGCTCTCGTCGGAGACCTTGACGGTCTCCGTGCGGATGCCGACCTTCTCCAGCATGCTGGTGATCCGCGCGGCGACCGTGCGCAGCGGCTCCGAGCCCGGCCCGGACGGCAGCACGAACCGCAGCGACAGCGCCTTGCCGTCCTTCGCCAGCGCCCCGGCGGCGGCACCGGCCGGAGCGGGGGTGCCCTTGGGGGCGTAGGCACCGGGGGCGCCCCCCTGGTGCCGGTGCTGGTACTGCGTGCCCTCCTGCGCGAGCTGCCGCCCGGAGCCCTCGCCCTTCTTCCCGTTCTCGCTCTTGCCGTGACGGTTCTTCTCCCCCTGATCACCGTGATCGCCATGATCACCGCGCTCGCCGTTGCCTCCATGACCGCCGCGGCCCTCGAGGCTCCCCTGCTCCCCGTCCGGCTCCGGTCGCGCCTTGTCGTCCTCCCCCACGATGTACTCGCCGTCGGCACCCTCCTCCGACTGCTCGCCTTCCGCCCCGGACTCCCCCTCGGCCGCCGGCTTCTTCCCCTTCGCCCCGGCCGCCTTCTCGCCCTTCTTCTCCTCCTTGACCGGACCCCCGGCCACCCACCCGGCGTCCGCGAGCAGCGCCTGCGCCTCCGCCGTGTCCTGGTCGCCGAGCGCGCCGCTGTTGTCGGCGTACGCCTCCTGGCCGGACAGGGCGAGGTGGCTGCCGACCGGCACCGCGGGCAGCCCCAGCGGCTTCAGCACCAGCTCGGCCAGTTCCCTGCGGTCCAGGGCGCGCGCCACCGCCCGCCGTACGCGTTCGTCGGCCAGCGGCCCGTCCGCGCCGTTGAGGGCCAGCTGGGTGTACGCCGGCTCCAGGGAGCGCCGTACCTCGACGTCCCGCAGCGCCTTCTCCAGGCGCTCCCGTCGCGCGATCGTCCTGTGCGACGTCGAGCCGGTCCGGGAGAGCGGTCCGGCCGCCGAACCCTTCCCGGCGCCGTCGATGCTCCGCGCGTCGGCGGGGTCGACGTCGGCCAGTTCGATCGTCCCGGCGGCCAGCGCGCTGGCGCGGTCCCGGCGGGGCACGGCCTTCAGCACGATCTCGGAGAGCTTCGCCGGCTCCCCCCACCAGCGCGGGTTGCGGGCGAGCCGGATCTGGGTGTTCTTGCGGTCGACCGTCTTCACCAGGAAGGGGCCGGCGGTCACCTTCAGCGTGCGCCGCGCCCCGTCGTTGAACGAGGTGGGCGTGCCCATGACCTCCTTCGGGTACAGCGGCGAGAACAGGGACTGCCAGTCGGCGTAGGGGCGGCTGAAGGTGACCCTGACCTCCAGGTCGTTGTCGCCGCGCTCGATCTTCTCGATGCGGTCGTAGCCGGCGTTGCGGGCGGTCCAGTACGCGCTGTCCTTGCCGGACAGTGCGCGCCACTGGGCGGCGAAGTCGGCGGCGCCGATCTCCCGGCCGTCGCTCCAGACGGCCTGCTGGTTCAGCTTGTACAGCACGACCTGCTTGGGCTCGGTGTCGACGACCTTGGCGGACTCCAGGTAGTCGGGGTTGCGGCGGGCCCGCCCGTTGACGTCGAGCCGGTACATCGACGGCAGGACGGCCTGGGCGACCCGGGTGGTCGTGGCGTCGGCGTCCGACTGGAAGGTGTTGAAGGTCTCGGGCACCGCGTCCACCGCCCAGTGCAGCGTGCCCCCGTCGGCGACCAGGGCGCGGGCGGCCGGGGCGATGTCCTGGTGGGCCAGCGGCTTGCCGGCCTCGTCCTCGGAGGAGCAGCCGGTCAGCAGAGGCACCGCGAGGGCGCCGGCGGTGAGAAAGGCGACCGAGCGCATGACCGAGCGCGGCCCGACACCGTCGTAGGACATCGACATCTCTGGTACCTCCGGGGAGCCGCTGCCGGTGCGTTCTGTTCACATTTGGCGGTATTTTGGAGTTGATCAGATCTACGGCTTACTGAAGAGGAAAGGGTTCGCCTGCCGAGGGCGACACGGCGGCCGGGGCGTCCAACCCCACTCGGAGGGAGCAACGCGTCCGCCAATCGCTGCACACGCCTTCACATCGACCGGTGTGACGCGCAACACTCGCAGGCGCATGAACGTTGCCGTCCAGGGCACAGCCGCCCACAGAAGCGAGGTCACGTCATGTCCGTGCACGACGACCTGACTACGGTCCAGCGCTGCCTCGACGACCTCTCCCGGTCCGTCGGCCGTCTGGAGAAGCAGCTCGGCGGCGGCGGCCTGGAGATGCGCCGCGTCCGTGCCGACGCCGATCATCTGAGGGAGAGCGTCGCGCTGCTGCGCGAGGCGGCCTCCCACCCCGCCGCACCGCGCAAGCCCGAGCTCGTCACCATCCCCGACACGCCGTACGACGACTCCCTGTGGGTCGACACGGACGACGAGGGGCTCGGCGCCCGGGACCGGCACGCCCCCTGAGAACCCTCAGCCCCCCACCGACCGGAGTCCTGCATTGGCCACTGGTACGGAACCTCCCTCGACCGACCCCCATCCCGCGGGCGGCGTACGTGGCGCCGGGCGCGCCGCGATCGCCGCCCCGCATCTGCGGACCGACCGCTGGTGGCTGGCCCCCGCCGTCACCGCCGCCGGTCTGCTGGCGTTCGTCGTCTACTCGACGTGGCGGGCCTTCGCGAACGCCGACTACTACGCGGCGCCGTACGTCTCGCCGTTCTACTCGCCCTGCCTGGCGGAGAACTGCCGGCCCATGCACGCGGGCCCCAACGCGGAGATCTTCGGCGGCTGGTGGGGCATCTCGCCCGCGATCATCATCCTGATCTTCCCGCTCGGCTTCCGTCTGACCTGCTACTACTACCGCAAAGCCTATTACCGGGGCTTCTGGGCCTCACCCCCGGCCTGCGCGGTGGCCGAGCCGCACCGGAAGTACTCCGGTGAGACCCGCTTCCCGCTGATCCTGCAGAACATCCACCGGTACTTCTTCTACGCCGCGATCGTCGTCGCCGGGATCCTGACCTACGACACCGTCCTCGCCTTCCGCGACGAGCACTACCGCTGGGGCCACATGGGCCTGGGCACCCTGGTCTTCCTGCTCAACATCGCGCTGATCTGGGCGTACACGATCTCCTGCCACTCCTGCCGGCACATCGTCGGCGGCAAGCTGAAGCACTTCTCCAAGCACCCGGTGCGCTACCGGGCCTGGCAGTTCGTCGGCAGGCTGAACGCCCGGCACATGCAACTCGCCTGGGCGTCGCTGGTGAGCGTCGCGCTCGCGGACTTCTACGTGTACCTGGTCGCTTCCGGTGTCTTCGACGATCCGACCATCTTCTAGCTGGAAAAAGGGGCTTCTGATGTCCGTGGTGGACCGGCAGGAGTGGGACGTCGTCGTGGTCGGTGCCGGGGGCGCCGGCCTGCGTGCCGCCATCGAGGCGCGCGAGCGCGGTGCCCGTACGGCCGTGATCTGCAAGTCGCTGTTCGGCAAGGCGCACACGGTGATGGCCGAGGGCGGCATCGCGGCGGCGATGGCCAACGTCAACGAACACGACAACTGGCAGGTCCACTTCCGCGACACCATGCGCGGCGGCAAGTTCCTCAACCAGTGGCGGATGGCCGAGCTGCACGCGCAGGAGGCCCCGGACCGGGTGTGGGAGCTGGAGACCTGGGGCGCTCTGTTCGACCGTACGAAGGACGGCCGGATCTCCCAGCGCAACTTCGGCGGCCACGAGTATCCGCGCCTCGCGCACGTCGGCGACCGCACCGGGCTGGAGCTGATCCGCACCCTCCAGCAGAAGATCGTCGCGCTCCAGCAGGAGGACCATCGCGAGACCGGGGACTACGAGTCCCGGCTGAAGGTCTTCCAGGAGTGCACGGTCACCCGTGTCCTGAAGGACGGCTCGCGGGTGTCGGGCGTCTTCGCCTACGAACGCGAGACCGGCCGTTTCTTCGTCCTCGAGGCGCCGGCCGTCGTGATCGCGACCGGAGGCATCGGCAAGTCCTTCAAGGTCACGTCGAACTCCTGGGAGTACACCGGCGACGGCCACGCGCTGGCCCTGCTCGCGGGCGCGCCCCTGCTGAACATGGAGTTCGTGCAGTTCCACCCGACGGGCATGGTCTGGCCGCCGTCGGTGAAGGGCATCCTCGTCACGGAGTCCGTGCGGGGAGACGGCGGGGTGCTCAGGAACTCCGACGGAAAACGCTTCATGTTCGACTACATCCCCGACGTCTTCAAGGAGAAGTACGCCGAGTCGGAGGAGGAGGGCGACCGCTGGTACGAGGACCCCGACCACAACCGGCGGCCCCCTGAGCTGCTCCCCCGCGACGAGGTGGCCCGCGCCATCAACGCCGAGGTCAAGGCCGGCCGTGGCTCCCCGCACGGCGGGGTCTTCCTGGACGTGTCGACCCGTATGCCCGCCGAGGTCGTCAAGCGCCGGCTGCCGTCCATGTACCACCAGTTCAAGGAGCTGGCGGACGTCGACATCACGGCCGAGGCGATGGAGGTCGGGCCGACCTGCCACTACGTGATGGGCGGCATCGCGGTCGACTCCGACACGGCGGCGGCGCGCGGGGTGCCGGGCCTGTTCGCGGCCGGTGAGGTGGCGGGCGGCATGCACGGCTCGAACCGTCTCGGCGGCAACTCGCTCTCCGACCTGCTGGTCTTCGGCCGCCGGGCCGGGCTGCACGCGGCCGGGTATGCGGCGGGGTCGGCCCACGAGCGGCCGTCGGTGGACGACGTGCAGGTGGACTCGGCGGCGGCGGAGGCCCTGCGCCCCTTCTCCGCCGAGGACGCCTCGTCGGCGGGCCCCGCCGAGAACCCGTACACCCTCCACCAGGAGCTCCAGCAGACCATGAACGACCTGGTCGGCATCATCCGCCGGGAGGGCGAGATGGAGCAGGCCCTGCACAAGCTGGCGGAGCTCCGGGTACGGGCCCGGCGGGCCGGCGTCGAGGGCCACCGCCAGTTCAACCCGGGCTGGCACCTCGCACTGGACCTGCGGAACATGCTGCTGGTCAGCGAGTGCGTGGCGCGGGCCGCGCTGGAGCGCACCGAGTCGCGCGGCGGCCACACCCGCGAGGACCACCCGGCGATGGACCGCGAGTGGCGCAACGTGAACCTGCTGTGCCGGCTCGCCGACCCGACGGGCGGGCAGGCGGCCACCGATCCGCAGCGCGGCCAGATCCACCTCGTACGGGAGACCACCGACCCCATCCGCCCGGACCTGCTCGCCCTCTTCGAGAAGGAGGAGCTGGTCAAGTACCTCGCCGAAGAGGAGCTGTACGAATGAGCGGCTACACGGCCCACTTCAAGGTGTGGCGGGGGGATGTGCAGGGCGGTGACCTGGAGGACTTCAAGGTCGAGGTGAACGACGGCGAGGTGGTCCTCGACATCATCCACCGCCTCCAGGCCACCCAGGCCCCCGATCTGGCCGTCCGCTGGAACTGCAAGGCGGGCAAGTGCGGTTCGTGCTCGGCGGAGATCAACGGGCGGCCACGGCTGATGTGCATGACCCGCATGTCGGTGTTCACCCCCGACGAGACCATCACGGTGACGCCCCTGCGCGCCTTCCCGGTCGTCCGGGATCTGGTGACGGACGTCGGCTTCAACTACCAGAAGGCGCGGGAGGTCCCCGCGTTCGTACCGCCCGAGGGCGTCGGTCCGGGCGAGTACCGGATGTTCCAGGAGGACGTGGACCGGCCGCAGGAGTTCCGCAAGTGCATCGAGTGCTTCCTGTGCCAGGACACCTGCCATGTGGTGCGTGACCACGAGGAGAACAAGACGGCGTTCGCGGGCCCGCGCTTCCTGATGCGGGTGGCGGAGCTGGACATGCATCCGCTGGACGCGGCCGAGGAGGCCGGCGTGGACCGCAAGCGCACGGCGCAGGACGAACACGGCCTCGGCTACTGCAACATCACCAAGTGCTGCACGGAGGTCTGCCCCGAGGGCATCAAGATCACGGACAACGCGCTGATCCCTCTGAAGGAACGGGCGGTCGACCGCAAGTACGACCCGCTGGTGTGGCTGGGGTCGAGGATCAGGAGGCGGTCATCGTAGGAAGGACGGCCCGCCGGCCGGGGTAACGGGCGAAGGACTGGAGACCGAGGCCCACGAAGTTCGTGGCCATGCCCGCCAGCGGGATCCAGTAGGGCAGGTGTGGTCCCAGTAGTCCTCCTCCGGCGACCAGACGGAGGCGATCGCCGTCGAGTCGTCGTCGTACGTCAGCCGGTAGGCGCCCTTCTTGCTGCCGCCGGTCAGCCGGGCGACACCGGCGAGCGTGCGACGGGGACCGGCTGCGGCACGGGCGAGCGGGGCGAGGTCCGCCGCGCTGAGGTGCTCTCGGATCATCGCGCCGAGTCTGCCGCCCGTTCGCTCACCGCGCCCACCCCTTTTCGTACGACACCCAGTCCGTCTCCGTCGCCGTGAAGTCCACGTACGCCGCCACACCGAAATTGGCCCGGTCGGCGTCGGTTCGGGACAGACCCAGGCGGACGCCCCGGACGGCGGCGGCGACCGTCTCGGCGTGCGCCCAGTGGCCGAAACGGTTCTCCTTGTAGAACGGCAGGCCCATCAGCAGGTCGGTGGAGGGCGGGGTGACCTCCAGGGCGAGGGAGGTCTGCTGGGCGACGTAACCGCCGTAGGTGCTCTGAAACGGCTGCATGGTGTCGTACGACATCACGGCGATCTGGTCGACACGGCGGGCCACCTGGCCGAAGAACCGCTGCGACCACCACTTGGGGTGGCCGGTGGTCGCGCCCCAGAAGGAGTGGAAGCCGGGCACCGGGTCGATCTGGTGGGCGGCGACGGAGAGTTGGGCGCCCTTCGCCCGGGTGACCTCGTGCAGGGTGTCGAGCAGGGCGAGGTAGTTCCGGTCGCCGGAGTGCAGCGGCTCCAGGTCGAAGTGGGCGCCCTCGAAGCCGGCGGCGAGGATCTCCCGGGTCGACCGTACGACGGCGGCACGTGTCTCCGCGCGCTCCAGCCGCATGCCGTTCGGGCTCTCGCTGGCGAGCACGTCCCCCAGCCAGGCCTGCACCCGGATGCCGGGCGCCTCCCGGTGCACGGCGGCGATGAACCAGGCCGCCTTCGTGTAGGCCGACTTCGGCAGGGTCCCGTCGTGTTCGAGGGGACCGGCGTGGACGTACAGGTCACGTATCCCGGTACGCCGGAGGCGGCCGGCCAGCTCCTCGACATCGGCGTCGTCCTTCCGCCCGTCGACCCAGGCGTGTCCCAGCCAGAAGGCGTCCTTGTTCCGGGTGCGGGTCCCGTCGGCCGGGTCACCCAGGTAGTTCACCCCGAGGGCGATCTGGGAGACGAGGACGGGGGCGAGGAGGAGCAGGAGCGTGACGAGGAGGAGTCGACGCCGGGGGCGGGGGCGCGGACGGGGGCGCCAGGGGCGGCGCCGGGGACGGGACGCCCCAGCCCGCGCGCCCGGACCGTCGTCCACGGCCGGGCCCGCTCCGGTCGGCGCCTCCTCCTCGGCCGCGTCCCTTTTCCTCTCCTCGGGTCCCGTCTGTGGCATCCCCGCTCCCCCTCCTGTGCCGGTCCGCCCCACCCACCCCGCCTCGGGCGTATCCCGCTCGCGTCGCCGCATTCACGGCCATACGCTCCGAAATGTGACGTCATCCCTGCTTCGAGGCCGGCCGCGGCATGCCAGGTCGCACATGTCCGTGCGGGTGGCGCATGCCGTGGTGGGCGCTGCGGTCGGGGTGATGTGGCTGGTGTTGCCGGGGATGACGCCGGGGAGCGACACGCCGGTTGCGACCAAGGAGCCGGTGGCCGTGGCGCGCGCCGCCGCGCCCCGGGAACCACAGGAGGACGAGACGTCGACCGCCGATCTCGTGCTGCCGCTGGTGGCGGTCGCCGTGGTGGGCGCGGTGGCGGGCTACGGATACATACGCCGGGTCCGCCGCACGCGCGACCGGACGACCCCCGGAGGGGCGAGCGGTCCGCCGCCCCCGAGCTCGGCCCCAGCCCTGGCGGAGCCGGACGCGGCGGCCTGCGCGTCGCTCGTCCGCGCCGACGACCGCGTCCGTGCGACCCGCGCCGCACTCGGCTTCGCCGAGGAACTCCTCGGAACGGAGGCGGTCACCCGGTTCGAGCGCGGCCTGCGCGAAGCCGAGGGCGAACTGTCCGCCGCCTTCCGGATGCGGCAGCGGTACGACGAGGGCATACCGGAGGAGGAGACGGCCCGTCGGCACGCGCTCGCGGGGATCGTCGGGCGGTGCGAGGAGGCCGGGCGGCGGCTGGACGAGATCACCGATGACTTCGCCGGGCTGCGGAAGCCGGAGCGGGCGCTCCCCTTCGCGGAGGCCCGCTTCAGGGCGCTGACGGGGCGCACCAAAACGGCCCAGACCCAACTCGCCGACCTCGTGGCGCGGTACGCGCCCACGGCGACCTCCACCGTCATCGGCGACGTCGAACAGGCCAAGGACCGGCTGCTGTTCGCCACCGCCCGGCTCAATCTGACGCGCCAGGCGGCAGATTCGGGCGAGCCGGAACAAGCCGTGCGGCAGTTGCGCGCCGCCGAGGGCGCCATCGCCCAGGCGGCCGTCTTCATCGAGGGCGTCGACCGCGTCGCCGCCGAACTGCGCAACGCCGAGCGGATGCTACCGGCCGCGCTCACCGGCGCGGAGGCGGAACTGGCGCCGGTACGGCGGCACACGTTCCGGGAGGAAGAACCGCACCCCCGCCTCCTCAACGCCGACTCCGTCCTGGCCTCCGTACGCCAGGAGTCGACGGCCGGCCAGCCTTACGACCCGCTCGGCGCCCTGCGTCGCATCGTGCGGGCGACCGTGCCGCTCGCCTCGGGACGGTCCGGGGTGCTGCCGGCCGCCGCACTGGCCGTCGCCCGGTCCTCGACCGCCGCCGCCGACGACTTCGTCATGACCCACCGGGGTGCGGTGGGCGCCACGGCCCGCACGAGGCTCGCGGAGGCGAAGCGCCTCCTCACCACCGGGGACCCGGCCGACGCGGGCCCCGCCGACGAACTCGCCCTGGAAGCACGCCGGATGGCCGAACAGGACGTACGACTGCACGGAAACCCGGTGGCCGACGCACCGGCGGAGGCCCCCGGAACCACCGGCCCGGCAGGAACCGCCGGAGCGGTTATCGGCGGGCTCCTCCCGGATGACGACGACTCGCATGGCGACGGGTCGGATGACGACGGGTCGGATGACGACGGATCGGATGGTGCCGGCCCGGACGACGACGGGCCGAGTGCCAAGTGAGGTCGAATCGGGCGGAGTTGTAGCGGATCGGTGACGATCCCGAGGTTCCGTCAGCACCCCTTTGTATGATGATCTGATCTCGTTGCGAGTGACTTTCGGCGGGACGAGTCGGACACACGGGGGTGTGAAAGCGTGATCAAGCCGGAGGAGATTCCTCAGTTCACCGGCAATCTGTTCCAACTGGAGCTGGATCATGCGGCGTTGAAGGCGGACGCGGGTCATGTCCGGGACACCGGCAGTGATGTGCACGCGCAGTTCCAGGGT
>NZ_JBITLN010000017.1:0-183234 GCF_044465285.1 Streptomyces sp. NPDC049687
GCGTTGACGAAGGCGCGGATCTCGTCCGGCGCCGTGCGCACGATGATCAGTGAGTCGTCACCGATCTCGTAGACCACGTGGTCGCCGACCTCGGGAATCTCGCTCTCCAGACAGGCGAACTGCCACACGCGCCGCCACACCTGCCGCATCTCGCGTTCGGCCCACTCGCGGGAGGTGAAGCGGGCGGTGTCGACGTCCTCGCTGCCGATGTAGTCGTTGTTGTCGAGCCTCAGCGCGGCAGGGACCGGCCGGCTGTCCCGGTCGAGATAGTCCTGGACGCTGGGCCCGGGGCACCGCGCCGTGCCCAAATCCGACGTTTCGTCCATCTTCTCTCCTCCGACAGAAACTTTATAGTGAGTGTAGTTATTACTCAGGGCCTGGAGCAACACTCGCGACGCCGTACGGGCGTCATGGAACCCGGCTCTTCGGAGGTGTCGGCATTGCCCACCTCGAATTCATGGTGAATGACCCCTCCCCAAGTCCGTCAGAGCGTGCCACACTCCGTCGCACCCGAGGCTGTAGAGCCTCATAAGTTTCTCCAAGGCTGGGGGCAGCACTGCCCCGTCTCGGTCACAGTGCCGCCGTGATCTCCCGGCGGCCCGCGCCGTACCCCGCTACGGCGACTCACACAGCCCCCTCGATCACCTATGCGTGCCGTCCCGGCCTGGGCGCGGCACAGGATCCGCCTGTAACAGAGCCGGCCGCCGCGGACGCGGGAGCGACGCGGGCCGCGGCAGCACAGGCACCACACCACGGGAGTACTCAACGATGAGTTCCAGACCCGGACGCGCGGTCCGTCGCGCGCTCACCGCGATCGTCCCCATCACCACTCTGCTCACCCTCGCGGCGTGCGGCACCGACACGACTCCGGCCGCTGATTCCGCGAAGGCCACGGCTGCCGACTCCCCCGGCCTGACCGCGGCTCGTGCGATGGTGGAGAAGTACTCGCAACGCCCGGACAAGATCCCGGTCACCCAAGCGGTGGGCAAGAAGATCCCCAAGGGCAAGAAGATCGACTTCATCCTGTGCGGCGTGCAGTCCTGCAAGGACATGGCCGACTTCTTCACCGCCGGGGCCAAGGAGCTCGGCTGGAAGGTCAAGCAAATCGCCACGCAGGGCACCCCGGAGTCCGTCCAGGCCGCCTACGATCAGGCCCTGCGCGACGACCCGGACGCCGTGGTCTCCTCCGGATTCCCGCGCGCGGTGTACGCCAAGCAGCTGGCCAAGCTGAAGAAGGCCGGCATCCCGGTCATCCAGTCGAACGCGGACGATGTGCTGGGCAACGGCATCTCCCTGCTGAAGAGCGGGCCCGAGGAAGTCGGCGTCCAGGGCGAGATACTCGCCTCCTGGGTGGTCTCGAACAGCGGTGCCAAGGCCGACACGGTCTACTTCGACCTGCCCGCGTACACGATCCTGAAGCCCGTCAAGGACGCGTTCGCGGCCAAGTACAAGGAGTGGTGCGAGGGCTGCGCGCTCGACACCGTCGACGTGCCGATCACCTCGGTCGGCAAGGACATGCCGGACCGAGTGGTGTCGTACGTCCGCTCACACCCGAAGGTGACCCACATCGTCTTCTCGCTCGGCCTGCTCAACGTGGGCGTCCCCGCCACGCTGAAGACCGCCGGCATCACCGGCAAGCACATCGCCGTCAATGTCGGTGACCCGCAGAACTACCAGTACGTCCAAAGCGGTCTCAGCGACGCCGCGATAGCGCTGAACCTCCATGAGACCACCTGGCTGCAGATCGACGCGCTGGCCCGCCACTTCACCGGCCAGTCCATGGCCGTGGACCAGAAGGCGACGCTCCCCAGTCTGCTGGTCACCAAGGACAACCTGCCGTCCGCCGACGGTGACTTCCCGCTCGTCGAGGACTACCAGGCGCAGTTCAAGGCGCTCTGGGGCCTGAGCTGACCGATGCGGCCCGCCGCCGGCACACAGCCGGCGGCGGCGCCCTCCCATGGATGGAGTAACGGTGCACGCCGATACGTCTACGGAGACGTCACAAGGGCCGGGGGCAAGCGTGTGGGCAGACCGCCCGGTGCTGCGGGTGACCGGACTGTCGAAACGGTTCGGCGCTACCCAGGCGCTGGAGGATGTCGACCTGGACATCGCCCACGGCGAGATCCACGCGCTGATGGGGCCCAACGGCTCCGGCAAGTCCACGCTCATCAAGATCCTCGCCGGATACCACCACGCCGAACCGGGAGCGGTCGCCGAACTCGACGGTGAGCCGTTCGACCTCGGCCAGGTCGCCGACTCACGGCACGACCGGCTGCGCTTCGTCCACCAGGAGCTGGGGCTGGTCAACGAGCTGAGCGCCACGGACAATCTCGCACTCAGCCGTGGCTTCGCCCGCACGGCCTTCGGCAACATCCGCTGGCCGGAGATGGAACGGCGGACGAGGGCCCTCGTCGAACGCTTCGGCCTCGGCATCGACGTACGCCGGCCCCTGGCGACGGCGACCCCCGTCCAGCGCACGGTGGTGGCCATCGCCGCCGCCCTGCAGGGCTGGGAGGGCCGCCGGGGAGTCCTGGTGCTCGACGAGCCGACCGCCGTGCTGCCGCCCGGCGAGGTGGCCCGCCTCTTCGACATCGTGCGCGAGATCCGCGACGCCGGGGCCAGCGTCCTGTACGTCTCGCACCGCATGGACGAGATCTTCGCGCTGGCCGACCGGGTCACCGTGATCCGCGGTGGGCGACGGGTCGCCACCCGCCCGGTCGCCGAACTCACTCCCCGGTCGCTCGCCGAGCTGATGGCGGGCGAGGAAATGGAGACCGAGCAGCGGCCCCGGCCGGCTTCCGGTTCCGCCGGGGCCGTACTGGAGGTCCGCGATCTGGGGGCCGGTCCTCTGCAAGGAGTCGGCTTCGATCTGGCCAGGGGTGAGCTACTGGGCATCACCGGTCTGGTCGGCTCCGGCCACGAGATCGTGCCCTACGCGGTGTGCGGGGCCCATGTCGGGCCGGTGCGGGGCAGGCTCCGGCTGCCGGAGCGCTCGGAGCGGTGGGTCGACGTGCGCGACGCCGGCCGGCTCGGCCTGCCCCTGGTCCCCGCGGACCGAGCGGGCGAAGGAGTGATCGGCGACTTCTCGGTCGGGGAGAACCTCACCCTTCCCCTCCTCGACCGGCTCCGCGCCCGCGGAGGGCGGCTGCACCGGCGCCGCGAATCGTCGCTGGCACATGAATGGATCCAGCGGGTGGGGGTGCGCACGGCCGGACGCGGCGCCCTGATCACCACCCTGAGCGGCGGCAACCAGCAGAAGGTCGTCATGGCCCGCTGCCTGGCCCAGCAGCCTCCGGTGCTGGTGCTGTGCGAACCCACGGCCGGCGTCGACATCGCGACCCGTCTGCAGCTGTACGACCTGATCGCACGCCAGGCCGACGAGGGCATGGGCGTCATCGTGTCCTCCTCCGACACCCAGGACCTGCTCGCCCTGTGCACCCGCGTCCTTGTGGTACGGGACGGCCGGATCGTACGGGAGATCAGCGGCGGGGAGATCACCGAATCCGCGCTGCTCCACGCCATGGAAGGAACCGAGTGACATGACATCCACCCCGACCCGGGCCGCGGAGTTCCGGCCGACCGGACCGGGCGAACCCGCGGTCCCCGCAGTGGGGACACGGGGTGCGCTCGGCCGACGGGCGGCGGCCTCCCTGTCGTTCCGCAACATCGGCGCCGTCTACGTGTGGCTGCTGATCGCCGTGCTCTTCTCCGTATGGGCGCCGGACACGTTCCCGACCGCCATCACGGTCAAGCAGGTCCTCAACGGCAACGCCGTAGCCGGACTGGTGGCACTCAGCGTGGTCCTTCCACTGGCCGCACGGGTCTTCGACCTGTCGGTCGCCTACACCATGTCGCTCACCAGCGTGCTCACCGCCCACTTCCTGGTCGCCACGGGCCTCGGCCCCGGCGCCGCGATCGCGCTGGCCATGACCGCCGCCCTGCTCGTCGGGGTGGTCAACGCCATCGTGGTCGTGGTGCTGCGCGTCGACTCGTTCATCGCCACCCTGGCCACCGGCGCGCTGATCCAGTCCCTGATCACCATGGTCACCAACGACAGCTCCATCACCGGCGTCCAGCTGCTCGCCAAGCCGTTCGCGAACATCGCCCAGCTGGACGCGGGCGGCATCACCCTGCCGGTGCTGTACCTGCTCCTCGCCGCGGTGGCCATCTGGTTCCTGCTGGAACACACCGCCACCGGACGCCGGTTGTACGCGACCGGCTTCAACGCCGACGCGGCACGCCTGCAAGGGGTGCGCACCGACCGGCTGCGCTTTCTGACCCTGGTGGCCTCGGCCCTGCTCTCCGGTTTCGCCGGCGTCGTCTTCGCGTCCTCGGTCGGATCCGGGTCACCCACCGCGGGCACGCCGTATCTGCTGTCGGCGTACGCGGCGGCCTTCGTCGGGGCGACCCAGTTGCGCGCGGGCCGCTTCAACGCCTGGGGCACGGTGATCGCGGTGCTGCTGCTCGGCACCGGCATCACGGGGCTCGGGCTGGCCACCAGCGCGCAGTGGGCCGCGAGCCTGTTCACCGGCTCGGTCCTGATCATCGCTCTCGTCCTCACGGGTGGCCGCATCGCCCTTCCGGCCGTGTTCCGGCGCCGCAAGCACGCGGTCGTCGCCGAGGCTGACGGGGTTCCCGTTCCGAACAAGGTGGTCTGACGGTGAAGGCGGACGCCCCGCCGGCGTACGAACGCCTGCACGCCGGGGAGGTCAACGGCCGCGCGGTGGTCCTGCCGCACGGCTGAGCCGGACATGCCTCGGCTCGCGCCCTTGTCCTGGGGCCCGAGCCGAGGCATGTCCGGCTGCTGTGGGAGGCGGTGCTCAGCCCACGGGGGCCGTGCCGTTGACCGGATGTCGCGCGGCCACGGCCCGCTCCACACAGCGCCCGAGCACGGTGAGGAACTCCGCCGTCTGCCAGGGTCCCCGGTCCACGCGCCCGGTGTCGGCCACGCCGAGGTCCTGCACGTCGTACCGGCCACGGCAGTGGCCGAGGGTGAAGTAGCAGACCTCGCCGCGGCCGTGCCGCTTGAGGTACAGCACGGGACGGGGCGCCTCGTCCAGCGCCGCCGTGTCGCCCTCGGCGAACCCGCGGCACGGCCCCGTGTACTCGGCGTGCAGCAACACCTCCAGGTCCCCGTGCAGCTCGCACACGTACAGCTCGTCGGTGACCGTGAACGGTTCGACGCCCTCGACCAGCGGGTGGTCCGGCCGGGTCACCCGTACCTCGTACGGCGCGATCGGCGGGTGGGCGAGGAACTGGCTGCCGAGCACCCCGGCCAGTTCGCCGAACAGCCGCGGGGTGGTGAAGATCCGGGGACCGCCGTGGGCCGGGGCCTCGATCACCGAGTTGGTGCCGTGCAGGGCGAGCCAGCGCCCGCCCCGCTCGACGAACCGGGCCAGCGCGGCCCGCTGCGCCGGGCGGGGGCGGACGTCGCAGGTGTAGGTGACCAGCAGGTCGGCCTGCTCCAGCGCGGGTACGCAGTCGTAGTCCTGGTACACGCTGGTGCGGACCCGGGGGTGGCCGCCCAGCATCTCCAGCAGCCGCAGCCGCGCGTAGTCGAAGTCGTGCCACTTGCCGCCGCAGACCAGTACGGCGTCCAGGCGGCCGGCCGGGCCCGCCACGGCTCAGTACTGGACGCGGGTGAGCAGCCCGCCGTCCACCACGAGATTGACCCCCACACAGAAGGAGCCGGTCCGGCCCAACAGGAACGCCACCGCCGCGGCCACGTCCTCCGCGGTGCCGTAACGGCCGATCGGCAGCTTGGCGAGGACCTCCTCGTACACCTCCGGACGGCTGGTGCGGATGGTCTCCCAGGCGCCGCCGGGGAAGTCGATCGGGCCGGGCGAGACGGTGTTGACGCGGATGCCCTTCGGTGCGAGGGCGTGCGCGAGCGCCGAGGCGTGCTGGACCACGGCCGCCTTGAGCGCGGAGTACGAGTTGGCTCCGGCCGGGCGCGCGGTGTCGGAGGCGTTGGTGGTGCCGATGGCCACGACGGCGGCCCGGTCGGAGGCCTCCAGGTGCGGAAGGGCCGCCTCGACGAGACCCGCGAAGGGGATCAGATCGCCGCGCAGGCTGGCTTCCCAGGATTCGGGCCCCTTCACATTGCCCGCCGACACGTTCGACACCAGCAGGTCCAGGCCACCGAGTTCACCGGCCGCCCGCTCCACGAAGCCCGCGAGCGCGGCCGGGTCGGTGACGTCCACCGGTTCCGCGAACACCGTCGCCCCCTCGCCGCGCAGTTCGGCGGCGGTCTTCGCGAGGGCCTCCTCGCCGCGGGCGCACAGCGCCAGCGCGCAGCCCTCGGCGGCCAGCGTCCCGGCTATCGCCCGGCCGATGCCCCGGCTCGCGCCGGTCACCAGCGCCTTCGCACCTGTCAGTCCCAGATCCATCGTTGTCACTCCTCAGTGCCTTTGTTGTGCGGGTGCCTTTGTTGTGCGGGTGCCTCTGTCGTGCGAGGTGCCTTGTAGTCGAAAGGGCCTGTGTTGTCGCGTTCAGTTGCCGGACAGTTCGGAGAACGGCACCCGGTCGATCCGCGGCTCGCCCGGCAGTTTCAGCACCCGTTCGCCGATCAGGTTGCGCTGGATCTGGTCGGTGCCGCCGGCCAGCCGGTAGCCGGGCGCGCCGAGCAGGTGTTCCGTCCAGGCGAAGGTGCCCGGCTCCCCTGTGTCGGCGCTGATCCGCGCGCCCATCAGCTCGGCGGCGAGCTGACCGGTGCGGGTGAGCAGGTCGGATGCCATGAGTTTGGTCAGCGAGGCCTCGGGGCCCGGCCGTCCGCCGGCCGCGCTCGCCCGGGCGACGCGGTCCACGGTGGCGGCCCGCAGCGCGGTGCGCACGTACAGATCCGCGAGTTGCTGGCGTACCAGCGGGTCCCCGGTCCGGTGCAGCGATCGGGCGAGGGCGAGTACGTCGTCGAAGGTGCCGCCCTTGCGCCGGTTTCCGGAACCGGAAGCGGTGCGCTCGAAGGCGAGGGTGGCGTTGGCCACTTCCCAGCCCTGGCCGGGACGACCGATCCGCAGCCCGTCGGAGACGCGTACGCCGCTGAGGAAGACCTCGTTGAAGGAGGCGCCGCCGCTCATCTGGCGGATGGGGCGGATCTCCACGCCGGGGCTGTCCATCGGGACGAGGAAGGCGGTGATGCCGGCCTGTTTGACGACGTCCGGGTCGGTACGGGCGAGCAGCAGACCGTAGTCGGCGAACTGGGCGCCCGAGGTCCACACCTTCTGGCCGTCGACGACCCAGTCCTCGCCGTCCGGGCGGGCGCGAGTGCGCAGTGCGGCCAGGTCGGAGCCGGCGCCGGGTTCGCTGAAGAGCTGGCAGGCCAGCAGGTCCGTACGGAGGAAGGCGCGCGCGTAGTTCTCGCGCTGCTCGGGCGTGCCGAACAGGGAGACCGACATCGCGACCAGCCGCACCGTGACGCTGATCAACTCGGTGGACGGCGGTACGTCGAACGCCGCCTCCTCCTGTGCGAAGGCGGCCGCGTGGGCGGCGGTCAGTCCCTGGCCGCCGTTCTCCGTGGGCAGGGTGAGTGCCTGGTAGCCGGCGTCGTGCCTGGCTCGCTGGTAGGCGCGGCAGTGGTCGAGCAGCCGCCGCTCCTCTTCGTCGGTGAGGTTGTGGAAGACAGCGAGGTCGGCGGCGTCACCGGTGGTGTCGGCTGCCCGCCGGGGGGCGAGCTGCGCGGCCAGCCACTGCCGGACCTCGCCCCGCCAGTCGTCCACATTCGGTTGGGGCATGGTGACCTCCTCGGCACACGGGTCCAGACGGCATCGCCGGACGGCACTTACCAGACGGCTGATTCAGTAACGGCGGCTCGGAGTGGAGCGCCACACCAGCCCAACAGGCGAGTGTCAGTCCGACTCGGGTCAGAGTGTTCCGCACTTTCTTGATAAACGCTACAGTCTTGTCGTCGACTCTCCCACCTGCCCGGCCGCTGGGCAGACGGGGTGCACCCGGTGGAGCGAGGGGGAGGACGGACAGAGGAGCTCCGGAGGATCCATGTCCCTACAGCCACTCGACCAGCGTGTGCGCGAACTGCCCAACGCCACCGCACTGGCCGACGACACCGAGAGCCTGTCCTGGTCCCGGCTGGCCGACCAGGTGGCACGCCTCACCGGGCGGTTTCTGGAGGTCGCGCCCGAGCCGCAGGACCGCGTCGCCGTGCTCGGCGACAACGCCGTGGCCACGATGGTCGCCCACCTGGCCGGACTGCGGGCCGGGGTCGGCACGGTGGCCGCCTCCCGACAGCTGACCGCCCGGGAACTGGTCGACCTGCTCATCGACGCGGGCGCGAAGGCGGTGATCAGCGGCCCGGCCGGCGAGTCGGCCGCCCGGCAGGCAGGCGCGGAACTCGGCCTTCCGGTCGTCGTGCACGGCACGCCGGCCAAGGACGACGCCCTCGACTGGACCCAGTGGCTGGCCGAGGGGGAACCGGTGCCTCAGCCCGTGGGCCGTCCCGCCCGCCCTCCGTTGGTCTACACGTCGGGCACCACGGGACGGGCCCGCGGCACCGAGGTGCGCTGGGTGCAGAGCCCGGTGACGGACAGCGCCGCCTACCTGGAGGCCGTGGCCGCCCGCCCCGGCTTCCCGCCCGGACCGCACCTGGTGTGCGGCCCGCTCCAGCACAACGGGCCGCTCACCTCGCTGCGCCATCTCGCGGCCGGCAGGCCCGTGGTGATCCTCGGCCGATTCGACGCCGAGACGTTCCTGCACCAGGTGGAGCGCTGGCGGGTGACCTCGTCGGTGATGGTGCCGACCCACTTCACCAGGCTGCTCGCCCTGCCGGAGGAGGTACGCACCGGGTACGACGTCTCCAGCCTGATACAGATCTCGCACACCGGATCCGCATGCCCGCCGGAGGTGAAGCGGGCCATGATCGACTGGTTCGGTCCGGTGCTGACCGAGTCGTACGGGGCCAGCGAGGCGGGCACGGTGGCGCGTATCAACAGCACCGAGTGGCTGAAGCACCCCGGTTCGGTGGGTCGCGTCCAGCCGCCCTTCGACGTTCTGGTGACCGGCGACGACGGGCTGCCTCTGCCCGCCGGTGAGCTCGGACTGCTGGCGTTCCGGGCCCCCGAGGGCCGTGGTGTGCGCTACCACGCGGACGAGGAGAAGACCAAGGCCGCTTACGTCGCTCCCGGCGTCTTCACCCTCGGCGACATCGGATACGTCGACCCCGACGGCTACATCTTCATCACCGACCGGGCCGCGGACGTCGTGGTCTCAGGCGGCGTGAACCTCTACCCGGCGGAGAGCGAGGCGGTCCTGCGTGAGCACCCCGCGGTCGCCGAGGTCGCGGTCATCGGCGTGCCGGACGCGGACTTCGGCGAGTCGCTGCGGGCCCTGGTCGTCCTCACGGACGGAAGCGAGCCTGCGGACGGGGAACTGCACGCCTTCTGCCGTGAGCGGCTGGCCGCTTACAAGTGCCCGAAGTCGTACGAGGTCGTCCCGGAGCTTCTGCGCAACGCCATGGGCAAACTCGACAAGCGGGCGATGCGCCGCCCCTACTGGGACTCCGACCGGACGATCGCCGGCTGAGCCCGACCGCGCCGTCGGCCCCTGGCCGCGGCCCTTCCCCCCGCACTCCCCGCACTCCTCGATTCCTCAATTCCTCGACTCCTCGGACAAGGAACATTCATGACGGAACTTCTGCTCGTCCGGCACGGCCTTCCCGTGGCCGGCGCCTTCGACCCGGGGCTGTCGCCGGAAGGCATCGCCCAGGCGGAGCGCCTCGCCCCCTGGCTGGCAAGCGAGGGCATCGACGCCCTCTACGCCAGCCCGTACCGGCGGGCCCGGGAGACGGCGGAGCCGCTGGAGCGGCTGACGGGCATGAGCGCCACGGTGCTGGACGACCTGCGCGAGTGGGACACCGACGTCTCGCACCCCTACACGCCGCCCGAGCAGATCGACGCGGACGACCCCCGGTCGGTGGCCCTCTCCGAGGGACGCTACGAGGACTTCGTACCGGACCTGGACTGGGACGCGTTCCGCGGCCGGGCGGTAGGGGCCATGAACACCATGCTGGGTGCCCACCCCGGCCGGCGGATCGCGGCCGTGTGTCACGGCGGCATCATCAACACCTATCTGGCGACCGTGCTCGAGATACCGCAGATGTTCTGGTTCCATCCCGGCTACACCTCGGTCAGCCGGGTGCGGCGCATGCCCGGTGGGCGGATCGTGCTGCACTCCGTGAACGAGACGGCCCACCTGGTCGCGGAGCGCGCAGTCGACTCGGTCGGCTGAGTCCCCCTTTCCGGATCACAAGCGCCACACTCCCACCACTTAGACACCCCCAGGAGGCACCGGACATGCCCGGATCCGTCATCGTCGCCGGAGCGAGAACGCCCATCGGCAAGCTCATGGGCGGGCTGAGCAGCCTGTCCGCCGCCGACCTCGGCGCCCACGCCATCCGCGCCGCGCTGTCCGCGGCGGGGCTGGACCCGGCAGCCGTGGAGGCCGTCGTGATGGGCCATGTCGTCCAGGCCGGGGCGGGTCCCAACACGGCCCGGCAGGCCGCGGTCGGCGCCGGCATCCCGTTCGCCGTACCGGCGAGCACGGTGAACAAGCTGTGCCTGTCCGGGCTGCACGCCATCGCGCTGGCCGACCTCATGGTCGCCTCGGGGCGCCACGAAGTGGTCGTGGCGGGCGGCATGGAGTCCATGTCCGGCGCCCCGCACCTGCTGCGCGGGGCCCGGACCGGCTGGAAGTACGGGGCGGCGACCGCCGAGGACGCCCTCGACCGCGACGCGCTGATCTGCGCCTTCGACGGGGTCTCCATGGGCGCGGCCACCGAGCGCTACCAGCAGCCCCTCGCGCTCACCCGTGAGGAGCAGGACGAGTACAGCGCGCTGTCGCACCAGCGGGCCCACCGCGCCCAGGAGTCCGGTGCCTTCGCCGCGGAGATCGCGCCGGTCACGGTGGCCGGGCGCCGGGGCGAGACGGTGGTGGAGGCCGACGAGGGCATCCGGCCGCAGAGCACCGCGGAGAGCCTGGGCCGCCTGGCGCCCGCCTTCTCCTCCGAGGGCACGATCACCGCGGGCAACGCCTCGCAGTTGTCCGACGGAGCCGCTGCCGTCGTCGTGATGAGCGCGGACCGCGCCCGCCGGGAGGGTCTGACACCGCTCGCCGAGATCGGCGCCTACGGCACTGTGGCGGGCCCCGACCCCTCGCTGCTCGTCCAGCCGGCCGGGGCGGTCCGTGACGCGCTGGAACGCGACGGCCGGCTCAAGGCGGCGGACCTCGACCTGTTCGAGATCAACGAGGCGTTCGCCGGGGTCGCCCTGGCCTCGTCGAGGGAGCTCGGCGTGCCCGGGGAGAAGGTGAACGTCAACGGCGGCGCGATCGCCCTCGGCCACCCGGTGGGCATGACCGGCGCCCGGCTCGTACTGACCCTCGCCCGGGAACTGCTGCGGCGCGGCGGCGGCACCGGGGCCGCAGCCCTGTGCGGGGGCGGCGGCCAGGGCGACGCACTGCTGCTGCACGTACCGCGCGGCTGAGCGGCCCCGACCCGACCACCCCGGCCGCCCGAGCGCACGGTGCCCTTCCGGCCACCCGGGAGGGCGATCACCGCCCCGTCCCCCACCCGTACGACACTCAGGTTGACGAACATGACCAGCCAGCCGCTCCAGGCCCCCCGAGCCCCTGAGGTTCCCCAGCCCTCCCCGACGGACCGTGACGATGCCACCCTCGTCGTGGACACCCGCGTCCAGGTAGCCGACGGCGTCGTCTCCCTGGTGCTGCGCCGACCGGACGGCGGGCCGCTGCCGGCCTGGGCGCCGGGCGCCCACATCGATCTGCTGCTGGACAACGGCCTCATCCGTCAGTACTCCCTGTGCGGGAATCCCGGCGACCGCGCGGCCTGGCAGATCGGTGTACTACGCGAACCCGAGAGCCGGGGCGGTTCCTCGTACGTCCACGACCGCCTTCGGGAGGGCTCGGCCGTGCGGGTGCGCGGGCCGCGGAACAACTTCCCGCTGCGCCCCGCCGAGCACCATCTGTTCATCGCTGGCGGCGTCGGCATCACCCCGATCCTGGCGATGGTCGAGGCCGCCGAAGCCGCCGGAGCCGACTGGCGGCTGCTGTACGGCGGCCGCACCCGGGGGTCCATGGCGTTCCTGGACCGCCTCGCACCCTACGGGGACCGGGTGAGCATCCGCCCGCAGGACGAGTTCGGCCTGCTGGATCTCGCCGCCTTCATCGGCAAGCCCCTCCAGGGCACGCTGGTGCATGCCTGCGGCCCGGAGCCGCTGCTTCGTGCCGCGCAGGAGCAGTGCGCCGGCTGGCCCGCCGGCACGCTGGGCGTCGAGCGGTTCGCCCCGGTCCGGCCGCCGGCGGCCGAGGCCGCTTCGGCCGACTCTTTCGAGGTGGTGCTGAGCCGGTCGGGGCGCACGCTCACCGTGCCGCCGCACCGGTCGGTGCTCGAAGTGGCGGAGGAGGCGGGTGTCCCCGTGCTGTTCTCCTGCCGAGAAGGCACTTGCGGCACCTGCGAGACGGATGTGCTGGAGGGCACGCCGGACCACCGGGACTCACTGCTGGACGAGGACGAGCGGGCCACGGGCGACACCATGCTGATCTGCGTCTCGCGTTCCTGCGGCCCCCGGCTGGTGCTCGACCTCTGACCCGGCCGGCGTCCGGTCGGTGTGGTCGACAGTACCGGGAACGCACGACCGCTCAGGCGATCCCGGTGCCGCGCAGCAGCGACAACGCCAGGTCCGATGCCGCCACGGCGACCGCGGCCGCGAAGGCCGCCTCTCGTTCGCCTGCGGCGTGTGGGCGGGTGCCGTCCAGCTGGCCGGGGTGGCGGCGTGGGGCCACGACCTGCGGCTCAAGGCGACAGCATGGTCCTGGGCGCCGTACGCGGGCGGGTTTCGCCGCGCTCCCGGCGTTCGTCAGCGCAGGACGAGCAGGACGACCATCGCGATGAGCAGGGAGTCGATCCGGTCCAGCAGGCCCCCGGAGCCGGGCAGCCAGCGGCCGGCGTCCTTGGCCCGCGCACCTCTCTTGACCATGGATTCGAGAAGGTCACCGGCCGGGCCGCCGACCGCCACCGCGACCGCCATCGGCCAGCTCAGTGCGGACAGCACGGCCAGCACACCGAGGCCGGCCGCGGCCCCGGCCAGCGTCCCGCTCCACCGCTTGGCCGGTGACAGAGGTGACAGCCGCGGGCCGCCCAGCCGTCGACCGGCGAAGTACGCCGCGATGTCGGCGACCGAGACCGCCACGAACAGCGCGAGCGCGGTCGCCCCGAGCGGCACCAGCGCGGCCGGCACACTCAGCCAGGCCAGCCCGAGCAGGCCGGCGGCGAGCCGGCGCAGGCCATGGTCGGCGTCGCCGGCCACGAGCGGCACCGCGGCCACCGCGAGCGCCCCGACCGCGACCACCCGCAGCACCTGTCCGGGCGCCAGCCACGCGGCCAGCACCACGCCTGTCACCGCCGCGGCCAGCACCACCCGGTCCACCCGGCCCAGCCGCATCAGCCCGCCGAACTCCATCACCGCGATCAACCCGACCGCGACGGCAACAGCGGCGGCGCCCGGGCGGCCCCACCAGAACGCACCGGTGACCAGGGGCACTCCGACCGCCCAGGCGCACCACCGGACCATCAGCTCCCGGCGCCGGGACGCCACCACCGCGACGCCGCCCAGTACCAGCGCCCCACCGAGCCAGGGCGCCAGGGAGGCCACCGTGATCATCGAGCGGAGCCGGCGACGAGCGGGGCCCGGCCCGGCCGCAACACGTCCAGGGCGGCCCGGCAAGCGGCCACGATGCGGGTGTTCTCGACGGTGTTTCTGACCGCGATGCGTACGGTGCGCCCCTCGTACCGCGGCGACAACGGCGACAGGTCCCGCAGGTACACGTCGTGGCGGCGGCACTCGTTCACCAGCTGCGCGGCACTCGGACCGCCCGCGGGCAGGGTCAGGTTGAGGAAGTTCGCCACGGACTCCTCGACCAGCACGTCCCGGTCCGACTCGGCCAGGTCCTCGGCCAGTTGGCGGCGCAGCGAGTGGGTGCGCAGCCAGCGGTCGCCGTAGTACGCCGGTTCGCGCAGGGCCGCCACCGCGGCCAGTTGCGCCGGGAGGCTGACCGGCCAGGGCGGTGTCCACCGGCGCAGCTCCGTCGCCGCGGCCGGTTCGGCCACCAGGTACGCGGCCCGCATGCCGGACAGCGCGTACATCTTGGACAGTGAGGTGCACACGACGACCCGCGGGTCCGTCGCGGCGAGGCCGGCGAGCGATTCGGCCAGGCCGACATAGCCCAGGTATGCCTCGTCGATCCACCATCGGGTGCGGGCCGGCGCGCCGGTGATCAGTGAGCGCAGTTCCGCGGCCGGGGCGTGGCGTCCGGTGGGGTTGTTCGGGTTGACCACCACCACGAGGTCGTAGCGTCCGGAGGCGACGGCGGCGGACAGCCGGTCCGGATCGATCCGCCAGCCGTCCTCGCGGCGCAGCGGGAACCGGTCCACCCGGCATCCGATCACCCTCTCCGTGACATGGGCGTACTCGCCGTAGCACGGGTCCGTCAGCAGCACCCGGCTCTCCGGGGTCAGCCACTGACCGAACGCCCTGAAGATCAGGTCGGAGGATCCGGCGCCGACCGCGAGCGCGTCCGTCGGCAGTGCCCGGCTCGTGGCGATTTCTGACAGCAGGCCCTCGGCGCCGGTCGGCGGCGACGTACGGGCGGCCCAGGCCGGGTCCTCGGCGAGCGCCGACCGCACACCCGGGGCGGGCGGGAACCAGGCGTCCAGCACGTCGGCCATCACGATGTCATGGCGCCGGTGCAGCGTACGGAAGTCCGTGCCGATGGCGGTGAACGAGGCGCCGCCGTGTTCGCAGCCGTCCGGCCGGGGTGCGTACGGCATGTCGAGCCGCCAGTCCACCGCGGACTCCAGACGCCTCAGCGTGGTGCCGTGACATTCCAGCGCACGCTTCGTCAGCTCGGTCACGTTGCCGGTCAGCACCTCGAACGTCAACGCGCCGCTGTGGACCGTACGGCCGACCGGGCGCAGCCCGACGGACAGGTACATGCCAATCAGCTGGGTGCGGCCCATGGCCACCACGCGTCGGCCACCCCGGGCGGCGATCCAGCGCAGGGCCGCGTACATCAGCAGCGGTGCCGCGGCGGTGGCCCGCCAGCGCGGCTCGACCGTCAGGATGCGTACCTCGAATAGGTCACCCTCGGCCGTCAGCGGCAGCTCGTCGCGGCTCAGGTACTTATCCAGCGCGTACCGCCCCAGCCAGGGCGGAGTCACACTGACAAAGCCGATTCGGGCCGCTCCGCGCGCCGCGACCAGGTAGACGTTGTCGCCGTCCAGCCCGTCACGAAGCCGCCCGGCCGGATCCGGCGCATGCTGGCCCAGTTCCTGTGCGTACACCCGATGGCGTAGTTCGTGGATCCACTCGAGATCCTCCGGAGTGGCAACACGCAATTGCAGGTCACGGCCCATGGACACCTCTCTCGACGCGCGGAGGCTCCATCGTGGGCGACGGGGACCGGCCCTCGTCAGGGCCAAGTGACGCAGTGCCCCTGAGTACCCGTACTCAGGGGCGCATCCCCCGGTGCGGTCGATGTGCGGACCGGCACCGGAACGGAGGCCGGGTGATCACGACCTGACGTCGACGAAGTCGCCCGCAGCCGTGGCCGGGCCGGTGGTGGAGGTGCCGATGAGCACGAAACGGGTGAAGCCGGTCAAGTCGCCGCCACCAGGTCCGCCAGCGCGGCCCTCGGGGCAGCAGAACCGGTGCTGTCCGAAGCCTGTCAGGGCCGTCATCCACGCCTGCGGACCAGCCGCACAGGCCCTGGCCGAGCGCTTCGCCGCCTGTGTGCGGGAGTGGTCCCGTCACGTATGCCACACCGGCTGTCCGGGCCTGACGGTTCACCCGGCCGGTACCCCGGACGGCGAACTTCCGCCCGGCGACGTGCTCGACAAGCCCGCCTCCCGCCTGGTCTTCCAGTGGCAGGGGCGCACCACCTCCACCCAGGTCCTGGTCCCGGCGGTCGATCAGCGTGACTGACTCCCCCTACCCTGCCGTGGTCCGTACCCGGCGTGAGAAATGAGGCCCTGCCCGTGGCAACTTTCGCGACCGCACCTGTATCCGGGGCGTCGTCCGTGCTCGGCGTCTTCGCTCACCCCGACGACGAAAGCCTGCTCGCCGGCGGGGTGCTCGCCCGGCACGCCGCCGTCGGTGCCCGCACGGCGGTCGTCACCGCGACCTGGTCCCCGGACAGCGCGCGGGCCGCCGAGCTCACCGCGGCCCTGACGGCCCTCGGCGCGGGCGAGCCGCGCCTGCTCGGATACCGCGACGCCCGCAACCCAGCGTCGGCGCCCGGCCAGGACCGGTGGTGCGACGTGGACGTGGACGAGGCCGTCGCCCGGGTCGTCGCGAACATCCGGCAGTTTCGTCCCGATGTCGTCGTGACCCATGACGCGCTCGGCCAGCTCACCGGCCATCCGGATCACCGGCGCACCCACCAGGTGGCGCTGCTCGCGGTGCATGCGGCCGGACTCGGCCGGCTTCACCCCGAGGCTGGTGAGCCGTGGCAGGCGAGCGCGCTGTATGCGGCCACCCACCCGGACTCCGGGATCGGCGGTCTCGGACCGCTGCTGAGCAGCGTCGGGAAGACGCTGCTCAGCGTGCCGGACGACTACGCGACCGCCGTCGTGGACGTCACGCCGTGGCTGGAGCAGAAATGGGCGGCGATCTCCTCACACGTCAGCCAGGTCCAGGGCGAGCGGGCGTTGCCCGCGCTGCTGTCCCGTCTGGATGAGCCGCAACGGGCCCGGCTCCTGGCCACCGAGTACTTCACCCGCCTCACCCCCACCCCCGCCATGGCCGTTCAGCACTCCCTCACGACCTGATCCGCGCACCCGGCCTCTCTGCCCCGTCCAGAAAAGAGCACCATCACCGTGTCCCCGCCCCGCGCGCCTGCGAACACCCGCGCGCCCGGTCCGCCTCCCCGGCACAGGCGCGGCCTGGTCGGAAGGCGTGGGACGCGCGCCGCCGGCTACCGCTCGTCCCCGGGGGCCACCGCGGGAGTGCCCTCCGAGCCTGGCCCGCGACCGCGCGACGCGGCGGGTGCACTCACAACGCGGACCAGGCCTGCAGCCAGGGCTCGTAGTGGGGGCTGTTTCGCTGGGCGAGAAGGCGATACAGCTTGGCCGCGGGGGATGCGGGATCTACCGGTGTGGTTCTTTCAGCGCCGGGAGGGGGCAGCGCGCTGAGGATGCCGGCGTCCCAGTTGCGGCGGCGCAGGTAGGCGGCTGCGGCGTCGGGTCTCAGTTCAATCAAAGGGAGTCCGTACCGAAGCGGGGTCGTGTTGACCGTGTCGGGTGGGGAGAAGAGGAAGTCCAGCGGCTGCTGGAGCATGCGTCGTTTGTGGTCGTCCATGTCTTCGAGGCGCAGGGTGGGCAGTGCTCCTCGGTCCAGGAAGCCGATGGCGAGGGCGAGTTGGGCGATCTGCGGTCCGTCGGCCCGCTCGGTGATCTCGTCCAGCTGCAGGATCTGGTGGTAGCGCCAGGAGAGAGAGTCGAGTTCGAAGGTGCGGGGGTCGACGGGTTCACCGGCATTGGGCAGGTCCCGGGTGAATTCCTTGCGGGTGCCCAGTCCGGCGGCAAGGGCGAGGTAGGCGGCGATCTGCGTCCGGGCGTGGATGAGACGGGTCTGCACGCGCCATCGGCTGGTGCTGATGCGTTTCTCTCTCCAGCGCACGTCGTCGGAGGGCGGGGGCAGGGGAAAGGCGCTGTCGAGGCTTTCCAGGCGTTGCAGGGCGGCGTGGGCCCAGTAGCAGGCGTGGCGGGCCAGGACCCAGGCCGGCAACCGGGTGGGGCGGGGGCTCTTGAGGACGTCCTCGAGCCACTTCAGCCAGATGCCGGCCAGGCCGAGGCAGTGCTGGTGGGCGGATTCGGCGATCTCGAGGTCGGAGCCTGCCAGGGCGTAGGTGCGCAGTTCTGCAAGGCGGGTGACTCCGCTCAAGGCATGGTGCAGGGCGGTGTGTTGCTGTCCGCCCTGTTTGTTGGCGACCATCGCCCGGCCGCGGAAGCGGTGGGTGGCATAGCCCTGGTGATGCTCCGTGGGGAAGTCTCTGATCAAGCGGTGGAGTTCGTGCAGCTGTCCTTCGGCTTCGGGGAGGGCGCGGCTGATGCAGACTGCGTCCCATTCCACGTAGTGGTCGGCCAGGGCGAGGGCTTCTCGTCCCTCGTTGTCCAGGCGGCGGCCTGCGATCTCCGCTCGCTTGCGCAGGTAGGAGTCGATGAAGGGGTATTTGTCCTGAGGTGAGGAGCGGCCGCGGATCAGCAGGGCCAGTTCGATGAGGTCGTCGGCGCTGACGCTGTCGGTCTCGTGCAGGACGCGGTAGCTGCGTGCCGGCAGGGTTTGCGGGCGCAGACGGCTCTGATCATCGTGGTGGCGGGCGAGCAGTGTCCGGGTGGCCGCCGCGACGGCCGGGGCGTAGCGGCGCAGCGGCAGAGCCATGTGGTCGGGACCCACCATGGCGGCCGCCGCGGTGCCGTCCTCGAGAAAGCGGGCCATGGTGTGCAGGACGGCGGCTTGGAGGAACTGCGGCGAGTCGATGAAGGCGAACACGGACCGGCTCAGCGCGGCGATCGCGGCCTGGCGGAAGTGTTCGCCGCCCGCACGGTAGGCGGAGGGGCGCGCCAGGTGGGGTACACCGTGATGGCTGAGCAGCCACAGACGGCCCGGGGGCGACCAGGTCGGTGTCAGCGTGTAATGCAGGTAGCTGTAGGCGCGCAGCGCTGCGGTGTTCTGGTGTTTCCTCAGCGTCTGGGAGGGAGCAGTGGCGTCGCGGTGCACGGCCTGGGCGACGGCGTGCCGGGACAAGTCGAGGTAGTGCTCAGCGCGTTCGGCCGCCATCTGGCGCAGGAAGCCCCACAGCAGGTCGTCGTCCAACTCGGGCGCCCCTCGCATGTGGGGTGCAAGGGCGGCACGCGCACGCTGCAGCGCGGCGTGACGCAGCCGAGGGTCGGGCCAGGTGTCGGGGGGACCGTAGGCGAACGCGCGGTCGGCCAGAAGGGCGGCCGTGCCGTGCGCCGTGCAGGCTTCCTGGCACAGGTGCCTGATCTCCTCGACCAGCACGCCGCCGCAGGTCTGTTCCCAGTGGCGGACCGCGCTCTCCCCGGCGGGGGGATCTGCGCGCCGGCCGGCCCATTCCCGGGAGAGCGGGTAGTGGGCGATGCCCGCAGCGGTCCGCAAGGCCGCGGCCACCGCAGCGGGGGCGGAGCGAAAAGGGGTTTCGTGCTGCGGCTTGGCGGCAAGCGCATCGAGTGCCTTGGCCAGGAAACACTGCAGGGCGTGCAGGGCATCGGGGCGCCAGCCGTCGGCGTCGAGGACAAAGACCGCCAGCGGCCCAAGACGCTGGAGGGCGGCCACGGTCATGCCGCGGCCTTCCATCAAGGCGCTGTGGGCGGCCAAGGCCTGCCTGAACAGCGCAGCGCAGTCGGATGCCGGTGGCAGCTGCGGTCTTAAGTGGGTCCCCCGGTCCACCCTTACTCCTCGGCGACTTGGATGAGGGCGGCTGCGGAACGCAGCGCCGAGCGGGTCTCTTGCAGGTACCAGGCGGAGTCGAAGACGCGGCGGCTGGCGCTGGGGGGTGTGCCGACCGTTTCCAGCTCCGCCTGGTGCGGCACTCCCAGCACGCGCACGGCGTCCCAGTGCTGGTAGGGGGCGTAGATGTGGGTGCTGATCAGCAGCAGGCGGCCACCGTTCAGTCCGACGTCCTTGGCGAACTGGCGGTAGGTGTCGGCGCTGTTGGCGTTGCGCTGCGGATCGCTGCTGCGGGCGGCGTACAGGCTCAGGGCCGGCTTGCCGTCGCGGTGCGCGCTCAGCTGCGCTGCCCTCGGATCCTCGGCGGGGTCTCCTTCACGGACGGTGTGCCAGGGGGCGGCGGAGGGGAATTCATGTTCCGCCAGCGCCTGCAGCATGCCCACCTCGGTGGTGGCCTCGGGCGCAAAGGCGGCCGCGTCGGCGCGTTCGGCTTCGTGCAGTTCGCGGAACGAGCCCAGCAGGCACACCCGGTCGGTGCTGATGGCTCCGGCGGCCAGCAGACCGGTGACGAATTCGGTGCGGCTGCGGCAGCCGGTGGCCAGGCCACCGAGGATGAGCAGCCAGTCGTAGTGGCCTCCGCGCGGCGGTTGCGGATCGACCAGGCCCAACTGGCCGGCGCAGAAAAGGATGCGGTCGGCGAGGGCCTGGTCGTTGGCGGTCTGCACCATGTCCAGACGGCTCCCGCCCTTGCGCCGGTCCCAGACGTCGGAGAAGTCGACCAGGGCGGCCACCTGTTCGCCCAAGGAGTCCTTCTGGGGCCAGGTGCCGCCGGACAGCTCCACCAATTCCCTCAGGGCGGGGTTGTTGATGAACTCACGGATGCCTTCAAGCGGGTCACGCTCGGGGGTGAAGATCCAGCTCTGCATGGTGGATGTCCTCCTTGGGGCTGGGCGGCGGGCCGGGCGGCTCGCGCCTCGTCACCGGCTCAGGATGCCTGGAACCGCGTCAGGCGCCCTGCGCTCGGCGGAAGTTGCGGGTTTTTCGCACTCGCTGCGAGAATCCCGCACTCTGTCCCCTCTTCTGCGCGCAAGCGCCGCCGCCGCCGCACAGTCGGTAGGCATCGGGCCACCGTGGCCTGAGCGCACCGTGACCGCTGAGGAGAACGCCATGCTTCCCGCCGGACCCGACGACAGCACCGACATCACCGTTCGCCTGCTCATCCTGCTGACTCTGGCTGTGGCGCTGCAGCAGGCCGGCTGGGAATGGGAGCAGGTACGGCTCCTGTACGAAGTTCTGGCGGCCGCCGTGGTCATGGCCGGCGCACCGCAGGGCTCGTGATTGCCGCGCGCCTCCTGCTTCCGTGCCCGGGAGCAGGAGGCGCACCACCATGACCGCCGGCGGCCGCGGTCTCACGACGCATACCGGCGGGCTTGCTCGATGACGTCCGCAGGCAGTTGGTGCTGCAGCGTCAGGGCTTGGGCGGCGCACCCCGTGAGGACCGTGTCCACAGTCACCGTCCCGGTCGGATGGTCGATGACGACCCGGCCGGGATCGTGGCTGGGCAACGCCTCCAGGGCCAGGGCGTACAGGTCGGCCAGGATGTCGGCGGGCGGATCGTCCATCCGCATGTCCTGGTGGTCGGCGAAGCCCGCGGTCGGCTGAATGTTCAGCATCCAGTACAGGGCGAACAGCACCACGTGGACGACGAGGTCGTCATCGCCCTGCCGGTAGGCCTGTCGGCCCACCGCACGCAGCCACCGCCAGGGCCGATCTATCCCGCTGTCCCCGGTCCTCATCTGCGCCAACGCCGCTTCCTGCAGCGTCGGTGCTCCCGCCGCCAACGCGATGGCCAGCGCGCCCTGGCGGACGCCCCTGTCATCCACCGCCGCCAAAAAACGCGGCAACAACGACGCAGCAGCCTGCAAATCCCGCTCCCCCACACTCACCGGCCGGGACCCCACAACCGGAACAGGCTTCCTCCTGTTGAACAACGCCACGGCGCATCCCCCCTCACCAGGACCCGCCCCCCGGCGCGCCCTTTCCACTCCACCGCCACAGCCCATCCGTCGAACGTTGCGGCAGCGGAAGACCTCACTGTCCTCGCCCGCATGACCCACCGTCAACAATGCGGCCATAAAAGCCCACTTCTTCTCTCATGAGGTAACAACAGGATCATTCCATCTCAAACGATCAAGGTTCGGTCCCGCCCTCACCACACCCGTCCCATCGGACCCGCACCCCACGGCGGCGCCCGGGCCCGCCAGGCCGGCAGCAAACCCCCATCTGTCGAACCGGGACATCCCATGCGCGGGCATGCGCGGGCACCGCGGCCGACGACACACCTGGATCAGGATCCTGCGGCACGGGACTCCTGGCCCGAGGCCACGGGCCCGGTCCACAGTCGCCACCCTGCTCCGGCTCGACCTGCCGTTCCTACTGAGCTCTTCGGAGTGTCGTCGGGGGGTGACGTGTGGTGATCCCTGGAGGAGGCCCTCGCCGACGGCGCCGACCCCCCTCCCCCTTGCGCCCATCTTCTCCCTCGGCGCCAAGACCAGCCTGCGCTACACGACCGCCGTCTCCCTCTCGGCCACCGAACACGATCCGCGCCCCCAGTGAGCCATTTTCAGGACACTGGGGCTAGGGGGAACACAGCGATCGCATCGGGGCGGGGTCTTGCGTCCACTGCAACTCCCTTGGATTCTTTGCCGATAGCAGTCGGCTGTCGGCTCCGCAACGGACTGCGGGCTCTCCTCCCCGTGCCGTCCAGTCCGGACTCGCTCCCGCAGAGCGGGCAGACCGGGCTCTCATCCGCACCGGCTCAGCCCGCGTCGCCCGCCGCGAAGGTTACCTCCGCCGTGTCGGCGGTCCCCCCGCGACGCCCGGGTGCGCTCTGCCACTGCCAGTAGAGATTGGTATGGGCGATCACCTGGTCCGGGGCTGGCGCGCCGTACTCGCTGAGGTCCTCCGTCGTGTGCGCGTCGCCGACCAATGTCACGTCGTACCCGCGCACGAAGGCCCCGTGGAGGGTCGAGCGGATACACGCGTCGGTCTGGGCGCCCGTGACGATGAGCCGGCCCACCCCACGCTCGGCGAGCAGCGTCTCCAGCTCGGTGCCCTCGAAGGAGTCGCCGTAGGTCTTGTGGACGAGAGGTTCCGAATCGCGGCGGACCAGTTCCGGCACATACTGCCAGCTCTCACTGTCCCGCTTGAGATGGTCGTCGGAGTGCTGCACCCAGACCACGGGCACGTCCTCTGCGCGAGCCTTGTCGACCAGGGTGTTGATGTTCGCGATCACGCCGTCGCGGTGAAGAGCGTTGGCCAGCACCCCGTTCTGGACGTCGATGACGAGCAGCGCGGTGTTCGGCCGATCGGGCAGGGTCGTCACGGGAACCTCCTGTTTCGCGTCGCGGATCCTGTATCGCCCCCACAGTAGGCTCGGCCACCGACAGCGGCGCGGGTCGCTCCGGCGGTACAAGCTTGTCCGCCTCCGCGGATGGGATCGGCGAGCGCGGTCGAAGCGGGCCGGCAAGTCGATGTCGGAGGCAACGGTCAGCACACCAGGACAGTCCAGCGAATCCTGATGTCAAGAAACAGTGGACTATTCTGGCGTTCATGACGGACGACGGGCAGGATCTGGCCGACGCCCAGAAGACGCACTGGCAGGAGACGTACACCGCGCACCCCGGCATGTACGGGGAGGAGCCCTCGGCTGCGGCCGTCCACGCCGCCGGCGTCTTCCGTACGGCAGGGGCCCATGACGTTGTCGAGCTTGGGGCAGGCCACGGCCGCGACGCTGTGTACCTCGCCCGCGAGGGCTTCCGCGTCCAAGCCACCGACTTCTCCGCCACCGGCCTCGACCAGCTGCGGATCGCCGCCCGGCAGCAGGGGGTGGCCGATCGTGTGACCGCCGTCGTACACGACGTCCGCGACCCGCTGCCCCTGCCGGACGCATCGGTGGACGCGGTGTTCGCGCACATGCTGCTGTGCATGGCCCTGTCGACGAAGGAGATCCACGCTCTTGTCGGCGAGGTCGGCCGGGTGCTGCGGCCCGGCGGCGCCTTCGTTTACACCGTCCGTCACACCGGCGACGCCCACTACGGCACCGGTACCGCCCACGGTGACCACATCTATGAACACGGCGGCTTTGCCGTGCACTTCTTCGACCGCGCCCTCGTCGACGCCCTCGCCGACGGCTGGAGCTTGAACGAGGTCCACGCCTTCGAGGAGGGCGATCTGCCGCGCCGACTGTGGCGCGTCACCCAGACCCTGCGCCGGTGAAGGCCGGTTCAGGCGCCCATCACGCGGAACATGCCGATCGAGCCGTGCGTGGCGGTGTCGCCGAAGCCGAACCGGCCGCGTAGGCGGCTGCCGCGGCGGCGACCAGGGCACCGGTGACGATGTTCCGCCAGACCTCGTCGACGGGAAGACGATCGGGCCGATCAGCATCTTCATCGCGGTGATGAACGTCGTACCGATGGGCTCCATGTCGGTGGCCGGATCCGGCCACCGCCAGCCCAGCGCGATGCCGACCACGATCGCCACCAGCACCTGGACGTACAACTGCCGGTACCACGGCTTCGCCGCGACACGCGCGGCCTGTTCGGCTCGTCCGTTGCCCGGGGTAGGCGTCATTGCAGCCTCCCTGATCGCGCGACACCGAGCCCGATCGGTACGCGCCGACTTTCGCCACAGTGAACCGGCCCACAGATGAGGGGTCCACGACCAAAAATCGATGCCCGTATAGGCCGGGCGTATGAGTACCGGCACAGACCTCAGGCCCACTGCGCGGATGAAGGGCCTGCGGACGACGGCGTGGAGCTGCTTCTGGTCGCCTCCCTGCGGGGGTGACACCGGCGAGAGGGCCGGGTGGCTGACAGCCGACCTCTACCCAGCGGACCGGGCCGTGCGTAAACCTGCGCCTCGGCCCCCCATTACCGTCTTCGTAGCCCCGCAACGGGGTTACCGGCCTTCGGAGTTGGCATGACTACCTCCCCCTGTCGAGTGCATGCCAATGCCGTTGCTTTAGTGGTCGTGCCATCGGTGGTTCAGGGTGACGACGACTGGTGATTGGCGTTGGCTGGCGGGTCCTCCAGGGGCCTTGCTGCTGTAGCCGGTGATGCACGAGCGGATCTTGCGAGGGCAGTCGCGGGGCCGGCGGCGGGGTAACAGGCTGCGTCCGATCTCAGCGAGTCCGAGGCGCCGGTCCCGTCTGCGGGCGGAGGGGGGAAAAGCCGCTCGGTGAGATCACCGTGCGGCGGAGGACGTGCAGGGCCCGGGTGAACGAGGTCCGCTCTGCCGTACTGCGGTGCAGGCGGGCGGCTTCGTCCAGCAGATCGCGGGTGGCGTGGTGCACGATCAGGTGCGCATAGATCTCCTGCCGGACCCCGTCCGGGGTCTGCGACCTGAGGACCGGTCGGCCGCGCTGGTGCGTCTTGATCTCGTCGAAGACCAGCTCGATCTCCCAGCGCCGGGCGTAGAGCGCGGCGAGCTCGGCGGCCGGGTACTTCTCGGGATCGGTCAGGCTGGTGATCAGCCGGACGATGTCCGGCTGGCCGTCGACGCGGTACTCAATCACCCGGACCAGGGCTGGTGGGGCCTTGACCGTCCCTGCCGCCTTGCTGTGCTTGTTCGCCTCGATCCGGGGCCAGGTAACTACCGTCGGACAGTACGTCCTGCACCCGGCGGGCCTTGCGCCGCTCGATCCGCCACAGCAGGTGAGTGCCCTGGCCCGGCAGCCGGTGCCAGCGGGCCAGGCCCCACAGCCCGCGGTCGGCCAGCAACAGCGTCCCGCTTCCGATGTGGGCGTCCAGGGTGTCGGAGAGGATCCGCTCAGACTCTTTGAACCCGCCGACCACGGCGTCGAGCACGGCGTGGGAGGAACACTCGGCCACCGCGACCACGCGGGCCTGCGGATACCCCATTGGACTGCGCTGCGATCCCGACTTGCCGAAGGCGTCGTTGTTCGCCGCCGAGTCCGGCACGGCCAGCAGCGTCCCGTCCAGGGCCAGCACCCGCAGCCCGCGGAAGAGATCGTCTTCCCTGCCCAGTGGCCGGGCCACGGCCCGGAACAGTTCCCGCATCACGGTCCAACCCAGCCGCTGCCGGGCCCTGGTCAGTGAGGATTTGTTCACCCCGGTCCAGGGCCGCAGGCCCGGATCGCCGGTCTTCACCAGACGCAGGACCTCCAGGTAGTCGGCCTGCGGGAACAAGCACATCGCCAGCACGAAGTAGACCGTGAACCGAGCGGACAACAGACGCCGACGCTTTTCCAAGCGGCCGGCCTCAACGACCACCCGGTCCACCAGCTCTGGCGGGCATGACCGGGTCAGGACTCCCAGCCCCAGCCGCTCCAGACGGGATATCAGCACACGGACTCAACTGGCCGACAATCCCAAAGCAACGGCATTGGAGTGCATGGCCCGGGGGGTGGTGTCACCAGCTCCGAACGCACTGACAGACCGCTGATTAGGGGCATGACCACCGACTTCTTCAGAGGTCGGGAGGCTCTTCGTAATGTGGATGTGGCGATCAGTGCCGTGGCAAGGCCGGGTGAACAGCACCGAAGGAACCATGACGTGATCGACACCAGCGACATCGACGTCTACCTCGGACTGGACGTCGGCAAGGGCGAACACCACGCCACCGCCATCACTTCGGCCGGGAAGAAAGCCCTCGACAAACGCCTGCCCAACAGCGAACCCAAGCTCCGAGAGGTCTTCACGAAACTCCAGGCCAAGCACGGCGTCGTGCTCGTCGTCGTCGACCAGCCGGCCTCCATCGGAGCTCTGCCGCTGGCCGTTGCCCGAGCCGTCGGCTGCCAGGTCGCCTATCTGCCCGGACTGACCATGCGGCGGATCGCCGACCTCTATCCGGGCGAGGCCAAGACCGATGCCCGCGACGCGTTCATCATCGCCGACGCCGCCCGGTCGATGCCTCACACCCTCCGCTCGATCGAGGCCGATGACGAGAAGGTCGCCGAGCTGGAGATGCTCGTTGGCTTCGACGACGACCTGGTCGCCGAGGCCAACCGGCTCTCCAACCGCCTCCGCGGCCTGTTCACGCAGGTCCACCCGCACCTGGAGAGAGTGCTCGGCCCGCGCATGCAGCACCCGGCCGTCCTGGTCCTGCTGGAGCGGTTCGGCTCGCCTGCCCAGATCCGCCAGGCCGGACGCCGCAAGGTCACCAACCTGCTGCGGCCCAAGGCCCCACGGATGGCGCCCCGTCTGACCGAGGACGTCTTCACCGCGCTCGACGAACAAGCCATCGTCGTCCCGGGCACCGAGGCGGCCGCACTGATCGTCCCGAGCCTGGCCCGATCCCTGACCGCCGTGCTCGACCAGCGCCGTCTGCTGGAGGAACGGCTCGAAGAGCTGCTGGAGGCACACCCTCTTTCCAAGCTCCTGACATCGATGCCGGGCGTCGGCGTCAGGACCGCGGCCCGCCTCCTCATCGACGTCGGCGACGGCACCAGGTTCCCCTCGGCCGCCCACCTCGCCGCCTATGCCGGCCTCGCTCCGACGACCCGCAGCTCGGGCTCCTCGATCCACGGCGAACAGCAATCCAGGAGAGGAAACAAGCAGCTTAAGAGGGCCTTCTTCCTCTCCGCGTTCGCCACCCTGGCCGACCCCGCCTCCCGCACCTACTACGACAAGAAGATCAAGGAGGGCAAGCACCACACCCAGGCCCTCCTCTGTCTCGCCCGCCGCCGAGCCGACGTGCTCTTCGCCATGCTCCGCGACGGTACCTTCTACCAACCTCAAACAGTCAGGGCGAGATGAGGTGAGCACCTTGTCCCTCCCAACCCGCTCGTGCTCGGCTGGCTCCATGGCGGCACAAGAATCCGAGCACACGCAGCTCATCCACCGCTGGCTGGCCGGCGAGGTGGTCAACAACCACGTCGGCATCAAGGTCGTCGGAGGCCCCTCCAACGGCCGAACAAAGATCGTGAAACTCGGCCCGGACGGGACGCCTCCCGCCCAATTCCGCACCTCCGGCGGCCGGGCAGGAGCCGACCACCACCTCTACGAGGCAGTCCGCTCCACCGACGCCCCAGCAGGCTGGATCTACTCACACATCGGCATCGCCCCCACACCCACAGACTGAGACAACGTCCCAATCCGCTTGACCAAAGAGATAGGGGCACCCCCCCGCTGGATCGTCGAACGCACAATGTCCTGGCTCACCGGCTGCCGACGCCTGCACCGACGCTACGAACGCAAAGCCGAGCACTTCCTTGCCTTTGCCAGCATCGCGGCGATGTTCATCTGCTACCGCCGGCTGGTCGCCTGACTCGGGTTGCTCAGAGACCACTCGGATGACTGGAAAGCCAGGTGGCGCGCGATCACGCATCCGTCCCGCTCCTGGGGAGGAGGACGTCGGCGCCGCCGTCGTAAGGATGGTGGATGCGTCGCATCTGGGTGTCGGTGACGAGGACGCCCGCCAGCTTGTCATCGGCGATGTCTCGTAGCGTCTCGTCGATGCATCCATGCTGCCATGGCCGGCGGGAGACGAAGAGGTGGCAGTAGGTGCGGAACTCCTGGTCAGGGTCGTCCTCCACCAGAAGGCTCTGCCAGTGGCCGCCGTCCGACTGGTGTGCCGGAACGTCGGGCTCGGTAGTCCATAGGGGAGTGATGACGTACACGTCCATACCGGCGAACAGCTCGTCGAGGACGGTGTTGTACCGCTCCAGGACGATGGCGTACTCGCTCTCGTCCTCTGCATATCGCTTCGACTCAGGGAGGCTGTGGAAGCGCACCCAAACGTCCCGGTAAGGATCGCGGATCTTGTATCCGACGGGAGGACAGAGGGGCCATCGCTGTTGCCACAGCTGCGTCAACACTGCCTGCCCGTCTCCAGCCACCCGCAGTTCCCGTCCTCTCACATGCGTCAACGCCTGGTGACCAGGATGGCCGATGCACCGCCCGCCATAGGAAACGGTGTCTTAATCTGTTGGAGTGATCGACTACGACGATTCGGGCCGTCCTGTGGTCCAGGTGGGAGACCCCGGTCCTGCCCGCCTATTGCTCTCGGAGCCGACACGACCGTTCGAGGACGAACCAACGCTCGACTTCTTCATCAGTGCCTGCGGGCCATGGGGAAACGTCGAGACCTCGGTGCAGACCTGGGACGGCGACGGCCTCGACACCTTCCTCACCTCGCTTGCCGAAGACTTCCGGGGCTGGGAGGGAGTACGTACCTGGCACTCCCTCTGCTACGACCTGACCCTCTCAGCGGAGCACCGCCCCGGTGGCCACGTCCAACTGACTTGGGGCATCCATGACCGAGCGCCCTCGGAGGAATGGCACTTCGAGACCACCACGGTGCACGCAGCAGGCGAGGACATCCGCAACCTCGCCGCCGAGATCCACACGCTCATTGCGGGCGTCGCAACGTAGCCGAAAGGGGGTGGCGCCTCATAGTTTTTGGTTGAGGTTCGTGTTGTTGACCGGCCAGGTTGGTGTCAGTGCGGTGTGAGAGCCTCCGGAGCAGGAGCTACGACCCTGCTGTCTGGGAAGGCAAGAGGCCGGCAGATGACAAGACCGCCGGCCGGGTCTTCAACGACCGGTACGACCGCTACATCGACGGTGAGGTGGGAAGAGCCTCCGTCGGAACGCATAGCGGCTTACGTAGCCGCACTGCTTGAGCGGTGGTGCGCCATCACCGAGGACGAGGAGGACACCTCTCCCTGGTCGACCGGTCCGTTGATCGGCGAAGCCAACGGTCCGCTGATCTATTTCGCCATGCGGTGGAGCATGGCCGAGGCGCGGAAGTGTTCGGCCTTGCGTTCGTAGCGGCGGTGCAGACGTCGGCAACCGGCAAGGCGGGAGACTGTTCTTTCGACGACCCAGCGGTGGCGGCCCAGCTGGCTGGAGGACTCGATGCCCGTGCGGGCGATGCGGTGACGGATTCAACGGCCCTTGGGACAGGACGGACGTGAAGATCTGCGAGGCGGCCGGCGTACCCGCGGGGAAGGTCTCGGTGTGCGCCCAAGGTGAGGGCGACGCGACGGCGCGTGCGACGGCGAGCGGACGAGGGCCTGGCCGGGACCTCAGGGGACTTATTCACGCGTGAAAGAAATGGGATACGGCCAACCTTGCCCGGAAACACCGTATTGCCGCCATGTAAAGACGCACGTGGTGCGGCGCGCCTCGACGGCCGCGCCACGACGACCCGGTGACCGGCTTTCGGACAATGATCATCGCCATGGTGACAAGGCCCGGGCCCCCTGAAACGATCTCCGCCGTACGAGTGACCCGTACGCCTCTCTCACTGACAGTTGCCGACAGGAGCTGCCGAGATGACCAACTCACCTACGGGTGAACGCCGTTCACCCTTACGCCCGCGGACCGGAGCGCGCCGTGCGCCGCTGGCCGCCGTACTCGCCGCCGGCCTCACCGCGCTCGCGGTCACCGTCCCGACAAGCGGGTCCGCGTCGGCCGCGGAGACCGACTCCGGTACACCCGCGCCCCGGTACATCGCGGTGGAGCCCAGACCCGGCGCGCTGGAGGCGCCGCTGTCCCGCGCGCAGCGCGCCCAACTGCTCGACCACGCCTCCGAGTCCGTCGCCTCCACGGCCCGTGCCCTCGGCATGGGCGGCGAGGACGGGCTGGTGCCCAAGGACGTCACCAAGGACGCCGACGGCACGGTCCACACCCGCTACACCCGCACCTACGCCGGACTCCCCGTGATCGGCGCCGACCTGATCGTGCACGAGCGCGCCGGCCGGCAAAGCGTCACCCGGACGGCACCGCGGGCGCTCGAACTGCCCACGGCCAAAGCGGCGGTGTCATCGGCCGAGGCGAAGCGGGAAGCGCTGGCGGCGGCGGGCGAGCAGCCTTCCCTCACCTCCGAGCGCGCCGCCTCCTCGCGGCAGATCGTCTGGGCGGCGGACGGATCCCCGCGCATCGCCTGGGATAACGTTGTCACCGGAGTCCGCGAAGACGGGACGCCGAGCCGCCTCCATGTGATCACCGACGCCGTCACCGGCGCCCGGATCACCACGTACGACGACATCCGACCCGCCGAGGGCCGCAGCCAGTACAGCGGAACCGTCCCGCTGGCGTCCGTGCGCAAGGGCGACGTCTACGAACTCGCCGACCCCCAGCGCGGCAACCACCGCACCTACGACGTCACCGCCGGCACCCGCACCCTGGTCACGGACACCGACGACCTATGGGGCGACGGCAATCCGGCCACGGCACAGACGGCGGCCGTCGACGCCGCCTACGGAGCCCAGCGCACCTGGGACTTCTACCACGACCGCTTCGGCCGGGCCGGCATAGCCGACGACGGTGTCGGCGCCGTCTCCAACGTGCACTACGGCACCGGATACGCCAACGCGTTCTGGGACGACCTGTGCTTCTGCATGACGTACGGCGACGGCCTGGACGGCAAGCACCCGCTGACCGAACTGGACATCGCCGCCCACGAGATGACCCACGGCGTCACCTCCGCCACCGCCGGGCTCATCTACGCCGGCGAGTCCGGCGGCCTGAACGAGGCCACCAGCGACATCATGGGCACGGCCGTGGAGTTCTTCACCGGCGGCAGCCGGGACACGCCGGACTTCCTCATCGGTGAACTGGCCGACGTCCGCGGCACCGGCAAGCCCCTGCGCTACATGGACCAGCCGTCCAAGGACGCCTCCGCGAAGGGCACGTCACAGGACTACTGGACCGCCGAGACCAAGAAGCTGGACCCGCACTTCAGCTCCGGGGTGGCCAACCACTTCTTCTACCTGCTGGCCCAGGGCAGCGGCCGCGCCACCGTCAACGGCGTGGCCTACGACAGTCCCACCTACGACGGCCGACCCGTCGCGGCGCTGGGCATGGCGAACGCGACCAACGTCTGGTACCGGGCACTGACCCGCTACATGACCAGCACCACCAACTACGCGGGCGCCCGCACCGCCACTCTTCAGGCGGCCGCCGACCTGTTCGGCCCCACCAGCGACGCCTACGAGGCGGTCGGCAACGCCTGGGCCGCGGTCAACGTCGGTCCGGCCTACGTCAACCACATCGCCGCCGACGCCCCCGACACCCGGGACGCGGCCGTCGGCCAGCCGGTCACCCGGCGGATCACCGCCACGTCCACCCGGCCCGGCGCCCTGACCTACCAGGCCACCGGACTGCCCGACGGCCTCGCCCTCGACCCGGCCGACGGCCGTATCACCGGGACGCCGACCCGCGTCGGCAGCTTCGAGGTCACCGTCACCGTCACCGACTCCGCGGCGGAGAAGCGTGAACTGCCGTTCACCTGGCGGGTCCTGGCCTCCGGCGGTGACCACTTCGTCAACCCCGACCGCTACGACATCCCCAACTGGCAGACGATCGAGTCGCCCCTGCACGTCACCGGCCGCACGGGCAACGCCTCCGCGCAACTCAAGGTCACCGTCGACCTGTACCACGCCTTCATCGGAGGCCAGATCATCGAACTCGTCGCCGAGGACGGCACGGTGATCCCGGTGAAGGACTTCGTCTGGGACACGGGCTCCGAACTGCACGACACCTTCACGGTCGACGCCTCCGCGCTGCCCGCCAACGGCGTGTGGAAGCTGCGCGTCATCGACAACACCCCGGGCATCTTCATCGTGGACCCCGGTTACCTCGACCGCTGGAGCCTCACCTTCTGAGCAGGCACTCCCGTCTGTTCGGGGCCCCGGCCGCGCATCAGCGGCCGGGGCCCGTGCGCCGTTCACCCCAGGTAGGCGGGCGCGACGGCGCAGGTCGTCATGCGGCGGGCCCCGCCCGTGCCGTCAGAGCCAGGCGGTGCGTCTTCTCCAGGACGTCGGCGCTCGTCGGCGGGATCACGAGGACGCCGTCAAGGAGACTGCGCGCCTTGGCGCAGGCGCCGCGACGCTCATGCTCACTGCCGGAACCCGTGTCCATCGAGGTCGCCAGGAGCTGGCGGGCCTGCTCCACCGTCCGGTGCTCGGCGGGCGCCAGATCGCGCAGGCCGGCGTTGCCGGGGTGCTCGTCGGCGGCCTTCCACGCGGTCCGCAGGGCGGCCGCGGCCCCCTGGTAACGGTCGACGTCCCCGCTGCGGCGGGCATCGTCTGCCGCGCCCGGGCGGTTTCGTTTGGATCAGCGGGCGGACCGGAGCAGGATGCCCGCGATGTGAAGTCCTGCGAGCGCGAGCCAAGGTGGCCACCTCCGCCCCCGTGTCGCAAATACTTGGCTAGCCACATGATTGTTGCTACGGTGGTCATGTGGCCAGCCACACTTTCTCTTGAACCTCCCCCACAGAACTGAGGAGACCCCATGGGTGTGCCATCAGAGGGGGCCATGTTGTCTTGGAGGAGCGCCCCCATGTCCCACGAGAACTCTCAAGTGAAGCCTCCGATCAATCAACGCGTGCTGACCCTCGGCATCACCCTCGATGCGCTTTCGCCGGACGATTTTCCGCCGGGGGTTGCGACGCTCGAGGAGCTGGTCGCCATGAGGAAGCGCAGCTGGGCTGCGCTCCAGGCCACAGGCATCGACGGCGAGGAGGGCTATGTCAGCCTGGACCCCGACGAGGCCGAGGCCGAGCTGCGCCGGCTGTTCGACGGGCACTCGTACGGGGTGGTGCTCATCGGCGGCGGCATCAAGAATGTCCCGGAGTACACCGTGCTGTTCGAACGGATCGTCAACGTGCTCATCGACCTGCAGCCCGACATCCGGTTGAGCTTCAGCTCACATCCCACGAACGTGCCCGAGGCGCTGCAGCGCTGGCTCACAAGGTCCTGACAAGGACATCCCACGGCGCTGGGCGTTGGACGTGGGCGGTGGGTGATGAGGCAGGTGGCGAGGCCGAGGAAGGCTTCGTGGATGTCGTCGCGTCGTTCCCAGTGGGTCCGCAGCCGGCGGAAGCCGTGCAGCCAGGCGATCGTCCGCTCGACCAGATACCGGAAGACGCCCAGGTCGCTGCCGTGTTGCTCGCCTCGTTCGGCAATGAACGGGCGGATACCGCGGGCCCAGAGCAGGCGCCCACTCGTCGTGGTCGTAGCGATCCTCAACCGGGGCGGCACCGACCCGCCCGCCCGCGCCAAGGACATCGACAACGGCACGGCCGACCTCGTCTCCGTCGGCGCCCTCGCGCTCGCCAACCCGGACCTGGTCGAGCGGCTCCGCGCCGGCGCGCCGCTGAACACCCCCGCCCCGGCGACCTTCTACGGCGGCGGAGCGGCCGGCTGCACCGACTACTCCACCCACACCGTCTGAGGAACCGAACCATGCCCACCCCCGAACCCCGCATCCCCACGACGGCCGGCGCAGGACCGATCAGCTACGCGATCTTCCAGCTCGCCCGCGCCCACCGCGCCTACGCCGCCGCCATGCTTCGCGAGATGGATCTGCATCTCGGACAGGAACTGCTGCTGATGCAACTCCTGGACCGGGACGGCCAGACCCAGTCCGAGCTGCTCGACAGCGTCGGCCTGGACCACTCCACCGTCTCCAAGTCGCTTCGCCGCATGCAGGACGCCGGCCTGCTCAGCCGTGAGCCGGCCGCACATGACCGGCGCGTCATGGTGGTCCACCTCACCGACAAGGGGCGGTCGATGCGCGAGCCCCTGGCAGCCATGTGGCAGGCCCTGGAGGAGACCTCCGCCCGGACTCTGTCGGAGCAGCAGGCGGAGTCCTTCGTCGAGACCGCGTACGCCATCACCGAGGCGATCAGCAGCCGCGGGCTGCCGGAAGAAGAGTCCGCGTGACATCCCGGTGTGCACCCCACGCGGACGGGGGTGCGCACCGTTCCCGCATGCGGCGCGACCACCGTTGGGTCGACCCCATCACCCATCCGCCGCGCTCAGCGGGGCGGGGCCGATGCGTTCTGCGGTGATGGGCATCGGAGAGAATCCTTGTGAGGGTGGTGGCGGAGGGCGGTGACGCGACGGCCGGGCGGTCAGTGCGTCGGGCCGCCGGCCGTGGCGGCGCGGCGGCGTGGCACCCAGCCTGGACAGCAGACAGCAGGCGCCGCGTGTAGGGGGCCTGCGGGTCGTCCAGGACGGCGGTGGTGCGGCCCGCTTCCACGACGCGTCCCCGGTGCATGACGACGCAGTCGTCGCTGATCTGCCATACGACGCCCAGGTCCTGGGAGATGAAGAGGTATGCCACGCCGGTCTCGGGGCGCGGGTCGGCGCGCAGGTTGAGGATCTGCGCCTGGACGCTGACGTCGAGGACGGCGACCGCCTCGTCGAGGATGAGCAGCCGTGGTTCGAGTGCGAGGGCGCGGGCGATGGCGGCGCGCTGGCGCTGGCCGCCGGAAGGGGCGCGGCGCCGGGCTCCGCCCTGGCGACGCGGTGGCCGTACGCGTCAGGCGTCGTAGTACTCGCCGTCGTCGCCCTGAACCCGCGCGTCCAGCATCTTCGCCACCTTGCACATCGTCGCGATCACCGCATCGCTCGGGTTCTTGGACACGATCAGGCCGGCGCTCCACCACATCGGGGTCATCACAAGGCCGGGATCGGCAGCGACCACCGCTTCCCATTCCGCCGTACTGATGTCCTGGCCCTCTTCGTCCCACCAGTTCTCACGCCGCGTGATGTGCACGTCGTAGCCCATGACCAGCCAGAGTAGACCGCGGGACCGACATGATCGCGAAGTTACACTGGAGTAACAGAAGCGGCTCGTGCCCCCACCTGGGGCGAGACCCGTCCAGCATCACCGGAGCAGCCGGGGCAAGGAAGTCTGTGGCGCAGCTTCAACGGCCGCCGAGCGGGAACAGGTCGGTAAGCCGTCCTTCGTGGCGGGGGACTCACGGGGGTGAGGTCTGATGGCCCGACTCGCCAGAGATTCGAGGGTCACAATCTGCCTGGGGGGCATCGTCCTGCTGCTGGCGTCGGGGGTCATCGCCCTGCTGCTGTGGGCCACACTTGGCGTCGTTGATCTACTGGGGGAATGGTCAAAGGCGCCGTCTGGCTCCACCCCTCCCGACATCTACGTCCCACCAGCGCCGCCATATCCCAGGACGGTCCCGTACCAGGGCAGATAGACGCGGGCGCTCACGCGGTGCAACTCGGCCGAAATCACGAAACCGCACTGGGGTACCGAGCGCACGTCCACACGCAGCCAGGCTGCCCGGTTCGATGAGGCGCCCAGCAGGCACAGGCAGGCACTGCCGGTTCCCCACCAGCAGGTCCCGAGGGCCGTGGCCGTCGCGCATGGCAGTCCAGGGCCCGCCGGCTTCCGGTTGCGGACCGGTCGGCCCTGGCGCAGAGCCCTCGATGACTGGATGTTGGACGAAGGAATGGTAGGAGGTGCTGTCGTGACCAGTGCCATTCCGTCTTCGTCGGCCCCGCGCCCCGATCGCCTGTACCGCCGTCTGATCCGCGAGGTCCAGGCTGTCGGCCCGACCGCCGGCCCGGCTGATCCCGCGCCGGTCACGGAAGCCGAAGTGGCCGGGCTGCCACCGGTCGTGCGGCGCTACCTGAGGTTCATGGGGGTCGTCGGCAGGCCACGGGTCTGGTCGATGAGCGCCCGGTTCACCGGCCGTTTCCGGCTGCGCCCGCGACTGGGCTGGATGCCCGCCCAGGCCTGGCAGTACAACACGAACCCCGACTTCGCCCGGGTGTTCGTCATGCGTGTGCGCCTTGCCGGCGTGGTACCGATGGTCGGCCGCGACACCTACGTGCACGGTCACGGCCACATGCTGGGCCGATTGCTGGACCGCGTGACGGTCGTCGACGGCCACGGCGAGGAGTTCGACATCGGCGAGCTCACCACTTACCTCAACGACGCGATCCTGGTGGCGCCTTCGATGCTGCTCAGCCCCGCGACCACCTGGAACCCGGTGGACGACCACACCTTCGAGGTGAGCCTCACGGATGTCGGACACACCGTCCGCGCCCGGGTGTTCGTCGACCAGCGCGGCGCCCCGTACGACTTCAGCACCACCGACAGGTACGCCGCTCTGCCCGGCGGCCTGGTCCGGGCCGAATGGCACACCCCGGTGGCAGACTGGCACACCGCCGACGGGCTGGCCGTGCCGGGCCGGGTCGCTGCCGTCTGGCACCTGCCCAGCGGACCGCTCCCTACCTCACCGGCCGGCTGACCCATCTGGCCCACAACGTGGCGCCGCCGGCCTTGGCCGATCCGGGGACCAGCGCGCAGCCGATGCCGAAACGCCGACCACCCGGGAACTCCGATGAGAGGAAGGCAGGCACCGAATACCTCGCCCGCCAGTCGATCGCCGCGGTCGGACCCCGTCCGCCACGGGCCGCCGTGCCCCCGGCACGGTGACGACTCAGATGATCGTCCGACTGGTGTGCGAGGAGGGCGGGGCGGGGACCAAGTGGAGTCCGGCGACGGCCGTACGAGGGGTCAGCAGCAGAGTCCCGGCAATCCTGCTCGCATCGAAGGCCCAGCGTGCTCCGTCGGCCACCAGCCACAACACCACCGGTCCGGCTGCCGCCATCTCCAGCAGGGCCGCGTGTTTACGCCGGTGATTGTCCCCCGCCGTCGCCTGCGGATCCGTGCCCAGCCTCAGCAGCGAATCCAGCAACTCCAAAAGCCCGTCTCCCCCCTCGATCCTGGCCTTGGCCTCCATGGCCAGCACCGGGCGACCAGCGTCCTCCACCACCGCATCGAACTCGCCCCGTTCGAAACAGATGTCCGCTCCCGCCACCCCGTGATCCACCAGCAGTTCCGCCGTCGCAGCCATCTGGATCAGATACTCCAAGTTGACCGCCACCCCCGATCCGTTACGGCTGAACAGGGCATACCGGCCCCCCGACGCCTTCGGCCGGAAGGCCTGCGGCACCACGAATCCGGCAGAGTCCACATGCAGCACCCGCGCATCAAGCGCCGCCAGGAAACCCGCCGCCTCGTCGGTCCGAAGGCCCCGCCGGGACACAGCCAGGCGCGGCGACAGGACATCGGGCCGCACGGCCGCGAATCCCAGCGCCCATGCCCGCAGCAGTGCGCCCAGCCGCTCCACCGCACCCGGACACCGCGCTTCCGCCTCTCTGGCCAACTCCTCCGACTGCCTGAGCATCGCGTCCCACCAAACGTCGCCCAAGGCCGCCCGGACGCCCTCGCCGGCTCCCACAACCCGCCCCTTTCCGGGACTGCTTGTGCAGCAGGCCCCCCGCTTCGTCTCACGTCGGATGCTGTTCTCCGCGGCCGGCACGCACCGGCACTCAAGACCTCTGGCCGGCTCGCTACCCTGCGCGCGGGAAACCCCCTCGCGCGCAGGGTAGCGGGCGGTGAGACGGATCAGCTCGCGGACGGCTTCAAGGGTGTGCTCGGCGATCAGCAGCTCCAACGGTGCTGGGCGAGGTTGCTGAGGGGGCGGTGACGAAGCCGCCGTCAAAGTGGTCATCCATGAGACGAGCAGTCGGGTGGCCATCCCCCCGGGGGTGGTCGTCAGGGGGGCGAGATGGCGGCCCGGGCCTCGAGCAGCCGCGGGGATCCCAGCGACGACATCGAGGTGACTCTGGCCACCGCGCGTCACTGGCTGCAGCCGCCCTCTTGATCCAGGAAGACCAGCATCCAGCGGTTTCAGATCTGCCAGACGCCGCGATCCGACTGACCTCGCGCGTTCAATTCCAGTAGCCGCGCACCGCAGCCAGGCCTTGGTCGTACAGGTCAAGGATGTCGCCCTGCCCGTTGCCCTCGAGCCACGTCGCAGTGGCGGCATCGAAGCACGCGAACGCTGTCGCAATGATGGCGCGGGCTTGCCCTCTGTCCGTCCCCGAGGGCGCCAGTCTGGCTTCGAGCAGTGGCAGTAGCTCCTCCTGGCAGCGCACACGCTTCCCCAGGTAGGCGGCGCGCAGCGAGTCGGTGTGGTGCACCAAGCGGAAGCGCTCCATCGCCTGCTCCGGAGTTGAGTGGAGGGAGAGCGCGGCTTTGAACGCGGCACGCAACGCCTCCCAGGCACCGACATCGACGGGCTGGTTGCGGACGGTCTCCGTCAGGAGGGTGACGAACCGCTCCTGGGTGCCGCCGATGAGGTCTTCCTTGGTGCCGAAGTAACGGAAGAGGGTGCGCTGGGAGACGCCGGCCTCGCGGGCGATCTGCGCGACGGTCGTCTCGTCGTATCCCTGCTGCGTGAACAGACGCAACGCGGTTTGGAGTATCTCTTCGGCGGCCAATTGCCGCGTCCGATCCCACAGTGTGGGCGTAGTCGTCCCTTTGTCGCCGTGTGTTTCCTGCGTCATGCCATCAGCTTAGCCCGGCCTGCCAACCTGGCGATCGCCGACTGTTTGGCAGCCACTGCCAGATAGGCATACGCTGCCGGAAAGCGAGACCGGGCGCCCGGCACGGCGCTTTGCCGCCCCCTTCCCTTTCTGCCCATGGCGACAGGGCTGGAGGCGCCCCCACAGAATCGGCGAGGAGACAACGTGGCAGCGACAAAGACAGCACTCATCACCGGCGGAACCAGCGGGATCGGCAGGGCCACCGCAGAACTGCTCCACTCCCGCGGCTATCGCGTCATGGTCACCGGCCGCGGCGACATCGGTGACACCGGCCTCCCCGGAGACGTCATCGCCGTCCAGGCCGACGCGGGTTCCCTCACCGACATCGACCGGGCCGTGGACCAGGCGCGCGAGCACCTGGGCTCCCTCGATCTGCTCCACCTCAACGCGGGCGTCTCTCGTCCCGGCCCGATCGAGTACACCGACGAGGCCGCCTTCGACGCCGTGTTCAGCATCAACGTCAAGGGCAACTTCTTCACCCTGCAAAAGGCGCTCCCCCTGCTGAACGAAGGCGCGTCCGTGGTGTTCACGGTCGGCGCCGGCGAGGGACTCGGCGCCGCCATGACCGCTTCCAAGGGAGCTCTGCTGCCTCTCGTGCGCTCCCTGGCCCTCGAACTCGCCCCCCGCCGCATCCGGGTCAACGCCGTAAGCCCCGGTCTGATCGACACTCCCGCGTACGGCAAGATGGGTATCTCCCCGGACACGATCGCCTCCTGGGCGGAGGGCGTACCCCTCGGCCGCGTCGGAGCCCCTGCCGACATCGCCGAAGCTGTCGCCTTCCTCGCATCCGACGGCGCCGGCTACATAACGGGCGACAATCTGATCATCTCCGGTGGCGTCGGCGTCCATACCCGCCCCGTGTAGGTGAGGGCGGGGGCCACGCGCCGACCAGCACCCTCGTGTGTTTCTACGCTCCGCCTCGGCCTCGTCCAGCTCCGATGCGTCCGGATCACGCAAGGGACGTAAGGCGCCGCCGCTCGGCGCTGATCGGGGCAGGTGGCCGGGCGCCGGGTCCGAGCTCAGTCACGGCGGGCAACCTGTCGCAGGCCGCAGGCCGGTCCGGCGGTGAGTGAACGATCGTGGAGAAACTGAGCCCAGTGCCCGCGAGAGCGGTGAAGAAACCAGGTAAATCGCCCGTGTGTTCTCCCATCCGCCGGGCACAAGGAGCGACGGAGGTTGATAACTATGGTTCCCCTGCTTCTCGTTCTGCTGCTGGCTCTGATCCTCTTCGGTGCGGGTTTCGCGCTGAAGGCACTCTGGTGGATCGCCGTCATCGTGCTGGTCGTCTGGCTGCTGGGCTTCGTCATGCGCAGTGCGGACACGGGCGGCCGCAGGGGCCGCTGGTATCGCTGGTAACCCACCGAGCAGCGACTGGCCTGTGGGTCCCGGGAACGCCCGGGGCCCACAGGCATGTCCCACATCAGGACACTCCGCGGGCGAACGGTGCAACCGCCACCTTCCAGGACCGCCCCAGCCCGCAGGGGTCGGCGATCAGGTGCCGCCCGCGGATCGCATCCACGGCTCCTGGCTGGGTTGCTTCTCCGGGCGTACGCCTCTGGCGGTGCCGCCGGCCGGCACCGCCGGCAGACGGCCAGGGGGTGGATCGCGGTGATCTTCTCCTGCGGGAGAGACCGTCCGGGCCACCTGATGGCGGCCGGATCGAAGGCGAACCTGCCGCCGCCGCGGGCGGCGGCCCACGCCCGGGACCACGGGCCGCGTCAATGGCGTGGCCCGGGCCCGGATCCCGCGCGTGGGCCGATTCGGACACCGCGCTTCGGCGGCCGGACACCCTGGGCGCCAGTTCCCGTGCCTCCCGGTGGCGGCAGGGGCCTGCGCCGCCGAGGAGATCCGGGTGTTCCGCCTGGTCCGGGGGCCGTCGCCGTGACCGCGGTGGGCGGCTTTGATCAACGTCTCCAGCGTGCGGCGGCCCTGAGCCGCCGCACGCTGTCGATCAGACCAGGGTCCGCTCCACGGGGATCCACAGCTCCGCGTCCGCCTGCGAGGCATCCTGCGACAGCCGGGTCCGCAGGATCTCGGGTCCCGGCCGGCTCCGGTAGGGATTGGACGGGAACCACTGCGTGAACACGTCCCGCCAGAGGTACTGGAGCGCCTGCGGGAACGGCCCGGAGCTCTCGAAGACGGCCCATGTCCCGGCCGGCACGGTGAGTGCATCCATGTCCTCGGGTACGGCGGCTCGGGTCACCACCCCGTGGTAGTAGTCGAGTTCGGTCCCCTCCGCCCGACTCGGGTCGAGGTTGTCACTCACTCCTACTATCCCCTGCGGTTCCTGATCGGACAGACCCTGAATGCGCTGCAGCGTCTCCCGCCCGATGCCCCGGATGAAGTCGGCGATGGCAGGGTTCATCCCCTCGTGCACGAGGGGGACGCGCGCCTTCCTGCCGACCACACGGAACTCGTCCTTCTCCACGACCCGGTATCGCATACTGCTACTCCCTTCGACGGTGAGGCGGAAGGACAGTCGTGGCTGGGACTGCAGACTCGACCCGGACCGTCTGGCCTCGCCGGGACCGACGCCGTGCATGACGCGGAACGCACGCGCGAAAGCCTCTCCCGACGTGTAGCCGTAGCGCACCGCGATCTCCAACAGTGTCCGGTCCCCGGCCAGCACCTCGGCACCAGCGACCGTGAGCCGCCTCCGCCGGATGTACTCCGACAGCGGAATCCCCGCCAGCGCGGAGAACAGCCGCCGGAAGTGGTACTCCGAAGTCACCACGATCCGCGCCAGGTCGGCCGCCTCGATCTGCCGATCGAGGTGGCACTCGATGTGCTCCATGGCCTGGTTCAGCCGCTCCAGCACCCCGGCCTCCTTCCCTTTCGATCACTCACGTTAGGAAGGAGCCACCCTCCCGGACCCGACATCCTGTGCCCGATCCGGTCGGGTACGACAGGCGGCCCCCACTACGGCCGACTCCACCGCGCAGCCGAGCATGACGAACGTCCGTGAGAGGAGGAGAGGGCAACCCTGCCCCGAGAAGCCGTCACTGACCGGCCCGTTCTTCCCAGGGCCCGGCGGACGAGCCGGTTAACGCGCCACGCGGTAGCGGAGGTAGACGAATTTCGAGCTGAAGGTGCGGGTCTCGACGAGTTCGAGGTCCACCCGGCGCTCGCGTTGGGGAAAGAACGGAATGCCACCGCCGACCAGCACCGGGTAGACCATGGCCCGGTACTCGTCGATCAGACCCGACGCGGCCGCCTCGGCGGCGAGAGTCGCGCCGCCGATCGCGATTTCGCTCTCCCCCGGCTCGGCTCGCAACCGTTCGATCTCCTCCACCAGGCCGCCGGAGGCCAGGCGGGCATTGCCCTGCACCGCCGACAGCGTGGTGGAGAACACCACCTTTGGGAGTGGCTTCCAGAGCGCGGCCCACTCGAGATCTGAGTCGTCGAGCGACGGATCCTGGTCGGCGGTCTCCCAGTACAGCATCGTCTCGTACAGCCGACGCCCCAACAGGTGGACGCCGACCTGCCGAATCTCGTCGATCCAGAAGCGAAAGACCTCCTCGTCGGGCGCCGTCCAGTCGAAGCCGCCGTCCGGCCCGACGATGTAGCCGTCAAGTGAGACGTTCATCGAATAGGTCACGCTGCGCATCCGAAGTCCTCCTCGGTACCGGGTTCGACAGTACGACCGCCGCACGCCGCAGAACTCATCGCGACTCGCGGGATCCGGCCTCGGTGGCACGTCGGCCGGGAGTTCCGTCGCCGTCCCGGGGAACCAGGGCGAGGCCCGTCCAGCCCGCTGCCAAGCATGACCTGAGGTCCTGGTGCACAACGCCTCCGTGGGTGCCGGGCCAGACCACCCTCACCAACCGTGTCCTACGCGGCCTGGACCAGACGCTGTTTCCCGGACGGCTCGGCACCAGCCGTGGTCTCTCCAGGGTGAGAGGTGTCTCCATTCGAACGCACCGTCATGATTTCTCACCCCGACCCACCTGCAATGATCCTTTCTTACCGCTCAAGAAGATTCGATAGTACAACCCGCTCGGCCTATAACGCGCGGAGCGGGATTCGGAGGACATTAATTAAGAAACGCTCTCCTCACCTTTCGGCTACGGCAGGGTCACCCATTTGCCGCGCATCTGGAGGAGAGGGAGCGGCGTTAGTGGAATATGATCAAAGCAAGCTCCCTTGACCTGCCTCAACGCGACGCCAGGACGGATAATCGGCCCGGGCCCCGTGATGCGGCAGCGAGGAAATACCCTTACACGCCTGGTACGGCATACCCGGCGAATGCGGTACGGGGCACCCTCGTCGGGGACGGTTCGTGGGTCGAGCGCCCGGTCACTGAGCCGCTTCTTCTCGAGTTCCTCACGTTGCTGGAGGCTCTCCAGGAGGAGCTCAACTCGCGGTGGAACGGCCAGGAAAACGCGGGCCGCCTCGCGGACCGCGCGTAACGGGGGCGCATTCCTGTGAACCACGACTTTGCGGATTCTTCCTTCGCTCGGCGTGAATGGTATTCCGACGCATACTCATATGGGTCGGGCACCGACTGGCACGATGGCCCCGTGGATGCCGTCCACTCAGGGGTCCCCCTGACCCCACCCGACTCGGGCTGGGACCCGGTTGAGGAACTGGCCTATCTCTTGCAGGAGGCTGTTCCCACGGAGCCGCCGGCCATGGTGCCGCCACCTCGCAGCGAGTCGCCGTCCGGCGTCGACTTCACCGACCCGATGGAGAGCCTGGCACAGATCACCGCTCAATTGGCGCCTCCCCGACGCTCTTCTGCCGGGCATCGGAAGATGCGAGTCCGGAAACCGCAACTCAAGTGGTTGCAGACCGGCAGCTTCGTCATCGTCGCAATCGTTGCCGCCATCGTGGCCATGGTCAGTGTCTTCGGTGGAATGGTGGCCTACAGACCGCTGCAGAACATCACGTCCGGTACGGGAAGCGGAACGGTTCCCTTGTGGCCTCTTCTCGTGTACGGCCCCTGGACGGTGGCTTCACTGTCCATCCTCCGGGCTGCCCTGCACCAGCGACGAGCCATGCACTCATGGTTCATCGTTCTTTCGTTCTCCTCCGTCGCGATGATGCTGTGTGTGGCTCAGGCGGACAGGACCTTCACCGGGATCGCCGGATCCGCCCTCCCCGCCCTCGCGTCGCTGGCATGCTTCCAGCAGCTTGTCCGGCAGATCACCCTTACTCTGCCCCCGCGACAGGGCAAGCCCCGCCACCGCCAGTAACGGCCGAGCTCGGGCCGGCAACGCGTGGCTCACGAAAGAACCGCGCTTGCCTTGCGGCCCCGGGGCCGAAGTACGGCGCGGTGCTGCGGCCCCGGACCGGCCCGGATCTGGTGCCCGCACCGGGAGCCGCGACTCCAGGTCCCGGTCGGCCGAGCCGCAACAGCCGTAAGCCCGGCTCGCGCGGGGCCCGGCCATCCAAGTGGGTCGACCCAGGGGCCCCGGTCGAGCGCGCGGAACGAGGGCTGCGAATTGCCCTCGGAGGGCAAAAAATCACCCGTGCCGGCCCGCTGCCCGTAGTGCTCGACCAGCAGGTCCCCGGGGATGCCGAACGGGTCCAGCCTGGTGAGGGGATCAGCCCGATGACACGGCGTCGTCCTCGGCGACCTGCGCCGAGGACGACGGGCGCCGGCTGTCGCGTCGGTGCGCGCAGCGGCTTGCCCACCGTTCGCCGAGGCGTGGAGGCTCTCGCCGACGCCCCCATGCGCGGGCGACGCCTCGATGGCGCCCAGTCCCCCGCTGCGTCATCGAACCGGTTCGAGGAACCTAGCGTCTGGGAAACCGGCCGGCAATACCCACACCACGGGTCTCTTCGGGTCGCCGCACGGACGGCCGTCCTGACGGGTTCGGGGTGCTCCCGTCCGTCGCATCCGGCACATGGTGGCTGGTGAGCGGGTACGCACCCGGGCAGGCCGGGCATTGCACCGCCGCCCACCGACGTTTCCGGGCCGTTACGGGAAACTCGGCGCGAGGCGTTGACACCTGTCCGGGTTGCTCCTACCTTCACTTCACGCGAACCGGTTCGACGATCGGCACCGGGCCGATTTCGTTTCGTTGGAGTCATCGAACCGGTTCGATCGATCTCGGCAAGGAGCCTCCGTGAACATCGGTGAGATTGCCAGGCGGGCCGGTGTCTCGCGGAGTACCGTGTCCTACGCCCTGAGCGGGAAACGTCCCGTGTCCGAGGACACCCGCCAGAAGATTCAGCGAGTCATCGACGAGCTGGGCTACCAGCCCAACGCGAGTGCGCGGGCCCTGGCCAACGGCCGGACCAACACGATCGGTCTGGTCTTCCCTCCGGCAGGCAACCACTACACCGGCATGCAGCTGGACTTCATCGGCAGCGTCACCGAGGCCGCCGCGGCCCACGACTACGACGTGCTGCTCTCTCCGAGCGGCATGGACAGCGACCGATCGTTCCAGCGGCTGCTGGGTGAGCGGCGGGTCGACGGCGCGATCCTGATGGAGATCCGGCTGCAGGACGACCGGCTCGACCATCTCACGGCGGTGGACTTCCCCTCCGTCGCCATCGGCCGCACCGCCCACCCGCAGGGCAGCTGGTGGGTGGGCCTGGACCACACGGCACTGGCGGCGGCCTGTGTGCACCACCTCGCCGACCTGGGCCACCGCAGGATCGCCTTCGTGAACCGGCCCGAGCAGCTCCTGCGGGCCGGGTACGAGTCCGCCCACCGGGGTCTGGACGGGTTCACCAAGGCCGCGGCGGAACGCGGCCTCACCGTCCGGACGTACTGCTGCGGGGACGACGCCGCCTCGGGCCTGGCCTGTCTGGAACGGATCCTGCACGACGACCCCGCCACCACGGCCTTGGTCACGCTGAACGAGGCTGCGCTCGGCGGACTGTACCGGGGGCTGGCCCAGGCCGGCCGCCATGTGCCACGTGACTTCTCCGTCACCGGAGTCGTGGCCAGCCGGTGGGCGGAGACGGTGACCCCGCAGCTCACCGCGGCCGACGTGCCGGCGGAACAGATGGGCCGCCTCGCCGTCGACCTGCTCGTCGAGCGGCTCGACCACCCCGACACACCGGCCCGGCAGCACCTGCTCGCGCCGCCGATCTCGTTGCGAGCGAGTACTGCGCCCGCCGGCCACCCGCCCGCCGACCCGGCTCCGGACCTCGGCACCTCCACGAACCCCTGACCGTCACCCCGCAACCCCCTTCACCCTCCGCACCCCGTACCGGCCGACCGCGCAACTGACCGCCCAGGGTTCGGCGAGCCCAGCAGCACCCGATCACCTCTCCCAGGGCACACCTGTGCCGATCCCCGGGCACACCTGTGCCAAAAAACCATGAGGAACACCCAATGAACAGCTCTGCCAGACGGCGTCTCACCGCCGCAGTCCTGACCGTCGTCGCCGTCACCACCGGCGCCACCGCGTGCTCCTCCGGGTCGGGCAGCACCGACGCCAAGGGCGCGGACGCCGGCACGTACACCATCTGGGACCCGTACCCGCAGTTCGACAAGAGCTCGGCGTGGGTGAAGCTGCTGGACGGCTGCGGCACCAAGGCCGGCGTGAAGATCAAGCGGACCGCGTTCGACACCAGCGACCTGACGAACAAGGCGCTGCTGGCAGCGCAGCAGGGCAACTCCGCGGACGTCCTCATCGTCGACAACCCGGTGGTGTCGACCTTGGCGGAGGCGGGCGTGCTCACCTCCACCGAAGACAACAACCTGGACGTGTCGACGGTGAACCGCAACCTGCTCGCGGCCGGTGTGCTCAGCGGCAAGATCTACGGCACGCCGATCGGTGCCAACACCCTCGCCCTCTACTACAACAAGGCGGTGCTGAAGGAGGCCGGTGTCGACATCTCCTCGGTCAAGGACTGGAAGTCGCTGACAGCGGCACTGGGGAAGGTCGAGAAGGCGGGCAAGAAGGGCATCACGTTCTCCGCGATCGGCACCGAGGAGGGCAGTTTCCAGTTCCTGCCGTGGTTCTGGGGCTCGGGCGCGAACCTGACCGCACTCGACTCCGACCAGGCGGTCTCCGCGCTGTCGCTGTGGAAGAACTGGCTGGACAAGGGCTATGCCCCCAACTCGGTGATCAACAACACCCAGACGACCAGCTGGCAGGAGTTCGCGAGCGGCGACTACGCCTTCGCGGAGAACGGCACCTGGCAGCTCGCGAGCGCCGAGAAGGCGGGCTTCGACTACGGCGTACTGCCCATACCCACCATCACGGGAGGCAACGCCGCGGCACCCACCGGCGGCGAGTTCGTCACCATCCCGGTCCAGGACGACACCAGCCGCTACGCCACCACCCAGAAGCTGGCCTCCTGCCTGACCAGCACCCAGAACCTGTACGACACCGACACCACCCTGTCCTACGTGGCCCCCACCACCGAGGTCCAGGACAAGCAGGTCGCGGCGAACGCCAAGCTCAAGCCCTGGGTCGACGCCGTCCAGGCCGCCAAGGGGCGCACCAGCGACGACCTCGGCACCAAGTACCCGAAGATCTCCGAGCAGTTGTGGAAGGCCGTCCAGTCCGCCCTCAGCGGGTCGGCGTCGCCGAAGGACGCGCTCGACTCGGCACAGTCCGCCGTCAAGTAACCAGGATCCCCGGCCAGCGATGAAGCACACGACATTGCCGGACCGCCGGCCGGTGCTCGACCGGAACGGGGCGGCGACCGCCGCCCCGCCTCCGGCCCGCACCGCACCCCGGCGCCGTCCCGCCTCCCAGCAGTGGGCCGCCTGGGCGTTCCTCGCCCCGGTGACCTGCTACCTCGCCCTCTTCTACGCCTATCCGCTCTACCGCAACATCGACCTGAGCCTGCGCGACTACACCGTCCGCTCCTTCGTCCGGGGCGACGCGCCGTTCACGGGCCTGAAGAACTACCGGACGGTCTTCGACGACCCGACGTTCGCTCCGGCGCTGTGGCACACCGTGGTGTTCACCGCCGTGTGCCTGGTCTTCCAGTACGCCATCGGCCTGGCGTTGGCGGTCTTCTTCAACCAGCACTTCCGCCTCTCCGTCACCCTGCGCGCCCTGTTCCTGGTGCCCTGGCTGCTGCCGCTGATCGTGTCGGCCTCCACCTGGTCGTGGATGCTCAACAGCGACTCGGGCATCGTCAACGCCGCGCTGCACGCCGTCGGCATCGGCCCGGTGAACTGGCTGACCTCGCCGTCCTGGTCGCTGGCCTCCGTGATCATCGCGAACATCTGGATCGGTGTCCCGTTCAACCTGGTCGTGCTCTACAGCGGCCTGCAGTCGATCCCCACGAGCCTGTACGAGGCGGCGGCCCTGGACGGCGCGAACGCCTGGCAGCGGTTCTGGCGCATCACGTTCCCGCTGCTGCGGCCGGTGTCCGCGATCACCCTGCTGCTGGGCCTGGTCTACACGCTCAAGGTCTTCGACATCATCTGGATCATGACCAAGGGCGGTCCTGCCGACTCGTCCACCACCTTCGCCACCTGGTCCTACCAGCTCGGCTTCGGCAACCTGCTGCCCGCGTTCGGCCCCGGAGCGGCCGTCGGCAACCTGCTCGTCCTCGCCGCCCTGGTCTTCGGCCTGGTGTACATGAAGGTCCAGCGAAAGCAGGCACTGTCATGACGAGTGCACGGACGGTCCCGAACCGAAGCGGCCGGACCTGGGGTAAGTCGGCGATCGGCCTCCTGCTGACCGCGGTCATGCTCTTCCCGGTCTACTGGATGCTGAACGTGTCCTTCACCCGTGACCAGGACATGCGCAAGAGCCCACCGGACCTGTTCCCCGCCCACGCCACCCTGGAGGGCTACCGGGCCGTCGTCGACCAGCAGCTGCCCTACCTCGGCACCAGCCTCGTCATCGGCCTCGGGACCGTGGCCCTGACCGTGGCGCTGGCCGCACCCGCCGGCTACGCGCTGGCCAAACTGCGCCCGCGCGGCGGCGGAGTCCTGAACTTCGTCCTCCTGGCCGCGCAGATGATCCCCGGGATCATCATGGCGATGGGCTTCTACGCCATCTACCTCAGCCTCGGCCTGCTCCAGTCCGTGCCCGGTCTGATCGTCGCGGACTCCACGCTGGCCGTCCCCTTCGCCGTCCTCATCTTCACCGCGTTCATGTCCGGCATCCCCGGCGAACTGCTCCAGGCCGCCAAGACGGACGGAGCCGGCCCGCTGCGCACCTTCTGGTCGATCATCCTGCCGATGAGCCGCAACTCCGTCGTCACGGTGTCCCTGTTCGCGTTCCTGTGGTCCTGGTCCGACTTCGTCTTCGCCAGCACCCTGGTCAACGGCGGCGCCCACGAACCGATCACCCTCGGCATCTACCACTACATCGGCAACAACAACCAACAGTGGAACGCCATCATGGCCACCGCCGTCGTGGCGTCCCTGCCGGCCGCGGTCATCCTCGTCCTCGCCCAGCGCTACGTCGCCGCCGGCGTGACCGCCGGAGCCGTCAAGGACTGACAGCGGACCGCCCGCCTGCAGCCGCGCTCTCCACGAGCCGCCTGCGAGCACCGTTGCCCCGCCCGGCCGACCGCCGATCACCCCTGCTCAAGAAACGAGTGCCGCCTTCATGACCGCCGACCCGTCCGGCCCAGCCTTCTCCGTCCACGACATACCCTTCAGTACGCACGGATCCTGGTTCGGCATCTCTCCCGTGCTGGCGGAGAAGACGCGCGCCGAGGACCTCCACCTGGTCTCGCACCAGAACGGCATGCACGCCGTCCTGCGGTTCGTCCCCCTCGACGCGACGACGGGCGAGCGGGCGGAGACCGCCATCCGGGCGACACCCGGCCTGCTCAGCTGGACCAGCGCGGACGGGCGCATCGACCTCGTCTACGCGTCGCCGGACACCGTCCGACTGCGTGGCGAAGGACTGGGCCTGCGCGTCACCGCGGCGGCGAAGGCCCTGACCCCGTTCAGCGGAACCTACTTCTACCGGGACCCGGTGGACGACGCGCACGTGTTCACCTCCTACGAGACCGGCCGCCGCTACCGGATCACGGTGCTGTCCGGCACGGACGCCGAGGTATCCGGTTCCCAGGCATTGGGCGCCGGTGACCGCGGTCTCACGGTCACTGCCGAGGCCGGCGGAGCGTGGGAGCTCGCGGTCGAGGAACTCGACAGCGCGCGACTGCCCTACCGCCCGTCGGCGGCGTTCGGTGACGTCATGGCGGCCGCGCGGCGATCGTTCGCCGAGTTCGTCGACACGGTCGCCCCATGGCGCTCGGCCGACACCCCGGCCGCCGAACTCGCCACCTACGTGGTCTGGTCGGCGACCGTGCGCCCGGCCGGCCTGGTCACCCGGCCCGCCGTACTGATGTCCAAGCACTGGATGGACAAGGTCTGGAGCTGGGACCACTGCTTCAACGCCCTGGCACTGGCACCCGGATCCCCCGGCCTCGCCTGGGACCAGTTCGTGCTGCCCTTCGACCACCAGGACGGCAGCGGCGCGCTGCCCGACTCCGTCACCCACTCCGAGGTCCTCTACAACTTCGTCAAACCGCCCATCCACGGCTGGGCCCTACGGAACCTGCGCCGACGGCTCCCCGAACCCCTCGGCCGGACCGAATTGGCCGAGGCGTACGACAGACTGACCCGCTGGACGGACTTCTGGCTCACCGCACGGCGTGCACCCGGCGCCGCCCTGCCCCACTACCAGCACGGCAACGACAGCGGCTGGGACAACGCCACCACCTTCGACCCGGCTCGCCTCGCCGTCACCGCCGACCTCGCCGCCATGCTGGTCCTCCAACTCGACGAACTGGCCGGACTCGCCGCCGAACTGGGCTTCCCGGACGACGCCCGGCGCCGCGCCGACACAGCCGACGCCATCCAGGCCGCCCTGCTGGACGAGCTGTGGGACGGCGAACGGTTCCTGACCCGCCCGGCCGACGGCGGAACCCCCACCCCGAGCGCCAGCCTGCTCGACCTGATGCCGATCGTGCTCGGCGACCGCCTGCCGGCCAAGGTCCGCGACCGGCTCGCCGAACAGATCAAAGCCCACCTCACCGCGTTCGGCCTGGCGACCGAACACCCCGGCTCCCCTCACTACGAGCCCGACGGCTACTGGCGCGGCCCGATCTGGGCGCCCGCCACCGTCCTCGTCGAGGACGGCCTGCGCCGCGCCGGGCACGAACACCTCGCGGACGAGATCAGCGCCCGCTTCCGCGCCCTGTGCGAAACCTCGGGCTTCGCCGAGAACTTCGACGCCCTGACCGGCCAGGGACTGCGCGACCGCGCCTACACCTGGACCGCCAGCAGCTACCTGGTGCTCGCCCGTGCCCACCACTACCGCGGCGTGGACGCCGGGACCGACTCCACCGTCGCCTGAACCGCGCGCGAGAACCCACCCACACGTCCGGCACGGGGGCCGGCGCAGCAACAACCAGCCGCATCCCTGAAGGGACACACGCACATGCCAAGAATCGGGCAAAGACGCTCGACGACGAGACGCCTTCTCCACGGCATCGGCACGTCACTGCTCTCGCTCACCGTCATGGCCGGCGCCGCCACCATGACGGCAACGCCGGCCTCCGCAGCCACCCCCACCCTCACCGTCGACCTGGGCACCACCACCGGAGCCTTCCGCGGCGGTGCCAGCGGGGCGCTGTACGGCCTGTACGGCCCGGACGTGCCAACGAACAACCTCATCGAGGGGATGGGGCTGCAGACCACCAACACCAAGTACCAGGACGGACAGCAGCACCCCGGCTCGGATGCCCTGGAGATCGCCGAGCCATTCGTCGACAGCGGCGGCGGGGACATCCTCATCTACATGACGGACGTGTACCGCGCCAACTACGAACGGACCAGCTACTCGGCCTACCAGGCGGCCATGAAGACGCAGGTCGAGCAGGCGATGGCCAGCCCGTACAAGGACCACATCGTCTTCATCCCCTACAACGAGCCCGACCTGAACTGGTTCAGCGGCATGCGCACCAACTCGACGGCACTGGCCAACTTCAACGCCGAGTGGCGCCAGACGTACAACTTCATCAAGGGCATCTGGCCCCAGGCCCGGCTGGCAGGGCCCAACACCTCCAGCTACACCAGCTCCTCCCTCAGCGGCTTCCTCACGTACTGCAAGGCCAACAACTGCCTGCCCGACGTCGTCACCTGGCACACCCTGGGCAGCCCGGCGGACGTCCGCAGCACCGTCGACTCCTACCGCGCGGTCGAGGCCGCCGCGGGAATCACCTCCCCGATCACCATCAACCTCAACGAGTACGCCCACCGCTACCACCTGACCGACCCCGGCCAGATGGTCCAGTGGATGGCGGGCCTCGAGGACGAGAAGATCGACGGGAACCTGCCGTACTGGAACATCAACGGCAACCTCGGCGACTCCGCCGCGGCCCAGAACACCCCCAACGCCCAGTGGTGGCTGTACAACTGGTACAGCTCCATGCGCGGCGGCAACACCGTCAAGGTCACCAGCACCGGCGCCAATGCCGCGTACACCCTCCAGGGCCTGGCGAGTCTGGACACGGCCAAGAAGCAGGCCCGCGTCATCCTCGCCGGGGGCGGCACCAGCGGTGACTCCAACACGGTCATCAAGAACATCGACCCCGCGGTCTTCGGCAGCACCGTGCACGTCAGCGTGTTCCAGGACCGCTACAGCGGCTACATCGGCGCGGCGGCCACCCCGACCCGGCTCTCCGACGCCGACGTCGCCGTGGGCTCCGACGGCTCGATCACCGTCCCCGTCACCCTGGACGCGATGTCCGCGTACCAGGTGATCGTCTCCCCGGGCGGCACCGGCAGCAGCACCGCCTCCGACGCCACCTGGACAGGCACGTACGAGGCCGAGAACGCCACGCTCAGCGGCAGCGGCTACAACATCAACACCGAGGGCACGACCGGCAACGTCGGTAAGTTCGCCACCTCGGGCACCAAGGACGTCGGAGGCCTGCGCACCGGCTCCACGACGGTGATCTCCTTCGCCGTCGACGTTCCCACCACCGGCGACTACAACGTGTCGGTGTTCGGCAACAGCTACGCCAAGGACGCCGACGTCAAGGGCCCGACAAACATCTACGCGCGGGTCGACGGCGGCGACTCGACCAGGATCGACATACCGGTGGGCTTCCAGTGGGTGGTGTGGGGGCACGCCGACGCCACCGTGCACCTCACCGCGGGCAGCCACACCATCACCCTGGCCACCACCGGCGACAACGGCGCCAAGACGGTCGGCGACGCGATCATCGACAAGATGGATCTCCAGTACAAGGACGCCTCCGTCCAGGGCACCACGCTCTACGAGGCCGAGCAGGCCACTCTCTCCGACAGCGCCACCGCCACCTACGCCTCGCAGGGCCAGTCCGGCGCCGGCGCGGCGAACCTCACCTCCGGCAAGTCCGCCACGTTCTGGGTCTACTCCGCGCGCGACGGATACGCGGACCTGACGGCCCGCTACCGCAACACCGGCCAGGCCGGCCTCACCGTCAACGGCAGGACCGTCGACGACCAGACCCTCTCCGGCGCGACGACCGGCGCCTGGTCCACCTCCACCAACCGCGTCTACCTCAACGGCGGCATCAACAAGGTCAAGGTGACCGGCACCAGCGGCACCCTCGCCCTGGACGACCTGGCCGTCACCCCGTTCGGCGCCACCGACGCCGTGACCACCGGCAACGTCGTCACCTACCAGGCCGAGAACGGCACCCTCACCGGCACCGCGGCCGCCGACACCACCTACAGCCAGGCCAACGGCGGCGTCGTCACCGGCATCGGCAACGGAACCGCCAACTCCCTGACCCTCAACGTCAACGCGCCCGCGGCCGGCACCTACGCCATGACCATGCGCTACGCCAACGCCGAGGAACTGCCCTCCAACCACTACAACCCCGACCTGTACGCCGAGCACGCCGACGTCAGCGTCAACGGCGGCAGCCCCACCCGCGTCAACTTCGCCAGCACCCTGCACTGGAACCAGTTCCAGGACTACACGGTGCCCGTGACCCTCACCAAGGGCGCCAACACCGTCAAGTTCACCGCCTCACAGCTCTACAACTGGGACGGCACCACCATCGGCGTCGTCTACTCCGGCGGCGGCAGCGACATCGGACAGCCCATGCGCTCCAGCTCCGCACCCCACCTCGACCAGGTGTCCTTCGCACCCGCGAGCCTGCACATCGGCGCCTCGACCGGCTTCTCCTCCACGGCCGTCGCCCAGCACAGCGGGCTCTGCCTGGAGGACCCCGCCCAGTCCACCGCCAACGGCACCCAGTACCAGCAGAACACCTGCGGCAGCGGCCAGGAGCAGATCTTCGACTTCCACCCCGTCACCGGCACCACCGACACCTACACCGTCGTCAACCACTACAGCGGCAAGTGCCTGGACGTCTCGGCCTTCTCGACAGCCGACGGCGCCGCCGTCCAGCAGTGGACCTGCCTCAACGGCACCAACCAGCGCTTCACGCTCAGGCCGGTGACCGCGCTCGGCAACAGCCACGACTACCAGCTCGTCGCCGTGCACAGCGGCAAGTGCGTCGACGTCAGCACCATCTCCACCGCGCCCGGCGCCCTCGTCCACCAGTGGACGTGCGACGCGGCGAGCGCCCTGACCACCAAGAAGAACCAGATCTGGCGGCTGCTCGGCAAGAGCTGACCGGCAGCGGATTCCGCTGGGGCGGGAACAGGCCCCGCTCCCAGGCAGGGCACCGAGAGGCCACGACACCCGGTCGTGGCCTCTCCACGTGCACACCAGCGTCCTGGGCCCGCCGACTGCGGTGGGGCCGGGGACACCGGTAGGCCGCTCCTCCCGCCACCGTCATCTGCGCGGTGACGAATCGGTCGGGCCCGTTCTGGTGTCGGCTGACCGGCGAGGATCGCCGTGCCAGTCCAGTATCAGCACCGTGGCGTCGTCCTTGAGGTCACCATGGCAGGCATCGAGCACTGCGCCGGTCAGGCTTCGGACGGCTCCTCTCGGATGCAGCGCTCGGGTGTCGTGAATGACCGAGGCCAGATCGACGGCTGCGGCACCTCGCTCCTGCATCCCGTCGGTGAGAAGGACCAGGCGGTCTCCGGGAAGCAGTTGCAGTTCCTGTACGCGGAAGGACGTGGGTGCCGCCACACCGAACGGCAGATTGACGGCGAGTCTGACCTCTTCGACGGTGCCGTCACGCAGCCGCATGGGCCAGGGATGACCGGCGTTGACCAGTTCGCACAGGCCTGTTTCGAGGTCGACGCACAACAACTGTCCGGTGGCCAGGCCTCGGCTGTGGCTCAGCAGGGCCTGGTGGGCGTGCTGGGCCTGCTTGAGGGCGTCACACCCGCTGCGGCGTGCCCGTCTCAGCGCGCCGACCAGCAAGGTGGCCAGCAGAGCGGAGTTCGTGTCGTGGCCCATGGCGTCGGTGACGGACAGGTGCAGGGTGTCGCGGTCGAGGGTGTAGTCGTAGGTGTCGCCACCGATGTCGTCGGCAGGGACCAGCCCGGCGGCGAGGGTGAACTGGGCCGCCTCGCAGCAGGCGGCCGAGGGAAGCAGTTGATGCTGGATCTCCGCGGCCAGGCTGGTCTCGGTGGTACGCCGGCCCACGTGGTACAGATCGGTGAAGCGGCGGTCCGTGACGATGATGTAGGCCAGCGCGTGTGCCGCGTCGCGGACCTGTCGGAGCACGGTGTCGTCAGCGGACTGCAGGGTCACTTCCAGGACGCCGATACAGTCGCCGCGGTTGGTCACCGGCGTGATGACACGCCGTCCGTCCTGGCCGTCCGGTTCCACATGCTGGCGCTGGCTCTGCAGAACGCTGTCGTAGACGCTGCCTTGCAGGTCTATCGGCTCGGCGTGGTCCGGGACTTCACCGCCGGACGCGGCAAGCCGTACCAGCCGCCGGCCTACGAGGTCGACGAACAGGAAGGACACTCGCTGCGCACCGAATCGCTTTTGCAGGTCATGTGCTACCACGTCGACGGACTCACCGGGCGGGGCCGCCTCGGCAGCGGCCAACAACTCGCCCAGTTCCAGATCTCCACACTCCACGACAACCTCCCATCGGCTGCCGCAACTTCTTCCCCCAGTCTCCTCAACATCACCCCATGTGCCCATCTTGCCTGGTCAGGACAGGGGCCCTGATTCGTCGGATCCGTACAGCGGGCGTACGCCGCGCTGCTGGCCCAGGCTCTCGACGACACTCCACTCGCGGAAGCACGAGCCGGACACCGTTGCCGACCGCCTGTGGCAGCTACACGACGCCGAGACGCCCCCTGCTGCCGAGTCGGGACGAGGTGTCCGCCTCGTAGCCGTTCTGCAGCCGTGAGGCCCGTCGCGAGTCGCGAGGCACACGGCGGCCACGAGGCGGACACACGTGTGCGTCCCCGGGTCCGCGGGATTGTCAGGCGGTGAAGCGGTGAGTGCCGGAGTCGACCCGGTACACGGCGCAGCCGTCCTCCTGGCGCAGGAACGTCCCGTGCGTGTGGGTGACCGCCTTCGGCGTGGACGCGGGGATCCACACCTCGGCGGTCGTGTTGGGCGGCACCGTGCAGGTCAGGCTGAAGCGGCCGGCCTTCTGCCGCCATCGTGTCGAGACGGGGCCGTAGAGCGAGGTGAACGTGGCGCGGGCGGAGGTGACGGTTCCGCCCGGACGGGGACGGATGACGATCTCGCGGTAGCCGGGTCGGCCCGCCGAGATGCCGGCGATGTTCGTGTACATCCACTCTCCCACGGAGCCGTAGGCGTAGTGGTTGAAGGAGTTCATGGCCGTGTCCTGGAAGCTGCCGTCGGGCCGGATGGAGTCCCAGCGTTCCCACATCGTGGTGGCTCCCCTGTCGATCTGGTAGCCCCAGCTGGGGAAGGAGCGCTGCTGCAGCAGGCGGTAGGCGACGTCGGTGTGTCCGGTGTCCGTCAGGACGGGCAGCAGTCGGGGCGTGCCGAGGAAGCCTGTCGACAGGTGCCAGTCCCTGGCCTCGATCAGAGCGACGAGCCGGTCGGCCGCGGCCTTCCGCAACGTGTCCGGCAGCAGGTTCATCGACAGGGCGAGGACGTACGCCGTCTGTGTGTCGCCCTTGATCCGCCCGTCGGGACTGACGTAAGCCTTCTGGAACGCCTCTCGTACCCGTCCGAAGAGATCGAGGTAGGACGCAGGGTCCTTGCCGAGCTCGCCGGCCATCCGAGCCGCGAGATCGGTGCTGTGCGCGAAGTACGCGGTGGCGATGACGTCCTTGGGGGTCTCGTCGTCGACGTTCAGCCAGTCGCCGTACCCCTCAGCCGGGCGCAGCAGATGGTCGCTGTGCTTCTCCAGGTACGTCAGCCAGGCCTGTACGGACGGCCAGGCGTCCTCCAGGACCTGACGGTCACCGTATGCCTGGTACAGGGACCAGGGGACCGTGACGCCCGCGTCGCCCCAGCCGGCGGTGCCGTTGCCGAGCGTGCCGACCACCGGGGCCACGTCCGTGAACGCGCCCGCCGCGGTCCGGGAGTCCCGAAGGTCGACGAGCCACTTCGTGAGGAAGCGGGCCGACTCCATCGTGTAGGCGGCCGTGGGCGCGAAGACGTTGATGTCCCCCGTCCAGCCCAGGCGCTCGTCACGCGCGGGTGTGTCCGTCGGAACGGAGAGGAAGTTGCCGCGCTGCCCCCACGTGATGTTGTGGTGCAGCTGGTTGAGCATCGGTACGTCGGTCTCGAAGTCGAGGGTGAAGGGGGCGGACGTGTGCATGACGCGGCCGGTGAGGGTCTTCAGCGAGGGGGTGCCGGGAAACCCGGTCACCTCGACGTACCGGAACCCGTGGAAGGTGAAGCGGGGTTCGTAGATCTCCTCCCCCCGGCCCTTGAGGGTGTACGTGTCGGTCGCCGCCGCGCTCCGCAGGTTGGCGGTGTAGACCGTGCCGTCGGGGTTGAGCACCTCGGCGTGCCTGAGCCGGACTGTCGTTCCCGCGTCGCCCGACACGCGCAGGCGGACCGAGCCGACCATGTTCTGGCCCAGGTCGAACACGTAGACGCCCGGCTTGGGTTGAGTCATCTTCTGCGGCGTCAGCTCCCGCTCCACCCGTACCGGGCCGTCCACCTGCGCGACGATCAGCCCGGGACCGACGTCCCCGGCGTCGCGGACGCCGAGCCAGTTCCCGTCGTCGAAGCCGGGCGAGGTCCAGCCGGGAGTCTCCTTGCGCGCGTCGTACTTCTCGCCGTTCAGGAGGTCGGCGGCGACGATCGGCCCGGCGGTGGCCCGCCAGTCGGCGCCCGATGTGATGCGCTCGCTCGTTCCGTCCGCGTACTCCACCTCCAACTGGGCTAGCAGCGCCGGGCGTTGACCGTACTGGCCGGGCCCGAACATGCCGACGTTGCCCGCGTACCAGCCGGGAGCCAGGTACGCCCCGATGGCGTTGGCGCCGGGCCGCAGCAGTGTGGTGACGTCGTACGTCTGGTACTGGACACGTGTGCGGTAGTCGGTCCAGCCGGGAGCGAGCTGGTCGCGGCCCACGCGGCTGCCGTTGAGGTGGGCCTCGTACAGGCCGAGTGCCGTGGCGTACAGGCGCGCGCGTGCCACCTTCCGGCGCGGGAGCCTGAATTCGTGCCGCAGCTGGGTGACGGCGTACGACACCGGGACGACCCTTCCCCACGGCCCGCCGCCCCACGCGGCCGCCGTCCTGGCCGCCGGCCAGTTTCCGTCGTCGAACCCGAACTCGCGCCAGTCGGCTGGAGGTTCCTGGTCCGTGGCCTTCCAGGAGGCGTCGGTGAACACCTTCCGCTCACCGGAGGCGGTACGCACCACGAGGACGGCGATGAGTCCCGCCGGGCCCTCGGTCGCGTTGGTGGCGGAGACGGCGATAACGTTGTCACCAGTGTGTACCCGGTCCAGTACGTCGATCACGGCCGGGCGGCGCCAGTCCTCGTTGTCCGTGTCGAGGTCGGTGCGGGCCACTTCGACGCCGTTCACGGAGACGGCGTACACGTTGTCCGCGGTGATGGCGAGCGTCGCCGCCGTGATCCCGCCGGGCAGTTCGGCGGTGCCGCGGAACCAACGGGTGGCCGCCGGAACGCTGCTCGTCGGATCACCCTCGGGGAACCAGATCCAGGACCCGCCCTCGAAGGACGGGGCGTCCGCGAGGCTCGCCGGTGCGCCGATCCACTGTGCGGTCCACTCCCCGGCACCCATGAGACCGGTTTCCCACCACGAGGGCGCGCTCCACCCGGAGACACGGCCGTCACCGTCCCACACCCGCACGGACCAGTGGTAGCGCGTCCGAGGCTCGAGTCCAGGACCCGCGTACGGTACGAGGACGGACTCGCGGGACACGACCTTCCCGCTGTCCCAGACGTCCGGGCGGGAGAGCGCCGACTCGCTGGTGGCGACCCGGATCTGATAGGCACTCTGCCGCGTGCCCGCCTTGCCGGAGGCCAACGGCCAGCTCAGCCGTGGGCGCCGTGCATCGAGCCCCAGGGGGTGCTGGACGTATTCCACGGTCGGTGCCGTGACGCGCAGGCCGTTGCGTCCCGTCCGTGCCGGTGTCCGGGGCTCGCCGGTCGCCGGCGCGGCTGCCGCTGGTATCGCGTTCGCGGTCGCCGCCGCGACTGTGGCGATCGCGCCCGCCAGAACCTTCCTCCTACTGATCACTACGACTCCTCACACAGGAATGAATGAATCGATTCAATAAGGATGGGCGTGGGTAACGTAACGGCGGGTGAGGCGAAGGTCAATCGGTGTGCATTGTCTTCCTGTTGGGGTGCCGGCTTCGCGGCAGGTCCGAGCGGAGCCGCGGCACGCAGGGGTCGCGACGCGATTGAACGGTTTCAATCCCGGCACCGTTAATGCGGTCTGTCGGCCGGGGACTCCGCGTGCCGAAAACCTGGCAGGATCAGACAGAGTACGGCCGCGACGGCGGTCGTGGCGGCGAAGGCGCCCACCGCCCAGGCGCCGGACACGTGCTGGATGATCAGACCGGCGATCAGTGGCGCCAGCGCCGCCAGCGCGGTGGCCGCCATGACCACGGTGCTGATGACTCGGCCGCGCATCTCCTCCGGCGCGCTGCGCAGCACCACGGCGACCAGCGCGCTGTTCGCGGCCGGCGCGAGCAGCAACGCCAGGGCGACCGGTGCCGCCACCAGCGGTGACGGGATGAGCAAGGCCGCAGCGCCGAACAGCAGGGCCCCGGCAAGGGTGATCGTGGTGGTCAGGGTCGCCAGTCCCGTACGCCCTTGGAGCCGGGGGGCGACCACGGCGCCGAACAGCCCGCCGACCGCGATGGCCGCCTGCACCAGGCCGATCACCGCGGTGGAGGTACCGTGCTGTCGCATCGTGAGGGTGATGCTGAAGATCACGCCGCTGAAGGCGAAGTTCACCAGGGGCGTCTGAATCACCGCCGCGCGCAGCACCGGCACCTGCCAGACGAGCCGCAGGCCATCGGTCACCTCACGCCACAACGCCTTGCGCCCGGCCGCGTTCTCCGGGCGGAACCGCCCACGGATCCGGCTCACCGTGCCGCACGAGACCGCGAAGGAGACGGCGTCGGCCAGGAACGGGACGGCCCGGCCCAACCCGAACAGCACCCCGCCGAGCGCCGGGCCGGCCAGGCCGGCAGCGTACGTCCGGGCTTCGGTGGCGGCCCACGCCTGCTCGAGCTGGTCGTCCGGCACGATCCCCGGCAGCGCGGCGGCGGCGGACGGGTCGAACATGACACCGGCACTCCCCTCGATCAGGCTCACGGCCAGGACCACCGGCCAGGACGCGAGATCCAGCACGATCAGGGTGCCGAGCAGCGCCAGCAGGACGGCGCGCACGGTGTCGCAGATGATCATCGTCAGCCGCCGGTCGAACCGGTCCGACAGCGCCCCGGCGGGCAGTTGCAGACACAGCAGGGTGATGGCCCGCACCGTACCCACCACTCCGGCGAGCACCGCCGAGTGGGTCAGGGCCAGGATGAGCAGCGGGTAGGCGATCCCGCTGATCTGCGTGCCGGTATCGGACAGCAGTTGGCCGATCCACAGCATCCGGAAGCCCTTGTTGCGCCGGAGCGGAACCCGTCGTGGCACGTCGGTGGCTGTCTCTATTCCGCTGGCGTCGCTCACCCTCAACAAGGTACGCGCCGAGGTCGTCACCTGGTGCCGGGCCGGAGAACGTCTGCCCTGCCACTTCGTCGGGCGGGGCCGGCTCCGGGGTGCATGGCGGCGCGGCGGGGAAGAGGCTCGCTGACGCGGCGCTACCGTCATCAGGTGACAGGAATCAATGCCGACCGGCGGTGGTCCGAGTCCATGCCGGCGGCCTATGAGCAGTACCTCGTGCCGGTGGTCTTCCAGCCCTTCGCCGAGGACCTGACCGCCCGGGCGACGGCACTCCGCCCTCACCGCGTCCTCGAACTGGCTGCGGGGACTGGCGTGTTGACGTCTGGCCTGCTCGCTGCGGCACCCTCGGCCGAGGTGACGGCCACCGACCTGAACGAGGCCATGGTCGCTTTCGGGTCGACCCGGGCCCCGGGCGCGGTGTGGCGCCGGGCCGACGCACAGCGGCTGCCGTTCCCGGACGGAGGCTTCGACCTGGTGGTCTGCCAGTTCGGCGTGATGTTCTTTCCCGACCGCGTCGAGGCCTTCACCGAGGTCCACCGGGTGCTGGCCCCGGGGGGCCGGTTCCTGTTCAACACCTGGGGCCCGATCGGGACGCACGCCTTCGAAGTCGCGCTGCAGGCCGGGCTGGAGCGGGCATTTCCGGTCGACCCGCCGCGGTTCATCCCGACGGTTCCGCACGGCTACGCCGATCCCGCTGTCGTGGCCGCTGATCTGGCGGCGGCCGGGTTCGCCGTCGAGGACGAGCAGGAGCTGACGCTTCAGGGCCGGGCCGCGTCGACCGCCGACCTTGCCACCGGGTACCTCACCGGGACACCGGTGCGCGTGGCCGTTGAGGAGCGCGGCGACGGACCGGCGGTCCGGGCCGCCGTCATTGAGGAGATGACGGCCCGTCTGGGCCCGGGGCCGGTCACCGCCCCGATGACGGCGTACGTCTTCCGCGCCGCGGCCTGAACGCAGGACGCGCCCCGCGCCGAGGACGGGCGCGAGTCAACCTCGACGGGGCGCTGTCTGATGCGGCACCGGGGAAGGCGGAGCACTGACCGCACTCTCGTTCCCGGCGCCGAGCCACGGGGAAGCGTGCCTCCACCCCCATTGATGCGGGTGGAGAGTGATGTCGCGGAGTTCTGCCATTACTTGGGCGCGTGCGACCACGGCCCGCCCGGACGCCCTCCTTCACGAGGTGCCGCGGCCCCCGGCGCACAGCGCGTCGTCGATCAGGGTGCTGGCCGCGTTCTCCTGGTCCAGGATGTGCTCCGGGGTGTCACCGCGAGCCTCGGACATGGAGACCACAGCGCTCCGACGCCCGTCGTCGGTGACGCCGTTGAGGGTGACGTATCCACCGTCCCCGCCCTCGTGGCTCCAGTAGGTTCCTCCGCAGGACAGGGGGCGTTCCACCAGGCCGAGCCCGTATCGGCCCCCGGGCCACCACTGCTGGACGTCCGCGCTCACGGGGACGGTCTGCTTCATCTCTGCGAGTTGCCGCGGCGGCAGCAGGCGGCCCGCGAGCAGCGCGCGGAGGAGGCGGTTCTCATCCCGCGTTGTCGTGGCGAACGAGGTCTCGTGGTCCACCGCGACCTGATCGGTGACGTCCACCAGGGAGCCGGGGCCGAAGAGCTGGTAGGCCTCGGCGTGCGGCCGGGGCAGAGCGGAGGAAGTGCCGGTCCACCGGGTCTGGTCGAGGCCGAGCGGGCGCAGGACGCGGTCTTCGATCTCCCGGTGGGCGGGGTGACCGGTGGCCCGCTGGATGATCATGCCGAGCAGGACGTAGCCGGGGTTGGAGTACGCCCAGCCCTCGCCGGGCGGGAAGTCCGGCGCGTGGGCCATGGCGCGGGTTACCAACTGCTCGGGACTGTAGACGTCGTGGCGCTGCTGGTAGTACTCCTCCGCCGAGGTGTACCCGGGCAGGAAGTTGTGGATGCCGCTGGTGTGCTGGAGCAGCTGACGGATGGTGATCCGGCTGCCGTCGTTGCCGTTGCCCCGCACCACTGCGGGCAGCCAGTGGTCGACGGTGTCGTCCAGGGACAGCCGGCCCTCGGCCTCCAGTTGGAGGACCACGGTGGCGACCAGCGTCTTGGCCGTGCTGGCCATGCGGAAGTAGCCGTCGGAAGAGACCGGACGGCCGGTGCGCAGGTCGGCCGTGCCGCTGGTGGCGACCGACTGCCGACCGTCAGGTGCGACCACGCGGGCCTGCACGCCGCTGACACCGAGTGCGTGGATCGCCTCGGTGTTCCGGCGCAGCTGATCTGCGGCGGAGGGACCCGCGGGCCGGGCTACGGCGGTGGCGGCCTCGGCGGCGAGCAGCATGGCGCCGGCCAGAACCACCGCGAGGCGAGTGCGTGAAGTCGAAGTCATGGCCGAACGCTAGGTCCGCCCCGGGAGCGGAGACGATCCTGCGCGCCCCAGGATCGGGATGGGGATATCCCCCGCACGGGCCCGACATGCGCCGCCATCGCCACGGCACCGGGAAAGGGACCACCCGCTCACAACCGACGTCGGTTGTCATCGACACTTTCTCCGTCGCGTGCGGGTGCGGGTGCGGGTGCGGGAGATCGGTTCACCGCCCTGCGCCACTTCACCCTGGACGACGGAACAACGCGGTCCACAGGAACGTCACACCGAAGAGTGCCGACTCGTCGACCTCCACGAGGTCAGAGAAGATCCAGCGCAGCGATTCGGGCGTGTAAGCGAGGCCGCCCCTCAACTCGCGCTCCCGGTAAAGCTCCGCGTCGGCGAGTTCCGAACCCATTCCTCCCTCGCCGGCGGCGAAGCTGGTGAGGGCGAGATGGCCGCCCGGGGCAAGGACGCGGTCGAGGAGACTCAGGTAGCTGACCCGGCGGTGCGGCGGCAAATGGTGGAAGCATCCTGAGTCGACGACCAGGTCGTACGGGCCGCTCAACTCCGTTGGGGGAAGAGTGAAAGCGTCACCACGGAGGAAGCGGACATCGACGCCAACCTCGCGAGCCCGGTCCTCGCCCCACGCGACCGCCACCGCGGAGAGGTCGACCGCGTCCACGTCGAAGCCGCGCGAGGCGAGGAACAGGGCATTGCGGCCCGCCCCGCAGCCCAGGTCCAGGGCCCGACCGGGAGCGATCAGTCCCTGGTCGAGATGGGCGGCCAGGTTCTCGTCGGGCTTCGCCACGAAGAACGGGACCGGCTTTGACCGGTCGGCATAGAAGCGATCCCAGAAGTCCTTGCCGTCACCGGTCGCCAAGCGGCCAGCCTCGGATTCAGATGCGAAGAGCCCGTCCAATAGCGCGAGAACGTCCTCGACAGTGCGTACGGTCCGGTCCACCCGGCCCCCCTTTCGATCGAATGCGATCATAGGAGCGAGGGGAATAAAAGACCAGGTCAGGCGGCGTTTCGCGACGCCTGGAGTCGGCTGCTGCGGGCCCCGGAGGAGACCGGGGGCAACCCACTCCAGGCCCCCGCCCCACATCCGCCCAAGCACCCCTACGGGGCCGGGAAAGGCCCATCCCCGGGCCCCGCCCGGCAGAAATTTATCGACGAGTTGGGCTGCGGTCCGGCCTGGCAGCGGCGGGTGCCGGATCAGCTCGGCAGCTGAATCCAGCGACTGGATCGCTGGGCGATCGGCGGCGGAGCTGACTGAGCCGTTCACCTTCGTGGTTGGCACGGACGGTGCGCTTCGGCTGGCGCCGCGGCGGAGCGAGCACGTGGCCTGTGCCGGCGGAGCCATGGTTCTGAGTGCCGGCGAGATCGGTTTCGTGCGCGAGGCGGACCGGTGGGCCGTGAACGAGGTCAGCAACCAGTCCACCGGGTACTGCCCCGACATCGGCTCCTGGTGGGATGTCGCTCGTGCTCTGGACGCCGTAGGACTCGAACGGCCCTCCGGCTTCACGCACGAGGTGGTGTTCCGGCGGTGCCCTGGCTGCCGGGAGCACAACATCGTGCGAGGCGACGACTTCGTCTGCGTCTTCTGCGGCAGTGATCTGCCAGAGACGTGGAACGTGGATCCCACCGTGTGACGGCCGGCGCTGACAGCCCCCTTGCCGCGGATAGCAGGGGCGTTTCGCATCCCTCCACAGCCCGTGTTCCAGGGCGGGGTCGCCTTCCGTCCAGTACAAAGTGGTGCCGCCGGACTCGTCCCGTCGCTCAGTCGGGGGGATGCCGGCATCGAGCAGCCGCAGGTACGCCTCCAGGCGTGGTGACTTCGTCTCTGTACGGGCGTTCTCATAGTTTTTCACTGTTCGTCAGTCTTCATCCTCTCTTCTGGCCCGTACTTTCACCTGCGGCGCTGGAGAAGCGTGCGGCGAGTTCGGCGAAGGCAGCGGTCAGTTGAGGTGGACCGATGACGTGGATGTCGGTGTCGAAGCGACCGATGGTGGCGGCAAGACCGGTCCACGACCAGGAGCCGAGGGAGAGCCGACAGCGGTCGGGGCCGAGTTCTTCGACGATGCCGTCCTGCGCGAAGGGGGCCACAGCCTGCGCGGGGAGGTCGAGGACGACTTCGCCGCGGCATGGCCAGTCGGCGGTGGAGCCGTCGGTCCCTCGGAATCGGCCGGTCACGAAGGCCGCCACGTCATCGCCGGGGAGATCACGGGGGGTGAAGCGCGGGCCGGTGGGCGTGCGGGGGCGTATGCGGTCGACCCGGAAGGTGCGCCAGTCGGCACGGTCGAGGTCCCAGGCGATCAGGTACCAGTGACCGCGCCAGGTGACGAGGTGATGGGGCTGTGTCCGGCGCGGTCGCTCGGCGGGGTCTGTGGCGTCGTGCCCGTAGTCGAAGCGCAGTTCCTCCCGGGCGTGGATGGCGCGGCTCACCTCCGCGAGAAAATTCGTGCCGGCCGGGGAGGCGTTGCCGGTGCCGGGTGACTGGACGGCGGTGACCTGGAGCATGTCGATGCGCTGACGCAGACGGGACGGCATGACCTGACGGATGGTGGACAGGGCCCGTGCGGCGTCTTCGCCGATCGTGGCGCTGCCTGCCGCCGCCTGCAGGGCGAGGGCCAGGGCGACGGCTTGGCCGTCGTCGAACAGCAGCGGCGGCAGTTGCGAGCCCGCCGCCAGGCGGTAGCCGCCGGAGGGCCCCTTGAAAGCGAGGATCGGGTAGCCCAGTTCCCGTAGGCGGTCGATGTCGCGGCGCACGGTGCGCGGGGTGATGTCGAGCCGCACGGCGAGGTCGTCGCCCGACCAGTCGCGATGCGTCTGAAGCAGCGAGAGCAGCGCGAGCAGCCGCGAGGACGTCTTCTGCATGCGGACCATTCTGCCCGCAGTACAGGACACAACCTGTCCGCTACCCGTGGAATGGTGCTTATCAAGATCCGCCAGAGAGGCCATAGCCCCTGGCGACGAGGTTGCCGCCCGCACGGTTCCATCCTGCGGCGGCGCACCTCGCCGAACCGTGAGCAAGGAGAAGGCCATGTCCGTCACGACCACCACCCACCTGAACTTCCGGGGCGACGCGCGGGCGGCGCTGGACTACTACCAGTCCGTCTTCGGCGGGCGCATCACCGCCGTCACCTACAAGGACATGGGCAACGTGCAGAACGAGGACGAGGCGGACTGGGTGGTGTGGGGCGAGGTGGCGGGTGACAACGGCTTCCACGTCATGGCCTACGACGTGCCGTCCCCTCTGTCGTGGGACCAGGGCAGCAACCCGTTCTTCGTCTCCGTGCGCGGTGACGACACCGAGGAGATCGGTGCCCTGTGGCAGAAGCTGGCTGAGGGCTCGACGGTGGTGCAGCCCCTGGGATCGTCGCCGTGGGCACCGCTGTACGGCATGCTCACCGATCGCTTCGGCGTGACCTGGGTGCTGGACGTGGCGGCCCCGTTCAGCGGCTGATCCGCATCCGGCGGAAACACACCATGGGCCCGGGCCGCCACGCGTCGCGCGGCGGCCCGGTGCCGCAGAAGCGAACCGGAAAACCAGAAAACCGGAAACCGGAGCAAGGGACGGAGCACCATGCGCATGCGACAGCTTGGGCGGACCGGCATCGAGGTCAGCGCCTACTGCCTGGGCACCATGATGTTCGGCAGGAACGGCAATCAGGACCACGACGAGTGCGCGCGCATGATTCACCGCGCCGTGGACGCGGGCATCAACTTCGTGGACACCGCCGACGTGTACGGCTACAGCGAGACCGAGGAGATCGTCGGCAAGGCCCTCAAGGGGCGGCGCGACGAGGTGGTGCTGGCCACCAAGTTCAGTGGACCGATGGGCGAGGGGCCCAACCGCAGCGGCAGCTCACGCCGCTGGATCATGACGGCGGTCGAGGGCTCGCTGCGGCGGCTGCGGACCGACTACCTCGACCTGTACCAGATCCACCACCCCGACCCGCACACGGACATCGAGGAGACCCTCTCCGCCCTCAGCGACCTGGTGCGGGCCGGGAAGGTCCGCGCGATCGGCTCCTCGAACTCGCCGGCCTCACAGATCGTCGAGGCCCAGTGGGTGTCCCAGCAGCGTGCGTTGCACCGGCTGCGGACCGAGCAGCCCACCTACTCCGTCCTCAACCGCGGCATCGAGCGTGAGGTCCTGCCGACCTGCCGCCGTTACGGCATGGGCGTCCTCGTGTGGAGCCCGCTGGCCATGGGCCTGCTGACCGGCCGCTACCGCAAGGGCGCCGCTCCGCTGAAGAACGCGCGCATGCGGTGGGTCCCGCGGCACCTCACCGACGAGACCAAGCTGGACGCCGTCGAGCGGCTCCTGCCTGTCGCCGAGGACGCCGGCATGTCCCTCACCCACCTGGCCATGGCCTTCGCCACCGGCCACCCGGACATCAGCTCCGCTGTCATCGGACCGCGCACCACGGAGCAGTTGGACGACCTCCTCGCGGGCGCCACCTGCACGCTCGACGACGACGTCCTGGACCGGATCGACGCGATCGTCCCGCCCGGCACCGACCTCGGCCCCCTGGACGTCTCCCCCATCCCGCCATCCGTCACCCGACCCGACCTGCGCCGCCGCCCGGTCCACGAGCGCGCCGCGGCCTGATTCCATGACCGTCCTCAGCGTCCGTGCCCTCAATCGCGCCACCCTGGCCCGCCAGTACCTCCTCAAGCGCACCACCACACCAGTCCGGGAGACGGTGGCGCACCTGTGCGGACTGCAGGCCCAGGCACCCCAGGAACCCTTCACGGGCCTGTGGTCGAGAGTGCACGCCTTCACCCCCTGCCAACTGGACCGAGCACTGACGGACCGGCAGGTCGTGCGTACACACCTGATGCGCCGCACCGTCCATCTGGTCACCGGCAATGACGCACTCGCCTGGCGGGCCCGCCACGACACCATGTTGCGCCAGCGGGTGATGGCCACCTACCGACGCGAACTCGCCGGCATCGACCCCGACGAAGTCGCCGCGGCCGGCCGAGCGGTCATGGCCGACCACCAGCCCCGCACCATGAGCGACCTCGTCCAGGCGCTCCAGGACCGCTGGCCCGGCCCGCCCCGCCGCGTCCTGGGCGAGCTCCTCGTCGCCGCACTCATCCCGATGGCCCAGCTCCCCCCGCGCGGTCTGTGGCAGACGACAGCGGGCGTGCGCAATCTGCCCCTGGAGACCTGGCTCCGACGAGCCCCCGCCCCACTGCCGGACGACGCCGACGACCCTGTCGGACAGCAACTGGTGCGCCGCTACCTCGCCGCCTACGGGCCCGCCGCCACCGCGGACATCCGCGCCTGGAGCGGTCTGGCCGGTCTCCCCGCCGCGGTCAAAGCCATCCGGAACGAGCTGATCACCTTCCACGACGAACGCGGCCGCGAACTCCTCGACCTGCCCGACGCACCACGCCCTTCCCCGGACACTCCCGCCCCCGTCCGGTTCCTCCCGGCCTTCGACAACGCGATCCTCGGCTACCACGACCGCAGCCGCATCATCGACGACGCCCACCTCGGCCTGTCCGTCTCAGGACAGCGCGCCGTACTCGTCGACGGACGCGTCACCGCCACCTGGACCACACGCGACCAGCACCTCCGTATCACGCCCCTACGGCCCCTTTCCCCCCGGGAACAGGAAGCCGTCAGCGAAGAGGCCCACGACCTGGCCGACTTCCTGGACCAAGGCATCGACCATGTGGAGATCGCAGCCGCCCCCGCCGGCCTCGGCTGATCGGTGGTGCCGGCTGGCCGACGCCTCCCACCGCGTACGCACGTCCGGGCTCGGCCACCGCCACGGGTGACGCCGGGCCGGTCCTGCCCTGCCACGCGACCGTGCGGCCGTTCGGATCACCGAAGGCGGCCCCTGGTGGTGATTGTCGGACGCCTCGCGAGCGGCGGCTGCCGCAGGAGGCAAGGCATCTCGGCGAAGGGCGCACCCGAAGCCCGTGAGGAGATCAGCCATGTACGCAGCAGTCCGCACATACGAGGGCGTGACCGATCCCGCCGAGGCGGGACGCCTGGTGAACGAGGGGTTCGTACCGCTGGTTCGGCAGATCCCCGGGTTCGTGGCCTACTACTGGATCGATGCCGGGAACGGGGTCATGGTCTCCACCAGCGTCTTCCAGGACCAGGCCGGGGCCGAGGAGTCGGTCTCAAGAGCGGCGGACTTCGTGCGCCAGAACCTCGCCTCCCTCCTCCCCAACCCACCCCAGATCACGGCCGGGAACGTGGTGGCTTCCGCGTAGTGACGCCCTTGCCGGTGGACTCCTTGGGCGGAATCGTAGTCGTGTGTCCCGAGGCCCCCTTACTCTCCCGGTGTCACCAGCCCTGTCTCGTACGCGATCACGACCGCCTGGGCCCGGCTGTTGAGGTCGAGCTTGGTCATGGTTCGGTTGAGGTGGGTCTTGACCGTCGCCTCGCTGATCGACAGCCGGTCGGCGATCTCGAGGTTGGACAGGCCGCGTGCGGTGAGTTTGAGGACGTCGACCTCGCGGGACGTCAGCGCGCCCAGGTCCGGCGGGCGTGGCGCGCCCGGAGCGGGTCGGTCGTGGTGGGCGTATGCCTCGATGAGCCGTCGGGTCACGCTGGGGGCGAAGAGTGCGTCGCCGCCGGCGACCGCGGTCACCGCGGCCAGCAGCCGCTCGGGGCCTGAGTCCTTGAGGAGAAAGCCGGAGGCCCCGGCGCGCAAGGCTCCGTAGACGTATTCGTCGAGGTCGAAGGTGGTCAGGACCAGCACCCGGGGCGCGGGGGCGGGGGCGTCGGTGATGATGCGTGCGGTGGCCTGGATGCCGTTCATGCCGGGCATGCGGATGTCCATCAGGATCACGTCGGGGCGCGTCCTCGCGGCCAGCCGCACCGCCTCCTCGCCGTCCGCCGCCTCGCCGGCGACCTCGAAGCCGGGCGCTGCGTTGAGAAGGCCGACGAGGCCGGCGCGGATGAGGAACTGGTCGTCGACGACGAGGACTCTGGTCATCTCGTACGTTCGTCTCCCCACCGTGCGCCGGTCGCCGAGGTCGGCAGGGTCAGGCGGACCGCGAAACCCCCCTCGGCGCGTGGGCCGACGCTGATCGTCCCGCCGTAGAGCTTGGCCCGCTCCCGCATGCCGATCAAGCCATGTCCGCCGCCTGCCAGGACTCTGGCCGGAATCAGCCCGTCTGCGTTGCCCGTTCCGTTGTCCGTGACGGTGACGGTCAGTTCCTGCTGCCGGTAGTGCAGCCGCACCTGCGCGGCGGCATGGTGGGTGTGTTTGAGGACGTTGGTCAAGGCCTCCTGGACGACGCGATACGCGCACAGCTCCACGCCCGGCGCGAGCGGACGCACGACGCCCTGGATGCTCAGCTCGACGGGGACGCCACCGCCCCGGACCCGCTCGACCAGGTCGTCGAGGCGGGCGAGCGTGGGCATGGGCGCGGCGGACGCGGCGCCGCCCGGATCGTCTTCCCGCAGGACACGGAGTATGCGCCGGAGCTCCTCCAAGGCCTCCCCGCTGGTGTCCTCGATGGTGCCCAGCGCGCCCCGAACCGTGGCGGCGTCGGAGTCCAGGACGAACCGGGCCAGGCCCGCCTGCACGGAGATCACCGACATGTGGTGGGCGACGACATCGTGCAGTTCCCGCGCTATGCGCCCACGTTCGGCGGCGACCTCACGGCGGGCCCGCTCGGCCTGCTCGGCGCGCAACTGCCGGGCGAGTTCGCCGGAGCGGCGGGCCAGTGTGCCGGACCACACCAGCACCAGGCTGAACAGCAGGGCCTGGTTCACGACCAGCGTCATGGGCAGGTTGTCGCTGATCGCACCGGCATACATCCACTTGGCGGTCATCATGGCGGCGCATCCGACAGCGATGCGTGTCGAGTACACCGACGCCACCGTGTACAGGGCGAGCATCGAGCCGAACGCGGACACCACCGGCCAGTACCCCAGGCTGATGTAGGCGACGCCGGCCAACTGCACGGCCGCGAACACCATGAGCGGTGCCCTGCGCCGCAGGACGACGGGCAGATGCGCCAGCGCGAGCAGCACATAGGCGCTCGCGTCGAGCTCCGGCCAGCCCTGTGTCACCGACTGTCGTCCCAGCCGGACTGCCGCCAGCATCATGGCGAGCGCGACCAGGGTGTCGACGACCAGCGGTCGGGGCGGACGGATGCGCATCGCCGCAGCGTAGCGCCGACGCGCGTGGGGTGGCATCAACCTTCCGCGGTACCACAGAAGTTGCAGTGATCGCGCGGCTACCGCGCTCGGCGGGGCGGGAGATCCACCGGGTGCGGGACGCGGGAGCGGGGTGCGTGGTCGCACCTCCGATTCCTCTCATACGGCAGCCGCCGAGGCACCGGGCGAACCGACACTTCTGGGGCGACGGCGCCCGCCAGGGAGCCCGAGCCTCGACGCCTCTGCGGTGTCCGGCCTCCCCTTGGAGGGCGGACACCGCCCGTTGCACCGGAGGCGCGGCCTGGAGCTGCGGGTTGCCGTTGGCGGCGGGCGGGCGGTTTCGTCGTGCGGTGTCCGACGTTCCGATCAGGCCGTGGTCTTCGACTGTGGGTCGCTGCCCGTGGCGCGTAGTTCCTCGTTGATACGCCGGGCCTCTTCCAGTTGGTCTTCGAGGATGACGATGCGGCAGGCGGCCTCGATGGGGGTGCCCTGGTCGACGAGTTCGCGGGCACGGGCGGCGATGCGCAGCTGGTATCGGGAGTAGCGGCGGTGACCCCCCTCGGAACGCAGGGGGGTGACCAGGCGGTGTTCGCCGAGGGCACGGAGGAAGGCGGGGGTGGTGCCGAGCATCGCGGCGGCCCGGCCCATGGTGTAGGCGGGATAGTCGTCGTCGTCCAGAGGGGCGACGGCGGGGGTACTGCGAGGGGGCATAGACCTCTTCTTTCAGGGGACGCGTCGGGGGGCCCGAGTGCCGTACCGGCACCCGGGCCCCGAGCTTTCAACACCATCTACCGGCCGACTGCGTCGACCTTCTCTTTCCGCAGGCTCCGCCCGGGAGGGCGGGAGGCTGCGGGGATCGTGAATGCGTGACCGGGGACCACCTTCCAATCCGGGGCCTGCGGTACCCGAGCGGACTTCTTCCTCGCCCGGGCGATCCTGATGGCGTCTGCTCCTTACCTCGTTCGATTACTGGGTTGTACTGCTGGATACCGCGGTACTGCTCGCGACCCCTGGGCCGCGTCCTGCTTGACCTGCATGCACGCCAGTTCGTGTCTGTCGTGCCTCTTCGACTTCCTGGCTACGGAGAAAACAATAGATCCACGCACGGCCAATGTCTACTTCCGCCACGACAGATTTTCTTCGTGATTGGCATGCGTATGCCTACCGCAGAGGCGTACGGACAGGGGCGCGACGTCCATCTCGCCCCACCAGTCGGTCCGGCGCCGGCAGCCTGCCGCCGCGTTGCTGTGTGCCACCAACGTGACAGGGCTGCCGGCTGTGACCTGCCCGAGGTCGTCGCGTACGGCACGGACGATGCGGAGCCAGAAGGGCGCCGGAGCACCGGCGCCTGTGTGCAGCGGGGTTCTTGGTCATGGCGTCGATGCCCGCCCGAGGGGTGGGAGCCGAGCAGGTCCTCAGTCACAGTGGACGTACTCGGCCGAGGGGGAAGTTGTGACGGGGGAAGGAGGGCCGATGACGGAACCCGGTCTGTTCGAGCTGGAAGCCGTCGTGGTGGGGCAGCCGAAGCGTTCACGGTGGCGCAGATACATGGGCCCCGTCCTGGCCGTGTCCACCGTGAAGGGGACCCCGCTCGCCTGGGTCACGTACACCGACGGCACGTACTCCGTCCTCACGGAAACGTCGGGCGAGTTCCTCTTCCGTATCGAGAAGTTCGGATCGGCGAAGTTCCGCTTCACCGACGCCGCGGGCCGGGAGGTCGGCACCGCTGGTGCCCGTGGGCTCATCAAGACCCGGCAGCTGAGCCTCCAGACGGAGCAGGGACGCCCACTCCTCCTCACGCGGCCGGGTCTCCCCTACACCGAATGGCATCTCACGGAGACCGATCCGGACGGGGGCCCGGCGCCGGAGATCCTCGGCCGGGTCACGGTGAGCACCATCGACTCGTGGATCGGGTTGCAGCAGTACGTTGTCGAAATGGACCCTCGCCTGGACGCCGACGAACGGCGGACCGTCGTCGCCTCGGTCGTCTGTCTGCACCTGCTCCGCCGGCCTCCCGGTGACAGTACCGCGCCGGTGTGAGAGGGGCCCTGGTGCTGTGCCCGGGACGGTTCCACGTCGTATCGGGCGTCAGCGCGGGCGCGGGAGGAAGACGACAAGAACTCCTGACGTGGTGGCTTCAGTCGTCGCCAGAGGATGACGCCGCAGGCCGGGCCGAGGAAAGCTCCTGGACGTCGTCACGGATCTCCCGGCGGTTGCGCAAGCGGCGAAGCCACGCGCGAAACTGCCGCCCGCCCTCCGTCCATCCCAGCCCTTGCTCGACCTATCGAATCTCGATAGATTCCTATCGCGATTCGATGGAAGGATGGGCCATGGGAAAGCTGACCGTGCGTGCGCTGCGCGCCGTGCTCGTGGTGGTGCTCGCCGGCACCGTGTTCGTGCAGGCGTTGATGGTGTGGGCGTTGGCCACCGACCCGGAGGACGGGTCGCTCCCGCTGACCCCGCTGCGCGTGATCACGATCCTGGGCATGGCGTCGGTCCAGGTCGCCCTGGTCTGCGTATGGCGGCTGGTGACGATGGTGCGACGCGGAACCGTGTTCTCCCACGCCGCCTTCCGGTATGTCGACGGCATGATCGGCGCGATCGTGGCGGCTGCCCTCGTGTGGTTCGCGGTCACGGCCGTCAATGCGCCGGGCCAGCGGGACGACCCGGGTGTCACCGTCATCATGGGCGGGGTCGGCGTGGCCATCCTGGGGGTCGCGCTCATCGTGCTCGTGCTGCGGACGCTGCTCGCCCAGGCCGTCGCACGCGACGTCGAAGCGGCGCAGATGCAGGCCGAGTTGGACGAGGTGATCTGATGCCGATCGCCGTCGACATCGACGTGATGCTGGCCCGGCGGAAGATGTCCGTGGCCGAGCTCGCGGACCGCGTAGGGATCACGCCCGCCAACCTGGCGGTACTCAAGAACGGCCGCGCCAAGGCGGTGCGCTTCGCCACGCTCGCCGCGCTCTGCGAGGTGCTCAAGTGCCAGCCGGGCGATCTGCTGCGCTGGGAGGCCCAGGACGCCGCAGGCGGATGACGATCAGATGCCCGGCGCGGGGCCGGCTCGGCGTGACCGACGACCCGTCCGGATGCGCCGAGGGTCGGCCGGCCATACGCCATCCCGTGGTGACTGATGGAGCACGGCCGGGCGCCTGCCCACCCGGTCAGGTCGGGCGGTGGCACCCGGCAGCGCCGGTGCGGACTCCGGCCGCGGGATGAAACGCCGGGACCAGAGCTCTCATCCCGCACCCGGTCAGCGGACTCGGATGAACAGCACGTCGTATCCGCTGTCCGTACTGCGGGTCTTGACGTAGACACCGTCCGACCCGCCATTGGGGTTACCGGTGTTGCCTTCGACGGTGGTGAAGCTTGAGCCGCCGCTCACCGTTCTCACGATGCCTATGTGCTCCTCCCCGCCGGTGTAGTCGTTGCCCCCGTCCCAGTCGAAGGCCACGATGTCGCCCGGCTGCGGGTCCGTCGTCACCGAGAGGTGGTAATTGCCGGCCCGCGCCTGGTTGACCCAGTGCGACACCCAGGTGCTGCGGTAGGAGCTCGCCCCGGTCTGCTGGGCGACCCAGCTCACGAAGGTCGCACACCAGGCGTAGTCGCTGGTGGACAGCGACACGCCGACGGCCGATCCGTAGCTGTTCGCCCGAGCGCTGCCCTCGACCGTGCCGACCTCGGCCGCGGCCACATCGAGGATCTTGCTGTACCCGCCACCGGGCGGCGGCGAGGACGGCGGGGTGACCGCGCCGTACAGAGCGGCCTTGGTGTTCGGACCCACCTGGCCGTCGACCGACAGCCCCTTCTCGGCCTGGAAGTCCCGCACCGCGCTGTCGGTCAACGGTCCGAAGTCGCCGTCCACGGCAAGATCGGCTCCGTGGTGGTTGAGCAGGCTCTGCAGCTCGGTGACACAGCCGCTGCGCTGACCCTGCACGATATTGCTCGGGCACGAGCTGGAGTTCAGGTTGATCGGGGCCGGTGCGCCGCTGCCGCCACCCGTGCTGATGTTCGCGTACAGGGCTGACTTGGTGTTCGGGCCGACTTCGCCGTCGACGGAAAGGCCCGCCGCCGACTGGAACGACTTCACAGCCGCCAGGGTCAGGGGACCGAACTCGCCGTCGACGTCGAGGTGTTGCCCCTTGCCGTTGAGCAGGGCCTGCAGCGTCGCGACACAACCGCCGCTCTGCCCCTCCACGATGTTCGACGGGCAGGACGCCGATCGCAGGTCCAGGGCGGTGGACGGTGACTCGTCGGTGTTGTAGAGCTCCCGCTTGGTGTTCGTGCCGACCTGGCCGTCGACCGAAAGGCCGTGCCCGGACTGGAAGTTTCGGACCGCGCTGTCCGTCGCCGGTCCGAAATCGCCGTCCACGTCGATGGAGTAACCGAAGTGGCGGAGCAGCCGCTGCAGTTCGGTGACGCAGCCTCCCTTGTTGCCCTGGACGATGTTCGCCGGGCAGGACGAGGACGTGAGTTTGATCGGTGCCGGGGCCGAGCCGCCGGTCGCGTACAGCTTGGCCTTGGTCTGGGGGCCCACCTGTCCGTCCACGGCGATCGCGGTGGAGGACTGGTACTCGCGCACCGCGTAGAGCGTGTTCGCCCCGAAATTGCCGTCCACCACCAGACCGGCGCCGTGGGCGTTGAGCAGGTTCTGCAACTCCGTGACGCAGCCGCTCACCTGGCCCTGCTGGATCACGTTGGGGCAGGATGAGGAGGTCAGCTTGATCGCCGCAGGCGCGGCCGACGCCGGACCGGCTCCGAGCAGCGTGGCTGCCGAGAGGAGCGCCGTCGTGGCGGCGAAAACGCCGGTTCTGACTCTCCAACCCGGTCTCGGGGTCATGGTGACCCGATGCCGGGTAGGCGCTTTGTCGGTGTGAACGCGAAATGCACTCTTTCTCATGACTGCGAAACGTCTCCTTCGCTGGATTCGCGGATTGCGGTCGGACCGGTCGGCCGACCCGAGACCGCACACCGCGGTGATGTGTCGTTCATGGAGGGGCCACCCGCCCGGCAGACGCTTGCCTCAGGCCTGCAGCCGATAGACGGCGGAGAAAACGGTATTTTCGCCGGGTCGGCACGATTGGGCACCAACGGTCTTACCCAGCAACAGAGTTGAGGTGCTCAAGAGTCGTGATCGGGCTGTCGTTCCGCGCACGACGGTGGCAGTTCACGCTGTTGAGCACAATGTCTGCGTGCCATGGTCATGCTGGCTCCTTCCGGCCGCGAGCCGGGCAACGCCCCGTTGGATCCCTCCGAGCAGCCCGCGAGCTGTATGGCTCCGCTGGTCGGGCGGCGCCACTGTGCCATGACCGTAGGGCGGCGGCGCACCCTCCGCGTCGAGCAGCGGGTGGAACTCCCGCTCCACTGTGCGCGGTAGCCGTGGAGGTACCTGCGACTTCCGCGGTACCACCAAAGGTTGACGCTGCCGCGCGGCTTGGGCCCACGCTGCGGCGACACGCATGCGTGCGCCCCGAGCGCTCACCGTCGACACGCCGTCGCGCTCGACCGCGACGGCGATCCGGCCGGGACGGCCGTCGGTGGCGCAGGGCACCGCTGGCCTGTCGATCCCGGCCGCGACGCCCGGACCACCCCACCGCCACAGCGAGCAGGAAGCCGAAGCCACGCTCGACAGCTCCGCCGGGCATGGTGGTGCCCCGCACCACGGGGTGGGACGGGGTGGGGTGGTCAGAGGTCGAGGTAGAAGCGGATGGTGGTGCTGTCCGGAGCTGCGTGGAGGCGTACGAGGTCGGCGATGTAGTGGACGAGCATCAAGCCACGCCCGCCCAACTGGTCGCGTGTCGGGGGTCGACGGCCGGCCAGCGGATCGGTCAGCCGACCGCGGTCGTGGACCTCGCAGGCGATCTGCTCGCCCTCGGCCCAAATCCGCAGCGTCCCCGATCCACCACCGTGTACCACGCTGTTGGTGGTCAGCTCCGCCACCGCCAGCGTCAGATCCTGCAGCCGCTCGCCGGCGAGGCCCAGCCGCTTGGCTGCCTGGACCGCGAAGGAGCGGGCCTGCGGGAGTGCTTCCGCGTCGAACGTCAGCGACTCCGCTCCGGGCGGGTACGTGAGCGGCTGGTTGTAGCGAGCGACAACCTGCTCGGGAGCGTAGGCGTCGCTGGCCAGTTCGACGCCGGTGTCGATGACGACGGGATGGGTGGCGTAGGCGTCGGCGAGCACACCCGGTTCCAGACCATCCGCGTCGTACGGGCACAGGATCGTCACCTCACGGCCCTGGAAGGCGGCGTTGATGAGCGCCTCGTGCTGCACGCACGCCGGGTACTCCATGGCCGAACGACCGGCCCAGATCGGCTCGCCGATGATCCGCACCCGGCCGGCCGGGTGAGCGTCGGCGAAGGCGCGCAGTACGCCCGGGATGATCCGCCCCGGGTTGCGGCCCGCCTCGGTCATGTCGAGGAGCTTGACCTCGGCGGCGCTCGCTCCCAGTTCGGCCTTGATCAGTTCAAGGTTGGGGCCGGGAACGGCGACCGCGACGGCCTCTCCGGCGGCCAGTCCTTCCACGACGAAGGGCACCGTGCCCGCCGTGTACTGCTCCTTGCCCCGGTAGAACAGCGCGGGGTGGACAAAGGGTTCATTGCCGGTGGCCGTCATCATCGCCCCGCCACCTCGATCGTCGAAAGGCCGGGCCAGAACAGGGCCAGCATGCGCCCCAGCTCCGGCGGGGGTCGCTCCACGACGATCCGGCCGGTACCCAATTGCTGCGCGGTGACCGCCAGCGCCGCCGTGCCGCCCACATCGATGAACGTCAGGCCGGACAGTTCCACGAAGGAGACGTCCGTGTGGACGCTCGCCAGGCCCTCCAGGGCCTGTGTCCAGGAGGAACGGGTGATCACGTCGATCTCTCCAGCGGCACGAATCCCAGGGCGACCGGACAACGAGCGGATCTCCAGCGCAGCGCCGCGACGAGACGGCGCTGGGACCGGGATCGGCCCGGCCACACCGTGGGAGGCGTCCACGTTCTCTCCCCTACCTCAGATACCGCTGATCGGCGCTCCCCGGCTCTTCGCTTTACCGCGTCTACGGAGCGACGCACGTCATCGTATCGCCCCGCCAATACGGGCTGCTCCGTCGGGGGATCGTGCTGCCTGCCCGTCCGTCAGGGCGCCGGTGGTCAGGGGCTCTTTCGCCGGTCTCAGCGGTGGGGAGCCGAACGGATCCAGAAGGTGTTCGCATGGTCGTGGTCAGGCGGGGTAGTCGGGTCGCCGTCGGCCCGCGGCGCACAAGGGACGGGCCGACAAGCAAGGGAGGGAAGCAAGGATGACCGCGACAACGAGTCTCCAGCCGAACGTCGATCACGCTGCCGCTCGGCTGCCGGAGGTTGCCGATCCGCAGAAGGTGGCGCCCAAGGACGCGCGGTCGCTGTCGAAGCTGTTCTTCGAACAGCTGGCCGTCCTGGAAGAGGGCACCCACGCGTATCAGTACGCCCGCAACACGCTGATCGAGATGAACATGTCCCTCGTGCGCTACGCGGCCGGCCGGTTCCGCAGCCGTGGCGGGGACGAGATGGAGGACATCGTTCAGGTCGGCATGATCGGGCTGATCAAGGCGATCGACCGGTTCGAGCTCTCGCGTGAGGTCGAGTTCACTTCCTTTGCCGTTCCCTACATCGTCGGGGAGATCAAGCGGTTCTTCCGTGACACCTCATGGGCTGTGCACGTCCCCCGGCGCCTGCAGGAAGCCCGCGTCGAACTCGCCCGCGCCACCGACGAACTCCGCAGCCGTCTGGGCCGCACCCCGACGGTCAAGGAACTGGCCGAGCTGATGAGCCTTTCGGAGGAAGAGGTCATCGATGCGCGCTTGGCCGCCAACGGCTACAACTCCTCCTCCCTCGACGCCGCCATCAGCGGTGACGAGACCGGGGAGGCGGCGCTGGCCGACTTCATCGGAACAGAGGACGCCGCGATGGAGCTGGTGGAGGACTTCCACGCCCTGGTCCCGCTGCTCGCCGAACTGGCCGACCGCGACCGGCAGATCATCCACATGCGGTTCGTCGAAGAACTGACCCAGGCGCAGATCGCCGAACACATCGGCTGCTCCCAGATGCACGTCTCACGCCTGCTCTCGCGAACCCTGGCACGCCTGCGCCAGGGCATGCTCACCACGAACTGAACCAACGACGGCCGGCAGCCCACTCCCCCATCGGGCTCCGATGGCGGAACACCCGTCACCTACGGCGGCCCACAGCCGGGGCACGCCCGAACCTGAGGAACGGACAAGCACGCGGAGGTCTTGAAGAAGTCGCCGGGGAGTACTGTCGGACCGGGGGAAGCGCAGCGCTCAAGCTCCGTCGGCCGCCGGCCATGCGCCGCGGTCCAGCAGGTCCAGCACGAGTGCCGCGATGTTCCACGCGTCGTCCTCGCCCCGGTGATGGCGCCCCTCGAGCGGCAGTCCGGCGATCTGCAGGGCCTGGCTCATGCCGGGCTTCCTGCGCAGACCATGGGCCGCGGTGAAGACGGCCTTGGCGTTGGTGTGGGTGCGCTCCGTCGGATACCCGAACGGGTAGGCCACCCCGTCGGCACGGCCCTGCCGCACGAACTGCCGCCGGTCGTAGTCGCCCCAGCTCGTCCAGGGGCGCTCCGCCGCACCGTGCTCCTCGACCAGGAGCCGGCACGCCTCGGCGAAGGTCACGCCGTGCGCCACGTCGGCTTGAGTCAGGCCGGTCAGTTCGGTGCAGAACGGGCTGACGGACGACCGGACCGGGCGCACCAGAATGCCCTGCCGGGACACTCGGCGCCGCTCCCGGACGTCGACGACCGTCAGACCGATCTCGATGATCTCGCTCACCGAGCCGGGCGGCGGCTGTCCCTCCCAGCAGGTGGCCTCCACATCGATGACGTTCAGCAGGGCGGGGTGAGGGCGCATGGGGCGAGGCTATGAGGGGGCGGAGCCGTTCGGCATCCCTATTTCCGCTGGGCCACTGGTCGGACCAGCGGATGAGCCTCCGATGACGCCGTCAGAGTGATGTACGGCCATGACCGCAACCGGCGCGGCCTCTGCGCGCCTCATGTCCGGCAGAACCCCAAGAAGCCGGTGAGGAGAACAACGTGACGACCACCGCCCCCGAGCACGGCGCAGCCCACGCCTACGTCGACCCCTACGCCGTCGATGTGGCCGAAGTCGTCTGGCCGAAGCCGGCCGACTCGGACCGGGACATGGACTACCTGCTGCCGCCGCCGAATCCCGCCGAGCGCCTCGGCCTCACCATCAGCCCCCGCGACCAGCGACGCATCGACCTGCACGCGGCCCTGACCTCGGCCGGAATCCCGCCGTACCCCGACGACCGTGACGCCATCGAACAGCTCAGCGCCCTGTCCGACAACGTCAACGCCGCCCTGCAGCGCTGGCTGCACCACCCCAGGTGACTCCTGGGCGAGGTCGCCGCGGCACACGCCGGGTGTTCAGGGCGGCGACCCATCCGCGCGTGAGGCGCGGTGCCGCCCGGCCGGCTGCGGTAGAGGGTGGCGTGCGTGGGGGCAAGGGCAGGCCGACGGCCGTTGGCTTGCCGGCCCTTCGAAGGTCGTCAGCATCGGCGGCGGCATGGGCTCCCTCGCCCTCACCCACGGCCCAGCCGGCCCGGGTCACGCGTGCCGAAGGGCGACGCGATCCGCGCGGTGAGCCGAGAGGTCGAGGGCACAGGAGTCGATGACACGCCGACGAGACGCCGGTCTACCGGGGGCTGCCCGGGCGCGTGGTCGGTCACAGACGGCGCGAAGCCCCCGTCCTCGGTGTGGGCGTCGTCCTTCTCGCCGTTGGTGAGGACGATGCACGCGGCGCGCAGGCTGGCGCTGGCCCGCGCGGTGGCCGAGTGACGGGTATTCGCGCGACCTCAGCGCTCGGGGAGCAGCGGCTCTCGCTGGGGAGGGATCAGGGCCGGGTGGCAGGGGAGATCTGCCACGAGGTGCGGGGCATCGTGCTCTCGCGGCACCGAGTGGGCCTGGACGAGTGGATCGACGCCCTGGCCCGGGCTCTGGCTGACGCCGCGGCTTCGAATGCCCGTGCCCGCGAGGCCATCGAGCGTTTCCTGGCCTGACCGTCGTCGTTCCCGTGGCGTGACACGGACGCGGAGGGGCATGGTCGTGGGGGGTGTCTCCGTACTGCCGAAATCGTCTCCAGTACCCCTGTTTCACTTCGGCATGCACGTTCCGCACCGTCTGAATGCCCTGGGTTCGGACTTGGCCCAAGACTTTGTTTCGCGCTCGGCACCTGGGTTAGCCTGCGGCGTATTTTCCTCATCGCGCAGATCCGTGAACTGCGGAAATGCATGCACGACAGCCGGGCCGCCGATGCGGTCCGGGGGGAGTTCCGAGTCCTCGGTAGGGAGGACTCCTGGGGAGCGGAACGAGGGTGCGCATGACCAGCAACAGCACCGGTGTCGTAGAGGCCGTGCCGGGCGACCAGGAGTTGAGGCGGCTCCTGGCGGGGCTGACTGCCGTACGGGACGGGGACTTCGGCACCCGCCTGCCGGACGACGCCGACGGCCTCATGGGCGACATCGCCAAGGTGTTCAACGGCATGGTGGACCAGCTGTCGGTGTTCACCTCCGAAGTCACCCGGGTGGCCCGCGAGGTGGGCACCGAGGGGACGCTCGGCGGGCAGGCGGAGGTGCCGGGGGTCTCGGGCACCTGGGCCGATCTCACGGACTCGGTGAACGCCATGGCGGGCAACCTGACCACCCAGGTCCGTGACATCGCGCAGGTGGCCACGGCGGTGGCCAAGGGGGACCTGTCGCAGAAGATCGACGTGCCCGCCCGGGGCGAGATCCTTCAGCTGAAGGAGACCGTCAACACGATGGTCGACCAGCTCTCCGCCTTCGCCGACGAGGTCACCCGCGTCGCCCGCGAGGTCGGCAGCGAGGGACGCCTCGGCGGACAGGCCCAGGTGCCTGGTGTGGCCGGCGTCTGGCGGGACCTGACCGACTCCGTGAACCACATGGCGGGCAACCTCACGAGCCAGGTCCGCTCCATCGCGCAGGTGACCACTGCGGTGGCGCAGGGCGACCTCTCCCAGAAGATCACCGTCGACGCGCGCGGCGAGATCCTCGAACTGAAGAGCACCATCAACACGATGGTCGACCAGCTCTCCGCCTTCGCCGACGAGGTCACCCGCGTCGCCCGCGAGGTCGGCACCGAAGGACGCCTCGGCGGACAGGCGGATGTGAAGGGTGTCAAGGGCACCTGGCGCGACCTCACCGACTCGGTGAACTTCATGGCGGGCAACCTCACCGGGCAGGTCCGCAACATCGCCCTGGTGGCGACCGCCGTCGCCAAGGGCGACCTCTCCCAGAAGATCACCGTCGACGCGCGCGGCGAGATCCTCGAACTGAAGAACACCATCAACACGATGGTCGACCAGCTCTCCGCCTTCGCCGACGAGGTCACCCGCGTCGCCCGCGAGGTCGGCACCGAAGGACGCCTCGGCGGACAGGCCCAGGTGCGCGGTGTGTCGGGAACCTGGAAGGACCTCACCGACAACGTCAACGTGATGGCGTCCAACCTGACCGGCCAGGTCCGCTCCATCGCCCAGGTCGCCACCGCCGTGGCGCGCGGTGACCTGTCGCAGCGCATCACGGTCGAGGCCAAGGGCGAGGTGGCCGCGTTGGCCGAGGTCATCAACACGATGGTCGACACGCTGTCGGCCTTCGCCGACGAGGTCACCCGCGTCGCCCGCGAGGTCGGCACCGAAGGACAGCTCGGCGGACAGGCGCATGTCCCGAACGTCGCGGGCACCTGGAAGGACCTCACCGACAACGTCAACTCGATGGCCAACAACCTCACCGGCCAGGTGCGCAACATCGCGCTGGTGACGACCGCGGTGGCCAGGGGCGACCTGTCGAAGAAGATCGACGTGGACGCGCGCGGCGAGATCCTGGAACTCAAGACGACGATCAACACGATGGTCGACCAGCTCTCCGCCTTCGCCGACGAGGTCACCCGCGTCGCCCGCGAGGTCGGCACCGAAGGACGGCTCGGCGGACAGGCCGAGGTGGAGGGCGTCTCGGGCACCTGGAAGCGCCTGACGGAGAACGTGAACGAGCTGGCCGGCAACCTGACCCGGCAGGTCCGCGCGATCGCCGAGGTCGCCAGTGCCGTCGCCGAGGGCGACCTGACGCGTTCGATCACCGTGGAGGCGTCCGGCGAGGTCGCCGAGCTCAAGGACAACATCAACTCCATGGTGGAGTCCCTGCGCGAGACCACCCGCGCCAACCAGGAGCAGGACTGGCTCAAGACGAATCTCGCCCGGATCTCGAGCCTGATGCAGGGCCACCGCGACCTGCCCGTGGTCGCCGAGCTGATCATGGACGAGCTGGTTCCCCTGGTGTCGGCGCAGTACGGTGCCTTCTACCTGGCCGAGGACGCCGAGGACGGGCCCGAACTGCGGCTCGTCGGCTCCTACGGCTACCCCGAGGACAGCAGTCGGCCCACGCGTATCGCCATCGGCCGCACCCTGGTCGGCCAGGCCGCCCGCACCCGGCGCACCATCATGGTGGACGAGCTGCCGCCCGGCTACGTGACCATCTCCTCGGGGCTCGGCCAGGTGGTGCCGACCGCGCTGGTGCTCTTGCCGATCGTGGTCGAGGGCCAGGTCCTCGGCGTCATCGAGCTGGCGTCGGTCACCCGCTTCACCCAGATCCACCTGGACTTCCTCGCCCAGCTGATGGAGACCATCGGCGTCAACGTCAACACGATCGTGGCCAACGCCCGCACCGACGAACTGCTGGTCGAGTCGCAGCGTCTGACGGGTGAACTGCAGTCCCGTTCGGCCGAGTTGCAGGTGCAGCAGGAGGAGCTGCAGCGCTCCAACGCGGAACTGGAGGAGAAGGCCTCGCTGCTGGTGGCGCAGAACCGGGACATCGAGGCGAAGAACCTCCAGATCGAGCAGGCGCGGCAGGAACTGGAGACGCGCGCCCAGCAGCTGTCGCTGGCCTCGAAGTACAAGTCGGAGTTCCTGGCGAACATGAGCCACGAGCTGCGCACCCCGCTCAACAGCCTGCTCATCCTCGCCCAGTTGCTGGCACAGAACCCCTCCCGCAACCTCACGCCCAAGCAGGTCGAGTACGCGCAGATCATCCACTCCGCCGGCTCGGACCTGCTGCAGCTGATCAACGACATCCTCGACCTGTCGAAGGTCGAGGCCGGGAAGATGGACGTCACCCCCGAGCGGGTGGCACTGCGGCAGCTGATCGAGTACGTCGAGGCCACCTTCCGGCCCATGACGACGCAGAACGGCCTGGACTTCACGGTGACGACCGCTCCCGGCGCCCCCGCGGACCTGCTCACGGACGACTCCCGGCTGCGCCAGGTGCTGCGCAACCTCCTGTCGAACGCGGTGAAGTTCACCGAGCAGGGCGGCGTGGAGCTGAGCATCGAGCCCGCGGCGGACGACGCGGTGCCCGAGGGCGTGATCCGAGGCGGCGCCGTGGTGGCCTTCCGCGTCAAGGACACCGGAATCGGCATCCCCGAGCAGCATCTGGAGACGATCTTCGGCGCCTTCCAGCAGGCGGACGGCACGACGAGCCGGAAGTACGGCGGCACCGGTCTCGGTCTGTCCATCACACGCGAGATCGCCCATCTGCTCGGGGGTGCCGTGACGGTGGACAGCACGCCCGGCCAGGGCAGTACGTTCACGCTCTTCCTGCCCGTGGCCCGGCCCGACTTCGAGGAACTGATCAGCCACGGCAGGGCTTTGGAGCGGACCTCTGCCGAGCCCCTTCCCGAGGGATCGTCCCGCCCGGTGCCGGCGCCACGGATCGGGCCCGGGCCACGGCCCCGACGCCTGCTGGTCGTGGAGGAGCGGCCGCGCGGTCTGCTGACCCTCGTCGCGGAGAGCGTGGTCGCCGACCTGACACACGGCCGCGACGACAGCGTCCAGCGGCCCTCGGTCGACGTCATCACCGCCGTCGGAGCGCAGGAGGCGGCCGGCGCCCTCGCGGCCGATCCGTGCCACTGCGTCGTCCTGGAGCACGGCATGCGGGACGGCGAGACCTCCCGTTTCCTCGAGGCCCTGGAGGGCGACTCGGCGCTGGCAAGCGTTCCGGTGCTGGTGCACAGCGGTCACCGCACGGACGTGCCGCTGGAGGAGACGCTGCGGTCCCGCTCGGCGGGCGGGGCACTGGAGGTCCTGTCCAGTCTCGACGAACTGCGCGAGCGCATCGCCCTGCACCTGTCCGCCGAGGAACCCGGGGACGTGCTGTCCCTGGTCCGGCCCGAGGAGCCGCAGCAGCTGACTCCGCTCCCCGTCTACGACACGCCGACGGGCCGCACCGTCCTCGTCGTCGACGACGACGCGCGGAACCTCTTCGCGCTCAGCGGGATCCTGGAACTCCACGGCTTCCGGGTCCTGCACGCCGAGAACGGGCGCAAGGGCATCGAGACGCTGGTGAACAACCCGGACGTCGCGCTCGTGCTGATGGACGTGATGATGCCGGAGATGGACGGGTACACGGCGACGGCCGAGATCCGCAGGATGCCGCAGTACGCGGAGCTGCCCATCATCGCCGTGACGGCGAAGGCGATGCCCGGCGACCGGGAGAAGAGCCTCTCCTCGGGCGCCAGCGACTACGTCACCAAGCCTGTCGACACGCACGACCTCATCGCCTGCGTCCGCCGCTGGCTGCCCGCATGAGCACGCAGGCGCCCGTCCCGCACACCGGCGGGCCGGGCGCTCCGCAGCGCCTCCCGTTCCGCGCCCCAGGGCCCCGCAGCCGAGGAGCATCCACGCCGTGAGCATGTCCGAGCATCTGCGCGAACCGGGTCGGGGCGGTGAGCCGACGCTCGAATCCGCCGCTGCCCCGGCGTCGTCCGCCGTCCCGTCCGTGACTCCTGACGGGCTGTCGGTGACCGCCGAGGGTCCGTCGACGATTCCGGGCGGGCCGCCCGCGGATCTCGTGGGCGTCTCGTCCGCCTCTCCGGTCGGCAGACTGGCGGCCACCGTGGAGCGGCTCAGCCGAGAGGTGCGGGCCGCCCAGGCGGAGGCCGAGGGCCGTGCCCTGATCGAGCTCGCCAAGGGCATCCTGGTCGAACGACTGAAGTGCGGGCCGCCCCAGGCAGCCCGGCAGCTCTCCGAGTTGGCCGAGCAGGCCCAGGTCACCCTTCTGGAACTGGCGGTCGATGTCATCAACCAGGCCGCCCGGGACCGTATGTCCGAGGTGACGGAGGCGTTCCTCGCGGCGACCCGGGTCTCCGACGAAGCGGAGGCCGAGTCGGCCGCCGTACGTCTGCGCGCGGCCGAGAGCGGCGCCCTGGCCGCGAACGACGCCCAGGCCGTCGCCGACGCCTTGCTGGAGCAGGCGCTGTGTCCCCTCGGGGCGGTGGCCGTGGCCATCTGGGCCGCGGGTTCCGACGGTTCGCTCTCCCTTGCGGGCAGTGCCGGGTTCTCACCGGCCGAGGCCGCGCGCTGGCGTTACGTCCCACCGGACGTGGTGACGGTGGCGCGGCACGGCCTCACCGAGCGCGGGGGGCAGTGGATCCCGACCCTCGGGCAGACCGGGCTGCCCACCATCGGCCTGCACCACCATCCGGACGGCGGCAGGGTCGCCCTGCCCGCGGGCACCGGAGGGCGCATCCACGGCGTGCTGGAGATCGCCTGGCCCACTCCCCTGGCGCCGCAGCCGCCGCAGATCGTGCGCCAGGTGGAGGCCCTGGCCGAGCTGTGCGCCCACACGCTGGAAACACGCACGCCGCTGCACGACGGGGTCCAGGAGCCGCGCCTCCTGCCGGACGCCGCCGAGTTGATGGACCTGGCCGACGGGCTGCACGATCCCGCCCTGGTCCTGGTGCCGCACCTGGACGGCGCCGGGCACCTGGTGGACTTCCACATCCAGCACGTGAACGGCCGTTTCCTGGATCCGGCCGGCCGGCCGCGGGCGGTCGTCAACGGCGCCCTGCTTCTCGAGGCCTACCCGATGGCCGCGGGCGACAGCGAGCTGTTCCAGCGCATCGAGCGCGTGTACGCCACCGGCGAGCCGTTCAGGACCCGGCGGATGAACCTCACCGCCCTCGTCGACCAGGTCCCCCTCTCGGCGGTCGCGGACATCAGCATCAGCCGGCACGGCGGTGCCGTGCTCCTCATCTGGCGTATCGAGGACGAGACGGCACGACTGGCGAGCCTGCTCCAGCACGCCCAGCGTCTCGGCCGCATCGGCGGGTTCGAGGAGAACACACTGACCGGTGAGATCACCTGGAACGGGCAGCTGTTCGATCTGTACGGGCGCCCGCAGTCGAGCACGCCGGTGCCCCTTGAAGAGCTGCCGACCCATGCGCACCCCGACGACAGCGTCTCGATCCGTCGCTTCCTGCGCACGCTGTTGCACCACCGGCGGCCGGCGGCCGCGGCCTTCCGGCTGCAGCGGCCGGACGGGGTGACCCGCCACATCAGGATCGTCGCCGAACCGGTGCTCGACACCAACGGCCGGCTGCTCCTGGTCCGCGGCGCCTGCCAGGACATCTCGGCCCAGCACTGGACCGAGGTGGCGCTCGCCGCCACCCGCGACCAGTTGGCGCACACGGAGCAGCAGGCCACCGAACGCAACCGGCTGACCCTGCAGTTGCAGCACGCCATCATGCCTCCCACCCAGGCACCGTTGCAGGTGCCCGACCTGCAGGTGGCCGTCCGTTACCGGCCCGCGGAGACCGAGCAGCTGGTGGGCGGCGACTGGTACGACGCCGTCGTCCTGCCGTCCGGAATGGTGCTGCTGTGCGTGGGAGACGTGGCCGGTCACGGCATCGAGGCCGCCACCAGCATGGTCGTCCTGCGCAACGCGCTGCGCGGCCTGGCTGTGACGGGAGCCGGGCCGGGCCAGCTGCTGTCGTGGCTCAACATCGTCGCGCACCATCTGACGGGCGCCGTCACCGCGACGGCGGTGTGCGGTCTGTACGACCCGGAGCGGCGGACGCTGCGCTGGGCCAGGGCGGGACATCTGCCACCGGTGCTCGTCCGGAACACCGAGGCGGCTCCCCTGCCCCTGGTGAAGGGGATGCTGCTCGGAGCCGTGCCCGAGGCCCGGTACGAGGAGGCCGAGATGCAACTGGCCGCCGAGGACACTCTGTTGATGTACACGGACGGCCTGATCGAGCGCCGCGACCGGTCCGTGGAGGAGTCCCTGACGCATCTGCTGACCACCGCGAGCACGGCGCTCAGCGCACTCGACCACCAGCTGGACCGCCTGCTGACCTACAGCAAGTCGGACACCGACGACGACACGTGCATCGTGGGTATCCGGGTCGGGTGAGAAACGCGGTGACACGAGGGAGGGCGACGGCACCGGGGTGAGAATCGAGCCCGGCGCCGGTCGGTAATCCGCTGGAGGAGCCGTTTGCCGCGCTCCTATAGTGGCCCGCATGCGCGTCCCCTACCCCCGAACTCACCATTTGCCCTGGTCACCGGGCGTTTCCGCGGATGATGTGCGGGCCGGTGGGGTGAGCGGGTTCGTCGGGCGGGAGGTCGTGGTCACCGAGAAGCTCGACGGGGAGAACACGACGCTGTACGCGGACGGGCTGCACGCGCGGTCCGTGGACTCGGCGCACCATCCGTCGCGGGCGTGGGTCAAGGCGCTGCAGGGGCGGGTGTGCGCGCGGATACCGGCCGGGTGGCGGGTGTGCGGGGAGAACATGTACGCGCGGCACTCGATCCCGTACGACGCCCTGGAGGGGTATTTCTACGGGTTCTCGGTGTGGGACGACCGGGAGCGGTGCCTGGGGTGGGACGAGACCGTGCGGTTTCTGCGGGGGCTGGGGGTGCCGGTGCCGCCGGTGTTGTGGCGGGGGGTGTTCGACGAGCGGGCCCTGCGGCGGCTGCGGGTGGAGACCGGGCGGCAGGAGGGGTACGTCGTACGGACCGTCGAGGGCTTCGCGCGGGAGGACTTCGCCGGGCGGGTCGCCAAGTGGGTGCGGGCCGGGCATGTGACGACGGGGACGCACTGGATGCACGCCGCCGTCGTGGCGAACGGGCTCGGCCCGGCGGCCGCGACGTGGGCCGTACGGTCCGGGGCGGCGCCGGACGGGGAGGCGCTGGCCGGGCATCTCGGCGTGGCGGACTTCGACGCGGGCGCGGCCGCCGAGGTGGGCGCGCGGCTGGACGCGCTGGGGCGCGCCGGGGACGTACGGCTCGCGGGAGTGCTCGCCGCGCTGGGGCACCGCACACCCAGGGCGAGGCTGATGGGCCGGGCGGCCGGGGTGCTGGGTGTGCCGCTCGCGCGGCGGGTCGCCGATCTGGTGGGGCTGCACGCCGCCCTCCAGCGGCCGTACCCGGACGACGAGCGGCGGGCCGGGCTCGTACGGATGTCGTTCGCGGCCGATCTGGGTGTGCTGCACGCCGTCGCGGGGGCGGTCGCGGGGGACGAGCGGGCGCGGCAGGAGGTGGAGTGGTCCGCGCTGCACGCTCAGGAGGCCGGGCTGCTCGGTGAGGCGCCGCTCGGGGCGCTGAGGGCGGGGCTGCGGCAGGCGCTGGAGCGGGACGGGGTCGGCGGCGACGCCGGGGACCGGTGCTGGGCGCAGGCGCGGGCGGCGTACGCCCTGGAGCGGGCCATGACGGTGGAGGAGGCCGTCGCGGCGACCTGGCGGTGGCGGGGCGGGGACTTTCCCCGGCTGGTGCACCTCGTGGGGCCCTCCGGCAGCGGCAAGAGTGCGTTCGCGGCGCGGCTGGAGGGTGTCTCGGCGTGCGTTGCGCTGGACGGGCTGCGCGAGGCGCGCGGAGCGCGCGCGGACCAGAGGGCCAACGGCGAGGTGTTGAGGGAGGGGCTGGAACGGCTGGACGGGGCGCTCCGGGCCGGTGGCACGGTGGTGTGGGACGCCACCTCGCTCAACCCGCACCAGCGGTCCCTGGTGCACGCCGTGGCGCGCCGGCGTGACGCGCTGGTCACACACGTCGTGGTGCTCGTGGACGAGGACGAGCTCGTACGGCGCAACGCCACCCGTGCGCATCCGGTGCCGGCAGAGGTGCTGACGGGGCAGCTGCGCCGGTTCGTGCCGCCGTACCCCGGTCAGGCGCATCGCACCTGGTACGTGGGCGCGGACGGAACCGTCCAGGACCGTGACGGCACACTGGAGGGGGAGGACGCCTGATGCGTACCAGTGAGGAGATCTATCACCGCGTGCGCTGGGACGCGCGTTTCGACCCCGCGCGGTTCGTGCTCGGCATCCACCAGCGCGGTGCCGCGCCCAAGCGGGTGCCGCTGCCGGCGTTCGTGCCGGGCGGCGAGATCCCGTGGCACCGGGTGCTGTTCGTGGAGGCGGACGGCGAGGTGGTGTGGGACCGCGCCACGGGCGTGGACCGCATCGACGCCTCCGGTGCCGGCCGGGTGCGCGAGGCGCGGCTGCTGCGGGCGCCCTTCTTCACCGCGCGCACGCCGCACGCGTGGGACGCGGCCGCCGGGCGGTGGATCCCCGCGACGGCCACCGCGCGGGAGGCGGGGCCGGACCGGGTGCGGGTGCTGACCTGGAACACGCTGTGGGACCGCTACGACAGCCACCGCATCGACACCGCCGGACGCAGGCCGCTGCTGCTGCGGGCGCTGGAACGGGCCGACGCGGACGTCATCGCCCTGCAGGAGGTCGAGGCGGGGCTGCTGGCCATGCTGCTGGACGCGGCCTGGGTACGGGCCGCCTATACCGTCGGCACCGACCCTGACGGCAAGGACGTCGACGACTGCGGGCTGCTCCTGCTGAGCCGGCTCCCGGTGAAGGAGGCGGGGCTGCACGTCCTCGGGCACCACAAGGCCGTCACCGCCGTCGTCGTGGACACCGCGTCCGGGCCGCTGACCGTGGCCGCCACCCATCTCAGCAGCGACCACTCGGAGGACGGGGCGGGCAGGCGGGGCGCCGAACTGACCCGGCTCGCCGAGGGGCTGGCGGGCGTCCAGGGCGGCCTGGTCCTGGTGGGCGACTTCAACGACGGCGGGTCCGGCCCGGCGCGCACGCTCGGCATGCTCGACGCGTGGACCGAGACGCACGGGCCGGACGACCACTCCCCCACCTTCGACCCCGGTGCCAACCCGCTGGCCGCCGTCTCCTCCCTGACCGGCCGCGCCTCCCGCCTCGACCGTGTCTTCGTCCGCCCCGTCGACGGGCCGCGGGTGGCGGGCGCGGCGCTGCTCGGCGACACGCCCAGCCCGCAGGGGCTGTACGTCTCCGACCACTACGGCCTCGCCGCCGACCTGCACTGCGGCGCCGGCGCGCCCGTCGACGTGCTCGACGCCGCGCCGACACCCCGTACGGCGCTGGCGTGGGTGCCGCCGCGCGAGCTGTGGCCGGCGATCCAGGACGTGCGCCGGGATCACGACGTGCAGATCCGGCGCTGGCCGCCGCACGTCAACGTACTGTTCGGGTTCGTCCCCGAGTCGGACTTCGAGCGGGCGGCACCGCTGCTCGCCACGGCGGTCGCGCAGGTGGCGCCGTTCACGGCACGGCTGGAGGGACTGCACACGTTCGGGCACCGGGACGGCGCCACCGTGTGGCTGGACCCCGCGGCAGACGACGACACGCCGTGGGCGGAGCTGTGGCAGTCACTCGTTCGGCGCTTCCCGCGCTGCGGTGGACGCCACGACGGATTCACCCCGCACCTGAGCCTCGGCCGGAGCGGCGACCCGCACGCCGTCGCCGTCGACTGCGCCGCCCGGCTGTCCCGGCGGGGCGACGAACCGATGCGGCCGCGGGCCACGGTCGCCCTCGGCACCGGCGAGGTGCGCTGGCTCGGGGAGCCGGCCCTCGGCCGGCCCGACCGGGGATGGGAGGAGTGGGCCGTGCCCGCCGCCGCGGGCGTCCGGCCCGCCGTCGACGCCACGGCGGCCGAACACGTCGTACGGCGTCTGACGGACGCCCTCGGCGAGGGTGCCGTCCATCTCGCCGGGTCACGGCGCATGGGCTGCGCGCTGGAGGGGGCCGATCTGGATGTCGTCGCGGCGCTGCCCGGCACCGTCGACCTCGCGGCCGTACGGGAGCGGGTCACAGCGGCGCTGCCGGACGCCGAAGGCATGCGGGAGGTCGTCGGCGCGCGCGTGCCGGGGCTGCGGTTCCGTGTCGCGGGGCTCGACGTGGATCTGGTGGCCGTGGCCACCGGGTCGGTGCCGGTGAAGGACGCGGTGGCCCGGCGGGGCGAGCTGGGCGAGGCCGCGGCCATCGCGCTGAGCGCGGTGTCCGACGCGGACGCGGTCCTGGCGGCCGTGAGCGCGGACAGCGCGGGCGCGGGAGGGGTGCCGCGGTTCACGGCGCTGGCCCGAGGTGTGAAGGCGTGGGCGAGGGCACGCGGGCTGGACGCGGCGCCGTTCGGCTCCCTGCCCGGGGTGGCTTGGGCGGTGCTCGCGGCCCGCACGGTGCGGGAGTCGCCGGAGGTCTCGGACGCCGGTGATCTGCTGCGCCGGTTCTTCGGCACATGGGCCGCGTGGGACTGGCGCGAGCCCGTCGCCCTCGCCGGGGACGGTCACGACACGGGCGGGGCCCTGACCGTGCTGACGCCCAGCGCGCCCGTGCGGTCCTGCACCGAACAGGTCGGCCCCGACGGGCGGGACCTGCTCGGCATGGAGCTCTACCGGGCCTGGGAGATCGTGGAGGCCGCGGCCGAGTCCGGTGGGGATCCGTGGTCCGAGCTGCTCTCCCCGCCGCCCCTGCACCGGCGGCACGCGGCCTGGGCCGTGGTGACGGTCCTGCCCCGGCGGGCCGAGGAGTTCGACGAGCTGAACGGGCGCGTACGCGGGCGTATGCGCGCGCTGCTCGGCGCGTTGGCGGACGCGGGCGTCAGGGACGCGCAACCCTGGCCGCGGGCACTGGCCCCCGCGGCGGCGTCGGGCCGGGGGCCGGCAGGCGTGCGATACGCGATCGGGCTCGGCCGTACGCCACTCGGCGCGCAGCGGCTCGCCGAGATCGCCGGCCGGTGGGTCACGGGACTGCCGGGAGTCGAGGTGACCCGCGTCGAGGGCGGGGCGATGCCCACCCTGCGGTGACCCGCGGCGGAGGGGAGGCCGAGGCGGTGCTCACAGGAGGTCGGCCCAGCCGCTCCAGCCGCTGCCGGCCTTGGTGACGCGGGACTTGAAGCCACCGGTTCCGGTGCCCGCGTAGAAGTACAGGGCGCCGGAGGAGTTCGTGGCCATGAGGTCGGCCTTGCCGTCGCCGTTGGCGTCGCCGGGCGAGAACACCTTGTTGTACTGCTGCCAGCCGGTGCCGACCTTCACCCGGGCGGCGAAGGGGGCGGACGCGGTGCCGGTGCCCGCGTAGCGCCACAGGACGCCGGCTGTGTCCCGGGCCAGCAGGTCGGCACGGCCGTCACCCGTGAAGTCGCCCGCGCCGACGAGGGCGTTGTAGCGCTCCCAGCCGGTGCTGATCTTGACGCGGGCGGCGACCGTGGTGCCGGAGCCGTCGCCCGCATAGAGGTACAGCGTGCCGGTGGTGGTCACCGCCAGCAGGTCTCCCCTGCCGTCACCGGTCACGTCGCCGGGGCCGACGATCCGGTTGTAGGACGTGGAACCGGTGGCGAGTTGCGGGTCCGAGAGGGCGTAGAACGCCGGGTTGGTCAACCGGCCGCTGCTGACGGACTGGACGACGAGGTCGGAGAGGCCGTTCTGGCGGAGCGAGGAGGCGTGGGCCAGGCGGGTGGTGGAGGAAGGCCAGGCACCGCCGATCAGGAGCTTCCCGGTCAGCGTGCCGGTGCCGGTGACCTGGTAGCTGTAGACGCTTCCGGCCGACGTACGCGCCATGATCCCGTACTTGCCGAAGTGCGGGTTGTTGCCCGCGCCCGCGAGCTGCGTCGCCTTGCCCCAGCCCGCGCTGCGGGCGGATCGGGTGCCGAAGGTGCCCTTGCCGTTGCCGGGGTAGAACCACAGGGCGCCGGTGAAGTCCCGGGCCAGCAGGTCGGTCTTGCCGTTGCCGTCCCAGTCGCCGCCTCCGATGATCTGGTTGTACGACGCCCACTCGGTCTTCGGGTCCTCGACCCGGGTGCCGAGGGTGCCGCCCTTCTTGCCCGGGTAGCGGTAGAGGACTCCGGCCGGGGTACGGGCGAGGAGATCGCCGATGCCGTCGCCGGTGAGGTCGCCGGCGCCGATCAGCTCGTCGTACTGCTGCCAGCCGGTGCCGATCTGCACACGGCTGCCGAACGCGCCGGTGCCCTTGCCCGGGTAGAGGTAGAGCGTGCCGGCCGGGGTGCGGGTCACCAGGTCGGCCTTGCCGTCGCCGTTCAAGTCCCCCGGGGCGGCGACCTTGTTGTAGATCTGCCAGCCCGACGCGACCGTACGGTACGAGCCGAGGCCGCCGGGAGTGCGTGCGTACACACCGGAATGGAAGTACAGCACACCGGTCGGGCTGAGCGTCAGCACGTCCTGGACGCCGTCCGAATCGAGGTCTCCGGGCGTGAGTACGTCCTTGACCTTGGCGACGTCCGAGTCGAGGGCCATGGTCTCGCCCGCGCCGGTGTTGACGTACAGCTGACCGGCCACGTTGCGGTAGACCAGATCGGACGTGCCGTCGGCGTCGAAGTCACCGCGTGCGGGTGCGGTCGCTTCCGCGTCGGAGGGCAGCATCACGAAGGCACCCGCCGCGAGTACCGCCACCGCACCGGCCAGCGCGGATGTCTTCATGACCTTGCGTCGCCGGTGTCCGTGGGTTCCGTCGGGACGCCGGGATCGGGTGGTGAACACGTTCTCTCCCGGGAGGTCAGGGGGTGGTGGAGACGTCGGTGGGGCTGTCGGTGGAGGCGTCGCTCGTGGATTCGGCGGTGGAAGCCGATGCCGGGCCGGTCGCCTCGGTCGGTTCCGACGCTGCCGAGTCCGTGCCGCTCGCCGCGTCCGTCGCCGCGGCCGTGTCCTGTGAAGTGGCCGTGTCCTGTGAAGTGGCCGTGTCCTGTGAAGTGGCCGAGGACTGCGAAGTGGCCGAGGACTGCGAAGTGGCCGAGGACTGCGTCCCGACGCCGACCTGGTACACGCCCGGAACGCCGTCCTCCACCCGGAACGTCGCGGCGGTGGCGGTCGTCCCGTCCCGGGTCACCACGGTGGAGATCGCGCGCAGTTGGGCGTCGATGCGGTCCGGGGCGATGTCGAGGAGCAGGTAGCCGCGCCGGGCGTCGATGATCTTCCAGTGGGGGTTGTCCGCCAGCTTGGGGGCCCATTCGGCGGCGAAGGCCGTCAGGTCCTCGTCGCCGTTGGAGGAGATGGAGGTACCGACGAATTCCGCGCCGACCACGGCCGAGTCCGCGTCCTCGAAGTCCAGCTTGAGGTCGCTGACGATGGTGCGGTGCCTGTCGCCGGAGAGCACCACGGGGTTGCGGATTTCCTGGAACTCGGCGAGCAGGGCGGCGCGTTCCTTCTGGTAGCCGTCCCAGGCGTCGTACGACCACTCCTTGCCCACACCGGCGAGGAAGTCCGTCTCGGCCATCATCACCTGGGAGGCGACCAGGTTCCACCGCGCGCCGGAGGTGCGCATGCTGTTCACCAGCCAGTTCCGCTGTGTGTCGCCCATGATGACGCGGCCGGCCTCCAAGGCCCCGTCGTCGGTGGTCGCCTGGTCGTCGCGGTACTGCCGGGTGTCCAGCACGTGCAGCCGGGCCAGGGTGCCGAAGTCGAGCTTGCGGTACATCAGGACGTCGGGGCCGACGGGCTTCTGCGCGACACGGATCGGCATGTGCTCGTAGAAGGCCTGGAACGCGGCCGCACGGCGGGCCCGGAACTTGTCCACGGGCCAGGCGACGGGGTCGTTCGCGACGTCACCGGCCCAGTCCTGCTCGACCTCGTGGTCGTCGAAGACGACGACGAAGGGCGCGGCGGCACGCATCGCCTGGAGGTCCGGGTCGGTGTTGTACTGCTCGTGGCGGGCCCGGTACTGGGCGAGCGTGACGGGCTGGCCCGAGCCTTCGTGGCGGCGCACGCGGTAGGAGTAGGCGGAGCTCTCGTAGATGTAGTCGCCGACGAACAGCACCAGGTCCGGCTTCTGTGCGCGCATGTCCCGGTAGGCGGTGAAGTAGCCGTGCTGCCAGTTCTGGCAGGAGGCGAGCGCGATCCGCAGGTTGTCGGGGGTGGTCCCGGCGGCGGGGGCGGTGCGGGTCCGGCCGGTGACGGAGGTGCGGCCCAGTGCCGTGAAGCGGTACCAGTAGTCGGTGGCCGGGGTCAGGCCCGTGACGTCCACGTGGACGCTGTAGCCGAGGGCGCTGCTCGCCGTGGCCGTACCGTTCTTGACGATCGTGGTGAAGCCGCTGTCCGAGGCGAGCTCCCAGGTGACCGCGACGGTGGGGGCCAGGATGCCGGAACTGCCCTGCTGGGCGGGGACCACCCGGGTCCACAGCACGACCGCGGTGGGCAGCGGGTCGCCGGAGGCGACGCCCAGTTTGAAGACGGTGCCGCTCACCGACGCGCCGGCACCGCCCGTGGCGGTCGCCCCGCCGACGGAAGCCGAGGCGTCACCCGCCAGCACCTGTCCTGCTGTCAGCGCTCCCGCGGCCCCCAGCGTGAGGGCTCCTCCCGCGCCCAGGAACCGCCTACGGCGCATCCCGTCGATACCCGTGGTGTTGTCGCTCGGGTGCACGTGTGCCTTTCCCCCAAAGGCGGTGCGCTGAGCAGCGCCGGTGAACGTGATCGTCGTGGATTCTATGCAATACCCTCACTGGTGTGGGACCGGGTCCGTCATTCCGTTCGAACGAGCAGCAGGAGCCATGCGCCGACCATTGATATCCGTCGCCACGGTGCTGCTCCTCGCCGGCGCGGCGGCGTGCACCTCGCCGGCCTCCTCCCCGTCGTCCGGCGCCGAGGGGACGGCCCCGCGCAGTGGCTCCGGTTCCGGCTCGTCGAGCACGGCGGCCGGGGGCGCGTCACGGGCCGGCGGGCCGCGGAGCGGTAGCGGCGGCGAGAGTGTGTCCTCCCCGCCCGCAGGTGTGCTCTTCGGGGCCGACTCCCTTCCCAGCTCCGCAGCCGACCACTGCCGTACGAAGAACCTGGCGGCCGTGGCTCGCGGCACCGGTCCGGGCAGCGCCTCGGTCCTGATCACCAACAAGGGGGACGGCTCCTGCACGGTGCAGGGCTTTCCCTCCCTGCTCTTCGTCAGCGAGGCCGGCCGGGTCGAACTGCCGGTGGACTGGGCCGGGTCGGCCGCCGACGCCGCGAAGTTCACCCTCGATCCCGGCGACACCGCGTCCGCCGCGCTCACGTTCACCAGCCTCGACGAGTGCGACGCGGTCACCGGCCTCGACATCGTCCCGCCCGGTGAATCCCGGCCCCTGTCCCCCGCTTTCACGGCCACCGGCGGAAAGCGGGAGAAGGTGCGCGTCTGCGACACCGGCGTTCGGGTCAAGGCGTTCTCGCCCTCGCGATGACCTGATCGCCGCCTCCCACCGGTGGGGCCGGTCCATCGGCGCCCGCTCGCCCGCTCTCGCCGCCCCGGCGGTGCGGCGGCCGGTTCACCGTGCGCGGTCCGCTCCGGTGCGGCGGCGGGCCATGCGCGTGCAGAGGACGGCGAGAGCGATGAACAGGCTCACGATTCCGGCGGGAACGGCGGCTGCCGAGACCCGGTCCGTGTCCTCCGCCCCGGCGGTGGCGAGTTCGACGGCCGCGGCGATCGCAGCCGTCAGCAGACCGCAGGCGAGGAGGACGGCGACGACGTGCCTGGTTCGGTCGGTGCCCGTCGGGCGCCGGCCCGTGCGCAGTTCCGCCCAGTCGCGTGCGGCCTGTCGTGCCTCGCGCCGCCGCTGGACGGTCGCACGGGTCCGGAGACCGACGGTGACGGCGGCTCCGGCGAGGGCCACGGCGACGGGCATCCACCATGCCTCCGCGGCGAAGAGCAGCAGGGCGATGATCCCGGTCGTGCTCCAGCCGCTCAGGCAGGCGGCCGCGGCGGTGCGGCGGGAGTCGGGGCGGTCGGCGCCGGCCCGCAGATCGGCGAGGGCCGGCAGGTACCAGACACAGCCGGACACGGTCACCGTCGCGGCGCCCAGGGCGGCGATGGGCTGGATCATGGCCTAGCCCTCCGACTCGAGTGCGGCGATCTCCGGATGACGCAGGTCGAACGCCGGCGACTCGCTGCGGATGCGGGGCAGGCTGGTGAAGTTGTGGCGGGGCGGCGGGCAGGAGGTGGCCCACTCCAGGGAGCGGCCGTAGCCCCACGGGTCGTCCGTGGCCACGGGCTTGCCGTATTTCGCGGTCCTCCAGACGTTGTAGAAGAACGGCAGGATCGACAGGCCGAGCAGGAACGAGCCGATCGAGGAGAGGGTGTTGAGGGCCGTGAAGCCGTCGGCGGCCAGGTAGTCGGCGTAGCGGCGGGGCATGCCCTCCGCGCCGAGCCAGTGCTGGACCAGGAAGGTGAGGTGGAAGCCCACCGTGAGCGTCCAGAACGTGACCTTGCCGAGGCGTTCGTCGAGCATCTTGCCCGTGAACTTCGGCCACCAGAAGTGGAAGCCGGCGAACATCGCGTACACGACCGTACCGAAGACCGTGTAGTGGAAGTGGGCCACGACGAAGTACGAGTCCGAGAGGTGGAAGTCCATCGGCGGTGAGGCCAGGATCACGCCGGTGAGCCCGCCGAAGACGAACGTGATGAGGAAGCCCGTGGTCCACAGCATCGGTGTCTCGAAGGAGAGGCTGCCCTTCCACATGGTGCCGATCCAGTTGAAGAACTTCACGCCGGTCGGTACGGCGATGAGGAACGTCATGAAGGAGAAGAACGGCAGGAGCACACCGCCGGTGACGTACATGTGGTGCGCCCACACGGTCACCGACAGGCCCGCGATCGCGATCGTCGCCCCGATCAGGCCCATGTAGCCGAACATCGGCTTGCGGCTGAAGACGGGGGTCACCTCGGAGACGATCCCGAAGAACGGCAACGCCAGGATGTAGACCTCGGGATGGCCGAAGAACCAGAAGAGGTGTTGCCAGAGCAGGGCGCCGCCGTTCGCCGCGTCGAAGACATGGCTGCCGAACTTGCGATCGCACTCCAGCGCGAACAGCGCCGCGGCCAGGACCGGGAACACGATCAGGATCAGCAGGCCGGTCAGCAGCACGTTCCAGGTGAAGATCGGCATCCGGAACATGGTCATGCCGGGGGCGCGCATGCAGATGATGGTGGTGATGAAGTTGACGGCGCCGGCGATCGAGCCGAACCCCGAGAGCGCCACTCCCATGATCCACAGGTCGGCTCCGAGGCCCGGCGAGTGCACGGCGTCCGACAGCGGCGCGTACAGGAACCAGCCGAAGTCCGCGGCGCCGCCCGGGGTGAAGAAGCCGAAGGCCGCGATCGACGATCCGAAGAGGAAGAGCCAGAAGGCGAGCATGTTCAGCCGGGGGAAGGCGACGTCGGGGGCGCCGATCTGCAGCGGCATGATCCAGTTGGCGAAGCCGGTGAACAGGGGCATCGCGAACATCAGCAGCATGATCGAGCCGTGCATCGTGAACGCCTGGTTGAACTGCTCGTTGGACATGACCTGAAGTCCGGGCCGGGCGAGTTCCGCGCGCATCAGCAGCGCCAGGACGCCGCCGACGACGAAGAACACGAAGGCGGAGATCAGGTACATCGTTCCGATCTTCTTGTGGTCGGTGGTCGTCAGCCACTCCACCCAGGAGGGACGTTCCGGCGCCCGGCCGTCCCTTCGGGCTCCTCCGGGCGCCTCACCGGCGACGGAGACCGCGGCGCTCGGCCGCCCGGTCTCCACCTGTTCCGTCCGTGCCTCGTCCACCGGTTCGTGTCCTCCCCTTGGTGCCATCTCGTGGACGACGGGGAAGAGCCACGGGTACGGGACCGCGAACCGGCTCTTCCCGGCCGCCGCCCCATGATCACCAGAGGGGTACGGGGGCCCGATAGGGTCGAACGGCCCCTGCCCGGCCGTCACCCAGGGCCCAACGGCCCCTCTTCACGGCCCCGGACTCACAGCTCTGCCCCCAGGGGCAAAGCAACCGTCGGGTGGCTTTCGGGTAGTCAGCCCCACCCCCGGACGCCCGTGGATGTCACCGAGCAGCCCACCGTGCCCAAGCTTTGAACCCGGCACCCGCCGAAGGGGCGACTGGGACTGGCCCCAGGGGCTCGACGAGTGGGACCCGCTGGACTTCGACGACACGGCCGGATTCTCATCGATCCGGCCCCGTCGGCTCACTGATCCGCGGTGTTCAGCCGACCGGTCCCGTCATCGCGTGCGGCCGTACTGCCGGTTCGAGCAGCGACAATGTCCGCTGCCGCGCATCGAGGCCGACGCGGATGCCGACCGGCATCGGCAGGTTCGGGACGGCATGTCCGAACTCGACGTTGCCCAGGACCGGGATGTCACGGTCCCCGAGGACATCGAGGACTATCTCGCGCAGGGTCGGGGCTCCGTCGGGCGCACCCTCCCCGAGTCCGTCGATCTCGCGCGGGACGCCCACGACCATGCCGGCGATCCGGTCGAGGATGCCGCTGTGCCGCAGCACCTGCAGATAGCTCCACACGTACGCTGCCAAGCCTCCCTTCTCCTCCCAGAACAGCACCGCGCCGTCGAACCGCTCAAGCGGCAGCGCGTAGGCCGTCGCCTGCACCAGCGCTATGCGGTTGATCACCCCGCCGACGAGGCGGCCTTCGGCGCGGCCGGGACGCCAGCACTCCCACGTCGGAGTGGCAGGCAGTGCGCCGATCGCCTCCGTACTGGTCAGCAGCGTCGAGTAAAGCTTCTCCAGGTCTGCTCTGCGGGCGGCGGGCGCGGTCTGCCAGTGCCCGCCGAGGCCGGGTGTGGCCAAGTCCGTGTGGAACCCGACCAGGCCCGTGCGCTCATAGATCACCAGATGCAGCAGGGAGATGTCGCTGTAGCCGAGGATGGGCTTGGGGTCGGCCCTGATCGCCTCGAAGTCGATCAGGTCGAGGTAGCCGAGCGCGGTCTGGCCGCCGTCATGCGCCATGATGGCGCGCACCTCGGGATCACGTAGTAGAGCGTTGAACTCCTCGGCGATCTCCGCCGGCCGCGCCGCGCTCCACCAGTGGTGCCGCCCTGCCTCAAGGAGCGGTGCGAGGCGTACGCGGAATCCCATCCGCTCAAGCACGGCCACCGCCTGCTTGAGGTCGGGCTCGTAAGCGGCATGGAGCGGCCCGGACAGCGACGCGATGACGACGAGATCTCCGGGTTTTAGGACACGAGGTCGCAGCAGTTCAGGCAACGCAGGAAGAGTCACCGAGGCAGTCTCCCCACGCGCCCAACAACACGCCACACCTTTCAGCCCCCCTGTTGCTGGGCAGCGTCGTCCTCGCCGCCGCGACTCCGGTCCGGACGAGGTCGGAGGCCGTACCGACGAGCGGATCCTCGACTTCAGTGTCCGCGAGTCCCGCGAGGAGGCCTGGTACAACGCCGTCCTGCTCGGCGGACAGAACGAACGGGAGCGCGTCCGTGGCTATCGGGTGACTACGGAGCGGTGGGGACGAGCACCCAGAACAAGGTCGTGGTGCCCACCAATCCGATGGCGCCGAGGGTGGTTCCGGCAACGGCCATCCACACACGGCCGATGCCGCGGCGGGCGTAGCGGATGCCCACTGCGCCAAAAGTGACAGCCAACGCACTGGCGATGACCGCCCAGGGGAACATGAGGAACGCAAGCGCGAGGGAGGGGAACAGGGCGAACGCAGGCGCGACGGAGATGACACCCAGGACAAGCGCGGTTGGACCCAGGGCGGTGGCTGGCGTGTCGGCTTGATTGGGCATTAGCGGCTCAGACATGAGCTGTCCCCCCTTTGAACATGTTCAAATCTGGGTCGATCATACAGGCAGAAGGTGCGGCGAAGGGCGTCACCCAGTGACACCCGCCACTCGACCGCGAGAAGACCGTGCCCCGCCAGCCCACGGAGGCCGCGGTCACGTACCCCTGAACGCTCAGAGCAGCGTCTGCCAGTAGGCCCAGAACCGTGTTCCGATCAGCATCACGATGCTCAGACACCAGGTGACCGGCACCACCCAGTGGAACTCCCGCACGCCCGCGACCACCCCTCGGGGAGCAAGGACGGCACCGTGCCGGAGGTTGTGCACGGTGGTGTACCAGAACATGGCGATGGTGACGGCCCAGGCCAGGCAGCACCACAGGCACAGCGCGCCGATCTCGTACAGTGCCTGGGTCATCAGCCACATGCAGAAGCCCGCACCGAACATTGTGCCCAGGTTCAGCCCGAGCCAGAACCAGCGACGGAAGCGGGCTCCTGCGAGGAGCGCGAATCCGACGAACGCCACGACCGGATAAGTGGCCAGGCCCAGAAGGGGGTTGGGGAAACCGAACACGGATGCCTGACGGCTGCGCATCACGTTCGAGCAGGACAGCACCGGGCTGAGATTGCACGACGGGGCGAAGTCGGGGTTCCGCAGGAGTTCGAACTTGTCGACCGTGATCACGAAGGCCGCGAGCGCCCCGAGGGATCCGGTCACGATCAGCAGCCAGGCAAGGGCGCGGGAAGCCCCGATCGTGCTCGACGACGGGATCTTCCGTACGCGTCCGTACTCCTGGGTCCGGCTGCCCGGTCGACTCGGACTCGCGATGCCGGTCGTGCCGGTCGTGCCGGTCATCGGGAAGCCCCCGCCTCGCTGGTGCTCCCGGTGCGCGGCGTACCCACGGCGGCCGGGAGATCCACGCGGCCGGGCAGGCGGCGGTCACGGTCCGGCCGTGCTGCGGCGCGCAGCCCCGTACGCGTCGCGCCCAGCGGCCAGAACACCTCCACCGCGACACCGCGGGAGCGGGCGTAGGCCACGAGATGCGCGGTGGCGTCCCGGCCGTTGGAGGGCGAACCGTCCCATACGGCCACCAGACGCCGGCATCCCGCGATGATCTCCTCGTCCGCGCCGACGCACGCGTCGCGGTCGCTCGGGTCGTACGTCAGCAGCCGCACCTGCCGCACGAGAAGCAGCAACTCCCCTGTCGGCACCCGGTCCCGTTCCGGCAGCAACGTGGGCACCATTCCCCGAGTGGGGATCACCACCACCAGGTCCCGCCCCGCCTGCCGTACCGCCCGCGCGAACGCCACCGCGGCCCCTCCACCGGCGCGCACCACCGCCGGCTCCCCGTCGGGCTCACGCTTCAGCGACGCGGCCAGTTCGGCCTCCATCAGCCGCAAGGTCTCCGAGGTCACGTCCGCGTGGCTCACCATCGCGATCATCTACCGCTCCTTCCCGCCGTACGACGCCGTCACGGCGCTCTTGAGCAGTGAAGTCAGCGGGTGGGAAGCGTGCCTAGGGTCGAACGGCCCTGACGCGGAACATTCGGCACCTTGACCTTCGGCGTCGGTCCGCGCGGGTGCTGTACGGCAGCGGTGTCCTCAGTCGTCGTTGCGGATCAGGCAGGTGGTGGTGGCGTGGGCGATCAGCTTCCCCCGCTCGTCCATGACCTCCGCCGTCGCGGTGCGGCGTCCCGCGTGGACGACGTTCCCCTCGGCGGTGAGCGTCTGGCCGCTGGTGTGCGCGGCCCGGATGTAGTTCCTGACCATGGCCTCGTGCGCGGCCCGCGGTGTCTGGGCGGGCCTGGATGAGCGCCGACATGCCGGGCGTGCAGGGGATGTCGAGGTCGGCCTCGGGCAGTGAGGCGAGGTTCGCGGGGTGATAGTCGATCGTCGACCGGCGTAAGGACTTGGCACACTGCTCGTCATGGCCAATTCCTACGCGCAGGCAGTGCTGACCACTCCGGACCTTGACGAGGCACTGCGAGTCGCTGAGCGGCTGCTCGACCTCGCCGACACCCGGCATCTCGAAGTCGACTTCGCCGCGCGGGTCTCCACGACCCACGAACTGGAGCGGTTGACCGCCGTCATGCCGGACGCCGACTGGTGGTCCCACGAGCCCGGCCGGGACGGCTCCTCGCGCAAGGGCGACTCTCCCTCGGAGTGGCTCCCGATCTTCATGAGCAGATGGTGCATGGCTCCGGAAACCGTGACGGCGTTCCTGGCCGCGGCGGGGAGCGCCCCGGCCATGGTGCGCTGGGATTTCGACGGCTGGCCCGAGGCGCCTGAGGTCGGCCTCGGCATCGGGGGCACCAGAGGCGCCTACGTGACGGTATGTGTGAACGCCCGCGACCTCGACCTCGAGGAACCCGCCCCGGACCACACGGTGTACGTCCACGTGAAACAGGTGGAAGCCCAGCGAGCCCCCTGGCTGGCAGCGCAGGTCGGCCTCCAGGTCATCGGCGAGTTGCAGATGGCACCTCTCTGAGGCGGTCGCTCCACGGTTCCCCTGTGGCGTAATTCGTTTCCGTACCGCGTCGCAGGCCCCCTACTGTGGCGCGGTGACGACGCGGGTGATCATTCTCAACGGTGGTTCCAGTTCGGGGAAGTCCGGGATCGTACGGTGCCTGCAGGCCGTACTGCCGGACCAGTGGCTGGCGTTCGGGGTCGATTCGCTCGTCGAAGCGATGCCCGCGCGGATGCGGGCATCGGACGAAGGGATCGTGTTCGCGGCAGACGGCGGGGTGAGCGTCGGGGCGGACTTCCGGGCGCTGGACGCGGCATGGGTGGAGGGAATCGTGGCGATGGCCCGGGCCGGCGCCAGGGTCGTCATCGATGACGTCTTCCTCGGCGGAGCGGCCTCCCAGCAGCGGTGGCAGAAGGCTCTCGGCGGACTGGCCGTGTTGTGGGTCGGCGTCAGATGCGAGAGTGCGGTCGCCGCGGGCCGTGAGATCGCGCGGGGAGACCGCGTGCCGGGCATGGCCGCGGCACAGGCGGAAGTGGTTCACGAGGGGGTCTTCTACGACCTGGAGGTGGACACGACGCGGACCGAGTCCCTGGAGTGCGCGCGCTCCATCGCCGCCCATCTCGGCTGAACCGCGAACTGCCCTGTGCCTGCCCCGGCCGGGTGGGGCTCTTTCACCCGGGCGGAGCCGACTCGAAAGCGTTCACCGCGGGGAGGCACTTCACATGTCTGTCATCTTCTTCGATATCGGGGAGACCCTGGCCGATCCCGGCACGGCGCCCGACGGCTCCCTGACCCTTCGGCCCCGACCGCGTGTCATGGCTGTGCTGGACGCCCTTGGCGACGTACGCAAGGGGATCATCTCCAACCCCGGGGAGGGAGAGGCCGCCGTCGCCCGGGTGGCGGCCGCACTGCTCCAGGCGTTCCCCGGCCGTTTCACGGACGAGGCGCTTGTGCACTTCGGTGCGAAGGAGGATCGCGGGATCTTCGACCGGGCGGTCGCGAGTACGGGTGGAGCGGCAGCCGACGACTGTGTCTTCGTCGGCGAGAACGCCCGCGAGCGTGCGTTCGCCCGGGAGGCGGGAATGCGTACGGCGGTCCACCCGGTGTTCGCTCGCGCCGCGATGGACGACCGTCCCGTGCTCCGGACGCGGATCGAGTTGCCGGACGGTCCGGGCCTGCCCGAGTTGACCGCGGCCGTGAACGAGACCGAAGCGGTCCTCGTCCAGACCGTCTCCGCTCGGCTCGCGCTCGCCGTGGTGACCAAGCGGGGTGCCGAAGCGCTCGAGGACGCCGGTTTCCGCGTGGACCTGCGGGGACCGGTGGACGACACGGCGGCCTTCCCCGTCCAGGCGCCGTAGCGGTGCACGGCATGGGCGCAAACGGTGAGGAAGGCCGGAAGAACACCGGCGGAGGCGGACAGAGCGACGACGATGAGGCCGAGCGCCTGGCGACCGAGAAATTCGTCAGCGACCTGCTGGCGCGGGGCGAGGCGGTGTTCGAGGGCGAGGAGCCGACGCCGAGGACGACGCACGTCGTCAAGCGCGAGGACGACGGACGGCTCACCGTCCGCCGTCTGCGCTTTTTCCACTGACTCCGTCGACTGCTCAGTCGAAGCACCGCCGGACCAGGGCGAGACCCTCGCCGGTGGCGCTCCGCGTGATCTCATGCGTCTTCAGCCGGGAGGGGCTGTCGTCGACGAACGCCGCGTTCGAGCGATGCTCCTCGGGTACGTGGACGCGGCCCCGGCGGAAGAGGTCCTCGAGGTACGACGTGGCGACCCGCTCGGGGTCGGCGGGCCGCACCGAGCCGCCGTCGGGGCTGGAGCCCGCGATGCCGAACCGTCGTTCCTCCGCGGGGGCGGAGAGGGTCACGGGTTGAGTGACACCGTACGTCGCCCCGTGCACCGTGACGGGCGTGAGACCCTCGTCGTCGGCACCGCCCGGCGTGGCCTCGGCCATGGCGGCGCCCCGGCGGGTCACCTCCGGCTCGGTGATGGACGTTGCGGCCTCCAGGGAGAGGATGCCGTGGCGGATGAACGCCGAGCGCAGGGAACGACCGTACGTGCCGCCGAACCGGCGCTGGTCCGCGGCGATCATGTGGCCCGCGACCTGCGCGTAGTAGGCGGAGACCACGGGGGCGGCCACGACGGCGTCCACCAGCAGTTGTCCCGCGATCTCGGCCGCCCGGGCCAGACCGGCCTGATCCTGCAGATCCTGCTGCCGGAAGATGCCGGCGACGATCTTGAGGAACGCGCCGCTGAAGACCCGGGAGAAGGAGTGCGACTCGCTGGAGAGCGTGTTCGCGGGTCCGCTCGGAGGCAACTGCACCGGGTCGCGGTAGAAGAAGCTGTTGGAGAGGTTGCGCAGGCAGTCCGGGTCGACCGCGTTCGGGGCGCCCTGGCGGATCGCCCAGCCCAGTTGCTCGGCCATCCTCGACACCCGCGAGGACAGTTCGAGGTTGCCCTGTGTTTCGGCCAGGACCGCGGTCCGCAGCGATTCCAGCCGGAGTGAACTCAGCAGTGCGCTGACGTCACCGAACGCCTCGTGCAGGGCCGCCGCCTCCGCGCTCGCCGCGTTGAACAGCTGGGGGCGCAGGGCGTCGAGGATCGCGTGCCCCGTCTCGTGCTGGACGACCTCGGAGCTCTCGCAGGCGGCGACGGTGACACCCGCCACCGTGTGGCGGAAGAACGACACGCCTCTGCGGTCGTAGAAGGCGTTGAGGTCGTCTCCCGCGTCGAGGTGCGCGGTGAGGGCGCGACCGACCGTCGGATGCCACTGGGTACCGGTCGGGACCAGCGGACCCCAGGTCTGGCTTGCCCGGCTGAGCGCATCGGCCGCCACCCAGTAGCGGAAGGCCTCGGTGCCCGGCCCGGCGCCGTCCGGCTGCGGAGCGTTCCCCGCGATGGCCGTCGGGAAGGGTTGGGTGTCGAGGTGGGGAACGGGATGCGGTACGGGCATGTTGACCTGCGGAGGGAATCCGGGGTCGTCCTCGTACACCAGAACCGTCGGCATCGTCGGCTGCTGTTGCTGCACCGTCATTGCGGCTCCCTGACAGGGAAGAGATTGCGGATGGTGGAATCCCCCCAGGCACACGAGCCCCTCCCGTTCAGTACCGGGCCGGGGCCGCCCGGTGTCAATCCGAACAGAGGAGGCGGGGCGGCCCGGGCCGGCGGTGCCAACGGACGGGCGGGCGGTCCCTCTTGGTTTGTGGCGAGTGCGCACCTGCCATCGGCCCGGCGACAGGATGACGGCCGGACGGGTGACGGCACGGTCAGGAGCCCCTGCCGAGGCCGCCTGCCGCGCAGGGCCGGCCCCTGCGGCCCGGCACCCGTCGCAGCCCCTTCCCGAAGGCGCGGGCCGACCCCGGGGGCGTACGCCGTCCCTGGGGGCGTACGCCGTCCCTGCCGCCTCCGCCGTCCCTGGGGGCGTCCGTCGTTCCGTTGCCCGTGCCGGGATCAGGTGGTCCCGGTCAGGTCCGGTCCCGTCATGAGTTCCGCGAAGGCGCGGGCGGCGGTGGGGGAGGTGAAGAGCCGGTCGAGCCGGGCGCGGGCCAGGCCGCGGTGGAAGGAGCCGGAGTCGGTGTCGTCGCCGGCGTCATGGAGGGTGCGGGTCAGCCAGTGGGAGAACTCCTGGTCGTTCCAGACGCGGCGCAGACAGCTCCGTGAATAGTCGCGCAAGGCGGTGTCGTCCTGGTCACGGACGTGGTCCCGGACGGCTCGGACGAAGAGATCGGCGTCGTAGAGGGCGAGGTTCATGCCCTTGCCGCCCATGGGCGAGACGATGTGGGCGGCGTCGCCGACGAGGAAGAGACGGCCGTACTGCATGGGGTCGTGGACGAGGCTGCGGAGGCGGAAGATCTCGCGGTCGGTGATCGGGCCGGGAGTGAGGGCGGGGTCGGCGAGCCGGGTGCGCAGTGCGTTCCAGACGCGGGTGTCGGTCCAGGCGTCAGGGTGGTCGTCGGGCGGACACTGGAGGTAGTAGCGGCTGGTGTGCGGGCCGCGGGGGAAGTGGGCGGCGAAGCCGTCCGGGCTGACGGCGAGGAGCGGGTGGGCCGGGGGCGGGGCGTCGGCGAGGACGGTGAGCCAGCCGATGCCGTGGTCGACGGCATGAGCGGTGAGCACGCCGTCGGGTACGGCAGCTCGGCTGATGCCGTGGTCACCGTCGCAGCCGGCCACGAAGGCGCAGGTGATGGTGTGCGGCAGGCCGTCGGCGGTGCGGTAGCGGACGGTCGGGCGATCGCCGGCCAGGTCGTGCAGGGAGACGTCGGCGGCCTCGAAGCGCAGGTCCCCGCCGTCGGCGAGGAAGGTGGCCGTCAGTTTCTGGACGAGGATCTGCTGGGGGCACAGACGGGCCGGGAGGCCTTCGGAGCCGTCGCTGTCGGAGACCAGGTGGCTCTCGCCGTCCACCCGCAACTCCAGGATGCCGTCGTACGGGACACCGCCGAGGACACGGTCGGCCAGGCCCCAGGAGTCGAACATCCGGACGGCGCGGGTTTCGACGATCCCGGCGCGCTGACGCTGTGCCACGTACTCGCGCGTGCGGCGTTCCAGGACGACGCAGTCGATGCCGCAGCGCATCAGCAGGTTGGCGACCGTCATACCGGCCGGGCCCGCCCCGATCACCACCACGGTCGTGGACTCCGGCGCCGCCGTCAACTCCCCGGATACTTGGGCCACTTGGACCACCTCCAGGCGCCAGCGTAGTCGCGGGCGCCAAGACGTGCTGTCACCGGCCCGGCACCGGTGACAGCACGTGAGTCCGCCTGGTGCCGCGGATCAAGTCGCAGGAAACCGACGCCGACTCATCGGCGCGTCTGCGGCATGACCGCCGGACAGGCCCTAGCTCCGTCGCAGCCGAAGTGTCACGAGCTGGAACGGGCGCAGTCGTACGGAGAGCCGGTTGCCCTCGATCCGTGCTGCCGGGGCGTCGATGAGGGGACGTTCCAGCAGGTCGGTGGTGGTGGCGGCGGTGATGTCGAAACCCGCGGTGAGCGTGGCGCGGGTGCGGGCGCCGTGGGCCTCGTGGAAGCGGACCACCACGTCGCCGCTGCCGTCGTCGGCGAGTTTGACGGCCGTGACCACCACCTGGTCCTGGTCGACGCCGATCAGCGGGGCGACCTCCCGGGCGCCGCTGAGCGTGCGGGCGGGCAGGTTGATCCGCCATCCCTCGCGCACCGCGTCGCCGATCGTCGCGCCCGGTACCAGGGCGTGCCGGAAACGGTGGACGCCCTGGTCGGTCTCGGGGTCGGGGAAGCGCGGGGCTCGCAGGAGGGAGACGCGCAGTGTGGTGGTCGTGCCGCCGTCGGCCCCGGGTTCGTCGCGGACCGTACGGGTCACGTCGTGGCCGTACGTCGAGTCGTTGACGACCGCGACACCCCAACCCGGCTCCTCCAGATGGACGAAACGGTGGTTGCAGGCCTCGAACCGGGCCGCCTCCCAGCTGGTGTTGGTGTGCGTGGGCCGGTGGAAGTGACCGAACTGGGTTTCGGACGCGTAGCGTTCGGCGTGCACGTCGAGCGGGAAGGCGAGCTTGAGGAACTTCTCCGTCTCGTGCCAGTCGACCTCCGTGTCGATCACCAGCCGCCGCTCCCCCGGTGGCAGCGACAGCACCTGGACGGCACGCGACGCGCCGAAGGACCGTACGATCCGCACCGACGCGCCGTCCTCGCCGGCCGTGATCCCGTCCGTGCCGGTCAGGTCGGTGACCGTGTTGCGGTAGAACTCGTCGACGTCCCAGGCGTCCCACATGTTCGGGAAGTCGGGGTGGAGCTGGAGGAGGTTGGCCGCCCGGCCGGGGGCGACCGTCTCCCGGTGCGCCGCGATGTCGTATGCGGACACGACGAGTCCGCGGGCGTCGATCTCGACGCGCAGCAGGCCGTTGTCCAGGAGGTGGCTGCCGTCCGGTCGGGCGGTGAGGGTCGTACGGCCGTGCGAGGCGGGGGATTTGGCGCCACCGGCGGGAACGCCGTCGCGCTCGTGCGGCGCCGCGTTGAAGACGAGCGGGGTGGTTCCCTCGCCGGCCAGGGACCGCTGGGCCGCCTCGATGATCGCGGTCAGCTCCGCGGCCAGGCGGGCGTAGGTCGCCCGGGCCTCGCGGTGCACCCAGGCGATGGAGGATCCGGGCAGGATGTCGTGGAACTGGTGGAGCAGGACCGTCTTCCAGATCCGGTCCAACTGCTCGTAGGGGTAGGGAAATCCGGTGCGTACGGCGGCCGTGGCGGCCCACAGTTCGGCATCGCGCAGGAGGTGTTCGCTGCGTCGGTTGCCCTGTTTGGTGCCGGCCTGGCTGGTGAGGGTGGCGCGGTGGAGTTCGAGGTACAACTCTCCGACCCAAACAGGTGGTTCGGGGTATTCCGCCTGCGCCTTCGTGAAGAAGTCCGCCGGAGGTTCCCAGGTCACAGCCGCTGAGCCTTCGAGGTCGCGCAACCGGGCCGCCTTCGCGACCATCTCGCGGGTCGTGCCGCCTCCGCCGTCGCCCCAGCCGGTGGGGGCCAGGGAGTGGCGGGCGACGCCCTTGTCCTTGAAGTTGCGGGCCGCGTGGGCGATCTCGCCGCCCTTCATGGAGCAGTTGTAGGTGTCGACCGGCGGGAAGTGGGTGAAGATCCGGGTGCCGTCGATGCCCTCCCAACGGAAGGTGTGGTGGGGGAACTTGTTCGTCTGCGACCAGGAGATCTTCTGCGTCAGGAGGTACGTGGATCCCGCCGCCTTGATGATCTGCGGCAGGCCCGCGGCGAAGCCGAAGGTGTCGGGCAGCCAGGCCTCGTCGTTCTCGATGCCGAACTCGTCGAGGAAGAACCGTTTGCCGTGCACGAACTGACGGGCCATCGCCTCGGAGCCCGGCATGTTCGTGTCCGATTCCACCCACATGCCGCCCGCCGGCACGAACCGCCCGTCCGCCACCGCCTTCTTCACCCGTGCCCACACCTCGGGCCGGTGCTCCTTCACCCACGCCCACTGCTGGGCCTGGGACATGGCGAAGACGAAGTCCGGCTCGTCGTCGAGGAGCGCCGTCATGTTGGCGGTCGTACGGGCCACCTTGCGGACCGTCTCGCGCAGCGGCCACAGCCACGCCGAGTCGATGTGCGCGTGGCCGACGGCGCTGATGCGGTGCGCGGAGGGCGCCGCGGGTGCGGACAGGACGCCGGTCAGGCGTGATCTGGCCCCGGCCGCCGTGCCGCCCACGTCCTGGAGGTCCACAGCGTCGAGCGCCTTCTCCACCGCCCGCAGGATCTCCCAGCGGCGGGCCGACTCCACCGGCAGCTCCGCCATCAGCTCGCCGAGCACCTCCAGGTCGATCACCAGCTGCCACACCGTCTCGTCGAAGACGGCGAGGTCCATACGGGTGAGGGTGTACTGCGGTTCGCTTCCCGCCGTCTCCTTGTCGCCCAGCCGGGTGGGCAGGAAGGGGTGGTAGTCGAGGATCACGGGGTTGGAGGCGGCCTCGATGTGCAGGCGCACCTCCTCCCCGCCTGTGACGGGCGCGCCGACGCGCACCCACTGGTTGCGCGGGTTCAGGCCCTTCACCGGGGTGCCGTCGGGCCGGTAGACCAGGCCCTCGCACTGGAAGCCGGGCATGTTCTCGTCGAAGCCGAGGTCGAGGAGCGCCTCGACGGTCCGGCCGGCCCATGCCTCGGGGACGTTGCCGGTGACGCGGAACCAGCTGGTGCCCCAGGGAGCACCCCAGCGGGCGCCCACCTCGATCGGCTCGGGTTCGGCCGCCAGGCCCTCGGCCACCGGCACCGGTTCTCCGGGCGCGTGCCACACCGCGACCTCCAGCGGCACGGACTCGGGGTACACGGCGGGACGGATGCGCTCGTCGAGGACACGCTTGAGACGGGCTTCGACCAGGCTGCGGTCGTCATGCATACGGGGTGCTCTCCAAGGCTGGGGGACGGTTTACCAGGTGTGGGTCACGGTGACGGGGGCCGACGACGTGTACAGCTCCCCCACGGCCCGCAGTTCCAACCGCGCGGCTTGCTCGCCCTGCTCCCGGACCAGCCCTCCGACGTAGAAGGCCCTCTGGCAGGTGCCGCCGAGGAAGCGCCGGGTGCCGTCGGGCAGGAGGCGGTGCAGGGTGTGATGGCGCACATCGTCCGGTGCCGCGTCCCAGGCCAGGCGAAGGTCGCCTCCCGTGGCCGCGGTGATCCGCAGGCCGGTCGGGGCGGCCGGGATGCGGGGTTCGTCGCGGACGGCGATCGCGCCGAGCCGCCAGGTCACGGGGCCCTCGGTGGCGGTGAGGCGGACACCGAGCGCGTGAACGCTTCCGGAGAGGCCGGTGAGCGGCACGGTCGAGGTCCGCCAGCCGTCGCCGGAGTCCACGGGCAGGTAGGTGTACGGCGGTGTCGCGCCCGGCGTGTCCGGATCCGCGGTGGCGACGGCCAGCTCGACGATCACTCCCCCGGCGTCGGTCCGGTGCGTCAGCTCGACGACCGTGTCGGCGGTGACCGGCAGCCGTGTCGCGTAGAGCTCCAGCACCGTCGGCTCGTCCAGGGCGCCCGCGACCAGGACGCTGCTGCCGCCGTGCCACGCGTCGGCGAAGTCGAAGGTGACGGCCGGCCGCTCCCGCTCGGTGTGCACCGCCCAGCGCCGCGAGGGCAGCCGGTCCTGGAGCCCGAGGTGGTTCCAGGGAGTGTCCGAGGTGACCGTCCCGTCCTCGTACCACCGCAGTCCGTGGCCCGTGTTGAAGACGCTCGCGAACGGTACGGCCGTCACCGTGGACCGGTCCGCCACCGACACGGCGGGCGCCCGCCAGGTGTCCGTGCCGTCCGGCTGGGACGGGTCGAGCGAGCGGCCGGTCCAGAACCGGTCGTCGGCCGCGTGGAAGTCGCCGGGCGCCCTGCCGCCCGCCGGGAGGTGGTTGCGGGTCCACTCGGGGCGGTAGAAACCGATGGACGTGATGTGCGCCTTGTTCGTGGGCACGATCGCGTCCCAGGTGACGGACCTGTTCCAGCCGTTCGCCTCCACATCCACGCCCGCCCACAACTCGTAGCGGCTGCGGCCGAGTTGATCGGCCCGCGTCCCGGAGGAGGCAAGGGTGCCCGCCGACCAGCGGAAGTCCACGAACATGTCGTCGGCCGTCCCGAAGAACGCCTGGTTCTGGGCGTTGAGCGCGCCCTGCCAGCTCACGGTGCCGTTCACGGTCATCGCGTCGTACCAGGTCACCCGCTGCCCCCGGGCCGCGGCGAGCGACTTCAGCTCGGTGAGGAAGCCCAGCATGTCGCTGCCCAGCGCGGTGTTGCCGCCGCTGGTCTCGGCGTTGACGAACCAGCCGTCGAAGCCGTACGCGGCGGCGACCGCGACGAGCCGCGCGGCGAGCGGGTAGTGCCCGCTCGCGTCCTTCTGGACCAGGTCGCGGGTCCACTGAAGCTGCCCGCCGTAGGCGACGGGCGGCAGGAAGATGTTGCCGAGGACCGGTACGCCGTGCCGGTGCGCGGCGTCGACGATCGGCGCGTTCGGGGCCAGGATCACTCCCTCGCCGGCCGAACCGCCCCAGAAGACCAGCTCGTCGAGGTAGGCCCAGTGGGTGAGCGCGTAGTAGTCCGCGGTGGCCGAGCCCTGGGAGGGGTTGGCGGACGTGGGTCCGAAGGAGACCAGGGACTGGACGCGGGCCTGGCCCGAGCGGGCGGTCGCGTTCGCGGGGGTCGGGGTGAAGCGGGGGGCGAGCGGCACGGACGCCGCGTTGAAGGCGAGGTCGGTGTCGTCGGCCGCGGTCCAGTTCTTCAGGCTGCGCCAGGTGATGCCGGTGCCGGGGGTGCCCGAGGGCAGGGAGTCCGGGTACCAGTAGGCGGCGTACGGCTGGAGCGCGGCGGCGGCCTGCCCGGTGGCCGCGGTCGCGGCCCGGGAGGGCAGGAGGGCGGCCGCGGTGGCGGCGAGCAGGACGGTGCGTCTGGTGAGGTTCACGAGCGGGTGCCTCCTTGTGGGGTGGGGAGTACCTGATCGGGTGTGACGACCTCGGTGATGCCGCGTGCGGCGAGATGGTCCTTGTCGTCGGCGCGCGTGTCGAGGACGGTGGTGGGGCGGGCTCCGTCGGCGGTCAGCCGGAAGAAGGCGTCGTAGACGGCGCCGCCGGGGGCGCAGAGCGAGCGGACGGACGGGTCGGCGGGGACGACGAGTGCCGTGGTCCGGGCGGGGGGCACGGGCGACCGGTCGGCCGCCGCTCGCGCCAGCACCCGGGCCGTGTCCTTGGGTCTGCGGTCGTTGGTCAGCACGCCCAGCCCGTACTCCAGTTCCGGGAAGTCCGCGAGCCGCCGGGACACGTCGTGGGAACACCACCAGGTGATGCCCCACAGGTCGGGGCTGTCCAGGACGTTCCGCACGGTCGCCTCGGTGAAGGCGGCGGCGTGCTCGGCCGGGACGAGGGGCGCGGGCGCGCCGACCTCCTGGAGCCAGACGGGACGGTGCGGGTCCTCGGCCCAGGCCTTGCTCAGTTCGACCAGGTACGCGGCGTGGTGCTCGGCCTGGACCGAGGCCCGTCCGTGCCGCTGGGCGGTGCCGTTGAAGACCCAGGAGTGCACGGCCGTGACCGCGCCGCGCCGGGCGGCCTGGGCCGGTGTGAACGGCTGGTCGTCCTGGTACCAGGTCGCGTCGTACTCGGCGTGCAGATGCAGTCTGCCGGGCGCGCCCTCCTCGCAGGCGGCCAGCATGCGCTCCAGCCAGGCGTCGATCTGGACGCTCGTCGCCCGGTCCGGGTCCGGGTGCGGGCCGGCCGAGAACTGGTTGACCTCGTTGCCGAGGGTCATACCGAGGAAGTTGGGCCGGTCGGCGAGGGCGGCGGCGAGGGTGCGCAGGTAGGCGGCCTGGCCGTCGAGGACGGCCGGGTCGGTGAAGAGGTTGCGCCGATGCCAGGTGCGGGTCCAGGCGGGCAGGAAGTCGAAGCTGCTCAGGTGCCCCTGCAGACCGTCCACGTTGACGTCGAGTCCGCGTTCGGCGGCCGCGTCGACGAGTTGTGTCAACTGGTCCACGGCCCGGGGGCGGATCAGCGTCCGGTCGGGCTGGAAGTACGGCCACAGCGGGAAGACCCGGATGTGGTCCAGGCCCAGCGCGGCGATGGAGTCGAGATCGGCGCGTACGGAGTCGAGGTCGAAGTCGAGCCAGTGGTGGAACCACCTTTCGCTGGGGGTGTAGTTGACGCCGAAGCGCACGGCTGGAGGCATGCGGTGTCCTCGAGGATGAGTGGGGGTTCAGCCCTTGACCGCTCCCTCGCCGACCCCGCGGAAGAAGTACCGCTGCAGACAGGCGAAGAAGGCGATCAGGGGCGCCACGGCGATGACGGTGCCGGCGGCGACCAGGCGTTCGTCGTTGGCGAAGGTGCCGTGCAGGTAGTTCAGGCCGATGGTCAGGGTGAACCTGGACGGGTCGCTGAGCACGATGAGCGGCCACAGGAAGTCGTCCCAGGCGCCCATGAAGGCGAAGATCGCTACCACCGCGAGGGTGCCCTTCACCGAGGGCAGCGCGATCCGCAGAAACCGCTGCCAGACGTTGGCGCCGTCGACGAAGGCCGCCTCCTCGATCTCGTACGGCAGGTTGAGGAAGGCGTTGCGCATGAGCAGGACGTTCACCGCTCCGATGCAGCCTGGCAGCACCACGCCGATCAGGGTGTTGTTGAGGCCGAGTTCCCGCATGGTGGTGAACTGGGCGATGATGATGCCCTCGACCGGCACCAGCATGGCGAGGACGAAGGCGAGCGTCGCCACCCGGCGGCCCCGGTAGCGCAGGCGGGCGAGCGCGTAGCCGGCGAGGGCGGAACCGACGCAGTTGGTGACGACGTTGGCGGCGGCGACCTTCAGCGAGTTGAGGGCGTAGTCCCACACGGGAACGGTGTCGGCGACCCGCGCGTAGTTGTGCAGGGTGGGTTGGCCGGGCAGGAAGCTCGGCGGGGAGCTGTAGATGTCCTCGGTGGGGCCCTTGAGGGACGTGGACAGCTGCCACAGGAACGGGCCGACGGTCAAGGCGAGGACGGCGAGCAGCAGGGAGTACCGCAGGGCGAGTTCCCGGACCCGGACGCGGCGGCCGTGCTCGTCGGTGACCCGGGGTTCGCGGGCGACGGCCGGCTGCTGTTCGGGCCGTACCTTCTCCAGCACGCTCACGCCCGCTCCTCCTTCCGGTCGGCGCGCAGCACGAGCAGCATCAGCGCGACAGTCACGACGAAGACGACGACCGAGAGGGCGGAGGCGTAGCCGACGCGGCCGGTGAGGCCGGTGCCGGTGCGCTGGACCAGCATGACCAGGGTGGTGTCCTCGCCCGCCGGGCCGCCGCTGGGGCCCGCCATCAGGTACACCTCGGAGAACACCTTGAAGGCGGCGACGGAGGAGAGCGCGCCGACCAGGACCATGGTGGAGCGGACGGCGGGCACGGTGACCGTCAGGAAGCGGCGCACCGCGCCCGCGCCGTCCACCGCCGCGGCCTCGTGCAGTTCGCGCGGTACGCCGGCGAGCGCGGCCAGATAAATGATCATGTAGTAGCCGAGGCCCTTCCACACGGTGACGGCCATGGCGCTCAGCAGGAGCAGCCACTGGTCGCTGAGGAAGCCGACGCCGCCCACACCGACGGTCTCCAGCAGCGAGTTGACCAGGCCGCGTTCGTCGAGCAGCCACACCCAGACGAGTCCGACGACGACGATCGAGGCGACGACCGGGGTGTAGAACGCGGACCGGAAGAAGGTGATGCCGGGGATGTGCTTCTGCACCAGGAGCGCGAGCAGCAGCGGCAGCACCACGAGGGCGGGGACGACTACGACGACGTACAGCGCGCTGTTGCGCAGTCCGATCCAGAACATGTCGTCGTGGAGCATCTCGCGGTAGTTGGCGAGGCCCACGAACCGGCCGGGGATCAGGGTGCGGCGGTCGGTGAAGGAGTTGGCCAGCGTGGAGAGGAACGGGTAGAGCACGAAGACGCCGGCGATCAGGAGTCCCGGGGCGGCGAACAGCCAGGGGCTGGTGGGCAGTTGACGCCGTACGCGGGAGTCGGTGGAGAGGGTGGATCCTGCCATCGCGCTATCCCTGCTGCTGAAGCAGCGTGTCGCAGGCCTTGACAGCGTTGTCAAGAGCTTCCTTGGGGCTCTGCTTGCCCTGCAGCGCCTTGGCGACCTCGTTGCGCAGGGCGGTCTTCATCTGTTCGCTGAACAGGACCGGGGTGTAATTGACCGCGTCCTTCAGGGACTTGGCGGCGGCGACGCGGACGCGTGTCTCGTCGCTGCCGTCCTCCTTGGTGAAGTACGGGTCGTCCAGCGAGCCGGCGGTGCTCGGGAAGATGGCGACCTGCTTCGCGAACGACATCTGGTGCTCGGCGTCGGTGACGTGGTGCGCGAAGGCGACGGCGGCGGGCTTCTTCTTGCTCTGGGCGTTCACCATCACGCCCATCACGTACATGTTGACGTGGCCGGTGCTGGTGATCTGGTCGGTGATGCCGATGTTCTTGTAGAGGTTCGGCGCCTGCTTCTTGAAGTTGCCCAGGTCGAGCGCGCTGCCGGGGTTCATCGCGACGGCCCCGGTGAGGAACTTCTTTCCGGAGGACTCGGGGGTCGCGGTCAGCGCCTGCGGATCGAGGGCCTTGGCGTCGTACAACTCCTTGTACCTGGTGAGGAGTTCGACGCCCTTGCTGTCGTTGAAGCGGAAGGCGGTGCCCTGGTCGTTCATGAGGGGCACGCCGTAGCGGCCGAAGTCCTCGATGGTGGGCACGTTGGCGAGCGTGGCGACCTTCCCGTCGCTCTTCCGCGCCAGTTCCAGGGCATCGGCGAAGAGTTCGTCGTACGTCTTCGGCGGCTGGTCGGGGTCGAGTCCGGCCTCCGCGAAGAGCGACTTGTTGTAGAAGAGCGGCCCGGTGTTGAGGTACCAGGGGAAGGCGTACGTCCCTGTCATGCCCGGTATCCGATGGCTCGCCCAGGCTCCCTCCAGATACTCCTTCTCGTACTTTCCGGCGGCTTTGTCGAGGTCGAGGGCGAGCCCGGCCTTGGCGAGCGGGGCGACGAGGTCGGGCGAGACGTTGACGACGTCGGGCAGGGTGCCGCCGGCCGCGTCCGCGCTGATCTTGTCGGCGTAGCCCTCGGCGGGCTGGTCGATCCACTTCACGTGCGTGCCCGGGTACTCCTTCTCGAAGTCGGCGATCACGCCCTCGAAGTAGGACTTGAAGTTGGCGCGCAGGTTCCAGGTCTGGAAGGTGATGTCGCCCTCGACCTTGCCCGAGGCGTCGGCCGAGCCGCCGTCGTCGCTCCCGGAGCCGCAGGCGCTCAGCGGCAGGACACAGCAGACGGCGGCGGCGAGGGCTCTGCGGGAAATACGCACGGTGAAACGGCCTCCCATGGGGGTGGAGTTGGTCAACGACGCAGACCTTGCACGGCGGTTGACCGGCCCGTCAATGGAGCAAGCCCAGCTAATTTCATTAGTTACTTATGCGCATTAGGGTGGTTGAGCTGAAGCGCATTAGTGCATACTGGCCGGAAATTTCTCGCGGGAATGGGGAAACTCCTTGTCGGACAGGCGGTCACCGGCGCGTCGGCCCACCATGAAGGACATCGCGCAGCGCGCCGGTGTCTCCCAGAGCGCGGTCTCCTTCGCGCTCAACGGGCGTCCGGGAGTCTCGGAGGTCACCCGGGACCGGGTGCGCCGGGTCGCCGAGCAGCTGGGCTGGCGGCCCAGTACGGCGGCCCGCGCGCTGTCCGGGGAGGGCGCGGCCACGGTCGGCTTCGTGCTGGCCCGCCCGGCGGACACGCTCGGCGTGGACTCGTTCTTCCTCCAGCTCGTCTCGGGCATCCAGGAGGTGTTGGCGGAGCGGCACCTCGGCCTGCTGTTCCAGATCGCGCGGGACCTGCCCGACGAGTGCGCGGTGTACCGGCGCTGGTGGGCCGAGCACCGGGTGGACGGCGTCCTGGTCGTCGACCCCTGCACCGACGACCCCCGGCCCGAGCTCCTCGAGGAGCTCGGGCTGCCCGCGGTGGTGATCGGCGGCGCGCCCGACGAGCGGCACCCCGGCCTGTCGACGGTGTGGGCGGACGACGCGGGGGCGATGGCGTCGGTGGTGGACGAGCTGTACGCGCTCGGCCACCGGCGGATCGTGCACATCGCCGGTCTGCCGGACCTCGCCCACACCCAGCGCCGGATCCGTACCCTGCGCACCGAGGCGGAACGGCGCGGGCTGACCGAGGTGCGGTCGGTGCCGACCGACTACTCGGACACGGAGGGCGCGGCCGTGACCCGCCTGGTTCTGGGCGGCCCCACTCCCCCGACCGCGCTCATCTACGACAACGACGTGATGGCCGTGGCCGGCGTCGCGACAGCGGCCGAACTGGGCTTCGCCGTACCGGCCGACGTGTCCGTGGTGTCCTGGGAGGACTCGGCACTGTGCCGCATGGTCAAGCCGTGGCTGTCCGCGCTGTCCCGGGACAGCGTGGAGTTCGGACGCACGGCGGCGAGGGAACTGGTGGCGCTGCTGGACGGGGGGCCCGCGGGGACGGTACGCGTGCCGGTGCCGGGGCTGATCGTGCGCGGCAGCACCGGGGCGATACGGGAGAAGGGCTGACCCGCCCCGGTCGTCGCGGTGAACCACGCCGGTACGTCCACGCCGGGTACGCCCGCGACGGGTGGCCGCGTCCATGCGGGTGGCAAACGCGGTCGCGGCAAGCCGACTCCGGCATGAGCGGCGTTGTACAGAACATCTCCTCCGCCCCCTAGGGAAAGGCAGTCTCATGCGCCGTACCGCGCTGCTCGCCGTCTGTGCTCTCATCACCGCCGCCGCGACCGGGTTCCTCGCCACCACCGCGATCCGCAGCCGCTGACCGCCCAGCCCACTCATCCGACCGGTGTCGGCCCTTGCACCAGGGCCGGCACCGGCCTCCGAAAACCGGTTCCGGCATTGGCATAGACCTGACACGCCAGTCGGGGCTAGGCTCAGCCGGGCCACACCTGAGAGCGCTCTCACCCATCCGCTGTTCCACCCCACTCACTGGAACGACGAAGGGCTACTCCCATGAGACGCACGAGGCTCAAGCACTTCTGCCTGGCCACACTCCTGACACTGGCCGGACTCGGCGGCGCGGGCGCCCACCCCGCGGCGGCGAGCGGCACCGAGGCCCCGGCCTCCCCGGCGCCGGCCGCCGACTCCGCTCCCGCCTCCGCCGGACTGCTCCAAGCCATGCGAGAGGAGTTCGGGCTCACCGAGGACCAGGCGGAAGCCCGGCTCAAGGCCGAGCGGGAGGCCACCGCGATCGAACCGGCGGCGCGCCGCACGGCGGGCGCCGCGTACGCCGGGTCCTGGTTCGACGCCGCCGACGGGCGCCTCACGGTGGCCGTCACCTCGAACTCCTCGCAGCCCACACGCGCGGCGATCCGCGCCAAGGGGGCCGACGTACGGGTCGTCGAGCACAGCGCGCGGCAGCTCGACGCGGTGACGTCGCGCCTCGACAAGCTCTCCGCCCCCGCGGCGGTGGGCGGTTGGCACGTCGACCCGAAGGCGAACACCGTCGTGGTCTCGGTCGTCCGCGACCACCGTTCCGACAACGATGTCCAGAAGTTCCTGGCGCGGGCCCGGGCCACCGGACCGGTCAGCGTCGAGACCGTCGCCTCGACCCCGCGCACGTTCGCGGCGGGCACGGTGGGCGGCGACCCGTACTACACCGGCAACGTCCGCTGTTCGATCGGCTTCTCGGTCTACGGCGGGTTCATCACCGCCGGTCACTGCGGTCAGGCCGGGGCGAGCGTCCGGGGCTGGGACGGCACGTACGTCGGCAACTTCCAGGGCTCCTCGTTCCCGGACAACGACTACGCCTGGGTGAACGTGGGCAGCGGCTGGTGGACCGTTCCGGTCGTGCTCGGCTGGGGCACGGTGTCCGACCAGCTCGTACGCGGCTCGGCCGAGGCCCCGGTGGGCGCCTCGATCTGCCGCTCGGGGTCGACCACGCACTGGCACTGCGGCACCGTGCTGGCCAAGAACGAGACCGTCAACTACAGCCAGGGCGCGGTGTACCAGATGACGAAGACCAGCGTCTGCGCCGAAGGCGGCGACTCCGGCGGCTCGTTCATCAGCGGTGACCAGGCGCAGGGCGTCACCTCCGGCGGCTGGGGCAACTGCTCCAGCGGCGGCGAGACATGGTTCCAGCCGGTGAACGAGATCCTCAACCGCTACGGGCTCACCCTGCACACCTACTGACCGTCCACGGCCACACCGAGGGGTTCCGGACGCCCCGCGTCCGGAACCCCTCCCGCCACTCGGTGGTGCGCGGCTGGTGTGGGGCGGTGCGTGAACGAGACGAGGTCACAGGCGGGAGCGTCCGGGCCTCCCGCGGCCCTCACCCGTAGGCCGCCGTGTCCCACTCGCGGTCGAGGGGCGCTCCCGTCAGCCAGGTCGGGTCGGCCAGGCGGATCTCCAGGACGGCGGAGGGGACCCGGTCGGGGTTCCGCCACAGGTCGCGCCACGCGTCCAGGAACGCGTTCTGCCAGGCCGCGGCGTCGGCCGGGTCGAGGCCGCGGTTGCGCAGTTCGTCCTCGATCCGCCGCCGGGCGGCCTCTTCGTCGAAGGGCATGTTGCGCCGGCCGGTCACCGAGACGGCCGTGATGACCCGGTGGGCGTACCGGGCCAGTGCGTCCGGGTCCCAGTACGCTCCCTTCCCGGCCTCGCGGTCCAGCCGCTCCAGGTCGGTGTCGGCCAACAGCCGCATGGCGAAGGCGGCCGAACCGGACGGCTCCCCGGAGTCGGGGTGGATCGCCACCAGCGTCAGCTCGACGGTGTCGTCGGTCACGCGTGTCACGCGCACCCGCCACAGACTCGACAACGAACGTCCCTTCCTCGTTTCCACCCCTGCCCGCCACGCCGGGGCGGGCGGCCCGTCAGGTACCGATCTTGCCGGTGGCGATCAGGCGGGCCAGGGTGTTGAGCCGCGTGTTGCTGTCGATGCGCTCGGCGAAGCTGACCGCTCCGGTCTGCCGGCCCCGGCCCCGGCCCTGCCGCGGAGGACGGAAGGGCATCTGCCAGAACGTGTGGACCACCGACTCCTCGGGGCCCGTCGAGCCGTAGTGGTCCACCAGGCCCTGGAACTCGGCGCTGCGGCTGCCGCCGGCGCCGATCGACTGCAGGAAGCCGACGTCACCCGTGTCCCAGCGACGGCTTCCGGTGAGCTGCACCAGGTCCGGCAGGGTGATGGTGGCGGCCGGCACCGCCGCGCCGAGGTCGGTCGGCTGTTGGTCCTGGAAGTCGAACCGGGCCCCGGGGAAGTGGGACGTCCACTGGCCGGTCGCCGGGTCGTAGCGCTTGAGGTGGACCGTGAGGGAGTCGACGAAGTACGGGGCGAAGGACTGCTGGTACTGCGAGGTCCCGGACCTGGCCGTCGCGTAGTGCACGTCGACACCGAAGTAGACGTAGTGGAGCGGAGAGCCCGCCGGCAGCCGGCTGTTGGTGGCGTCGACCAAGTCCACGAGGTCCTTCAGCGGTCTTTCGACGATGACCTCGTACTGGCTGTTGTCCCGCTTGGACGCCGGGACCAGGTTTTCCTGCGTTCCGGGGCCGCCCGCCAGCTGGTTGATGAGGTGGAAGCGGATCCAGAAGTTGGTCAGACCGAGCTGGCGGATGTAGTCGTAGCCGGTGGGGTCGGCCGCCGGCGGTGTCCCGTACAGAGAACCGTCGGTCATCATCTCGATGGACGCCGTCCGGCGCAGGCCGTCGGGGAGGGCGCGGATGAAGGGACGTGTCGGAGCGGCGCGGGTGTTGTACACGACGCGCTGGACGTGCCGCTGCCGCCCGGGCACGTCGCTCGTGGCACGCTGCGCATGGCCGTTCGGGTGCGTCTCGGCGTGTTCGGTCTCCTCCTCGGCCCTCTTCTGGACGGGCACGGGCCCGGACATCACCCGGGCGGCATTCGTCTCGGCGGCCCGTTCGAAGCTGTCGCCGGGGTCGCTGACCCGCAGTCCGTCGCCGGTGTCGGCGCCCGCGACCGGGCCGCTGCGCTGCTGGATGACGTGGGTGAGTTCGTGGGCCAGGGTGTGTTTGTCGCCGCCGCCCTCGCCGATGACGACATGGCTGCCGGAGGTGTAGGCGCGGGCACCGAGCTGTGCGGCCGACTGACGGGCGGTGGTGTCGTCGTGGACCCGTACGTCGCTGAAGTCGGCGTCGAGGCGGGCCTCCATCTCCTGCCGCAGCGGTCCGGCCAGCGGACGGCCCGGGCTGCTCAGCACCGCGTCGACGTCGGTGGCCCGCTGCACGACGGGCGTGGCGGAGTGTCCGCAGCCCGGCCCGTGCTGGTGCCCTTCGTCCGCGACGAGTTGGGCCAGCGCCCGGTTTCCCAGCGTCCGCTGGAGGACCGCCAGGGCGGTGGCGGGCAGTCCACCGGTCCGACCCGCGGCGGCGGCAGCGGCAGCGGTGGTGGCGACGGGCGTCGGCCGGGTCGCCGGACGCCGGTGAGGCCCTTGCTGCGGGACTTGCCGCTGCCCGTCCTGCCCGCGCGCCTGCATCGCAGCTCCTTCACCCTCGGCCATGCACGTCCGCGGGACGACGCTTTCGCGCGCCCGGCGCGGACACCAGGGCGTTAGGGGCAGACATCAGGGCACCCTTGCGGTCCGGCGTGGGCAAAACCCGGATCTCCGCGGCGGGCTGCTCTCAGGAGGGGGAGAACTGGCGTACGAGTTCGTCGGCGACGGCGCGCACGGCCGGTGACCGCCAGCGTCTGCGCAGACGCACCAACTGCACCGGCACGTCCGGGATGCGGGGCCCGGCCACCTCCGCCAGGCTGCCCTCGCGGATCGCGCCCTCGACGGTGACGCGGGGCAGCAGGGTCAGGCCCAGGCCGGCGACCACGCAGGAGCGGGTGGCCTCGATGCTGCCGAACCGGGTCAGCCGGGGCCGTGCGCCGGGGACGGCCAGCAGGTGCCGGGCGAGGCGGTCACTGTAGGAGCATCCCTCTTCGTGGAGGAAGAAGTGCTCGTGGGCCAGCTCCGTCCAGTCGGCCGCGGGACTTCCTCCGGCGGTGAGGGGATGGTGGTGGGCGGCGACCAGGAGCAGGGGTTCGGCGGCGATGCGCTCGGCGGTGAGGTCGGCGTACTCGGCCTGTTCCTCCAGCAGCAGGGCGAGGTCCAGCCGTCCGGAGCGCAGGCCGTCGACCGCTTCCGCGGTACCTGTCGGGTGGAGGTGGATCTCCACCCCGGGATGGGTGCGGCGCAGGGCGGCGACCGCCCCGGGCAGCCGGGCGGCGCACAGGGTCTCGCCCGCGCCGATCACCACCCGGCCGGTGATCTCTCCGCCCCGGTTTCCGGTGGCCGTGGCCCGTAGCCGCTCCTCCGCCTCCAGCATGGCCTCGGCGTCGGCGAGCACGAGCCGCCCCGCGTCGGTGAGCACCGCCCCGCGCGGCAGCCGGTCGAAGAGCCGCGTGCCCAGGTCCTTCTCGAGTGTCCTGATGTGGACCGTCACGGTGGACTGGGCGAGATGCAGGTCGTCGGCCGTGGCGGTGAAGTTGCCCCTGCGGGCGAGGGTGACGAAGGTGCGCAGGATCCGGGTGTCCACGGGACCGACTCTAGCCGAGCGATCGGATTACTCGATCGACTTGTGCACGAATCATCATTTCCCTGCATGGCCTGGGGATGGCAGCGTAGAGCCCATGAACATCGAAACCAGCCTGGATGTCCTGCGCTACGCCGCGTTCACCCCCGTCCCTTCCCTCGGCGCCGGCCCGCGGAGCGGCAACCCGGCCGGCGTCGTCCTGGACGCGTCGGCCCTCGACGAAGCCGCGATGCAGGCCGTGGCCGCCGAGGTGGGGTACTCCGAGACGGCGTTCGTGACGGCCCGGGACGACGCGCAGAGGCGTTTCCGGTTGCGCTACTTCAGTCCGCTCGCCGAGGTGCCGTTCTGCGGCCACGTCACGATCGCCACCGCGGTGGCGCTGGCGGAGCGGATCGGCCCGGGCGAGCTGCTCTTCGACACCCCGGCGGGACAGATCCCCGTGTCGACGACCACCGGCGCCGACGGGGCGCTGCGGGCCACGCTCACCAGTGTGCCCACCCGCACCCGGCCGGCCCTCCCGGAGGAACTGGACGGCGCGCTCGCCGCCCTGGGCTGGTCGAGCGGTGACCTGGATCCCGGACTCCCGCCCCATGTCGCCTTCGGAGGGGTCCAGCACCTCGTCCTGGCCACCGCCGACCGGGCCCGGCTGGCGGACCTCGACTACGACTTCGACGCGCTCGCCGAGTTGATGCGACGGCATGACTGGACCACCCTGCAGCTGGTGTGGCGCGAGTCCGCCGACCGGTTCCACGCCCGTGACCCCTTCCCCGTCGGCGGGGTCGTGGAGGACCCGGCGACCGGCGCGGCGGCGGCCGCCTTCGGCGGATACCTGCGCGCGCTCGGCCTCGTGACGCGGCCGACGGCCATCACCATCCGGCAGGGGGAGGACATGGGCCGGCCGAGCGAACTGCTCGTCGACATCGATCCGGCGGACCCCCGGGTACGCGTCACCGGCCGGGCACACCCCATCGCCGAGGCGCGGTGACCCAGGTCAGCCCTGCGTGCGCGGGCCGGCGGCGAGCAGTTCGAGGGTGTCGATGACGCGGTGGGAGAAGCCCCACTCGTTGTCGTACCAGGCGACCACCTTGATGTGGCGGCCGTCGACGCGGGTGAGGGCCGAGTCGAAGATCGACGAGGCCGGGTTGCCCGTGATGTCGGACGACACCAGCGCGTCCTCCGAGTACTCGAGGATGCCCGCGAGGGGGCCCTCGGCGGCGGTGCGGTAAGCGGCGAGGACGTCGTCGCGGGTCACGTCGCGGGCGACGGTCGTGTTCAGCTCGACGATCGAGCCGACCGGGACGGGTACACGGATCGAGTCGCCCGACAGCTTGCCGTCGAGGTTCGGCAGCACGAGGCCGATCGCCTTGGCGGCGCCCGTGGTCGTCGGCACGATGTTGACGCCGGCGGCGCGGGCGCGGCGGGGGTCGCGGTGCGGGCCGTCCTGGAGGTTCTGTTCCTGCGTGTAGGCGTGCACCGTCGTCATGAAGCCGTGTTCGATGCCGGCCAGGTCGTCGAGGACCGCGGCCAGTGGCGCGAGCGCGTTGGTCGTGCACGAGGCGTTCGAGACGACCGTGTGCAGATCGGGGTCGTAGGCGTCGGTGTTGACCCCGTAGGCGAGCGTGACGTCGGCGCCGTCGGAGGGCGCGCTGACCAGCACCTTCTTCGCGCCCGCGTCGAGGTGGGCGCGGGCGGCCTTGGCGGAGGTGAAGCGGCCGGTCGCCTCCAGCACGATGTCGACGTCGAGCGCGGCCCACGGCAGCCGTGCCGGTTCGCGCTCGGCGAGCACCGTGATGCGGTGGCCGTCGACGACGAGGGCTCCGTCGTCCACGGTGACCGGGCGGCCCAGCCGGCCCGCCGTCGAGTCGAAGGCGAGCAGCCGCGCGAGGGCGGCGGGCTCCGTGAGGTCGTTGACGGCGACGATCTCGAGGTCGCTGTCGCGTTCGAGGAGCGCGCGCAGCACGTTGCGTCCGATGCGGCCGAATCCGTTGATGGCGATGCGAGTCATGAGTGGTGTCCCTTCCTGTTCGCCACCAGCCTCGCGTGCGGCGGCCCCTCATGGCCGAGGCGTGAGCGCCATGGTTCGCAAGGATCTCGCCAGGCGGCTCGGCCGGCTATTCGCCGCGGGTGAAGGTGCGCCGGTACTCGCTCGGGGTGGTGCCGAGGATCTGCTGGAAGTGCATCCGTAGATTGGCGCCCGTGCCGAGCCCGACGTCGCCCGCGATCTGCTCGACGCCGCGCTCGGAACGCTCCAGCAGCTCACGGGCCCTGTCGATCCGGGCGCGCATCACCCACTGCATGGGCGTGTATCCGGTGTCCTCGACGAAGCGGCGCGAGAAGGTGCGCGGCGAGACCGCCGCGTGCCGGGCGAGTATGTCGAGGGTGAGGGGTTCGTCGAGGCGGCGCAGGGCCCATTCGCGGGTGGCGGCGAACCGTTCGCCCAGCGGCTCCGGCACACTGCGCGGCACGTACTGGGCCTGACCGCCACTGCGGTAGGGGGCCGCGACCAGACGCCGGGCCGCGTGGTTGGAGGCGGCCACGCCGAGGTCGCCACGCAGGATGTGCAGGCACAGGTCGATGCCCGAGGCGGCGCCCGCCGAGGTCAGCACGGTGCCTTCGTCGACGAAGAGGACGTTCTCGTCGACCCGCAGGAGCGGGTGCTTCGCCGCCAGCGCCCGGGTGTAGTGCCAGTGCGTGGTGGCGCGTCTGCCGTCGAGCAGGCCCGTGGCGGCGAGTGCGAAGGCGCCCGTCGAGATGGCGGCCAGCCGGGCGCCCCGGGCGTGGGCGGCGAGCAGGGCGGCGACGACCCTCTGCGGCGGGTCCTCACGGTCCGGGGCACGGTAGCCGGGGATGAAGACGATGTCGGCCCACTCCAGCGCCTCCAGGCCGTGGGCCACGTGGTACGACAGACCGTCGCCGCCGGTCACCAGGCCGGGTGCCGCGCCGCACACCCGCACCTCGTAGGGCATGCTCGCTCGGGTCGTGAACACCTGTGCGGGGATGCCGACATCGAGCGGCTTGGCCCCTTCGAGCACGAGGACGGCGGCACGTCGGAGGCGGGAGGTCGGCACGGGGAAAGCGTACGGGGGTGGGCGGTACGGCTTGGGCCTCGGCAACGCGCGGCCCGGCTCCCGGGGGATCCGTGGAGCCGGGCCGGCCGAGCGGCCCCTGGCCGCGTGTTCCTCAGCCCTGGCGGGCCTTGAAGCGGGGGTTCTTCTTGTTGATGACGAAGGTCACGCCGCGTCGGCGGACCACCTGTGACCCGGGCTTGGCCTTCAGCGAGCGCAGGGACCTGCGGACCTTCATGGCGATGTCCTCCTTCGTACGTGTTCCGCCGGCGGGCGGGTGGTTCAGCGTTCCTCGCGGAACGCGACGTGGCGGCCGGCCACCGGGTCGTACTTGCGCAGGACGAGCCGGTCGGGATCGTTGAGACGGCTCTTGCGCGTCACGTAGGTGACACCGGTACCGGCCGTCGACTTCAGTCTGACGACAGGGCGTGTGGTGCTGCGTGCCATGACGTCCTCCCTTCGCTCGAGACTGACCCGAGCATGTCAGTCACGAGCTTCAACAACGCACCCCATCCCCGCATTCCCCGGCGAACGTCCTGGTCAGGGCGTCCGTGGGCGGAGCCGAAGGGTGAGGATCTGGAAGGGGCGCAGGGTCAGCCGGACTCCCCCGTCGGCGGCCTCGTGGCTCGCCGGGTCGTGCAGGGGGCGTTCCAGGAGGTCGGTGCTCCCGGCGGAGGCGAGGGGGAAGCCGGGGGTGAGGAGGGCGCGGGCGCGGACGCCGTGGGCCTCGTAGAGGCGGACCACCACGTCTCCGCTGCGGTCGTCGGCGAGTTTGACGGCTTCGATCACCACTCCCTCGTGGTCCACGGTGACCAGCGGGGCGACCAGTGTGCGGCCCCGGCGGACGCGTTCGGGGAGGTTGAGGCGGTAGCCCTCGCGGACGGCGTCGGGGAGGCCGACGCCGATCAGCAGGGCGTAGCGCAGCCGGTGGGTGCCCTGGTCCTGGTCCGGGTCGGGGAAGCGGGCGGACCGCAGCAGGGAGAGCCGGACCGTCGTGGTGGTACCGCCGTCGGGACGGACGTCCCGGGTGACGTCGTGGCCGTAGGTGGAGTCGTTGACCAGGGCAGCGCCCCAGTCGCGCTCGCCGACGTGGAGGAAGCGGTGGGCGCAGATCTCGAACTTGGCGGCGTCCCAACTGGTGTTGGTGTGGGTGGGGCGTTCGACGTGACCGAAGGGGATCTCGGCGGTGGAGTGCGCGGCGCGCACGTCCAAGGGGAAGGCGGCCTTGAGGAGCGTCTCGTGTTCGTGCCAGTCGACGACCGTGTCGACGAGCAGCCGCCGACCACCGGCGGGGAGGGTGAGCGTCTGCTCGACACGGGACGCACCCCACACCCGCACGATCCGTACGCCGCCCTCGACCGCCGTGACCGACTCGGCTTCGGTGAGGTCGCGGACGGTGTTGCGGTAGAAGGCGTCGATGTCCCAGGCGTCCCACTGGTTGGGGAAGTCCTGGTGGAGCTGGAGCAGGTTGGCGCGGGCGCCGGGGGCCACGGCCTCACGGTCGGCGGAGATGTCGTACGCGGAGGTGATCAGCCCGTCCGTGTCGATCGCGACCCGCACAAGGCCGTTGTCGAGGACGAAGCCGTCGTCGGTGTCCAGCGGGGGTACGGGAGCCGAGGGGTCCTCGGCGCGGGGGGCGGCGCCGAACGCGGGGACGCCGTCGCGGGCGTGCGGGGCGGCGTTGAACACCAGGCTGCCTTCGCCGGGGCCGGCCAGGGTCTCCTGCGCCGCGTCGATCAGCCGTTCCAGCTCCCGGGCGACGGCCGCGTAGGTGTCCTCCGCCTCTCGGTGCACCCAGGCGATGGACGTGCCGGGCAGGATGTCGTGGAACTGGTGGAGCAGGACCGTCTTCCACAGGCGGTCCAGGGCGTCGTACGGGTAGGGGTGCCCCCCGCGTACGGCGGCGGTGGCGGCCCACAACTCGGCCTCGCGCAGGAGGTGTTCGCTGCGCCGGTTGCCCTGCTTGGTGGCGAGCTGGCTGGTGAGGGTGCCGCGATGCAACTCCAGGTACAGCTCGCCGGACCACACGGGAGCACCGCCGGCCGCCTCGTACTCGGCGTGGGCGTGGGTGAAGAAGTCGGCGGGTTTCTCCATCGCGACGCGAGGAGAGCCCTCCAGGTCGGCGAGGCGGGCGGCGCGGGACAGCATCTCGCGGGTGGGTCCGCCACCGCCGTCGCCGTAGCCGAAGGGGATGAGGGAGCTGTTGGCGGCGGCCTTCTCCTGGAAGTTGCGGACGCTGTGCGCGATCTCGGCACCGGACAGCTCGCCGTTGTAGCTGTCGACGGGCGGGAAGTGGCTGAAGACGCGGGTGCCGTCGATGCCCTCCCACCAGAAGGTGTGGTGCGGGAACTTGTTGGTGGTGCTCCAGGAGATCTTCTGGGTGAGGAACCAGCGCACCCCGGCGAGCTTCATCAGCTGCGGCAGCGCGGCGTTGTAGCCGAAGGTGTCCGGCAGCCACATCTCCTCGGTCTCGACGCCGAACTCGTCGAGGAAGAACCGTTTGCCGTGGACGAACTGGCGGACCAGCGCCTCGCCGCCGATGAGGTTGGTGTCGGGCTCGACCCACAGGCTGCCGGCGGGCAGGAACTGCCCGGTCTTCGCCTTCTCCTGGGCGCGGGCGTACACGTCGGGCCGGTGCTCCTTGAGCCAGGCGAGCTGCTGCGCCTGGGACATCACGAACTTGAACTCCGGGTGTCCGTCCATCAGTTGGGTGACGTTGGAGACGGTGCGGGCGACCTTGCGGACGGTCTCACGCAGGGGCCACAGCCAGGCGGTGTCGATGTGGGCGTGCCCGACGGCGGAGACGCGGTGGGCACTGGCGTGTGCGGGGGCGGCGAGGGCGGGGGCCAGCTCGGCGCGGGCGGCCGCCGCGCTGCCGCCGATGTCCCGCAGGTCGACCGTGTCCAGGGCCCGTTCGACCGCGCGCAGGAGCTGCCAGCGGCGCGGGGAGTCGGGAGACAGTTCGGGCATGAGCTGGCCGAGGACTTCGAGGTCCTGGACGAGTTCGTAGACCTGCCGGTCGACCACCGCGAGATCCAACCGCCGTAGGCGGTAAAGAGGTTCGCCCGGATCGGCCGCCGGGTCGCCGAGCCAGGGGGCGCGTCCGCCGACCGAGGTGGGGCCGAAGGTGAGTTCGCCCGGCGCGGTGTGCATCACGACGGGGTTCGCGGCGGCCTCGACGTAGGCCGTGAACCGCTCGCCCCCGACGGCCGAGTCGGTCACCGGCACCCAGGTGTTGCGCGGGTTGAGCGCCTTGACGGCCGTCCCGTCGGCGCGGTGGACGAGGCCTTCGGCGGAGAAGCCGGCCGAGTGGGTGGCGAAGCCGAGATCGAGGACGGCCTCCACGGGGAGTCCGGCCCAGTCCGCGGGGACGGTGCCGGTGACCCTGAACCAGCTCGTCGACCAGGCCGGGCCCCACCGGTCGCCCACCCGCGCGGGCCGGTAGGGGGCGGCCAGACCCTCGTGCGCGGGAACGGGTTCGCCGGGGACGTCCCAGACCTCGACCGAGAGGGGGACCGACCGGCCGTGGACGGCGGGCCGTATGCGCTCGTTGAGCACCCGGTGCAGCCGCTGCTCGGTGAGTTCACGGTCGTTGTGCATGGATCTCTTCTCCGTGGGGGGTGAGAGCGGGCGGCACTCAGCCCTTGAGGGCGCCGCCGAGCGCGAAACCGCCGCCGAGCTTGCGGGACAGCAGCAGGTAGAGCATCACGACGGGCAGCGAGTAGAGGAGCGAGAAGGCGGAGAGCTGTCCGTACTGGGTCTGGTCGTGGGCGCTGAGGAAGGTGAACACGCTGACGGACGCGGGGAGTTTCTCCGGGGAGAGCAGCAGGATGAAGGGGACGAAGAAGTTCCCCCACATGCCGATGAAGGTGAAGATGGTGACCACGGTGACGCCTGGCCGCATCAGCGGCAGGACGACCCGCCACAGCACCTGCATGGAGTTCGCGCCGTCGATCCGGGCCGCCTCCTCCAGGACGATCGGCACGCCGTCCATGAAGTTCTTCATCAGCCAGATCCCGAACGGCAGCGCGGACGCGGCCAGGAACAGGGTCGTGCCGGGCATCGAGTCGATCAGGTCGACCTGTACGAACATGCTGTAGACGGGAATCATCACGGCGGTGATCGGAAGTCCCGTGGAGAACAGGATCGTGTAGAGGAACGGCCGGCGCAGCCGGGAGCGGTGACGGGAGAGCGGGTAGGCCGCCAGGACCGACACCGCGACGGTGATCAGGGTGGCGAAGCCGCACAGCAGCAGGCTGTTGAGCATCGGCCGGTAGGTGGTGTCGACGTCGAGCACCGCGTCGAAGTTGTCGAGAGTCAGCGCATCGGGCAGCTTCAGGCGGAAGCTGTTGAGGTCGCTGACCGAGGCCAGCACCATCCACAGCAGCGGCAGGACGTACGCCGACGACACGGCGAGCAGCACGAGGTCGACCCCGGCCCGGCCGAGGAGGGAGCGGCGCCGGCGGGACACGGACGTGGCGGCGACCCGGTCGTGTCGCGCGGAGCCGGTACGCGGTTTGACGGCGACGGCCATCACTCGTCCTCCAGTCGGAGCAGCCGGATGTACACGGCGGAGAACAGGGCGCCGACCACGAGCAGGACGAGCGCGATGGCGGTGCCGTAGCCGATGAGGCTGTTCTGGAACGCCTGCTGGTACATGAAGACGGGCAGGGTCTCGCTCTTGTTGCCGGGGCCGCCGCGGGTCATGGTGTAGATCAGGCCGAAGACGGAGAGCGTCTGGAGCGTGATGAGCATCAGGTTGGTGAGGATCGACCGCCGGATGACCGGAAGGGTGACCCGCCACAGCCGCTGCCAGGGGCCGGCGCCGTCCATCTCGGCGGCCTCGACGAGTTCCCTGGGGACGTCGTTGAGGGCCGCGGAGAAGACCATCATGGAGAACGCGGTGCCCCGCCAGACGTTGGCCAGGCAGACCGCGAAGATGGGCAGGGTGTAGAGCCAGTTCTGCTGCGGCAGGTGCAGGGCCCGCAGGATCGAGTTGAGGGAGCCCTGGTTGTAGAAGAAGGCGTACATCAGATAGCCGGCGACCACCTCGGGCAGGACCCAGGCGGCGATGACCACGCCGTTGGTGAGCGAGCGGACCGGCTTGGACGCCTTCTCCATCAGGACGGCGAGGGCCAGCCCGAGGGTGTTCTGGCCGACGACCGCGGAACCGACCACGAAGACCAGGGTGAGCCGTACGGCGTTGAGGAAGTCGGTGTCCCGGAAGGCGCGGGTGAAGTTGTCGAGGCCGGTGAAGTGGGTGCCGGTGGCGCCGGTGAGCTGCATGTCGGTGAACGCGTAGTACACGCAGTAGGCGATCGGGCCGGCGAGGAAGGCGACCAGCAGGACCACCGCCGGCAGGAGCGGCAGGGCGCGCAGCAGGCCGCGCAGGGGCGCGGGGGCCCCGTGGGACCGGCGGTGGCCGTCGGTCCCACGGGAGACTGGGGCGAGCGCGGTCACGAGCTGCCCTTGACCGTCTTGTCGTCGCCGACGGCGGCGGCCACGTCGCTGTCGTAGGTGGCGGCGGCCTTGTCGACCGAGGCCTGGCCGGTGGTCACGGACTCCATGGCCTTCTGGATGGCGGTGGAGACCTGGTTGTAGGCGGGCAGGCCGGGACGGTAGTGGGTGTCGGCGACCAGGGCGGTGAAGAACTCGTTGGTCGGGACGGCCTTCAGATAGGTCGGGTCGGTGGCGACGTCGGTGCGGGTGGCGATGGTGGCGTTGAGCGCGTTCCACTTGGCCGAGGTGGTCTTCGTCTGGATGGACTCCAGGAACTTCCAGGCGAGGTCGGGGTTGGACGCCTTGGCCGGGACGGACCAGGCCCAGCCGCCGGACATCGATGTCTTGCCGGGTGCCTGGCCGTTCTGGGTCGGCATGGCCGCCGTACCCATCGTGCTCTGCCACTCGCTCCACGGCTTGGCGCTGGTCGAGCTCCAGTTGTTGGGCATCCAGGAGCCGTCGATGTCGATGGCGAGCTTGCCCTCGGGGATCAGCTCGGTGCCCACGGTGGTGCCGAAGTTGGCGCCGAGTGCCTGGTCCACGGAGGGGCCGAGCTTCTCGCCGAAGACGGTGTGGACGAACGTCAGCGCGTCCTTGAAGCCCTGGCTGCCCACCACCCACTTCTTCTGGCCGGCGTCGTAGAGGGACTTGTCTCCGGCCGGGGTGCCGTACAGCAGCATCTCGAAGCCCTGCATGGAGGACGCCTCGCCGCCGGCGGTACCGGTGTAGAGGTTCAGCGGGGTGACGCCGGGCAGCTTCGCCTTGATCTTTCTGGCGGCGCTCAGCACGTCGTCCCAGGTCCTGGGCTGCCAGGGCACGGATATGCCGGCCTTGGCGAGCAGCTGCTTGTTGTACCAGATGCCGCGGGTGTCGGTGTTGTCCGGGACGCCGTACACCTTGCCGTCGGAGGCGCCGGTCACCGCGCCCTTGGCGGCGTCGGCGTACTTGGACCAGTCGGCCCACTTCGCGGTGTAGGTGTCGAGGGGCTTGAGGTAGCCGCCCGCGATGTCGGAGTTGATCAGCGCGGTGTCCTCGTAGATCAGGTCGGGGGCGGTCGACGGGGACCGCATCATGAGCTGGATCTTGGTGTAGTAGTCGTTCTCGGAGGCGGTGACCGGGACGAGGTCGACCTTGGTGCCGGGGTTGGCCTTGGTGAACTCCTTCACCATCGAGGCGAGGTAGTTCGCCTGCAGCTTGTTGGTGCTGTCGAGGTTCTGCCAGTAGACGACCTTGATCGATTTTGCGGAGCTCCCGGAGGAGCCCGATCCGCAGGCGGTGGCGGTCAGGGCGGTGGCGGCGGCGAGGGCCGCGGCGATGACGAGTTTCGAACGCACTTGGTTCCTCCGGAACGAAAAAACCTGTGGGAAGCCGCGATGGGACGCGGGGCGCGACGGCTCTTCAGGGGCCGCGACTCCCTATCGCGCCCCTGCGCGACCCGGTCCGTTCGACCCGGTGTGATGGCGGCTAGCTAAATCCAATGGATGGATGAAGTCAACGCTTCCGACATGTAAACTTCCGGCATACCGGGCGCCTGGGCGGGTGGGCGCGGCACGGCGACAAGGCGACGACGCCCCGGTGAGGACGCCAGGGCGGACACGGCACGGGGACAGGTGACGGACAGGTGACGACACTCGGCGGTACGAATCTGCCGCGGGTCGGCGGGTACAACCAGGCCGTCGTCCTGGACGCCATCCGCACGCGAGGCACGGTCAGCCGGGTCGAGTTGGCCGCCCTCACCGGCCTCACCAACCAGACCGTCTCGAACGTCGTTCGCAAACTGCTCGACGCCGGGCTCGTCACGGAGACCGGCCACGCCCCCTCCAGCGGCGGCAAGCGCCGCACCCTGCTCTCCCCGCGCCCCGACGGCGCCTACGCGATCGGGGTCCATCTCGACCCCGACTCGGCCGTGACCGTCCTGGTCGACCTGGCGGGCGAGGTGATCACCAGCCGCCGGCTCCGGCTCACCGCCCCGGACGACCCGGCCGACGTCGTGGAGCGGGTCGCCCGTGCGGCCCGGCGGCTGCTCGGCCGCTCCGCGGTGGACGCGTCCAGACTGCTCGGGCTGGGCATCGCCGCGCCCGGGCCGATCGACGGCGCCTCCGGCTGTGTCGTCTCACCGCCGAACCTCCCCGGATGGGGCCGTGTGCCGTTGGTCGACATGTTCGGCGCGGCGACCGGCCTGCCCGTCGCCCTGGACAACGACGCGACCGCCGCGGCGATCGGGGAGCGCTGGATCGGGGGCGAGTCCCGGGCCGGCAGCTTCCTGTTCATCTATCTGGGCACCGGCATCGGCGCCGGAATCGTCCTCGACAACACCGTCCTGCACGGCGACTCGGGCAACGCCGGGGAGTTCGGGCACATGCCCGTCGAACCGGGCGACCGCGTCTGCCACTGCGGTGCCACCGACTGCCTCGGCCCCTACTGCAGCCCGTCCGCGATCATCGACGACCTGCTACGACGGCACGGCCGGGCCGCCGCCGACCGCATCGGCCTGACCGGCGCCCCCGATTCCCTGCACGACGACTGGAAGGCGCTGCGCAGGGCCGCCCGCACCGGTGACCCCGCCGCCTGCGACGTGGTGCGGCGCGCCGCCCGCCGGATCGCCCAGGCCACCCGGGGCGCGGTCAGCCTGCTGGACGTCGGCCGCGTCGTCCTCGGCGGCGAGGCGCTGCGCGGCATCGAGCCCATTCTGCTCGAGGAGATCGACAGCGCCGTCAACCGCACCTCGGTGGCCCGCTCCATCCGGCCCGTCGCCATCGAGCAGAGCGTCATCGGGGACACCGTGGGAGCGATCGGCGCGGCATCCCTCGTCCTGCACGGCAACTACGCACCCGGCTGGCGCCTGCTCACCGACACCGCGAGCTGAGCGCGGCGGACGGGCTTGCCCGGGAGGGCGACACCGACGCCAAGGGCGCTCACGTCGACGCGAGCGCCTCGACGACCTTTTGGCGTACGGAAGTTGAACACTGGGCGGGAGGCCCGCGCGGCCGTCGGGGCGTCCTTACGCTGACGCGCGTGCGAGATCATCAGCAGGCGGCCGACGACCGCCACCGCAGTGCCCGCGAGCGATCCCCTCGGGCGAACCGGGTACCCCGGGCGGCCGGTGCGAGCGGCGGACCGAACCCCCTGCTGGGGCTTCAGCGGACCGCCGGCAACGCGGCCACCGTCGCCGCGCTGGGCGTGGCCGGCCCCTCCAGCGCCGGCCGTCGGCCCGTGCGGGTACCGGAGGCCGTCGCGGAGGTCGACGACAACGCCCTGGAACTCCCGCCGTATCTGCGGGACATGGACGCCGGAGGGCTGTCGACGGCGTACGGGCTCACCGGCCACGATTTCGTCACCACCACCCTGGCCGACGTGGTCGGGCGTCGCGACGGCGCCGTGGCCGAGATCGGCGCGGAACTCGCCGGGCGCCCCGAGTCGTTCTACGGGCGCGGCAGGGCCTTCGCCGTCACGGGGGCCCGAGGCGCGGACCACTACGACGTCACGGTGAGCCTCTCCCCCGCCGACGACGACCGGCCCGGCCTCTTCTCCCCCGCCGGCCTGGCTGCCGAGGGCGCGGCCACCAAGGTGGACGTGCAGCACAACACCGCCGCCACCGTCGCCAACAGCGCCGGCTCGTCCGCGTCGAAGGGCGCCGCGTTCACCGCGTTCGGCCTGGCTCCGGTGGCGCCCGGCGTCTGGCTCGGCGGGGCGGCCACCGTCAACGCCCAGCCGTTCCAGTCCTCCCGGGACTCCCGTAGCCAGCGGAACATGGCGGAGCCGCGGGTGCTGCGCAGCGACCAGGGGTCCGTTGAGGTGCCGCGCCGGGTGCGCTACCGCGTGCGGATCGCGAAGGGCGGCGAGCGTTCCGCGCAGCACTTCAGCGGGCCCGGCTCGCTCACCATGCGGGTGCCGGTGGAGCATCTGGTGCCGGTGACCGCCGGGGCGCCGGCGCGTCCGCGGCCGGTGCCGGCCGCGACCGCCCGGGCGGTGTCGCTGGCCGATTCCATGGCCCCGCTCGCCGTCTCGGACACCGCAGCACCGCATGAGGGCGGCGGCGGGCTGTTCGACGCCGTCGCCTCGGCGCTGCACCCGTCCCTGACCTGGCCCGGCGCTCCGGGCCGGGCCCGCCTGTACGAGGCAACCGCCACCGCCACCGTACTGGAGGACCTGCCCCGGCTGTTGCGCGACGGGATCGTCGGCGAGGATCTGACCAGCCGGGACGGCAGCACCACCGGCACCTACCGGATGCGTGCCACGATCACCGAGCTGGCTCCGGGCTGGAGCACCGGCAAGACGCAGCTGCGCACCCACCAGCAGGCCCAGCACACGGTGACGGACACCGCGGGCAAGGGCCGCGGCGGTGCCTTCGGGGTCGGACCGGCGGCGGGGTTCGGTGTCCTCGGCAACGCGGCCGCCGTCCGCGGCACGGTGATGCCGGTCGTCGGCGCGCGCAAGGCGCGGTTCACCGTGGCCGAGCAGACGGTGTCCGGCCGGCAGGGCGCGGAGGTACGCGGTGACAAGGTGCTCTATCTGGGCACGGTGCTGTTCGTCGTCGAGGGCAGCGGCCCGGCCTCGCCCCTGACCCGGGCGCGCGGCGGCGGTCGTACGGCACACCACTCGATGCGGGTCTGGATCACCCTGCGCGCCGACGAGGCCCGGGAGCTGGGGCTGCCGCTGCCGGCGGGCGTGACGGCCGGGGAGTTCGTCGAGCGGCCGACGAAGCCCAAAACGGACGCCGAGGACGCGGTCGCGGAGGAGGGCAAGGGGAAGGCCCGGGCGACCGGGCGGGACGCGGCCGAGGACCAGGCGCCCGAGCACGTCGTACGGCATCTGCCCTTCGGGGCGATGGGCTCCGGCGTGGCGATCAGCCGGCTGGACACCGCGCCGATGACACGGGCCGTGCTGCGGCTGTTCGCCACCGATCCCCGGCTCGCCGGCTATCTGCCCGCCTTCGGCGACGAGGAGCGGCCGCCCCGCGATCCCGGCCCCGAGGAGGCCGAGGTCCAGCGGCGCAACTACCGTGAGCTGGTCACCGTCCTGTCGGAGTCCAACCTGCGGGTCAACAAGGACCAGCTGCTGTCGACGGGCATGCGGGTGCGGCTGCGCCGCAAGTCCCGCTTCCACACCCACGACGTGCAGCTGAAAGTCACCGGCTCGCTGCGGGAGACCGGCTATCTCGGCGACACCGGGGACTGGCTCGTGCGCAGCCACTCGGGTGTCACCAGCAACGTCCAGAGCGGGCGCGCCAGTTCGCGTTCCGTGGGCGGGATGGCGCTCGGCCAGTTCCGGCTGATCCCCGGCGCCCTGACCTTGTCGGCGCGCGGCGAGAAGGGCCGTACGACGACCCGGCGCGGCCAGGGCGGGCCGACGGTGCGCACCGACGTCCTCACCAACGGCTCCGAGACCGCGAGCGTGTTCGGCGGGGCGCTGAGCCTCAGTGTCGGCGTCACCATGACGACCCGGCAGCGCAAGGCCGCCCGCTCGCTCACCCCGGGTGCGCCGGGCCGCGACGTGCCCACGGCCGAGCGCCTCGGGACGCTGCCCCTGGACGCGCAGGACGTACGGCTGCTCACCCCCACCGCGTTCACCCTGGACGACGCCGCCAAGCAGCGGCTGGACGCCGCGACCACCGCGCGCCGCGCGGGCCACCACGACGTGCGCACCGAGTTCGCGGCGGCGGGCATCGGCGACCTGGCCGGCCTCACCCCGCGGCAGCTGGGGGGCCGGGGCGTGAGGGACTGGACGCTGGTGGAGACCGTCGGCGACGGGCAGCCGGTGCGGGACCTGGCGTTCGAGCTGCTGGCGCGGGCGGCCGCCCGCAACAAGGAGGCGCGCGAGGACCGGGCGCTGCAGGCGGAGGGGCTCGCGCCGCGGCTCGCGATCGAGGAGCGGTTCGCTCCGCGGGCCGTGACGGCGGCGCTGCGACAGGCCGTATCGGCGGGCTGGGTGGTGCAGAACCTGCGGTACGCGCGGCGGCTCGCCGCACTGAACGGCGCGGTCGGCACCCGCTTCGCGCTCACCGCCCCGCGGGTCGTGCACCAGGGCACCGGAGCGGGCACCGAGACGTTCGTCCTGGGCGGACACCAGGTCACCGGGCAGGAGGGCACGAGTCACAGCGCCTCGGTGCAGGGCGGCCTGACGGGCGCCGAGAACGGCACCGAGTGGCGCGTCGCCGAGGGCGTCACGGCCGGCCGGGCCCTGGGCAGCGGCGACACCACGGCGTCCACACTGGCCGGCACCGTGGAGCGCAACGCGCACACCTCGCGCAAGAGTCCGCTGTATCTGGTCCAGTGCGACCTGGTGGTGCGGATGGTCGCCGAGGTCGTGGTGAACGGCGGCGGCCCGTACGTGGCGCGGGGCGGCCGTACGGTGCCGGCGGCGGTCGCCGTATGGCTGACGGAGCGGCAGCTTCGGGCGGCGGGACTGAAGGTGCCGGGCGAGGAGAAACGCGGGGACGCGGCCTCCGGTTCGGGCGCGAAGGCGACGGAGAACGGGGAGAGCTCGCGGGCCGCTCACTCGGGCCGGGCCGCAGGGGAGGTCGCGGGGGCCTCCGGCGGGGCGCCGAAGAGCGGGCCGCTGCTGGCGCCGGCCACCGTCCCCGACCTGCCCCAGGGTGTCCCGCTCGGCTTCGGCATGATCGAGGACCTGCCCGACTTCGTGCCGCTGCTGGAGCGGATCCGCGGCAGGCTCGGTGCCCCGCTCGCGGACGACCTGTTGCCGCGTACCCGTCTGAAGGACCGCAACGACAATGTGCGGCGACTGCTGCGGGTGCTCGACCGGGACGGCTCGGCGGGCCTGCTGTCGAGCGCGATGGACGGGGGCGTGGCCGTCGAACTGTTCGACGGGCGCAGGCGGCCGTACCGGGCGGTGTTCAGCGTCCGCAGGACGGGGCGGGGCAGTTATGTGGAGACCGCCTCCGACGGCCGGGACATGGAGTACATCACCTCCGCCGCCGCCCAGCGGGCCGCCGCCCACGACGAGAGCGACACGCGGGGCGTCGAGGGCGTTCTCGCCGGTTCCGGGAAACCCGACGGCGGCACCGGTCAGCTGAGGAGCGCAGGCGCGGCCGCCGGTCTCGGCCTCTCGGCGAGCGACTCGCGCCGCTCGGTGAGCGTGGGGCGGGCCCAGTTGGGGGTGAAGACCGTCGCCGAGGCGTCGTCCGCGCCGTCGGCCCGGATGCACCTGCCCATCGAGGCGAGTCTGGAGGTGTTCTCGGGCAACCGCAGGGTGGCTCTCGACAGGATGAAGGGCCTGAGCCTGACCCATCGGGTCCTGGCCGGCGATCTGCGCGCCCTCTCGCAGCTCGCCCCCGTGCCGCCGCAGCAGGTCGGCCGGCGCGCGGTCCCCACCGAGGAGGGCGGTGCCGACCGGCTCGGCCCGTGGCGGGCCTCGGGGGTGCGGCTGCCCATGGAGGCCCAGGTCAACGGGTTCCAGGGGACGCCCAGGGTGCGGCAGGCGGTGGACGACGCCGTCGAGCGGGCGGGCGGGAGCGCGCGGTTCCGTACCGGCGGCGAGGCGGCCTTCCATCTGCTGCGTGAGGCCGTCTCCACGGAGTGGCTGATCGCGGCACTGCCCCTGCTGACCGCCGCGGGCGTGGACCTGCCGCCGGTGCACGCGACCGGTGCGTCCGGACAGGACCTGCGCGCCTCCCTGCACGCCCGGCTGCGCGGCGGCCGGGTGCTGGGCGTGGGCGACAAGATGACCTTCGAGACGGTCGCGCAGAGCGGCCTGGACGCACCGCGCCCGACGGGTACGGACGGCCAGCAGGCGAACGAGCACGGCAGCTCGGCGCGCGGCCTGTTCGGCGCGGGCGTGCTCAACGCCGACGAGTTCCGGATGAACCAGCTCCTCGGTGTCATAGACGGTTCCGGCAGTGCCACCGACACGGCCGCGAACGCCGCCGGCTCGATGCCGCTGCACAAGCCCAAGTTCGAGTCGGTGCTGGTGCAGTTCACGCTGGACGTGCGGGTGGTGGCGGAGGTGACCGACCGGGTGACGGGGCGGCGGTCGACGGCCGTGCGGGAGGTGACGCTCCCGGAGCCGGTGGTGGTGCGGATGCCCGCGCCCTCGGTCCGCCGCATGCTGACCGACCCGGCCGATCCCGAGCTGCTGCGGGACCCCCAGGACCATCTGAGGCTGCGCGCCCGGGCGGACTCCTCCTGACGCCCCGGGCCGTCCCGGGGGCCGGCTCGTGGGTCACGGTCCCCGCGGACCGGCTCCTCTGGTCGGCGGCGGCCGGGGATGCGACGCTGGAGGTGAGAGGCGTCCTAGTGCCGCGGCAGGCGACGTTCGCCCCGTCGCGACGCCCGGCACGCCCTCTCGCCGCACCGGGCACAACCCCGAGTACGTCCAGTACGAGGGCTTGCGCCCGGCACGCCGAGAGCACGCTCCCCCACTCTCGGCTTCGCTCGAGCGGGAGGGACCCCACGACGCCGCTCCTTGACGGGCAAACGTTGCCTGCCGCGGCACTAGGAGAAGCCGGGAGGACCCATGGGGCGCGATGTCCCGGCGATGGTCTTCACGCGCGAGGACCGCCGCCGATACCGGATCAAGATGCACGAGTGCCTCGACGTCCTCGCCCGGATGCTGCGGGAGGACCGGTTCGAGTCCGGGCGGCCGCGGGTGGGGCTGGAGATCGAGCTGAACCTCGTCGACGGCCGGGCCGAGCCGGCGATGCGCAACAGCGAGGTGCTGGAGGCCATCGCGGACTCCGCCTGGTCCACCGAGCTGGGCCGCTTCAACCTGGAGATCAACCTGGCGCCCCGCCGGCTGACGGAGGGCGGTCCCGACGCCTGGGAGTCCGAGATCCGCTCCGCGCTCAATCACGCCGAGGAGCGCGCCCGGTCGGTCGGCGCCCATCTGATCATGGTCGGTATCCTGCCCTCGCTGCGGCAGGAACACGTCGGCGAGGGCGCCCTGTCGGAGAACGCCCGCTACCGGCTGCTGAACGACCAGGTCTTCGCGGCACGCGGTGAGGATCTGCGGATCGAGCTGGACGGTGTCGACCGGCTGCGGACCTACGCCGACACGATCACTCCGGAGGCGGCCTGCACCAGCACCCAGTTCCATCTCCAGGTCTCCCCGCAGGAGTTCGCCGGGTACTGGAACGCGGCGCAGGCCATCGCCGGGGTGCAGGTCGCCCTCGCGGCCAACTCGCCGTTCCTGTTCGGCAGGGAACTGTGGCACGAAACCCGTATCCCGCTCTTCGAGCAGGCCACCGACACCCGCCCGCAGGAGATCAAGGTGCAGGGGGTACGGCCGCGGGTGTGGTTCGGGGAGCGGTGGATCACCAGCGTCTTCGACCTGTTCGAGGAGAACCTGCGCTACTTCCCGGCGCTGCTGCCCCTGTGCGACGAGCAGGACCCGGCCCAGGCCCTGGACCAGGGCGACATCCCCGAGCTGGGTGAGCTCACCCTGCACAACGGCACCATCTACCGCTGGAACCGCCCGGTCTACGCCGTCGCCGACGGCCGACCGCATGTCCGGGTGGAGAACCGCTGTCTGCCCGCCGGGCCGACCGTCGCGGACACGCTCGCCAACGGTGCCTTCTACTACGGGCTCACCCGCGCGCTGGTGGAGGAGGAGCGGCCGGTGTGGTCGCGGATGTCGTTCCAGGCCGCCGAGGACAATCTGCACACGGCGGCCCGGCAGGGCATGGACGCGCTGCTGTACTGGCCGGGGACGGGCGAGGTGCCGGTGCCCGAACTGGTCCTGCGGCGACTGCTGCCGCTGGCGCACCGGGGGCTGGAGCACTCCGGCATGGACGAGGCCTGGCGGGAGCCGCTGCTCGGGATCATCGAGCAGCGGTGCGTGACCGCGCGCAACGGGGCCGTCTGGCAGAAGGAGACCTTCCACCGCATCGCCGGCTCCACCCACTCCGGCCGCCATGAGGCCCTGCGGCGGATGACGCAGCAGTACATCGACTACATGCATCTCAACGCGCCCGTCCACACCTGGCCGGTGGACTGACCGCGCTGGTCTACCGGAATCCGGTCGCCCGCCAGCCACCCACCAGGCACCAGAAGCCCGGCACGCCGAACGCGGCGTACAGCAGCCACTCCCAGAAGCCCGAAACCCCGAACAGCACTCCATAGGTGACACCGACGGCGGAGAGCGTCAGCAGCAGCCACCCTCCGGCGAAGAAGGGCAGGAAGGACCGGGGGAACACCAGTGCGGTCAACGCCGCGCCCAGCAGGAGCCAGGTGCCGGCCAGTCGCCACAGCAACGAACTCTCGGCGGGGGCCAGGTACTTCTCGGTGTGGCCGGCGACCTCCATGCGCACCACGGCACCGTCCCACAGGCGCAGGTCGGCCCGGTCCCCGCGGTCGACGTCGTCGTAGGTCTCCTCCTCGACGTCCAGGGAGACGGTGCCCCGCGCGTGCCGGACGTCGAGGCTGTAGTAGGTGGTACAGGACTGCAGGCCGTTGCTGTCCGTGGTGCACGACCGGCTGGTGCCCATGTCGACGACCCGTGCCGTCGTCCGCTCAATGCAGTCGTCCGCCGTGTCGCCCGGTTCGTGCCCGGCCGGGCACAAGGAGGCGTTCCGGTAGACCACCGTGGCGCGATACCGCTCCTCGATCCAGGACGGGCAGTGGACCAGGCCGTAGACCGCGACGCCGAGGACGAGCACCCGAAGCACGACGAGCAGCACCCTCAGGCGGCGCTCCGCCCGCTGGTCGAACCGCCGTGCACGCAGCCTCCGCAGCGCCCCCATCGTCGGCTCCTCCCCCGGCCGCCGCAACCACGCCGTTGTCCAGGATAGGAACCGGCCCCGCCGGGCGGCAGCCGCTTTCCCGCACGCGCCGACCTGGCGCATGCGCATCTGCCCGACCGCCGCTTCCCGGTCCGCGGCGCCAGTCAATGTTGTGCATTTTCTTGACGCCAATCATCATAGAGCCTAACTTCACGGTGTCCTTCCCCCCGGTCAAGGGAGACCGCGATGTCCCCGTCCCCCGCACAAACCCGGCAGTTGCGCCGGGTCGCCCTCTCCGGGCTGCTCGGCACCGCCGTCGAGTTCTACGACTTCCTCGTCTACGGAACCGTCGCCGCCCTCGTCTTCGGCGAACTGTTCTTCCCCGGCGCCGATCCCGCCGTCGGTACCATCGCCGCGTTCGGCACCTTCGCCGCCGGCTATGTCGCCCGTCCGCTCGGCGGCATCCTCTTCGGCCACTTCGGCGACCGGCTCGGTCGCAAGTCCATGCTGCTGCTCACCATGGGCCTGATGGGCGGCGCCAGCTTCCTCATCGGCCTCCTGCCCACCTACGACGCCATCGGCGTCTGGGCACCGGTGCTGCTGATCACCCTGCGTGTCGTGCAGGGCATCGCCATCGGCGGTGAGTGGGGCGGTGCCACGCTGATGGTCGTCGAGCACGCCGGGGAACGGCGGCGCGGCCTGTGGTCGAGCTTCACGCAGATGGGAGCACCGCTCGGCTCCCTGATCTCCGCCGCCGTCGTCGCGCTCGTCGTCACCCTCCCCAAGGACGAGTTCGCGGCGTGGGGCTGGCGCGTGCCGTTCCTGCTCAGCGTGCTGCTGCTCGCCGTCGGCCTCTTCGTACGGCTGAAGGTGGTGGAGAGTCCGCTCTTCGCCGAGGTGAGGAAGCAGCGCTCGGAGGCGCGGCTGCCGATCCTCGACGTGCTGCGGCACCCGCGCCCGGTGCTGCTGGCCTGCTGCGTCGGCATCGGCGCCTTCACCGCCCAGTCGCTGCTGACCAGCTACCTGATCGCGTACGCCACCGGCATCGGGTACGCGCGGCCGCAGGTGCTCACCGCGCTCACGGTCTCCGCCGCCGTCGCCTTCGTCGTACTGCCCTGTGTCTCCGCGCTCTCCGACCGGGTCGGCCGCCGCCCGGTCGTCCTGACCGGTGCCCTCGCCTCGGCGGCGCTCGCCTTCCCCGTCCTCGCGCTGGTCGACTCCAGGTCGCCGGGCCTGCTGATCCTCGCCGTCGTCCTCGGGCACGGCATCGCCCAGTCCGCGATGTACGGCCCGCTCGGCGCCCTGTTCAGCGAGATGTTCGGCACCCGGGTCCGCTACACGGGCGCCTCCCTCGGCTACCAGGGCGCCACGCTCATCGGCGCCGGCTTCTCCCCCATGATCGCCGGAAGCCTCGTCGCCGGGAGCCACAGCGGCACCCCCGTCGCCCTGCTGATCTGCGGCGGCTCCCTCATCACCGCGCTGACCGTCTGCTTCGTGCGCGAGACCAGCCGCTCGTCCCTCGCCGACAGCACGGAAAGCCCCGCCACCACCCACGCCCAGGAGATCTCCGCGTGACCGCCGGCACCCGCACCGCGCGTCGCACGGCCCGTGGCGCGCAGGCCCTGCCGCGGCAGGCGTACACCGACAGCGCCGGGCACCGCACATTCCGCTCCGCCGACGGCCGATGACCTGGTACGACCGCCCGTCGCGCTGTCGGCGGGCGGCCGTACCCTTTCCCCGTGGAGGACAACGACATCCTGGACACCTCGGACGGCGACATCTCGGACGGCCCGCAGCCGCGTCCGCAGTCGCTCATGCTCGCCTTCTTCGGCAACCATGTGCTGGGGGAGGGTCGGTTGTGCGTTTATTCGGGCAGCATCATCGACGTCCTGGGCCGCGTCGGGGTCGGTGAGCAGGCCGTACGGTCCACGCTGACCCGCATGGTCAACCGGGGGCTGCTCCAGCGCCAGCGGGAGGGCCGCAAGATGTACTTCGGCCTGACGCCGCAGGCGACGCGCATCCTCAACGACGGCCGCACCCGCATCTGGAAGCAGGGCGCGGTCAACGACGACTGGGGCGGTGACTGGACGCTGCTCGGTTTCTCCCTCCCCGACGCCTGGAAACGCCAGCGCCACGACCTGCGCTCACGGCTGACCTGGTCCGGGTTCGGCGCGCTGTACAGCGGGCTGTGGATCGCTCCGGGGGACGTCGACGTGTCCTCGGTCGTCTCCGAGCTCGGGCTCTCCGACCACGTCAAGATCTTCCACGCCCGGGCCGACCAGGCCACCGACATCGAGCTGATGATCCGCGACACCTGGGACCTGGAGCGCATCGCCGCCCGGTACGTCACCTTCGACAAACGCTGGACCGTCCACCTGGGCACGGGCTCCGGGGAGGATCCGATCGGGACCCGGCTGCGGCTGGTCAGTGAATGGCTGTGGACCATCCGTACGGACCCCCGGCTCCCCGCCCGGCACCTGCCCCCGGCCTGGCCGGCCCGCGCCGCCCAGGAGACCTTCCGGCACGTGGCCCGGCAGACCGAGGCGCCCGCACTGCGCATGGCCCGCGAACTCCTGGAGACCACTCCCCTGCGCTAGGCGGCGCCCGTCGCGCGGAGGCCGAGGTCGCGCGGGGCGGGCGGCGTGTGCACAAGCGGAAGGACTCGTCCGAGTAGTGCGGATGTCGCCGAGCAGCGCGACGACTCGGGTCTGTGCGGGCCCGTCCTCAGCGGTGTCACATGCCCGGCGACTGTTCGAAACCACAGGAAACGTGAACTGGTGTACGTAAGCGGGTCGTTGGGACGTAAGTTGTGCGGTGACTGATCCACTCCTCGACCGGAAGACGGACGCTCCTCATGACCGACCACGTGACAACGCCCGGAGCGGCGGCACACCAGAAGATCGACACGTCGGTGCCGCACTCGGCCCGGATCTGGAACTACTGGCTGGGCGGGAAGGACAACTACCCCGTCGACGAGGAGGCCGGAGACGCGTACACCGCCGTCTTTCCCGGCATCGTGACCATCGCGCGCAGCAGCCGTGCCTTCCTGCAGCGCAACATCACCTATCTGGTCGCCGAGGCCGGCATCCGGCAGTTCCTGGACATCGGGACGGGTCTGCCGACCGCCGACAACACCCACGAGGTCGCGCAGCGGATCGCCCCCGAGACCCGGATCGTCTACGTCGACAACGACCCGATGGTGCTGGCCCACGCGCGCGCCCTGCTCTACTCCACCCCTGAGGGGGCGACGGCCTACGTCGACGCCAACGTGCTGGACCCGGACCGGATCCTGGAGGCCGCCGCCGAGACACTGGACTTCTCCCGGCCCACCGCGCTCATCCTCAGCAACATCCTGGGCCACGTCGCCGACTACGACCAGGCCCGCGCCCTCGTCAGCCGTCTGATGGGCGCACTGCCGTCCGGCAGCTATCTCTCCATCAACGACGGCTCGCTGGGCATCGACCCCGTCTTCGAGCAGGCCCAGAACGCCTACAACGAGAGCGGGGCCGTCCCGTACAACCTGCGTACCCCCGAGCAGATCACCTCCTTCTTCGAGGGGCTGGAGCTGCTCGAGCCGGGCGTGGTGTCGGTCTCCCAGTGGCGCCCGGACGCCGCTTCCCCCGCCCCCCAGGTCGTCGCGGAGCACGGCGGACTCGCCCGCAAGCCGTGAGACGAGCCGGTGGTGCCGGTCTCCGCGGAACGGGCGGAGACCGGCGGCCCGACGGCTATTCCCCCGTGTCGAGGTAGTCGGCGACCAGGGCGGCGAACTCGTCCGGGGTGGCGAGGCGTATGTCCAGGGTCTCGGCCTTGGCCCGCTTGGAGCCGGCGCCTTCCCCGGCGACGACCAGTGAGGTCTTCTTGGAGACGCTGGAGGAGGCCCGGCCGCCCGCCCGCTCGACGAGCTCGTTCATCTGGTTGCGGCTGAGCTTCTCCAGCGGTCCGGTCATCGCGCCGGTGACCACCACGGCCATACCGGCGAGCGGACCGGCGGCGGGCTGTGGAGTGGCGTCCTCGGCGTCGGATCCGGTCCCCGCCGGGGGCGGCGGTGTGGCGCCGGGCTCGGTCATGTTGACGCCCGCCGCGGCGAGCTTGTCGATGAGCGGGGCGAGTTCGGCGAGTTCCGCGACGATGGACGGGGCCTTCTCGGTGCCGATGCCCTCGACCTGCTGGACCGCCACGGCGTCGGCGGCGCGCAGGGCGTCCATGGTGGCGAAGTGCCGGGCGATCCGGCGGGACATGGAGCGGCCGGTGCCGCGGACGCCGAGGGCGCACAGAACCCGCGACAGCGGTTGGCCCTTGGCTCTGGTGAGCGCGGTCAGGAGGTTGTCGGTGCTGGTCTCCCCCATGCGCTCCAGGCCGAGGAGCTGGTCGCGGGTGAGGGTGAACAGGTCGGCGAGATCGGTGACCAGCCCGGCCTCGACGAGCTGCACCACGCGGGTGTGGCCGAGGCCTTCGATGTCGAGCTGGTCGCGGCCGGCGGCGTAGGAGAGGGAGGCGACGAGGTGGCAGTTGCGGCCGTTCTCGCAGCGCCAGCGCTGCTCGCTGCTGTCGATGCCGGCGCCGCACCGGGGGCAGGACTCGGGGAAGGCGATGGGCTGTTCCTCGCCGGTGCGCAGATGGGCGACGGGGGCCTCGATGCGGGGGATGACGTCGCCGGCGCGGTGGACCATGACGTGGTCGCCCAGGCGCAGGTCGCGCCGGGTGATGTCGGCCGGGTTGTGGAGGGTGGCGTAGCTGATGGTGGAGCCGTCGATCTCGACCGGTTCGAGGACGCCGCGCGGGGCGATGATGCCGGTGCGGCCCACGTTCCACTCCACGGCGAGCAGTCGGGTGATCTTCTCCACGGCCGGCAGCTTGTAGGCGATGGCCCAGCGCGGGGCGCGTGAGCCGGAGCCGGCGGCCCGCTGGTCGGCGGCGAGGTCGGCCTTGACGACGATCCCGTCGATCCCGAAGGGCAGTCGGGCACGCAGGGCGGCGATCTCCTGGACGCGGGCCAGGACCTCCTCGGCGGTCGCGGCCGTGGTGCCGGGCACGTCGGTGGTGGCGGTGGTGTTCACGCCGTAGGCGCCGCTGAGCGTCATGAGGTCGCTGTGCGCGCCGTCGGTCAGGGAGGCGGCGAGGATCGGCTCGGTGCCGGGCAGGGGCAGCAGGCCGTAGCCGAAGAACGTCATGGGCACGGTGTAGGCACGGTCCTTGGCGCGCAGGGTGCCCGCGGCGGCGTTGCGGGGGTTGGCGAACGGCTGTCCGCCGTGGGCGGTGCGCACCTCGTTGGCGTGCTCGAACTGGGCGGTCGTCATGAGGACTTCGCCGCGTACCTCCACCGTGACGGGTTCGGTCAGCCGGTCCGGCAGGCCCTCTATGGTGCCGACGGCGTGCGAGACGTCCTCCCCGGCCGTCCCGTCGCCGCGCGTGATCAGCCGGGTCAGGCGGCCCTCGGTGTAGCGGGCCGCGATCGCGAGACCGTCGAGCTTGGGCTCCACGCTGAAGCGGGTGACGTCGTATCCGACGCGCCGGGCCAGTGAGGCGGTCCACGCGGTGAACTCCTGCGCCGAGAACACGTTGTCCAGGCTGAGCATCGCCACCGTGTGGGGCACGTCCCCCTCCACGGCGCCGCCGGCGACCTTTCCGGTCGGCGAGTCGGGCAGCACCTGCTCCGGGTGTTCGGCCTCCCACTCGGCGATGGAGCGCACCAGCCGGTCGTAGGCGTCGTCGTCCAGTGCCGACGTACCGCCCGCGTAGTAGGCGGCGGCCGCCCGCACGGCCTCCTCGACCGCCTGCGCGTAGGCGACGGCGTCCGCAATCACTGCACCAGGTGTTGTCATACCTGTCATCCTGCCTGCCACCACTGACAACGCCCTGCGGTGACCGGCGCCGGCCCGGGAGCGGGCCCCTCGACGAGCGGGGCGCGTCCGATCACGGTCTGCCCGGCGTCCGGGGCGAGCATCCCGACGAGGGGCCGACCCCGGCCGCCGTGGCGCCGGCCCTCGTCCCCGGCGCCGGCCCGCCGCACGCGGACGCCCGAGGGCGGAACTCCCGCACCGACGCGCGGCCGGAGACCCTGCCCCTGTCGCCCGACGACACCAGCGCGGAACGGCTGGGAGTCTCACGCCGCGCGGCGCAGGCCGTCCCGCACGGCGCGCAGAGGGGGTGCGGCCGGGACGCGCGCGGGGGCGGGCGGGACGCGCACCGGGCGGACCCGGTAGGTGGTCCTGGTGGGGTCGGTGACGGGTTCGCCGAGGGATATCCGGCCCGCCGCCTTCAGGCCGTCGCACTCGGCGGTGGGCAGAGCCACATAGCAGCCTCCCCTGCCGGTGGCGGAGTCCAGCGGCCGCCAATAGCTGTATCTGCGCCGCCCGTTCGCGTGCACGGTGACGTACACGGGGTGGCGCGCGTCGCAGATGATCCGCAGGACGTCGGCTTCGGCGCGGGTCAGCGGAGCGCGGACGGGTGACGGGGCGGCGGGCGGCATCGGCGGTGACCTCTTTCAGGGACGGCGGGCTCACCACCGTTTACCCCGTGCGGACGTAGTTGATCTCTATGCCGCGCATTCTTCAACACGACGGTGACAATCCAAACGGTTTTGCGATCGATCAGCCGGTCGTGTCGTCGCGGGGGCACGGGGGGTAGAAGGGCGCCAGGCCCGCGTTCGGGAAGGCGACCGGGCCGCCGCTGTCGCCCGCCTCCGTGTCGATCTCGGTGTAGTCCCTGGTGTCGGGGCCGAGGCCGCGGGCGCGCTCCCCGAATTGGGCCTGTGTCGCGAACACGCCGTCGCCGATGTACGTGTACGCCGCGAGGTCGGGGTAGAGGTCGTGGTCGAAGTCGGCGACGGCGATGTTCTGCGTCGCCCCCAGGTCGAGCGGGAGGATCTGCTGAGCCCGGCCGGAGTTGGAGAAGGGCCCCAGCCTCAGCTCGGCGATCTTGGGCGGGATCGGATCGTCGCCGCCCTGTTTCCTTCCGGCCACGACGACGAGGTCGCTCCACCCGTCACGGTCGAAGTCCGCCACGGCGGCCCGCACGTACTCCTGGTGCTCCCCGGCATGGTCGGCCAGGTCACGGGGGCCGGACGTCGTCTCGTGGACCGAGCCGACGCCGAAGGTGATGGTCAGTTCGGCTCCGTAGCCCGAGGGGTCCGCGACGCGGTCGGGGAGGCCGTCGTCGTTCACGTCGGCGATCAGTTCCTCGTCCACCGTGACACAGGCCGTGACGGCGGACGGACCGTCCGGCGGCGGGGGCGGCGCTCCCAGGGAGTCCTCGCATCCGGTGAACAGCAGGAGTCCGGACACCACGAGGAGAGCTGCGTTCCTGAGCCTTCTTCCGCTCTCGGTCAGGTTCGGCCGGCCGTAGGCCACGGAGATCATGGCATCCCACTATCGCACAACGGTTCGTTCGCTCATCCTGGATCGCTGGGGGAACGGTGCAACCGCACTGGCCGAAAAGCATGTCTCAGGAGCCGTGGTCCGACGTTCCCGGGGCCATGGAGGAGCGGGGCGCGCCGGCAAGGGGGATGGCGATGAGCACATGGGCCGTACCGGGGTACTCCGAGTCACTGGAGCTCGGTTCCGGAGCGAGTGGGCGGGTGGTGCTCGCCCTGCACGAGCCGACCGGTCTGCCGGTGGCCGTGAAGTACCTCAGCGAATCGCTGCGCGGCCGGCCGGGTTTCGTACGGGGCTTCCGCGCCGAGGCGGAGTTGCTGGGCGGTCTGGAGAGCCCGTACGTGGCGGGCTTCTACGAGTACGTGGAGGCGCCGGAGGGCGCGGCCATCGTGATGGAACTGGTGGACGGCGTCTCCCTGCGGGCCCTGCTCGCCCGGCAGAGTCCCCTCTCCCCGGAGTCCGCGCTGGCCGTGCTGAAGGGTTCGCTGCTCGGGCTGGCCGACGCGCACCGGGCCGGTGTCGTCCACCGCGACTACAAGCCCGCGAACGTCCTGGTCACCCCGGAGGGTGGGTCAAAGCTCGTCGACTTCGGCATCGCGGTGGACGCAGGTATCAGGGCGGGCGTGGCGGGCACCCCGGCCTACATGGCGCCGGAGCAGTGGACGGGGGCGCCGGCCTCGCCCGCCGGGGACGTGTACGCGGCCACCGCCACGTTCTTCGAGTGCCTGACGGGCCGTAAGCCCTACGCGGGTGAGAATCTGGCCCAGTTGGCGCTGCAGCACACGGAGGAGCCGGTCCCGGTCGATGAGGTGCCCGAGGCCGTGCGCGCGTTGGTCCGCCGGGGGCTGGCCAAGAGGCCGGCGGAACGTCCCACGGACGCGGCGGCCTTCGTGACGGACCTGGAGCGGGCCGCCGTGGCGCATTACGGAGCCGACTGGGAGGAGCGCGGCCGGGGCCGGCTGGCCGCTCTGGTGGCGCTGTCGCTCTTCCTGCTCCCCTCCGGCCGTACGGCTTCCGGGGCCACCACCGACGCGGCGCGTACCGTGCTGGGCCCGGACGCCGCCGGGCGGCTGCACCCCTGGCGGCCCACGTGGCCGGGGGTGGCCGTGGCGGCGGCCGGCGTGCTCGTCGCGCTCCTTCTCGGCCAGGGCATCGGTCAGGGCGCCGGAGCGGACGTCGGGCTGGAGGCGCGGGCGCGGGCCACCACCAGCCCCACGCCGCCGACCGCCGCGGGCCCGCTCCCCCCGGCCACCGCATCGGACACGCCGTCGGCCACCACCGGCTCCCCGGCCCCGAGCGCCTCGCCCTCGGGCTCCGCCACGGACGAACCCTCGTCACCGCCATCGGTGAGCACCGACCCGGCCCCCTCACCGGACGCCTCGGCAAGCACGCCCACCCCGACGGGCTCCCCCGGTTCGACGGGCGGCGCCTCCCCGTCCCCGGCCGCCTCCACCGCCGTCAAGGAGGTCTCGGTGTCCGCCTTCCGTCAGACGGGCCCCACCACGGCCGGCACGACGGTCACCCTCACCACCGACGGCACCGGCCCCGTCTCCGTCACCCTCGCCTGGTTCACCGGCGACAGCGCCGGACAGGCGGGGGCCGCGGACGGTGCGCCGGTGTCGTACCGGCGCAGTGGTGCCACGCAGTACACGGTGACCGTCGAGCACACCTTCCAGGGGACCGGCTGCTACTGGACCGTGCAGGCTTCGACCACCCCCGCCTCGGCGGACGGCGGCGCGTCCCAGCAGATCCTGACGCGGGGGTGCGAGCTCCGATGACCATTCCTCACGACCGCCGGTCCCCGGCCGAGGAACGCGACGACTACAGCGCCACGGTGCTGGACAGTCACTGGGTCGTGCGTCCCGACGACGGCACGACGGTGCTGGACACCTCCGGCCCGACCGCGTCCCCCGAGCACACCGACGGGACGGTCCTGCGCTTCGGCCCCGGCGTCACCGCCGCCAGGTCGTACGGCGTGCACCCGACGGCCGTTCTGCCCACGCCGCCGGCCCGTCCGCACCGCCGGCTGCGGCGGCACACGCTGCCCGCGCTGGTGCTGCTCGCCGCCGTCCTGTTCCTGCTGTGGCGGCAGCACGACGGGCCCGGTCCCACGGTGCGGGAGGTCACCGCGGCGGCCGCCCTGCGCAGCACCGGCTGCGACGGGACGGCGGACGTCGTCGGTGTCGTACGGACCGACGGGCGCCGGGGTGAGCTGTCCTACCGCTGGGTCCGCAACGACGGCACCGCCTCCGACGTCCTGCACGCGACGGTCGCCGAGGGCCGGCGGGTGGTGCGCCTGCATCTGCTGTGGACCTTCCAGGGACACGGCCGCTACACCGCCGTGGCGGAGTTGCGTGTGCTGTCCGCGGGGGGCGGGGCGGCGAAGGCCGAGTTCACGTACGCCTGTCCCTGAGGGCTCAGCGCGCGGGCCCCGTGGCGCGGCTGGGCCGGCGTCTCGCCCTGCCCCACCGTGCAGACGACACCCCGGTGGCGCAGTCCCCGGCGCCCTTCCGTGGCGCGGTCGGGTTCCGCGTCCGTGGCGCGGGCGCGGTCCGCCGGTCCGAGTGCGGCCCCGCCCAGGAAGCGGGCCCGGCTGATCCCTTCGGTCTTCTCCATGCCTCCACCGTGGCGGGGCTTGGGCGCGTGCGGCGCAGTCGGCCGATGGTCGGTGGCGGTGCGACGAAGGTGTGCGCGGTGGGTCACCCAAGTCGGCGTGCGCCCCGGTGGCCGCCGTAGGGCGTGGGTGTCCGCCACCCGCCGCGCCTCGCGGGCCCACCGCTCGACGACGGAGCGTGTCCAGGCCGCCAGGGCGGGCCGGCCGTCGGGCAGCGTCAGCTGACGGGGCACGGTGACGGCTTCTCCCTCACTCATGGTGCCCCCCGTCATCGGATCGGGCCGGCGTCAGGAGAAGAACGACCTCTGCGCGGGGAGCCCGGGGGTGAGCGAGGGCCCGCTGCTCATGACACGGTCCAGGTCGCGTTTGATGCGTTCGGCCTCGCCGCGCACCTGGGCGGGCACATCACCGCGTTCGGTGACGAGGCGGTGGTAGATCGGCGTGTCGTCGAAGACGGAGAACACGGCAGGAGCTCTGCTTTCGTGGCGGTCGGGCGGATGAGCGCTGCCGTGACGTCGCCTGACGGCCCCGCAGCGAAACCGGTGTCGTCGACATCATCGCATTGTCCCCGGTCCGGTCGTCGGCGATGACCATCTGTGACAAGTCGGAGGCAGGACCTCCGGTTCCTGACACACCGACACAGTGACCATGCGTTAAGCTAAGGCCACAGCTGAAGGGCGGGACTCCCGCACCTCGGCGACGCGTTGGTGGTCCAAGGAAAGACGCCCCGCTTCCTGCGGGGAAATGCAGGTGCAAGGCCTGCCCGGCGCTCGGATGCGGACCCCGTACCCCTTCTGGTGGTGCGGGGTCCGTCCGCTGTCGGGCCTCAGACCTCGAGTTCGGCCTCCAGCGCCTTGAGCCGGTGGCGGGCCAGGGCGAGGTTGCCGCGGCTCCGGTCCAGCGCGAGGTACAGGAAGAGCGCGCCGCGCGCCCTGGCCAGCGGCCTGATCAGGTGGTACTGCTGGCCGAGGGTGATCAGGACGTCCTCGATCTCCTCCTGCAGCCCGAGCGACTTCAGGGTGCGCTGCTTCGCCCGGACGACCTCCGTATTACCGGCGGCGGCCAGCTCCAGGTCCAGCTGAGGGCCTCCACCCAGCACCCCGAGCGACATTCCGCTTTCGTAGTCGACGAGGGCCACCCCCAGGGCACCCTCGATGCTCATCGCTTCCTTGAGCGTGCTCTCAATGTTCACGCCGGTGCCCTCATTCCCTTACGACCGACCGAAGTTGATCATTTACAACGACAACCATGGTTATTTCTGATGTCGTTGATTTCGACCGAGCTCATCTTTGGCCAGTATTGCGATGGTTGGCAAATAAAGTACTGTGCTCGACAGGGCAACCGAAGGGGCAACCGATGGCTTTACTCGAGGCCGCCCTCACCCGCGTTCTGCAGACGCCCGGCATCGTCGGCGCGGCTGTGGTGGACTCCGTGACGGGCCTCTCCTACGCCTCGCTGGGCGAGGCGGGCGCGAGCCAGGACGCCCACGACGTCGTCGGCATCGCCGACACCCATCTGCGGCAGGCCGGATGCACCGACGAGTTGGAGAGCATCGTCGTCACCACACCGAGCACGCACCATGTGACCCTGAGCGTCGGCCACGGCGGCGATCCCGTCCTGCTGTGCGCGACCGTGGACCGGAACCGGACGAACCTCGCCTGGGCCCTGCAGGACCTCACACGGCACGCGGACGCCCTGCTGGCATGAGCCGGAACGACTCCGAGACCCCGGCCGCCGCCCGCAACCTCCCCTCACTCCTGTCCGGCCTGCACGCCGAGCGCCGGTCCTGCACGGTCGCCGTCTCCGGAACTCCGGGCGGCACCCTCCACGTGCGCGACGGGCTCGTGGTCGCCCTGGAGACACCGGGCGCCCCCGGGGTCGAGGCCATCCTGCTGAAGTCCGGCCGTCTCACGGAGGAGGCGTGGACCTCCGTGCGTGCCACCGACACCACGCATGAGCGCCTGGCGCGGGAACTCGTCTCCGGCGGACTGCTCGGCGCCGGGGAACTGGAGGTCGTCAGCCTCGCTGCGCTCTTCGACGCGGCCTTCGCGCTCTCCCTCAACAGGCCGACGAACTGGGAGGTCGGCGAGCCCGTCCCCGTGCTGTACGGCGGCACCGGCGTGCCCCCCGAGCGGCTGGTGGCCGAGACCACGCGCCGCTTCGGCCTGCTGGCCGCGGAGCCCGGCTCGATCGCCCGGTCGGCCCGGGACCGGGTGCACCCGACGTCCGCCGCCGCGCTGCCGGAATCCACCGCCGGGCTGCCCCCACGCCACCAGGCACTCCTGTCCGCCGCAGACGGGCGCCGCACCCCCCGGGATCTCGCTTTCGCGCTGGGCCGCGGTCTCTTCGCCGTCCTGCTCGACCTCCGGCATCTGCTCGCCCTGGAGCTCGTCCAGTACACGGCGCCGGCGGGTGCCGCGGTACGGCCGAGCACCGCGCCCCGTACGCCCGGCTCCGACGCCCCGCCCGCCCCCGCGACGACCGCGCTGCCCCGGCGCCTGCCGCGCCGCACCGGCCACCAGCCGGCCGCCGCGGACTCCCCCGAACGCCGTCCCTGACCGGCCCACCAGGCCCCCGTCGCTCCCCTGCCGTCCCCACCCAGACCGCTCACCAGGAAGAAGGCGCCATGAGCGACCCCGTGAACGACATCCTCATCTCCCTACGGGACAAGGTGATGGGTGTCACCGAAAGCACGCTCGCGACCGTCGACGGGCTGGTGGTGGCCAGTGACGCCGGCAAGACGCATCCGGAGTCCATGGCCGCCGTCGCCGCGGCCACGCTGTCCCTCGGGCGCCGACTCGCCGACCAGGGCGCCACCGGAACCCTGCGGGAGATGAGCGCCCGGTGCAGCGCCGGGCATGTGATCGTCACGGCGGTCGGGGAGCGCGCCCTGCTCGCCGTCGTGACCGACGAGGGGCTGGACCTCGCCGCGTTCCGTCGGGAGATGCCCGCGTTCGTGGCGGAACTCGGCGGCATCCTCGACAGCGACGCCCCGGACTGAACCCCTCACCCGTCACCCTCGTCGACCGCCTCCGGGCGCGCGAGCGGCCGCAGCACGACGAGGCGCTGCACCTCGTACGACATCTCGCTGGTCCCCGGGTCGGGCGGCGGGTGGTAGCGGCCCGCGCACACCGAGAGGTTGACGATCAGATACGCGTGCCAGTCGCGCCCCACTCCCTGCCCGTCGGCGAACACCTGGCCGCCGTTCACCCACCAGACCACGGACCCGCCGCCGAACTCGACGCGCAGATCGATCCACGCGCCCGGTCCGATCGCCGGGTCGCGGTGGTAGAGGCTGCCGCCTCGGACGTGGTTGCTCAGTTCCAGGAGGTCGGGGTTGTCGGGGTGGTACTCGAAGACGTCGATCTCCTGGTCGCCGTCCCGCCAGGTCCAGATGGCCGGCCAGGCCCCGGTCTCGCGCGGCAGCCGGACCCGTGCCTCGAGCACGTCCCCCGTGCGGACCTCGAAGGCCTCCTCACTCCCCTCCGTGGTGAGCAGACCGGTGTTCCACCGCCCGTCCGGCCGGCGGGTGGCCCGGAAGGTTCCCGAGCGGCAGTAGGCGGGATCCGCCACGAGATGGTCCAGTTTGTTGTCGTCGGGATTGACGGGGCCACCGTTCGGATACGCCCATGACCGCCCCGCCACCCATTGGCGGGTGGAGGTGAAGTCCGCGGTGAAGACGGCCTCGGTGCCGTACCGGCCCGCCGCGGACGGGGGCGGGCTGTCGGATGCGGTTTGCTCCATGGGCGGATGCTGCTCCGCGGATGACCCGGGAATGCGGGGGCCCGGTGAATCCGCCGCGAGGACAACCCGCGCGGGTGAACCGCCCCGCTCCCGGCGGCCTGGCCCGCCTCAGGCGATGCCGCCGTTGGCGAACAGCACCTGTCCGTTGACCCAGCGTCCGGGACCGGCGAGGAACGCCACCGTCTCGGCGATGTCCTCCGGGGTGCCCAGACGCTCCAGCGGGGCCTGGGCGGCGAGGCGGGCGATCGCCTCCTCGTCCTTGCCCTCGAGGAAGAGCGGGGTGGCGGTGGGCCCGGGCGCCACCGCGTTCACGGTGATGTCACGGCCGCGCAGCTCACGGGCCAGCACCGGCGTCATGGCCTCCACGGCGCCCTTGCTCGCCGCGTAGGCGGCATAGCCGGGGAAGGACAGGCGGGTCACCGAGGTGGAGAAGGTGACGATGGCGCCGCCGCCGCGCACGCGCCGGGCCGCCTGCTGGGCCACCACGAAGGTGCCGCGCACATTGGTCCGCGTCAATCGGTCGAAAGCGTCCAGGTCGTAGTCGGCGACCGGCCCCAGGACCATGACCCCCGCGGTGTGGACCACGACGTCGGTCCCGCCGAAGGCCCGCTCCAGCGCATCGAAGGCCTCGGCCATCGCACCCTCGTCGGCGACGTCTCCGGCGACCGCGATCGCCCTCCCCCCGCCGGCCACGATGGCGGCGACGGTCTCATCCGCCGCCGCCTTGTTTCCGGCATAGTGCACACCGACGGCCATGCCGTCGGCCGCGAGCCGCTGGGCGACGGCCCGGCCGATGCCCCCGGAAGCACCGGTGACCAGGGCGACCCGTGCGGCCCGCGTGCTCTCTGTGTTCTCGGACATGATGCTGCCTCCGCTTCTTCCTGGGCGCTTCTTTATGAACGCCACGTTCATATAATCACGTTGTGGACGTCGCGTCCATATGCCAGGGTGAGGCCGGTCGGACAACAGTGACGGGACCAGGGAGGTCGGCGCATGCCGGAACGGCCGGAAGGCGGAGCAGCAGCCGCACGGGTACGGAGGGGCCGTGGTCGGCGCCCCGCGGACGAGGTGCGCGCCGACGCGCTGGACGCGGCCGGCGCCCTGCTGCTCGACCGCGGCATGGGCGCGTTCACCATCGAGGCGGTCGCCGACCGGGCGGGCATCAGCAAGACGACGATCTACAAGTGGTGGCCGTCGAAGGGGGCGCTCGCCCTCGACGGCTACTTCCACGCCGTGGAGTCCGCGCTGGCCTTCCCGGACAGCGGTGACCTGGAGGCCGATCTGACGGCGCAGCTGCACGCCTTCGTCCAGCTGCTCACGAGGACCCCCGCCGGGAGGGTGATCGCCGAGCTGATCGGCCAGGCGCAGACCGACCCCGACCTGGCCGCCGCTCTCGCGCAACGCTATTCCGCCCCCCGGCGTGAGCTGGCGGTCCGGCGGATGCTGCGGGCGCGCGAGCAGGGGCAGCTGCGCGCCGACGTCGATCCCGAGATCGTCGTGGACCAGCTCTGGGGGGCCTGCTACCACCGGCTGCTGCTGCCCGACCTGCCCGTCACCGAGGAGTTCGCGACCGGCCTGGTCGCCCATCTGATGCGGGGCATCCGGGCCTGACCGCGGGGCGGGGTCCGGGCCCGATCAGGACGGTGGTCATGGCGCCCTGCGGGGCAGGCGGTCGAGCCGCAGGCTCCGGCGCTCACCGGCCGTCATCGCACCCCACACCCCGTCGCTCTCGCCGTGCCGCAGGGCCCAGGCGCCGCAGGCTCTCATCACCGGGCAGCGGTGACAGACGGCCCGCGCCTGCTCGATCTGCCGCAGCGACGGGCCGTCCTCGCCGAGCGGGAAGAAGAGTTCGGGGTCCTCGAAGCGGCAGGCCGCCGCCTCGCGCCAGTTCGTCGAGAGGAAGGACGTCATGGATACCTCCGGCGATCATTTCGCCGACTCCGTCGGGGCAGCACGGATCCGCGATGCTGGTCGCATCGCCCGACCCGGCAGAGGTACAAAGAAATATAAGCACTTTCAACCGTTTCGGCCATGGCTGAGGTTCGAGTGACGAGGGAGCCACATCCGGCCGGGAGGAGGGCACGGCACCCATGAGACTCACCGAAGCGGTCGGCCGCGGCCCCAGGGAGCGTCTGGGCCAGGGTCTCTTCGCCCGGGTCGCCGGGCCGGACGGCGTCCGTCGGCGGGCCCGCATCCACGGCACTCCCGGCCCGCGCTGGTTCGGGCCGGAGCGGCCGGTCCGCCGGGTGCACGGGGATGCCTCCATGTTCATCGGCGGGCTGTCCGCCCTGCTGCTGCAGTCGCTGCATCCGCGCGCCATGGCGGCCGTGGCCGCCCACTCGGGCTACCGGGGCGACCCGTGGGGCCGGCTCCAGCGCACGAGCCTCTTCCTGGCCACCACCACCTACGGCACCGCGGTCGACGCCGAGCAGGCGTGTGCCCGGGTACGGGCGGTGCACGAGCGGGTGCGGGGTCTGACCGAACGCGGTGAGCCGTACCACGCCTCGGATCCGCATCTGCTCGGATGGGTGCACATCACCGAGACGGACAGTTTCCTCCGCGCCCACCAGCGGTTCGGCGCGCATCCGCTGTCCGACGACGGGTACGACGGCTATGTCGAGGACATGGCGCGTGTCGCCGTCGAACTGGGCGTCCCCGATCCGCCCCGCAGCAGGGCCGAGCTCACCGAGCGGCTGGCCGCCTACCGCCCTGAGCTCACGGTCACCACGCAGGCACTGGAGGCCTCCCGCTTCCTGCTGCTGCACCCTCCCCTTCCGCTTGCCGCCCGGCTCCCCTACGGGGTGCTCGCCGCCAACGCCGTGGCACTGCTCCCGCGGTGGGCCGCGGAGGAGCTGCGGCTGCCCAGGGTGCCGGCGGTCGAGGAGGCGTGCCTGCTGCCGCTCGGCCGCGCCGCCACCGCGACGATCCGCTGGGCGATGGCCCCGGCCCGGCAGCGGGTGACGACGGCCGTCGGCTGACCCCCTGACCGCATCGCAACGCCCCCCGTCGGCAACGTAGTTCTTCCCGCCTATGGCCCCGGCGGCCTGCCCGGCGGTATACAAACTCCGGCGAACAGTACGGCGGCCGCACGGGACGCCGTAGCCGGCCCTGGCGGGCTCGGGGGGAGGAGCGCGATGCCGCGCGAGACACGCACGGGAGCATCGGTCGGTCTGCACGGAAAAGGGGTCAGGTTCCTGGCGGCGCTGGGCGGTTGTGCTCTCGTGGCGGCGTCCCCGGCGCCCGCGGCGGCACACGGTGGCGGCGAGGCCAGGGCGAAGGAATACGTGGCACTCGGGGACTCCTACACCTCCGGGCCCCTCATACCCCGACAGATCGACGCCGATTGCGCCCGGTCCGACCACAACTACCCGTCGATCGTGGCCACGCGGCTCGGCGTGACCCCCTTCAAGGACGTCAGCTGCGCCGGCGCGACGACCGAGAACATGTGGAAGACGCAGGGGACCAACGGACCCCAACTGGACGCTCTGCGGCGGGACACGGACCTGGTGACCGTGCAGATCGGCGGCAACGACTTCGGCTTCGGAACCGTCATCGCCACCTGCGCCCGGCTGGCCTCGCAGGATCCGGCGGGCAACCCGTGCCGTCGCTACTACGGGGCGTCCGGAGTCGACCAGTTGACCGTGGCCGTCGCCCGGACCGCGCCCAAGGTCGCGCGGGTGCTGCGGGACGTGCACGCCCGCGCGCCGCACGCGCGCGTGCTCCTCGTCGGCTATCCGGACCTCCTGCCGGACGACGGCAGCGGCTGCGCCCCCTCGGTGCCGTTCGCGACGGGCGACTTCCCCTACCTCCGCGACACGGGCAAGCGCCTCAACCTGATGCTGCGGCTGGTGGCGGGCTGGAACCGCGCGGAGTACGTGGACACCTACGGAGCGACCGTCGGCCACGACATGTGCAAGTCCCCGGCGGACCGCTGGATCGAGCCGATGCAGCCCGCCTCCCCGGCGGCCCCGGCCCACCCCAACGCCAGGGGCGAGGCCGCCATGGCCGACGCCGTGCTGCGGCGCCTGACCAGGGGAGGACGGGGCCACTGAACCACGGCGACGGTCAGCGCAGAACGCTCCGGGCGTACGGCACCAGGCGGACCGGGCCCACCAGGCCGTAATCCTGACGGGCGACGGCTCCGAACACGGCGGGCCGGACCACCCGGAGCCGGTTGACGAGCGGCGTCGCGACCTCCACCTCGATCACGTTGGGCCCGGACCTGAGCAGCGCGCCGATCTCGACGACGGGGTGGAGCCGGTCGACGGCCGCCGCGCGTGTTCCGTTGACGGTCACCCGGACGGTGTCGCCGACCTGGCCGAGCTCCAGACGGGTGTCATACGCCGACGTCCAGTCGCGCGGCAGGGTGACCGTCGTCCGGTACCGGCCGACGCCCGCGGAGTCGGCCAGCTCCTGAATGCGCGACCAGGGCAGCAGGGTGTCGAGCGTCAGCGTGCGGCGCACGTGTTCGGTGCGGGTCGGACCGGATCCGGGGTACCAGTCCTCGACCTCCAGGTCCCACCGGGCCGGGGTGACCGGCGCGGGGACCGAGTCGACGGTGGTGGTGACGGTACGTCCGGTGGAGAGCAGGGTGGTGTACGTGCCGGGGGCCGCCGCACGGACGGTCAGGCCGCGGTCCGTGTAGAGGACCTCGGAGGCGTCGGTGGCGACGGCGTGGGGACGTGTTCCGTGGCGGTCCCCGAAGAGGCCGGGGCGGCCGAGCGCCACAATCGTCGCCTGTCCGGGCTGGAGGGTGACGCGCAGGGTGACGTCGTCGCCGTCCTCGGTGTAGCGGGCGATCCGCACGGCCTCGCCGGTCCAGGGGTCGAGCAGGTAGGGCACCGTAGTGCCGCCCCGGGTGCGGCGCAGGGTCACGTCGTGGTCGATCGGGGCCACGGGCGGCTTGACCGTCTCCGCGTGCTTGCCGTTGCACAGGTAGTAGAAGTCGGCGTCCCGGGTGACACGGTGGGCGTTGAGCAGGGTGGAGGCGGTGGCGTGGCGGACGTCGGCGGTGACGCCCAGACGGGCGAGGGCGTCGCCGACGGCCGCCTTGTCCGTGACCCGGGCGACGGTGGGCACGGCGAGCAGCCGGGCGAGGACGTCCCGCAGCCGGCCGGTCTCCCCCTCGTCGGACACGCCCGGGGTCAGCGCCTGGTCGAAGGCGCCCAGCAGGACCATGGGCAGTCCGGCCCGGGCCAGTCGCAGCAGTCTGCGGGCGTCGTCCAGGGCGAGGGTGGGCGTGGAGCCGTGGAAGAAGTCGCCTTCGACGAAGAGGGCCTTGTACGCCGGCCCGTCCGGGGCCAAACGGCCGTGCGACACGGTGGCGTTCGGCAGGTCCAGGAGCGGGCCGCTGAGGAACTGGTGGGTCCAGCCGAGCGGGACGCCGGTGGCGGTGAACCAGGAGGCGCCGATGCCGGTGGCGGTGTAGCCGGTCTGGCGGAAGATCGCGACGTCCGCGCGGGCCGTGCCGGACTGGAGGACGGTGTGGACGCGGCCCAGGTAGTCGGCGATGTCGTTCATGTGGCGCCAGGTCGGCTGGCGCGGTCCCCAGGACTCGCCGTAGCCGGGCCCGCCGTTGTAGGGGCTGAAGGCGGCGAACCCGGGCCACTCGGCGCCGGGAGCGGTGGCGTAGGAGAAGCCGTGGACGACGGTCTGGTTGACGCCCGCCGCGTAGGCGCCGCCCATGGTCCGCAGGAACCGGTCCCAGGTGGTGCTGTAGGCGGACCCGTTGTAGGCGCCCGCCTCGCAGGACAGCACCGTGTGCCCGGCCATGTCCCTGCCGCCGGCCAGACAGCGGTAGTCGTCGAGGTTCTTGAAGCCCAGGGACTCGCCCTCGGGGATGTCGAGGATCGCGGCGGAGGCGATGGCGTCGGTCTGCAGGCCGTAGGGCTGGGCGCGCAGGGTCATACCGAGCGAGTGGGCCCAGTCCCGCAGGGCGCGGACGTGGTGACGGTTGAACAGATGGGAGACGGTCTCCCAGAAGTCGTGCCGGACCTGCCGGGTCAGCTGCGCCTCGAACGTGAACACCTGGTTGCCGTCGTCCAGGATCACGGCGGGCAGGAACGGCAGCAGGGGCCGTCCGGTGTGCTTCTCGAAGGCCTCGGGCAGCGCGGGGGTCCAGGTCAGACCGTCTGTCTCCAGCTCCACGGAGTCCTCGAAGAACGCACCGCCGGCCACCTTCAGCAGGCCCCGCAGGGACGGCGTCAGCAGCTCCCGCTCCCAGAAGCCGGTGACGGCGGCGGTGCCCGCGGCACTGAGGTGGTCGACGACATGGGCGGCGGGCACGGAGTGGGGTCCGGACTCGGGCTGCTGGCCCGTGCCGCGCGCCCAGTAGGCGATCAGCACCCAGTCCCCGTCCTCCGGCGCCGTCCACGTCAGTGTGCCGTCGGTGACGGCCGCGGTGAGGTCGTGGACACTGGACGCGTCGAGGCCGGTCTCCTTGCGGGTGGAGTGCGCGGGCTCGAGCCGGGCGGCCTGCACGGCGACGAGGCTCTGCCCGCTCACTCCGGTCGCGGGGGCGTGGCCGGGCGGCGGCACCGGGCCCCGATAGGTGGCTCCTCCGGCCAACGACGCCCGTCCGAGAACGAGTTCACGGGCGGCGGCCTCGTCGTCCGGGGCCAGGCCGGGGACGGCGACGGGCCAGCTGGGGCCGAGGGTCAGATCGATCGTGAGCCCCCGGCGCGCGGCGCGGCGCAGGGCCGCCTCGACTCCCTCGCGCCACGGCCGGCTCGCCCAGCCGTGGTGCGCGGTGTCCAGGGCCGACTTGTCCTTGAGGCTGTGGTGTACGGCGGCGATCTCGGCGCCGCCGAAACCCGCGTCGGCGATCCGGTCGACCTCCCGGGCGATCTCGTCGGCGTCCACCAGCCCGTCCGGCCACCACCAGCGGAACCTCGGCCGCCTGCCACCGGCGGGGGCGGCGAACCAGTCGGCGGTCGGACCACGGCCCTCGGCGGCTGACGGCCCGGCTGCGGCGACGGGGCCCCCTGCCCCGACGGCCGCGACGATCCCGGCCGTGACTCCGGCGGCGAGGACGGTACGGCGGGTCAGGCTGCCGCGCGACGAGACGCTTTCGGACAAAGAGACGCTCCCCAGGTGGTCACCGCGATTGAATCGTTTCAACCCCGCTCACAAACGCCCGAACGGTAAGCCGCGTGTTCCGGCGGGGTCAAGTGCCTTGCACGGAGGCCGTGTTGCCAGGTGGGCGTCACCCGCGTGAGATCGGCGCCGAGCCGCGCACCGGTCACCGTCAGGTCGTCCTGGTGGGCCTCCCAGCGGGCGACCGCTCCGCGGCGGCCTCGGCGAAGGCGGCCGGAACACCCGTCGGCGGCTCGCCCGGCCGATCTGCCGCGTCTCCGGCTCCCACCCCCACGCGCGCGGCCGGGGCGGACGTCGGCGCTCCGCCCCGGCCAGGGGTGTGCCGGAAGACAGGCGCGCCGCGGGGTCGAGCAGGTCGTCGAGCGCTCCGTGCCCGCCGGCCCGGGCGCGGGCGTGGTCGGCGAGGGTGCACGGGATCTTGTTGCAGGCGTCGAAGGACGGCTTGAGGGGCGACACCCGGCCGGCCGGGCCCGTCGGCGGGAACGGGGTGAACAGGTGCCACCTGGTCGTTGTCGGGTCAGGCTCCCGGGGGGCCCACACCGCCCTTGAGGCGCTCCAGGTCCGAGGGGCGTACCTGGATCACGACGACGGCGATCAGGGCGGCGATGACGGTGAAGATCGCGGCCATGATGAAGGCGGCGGAGACGCCCGCCGTGAGGACCTCGTCGGACCAGGGCGCGGGGAGGTCGCCGGTGCGCTGGAAGCGCAGGCGTTCGGCGGGGGTGGCCTGCGCGAGGAAGGCTGGGACCTGCTGGTCCGCCTCGTTGCGGCTGGCCGTGCCGAACATGGTGACCAGGATCGACAGGCCGAGCGAACCGCCCACCTGCTGGGTGGCGTTGAGGAGCCCGGAGGCCGCGCCGGTCTCGGGCGTGGGCACGTCGGACAGCGCCATCAGGGTGAGCGACACGAACTCCATGCCCATGCCGAGGCTGAAGACCAGCATCGGCCCGAGGATGCTGCCCGCGTACGTGGAGTGGACGTCCGTGAGCGTCAGCCAGGCCAGGCCCGCCGCGGCCAGGATCGCGCCCACCACCATGAAGGGTTTGGGGCCGTACGTCGGCAGGAACCGTGAGGCCAGGCCCGCGCCCACCGCGATCAACGCGCTGACCGGGAGGAAGGCGAGTCCGGCGGCCAGCGGACTGAAGTCGAGCACGTTCTGGACGAAGAGCGTGAGGAAGAAGAACATGCCGAAGATCGCGGCGGCCAGGCACAGCATGATGCCGTAGGTGCCCGCGCGGTTGCGGTCGGCGAACATGTGCAGGGGCGTGATCGGCTGCCTGGAGCGCCGTTCGACCAGGACGAAGAGGGCGAGCACCACGACGGCCGCGCCGAACGAGGCCAGGGTGAGCGGGTCGCGCCAGCCGTCCTGCGCGGCCCGGATGAAGCCGTACACCAGCAGCACCATGCCGACGGTCGAGGTCAGCGCGCCCGTGAGGTCGAAGCGGCCGGGATGGCGCTCGGACTCCCTGATGTAGCGGGGGGTGGCCAGTGCGATGAGCAGGCCGATGGGCACGTTGACGAAGAGCACCCACCGCCAGTTCAGCCACTCGACGAGGATGCCGCCGGCGAGCAGTCCGATCGCGCCGCCACCAGCCGAGACGGCTGCGAACACACCGAAGGCCCGGTTGCGTTCGGGTCCCTCGCGAAAGGTGGTGCTGATCAGGGCGAGAGAGGTCGGGGAGGCGATGGCTCCGCCGATGCCCTGCAGGGCGCGTGCGGCGAGGAGTTGGCCCTCGTTCTGGGAGAGACCGCCGAGCAGGGAGGCCAGCACGAACAGCAGGACGCCCACGATGAACACACGCCGTCTGCCGAGGATGTCGCCGGCCCTGCCGCCGAGCAGCAGCAGTCCGCCGAAGGTGAGCGTGTAGGCGTTGACGACCCACGACAGGCTGGTGGTGGAGAAGTCCAGGGAGCGCTGGATGTCGGGCAGCGCGATGTTCACGATGGTGATGTCCAGGACCACCATCAACTGGCAGGACGCGATGACCAGCAGCGCCATCGCGTTGCCCCCGCCGCCCTGTTGCCGGGCGGAGGTCTGTGTCGCGGAGGTGGGCTCGGAAGCTCTGCTCATGACGTGATCGCCCGCTCGGAGTGCGGGCCCCTTGGAGATGACCGGCGCACGGTGGCGTGCGCTGCCGTGTCCACCGTTCGACCGTACGCCCCCGGCGGGACCGTCACCACTCGGGTATCCGTCGGCCGCGCGGGCCCGCCGGACCAGGACTCCCCCGTGGTCCTGGCCCGGCACCGGCGCCCGGGGCACTCCGTGCCCCGGTGATCACCAGGATGCGGCAGAGGCGGGTGGTGTGTCGTTGGCGGAGGGTCCACAACCGGTTGGCACTGCGTCCACAGAGCCCGCCCTGCCGTCGGCGATCCGTGCCCGTTCGCGCGAGACCAGTGCCCTTTCGCGCAGTTCGCTGGGCGGGACGCCGTAGGCGGTGCGGAAGGCGCGGGTGAACTCGGCGGCGCGGGGGAAGCCCCAGCGGACGGCGACGGCGTGGATCGGCTCGGTGCGCAGATCCGGGTCGCTGAGGTCACGACGGGCGTGCTCCAGCCGCTGGTCGCGGATGTAGGCGGCGATACCGAGGCCCTCGTCCCGGAAGAGGCGGTACAGGTAGCTGCGTGAGATGTGGTGGGCGGCGGCGATGCGGTCGGGCGTGAGGTCCGGGTCGCCCAGGTGGCGGCGGACGTAGCTCTTGACGTGCAGGACGAGCGTGCGGCTGCGGGTCTCCGGCGGCAGACTCCGGTCGTCGTCCACGGCGTGCGCGAAAGCGGCCGTGACCAGGTCGGCGACGACCGTGCCGAGCCGGGGAGCATCGGAGGGCCGGTAGGGCCTGGTGTCCGAGATCAGCTGGCGGAGGATCTGCGCCAGCAGCGCGCCGGTGCCCTCGCGGCCCGATATCAGGCCCCCCAGGACCCGGTCGACACGGTGTCCGGGCACGGGCACGAGGGCGCGCGGGAGTTCGACGCCGACGATCGTGACGGGGTCGGAGCCGGTGGCCACCTCCCACGACCGTGACGAGGAGTTGGTGTGGAAGTCGTTGATCCGGTAGGTCGCCTGCCGTCTGCCCCAGACGGCCGCCCCCTCGCCCTTCAGCAGGAGCGACAGGTGATAGGTCTCGGGGTCGGACTGCCGGACGAGTTTCGCCGTGCGGTGGAACTTCAGGGGGTCGAAGGTCGCCGGCCACACGGTCACCTCGCCCAGCACGATCACCCGCTGGTGGCCGCGGTAGTCCGCGGTGTGGTCGGTGCTGAGCCGCATGGGGGCGTGGGTGCTCCCCATCCGCTGAACCCAGGCGTCGAAGCGGTCGCTCGGCGGCAGATCCATCGTCCGGAAGACCGACTCTTGCAACATTCGCGCAGTCAACCACACAGGTCGCGCGGCCTGTTGTGGTGGTGCGTTCACGGCAAGTGCGCGGTGTCGACGACCGCGGAATCTCCCTTCCAGGCGGTGAGGGTGATGCAGCCGGGGTCGCCGTTCCCCTCCAGACAGCGGACGACGTACTGGATGCGACGGCGACCCGGCGCAGTGGGTGATCGACGACGGCGGCGCGGCAGCCGGCCGCCGTGGGCGGCTCGGACGAGTTCCACTCGGCCGGCCCGCCGCCGGTCGGCGCCAGGGAACTCCCCCGGACGTGGATGGCGCCGGTGCCGCTGTCGGCGACCACGGGCGGGGTGTGGGCGAAGTCGTAGCGCGAGCAGTGCTTGCGTGACCGGCGTCGCGGTGTCCTCCGGGTTTCCTCCTGAGGTGCGCCCGGTGTCACCGACATCGGGGGTCCTGCATGACAGGAGGAGCGCGCCGGCGAGGCGCGACGCACCGATCCGCTGGTGCCGCAAACCGGCCGCGGAAGATCGTTCGCGGATCACCTTTCACCCAAAGCCGGTGAACGTATACGCGCTGTCATATTACTGAAACGTAACCTACCGGGCAGTACCCGCGGTAACCCAGCGGTCGGTACGGTCCTGACAGTTCGTCTAAGAACGGTACGGGGCCGCGGTTGGGACGACCGGCGCTCCGTGCCGTCCCCCCACCCGAGCCGCAGACGAAGGCTCGGGCCTCCCTTCTCCTCCGGAGGTCCGCCATGCCCACCCCCACCCGCCTGCTGGCAGCGGCCGTGACCGCGGCCGCCTGCCTCGGCACGACGGCCGTCCCGGCCGCCGCAGCCACCGACACGGATGCCGTGATCTCGCGCGGTGTCACCATCCCGGCGTTCTACGACCCACCCGCCACCCTCCCGGCGGCCGACGGCGCGCTGGTGCGCAGCGAACCCCTCCCGCTCGCACTGAGCCTGCCGGGCCTCGACGGGCCGCTGCCCGGCCGGGCGACCCGGCTGATGTACAAGTCCACGGACTCCGCCGGACAGCCGGTCGCGGTGACCGGCGCCTACATCGAGCCGACGGCCTCCTGGCGGGGCAGCGGGGCGCGTCCGCTGGTCGCGGTGGCGCCGGGCACCATGGGACAGGGCGACCAGTGCGCGGCCTCCCTCGGTCTGGAGCATCCGCTCCTGGTCAACTGGGAGACCCTGTCGGTCGGCTACGAGGACCTGGCGATCTACCGACTGCTCGCGCGGGGCATCGCCGTCGTGGTCACCGACTACGCCGGGCTCGGCGCGACGGACCGGCTGCACACCTACGTCAACCGGGTCGACGAGGCCCACGCGGTCCTGGACGCCGTCCGCGCGGCCCGTTCCCTCGACGGTACGTCGGTCACGGCCGCCTCCCGGGTGGGGCTGTACGGCTACAGCGAGGGCGGCGGGGCCACGGCGGCCGCCGCGGAACTCCAGCCCTCCTATGCCCCCGACGTCACCCTGGCCGGGACCTACAGCGGGGCCCCGCCGGCGGACCTGGTCGCCGTCACCGAGGCCATCGACGGCAGCGACCTCGCCGGGGCGCTGGGCTGGTCGGTCAACGGGTTCGTGCAGTCGGACCCCGAGCTGAAGCCGATCGCGGACGCGCACCTGAACGCGGCCGGCAAGGCGGCCCTGAAGGATCTGTCGACCATGTGCGTGGGCGACGCCCTGCTGGCCTACAGCTCGGCCAGCAGCACGTCCTGGACCACCGACGGGCGCTCGCTCAGCGACATCGTGCAGTCGGAGCCGACGCTCAGGGCGTTCCTCGCCGACCAGCGCATCGGCAATCTCGAGCCGGCGTCGCCGGTGCGCCTGGCGACCGGCACCGCCGACGACCTCGTACCGCACGCGCAGGCACGTTCGCTCGCCGTCGCCTGGTGCGCGAAGGGCGCCGACGTCACGTACAAGCCGGTGGTGCTGCCCGGCCTGGGCCGGGCTCTGCTCAACCACGTGACGCCGTTGCTCACCGACCAGGGCGACGCCCTCTCCTGGCTGACCGACCGGCTGAACGGCAGGCCGGCGACCTCCAACTGCGCCGCGATGCCCCTGCTGCCCTGAGGTGGCCCCGCTCCTCGCAGGAAACGGGACGGGGGCCGCCGCTCCCGTCCCCTCCGCCTTGCGATCGCACGCACCAGGCACCGCCGGGCCCGCCCTCCGGGCGGACGACGCTACTTTCACAACACGCCCTAGGGTGGGGCCCATGACCGAGGTCGAGGTGGTGGAGTTGCTGGTGTCGCCCGTGCATCGGTTCGCGGGGCGTCCCGCGGACGGGCCGGCGGGCGGGCCCGAGGACGAGCCGGTGCGGCGGGTGGAGGTGCGGCGCGGCCTCGGGCTGGTCGGCGACCGCTACTTCGGCCGTCCGGCACACCGGGACGCGGCGGTGACGATCATGGCGGCGGAGAATCTGCCGGTGCGCCTCGACGCCTCCGTCGGGCTGCCGCAGACCCGGCGCAACATCCTGCTGCGGGGCGTCGACATCGACTCCCTCGTCGGTTCGACGATCGTGCTCGACACCGGGGCGGGTCCCGTGGGGTTCGCCGTGAACCGCCCGGCGCGGCCCTGCGCGTGGATGGACGTGACGGTCGGCCCGGGTGCGCAGCGCGCCCTGCGCGGCAAGGGCGGGGTGCGGTGCACACCGCTGTCCGACGGGGTGCTGTCCGTAGGGCGGGCGGCCTTCGCCGTGGTCGACGTGTTTCCCGAGCCGGCCTAGCCAGTGCCGTGACCGGATCGCCGTACGTCCGACAGACCGAGGTGGGCGACGATCCGTTTGCCGACCGGTTCCCGTACGGCGTCGACTCGCTGTGCCACGGCCCGCACGATCTCCAGCCCGTGCTGGCCCACCCGGGTCGGGTCGGACGCGCGGGGCACCGGGAGGACCGGATCGGTGTCCCACACCGCGATCTCGACCGTGTCGTCTGCGACGCGCAGCTGCAGCAGGACCGGGCCGGGCGCGTACCGCAGCGCGTTGGTGACCAATTCGCTGACGACGAGCTGCGAGAGGTCCACGGCTCTGGCCGACACCGGCAGCCCGTGCCGGCGCCGGACGCGGGCGAGGAAGTCCCCCGTCAGACGCCGTGCACGGGCGATACAGCCGTCCTTGCCGTCCAGGGCCACCGTCGTCTCGAGCGGGATGCCACCGGAGCCGGTGTCACCCTCGTCGGGCGGAACAGGTTTCATCCGGACCGCCTTCACTGCCCCGTTCATATCGGCGCGACTACCCGCGAACCCGCCCCCTACGCCACAGACGTACCACCCACCGGGTGATCCGCTCCGGCTGTCGTTCGCGGGGTTCCCGCGAGTCCGACGGGCCGCCGTGAACGCGCCTCCCGTCAGCCGAGGTGGTAGCTGTCGCCGTAGACCTTCCAGTCCAGCGGCGTGTCGAGGCCGAAATTGCCCTTGCGGAGGAAGACGCGCTGGGCGGTGTCGACCCGGCTGGTGTCGCTGTGTGCCTCCTCCTGCTTCATGGCCCAGACGCGGGCGTCGAGGAAGGCGTTGAGGTACGCCGTCTCGTCACCGCCCTGGGCCGGCGGCTTCGCCCTGTTCAGCGCGCGCTTGCGGATGTTGCGGAAGCTGGTGGGGTCGGTGCCGTCGCCGTGCATGACGATCGCGTCGTAGTAGATGAACTGGCCCAGGGTGCGCAGGCCGTCCGTCTTGCCCTGCCTGACGGACGGGTCGAAGTAGACGCGGTCGCGCTCGTCGTTCTGCGCCTGCTGGAACGCCGTGTCCTGGGCGGCCTTGCGCCAGTCCTTGGGGTAGTCGGGGTCGAGTCCGGCGTGTGAGTCGCTGCCGTCTACGGCGCGCAGGGCGGGGAGGTACTTGGCGAGGACGTTTCCGGGCTTGCGGTCGGTGTAGAGCTCCACGAGGTCGAGCATGTCGCCGGTGCCGGAGCAGAAGCCGATGATGCCGGCGGTGTAGCCGCGGCCGTCGCCGATGTCCTCGATGTACTTGTACTGGGCCTTCCAGTCCAGCGAGGAGTTCTCGGCGCTCGACACCAGCTTCATGGCGATCTCCTTCTTCGCCGGGTCGTCCAGGCCGGTCGCCGCGGAGGGCGGGGCGGCCGCGGTGGCCTGCGGGGAGGTTGGCAAGGTCGCGACCGCGAGCGCGCCGGTGACGGCGAGAAACGTGCGGCGGGATGTGTGCACCACAGTGGCTCCAGAAGGCAGTGGGGGGTGGGATGCGCAACTGACAGGAAGGTTTCCTATCAGGGCCCGGGTGGTGACGTAACCCCCCGCACCGATGTTCGTACGATCGAACAAGTGCGCGTTCAAACCCGCTTTCCCATCCGGGAGTTCACGGCCTTGTGCTCGGCCGCGCCCGGCTTCGTCCACGCCTCTCCCGGACGTCTGGCGCGATCACTCTGCGCCCCCGACACCCCGAACCGGCACATCCTCCACGAGTCGCTGCGGCTGCTGCCGGTCTCCTGGAACCTGCTGCGCATGACCTCCCCCGACCTCCCCCGAGTTCGGCCTGCTCGACTGGCGCATCGGCTCCGCCGACGACGTCCTGATGCTGCCCCTGACGCCGCGGAGGCGTTCCGCCCCGAACGGTGGCACGATCTCGATCCCGACACGACGGGTCAGGGAGCGCCGGGGCTGTCGCCCAGCCAGTCGAAGCGGCGGGGGTCGGCTCGGCGCCGGACGTAGAGGGCACGGCCACCGGGGCCGTAGCGGCCGATCTCCGTCGTGAGCGCCACCTCGCGCGGCGCGTGGTCGGGCCGGTCCGTCACGTCGAGCAGCAGCCCGTCCAGCGGGCCGCCCACCAGGTGGGCGTAGGTACGGTCCGGGCGGGGGCCCGCGTCCTCGTGGTCGGCGCCGTAGACCCTGCCTCGCAAGAACTCCGTCTCGTCCATGACCAGCAGCCTGGCATCCACCACTGACAACGGCCCCGGGGATCGGAACCGGCCCGGCGACGGGCGGTCTTCGGCCGAGTCGACCGGGCCGGGGACGCGAAGGCACATGCCGAATCGGCCGCATGGGGTCACGGCAGTCGTGCACCTGGCGGCCGCCCACCGTCTGCGCCGCCGTGGCGACGCCTGGCACTGGCCGCGGGACGTGTCGTTCACCGCGGGCACCGTCACAGTGGCGTGAGCGGCGTTGGGCGCAGCGCCCGGCGGGCCGTTCACCGCCCACATGGTCCAGCACCTGTCGGCCGGCATGATCGCTCCGCTGTTGCCGGTCCTCACCCGGCTCTCCCTACTCGAACCGAATGCCGGACACGGCGAGGTACAGGCCGCCCCCCGACGATCCACGCTCCCACCCGGCCCTGACCCCTGCCACTCGAGGCGACCTGCCCCGCCGATGGACCGGCGGGGCAATCGGTGTGCGTCGCGCCGGTTTCAGTGCTCCCGCCTGCCGTGGTAGCGCTCGGCGAGGCGTGCGAGTGCGACAGCACCGAGGAGGAGACCGAAGTCGCGCAGCGCGATGTCGTAGTAGTCGGGGATGGTCAGGAGGTTGACGATGATGCCGGCCAGCCAGCCGGCCACCAGCCAGGCTCCGAAGCGGGGAGCGAGGGCCACGGCGGCACCTGCCACGACTTCGATCACGCCCACGGCGTACATGGCCGCCTGGGCGCTGCCGGGAACGAGGTCGTTGATCCATGGCGCGAGGTAGGCGGGCCAATCCACGAGCAGGTTGGCGAACTTGTCCAGCCCGAACAGGATCGGCGCCACCGTGAAGGCGGTGCGCAGGATCGCGAACGCCTGATAACCGGGATCGGCGAGCAGCGCACGCCGCGGGGTGGCGGACGGGGCGCTTGTGGTTGCGGAGGACATGGCAGCCTCTCCTTCTATCGACAGCTCTCATTACTTATAGAAGCTCGGATCCCTTCTTTAGTCAATGCCTGTTGGTTTTACACTGGTGCTCGTGGACGACCCGAAGGAAGTACGCGACGCCGATGTCTCCGCCATTGCCGCCCTGGATGAGCCGACGCGCAGAAGGCTGTACGACCATGTGGTGCGCCGTCCCGGCCCTGTCAGCCGGGACGAGGCAGCCGCCGCGCTCGGTCTGGCACGCCAGACCGCGGCGTTCCACCTCGACCGCCTGGCCGATGAATCGCTGCTCGACGTGGTCTACGAGCGGCGCAGCGGGCGGGTGGGTCCGGGAGCGGGCCGGCCGGCCAAGCTGTACCGGCGTTCGACGAGACAGATCGCGGTCAGCCTGCCGGACCGGCGCTACGAGCTCGCCGGACGACTCCTCGCACAGTCCGTGGAGGAATCCGGCGTCACCGGTGAGCCGGTACAGAATGTGCTGCACCGCAAGGCCGAAGAGTTCGGCACGCTGTTGGGCGGACCGGACGGCGGAAGCCTGTTCGACCTGCTGGAGCGGTACGGCTTCGAGCCACGGCACGAAGAAGGTGCCCTTGTACTCGGCAACTGCCCCTTCCATGCCCTGGCCCGTGAGTACACGCAGACGGTGTGCGGCATGAACCTGCACCTGCTGCGCGGTGTCCTTCACGGGCTGGGCGAGTGCGGGTACACGGCCTGCCTGTCGCCCAGCCCGGGCCGGTGCTGTGTCCGGCTGGAGCCCGTCGACTGATCGCCTGGCTCCTCTCCCGGCTTCGGCGGCCGGGCCGCTGCCGCCGCCCTCGGGGCGGCACGCAGCCGTCGCCGAGCGGCGCGGTGGCTTCTTCGTGGCGGCGCGGGCGCTGGAGCGGCCGGCGGAGCGCAGCCCCGGCCGCCGGCGCGGGCGCGGGCCCGCGCCGGTACGCCAGGGCCCGCTTGGTGGCGGCCGTGCGCCTGCGGGAGCGCACGGCCCGACGCCGGTGCTCTTGACCGCCTTGGCGAACGCGGTGTTGAACCGTTCAGTGCCGAGCGCACGGCCTGGTTCGCCGGTCCACACGCGTGACGAGTTCAGCTGCGGGCCCGAGAGCGGTTCTCCTTCTTGGCATTGTCGCTCCCCGGGCTCGTCATGATCGCGCCCACGACGACGTCGAAGAGGTGATCGGCGCGTGGCGCGAGCGCCGGTTGGTCGTTGAGCCACGCGAGCGACCCGGCCAGCGCGTACAGGTCGGTGCCGTCGATGTCGGTGCGCGCCGTGCCGTCATCCTGAGCGCGGCCGAGGAGCCGGGTGCCGGCGGCGCGCATCGTGACGCACGAGGTGTGGAGCGCGGACTGCGGGTCCTCGATGGCGGCCACCATCAACGCCACGACGCCGCGGTAGTTGTGCGCGACGGCGACGAAGTCGCGCAGCCACGACACCAGTGCGTCGTCGGGCGAGTTCGCCGTTTCGAGGTCGCCCGCCCTTGCCGTCAGCTCGTCGAAGCTCGTACGGAGCAGGGCCTCGAACAGCGCCTCACGCGTCGGGAAGTGACGGAGCAGGGTGGCGAGCCCGGTGCCGGCTCGGCGTGCAATGTCACGCATCGACGCCTCGGCGCCTTGCTCGGTGATGACGGCGCCCGCGACTGCGAGCAGGTGGTCACGGTTCTTCCTGGCGTCGGCCCGCATCTGCCCCTCTTGACTATCCGGATCAGTGGTCCATATTATCTGGTTCGGCGATCCGTTTAATGTGGATCGCTGATCCGATAAGCGTATCCCCTGGTAGGGCAAGGAGAAAACGATGCCGACGCAGATGATGAGGGCCATCCGGCTGCATGAGCACGGCGGCCCTGAGGTTCTGCGGTACGACGAGGTGCCGGTTCCCCGGCCGGGTCCGGGTGAGGTTCTCGTGCGCGTGCACGCGGTCGGCATCAACCCTCCGGACTGGTATCTGCGCGACGGGCTGAGCAACATACCTCCGGAGACGAGGCCGAAGTTCGACTTGCCCGTCATTCCGGGGACGGACGTCTCGGGCGTCGTCGAGGCCGTCGCCACGGACGTGGAAGACCTCTCCGTCGGCGACGAAGTCTTCGGTCTCCTTCGCTTTCCCAGCTTCGACGGCAGCGCGTACGCCGAGTACGTGGCGGCGCCCGCGTCCGACCTCGCACGCAAGCCGGCCGGCATCGATCACGTGCACGCCGCCGGGGCACCCATGGCCCTGCTCACGGCGTGGCAGTTCCTGATCGAGCTCGGACACGATCACCCGTCGCCCTTCCAGGCGGCGCGGCATCGCCCGGTGGCACTCGACGCCGACACCACGGTGCTCGTCAACGGCGCCGCGGGCGGCGTCGGGCACTTCGCAATCCAGCTGGCGAAATGGAAGGGCGCACGGGTCGTGGCGGTGGCATCGGGCGCGCACGAAGCGTTCCTTCGCGAGCTCGGCGCCGACGACTTCATCGACTACACCAAGAGGCGTCCCGAGGACCTCGTGCACGATGTCGACCTGGTCGTCGACGCCGTCGGCGGCCGCGAGAGCAGCCGCTTCCTGCGCACTCTCAAGCGCGGCGGCGCCCTGTTCCCCGTGTTCTTCGGCGAATACGACGACGAAGAGACCGCGAGGCTGGGCGTCACGGTCTCGGGCACCCAGGTCCGCTCGAACGGCGCTCAGCTCGCCGAAGTGGGACGCCTGCTCGACGCCGGCACGGTTCGCGTCGCGATCGACAGCACGTTCCCGCTCGCGGATGCCCGCGCCGCGCACGAACGCGCCGCCCGAGGGCACATCCAAGGCAAGATCGTACTCACGGTCGCCTAGGAACCCCGACCCGTTCGGTCGGCTCGATCGCCGCGGGAGATCGCCGACACGGTCACCATGGTGCAGTCGGCGGGGCACGTGGGCCCCGACCGCGCTCCCTCGTCTCTCCCCTGAAGCGCACCGCCGCCCGGCCCCTGCGGGTCCGGGCGGCGGTGTACTGCGGTGTCCTGCCGGCGTCATGTCACCGCCGGCTCTTCTCAGGGAGTCAGCTGCCAGCGGGCGATGTAGCCGACGTCGATCGACGCGCGGTCCTGGACACGCAGCTTCCAGGTGCCGTTGAGGGGCTGGGCGGAGGCGTCGACCGTGAAGGTCTGGTCGACGTTGTCGGCGGAGCCGCCGCTGCGGTTCAGAAGGGAGTAGACGGTGCCGTTGGGGCCGACCAGGTCGACGGTCAGGTCACCGCGGTAGGTGTGGACGATGTTGACGTAGACCGAGGTGGTGGCGGAGGCGTTGCCGTCGCGGCCGGTGATGGTGACCGGGGACTCCACGGCGGCGCCGTTGTCGGGGATGTCGACGCGGGTGGCGCTGGCGTAGACGTACGCGATCCGCCAGGTGAAGGTGTCCGTGACCGACGCGCCCGTGCTGTCGGTGACAGTGAGGGTGACGTCACTGCTGCCGAGGGTGGTCGGGGTGCCGGAGATCAGGCCGCTCGCGCTGATGCTCAGGCCGTCGGGAAGCCCGGTCGCCTCGTAGGTGAGACCGGCGCCGGAGTTGGTGGTGTAGGCGTCCACCTGCAGGCTGACCGCCTGGCCGACGCCGCTGGTCTGGTCGGCGACCGGGGCCACGTTGACGCCGAGGGCGATACGGCTGCCGACGTTGATGGCCGCCCAGGCGTCGGCGACCTGGAGGTACGTCGGGCTGTAGGCACCGAAGAGATCGGCGGCCGCCTGGAGCGTGGCGGTGCGGGCGCCCGCGTAGTTCGTCGACGAGGTCATGTACGTCGTCAGCGCCCGGTACCAGACCGCGGCGGCGTTCTCGATGCCGATGCCGGTGACGGCCTGGCCGTCGTAGGTCGGACTGTCGTAGGAGACGCCGTTGACGGTCTTGGCGCCGCTGCCCTCGGAGAGCAGGTAGAAGAAGTGGTTCGCCGGGCCCGAGGAGTAGTGGACGTCGATGCTGCCCAGGGTGGAGCTCCAGCTGTCGCGGGAGGAGCCGTCCTTGGAAGGCTTGTCCATGTAGCGCAGCGGGGTGCCGTTGCCGTTGATGTCGATCTTCTCGCCGACGAGGTAGTCGGCGGGGTCGGCCGCGAGGTTCGAGTGGAACTCGACGGCGGCGGCGAAGATGTCCGAGGTCGCCTCGTTCAGGCCGCCGGACTCGCCCGAGTAGGTCAGGTTGGCGGTGGCGGCGGTGACACCGTGGCTCATCTCGTGGGCGGCCACGTCGAGGGCGGTCAGCGGGTGGGTGTTGCCCGAGCCGTCGCCGTACGTCATGCAGAAGCAGCTGTCCTGCCAGAAGGCGTTGACGTAGCTGTTTCCGTAGTGGGCGCGGCTGTAGGCGGCGACGCCGTCGCCCCGGATGCCGTTGCGGCCGTACACGTCCTTGTAGTAGTCCCAGGTGGCGGCGGCGCCGAAGGCCACGTCGACACCGGCGGTCTGGCGGTTGGACGGGGTGCCGTCGCCCCAGACATCGTTGTCGTCCGTGAAAAGGGTGCCGGTGCCGGAGGTGCCCTGGTTCAGGTCGTACGTCTTGTGCCCGGCGCGGTCGCCGTCGGTGAGCTGGTACGCCGAACCCGACAGGGTCGTGCCGAGCGGGACCGTGCCGCTGTACTGGCCGGTGCCCGTGCCGGTGTGCACCTTCTCGGCGGCGAGGATCTGCTTGCCCGTGGTCGCGTCGGTGACGACCTGGAGCTCACTGGGCGTGCCGTCCCGCTGGACGCCCTCGACGAGGCTCTCCCAGGCGAGGACGGGCCTGCCGGTGCCGGCCCAGACGACGAGGCGCGGCGCGCTCTCCGTCTCGTACCCCTTGACCTCGGCGTTCCTGGCGGCGGCGAGGGCCTTGCCGGTGGCCTTGGAAGCGGTGAGCTTCGGGGTGAGGGAGGGCACCTTCAGGGTGGCACCGCTCGCCTTGGTCACGGTGGTGCGGCCGCTCTTGAGGTGGACGACAAGGTCGCCGCCGAGGACGGGAAGGCCGCCGTAGGTGCGCTCGTAGCGGGTGTGAGTGGTGCCGTCGGCGTCCTGGATGACGTCCTTGACGAGGAGTTTCTCCTGGCCGCCGAGGCCGAGCCGCTGGGCCGTCGGGCCGGCCTCGGTCTGCGCGCTCCTGATCAGCGAGGCGCGGCGGGCCGGGGTGAGGGACGCCGGCTCGGCGCCCGCCCGGGGCGTGGCGGTGATCTTGGCAGGGCCCGGGTCGGGTGCCGCGGAGGCGGCGCCGCTCTGGACCCCGAAGGTCAGCAGGGTGCCGGCGGTGGTGAGGGCGAGAGCCGTGGCGCGTCTGCGCCGGGGGGTGGGGCGGTGTCGCCGGGGCAACGGATTCTCCTTCTGTGCGACGGTCGGCCCGTAGGTGGAGGCCGAGGTGGGGCGGACCGGCGGGGTGGGCCGGTCCGGAGCGCTGCACGGCGGGCGGGTGGAAGGAGGTGGGGGGGTGGGGGGGTGGGGGTGCGCCTGATGAGGCGGGTGTGAAGGAAGGGTGAACTTCCGGAGCAGCGTGGCACCGCGCCCCCAGATTTGTCATGGGAATGCCAAAAGATCGGCTGGAAATGACCACGGCCGACCGGGGATTCGGTAAGACGGCGAAAGTTTTCGGCCGCGGACGGGGGACGGCCGACCGCCCGGCACTCACCCGTTCGAGTGGTCCCCGTCCGCGCACCGTCGTAGCGTCGAAACGAAGAAGACCGGCAGACCGGCGGGTCCCGGGACGCGCGGGCGGGAGCGGACATGCGACACATCACGAGGACGGCGACGACGCTCTGTGCGGCGCTGGGACTCACTGCGGCACTGGGCACCGCCTCGGCCGCCCCCGGCGCGCCGCCGTCCACCGCGCGGCAGGCCAAGGCGCCCGTCCTCGTCGACTGCTTCTGGCACACCCGCGTGCGGCCCCAGGCCTTCCTGCTGGCCTGCGGCGACGGCAACAGCCGGCTCGTCTCGCTGCACTGGAAGAGCTGGGGCTCGCAGTCGGCACGGGCGACCGGGGTCAACGTCGTCAACGACTGTGATCCGTACTGCGCGGCCGGCCACTTCCACCCGTACGCCGTGGTGGTGAAGCTGGACCACCCCAAGGCCTGGAAGAAGAACCCGAAGGTGCAGCACTACAGCCGGATGGTCCTCACCTACACCGGGGCGCGGCCGGAGCACTTCCCGCGTGTGCTGCCCCTACCGCTGTGGGACTGAGCCCGCCGGTCACTCCATCAGGCCCGCCGCCACCGTCGCGCCCAGCTCCCAGCAGGCCTCCGTGTCCGCCTTGGTCGGTTCCCCGGTGACGAGGACCGGTTCCGCCACGCGTCGCCAGCCGAGGCCGGTGGTGATGGCCTCGATGGCGCGGACGGCACCCGTGACGTCGCTGCCGCCGTGCACGTAGTAGCCGAAGGGGCGGCCCCGGGTGGTGTCGAGGCAGGGGTAGTAGACCTGGTCGAGGAAGTGCTTGAGGGCGCCGGACATGTAGCCGAGGTTGGCTGGAGTGCCCAGCAGAACAGCGTCGGCGGCCAGGACGTCGGAGGCGGTGGCGGCCAGGGCGGCCCGCCGTACGACCCGGACACCCTCGATCTCAGGGGCGGTCGCGCCCGCGAGGACCGCCTCGAACAGCGTCTGGCAGTGGGGCGACGGGGTGTGATGAACGATCAGCAAGGTGGCCACGGCACCGAACCCTGCCCGCTCGACCGCACCGCCGCAAGCGGCGCCCCGGGGCACGCTCCGGCGGAGCGAGGACTCCGCACCGGGGAGCCGTAGCCTGACGGGACCCGGCGATCGGGCTCTTCGGCGCCGCGACCCCGCCCCCCACGACCCGCTCGCTCAGCTTCCGTCCGTCCACGGTCAAAAAAGCGCGTGGATCTTCGTGTTTCGAACGTACTTGGGCCAGTCCCGGAGCATGTCACCGCTCCGGGGGGCGAGCTTCGTAGGTTCGGGGCACGAGCGGGGCCGGAGGAGCCCGGGCCCGCGCAACCGGCAGGAGGAGCGCCATGGCGAATGTCGAGATCTCTCTGAAGGAGATGATGACCGCGGTGGAGGGGGCGATGGGTGCCGCCGTCGTGGACTACACGAGCGGAATGGCCCTGGGCACGATGGGCGGCGGCAAGGACCTGGACCTGGCCGTCGCGGCGGCGGGCAACACCGATGTGATCCGGGCCAAGGTGCGCACCATGGAACACCTGGGCCTGAAGGGGGAGATCGAGGACATCCTGATCACACTGGGCAGCCAGTACCACCTCATCCGCCTCGTCAAGGGCCGTACGGGCAGCGGCCTGTTCATCTACCTCGTCCTGGACCGTGAGCGCTCCAACCTGGCCATGGCCCGCCACCAGCTCAAGCGGATCGAGAACGAACTCGAGGTGTAGGCACCCGCACGGTCCTCGGCTTCGCACACCCTCGAATTGAAGATTTCTTCATCTCGACACATCCAGATCAGCGCATCAGACGGGTGTGCGGAGCCCCTAGCCACGAGGATCGTGACGCGACCCCAGGACCAGCGAACGCGGCAGGAGCGAGCGATTGACCATGCAGGTCCCCCTCTACCAGGCCAAGGCCGAGTTCTTCCGCATGCTCGGGCATCCGGTGCGCATCCGGGTCCTCGAACTGCTGCAGGGCGGCCCCGTCCCCGTGCGGGACCTGCTCTCCGAGATCGAGATCGAACCGTCCAGCCTGTCCCAGCAGTTGGCGGTGCTGCGGCGGTCCGGGATCGTGGTGTCGATCCGGGAGGGGTCGACCGTCAGCTACGCGCTCGCCGGTGGTGACGTCGCCGAGCTGCTGCGGGCGGCCCGCCGGATCCTCACCGAACTCCTCGCGGGCCAGAACGAGTTGCTGGCCGAGCTGCGCCAGGCCGATCCGCCGCTGTCCGTCCCGCAGGGCGGCGGCACCGGCCGCGGTTGACGGGGAGCGGCCGTCTTCAGGTTTCCTTCAGGTGGGTCCTGTCGACGGTTACCAGAACAACGGCGGCGGCCGGGACACCCCCACCGAGGGCGCGTACTTCTTCACGTTCATGGGGACGCCGTCGACCACCGAGCCGTGGGGGCTTCCAGTACGAGGGCCACCACGTGGCCATCAACTACTTCGTGCTCGGCGGCCAGGTCGTCATGCCCCCCACCCACATGGGCTCCGAGCCGACCTCGGCGACCTACAACGGCGAGAAGGTCACCCTCTTCACGAAGGAGACCACGGCGGGTCTGACCCTGCTGCGGTCGCTCACCGACGCGCAGCGCGAGAAGGTGATCTCGTCGGAGCCGTCGTCCGCACCCCCAACGGGGGCGACCACGGCGTTGGCCTCCTCAAGCTGCACCTGCAGGACGATCACCGAGGCGGGTTGTGAAAGTGGCGTCGTCCGCCCGGAGGGCGGGCCACACGCCCCCAGACGCGCCGATCCCCGGGGCGGCGTGTGGGGCCACCCCGGGGCAGGGCGCGGGTTCAGCCGCCGCCGAGGCGGCTGCGCAGCAGTTCCTTGCCGAGTTCGGCGCCCTTGCGACTGTCCGCCTGGGCCTTGCGGAACAGCTCCGCGACCTCCCTGTCGTCGTCGCGCTCGGCGTCCTGGATGTAGGTCTCCAGCCGGAGCGCGTTCTCCAGGCACGCCTCTACGTACCAGAGCAGGTTGTAGTCCTTGTCCCGGGTACCGGTCACTTCGCCGGTCTCGGTGTGCGTGGCCATGCGAGGCCTCCTCCCAGCGTGGTCTTCGTCGTGCTCGCGGGCCGGGTACCCCTGGATCGGGTGGCCATACCGGACGCCGGCTGTCGAACATGGGCACGACAGTCGAACGAAACAGACCAAAACGCCAGGGTTCGCCACCCCTTCCGCCACGTAGAGATATCTACCAGCATGCGTGTGCCGAGGTCGGCGTATACGGCCGACGGCTTGTACCCGGTGCCGCGCCGACCTGCGTCGCCGGGTCCTGGGGACAGCACACGGAGCCGGATGATGAGCGATGCGATGTGGGAACGCGGCGTGGAGTGGCTCTCCGCCGCCGCGACGGACCCGAGGGTCTGTAAACGGGACTGGGACCAGGGTGACGGAATCGCCCTGCTGGAGGCGGGCCGCTACTGGGACGTGCTCAGCGTCCCGGACCGGCTGGGCCTGCTCACCCTGGACCTGCTGTGGCAGTCGGCGCTGCCCGTGCCGGGGCCGACCCTGGTGGACACCGCCTCCCACCGGGTGGGCTTCTTCCTGCCGCCCGATCCGGGCAGCCGGTGGATCGGGGCCGGGCTGCGGCACGCCGGCCGCGGGTCCTGGGTCGCGGTGCCGCCGCCGTACCGGCCCGCCCGGTTCCTGGAGTGGCTCGTCCCGCCGGACGGCACCGGCGCGCTGCACGCGCCCGTGACGCTGGAGCTGGCGCTGCGCCAGGCCAACGGAACGCTGGCGGTCCTGACCCCGCTCGGTGCCGACTAGTGCCGCGGCAGGCAACGTTCGCCCACTAGGTGTATTGACCCGTGAGGTTGGGGACGCGGCTGGCGGGTGGTTGGCCTTTGAGCGCGGTGTGTCCGCGGTGGTGATTGTAGGTGTGCAGCCAGCCG